>DXFL01000003.1 GCA_019114445.1 Candidatus Barnesiella excrementigallinarum
CGAACAGAGAAGTTAAGCCCCGTCACGCCGATGGTACTGCGCAAGTGGGAGAGTAGGTAGCCGCCACTTAAAGAAGAGCCGGAAGGAAGTCGAACGAGACCATCCTCCGGCTCTTTTTTTATGCCTATATGTCTATACGAAACCCCGTCGCCCTGCATGAAGCGGAGGGAAGGAAGGGGAAAGCGGCAGAATGGAGAAGCCGATGTAGACTCCGATGTAGAAAGCCGATGTGGAGGGAACACCTGTTTTATGCCCGTTCGCTTGTTCGCTCCTTCATAAAAATGCGATGTCGAGGCAAGCTATCTTTTTTTAATAAGAGTTGTGTGGTGAGCTTAATTCGATTATTTTTACGCGAAATAATAGCGATCCTTTATGAATATACCTCATATAAGACTTCTTAATCAACAATTGGTTGCTCCCCGGTTTTCCGATGTCCATGATTTGGTTTCGTGGATGGGTATGCTGCAAGCTCAGGAATATAAGATGATGCGTTGGGCTGTGGGAGTGAGATTGAAACAGCCTTCGATGGAGGCTTTTCGGGAAGCGTATGATTCGGGGCGTATCGTGAGGTCTCATCTGTTTCGATGTACATGGCAATTGGTGGCGGCAGAGGATCTGCGGTGGATGTTGTCGTTGTGCACCGAGAAGAACAAATCGGCAATTAATGGCTATCTAGCATATCGAGGGCGGACGATTAGTGAACGGGAGTATGAATATGCCAATAGCCTTATTTATGAATCGCTTGTAGGGGAGAAGTCTATGTGTAAAGATGCCCTTCTGGCCCGGTTGGCAGAAAAAGGATTTGTTGATGACGCTCATACTATTTCGATTTATCTTCGTAGAGCGGAATTGGAGGGACTTATTTGTAGTGGAGAGTTGGATAATCGACAAAATACGTATGCATTGGTAGAGGCACGAATCCCTCCAACTAAGAAGCTATTGCGAGAGGAGGCTGTTGCACTGTTGGCTCGAAAATATTTTCGTAGTCATTCTCCGGCAACCCTTGAAGATTTTGTGTGGTGGACAAATCTCGGTATGAGAGAATGTCGCGAAGCCATAGAGGGAATTCGTCATGAAATGATCTTGGAACGATATGAAGGGAAGGTCTATTATATCCATCGGGATTGTAGGGTAAGGGGATACCACAGGCAAACGATAATGTTGCCTTCGTATGATGAGTATTTGATTGGATACAAGAGCCGCCACCATGTTCTCGATGAGAAATTCCGTCATCGAGCGTATAGCCAAAACGGATTGTTTTATCCCGTAATTCTTGAAGATGGGATTGTCGTAGGGAATTGGCATCCTCGCGGGGAATCTTCGTTTTTTGTGGAGGAGTTCCAGCCGGACATAACAGATGCTTTTGGGCGCTATCGTCAATTCTTTCAGTTGGAGTAAGCGATCCTTATAATATCGGGATTTTTACTCTTGGTGAATGGAATATTTGTTTTGATTTTTCAAATATCTCTATCGTTTGCAGGAGAGTAATTTTTGTAGGATTGGGTACGATAGCCCCTGTTTGTGATCGTGGCGAATAGCCGACTACGCTACCTGTTTGTCGTTTATCGTACCATAATTTTTGTAGAGGTTGAAGGTGTTGTAACGATGTAAAATCCTGCGGGGATAGCGATGGAGTTATTCCCCTCGATGGTTTGTCGGGTAACCAATGTGCCGTCTATGGCATAAATGGAGATGGTTTCGGGGGCTGTTGTTTCGAAACATATTGCATTTTGGGCGCCCCATATATGCAGGTGGGTCGGGTTCGATATGCTTTCGATGGCCGAGGGGGTATAATAATCGCTGATGTGGATATTGTCGATGTCGATTCCGTTTGTCGAGTTGTCGGTTTTGCCTATTTTAATACGCCATTCTCCCGGACGCATTACCGTGAATTGGTATTCGGTCAGTTCTTTTTCGATGGGGATTCCTGTTTGGATAGCCTCCCAAGTTTGCCCTTGATCGCTCGATAGATATACCCCGAAAGAGGCTGCGCCTTTATCGTCTTTATAACGGGCGGCCCACAGCCGTATGTATCCTATGCCGTTGTTTTTGTCGTCGAGCATACAGATGTAACCGGGTTCGCCCGAAGTCGATTCGGTGAGCCGCAGGTGGGCTGCAGCATTGTCCCATTTCATGTCGTTGGAGCTGTTGCCGTAGGTTGCGCCTACGAATTTCCACGAGCAAGTTTCGTCGCTTGCGTAGATCCCTCCGCCGTACATTTTTTGTGAATCGTTGGGCGTATAAGCCTTTTTGGTTTCGAATGTTTCGTAGAAATTCCAGTATACAGTCTCGTCGATAACCGGTTCTTGGGGGGCAATCCAATCGGTAAGGTTTTTGATTCCCGGCAGGGTGAAGTAGTCGGTAAGGGTTCCTTTTACGGTGAGGCTTTTACGCCAGTATTGTGGATTTTCGCTTAGGTTGTATTCATCGACGTAATCCTTGATTTGCACGGGCATCATTCGGGAGAGGTCTATTTCGTTTATGTCGTCGGCAATGAGGAAGGCGGTGGTTCCGTCGAACGGGGGAGTAATATTATAGAAATGCTTGTTGTTGGAATAGTCGCGGTATTCGCCAACAATATATCCTTTCACATAGTAGGTTTTGTGATCGTTTTTCTTGGCAAGGGCTTGCGATACGGTTAAGGGGGTATCGGCCGAACTTCCATCGGCAGTGATTATCGGAAATATGGCGGCAAGCAGAACAATAACAGCGAGTATTTTTTTCATGGTGTATATGTTATGATAAGTTGAATTAAGGATTGCAAAAGTAGCAAAAAATAGAAGATATATCTATGTTGGGCCGGCAAAAATCGAATGGTGTGGGATATGTCGGGGAATATGGGACGAGTTAAAACAAAAAAAATTGATTGTCCTCACGACAACCAATCTTTGTTAACCTTAATTCTAATACCATGAAAAACACATTGCAAATGTAATGCATATAATTTATATGCAAGCAAAATAATCGATAAAAATGAGCTGGTTTAACATTATTTTTGTGAATTACTGTTTTTGTGACAATTTGATGGCCTTGCATGACAAAATTGTTACATTTTGATTCTCTTGCCCGATGCCGGAATTTAGGCGAGGGAACGACCCTTTGGCCGATAATATTGTTATAAGAGAAACAGTAAATAAAGAGAATATGAAAACATTTTTGTGGAGTTTTATTTTGTGGGCAGGTCTTGCCGGATTGAGTGCCTGCGACGAGGACGAGCGAGTGGATTATAACCATTTGCCTGCTGAGGTACATGAGTTTGTGAATAATTATTTTGCCGATGTGGAGGTTGTGAAGGCCGAGAAAGATGACGACGAACCGCGTTATAAGGTGTGGTTGAGCAACGGCTTCGAGCTGAAATTTTATGGCGATGGCAGTTGGCAGGAGATCGACGGGAATTTGCAGGTGTTATCGTCGGCTTTGCAGATAGACCTTTTGCCGGAGAATTTGTTGGTTTATGTGGCTACTCAATATCCCAATGCGGGTATTGTTGAGGTCTCGCGGTACGGTTGGGGGTATAAGATAGAACTGAATACCGTGCCTGTCATGGAATTGAAATTCAATAACGAGGGGGAGATAACTCGCAGCCGGGCCTATTGACCCGGTTGCCGGGTATTATCCTTTGGATCGATTCTTTTTCCGATAAGTGACGAAGGTGTAGGGATAGGGGTGTTTCTCGTCGGCCGGCATTTCCCGAATATCGGTTTTTCGCCAAACGGTCTCGTCGATGGGTGGGAAGAAGGTGTCGGCGTCGTCGAACGAGTGGTGGATATGGGTGATGTAGAGGGTATCGGCCAGCCCGATGGTTTCGTTGTAGAGCGAGGCTCCACCGATGATGAAGATCTCGTCGTCGGTTTTTTCTTGTTCTATTTCGTCGAGTTGGTGGATAACGGTCACGTTGGGCCATGACACGTGCGGGTTATGGGTGAGCACAATGTTTCGGCGGTTGGGCAGGGCTCCATTGGGGAGCGACTCGAATGTGCGTCGACCCATCACTACGGTATGGCCCGAAGTGAGGTTTTTGAAGAGTTTCAGGTCATTGGGCAGGTGGCACAACAGTTGCTGGTTGCGGCCGATGGCTCCGTTTTCGGCAACGGCAGCGATAAGAGCTATTCGCGTCATCATTTTATACGGCTACTTTTCCGGCGATGTGAGGGTGAGGGTTGTAATCGGTCAACTCGAAATCTTCATATTTGAAGTCGAAGATACTTTTCACCTCGGGATTCAGTTTCATTTTGGGAAGCGGACGCGGTTCGCGGGAGAGTTGTTCGCGCACCTGTTCGATGTGGTTGTTGTAGATGTGCGCGTCGCCCAACGTATGGACAAATTCGCCGGCTTCGAGTCCGGTAACCTGTGCGACCATCATCAGCAACAGAGCATACGAGGCGATGTTGAACGGTACACCGAGGAAGATGTCGGCGCTGCGTTGATAGAGTTGCAGACTCAATTTCCCGTTAGCCACATAGAATTGAAAGAAGGCGTGGCAAGGGGGGAGGTTCATTTGCGGCAGGTCGGCCACGTTCCATGCGCTGACAATGATCCGGCGCGAATCGGGGTTGTGATTTATGGTCTCGATGGCCTCTTTTATTTGGTCGATGTGTCCTCCGTTATAGTCGGGCCACGAACGCCATTGATATCCGTAAATATGCCCGAGGTCGCCGTTCTCGTCGGCCCATTCGTTCCATATCCGCACCCCGTTTTCCTGTAAATATTTTACGTTGGTATCGCCTTTGAGGAACCACAGCAATTCGTAGATAATCGATTTCAAATGGAGTTTCTTTGTGGTAAGCAAAGGAAACCCCTCTTTCAAGTCGAACCGCATTTGGTAGCCGAATACGCTATGGGTGCCGGTTCCGGTGCGATCTTCTTTGAGTACGCCGTGGTCGAGAACGTGTTGTAAAAGGTCGAGGTATTGTTTCATGTCGATGGTTATTCTATTTGATTTGTAACAGCCGGCTGAATCCGAGGCAAGCTACCGAGAATCCCAGTTTACAGCCTCGCATCGTATTGCCTTCTATGGTATCGAAATTTCGGAATTGTTCACGGTTGACAAACACTTTGGTGCGAACCGACGCCGTGAAAATTTCGCGGTGCCCGCGCCAAAAAGAGGGGACAAGCGATATGGTGGTTGAGAAACGATAGTCGAAACAGATTCCTGCGGTCCAGTTGAAGTTGGTGTAGGCCAATGTGGTTCGTTCGTTTCTTCCATTCCCGATTGTGATTTGATCGGAATATCCCGACCAAATACAGCCTGCATAAGGCATAAGCGCAAAGTATTTGGTGGAGATGAGTTGTTGCCCCAAAGCCAATGAGATGGAGGTGTAGGTGTTGTGCTTGTTTTGGTGCCAAACATCGCTTATACCATCTTCTTCGACTCGTATGTCGTGGCGGCTTTGCGCTGTCCCGGCCGAAAAGTCGCATAACAAGTGGGTGTTGGCATATCCCAAATCGAATCCGAAATTGATTTGCCAAGCCGGTTTCCAATGGTTTGCAATATCGCCTACCGGGAACGAGGCTCCTGTTCCTAAGTAGAACCCGTAACCGAACCGTCGCGGCGATATGCTGGGAATCGAGGGAGCAGGATTCTCGATCAACTCTTTGGTGACGTAAAATTCCCATTCTTGCAGTTTCTCTTCGTTTTGTCCGTTGTCGGTATCTTGGGTGGCTTTTTGGCATTGTTCATTGTATAAGTCCATATATTGCCGGGTGCGATTATCGGCCGCAATTCCCACGACACCGAGATTAAGTTCGGTTTGTAGCCGACGGCGGTATACTTCGAGCAGATCGTATTTCAACTGGAATAGGCGCAGCAGGTTGGTGTTGCGTATTTGAGGATCGGCAAACGAGTGACGTTTGTCGAAGCAAGCCAACGCTTCGGGGTGAATGGTTCGGGTATTCCCATCTTGTTCTTTGGCCTTTTCGATTTTCAAAAATGCGTTGAATGCCGAGGGTACCCCTTTGAGACTGAGGGTGTCTTGAAAATCGTCCCACACCAATTTCCCGTCGTCCCATAGTTTGTAATTGACAGGCTCTTCGGCCCGGGACGAGACGATGAGCGAGAGGCCAATCAAGAGAAGAGTTAAGAGCCGTTTCATATTGTGAGGAATTAAAGCGATTCGAGAATGCGTTTCAAGACAACCTGAGCCGATATTTCGCGGTTGGCTGCTTCGGGAATGACGAGTGATTGTGGACTTTCGATGACATCGTCGGTCACAATCATGTTGCGCCGTACGGGGAGGCAGTGCATGAAAAAGGCATTGTTGGTGAGTGCCATTTTTTTGCTGTCGACGGTCCAGCTGCGGTCGGTGTTGATTACTTTCCCGTAGTTAGGATCGGCATAAGCTGCCCAGTTTTTGGCATAGACAAAGTCGGCGCCTTCGAGGGCTTTCCGTTGGTCGTATTCAACGTGGGCGTTACCGACGAATTGGGACGCCAGCTCGTACCCCTCGGGGTGGGTGATGACAAATTCGTAACCGGTTTGGTTTATCCATTCGGCGAAGGAGTTGGGTACGGCTTGCGGCAGTGCTTTGGGGTGCGGAGCCCACGTCATGACAATTTTGGGGCGCTCGGTTTTTTTATGTTCCTCGATGGTGATGAGGTCGGCAAAACTTTGCAAGGGATGGCGCGTGGCGGCCTCCATGCTGAATACCGGTCGGCCCGAATATTGAATAAACTGGTTGAGAATTTTCTCCTCGTAGTCGTCGGTTTTGCTTTCGAAGCGGGCGAAAGAGCGTACGCCGATGACATCGCAATAGCAGCCCATAACAGGAATGGCTTCGAGCAGGTGTTCGGGCTTGTCGCCATCCATGACGACCCCGCGTTCGGTTTCCAGTTTCCAAGCGCCTTGATTGACATCTAAGACCATGACGTTCATGCCCAAATTCATGGCTGCCTTTTGGGTGCTCAGGCGTGTGCGTAGGCTCGAATTGAAGAAAATCATCATCAATGTTTTGTCTTGTCCTAAATGTTTGTAGGCAAAACGGTTGGCTTTCACTTCAAGGGCTTCTTTGACAGCCGTTTTCAAATCTCCGAGGTCGTGTACGTTGGTAAAATGTCTCATAATGGTTTTATTGGCGTGTTTGTCCGTTACCGGAAATAATATATTTGTAGGTTGTTAGTTCGGGCAGAGCCATCGGTCCCCGTGCGTGCAATTTTTGGGTACTGATACCGATTTCGGCTCCGAACCCGAATTGCCCGCCATCGGTGAAGGCTGTCGATACGTTGGTATAGACGCAGGCGGCATCGACTTGCCGGGTAAACTTTTGTTTGTTGATTTCGCTTTCGGTGACGATGCTTTCGCTGTGTTTCGAAGAGTAGCGGGCAATGTGCGCCAGTGCTTCGTCGATGGAAGCCACGGTTTTGATTGCCATCTTGTAGTCGAGGAATTCGGTCCCGAAACTGTCGGTTGTTGCCGGCTGTAAAAGAGTGTCGGGATATTTCCCCGAAAGGGCTTCGAAGGCTTGCGGGTCGGCATAGATTGTTACGTTTTTCCCGGATAGCGGGGCACAGAGGTCGGGCAAGTCGGATAGCCTGTCGCGATGGACAATGAGGCAATCGAGTGCGTTGCACACACTTACCCGGCGGGTTTTTGCATTGAATACGATATTGCGACCCTTTTCCAAGTCGCCCTCTTTGTCGAAATAGGTGTGGCATATTCCCGCACCGGTTTCTATGACCGGTACGAGCGCGTGTTCGCGCACATAGTTGATCAACCGGCTGCTGCCCCGGGGAATAATGAGGTCGACTTGCCCCACAGCGGTTAATAACTTGTCGGTAAAGCTGTGGTCGTTGGGTAGTAAAATGGCTGTATTAGAGTCTATTCCATAACTTATCAACACCTTGTTGATAATGTTGATAAGTGCAAGGTTGGAATATTGGGCGTCGCTCCCTCCTTTGAGAATGCAGACATTCCCCGATTTCAAGCAAAGGGAAAAGACGTCGAAAGTGACGTTGGGACGCGCTTCGTAGATGATACCGATGACGCCGAACGGGACGGAAACTTTGTCGATATGCATACCGTTGGGACGGTCGAACGAAGCCAGTATACGGCCCAATGGAGAGGGCAGGGTGGCCACGCGGCGCATATCGGAGGTAATTCCGGCTATCCGTTCGCGGGTGAGCATGAGCCTGTCGTATCGAGGATCGCTTTCGGGCATCCGTTCCAAATCGCGGCGGTTCTCTTGCAGGATATAGTCGGTTTGCCGGTCGGCTTCGTCGGCCACGGCGCAAAGGACCTTGTCGATGGTCTCTCCGTCGATGAGGTTCAGTTTGCCGGCGGCAGCACGGGCATTGTCGAAAATATGTGACAAATCGGTAGTCATGGCAGTTATGTGTGTAAGCAAAAGTAATCTTTTTTTCGATTCGGGAAAAATCCGTATCGTTAAAGTTAGTCGAGATAGAGATAATCGTAGTGTACTAATGGTTTAGCTCCCTGTTTCCCAATAAGTTCCCGCGCGGCATTGCTGTCGTAGGCCACACGCCCCACACCTATGGGATTCCCGTCGGGGGCGACAATGCGCACGATGTCGTCGCGTTCGAAATCGCCTTCGACACAGGTGACCCCGATGGGCAGGATACTGATGGCTTGTTGCGAATGTATGGCTTCGACGGCTCCGGCATTCAGGTGCAGTTGCCCTTTGGCAAAGCCCTCGGAGTGGGCAATCCATCGTTTGACACTCGATATGGGGTTGGGCGAGGGCAGGAATCGGGTGCAGACCTCGGTGCTTCCTTCCCGGAGCAGGTTAAGAAGGATATTCTCTTTTTTACCGTTGGCAATGACGACTTCGATTCCTTCGTCGGCCACTTTACGGGCAATGTTGCATTTGGTGAGCATCCCTCCTCGTCCGAAAGAGGATTTCCCCGACTGTATGTATTGCGACAACTCCTGTCCCTGCCTGATTTCGGCAATGACTTTACTTTCGGGGTCGCTTGGGGCTCCGTTGTAAATGCCGTCGATGTTGCTGAGGATAATGAGCGTTTCGGCATCCATCATGGCCGAGATAAGTCCCGATAGTTCGTCGTTGTCGGTAAACATCAGTTCGGTTACCGAAATGGTGTCGTTTTCGTTGACGATGGGAATCACCCGGTTTTCGAGCATGACCTCCATACATTGTTTTTGGGTGAGGTACTGCCTCCGGGTGGAGAAGTTCTCTTTGGTGGTGAGTACCTGCCCGCACGCAATACCGTGTTCCCTGAAAAGTTCGTAATAGCGGTTGATGAGTTTGGCCTGTCCTACCGCCGAAAAGAGTTGCCGCGCCGATACCGAGTCGAGCTTGCGATGTTCTTTCAGTTCGCTGCGCCCCGAAGCTACTGCTCCCGACGAGATGACAATAACCTCGACGCCGGCTTTGTGTAAAGCGGCTATTTGGTCGGTAAGCGCCGACATACGGGTGATGTCGAGCGTGCCATCGGGGCGGGTAAGTACGTTACTTCCTATTTTTACGGTAATTCGTTTGCGGTTAAAACTCATGGCTGTATGGCAAATTGTTGTACGGTTTCGATGTAATTATCCCATTGCGGTTCGCTTTTCGCCCCTATTTTTATGGGGAGAGCCGGGTATCGGGCGAACGTTTTGTCCAAAATGAGCGAAAACTCCTCCGCCGATTTCCCGTAATATTCGTAGCGGGCGTTTTTCCCGCCGATGTGAATCGCCGTCAATACGGCGGTCTCACTCTCTTCTAAGGCGTTTCGCAACTCTTCGTTGAGGAAATCGAGCGTTTGAGCCTCTTGATCGGTGGGCAATCCCTTTTCGTCTCCGCCGTATTCCCATACGAGGGCGATACGGGTGGGAAATTCCCCCGACAGCCTGATGGTGTCGAGGTACAATCGCCCCCGTATGATGAGGGGTTTGCCTTCCCATTCGGCATCGGCAACGAACCATTCGTTACTCACTTGCATGGCGCGCTATCGTTAAAGGGTTATTGGGCGTTGTCCTTGTCACGTATTTCTACCCGGCGGATTTTTCCGCTGATGGTCTTGGGTAATTCGTCGACGAACTCGATGACCCTGGGGTATTTGTAGGGTGCGGTAACCCGTTTTACGTGGTCTTGGATTTCCTTGATGAGTGCTTCGCCGGCCTTCTCCTTATAGCCTGCGGCCAGTACGATGGTGGCTTTGACCAGTTGCCCCCGTATCTCGTCGGGAACACCGGTTACGGCACACTCTACCACGGCCGGGTGGGTCATTAGGGCGCTCTCTACTTCGAACGGGCCTATGCGGTACCCTGAGGATTTAATCACGTCGTCGGCACGGCCTACGAACCAAAAGTATCCGTCTTCGTCGCGCCAAGCCACGTCGCCCGTGTAGTAGATGTTGTCGTGGTAGGCTTCGTAGGTCTTTTGCGGATCGCGGTAATATTCTTTGAAAAGTCCCAGTGGTTTGCCGTGGTCGGTGCGGATAACGATTTGCCCCTGTTCGCCGTCTTCGGCCGACCGTCCGTCGGGAGTAAGCAGGTCGATGTCGTACTGCGGGTTGCGTATACCCATCGAGCCCGGTTTAGGCTCTACCCACGGATAGGTGGCAATCGTCAGGGTAGTTTCGGTTTGGCCGAATCCTTCCATCAGTTTTATACCCGTAAGCCGCAACCACTCTTCGTAAACTTTGGGATTGAGAGCTTCGCCGGCGATGGTGCAGTATTTGAGCGACGAGATGTCGTATTTCGTGAGGTCTTCGCGAATGAGGAACCGGAATACGGTGGGAGGGGCACAGAACGATGTAATGTGGAAATCGTGTATCATTTCGAGTACGTCGGCCGGCTTGAATTTTTCGAAGTCATAGACAAAGACGTTGGCCCCGGCAATCCATTGTCCGTATAGTTTTCCCCATACGGCTTTCCCCCAGCCGGTATCGGCGAGGGTAAGGTGCAGGCTGTCCTCGTGCAAATTGTGCCAGAAAGAGCCGGTAATGATGTGTCCCAGCGGATAGGTGAAATCGTGAGCTACCATTTTGGGCTCGCCGGTAGTTCCCGAAGTGAAATAGAGCAACGAGATGTCGTCGTTGGTGTTGGCTTGTTCGGGTCGTACAAAGGGGGCTGCCGACTCTATGCCTCGGTGGAAATCTTCCCAGCCTTCGGGGATTATGGGACCGATGGATATGCAGTGTTGCAACGAGGGCGAGGACGGTTTTGCCCGGTTGATATGGCCGATGACTATTTCGTCGCCACAGGCTACAATGGCCTTGATGTCGGCGGCGTTGCACCGGTAGATGATGTCTTTTTCGGTGAGCAGGTGGGTGGCGGGGATACATACGGCACCCAATTTGTGGAGGGCGATAATCGAGAACCAAAATTCGTACCTCCGTTTGAGAATGAGCATGACCATATCGCCGTGGCCTATTCCCAGCGATTGGAAATAGGCGGCGGTTTTATCGCTCTCGCGTTTGATATCGGCAAATGTGAAATCGATTCGGTTACCCTGATCGTTGGTCCAAAGCAAGGCTTTTTTATCGGGGGCAATGCGCGCCCATTCGTCAACTATGTCGTACCCGAAATTGAAACAGTCGGGGACTTTAACTTTGAAATTCTTCATGAAATCTTCCTGCGAGGAGAAAGATGTCTTATCTAAAAAGCGTTCTAACATAATCGTGTATGAGTATTACTCTTTGTTTTCCTTGATGTTTATAACGTATAATTGCTTTCCCCGGACGGCTAAAATATGATGGCCAAAAATTTAACCGGAGTTTTGCCTATGGCTTTCATGCCGTGCGGACGGGTGGAGTCGAACATAATGCTGTCGCCTTCGTTGAGGACCAGTTCTTTTTCGCCGATATGCAGGTGGAGGCTCCCTTCGAGTACCAAATTAAACTCCTGCCCGGGGTGGGTGTTGAGGGTGAACGGGGCTTCGGGAGCCGATGGTTCGACCGTTACCATAAAGGGGTCGGCTTTTCGGTTGGCGAATCCGGCAGCCAACGACTGGTATTTGTAGGCTTTGGTACGCTCTACCGCTACACCTTTGTCTTTGCGGGTAAGGAAATAGGAACTCATGCGGGGCTCGTATCCGAACATCAGTGCCGGCAGCTCCACTCCGTAGTGTTTGGCTATTTGGTGGAGGAAACTTACGGGAATGTCTTTTTCGCCCGATTCGTATCCCAAATAGGTTTCCAAATCGGTATCGCAAGTGGCTGCAATGTCTTCGGGACGCAGGTCGAGGGCATCTCGAAGTCCTACGAGACGCTCGGCTATTTGTTTTATCTCTTCGCTCATAATTGCAAATATTTAAAAAGAGGTTCTAAATTCTCTTACAAAATTAGCAAAACGGGAGAGAAAAAAGGAAAATTGTAATAGAAAATAGGAGGAATAATTTTATTTTGTAACTTTTATTAAGAGTAAGAAGACAATAAGATAGTCGTTATTGCACAACTGCGAATCCGATGTGCGATTTCTATTCTTCGGGTTCCTCCTGTGGCACGTATTGATATGCCCCTATGTCGACCCGTTCTGTTCGCGAGTTGCCATACATATCTTTGTCGAGCGGTGGTGTGGCAAATGCCGGGTCGCCATTGCCTTTGGCATCGGATTCGTCGGAGCCTATTTGGTAGTTGTAGTAATAGTGTTCTTCGCCAAGAGCCTTGAAGAGGGGCATACCGCCCCATACGGTGTTGATGAAGTTGTCGTCGTCTTCGCCTTTGGAGTTGAAGAGGCACGAGCGAAAGAATATATGGCTGCCGGTGAAGTCGATGTTCGATATTTCGGAGGTCTTCCCGCAGAGAATCGAATTGTTGAAACGGGCCCGCAGCAGGGGTGCGCCGCCGTCGATGGAGTCGGCTGCGGCACAGTAGTTGATCGTTACGATGGGCGAAGTGATGATGTCGTAGAAATAGTAGTTGACAATGGTGCAGTGGGTAAAGTCGGCAATTCCACCGGTGAGTGCGAGTACGGCGCCTCCGGCATCGGACAGCTCGCTGTTCCAGCAATTCAGCCGGCTGTACTTCGAGGTGATGAGGTTCCCCGACGAGTTGCGTATGCGCGAGTTGGCAATTTCGAGCCGGGTCTCCTCGGTAGCACACGAGTCGAGTACGATACCCGACGACATTCCGCGTACATAGGCATAGGCGATTTTATTCCCGAAACTTTCGGGATAGAAGCGTATGCCCCCCCATTGTCCGCCCAAATTGTCGTAAGGGAGGTCGGCAAAAAGCCGGTCGAGGCGGTCGCCCCGTATCTGAATTTGGTTCTCTATGGAGCCTTCGGCTTGTAATCGGCCTTGTACCAGCAGGGAGGCTTTGTGGTGGAAATGTACTCTTGCTCCCGGTTCTATATGCAGGGTGGCTCCCGGCGCCACGACCAAACTGTCGTAGATGAGGTAGGGCCGTTCGGCGGTAAGCCGGGTATCGGCGGTGAGGGTTTCGCCGCGTTTGATAATCACGTCTTGCCCGTAGGCGGTGAGTTTCACATCTTGTTGCACACCGTTGGTGAGAAAGACAATCGAATCGACAATGAAGATGGGGTTGTCTTGGTTGGTGGGGTCGATGTTCGCTTCGACAAAGACATAGAGGCTGTCTTTTCCCCGAATCTCCACGTCGGTGAATTGGTCGCCCGACATACCATCGACATTGATGTGGAATCCCGACCGCTCGGCATCGGCCAATTTGATGGACGAGATGTTGAGCGATTTTTTGTTGGGGTTGTAGATGCGGAACGAACGGGTCGAGGTGCCTATCGTGGTAAACACGGTGTCGAACGCTACCGTGTCGGTCGAGAACGCCAGTATGTGCGACGGATTTGTGGTGAAATCGTCGTCTATGCAACTGGTGAGGAGGCTCCCTACCAGCAGGGTCAAAGTGATAAACGTGCAAGATATTGCTCTCATCGTATAATACAAACGGTATCGACGCTCCTTTATTGCGGGATAAGGGCGATTTTCTTTGAAATAGGGAGTGCCCGGCGGGGTGAATTTCGTAGCTTTTTGCATATTGTGGGATATGGATTTCGGTTTGGTGCGATCGAAATTGAAAACTGTGGCTTTTCATTTGTCTCGGCACTTGACTTTTATTATCTTTTGATAAGACAGGATACGGTTCGGCATAAAAAAATTAAGCAAGCTTATTTTTTATGCGCTTACCTTTCGTTATCTTTGGAGGACGATAATCTATAAAACAGACGACTATGTTAATGACTACAACTCCTTCGGTAGAAGGACGGCACATTGTGAAGTATTATGGCGTTGTAACCGGCGAAACGATTATCGGAGCCAATGTGTTCCGCGATTTTATGGCTGGGGTAAAAGACTTTTTCGGCGGCCGTTCGAGCGCATACGAAGAGGTATTGCAAAAGGCTAAGGATACGGCTCTCGAAGAGATGGCCCGGTCTGCCGAGTCGTTGGGCGCCAATGCTGTGATAGGTATCGACCTCGATTACGAGACCGTGGGTGCCTCCGGCAGTATGTTGATGGTGGTGTGCAGCGGAACGGCCGTGCGCATTGAGTAAAGTCTCTTTTCGTTTTTTTTTATTGCGTATGAAATACTATTTGATAGCCGGGGAGGCTTCGGGCGATTTGCACGCCTCTAATTTAATGAAGGCGTTGCAACGGGAAGATCCCGACGCCGAGTTCCGTTACTTCGGGGGCGACCTCATGGCGGCTTGCGGAGGCACGTTGGTGAAGCACTATCGCGACATGGCCTATATGGGTTTTATCCCGGTGTTGATGAACCTCGACAAGGTGCTGGCCAATATGCGCTTGTGTAAACAGGATATTACCGCCGCCCGTCCCGATGTGGTGATTCTCGTCGACTATCCGGGTTTTAATTTGAAAATAGCCAAATATGTAAAAACCCGGTTGAATATTCCGGTCTATTACTATATTTCGCCGAAGATATGGGCTTGGAAGGAGTGGCGGGTGAAAAGCATTCGCCGGTATGTCGACCGGCTCTATTCGATTTTGCCGTTTGAGGTGCCGTTTTATGCCCGGCACCATTACGAGGTGGAGTATGTGGGCAATCCCACGGTCGACGAGTTGGCTGTACGTCCTTTTGCCGATGAGACTTTTGCCGATTTCGTGGCCGATTGCGGGCTCGATGATAAACCCATTATCGCTCTATTGGCCGGAAGTCGGGTTTCCGAAATCAAGAATAACCTGCCGTTGATGATCGAGGCGGCCGAGCCGTTTACCGATTATCAGTTGGTGGTGGCGGGCGCGCCGGGTATTTCGCCCGACCTTTATACCCCCTATTTGCAGGGACATCGGGTAAAGGTGGTGCAGGGCAAGACTTACCGACTGTTGCAACAGAGCCGGGTGGCGTTGGTAACTTCGGGTACCGCTACGCTCGAAACCGCCTTGTTGCGTGTCCCGCAAGTAGTTTGCTATTGGGTTGGGGGAGGCAAGTTGTTTTACAAGATATTCGAGAAGATACTTAAAGTGCCCTATGTGTCGCTGGTGAATCTCATAGCCAATGCTCCTGTGGTGTGCGAACTGTTGGGTTATCGGGCGACGGTCGAGAATTTACGTTGGGAGTTGTCACGGCTTTTCGAGGAGGAGGCGCGACAAAAGATGTTGGCGGGATATGACCTTGTGGCCGATCGGTTAGGTGCACCGGGTGCTCCCGAAAATGCAGCCCGTTCGATGGTGTCGCTCTTGCGACGATAAACTTAATCTTGTCTTTTCAAGAAGCCGATGAGGTCGGCAAACGAGGTGAATTGCCGTTCGTCGTTTCCGGTTTGCAGCAAGAGCAGGTTTTTGCTTTTTGCCGTGAGGCGGGAGAGCGGAGTGTGGCTTTCCCCGGGAGCTATCCGGCAGCCGTAATTGTTGCGGTTGAGGGCGTTGACCGTCCAGTGGAGCAAGGTTTCGTCGTCGGCCTCCACCACAATCTCTTTTTCCCATTGTACCGAGGGGTAATAACTGCCGTGCGCGCGGTCGAAACAGATGTCGCGGCGATCGAACAGGGTATCGAGGTCGCCGTTGAGTATGAGGTCTTCGGTTACTCCGTCGCACATACCGCGGTCTTTGCGCAGCAGCCACAGGCGGTCGGCGAGGACGAGCGCCTGTTCGATGTCGTGGGTCGAGAGCAGAATCGCTTTATTTTGGGTGGCGGCGATGTGGTGCAGGAGGGTCATGGTTTCGATACGGCTCACTACATCGAGAAAGGCGGTTGGTTCGTCGAGAATCACCAACGGGCACTCTTGCGCCAGTACTTTGGCAATCATGGCTTTTTGTTTTTCTCCGTCGGAGAGTTGCGCCATATAAGAGTGAGCTTTGTGTGCGATACCCACAGCCTCGATGGCCTCTTCGACCACTTGTCGGTCGTGCCGGTCGAGGCGGCCGAAAAATCCCGTATGGGGCTGTCGTCCGAGAGCCACCAGTTCATACACCGTAAGCCCGCCGGTTTGGGTTTTGTCGGTGAGTACGACCCCTATCTGCCGGGAAAGTTCCCGTTCCGAGAGGGTCGAGAGGTTACGTCCTTCTATCTGTATGGTCCCGGCGAGGGGCGGTTGCGAAGCCGAGAGGGTACGCAGCAGGGTCGATTTGCCCGAGCCGTTGGCGCCCAGCAGGCCGGTGAGTTCGCCCCGATGGAGGGTGAAGGAGAGGCCGTCGTGAACTCGTTTCACACCGCCGTGGCCCGTTTTGTAGCCTATGCCGAGTTGTTGGGCCGATAGTATTGCAGTTGCACTCTCCATCAGTTGAAATATTGTATTTTACGTTGGTTGATAATGACGTAGATAATAACCGGAGCCCCCAGTACCGGAGTAATGGCGTTGATGGGCAGGATACCCGATTCGCCGGGCATTATGCAGATGAGGTTGCACAGGAGCGTGGTGACGGCTCCGCAGAGCATGGTCATGGGCAGCAGGGTGTTGTGGTTCGAGCTTCCCAGCAGCAGGCGGGCGATGTGGGGGACGGCCAGTCCGATGAACGAGATGGGACCGCAGAAGGCTGTGGTCGAGGCGGTAAGCAATCCCGTGACAATGAGCAGCAGGTTGCGGGTGAGCCGGATATTCACCCCTAAATTGGCCGCATAGCGGTCGCCCAATAGCAGGGCGTTGAGCGGTTTGATCAGGAGTATGGCGATGAAGAGCCCCACCAATACCGAGAGGGCGAAATAGGGCAGTTGGTCGCCGGTGACGCCGCTGAAATTGCCCATGCCCCAAATGGTATAGGAGTGTACCCCTTCGGCGGTGGCGAAGTAGTTGAGCAGCGAGATGACCGACGAGGTGATGTAACCTACCATGATACCCACGATGAGCAGCATGATGTTGTTTTTGACGATGGTCGAGAAGAAGAGTATCGTACCCAATACGATGATCGAGCCGATGAAGGCTCCCGCAATGATGGCGGCAAATCCTGTGAGGGTGGTCGTTTCGGTAAGTCCGAGGCTCCCCCCGCGGAAGAGCATCACCAGCGCTACCCCCAAGCTGGCACCGGTATCGATACCCAGTATCGAAGGGCCGGCAAGCGGGTTGTTGAATGCCGTTTGCAACAGCAATCCGGCCACGGCCAACGCTGCACCCGAGAGGAGTGCCGCTACCATTTGGGGCAATCGCGATTCCAGCACGATAAATTTCCAGACCTCTTTTTCGCATTCCCGGCCGCACAAAATATCCCACACGGCCGATGCCGGTATGCGCACCGACCCGAACCACAGGTTGGCGGCGCACAAGATAAGCAGCACCACCAGCAGGGCGGCGAGCAGCCGTTTTTCACGCAGTTTGTCGGGAGGGGTATTCATTCGGGCAAAGGTTGATAGTAACGGAATTGATATTGGGGGAAACGGTCGGGGTGAAACAGGGCTGTCAACTCCTGCAAGAGCAGGTCGGGACGGAAGGGTGTCTCTTCGTAATAGTTGCACAGGGCTGTATCGCACCCGTATATTTTACGTTCCTTGAATGCTTTGAAGTGGGTGTAGGGGGCATACTCTTTTTGCAGGGCTTTATACGAGAGGCTCCCCACGTTGAACGACTTGACAAGCCAAATGTCGGCATTGCCCGCCCGGTCGAATACCGTTTCGAAAGAGAGCGGAATGGAGCCCGATTCGCCGTTTTCGCTCCACGGGTAGGCGGCGCCGGCATCGGCGAAGATGCGGGCCATATAGCTTTTCCCGCCCGGCATATACCATGCCGAACCGCTTTTCAACTCACTGATGACAACGGGTTTGTGGGCGAATGTTTTGGCTTGCTCTTTCAGGACGGTATAATTTTGTTCGATTTGGGCAAAGAGCGAGTCGGCCTCGGCTTCTTTGCCGTAAAGCCGTCCGAAGAGTTTAATCCATTCGGCACGACCCAGCGGCGAAGTTTCGAGGTAGTCGGCGCACTCGATAATGGGGATTCCCATTTTCCCGATACGTCCGTACCCCGCATTTTCGAACGGCGACAGCAGAATGGCGTCGGGCGAGAGCCCCATCACCTGTTCGATGTCGGGTGCCATCGAGTTGCCGGCGTCGACCAACTCTCCCGCTTGGGCACGGGCCAGCAGGGCGGGCGTTTTTATATAGGTGAGGTCGCATACTCCGCCTATCTGGTCGAGGGCGCCGAGCCATTCCAGTGCGCTGACGTGTACCGACGAGTATACCAGCGAATTTTCGAGGGGAATCCTCACGACGGTACCTTGCGGCAGACCCTGCGGCAACTCTTTATTCCGGGGCACCAGCAGGTAGCGGTGCAGCAACCGGGCAGTGTCCCACGGGTTGGTTATTTGCACATCGGTATACTCCTCGTGGCAAGTGATCGAGAGCAGTTCGGCGTGGTGTATGATCGAATCGTTTCCGTTCGTCCCGCCGGTCGTTTTCGGTTTAGGGTTGCATTGCACCGTAAGGAGCAGGAGGGTTGCCAGTATAAACGTGTGGAATATTTTGTGCATGGGCGTAGCGTTTAGCGAGGTTGATAACCTATGTATTTGCCGGTGAGGTTGTTGCTCATAAGGTATTGTGCCGTTTGCAGCGTGGCGAAGGCATATTCGCGCAAATCCTTTCGAGCGGTTTCGTCGGTTATGTTGCCACTCTTTTCGATGGCCTTTTCGTGGGCGAGCAACCACTCTTGGCCCTCTTTGGGCTTGTAGATGTAGAAGAGCGAGTCGTTCATGCAGCCCACGGCGTCGTCGGAGGTGAAGACCACCGCGCGACGTTTTTCCCGCAGCAGGTCTATGCCGAACCCGTTGTCGGTATAGTCGATGTGGAGCAGTCCCAGCAGGGTGGGAGCGATATCGACTTGTCCGCCGAGGTCGTCGATTTGGAGCGGTTCGATGGAGGCCGGCGAATAGATAAAGAGCGGCACGTGATTGAAACTGAGCGGCATATCGCTGCGGGGAGTGCCCACGATTTTCCCGTGGTCGCCCACAAATACGAAAATGGTATTGTCGAACCACTCTTCCCGGCGGGCATTGTCGATAAACACTTTCAGCGAGTGGTCGGCAAATTCGACAATTCGTTGCTCATCGGTGGAGCTGTGGGCTTCGAAATTTTTGGGAACCACATAGGGCGGGTGGTTGCTCACGCTCAGCAATGCGGCGAAAAAAGGTTTCCCTTCGCGGGCGGTTTGAGTGAGTACGGGCAAGGCATATTGATAAAGAAAGTCGTCCTGTACGCCGAAACTGTTTACCACCTTCTCCGGGGGATAGTCCTCTTGGGCGAAGATCTGGTCGAACCCGTTGGTGCGCAGGTAGCCGTTCATGTTGTCGTATTGCGACTCGTGGGTCATAAAAAAGAGGGTGCTGTACCCGTTGTCCTGCAACACGGTGGGCAGCCCGGCGAAGAAGGGGATAACGGCGCCTTTCATCGAGTTGCGCTTCATAAGAGCCGGGTAGGAGTAGAGGGTGGAGTGAATGGCGTGGTTGGTGTGGGTCCCTGCCGAGAAGAAGCGGTTGAAACAGAGCGATTGTGTGGCAATCGTATCGAGGAAAGGGGTCAGCCCTGCCGGGTTCCCGAAGTGTCCCATCAGTTCGGCCGACATCGACTCCATGAATACCAATACCACATTTGGACGGGTAGTTTCGCCCTCGTTGGTTATGCGGCGGGCAATGGGCGACACGTTGGGGAGCGAGTCGACGATATGCAGTTCCCGGCGCACGCAGGCGATGGCCTCGTGGTCGTCCATCAGGTCTATTTCGCGGTTTTCCGACTTGCTCGCTTCGAGGGAGCTGCGCAGCAGGTTGAAAGCCGGACTAATGCCCAGTTGGTTCAAAAAGGTGTTGTTGCAGTAGTACGCCGCGCTTACCTTGATCGGGTTGTACCCCATACGGCCCCGTATGCCGAACATACACCCCCCGATCAGGAGAGCCGAGCAAACGAGGGTGAGTATTTCGTTGCGCCAGTAGAATTTTTCGGGCGATACCCGCTGTATGTCGAGGCAGGTACGTTTCCGCAAGGCTCGGATCAGGTAGATGAAAAGTGCCGATAGGCAAAGGAACAGCACGAAGGCGACGATGTAGGAGAACTCCCCGAACATAAGTCCCAATGTGGTGCCCGTGTATCCGAACCAGTTGAATATCGAGGCGTTGATGTGTTTGAAGAAATAGGCAAAGTAGGGAATGTCGGCCGCCGAAATGGCAAAAGCCAGTATATAGAATACCGAAAAGAAGATATTTAACCCCCGGAACAGGTTTTTCCCGAAATAACCTATTAAAGCACATATCGATACGGTGATAAGCGGCAAAATCGTGATGTAGCAGGCTACAACGTTGTCAATCCAAAGTCCGCGGACGAAAGCCTCGGCGCGGGTAAGTGCCGACAAATTTTCCCCGGCAAGGTAGTCGTGGCCTTGTAGGTACAACACCCAGCGGAATGCGGTAAAAAGAATAAGCCCCAGCAGGTGTATCGATACCAGATAGCGCAGGGCATATAAATATCGTTTCATCGGTCGGATAAGGTTTGTCGTGACAAAGATAGTGAAAGGCGAGCGCAGAGGCAAATGAAAACACAGTTTTCAAGTTTGCGCTATGCCGAGCCGCATCCTATTTTCTATAAAGATAGTGAAAGGCGAACTCTCTGTCATTCCACGCTGCGACGCGGAATCCAAAGAATACTGGTAGGGGGATTTTCATCGCCTACCCCTACTGGACCCCGCATCAAGTGCGGGGTGACAAGTGCGCATCGAGTGTGGGGTGACGTAATCCTCCCCTCCCCAAAAATGATTAAACGGACGATGCGGTTTTTCGAAGTTTTTTACCGGGCGGTAATGTGGAAACATCCCTGCCGAACTTCGTATTTTACAAAGCATTTATGTTCTTTGCGCAGGTCGTATAGGACCTCGCCTAAGAGAATGCGCAGCCTGTCGGAGGGGACGAAGCAGGTAGAGTCGGTGATGTTGTAACGGTTGTAGGATATATCGAAGGTTGTTCCGTACCGATGCGCCGAGTTTTCGCTGGCATTGGTGTTTCGCCGGCGTAGCGACTTGATGGATTCGTCGGATCGCAGAGCGCTGGTGAGTATGATTTGGCGTCCCCATGCCCCACGGTTTGTGAGCGAGTCGTTGAAATTTTTTCCGATGGTCATCAACAGCCATTTGGTTTTTGGGGTGAGGTAGGGAATGGAGTGGGTGAGTCGATCGACTGCATAGTACTCGCAACTGTCGATTTTGGCGAGTTTCCAAAAGCCCAGTTTTTTGGCGGCTTCGAGCGATTCGGGAGGTTCTATCCCATTTTTTTTGGCTATGGCGAGGTGCCTGTCGTTGAGGTCGTTGAATAGTTTTCGGAAACTGGTATAGTGAGGGGGTGTTCTTCTCCACCAACTGGTTCGGGGTTGGTTTTGCCGTTTCACTTCGAAGGTGTCGACAATCGATTCTTCGGGGTATTCGGGTTCGACCTGCCGGCCTTTGCAGGTAGGGAAAAGAAGCGTTGCCGAGGTGATGAGGAAGAGAGCGTAGAGGATCCGTTGCATGAGGTGTGAATTTTTCCGGGGAATTATTGAGCCGGATAACCGACGGATTGAGTGAGTAGAACTTTTTGCCGCTCGTTCAGTTTTAGGACTTTTGCCAGCTCATCTCCGTCGAACGAACCACGCACGACGGTTCCCAGCCCAGCCGAGGCACAGTAGAGGTAGATGTTTTGCGAGACGAAGCCGCAATCGACAAACATCATGTCGTTGCCGGGCGCTTTGTCGAGGTCGGCCACGAAAATAATGTTGAGCGGCGCGGTTTGTGCGAAAGGTTGCTTGCCGGCGCTCTTTCGGAAATCGCCCGCGGCTATTTCGCAGAGCCTATTCTGCCGGGCATCGTAGCTGTATGCCCCTTGTTCCGTGATGATATAGAGCGTCAGCTCCTGCCGGTTCATGGCCGAAGGCGCCGTGCGTTTGTCTTCGCGGTTATATCCCCAAGCGGCCCACAGGAGGTTGGAGAGGGATTGAGGTTCGATGGCTCGCTGAGTGTCGAAATTGCGGGTTGTGGCGCGTTTGGAAAGAGCTAGCATGAGCGGTTCGCCCCCTTGTTTTTGAGGTTCGGGCAACTTGATCTCTTGTGCTTCGGCAAAAATAGCGCCGGTTATACATAGAAAAAACAGTAATCCTTTGATTTTCATACAGGTGGTTTAATGTGTGATGAACAAAGGTAAAAATTTATTCGGGAGAAAGCGAAAATAAAAATGTGAAATTTATCAAAGTCGAAGAAAATAAAAGAGTTACCCGTGAAACGGATTGGGTGGAAAGTTGTATTTTTACGGCGGTTTTCCAACCCGATGAAAAAAGAGCTTATGAAATCGAAACTATGCGTGATAACGCTTCTCGCCGTATTCCTGTCGGGCATGGGTGTGCGGGCTCAAAAGCCTATGCAAATGCAGGATACGTTGCAGGTGAGCCTGTTGACGTGCGGCCCCGGTACCGAGGTGTACGAGTTGTTCGGCCATACCGCGTTGCGGGTACGCCAGCAGCAGCCGGGCGGATTTGACTATGTGTTCAACTACGGAATGTTCAATTTCGACGCGCCCGCCTTTGTGTGGCGGTTTACCAAAGGGGAGACCGATTATTGCTTGGGAGTGAACGATTTCCGTGATTTTTTGTTGAATTATGTCCTGCGGGAGTCGCGGGTCGACGAACAGATACTCAACCTGACGCCCGAACAGAGCCGCGCGCTGTTCGATGCTTTGTTGGAAAATGCGCTTCCGCAAAACCGGGTGTACAGGTATAACTTCCTTTTCGACAACTGCGCCACGCGCCCCCGCAACATGGTGGAGGCAACCCTCGACCACCGGGTGCGATACCGCGAGCCTGCGGGCGTTTTGCCAACCTTCCGCGAGGAGATAGACCGCTATGCCGGACGTTGCCCGTGGCTGATCTTCGGGATCGATTTGGCGTTGGGGAGCGGGTTGGACCGACCGATGAGCTACCGGGAACAGATGTTCGGGCCCGAAGTGTTGAAGGAGGCGTTTGCCGCTGCCGAGATTCAGCAGTCGCCCGATTCGGCGGCCGTGCCGTTGGTGAGCCGCACCGAGGTGCTGTATGACCCGGAGGAACCGGCTCGCCCCGACGAGACCCCGTTTTACCTTACCCCGCTTTTCGTGGCGTGGTTGTTTGCGGCGGTTGTCGCTGCGGTATCGGTGTATGACATACGGCGGAGGAAATGGTCCCGGGGGCTCGATACGGTACTGTTTACAGTCTACGGATTGGGCGGGGTGATAATCTTTTTCTTGATGTTCGTTTCGGTACACCCAGCCACCTGTCCCAACTATTCGGCCTTTTGGCTCCACCCTTTATGGCTGTTGATGGCTCTTTTTATTTGGTTTAAATCTCTTAAAAATGTCGTCAAATACTATCATTTTGCTAACTTTGCGGCACTTTTGGTATTCGTGGCGCTTTGGCGCTGGATTCCCCAACAGTTCAACGCGGCATTTTTTCCGTTGGTGCTGGTGTTGATGATGCGCTCGGTGACCTATTTGTGGGTGGACCGGTTGAAAAAAACGGATGAGAAACAGATATGAAGAATAAGGTATTAGCCACACTGCTCCTTTCTCTTTTAATCGTGCCTATGGTACAGTCGGCCGACAATGCTCCGCGTTTGGTGGTGGGGATTACGGTCGACCAGTTGCGCACCGACTATTTGGAGGCGCTGCAACATCTCTTCGGCGAGAAGGGTTTCAAACGGTTGATGAAACAGGGCGTGGTGTGCGAAAACGTGGTGTTCGATTTCCCCTATATCGATAAGGCCTCGGCTACGGCAACCATCTACACGGGTACGCTACCGTTTTTTCACGGCATTCCGTCGGAGCGTTTTTTCAATACGGCTTTCTTGCGGGAAGAGTTCATCTTGAACGACCCGTCGAAAATAGGGAATTATACCGACGAGACTTTTTCGCCCGAACGTATCAAAACCTCGACCATAAGCGACGAGGTAAAGATCGTGAGCGGAGGGCTCGGCCGCGTGTTTGCCGTCGCTCCCGATGCGCAACAGTCGATCATCAGTGCGGGACACGCCGCCAACTGCGCCTTTTGGATTAACGACAAAAACGGGAAGTGGGCCACAACGACCTATTATCGCGATGTGCCTGCTTATATCGAGCAATTCAACTACGTGCGTTCGTTGTCGGCACGCATCGATACGCTGGCTTGGACCCCGGTTTATACCCCCGACCTCTATACGGCGATACCTTACCAAACGCACGATTTTTCGTTCAAACGCATATTTGCCCGCGACGGGCGCGACAAGTATGTGCAATTCAAGACCACAGCGTTGGTTAACCGCGAGATTACCGATGTTGCCGTAGAGTTTCTCGACAAAGGCCTTTTGGGTCGCCGGGGTGTGCTCGATATGCTCAATGTGGGTTATACGGCGGGCGTATACCTGAACAAGACCGTCGACGATTATGGCTTGGAATTGCAAGACACGTATGTGCGGTTGGACAGAGACATTGCCCGCTTGCTCGACGAGATAGACAAACAGGTAGGGTTGGCCAATACGGTTGTCTTTCTCACATCGACCGGTTATTTCAAGGGTGAAGCCAAAGAATCGCCCATCTTCAATATCCCTTCGGGCGAGTTCTACCCCAAACGCGCCGTTTCCCTGCTCAACGTCTATTTAATGGCTCTTTACGGACAGGGCGATTGGGTGACGGGCTATCAAAACCGACAAATATTCCTCAATAGGAAACTGGTCAAGGAACGCGACCTCGACCTCGACGAAATGCGCGATAAGGCGGCGTCGTTCCTTATTCAAATGGCCGGTGTACAGGACGTTTATACTTCGCAACGGCTGTTGTTGAGTCACGGTACCGATAGGGCTGCGGCTTTTCGCAACGGTTATTATCCCAAACTTTCGGGCGACCTCGTCCTCGATTTGTGTCCCGGTTGGGAGGTGGTTTACGAGGATGCCAACGATACGCGCGAGTATGTCCGTGTGAATGCCGTTTCTACGCCTTGCTTTATTTTGGCACCCGATGTAAAACCGGTGCGCATTACTACCCCTGTGCGGGCAACAGCCATTGCACCTACCGTTTCGCGGCTGTTGCGCATTCGTTCGCCGAACGGTTCGGCCGAGGCTCCGCTTTCCGAAATAGCATACTAATTGGGCCCTTTTTGCGGAGTTAGCAAAATTTGCACTATTTTTGCAGGGTGAGGTATGCCACTGCACGACAGGGCTTTTTTCTACGAATAATAATAAAGACTTTATATGGGATTTAACGATGTATTAAAAAAACTGTTCGGCAACAAGTCGCAGCGCGACTTGAAAGAGATAGAACCTTATATTCAGAAGATTAAGGCTATTTCGCCCGAACTCGAAAATTTGTCGAACGACCAGTTGCGTAGTCGTATCGACGTGGTAAAACAGCACATTAAAGATGTTGTGGCCGACGATCGCAAGCGTATCGCCGAGTTGAAAGAGTATGTGGAAACCCTCGATTATGACAAACGCGAATCGACTTGGGAAGAGGTGGACAAAATCGAGAAAGAGATATTGAAAAAGATAGAGATTGCTCTCGACGATGCTCTTCCCGAAGTATTTGCCGTGATGAAAGAGACTGCCCGCCGATTCAGCCAAAATGAAACGATCGAGGTGACAGCCAACGATTTCGATCGCAGCTTGGCAGTAGATCACGACTTCATTCACATCGAGGGCGACAAGGCTATTTATGCCAACCATTGGATGGCCGGCGGTAACGAGGTAGTGTGGGATATGGTTCACTACGACGTACAGCTTATCGGTGGTGTCGTTCTGCACAAAGGTAAAATCGCCGAGATGGCAACCGGTGAAGGTAAAACCCTTGTAGCTACGCTCCCGGTGTTCTTGAATGCACTTTCGGGTAACGGCGTACACGTGGTTACGGTGAACGATTACTTGTCGAAACGTGACTCGGAGTGGATGGGACCGCTTTATATGTTCCACGGCCTTTCGGTCGATTGTATCGACAAACACGAACCTAACTCCGAAGCCCGCCGAAATGCCTATAACGCCGATATTACCTTCGGAACCAACAACGAGTTCGGTTTCGACTATTTGCGTGACAATATGGCCAGCTCGCCGCTCGACCTCGTGCAACGTATGCACAACTATGCCATTGTCGATGAGGTCGACTCGGTGTTGATCGACGATGCCCGTACGCCGTTGATTATTTCGGGTCCTACGCCCAAAGGCGACGACCAAATGTTCGAACAGTTCCAACCCAAAGTGGAGGAGCTGGTGAAAATGCAGCGTACGTTGGTTACCAAATTGTTGGCCGAGGCCAAGATCAAAATCGCGTCGGAAGATAAGAAAACCCGCGAAGAGGGTGCGGTATTGCTGTATCGCTGTTTCAAGGGATTGCCCAAGAATGGTGCCCTTATCAAATACCTGAGCGAACCGGGTATTAAACCGTTGATGCTCGAAACCGAGGCTATTTATATGGCCGACAATAACCGCCGTATGCCCGAAATTACCGACGACCTTTATTTCGTTATCGACGAGAAAAACAACGGTATCGATATGACCGATAAAGGCCTCGATGTGATGACCGGTAAATCGGACGACCCCAACTTCTTCGTATTGCCCAATATCAGCGAAGAGCTTTCGGACCTCGAAAATCAAGGCCTTTCTCCCGAAGAGAAACAGAACCGCAAAGACGAGTTGTTGCAAAACTACGCCATTAAGGCCGAACGTGTTCACACCGTCAACCAGTTGTTGAAAGCCTATACTCTCTTTGAATTGAACGACCAGTATGTGGTAATCGACAACAAAGTGAAGATCGTCGACGAGCAAACCGGCCGTATCATGGAAGGCCGCCGTTACTCCGACGGTTTGCACCAAGCCATCGAGGCAAAGGAACACGTTAAAGTGGAAGCTGCCACACAAACATTTGCTACGATTACGTTGCAGAACTATTTCCGTATGTATCACAAGCTGGCCGGTATGACCGGTACCGCCGAGACCGAAGCGGGCGAGTTTTGGGATATTTACAAACTCGATGTGGTGACTATCCCCACGAACAAGCCGGTGGCTCGTATCGATATGAACGACCGGGTATACAAAACCAAGCGCGCCAAATACAATGCGGTAATCGAAGAGATTGTGAAGATGGTCGAAGCGGGTCGCCCAGTATTGGTAGGTACCACTTCGGTCGAGATTTCGGAGTTGTTGAGCCGTATGCTTACTTTGCGTAAGATTAAACATAACGTGTTGAATGCCAAGTTGCACCAACGCGAGGCCGAGATTGTGGCACAGGCCGGACAAACCGGTACGGTGACGATCGCCACCAACATGGCCGGTCGTGGTACCGATATTAAGTTGTCGCCAGCCGTACGCGAGGCCGGAGGTTTGGCCATTATCGGTACCGAGCGTCACGAGTCCCGCCGTGTAGACCGTCAGTTGCGGGGTCGTTCGGGACGTCAAGGCGACCCGGGATCTTCGGTATTCTTCGTTTCGTTCGAAGATACGGTTATGCGTTTGTTCGCCACCGACCGCGTGGTGAAGATGCTCGACCGTTTGGGTCTCAAAGAAGACGAAATGATCGAACACAACATGGTGTCCAAATCGATCGAGAACGCTCAACGTCGCGTCGAAGAGAACAACTTCGGTATTCGTAAACGGTTGCTCGAATACGACGACGTGATGAACGCCCAGCGTAATGTAATTTACACCAAGCGTCACCACGCTTTGATGGGCGAGCGTATCGGTATAGACATCATGAATATGTTCTACGACACGATAGAATCGTTGGCCAATGCATACGACGGCTCGAACGATTACGAGGAGTTGTCGATGGAGATGTTCAAAATTTTTGCCGTGGAAATGCCTTTCACCGAGGAACAATTCCGCGGTATGAAGAAGAGCGAGGTAATCGACAGCCTTTACGATGCCGTAGTTACTACCTTCAAACGCAAGGGCGAACGCATGGCCGAGATTGCCCACATGAACATCAAACCCTTCGTGGAACAACGGGGATTGTCGACCGGTATGATACGGGTGCCCATTACCGATGGCAAACGGGTGTTCGGTATCGCTTGCGACATCAACGAGGCCTACAAGAGCGAATCGCAGTCGGTGGTTAAACAATTCCAAAAAGCTGTGTTGTTGATGACTATCGACGAGGCTTGGAAAGAGCACTTGCGCGAACTCGACCAATTGCGCCAGTCGGTACAAAATGCCAGCTACGAGCAAAAAGACCCGTTGTTGATTTATAAACTCGAATCGTTCAACCTCTTCAAAGAGATGGTCGAGACGATGAACCGGAAAGCGATAGCCATTCTCATGCGGGGACAAATCTACATTCAGGAACCGCAGGATGTGCGCGAGGCTGCCCCCGAACGTCGCGAGGATTATAGCAAATACCGTACGCAAAAAGAGGAATATCCCGGCCAGTCGGCGCAAGCTGCCGCAGCCGCTGCTCCTCAACGTCCCCGGGTTACCGAGCCCATTAAGGCCGCTCCCCGTGTAGGGCGTAACGATCCTTGTCCTTGCGGTAGCGGTAAGAAGTATAAGAACTGCCACGGAAAAGGGTTGTAAACCATTTTTATAGATAAATCGAGAGGCGATTCTCCTGTGGAGAGCCGCCTCTCGATTTTTTTTTTGTGGGGGAGAATCTTGGGCAGAATAGGGAGAAAATCGGTAAAAAACGTTTGCTTCGCCCCAAAAAGACACTTGGGAACAATGAAACACGCTTGACGGGTGTTGTGGATATTGGTTCTAAAAAGGGTTAAGGAAGAAGATATTCCAAAGCCTTAAATAGACTTTCTTAGAATGGATACCCGATAGCGAGGTGGAACGCCAGACTGTTTTTGAACGATGTCATGTTGTAATATCCTTTTTTACCTGTGTCGTAGGGGGCGTGTATGCCTATACCCAAGTCGCCGCGCAGTACAAGCATACCAATGTCGTAACGTAGGCCCACACCTGTACCGAGCGCAATGTCGTTAAGGAATGTTTTGCGATTGAGCTCTCCGCCGGGGCGTTGCGGGTCTTTTTTCAGTAACCAAATGTTTCCGGCATCGACAAAAGCGGCACCGTGCAGGTCGCCCCAAATGGGGAATCGGTATTCGACATTCGCTTCGAGTTTGAAGGTACCGGTTTGGTCGAAGTATCCGTCGACATCATTTTCGTTCGGGCGGTAGCTTCCGGGGCCGAGCGATCGAATGGTGAAAGCTCGTATGCTGTTGGCTCCGCCTATGTAGAATTGTTCGCTGTAAGGCACCTCTTGTGAATTGCCATAAGCGTGTTCGGCACCGATGAATACCCGGCTAACTAACCAGTGTTTAGGTTGGAACCGGTGGTAATATATCATCTCGGCACTCCCTTTTACGAATTGGGAGAAGTCGCTGCCGAATATTTTTTTCTCGCCGTGTTGTCCCAGCAGCGAGGTGATGCCGCTGAGGATATTCCCTGCCGACATTCCCGTCAACTGCCAAATGAACCGGTTGTTTACTTCTCTGCCATAAGAGGTGTCGTAGGTGTAGGTGTAGCTCGACGAGGGGATAAACTGGTTGCGGAAACTGAGGGCGATGGCGGGGTTCTCTTCCATCGTTTTGTCGAACGACTCGGTCGTGTTGAGTAGTTTGGTATAGACCAGTTTGAACGGTGTAACCGAGTGGCCGGCCCGCAGCGAAGTGCGGTATTCGTAAGACATCGATCCGTTGAACGATACCATACGGAAATAGTGTGGCCGGTTCATCAGGTTGGCACCTAATTGGAATCGGGTGTAGGCCGGATACCTGCGAGTACGCGGCATTTGAGGTAAGAATCCCGGTACGATGCGGGGGTACGAAAGCGACGAGTTAAGTCCGAATTCGTAGGAGTTGAAAAGAGAGGCTTTCCCGTGTTGCGAGCCTCCGCCGGTTTGCCACTCGTAGCTGCCGTTGAGCTTGATCGAGAATTTTTCCCCGCCTCCGAACAGGTTGTTGTGGTTGATACCGAAAATAAGTCCCGGACCTATATAACTGTTTGATTTTGACGAAACATTGGCCTCTATGGTGGCTTCGAGCGGTACGTCGAAGGTGGCTTGTATCGTTACGTCGAGGGAGTCTTTTTGCGACAGGGAGTCGATAGGAGTTACCTCGACGCCCACCGAGCGGAATATCCCCAATCGGCTTAAATTGGATTGGGTGGTGTTTTGTGTTTCGAGTGAGTATATGCTACCCGGTTGGAAGGTGATGTTTCGGGGTAATATCCATTTTTTCAACCGTATGGGTTTATAATAAGCTACGGTCATGTGGGGGTATCGAATCGTGTCGGGGGTTCCGCCGCCAGTCGCCCGGTTAAGTTGTACCGTGATGTTCCCTACATAATAGGGTTTGAGGGCTTGTGCCGGAATCCCTTTTTTCAGGGTCAGTTTCAACGCTACTTTCCCCGGAACGAGGGTGGTATCGGCAAGGTATTCGATGTATTCGGGACGGAAATAAAAGTATCCGTTGTTGCGCAGCGTATTGGTAATGCGGTTGCGCTCGGCCGACAGGGAGTCGAGGCAATACCGGTCGTTACGGTGTAAAATGGAGGCGTTGTTTATACTGTCGATAAATCGGGTAATGGGGCTTGTGGGTGCGGGCAGCTCTATGGTGTCGAGCGTATATGCCGGGGGAACCTCTATCCGGTATGAGATACGAGCCTTTTTGGGATTCCGTTTATTATAGACGAGTTCGTAGTCGGCTTTTGCTCCGAAATATCCGTTGTTTGCGAGGATATCTTTGACCACTCTCATGCGCAATTCGGGTTGTACGGAAGAGATGAGGACCGGCTCTTTGGCCAGTTTTTCATAAATCCAGTGTTTCAATCCTTTGTCGCTTTGGGGCTCCATGTAATTCCATACCCACAGTCCTATGGGGAAGGGGGTGCGGATATAGGGCGAGAATAATGGATTGTTGGGGGCGACGGACAGTGTGGAACGTACGTCGGACTCGGCAGCGTCGGCGATGGTTACGCCGGAGTCGGGGATTATTTTCATTTTCTTGACCCCCGTATATAATGTTTCGCCGTCGGGAATCCGTTTGGTGGTAGAGCAGCCGATAAGTACCGACAGCAACAGTATGGCTATGCCGATGTATCCAAATACCTTTTTCATTGAGCGGACTCCTTTCGTTTTTTTGAGGAGCGGAATAGCTCCGACAGGTTCAGCAATCTTTTCTTTACGACGAAACCAACACCGGTTTGGGTAATCTCTCCTTCCAAGATACTTTCGTACCCCGAGTGCCTGAATACTTTGATGTACATATTGTCGCGCTGGTTCAGATAATATTCCAGCGATATGTCGTCGATGAAATTTTCTTTGAAATTGACATCGGCGTTGTCGTCGGGGCTGAGGCTTCCGCCGATAACTACTTTTACCCGGTTGTTGAAAAGGCTCTTGGCCGCGCGGTAGGAGTAGTCGGTGCGGGTATTTACACCCGACGCATCGGTGTAGGAGTTGATGTCGAAAGAGAGATCGATGCCTTTCAGGTTGTTTGCCCATTCGTTCAACTCTTTTTGCAAGAACGAGTTCAGCGGGTTCCCCATCAAGTCGGCTTTGGTTGTCGAGGTGCCGGGACCGGTATAGGTGTTGTAGATGAGCAGGCTCATGGCCTGTGATGCCCGTTGCTCGGCCGTGAGCGAGGCGAGTTGGTTTTGCAGGGTGAGGTCTTCGGGTGCCGATAGGTCGAACGCTACGGAGAGATCTTCGAGTGAGTTTTTAATGATAATACTGATGTTGAAGTTGACTTGCCGGCTGTTTTTATCCTCTTCGGCGATTGTTGTCCGTACGGTTTGAACGGCTGTGATAGAGAGTTGAGGGTCGGCGATGTTGCCGTTCCACGACACGTAACTTCCGTCTTGAATCTTGAAAAGTTTCTCCGAAATAACGGGCGGATTGTAACGTACGAATCCTCCGCTAAGGGTATAGCGACCGGTAAAACGGCTGTCGCCCAGCGTATTCATCGTGTAGGTGAGCTCTCCACCCCCTTGTAGGTCTATGCGGTTCTTCCCGTCGACCGATAGGTTTACTCCCATCTTGACGGTGGGTGCGATGTTGATATTGACCAATATGTCCATACCCAGTACGCTGGCAGTCGTTAACGTATCATCTTCGGCAATTTCGGTGCTGTCGTTGAACGAGACGAAGGTGACTATGTTGTTCTCTTGTTGTTGGAGGGCAAACGGGGAATCTTGCATGACATAGGTGACCTCCGTACCGGTGAGCAAGCCTACGTTGCCACGCACTTTCAGTGCGTCGAGCGGGCCGTTTACCTTCATATCCATATCGGCTATGACCGAACCGTAAACGGTAGCTTTTGTGCTTCGGGCCGATTTGACGGGTTGGAATTCCGAGGCAAGAAGCCTTAAATCGGTCATGATTTTGTGGGTGTTTTTGAAATCTATACTGCCATCGATATTCAACGGATTTTTATTGGCTCCCGTGATAGCATAGTTTTCGAATTGCAAAACGTTGTCGTTAACCCGTATGCTGTCGGGGGAGAAGTTGAGGCTTGCACCCATCGAAGAGGAGTTTACCGATGCTTCGGCCATTTGAATGTAGCCGTTGAGCAATGGGGCTTCGGTGCTGCCGGTGATACTCATTTGCCCGTTCAGGTATCCTTGTAATTGGGCCATATCGGCCGGGAGGAACGGATTGGCGGTAGTTAAAGGGAACCGTTCGATTGCTAAATCGAGAAGAATGGGCTTTTCGGCTTGATTGTCGAGCAATCCCGATAGGGTCAATACCTGTTGGTTGTCTATTTCCAAGCCGGCTTTTGCTTCTTGGCGGTTGAGCGAGTCGAGGCGGTAATTGACGTTCAAATCGAGGTCTCCTACGCGTTGTTTCCCGTAATAAAGTTCGGCAATTCCCATAGACCCTTCTACTTCGGTTCCGTTTTGCGGGAAATTGACCAGCAGGTTGGCCGATATGCTTCCGGCAATTTGGGGGGAGAAAGGCGATAGAGCCAGCCACGGAGCTATTTCCATACCGTTTATATCGACTTTCAAGGGCTCTTGTCGGGTGAGGTTATGTGTCGCTTCGTTGTGCAACGTAGTGATGATGAAATGTCGCTCGTTGTATGTGAGTGCGATATTGGCATCGAAGTGTCCGCCGTAGTAGTAAGCGAAGAAATTATCGGGATTGAGGGTCCATGTTTCGAATCCGATAATAGGATTTTTGGGAAAGAATGAAACTTGTACCAGTGAGTCTAAGAAATTGGCTTGGCATCCGATTCGGAAACACTCCTGCCCTTGTCGATTTTTTTGCACGCAAAAGAGTTTGGTCGTGTTGTCCGACAAGAATCCGTTGAGGCCAACCGATGCCAATTGGTCGAGATTTCCGGGTTTGTTTCCTACGTGTAGGGCATAATACAACCGGTCATCTTGTTCGTGCCTTTCGAACAGCGACAGTTGTATGGTGTCGATGGCAATACCTCCGGCAGAGAGGCGGTCAATTTCGCCTGTCGAGTTTAGCAGTGAATCGTTCCCTACTTGCAGATTCAATTGGGAGAACCCCATGTCCATACCTTTGAGATATTGTTGTATGAGGTTGTTGCGTTGTGCGTTTATGCTAAATTCAAACGGAGGTAAAGCGTGGTGTAAAGCGGTCATGTCGAGCCGTTTTTCTTTTTGTACCGAAGCGAGAATGGGCATGGAGCGATCCATACATTCCAAAAATGCATTTAAACCGATACTCGAAGTGAATTTGATGGCAAGGTCCCCGCTTTGTAGTGTCGCGTTCAGGCGGGTCGAGTCGGTTTCGGCCGAGGCGGTAAACGATACGCTTTGCAGTTTCGAGGTGGGGAGTAATACCGATAAGCTGTCCAGTGCAAGGTTGGCTCGATAGCTTTCGGCAGCCGGGCTTGCCGATGCCGAGAGGGTAATCACAGTAGCGATGTCGCAGGTTTCGGTAGTCAGGTGCAATGCTTCCAAGCTGGCCCGTAAGTGCCCGGTAAGTTGAGCTGCATAATTGTCGGGCGACAGGTTGGCTTGCAGGGCGATGTGGGTTGTCAGGTTCGGGTCGGACGAGGTAATGTTTCCGTTGAGCTTCCCCCGGTTCAGGTTTGCATCGACCGATATGCCCGAATAGCGGTATCCGTTGTAGTGGGCCTCTTCGAGATTCAACTCGGCAATGGCGTGAGCCGTCGAATCGACAGGGTTGTATTTGTACCCCGAAAATCGGGCCGAGGCCGAGAGTATACCCAATGAGTCGTGCGGGAGGAATAACGATAGGGGGAATTGATCGATTTTCAATACCCCGGCATAAATCTCTTTTTGGGTATTGAGCCGGGCTTGTAGCCCGATGTTCCCTTGTCCGGCTTCAACGAGAACTTGGGCTTGTATGAAAGCCTCCGATAACCGGGCTTTACCCGAAAATCGGGTCGCCGGTATATGGATTCTCTCTTGCAGCGAATCGGGCAAAAGTCGGGCGATAAGCGGCGATTCGGGTATTTTCATTTCCCAAGCGAGGGTACCGCCGAGTTTGTCGGTATTGGGGAGGTTTATTACTTTACCGGTTGTGTGGAGCGAGAAGATTCCGGGAAAGGATAGCTCCCCTTTTTGCAGCGACAAATCGCCCAGTTGACCGGAGGCCGAGAACTCCGAAACAAGACCGCTCGATAGAAGCAATCCCCGAGTGTATGGGGTATATTTGGGTAAAGCGGTGATTATGTCGCCTACGGCTATCCGGGCATTTAATTGGGCTTCGACAGGTGTTTGCGGCTCTTGTGCGAAAATACCCTCCCCTACGTGAATTTGTGCCGAGATTTCGGATAGCGTTGTTTTCAATTGAAAATCGGTCAGGGCGATTCCCGTGGAGTCCATCGAAAACAGCCCTCGGGTGTGTTGGACGGCAAGGCCCGATCGTTCGATAAAGGCCAGTTGTTTGATCGGTACGGTTATCGTACTGCCGCAATTATAAAACGAGTCGATGGCTATTTCGATGTTATTGAGGGCAATGTATCCGGGGTCGAACCCTTTTTGGGGCACCTGTACCGGCAGCGCATAGAGCAGGCTGTTATGGAGCAGGCGTATCTGTTTTACCTGTATGGTCCACGGTGGGGAAACAATAGAATCGGGGGGCGTGGTTGTATTCGAGGTATCGTTTCCGTTGTCCGGCTCACCGCTGCCCGGGTAGTAGCGGTAGTCGCCCTGCTCGATGAGAAATTCTGCGACATCGACTTTTTGTCGGTATAAATCTATGTCGCCTTGCCGGAGTGATGCTTCCCCGATCGAAGCGTCCAAACTTTCGATGGTGGGTTGCATTTGCATGGCGTAGTGAATGTTCGATAATACGATACTGCCGGCCGAAATTTTCCATGGCAGCGGTTCGCTTTCTTCGGTCGTATCGGTTGGGCTTTCCGATAATTTCAGTACGATGTCGCCGCTGTCCAGTCGGCTATCGGGTAGTACGATACGAGAGTCTTTCAGATGAAGGGTCGCATTGCGGGTGGAAAATTCCTTTATCCGAGCCGAGAGCGAAAGGGTGGAATCGGCACTGGTGAAATTGAAACGGGTCTCCTGCAAGGCGATTTGGTTTATTTGCACGTTGCCTTTGAGCAATGCCGCAGGGGCTACACCCACTTGTATTTGGGCGCTTTGCAACAGGGTGTCTTGTTGGGTGGCAAGCAGCAAGATGTCGTTTATTTGCAACTTGAAGGGAAATTTGAGCGCAAGCCTTCCCAGCGTGAGGTGCATTCCGGTGGAGCGTTCCACATAGTTGCATATTTCGTTTTTTCCCCACTGTTGAATCGCCGGGATATAGATACACAGCGGTAAAACCGAGAGAAGCACTAAGAGAGATACAACGGATATTGCAATATATTTCAGTGCTTTTTTCATTTGGAGGAAATCTTTTTTTTAGGACTTTTTATACACCTTATTTAACCATATCCCGGTGATTGTTTTATAAACATTGACCCGGTGGAATTTGTTTTTAGAATGTAACGAAAACCCTAAAAAACGAGGTAAATATATGAAAAATTATTTGTATCTGATTGTTTTATTCTCGATGATTTCATTGGGGATAACTCCGAGCCGGGGAGAGAATAAAGTCTCTGAAAAGAAAATATCGGTTTCCGAACTTCCTCAACCGGCACAACACTTGCTGAAAACCTATTTCCCCGGAGCCCGGGTAATCCATTGCATACATTCGCGTACATGGGGTGAGTATGAAGTGAGGATTGCCGGTGGGTATAAATTGGAATTTGACAAGAAAGGCGTGTGGGAAGAGATCGATTCCCACGAAACCCCGCTGTCGAACCGTTTGGTAGGGTTGCTCCCGACGGCTGTTGTTGAATATTTGAACGACCATTATCCCGATGCGAAAATCGAAGGTATGGAACAGCGGAGTAATGTGTACAAATTGTCGTTGTCCCGTCCCGAAATGAAACTTTATTTTACGAAATCGGGCGAGTTTGTCAAGCAGAAAAAAGATTGACGGGAAGACTTATCGACCGGAGTATCCCATGCCTACACCTATCAGTTTGTCGTAGCGTTCTCCCTGTGGGCGATGGTATACTTTTACTAAGTACTCGTTTACCGTTTCGTAATAATTCCCTTCGATTGGGGCCGCTGTGGCCGAACTGGCACCGTCGGGGAGGAATACGTATTGATAGTTGTAGGAACCCTGTTTCAAAAGCAGGGTTTTTTCGTATTTCCCTGTTTCGGGATTATAGACCATTTCGTTGTAAGGGGTGTATTGGTGGTTGGTCATTTCGCCGTCGATATATATTTTCCCGCCGGGTATGGGGTCGGAGTCGAGCGAGAAGTGGACCACAAAGTAGTCGGCTTCGGTATCGCTATCCTCGGAGCCGCTTTGGCGTATGACGAATCGTCCGTTTTGGGTACGGTCGTAGAGGTAGCTTGTTTCGGCTCGGGGTGTTGACGGGGCAAGTACTACATGGTAATAGGGGTCGAAATGGTAAATCTTTTCTACCCCCAGTCCCGCATAGCGGGTCGCTACCATTTCGAATCGGCGAAATTCATTCCCCGCTTCGAAAATCATGTTGCGATCGTGGGCATAAACTATTTGGTTCCCTTGTACGCGCAAAGGTCTATCCACGATGACTTCCTTGTCGCGGCGTCCATTTTGCAGGATGCTGACTTTGAGTTCGTTGTAGGGATTTTGAATGCGGTAATTGTTGGTGTTGAGGGTTACTTCGACCTGCTGATGTTCGCGGTTGTAGTCGATGTCGGTACGCGAAGTTATCGAAGGAGCTACCAGTATATCGTTTTCGTAGACCGAGAAACATACTTGCAACAAAATATTTTCGGGTTCGTTTTCGGGATAGACCACCAGCACATAGTTGCCCGATACTTTAAACTGTACATCGGCATTGGGGAGCGTGACACTGTAATGTACGTAATGGGCGAAGGTTGCCATGGAAAATTCGTACTCTTCGATGGGGTTTGTATTGAATCCGTCGAGATATTCCAATTCCGAGAGGGCAGAAGGGCGCCAGTCGGCATTACAATGGATAAGGCTATATTGCATATAAGTTACATTCTCGGTAAATTCGTCGAACGAGATGGTAATGTGTTCGCCGGTGTTTAAGTTGATGATAGGAGGAAAGAGGTCTCGCCCTTCGACGTGGGTCTCTATGGTACGGAACCGATCGGAGAATGTTCGGGTTTCGTAAGGCTGTAAATTGGGTTGTGCAATCGCAGGTATGGCTCTTGATAGTATTAGAATTGCGATCGTTGTTTGAAGAATATGAATAGCTTTCATTTCGGATAATTTCTCTATTTGTTATTGACAAATATAGCGTTTTTATCGTCATTTCCCAATCGTTTGTCGTAGAATCGTAGCAATCTTTGTCGAGAAAGAAAAATAATATGTATATTTGTCCACATTTTAAAAAGTGCAATATTTATGAATTATAGAATTTTAACTATAACTTGTGCCTTGTCGTTGTTCGTTTCGTCTGTTCGAGCTGAGGAAAGCAAGAAGGATTCTGTGGGTTATCAATTTACAGTAACCAAAGAGTTAAAAACCAATCCGGTAAAGGATCAAAGCCGTTCGGGCACGTGTTGGAGTTTCTCGACACTGTCGTTTATCGAGGACGATTTGTTGCGTCAAGGTAAGCCTGCCGTAGATCTCTCGGAGATGTTTATCGTGCGAAACGATTATATCGAGAAAGCTATCAAGTATGTGCGTATGCACGGCGATATAGCTTTTGCTGCTGGGGGGAGTGCATACGATGTGCTCTATATTATTGATAAATACGGTATTGTCCCCGAAGAGGTGTATACCGGGTTGAACTATGGTACCGATAAACATCAGCATGGAGAGCTCGATGCCATTCTTAAAAGCTATGTCGACGCCGTAATTTCGAATCCCAATAAAAAACTTTCGACGGCGTGGCTCGATGGTTTTACGGCCGTGCTGGATACCTACTTGGGAAAAGTGCCTGAGAAATTTACTTACAATGGCGTGGAATATACCCCCAGATCGTTTGCCGAATCGCTGGGGATCAAGGGCGATAATTATCTCCCGTTGACCTCGTTTACCCACCACGATTTTTATAAACCGTTTGCCATCGAGGTGCCCGACAACTGGTTGTGGTCGGAGTATTACAATATTCCTCTTAACGAGTTGATGGAGGCTATCGATTACGCCATAGACCATGATTTTACGGTGATGTGGGCTTCGGACGTGAGTGAAAAAGGATTCCAGTACCTCAAAGGTTTTGCCGTGGTGCCTGTCGAAAAGAAAAACGATAACTTGTCGGGGACCGAGTTGGCTCGTTGGGTGAAACTCTCGAAATCCGAGAAGGAAGGCGAATTGTACAAGTTCGAAGAGCCCGAAGAGGAGTTGTATATTGACCAAAAGATTCGGCAAGAGGCTTTCGATAATTACGAGACGACCGACGATCACGGTATGGTGTTTGTAGGTAAGGCTGTCGATCAGAACGGTACGAAATATTACAAAGTGAAAAATTCGTGGGGTACGGAACAAGTCTATGGGGGCTACTTCTTTGCTTCGGAGGCTTTCGTAAAATACAAGACCATGAACATTTTGGTGCATAAGGATGCTGTCCCGATGAAGATCTTGAAAAAGTTGCATTTGAAATAACCCTTTGATGAGACCTATTCGTCTATATGGCCCGTTGCTGTTGTCGATACTGTGTCTCACCCTATTGGCTATACCTTTTTGGAACGATCGTATTGTGCAGCACTATGTCGATAAGATATGGCTGCACAGGACCAATACGATTAAAAAGTTGCGCGAATTTAAAGATGAATATAAAAACTTCGAGTGCGATGTGTTGTTTGTGGCCGATTCGGCCGGTTTCAGAACAGGGCACGATACCCCGTCTTCAGAATCGTTGGACCTGTATTTCGATTTTTTGGGGAAGAACTCCGAGCGCGAACTCTGGCTTGATTTGAAAAATCTGAACGAAGCGAATTGCCGGCAGGCCGAATCGTGTTTGAACGATATGTTGCTTCGTTTTGGCGTCAGTAAGGAGCAACTTATTATCGAGTCGCGCGATTGGAACGCCTTGCGAACCTTCACGCAGCAAGGGTATTATACCTCGTGTTATCTCGATATTCCCCATATTCGTGAGTTGTCTGGTGAGGAGCTCGATGATAAGTTGGATTCCATTCAGGAAATAGCCGGTAGTGGAGCGGTGTCGGCTATCTCTTTCCCGGCATCGTATTACGGAATTTTGCGTGACATCAATTTTTCGGTCGATCTGCTCACTTGGGAACATCGCCGGTGGGCTTGGCAGTTACCTTTCTTTTCACGTTCGAGAGCCATTTTGAAAGATGGCCGCATAAAGGCGGTACTGGTTAAGGAAAAAGGGCACTATCACCAGTGAACTTTTTTGTAGAACGTCAGCAGTACCCATCGATAAATCCATGCGACAATAAGGCAAAGCCCCATATAGATAAATACGGTAAGGTCTATGGGCAGATTTTTTGTGTAAATAAGTATTTGTTGGCGTACGAAAGGGTGGGTAATGAATAGGGCGGCCGACAGGCTTCCCAATGCGGCGAACACCTTTTGGGCAATCCCTTTTCTGCATACGGTGAGTAGCGCCGTGAATGGAAACATCACCAATATCGAGCTGAATATCCAAAGGTAAGGATTAAATAGGCTGAGTATGAATACGAGACAGCCGGCTGTCACCCATTTCCACGAAAGTTGTAAGGGGTGACGTGCTAAAAGTATACCGGTGCAAAATACCGGTAACCACCCCACACAGTTGTAGCGGAAGGCAAAAATCCAGCGGTTTAGATCCAATGCCCAAAGGGTAGCAAGCAATACCCATACTCCAATCATAATTCCCCACAGGACTTTGTCCGACGATTTCCGAAGGAATAATGTGTAAACAAAGTATAGCTGGAATGCCATGCCGAAATACCACCACGGGCCGGCAATGATAAAACGGTCGGCCAAACCGTTGGCGGTAAAGGTGAGCATGAAAAACAGGTCGCTCCAAATCTTTTGATTGTCCAAATAGTTGTAGGTGATGTGCGTATGTCCCGAATAGCGGTCGATAATGAGCAACAAGGACATGGGGACGAGCCATTTCCACAATTGTACGGCTCGATGGAAGAGAATGTGCAGTTTGCTGTCGGTGCTTCGGTCGTAGCGGAGGGCCAAGCCGTAACCGCTTATGAAAACAAAAATCGACACACCGTAATGACCTAAGAAAGAGAAGAGTGAAAATACAATTAACCGTAAATCGCCCGATAGCATGGCAGCAGAGAAACGGTCTACATTTTCGGGGATATATTTAAATTCGCATTCGGGTGGAAATTCGGGAAACAGGTGTATGTAGTTGTGTAATACAATGAACAGGATGCCAATACCTTTGAGCAGTAGAGAGTCTGTTTTACTGTATTGTAATTGAACCATGTTGTTTTTTTAGAGAGTTTGGTTTAGCTCTTCGTTTAGTTTCTCGCCAATCAAGCGGGCGGCCGAGGCTACATAGTCGGCACAAGGTCGACGTTTGTAATAGGCTTCGGTACGGGCTTCGGGAGTGGGGGCATCGCTTTTGTGATCGAGACCCAATAATTCTCGGCAGATGATCGAACCGTTTAATGCTGTTGATTTTTGGGCCAGCTCCTGTACGGTGGCATACACGAGTTTACGTTTGCCCATATCCGAGGGGACATCGTTTTTGTAATACAGTCCGGCCACCATGAACATACCGCTCACGGCTCCGCATACCTCGCGCAGTCGACCCATTCCTCCGCCTAATGGCGCGCTTATCGATGCCGCCAAAGAAGGATCGAGGTCGAATAGATCGCTGTATGCCAATACAACCGATTGCGCACAATTATATCCTTCGTGAAAAAGGGCGCGAGCTTTTTCGGCTCTCTGTTCTATATCTATTTTCTCCATACTTTTTTTACCATTGAATGGGTTCGATGCCATGAGCCGTTAAATATTGGTTCGTGCGGCTGAAATGGTGATTTCCGAAAAATCCCCGGTGGGCCGATAGCGGCGACGGGTGGGGCGATTGTAAAACCAAATGCCGGTTGCGGTCGATGAAGTCGCCTTTCCGTTGGGCGTATGCTCCCCAAAGGATAAAGACCAAATGCTCTCGTTCTTCGGCCAATTTATGAATGACCGCATCGGTAAAAGTTTCCCACCCTTTCCCTTGATGGGAGGCTGCCCGGTGAGCCTCGACGGTGAGTGTAGCGTTTAATAACAGGACGCCTTGCTGTGCCCATCGAGTCAAATTCCCGCTTTGGGGAACTGGAATGCCCAAATCGCTTTCGATCTCTTTGAAAATGTTTTGGAGCGAAGGGGGGAATGGTATGTGATCGTTCACCGAGAAGCAAAGCCCGTGAGCTTGATAAGGCTCGTGGTAGGGATCCTGCCCCAAAATGACTACCTTTACCTGTTCGAACGGACAAGCATCGAAAGCAGCGAAAATTTGGCTGCCGGGAGGATAAACCGTTTTGGTGGCATATTCGTGCCGTACAAAAGAGGTTAACGCTTCAAAATAAGGCTTGTCGAATTCGTTTTGCAGGCGTTGTTGCCAGCTCGATTCGATACGAACATTCATATCTTTGAATAAGATTTTAATCAAACTGTTTGCAAAGCTACAAATATTTCTTACTTTTGCCACGCATTTGGGAATAGAATCTTGTCAAAGAATAAAAACTTTTCCCATTTTTTGTTTAGTGGCACCCGTAGTTCAATGGATAGAATAAAGGATTCCGGTTCCTTCGATTGGGGTTCGACTCCCCACGGGTGTACCATTGAAAGCCTTCCGGTTTGTATCGGGAGGCTTTTTTGTCATAGCCATTATGCTTTGAAAGTGAATGGTAGCACGTATCAAAATTTAAATGGTTTTTCGGGGTTCCCGATAAAATCCATACCTTTGCGGCATGGAAAATAAACAGATAGATTGGAGCCGTACCGACGGGCTTATCTTCGATATGGACGGTACTTTGTGGGATGCTGTCGATACCTATGCCCGCATTTGGAACGAGGTGTTTTTGCGGGCTGGGCGAGAGGTTCATGTCACTCGCGAAAGCCTTATCGGGAACATAGGGATTCCTATTCCCCAAATTTTGGCAAATCTTTTTCCCGATATAGCCCCCGAAGAGGCCGCTCGTTTTTCGAAAGAGTTGGCCGACGAGGAACCTGCGCTTTTGGCACGTTACGGAGGTACCCCTTATCCCGGTGTTGTTTCGGGTTTGGAGCGGTTGTCGCATAAATACAAACTTTTTTTGGTGAGCAACTGCGATAGTCACACATTGCCCATCTTTATGTCCTGCATAGGAATTACCCCGTTTGTTACCGAGGCGGTATCGTATGGCAACACGCACAAGCCCAAAGGCGACAATATGCTTATGATAAAAGAGAAATATGGTTTGCTACAGCCGCTTTATATGGGCGACATCGATGCCGATGGCCGGGAGACCCACCGGGTGGGTTTGCCGTTTGTGTATGCCCGCTACGGTTTTGGTCAAACCGATGAGTATGAGTTGGCTTTCGACTCGTTCAGTGAATTTACCGACTTCTTTTTAAACTGTAAATAGATTCGAGATATGTATTCGAGTAGTTTTCGACCCGAGGCTTTGCTGCGGTGTGAAAAAATACAATCGGCGTTGCGGACGAGCCATGCCGATTCCATTTTATTAAATACGAATGCGAACCTGTATTATGCTTCGGGACGGGTATTCAGCGGGTATGTTTATGTTCCGGCCGAGGGTGAGCCCCACTATTTCGTGCGGCGTCCCGTTGGTTTGAAGGGCGATACCGTACATTATATCCACAAACCCGAACAAATTCCGGCGTTGTTGGCCGAAGCGGGATTGCCCATTCCTCGCTGTGTGGCTTTGGAGTGGGATGCCTCGCACGGCGATTTTACCCGATTGGCTGCTGTTTTCCCCGATGTGGAGGTGGTGAACGGTTCGGCAGTGATGCGGGCGGTTCGTTCGGTAAAGACCAATTATGAATTGGCGTTGATGCAGGAGTCGGCGGTAAAACACGCCGAGGTATATCGACGTATCGAGTCGGTATTCCGCGAGGGTATGACCGACATCGAACTGCAAATCGAGATAGAGCGATTGTTGCGCCTGCACGGGAATTTGGGGCTTTTCAGGATCAACGGACAGAGTATGGAGATATTCATGGGCAATGTCATTTGCGGCGATAATGCCGATTCGCCCACGCCTTACGATTTTGCGATGGGTGGAGCCGGGTTGAGTTGCTCGATACCGGTAGGGGCCAATGGTTCGCTCATTCGTCCCGGTATGACGGTAATGGTCGATATGTGCGGTAATTTTACCGGTTATATGACCGATATGACACGAGTTTATTCGGTAGGCGAGTTGTCGGCTGAGGCGGCTCGCGCCCATGCGTGTTCCATCGAGATACACCGGGCAGTAGCCCGAATGGGTAGACCGGGTGTGGCTGCGGCCGATTTGTATCGGTTGGCTGTGCAGATAGCACAAGATGCCGGGCTCGACGACTATTTTATGGGGCATACTCAAAAGGCGGGATTCGTAGGTCACGGTGTAGGTATCGAGGTGAACGAGGCTCCTGTGCTGGCTCCCCGTTCGAAAGAGCTTTTGGTCGAAAACCAAGTTATCGCATTAGAGCCGAAGTTTGTTATTCCTCATGTGGGGGCGGTGGGTATCGAAGATACCTATGTGGTTACCCCCGAAGGTATGAAGGCTATTACTTCGGCACCTATAGAGATACTCCCGTTGCAATAACGGCAACACTATATTTTACCCTTGTTTTATCCCGGCGGCTCGGCTTGCCGGGATAAATTGTTTTTGTTGGTTCTCAGCGGTTTATAACTTGTTCAAAAATCTTTTTTCAACTGCTTTATTCTCTGCGAATAACTTTGTAACTTTAAGCCCGCGAACTTAAATTTTATCTTGTTTATGCAACCTTTTGTTCATCTGCACGTTCACTCCCAGTACTCTATTCTCGACGGCCAAGCATCCATACCGGCATTGGTTGGTAAAGCCATGCACGACGGCATGAAAGGATTGGCGTTGACCGATCACGGGAATATGTTCGGGATCAAAGAGTTTTTCAATTTGGTGAAAAAGAAGAACGGTGCGGTCAAAGATGAGATAAAAAAGGTGCAGAAACGGATTGACGCTATCGAGAGCGGAGCCGAAGCGGTCGACGATAAAGAGGCTGTTTTATCGTCCTTGCGCGAAGAGATAGCTAACTTTGAATCGAAAATTTTCAAGCCGATATTCGGGTGCGAAATGTATGTGGCTCACCGTCGGCTCACCGATAAGGAGGCCACTCCCCGCGAAGTGCGAAGTGCGGTTGTCAACGAGGTGGGCGGTATTCCCATTCGTCGGGGTGCCGTCGATGAGGGAGGTTATCACTTGGTGGTCTTGGCCAAAAACCTGAAAGGCTATCACAATTTGATTAAACTCGTTTCGAAAGGGTGGACCGAGGGTTTCTATTCGCGCCCCCGTACCGATAAATATGAACTCGAAAAATATCACGAAGGACTGATTGTTTGCTCGGCCTGTTTGGGTGGCGAGATACCCAAGAAGATTCTTGCCGGCGATATGGCGGGAGCCGAGGAGGCTATCCTGTGGTTCAAGCAGATTTTCGGGGAGGATTATTATTTGGAATTGCAGCGGCATAAAGCTACGGTTCCCCGTGCCAATCACGAGACTTTCGTTTTGCAGAACGAGGTGAACGACCGGCTTATCGAACTTTCGCGCAAACACGGTATCAAACTGGTATGTACCAACGATGTCCATTTTGTGGACGAAGAGAATGCCGAGGCGCACGACCGGCTCATTTGCCTGAGTACGGGCAAGGATCTCGACGACCCCACCCGTATGTTGTACTCCAAGCAAGAGTGGTTGAAAACCCAGCAGGAGATGAACGATATTTTTGCCGATGTGCCGGAGGCTCTTTCCAATACATTGGAGATTCTCGACAAGGTAGAGTTTTATTCGATCGATCACCCGCCTTTGATGCCTACTTTCCCTATCCCGGAAAGTTTCGGGACCGAGGAGGAGTATCGCCGGAAATTTACCGAGGAAGATCTCTTCAACGAGTTTACCCGCGACGAAAACGGCAATGTAGTACTCGACGAGGCTACGGCACGCAAAAAAATAGACAATTTAGGCGGTTACGATAAACTTTATCGTATCAAACTCGAAGCCGACTACCTGAAAGAATTGACCTTCAAAGGGGCGCACGAACGATATGGCGAGGAGCTGTCGGACGAGGTGATGGAGCGCATCACGTTCGAACTGCACATTATGAAGACGATGGGTTTTCCGGGATACTTCCTCATTGTGCAGGATTTTATCAATGCGGCACGCAAAGAGCTCGATGTGTCGGTGGGGCCCGGTCGTGGTTCGGCTGCCGGTTCGGTAGTCGCTTATTGCTTGAAAATTACCCAAATCGACCCGTTGAAATACGACTTGCTGTTCGAGCGCTTCCTTAATCCCGATCGTATTTCGTTGCCCGATATCGATGTCGATTTCGATGACGACGGACGTGGCCGGGTGTTGCAGTGGGTGACCGAAAAGTATGGAGCCGAAAAGGTGGCGCACATCATTACGTATGGTACGATGGCTACCAAGCTGGCGATAAAAGATGTGGCGCGTGTGCAGAAACTCCCGTTGTCCGAATCGGATCGCCTTACCCGGCTCATTCCCGACCGTTTGCCCGAAAAAGACGGGAAGGCACA
>DXFL01000004.1 GCA_019114445.1 Candidatus Barnesiella excrementigallinarum
TGGAGCGAAAAACGGGACTCGAACCCGCGACCCCAACCTTGGCAAGGTTGTGCTCTACCAACTGAGCTATTTTCGCAATTGCGAGTGCAAAGATAATTTTACTTTTCGGTTTATGCAAGTGGTTTCTTTATTTTTTTTGCACACCAATTTCTCACCAAAGAGTTTTCATTTGAGTGATAGGCGTTTATTATTCGTTGTGGCTTTTCCCGATAAGCGAATAAAATTCGCATCGATACTCTTCCTGCTCGAATTTCCCGCAACAATCATACGTTACCGTAACGGCGCCTTGCTTTTCCACGCCTCGCATTTGCATACACAAATGGCGAGCTTCCACCACAACCATAACCCCTTCGGTCGAGAGCGTTTCGGCCAAACTTTGACAAATTTGTGCCGTAAGCCGCTCCTGCACTTGGAAACGACGGGCAAAGACTTCGACCAACCGGGCTACTTTACTCAGTCCTACAATTCCGCCCGACGGAATATAACCGACATGGACTTTCCCGAAAAAAGGGAGCAAATGGTGCTCACAAAACGAGTAGAACTCGATGTCGCGCACAACCACAATGCGAGAGCCTGTATGTTCGAAAATCGCCGACGAAAGAATTTCCTTTGCCGACTGACGATAACCCTTTGTGAGTTTCATCATTGCCTTTGCGGCACGTTCGGGTGTCTTTCGCAAACCTTCCCTTTCGGGGTCGTCACCCAACAACGATATGATTGCCCGATAGTGTCCAGCCAGCTCTTTGCAAATGCGCTGCTGCTCCTCCGGGTCCATAACTGCATTTTCCTCCATGAATAAAAATTATTCTGTAAACCCTTGATGTATCTGTATTTGTATTTTATCACGAACCACGCGCATCTCCCGAGCCATTTGAGGAAACTCTTTTTTCAACTGCCGCAAAGCGGTTCCGGCCTCCTCATACGTGCGAAAATCGCCTACCCGAAGCCGCCAAAATGGCGAAGTAAAAGTTACGTAGGTTTCCAATTCGGGAAAAGCCTGCTGGATAAGCCCCTCTTTGTAAAGGGCATTATTTTTAGCCGTGCGATAATCGTTATCGGAAAATACTTGTATGCGGAATCCCGCCGACTGGGCGTAGCCTTTGTTGCCGTCGTATTTGATCACACCCTCGGCTCGGCTCACCCGCTCGGCCAACCGGTCGGGTTGTACCACTTTAACTTTACCGCCCGTTTCGGGTCGTTCGAGGTATTGGACGATCGAAGTATCCGAAACGGCAATCTGTGCCGGAACTTCATCGACAAAACCGACTAAGGCCAGTCCTAAAACAAAAAAAAGAGATTTGCGCATAACCTATATGTTTCGTTCAAAAAACAAGTGAGGCTGCAAAAATAAGAATTTATTCCCACTTTTGCAGCCTCGATAAAAATCTATTTTATCAGAATGCAGTTATAATACCCATGAACGAGTCGGCTTTAAGAGCTGCGCCACCGATAAGACCACCGTCTACATCGGGTTTTGCAAAAAGCTCGGCAGCATTGCTGGGTTTGCAGCTTCCGCCATAGAGGATCGAGGTGTTCTCGGCTACCTCTGCACCATATTTATCGGCAATGGTCTTACGGATAAAGGCGTGGATTTCCTGTGCTTGATCGGCGGTAGCGGTTTTACCGGTACCAATGGCCCAAACCGGCTCGTAAGCCAACACGATTTTACCGAAATCTTCGGCCGAAAGGTTAAACAACGAACCTTCTACCTGAGCTTTTACTACCTCGAAGTGTTTGCCGGCTTCGCGTTCTTCCAACACTTCACCGATACAGAAGATAGGTGTCAATCCGTTAGCTAAGGCCAACAACACTTTCTCTTTCAAAATTTCGGGTGTTTCGTGATAATAGGCACGACGCTCGGAGTGACCGAGGATAACATATTGGGCTCCGGTCGAGGCTACCATCTTGGCCGAAACTTCGCCGGTATATGCGCCTTCGGTTTTGTCGGCACAGTTCTCGGCACCAACCCCGATACGTTTCGTATCGATGGCATTGATTACCGGTACCAAATGGGTAAACGGTGTAGCGATAACTACATCGCATTTGGTCGTTACACCAGCCAAAGCGGCATCGATTTCCTTAGCCAACGCTACTCCCTCTTGGACGGTAGTGTTCATTTTCCAGTTTCCTGCAACAATGTTCTTTCTCATAATAATTAATTTTTATGGGTTAAAAAATTACACTTTTTTTATTCGTTATTTTTTTCGGCAATATTGGTTTGCCCCTCTTTTTTTCGTCTGTTTCGGCGATTGATTCGCCACTGTTTCAACTTCCCGATAATCATCGCCACCGTTTTTTCGGTTAGCAACAGGAAAAGCATGGGCACCGTATAGGTTAACACAATAGACCATATTCTACGTTCGGGCCTATATGGTTCGGGTTGTCCATACCGTAAACTCTCCAAAGGTTGAGAAAGTTTAGTCTCATCGGGTAACTGCGATGGAGAGGTTTTACGATATATTGTACCGTTTTTAAGCAACAACACACAAGGATTTCCGCGTGCGATAGTCCTGATGGTTGTTTTATCCATAAAATAGAACAGATACTCGGCCCCCGTATTCTCCTGCCACATTTCTATCCCTTGCGGCGAAGAGGCGGTTACACAAGCAAAACCATATCCGCGTTCCACGCAATAGTCATAAAGTTCGTTTATCCGGTCCACCTCGCTGTCGTCGGCCTTCACAAGATCGGGCGAAAGCAATAAAATGCGATACCCCTCGTCATAGATTATCTCTTCGGTTATATCGGTTTCGCCTTCATAGATAGTAAACTCTTCGATAGTTGGTTTTGGTGCAGCTTTTTGGGGAGTTGTTTTCTCATACCTATCGACAAAAGCCCACCCTTCGCCTTCGGCCGGAAGGTTGTCGATCGTAAACTCCTTTTTTTGACCATCTTTCTCGTAAATAAAAACAAACTCACGAGCAGGTTCCGTTTCAGCCAAAGCCTCCGGTATATTTACCCCAATCTTATACGGACGAAAATCGAGGAATGGTTGATAATATACGCCTACGTAACAAAAGAAAGAGACAAACAGCAACGAATACAATCCGGTAAGCCATTGCACTTGCTTATTGTACAAAGCCCTCAACCGCTTGTTATGATAAATCAAGAACAGCGAGAGAACCAGCAACAATACATTTTTAAAAAAGGTCCCCCAATTGCTTAAATGGACGGCATCGCCAAAACAACCGCAATCGTCTATGGGATTGGCAATGGCCAAATAGAGTGTGACAGGTGTCATCACACACAAGAAAAGGAAGATGAGCCGCGGTGTGGACTGCCGATACGAGCCGAAAAGCAAATGGATGCCCAACAGGAACTCGACGAAGCACAAAGCTACCGCGAACAACATGGAAAAAGAGGAGAGAAATTCGAGATGAAAAGCCACAAAATAATCTTGGAACTTATACACAGTTCCGTAAAGGTCTATTGCTTTTACAAATCCCGAAAAGACGAACGTCCCCCCTACAATCAGGCGGGACAGAAAAACAAGCCATCGCACAACGATGGATTTGGTTCTTCCCTTAATCGTCTTAATCTCCATATTCTATTTTTATAAGACCGAATAACGAATAATTGATCATATCCATGTAATTGGCATCGACGCCTTCCGAGACGAGCGTTTGGCCATCGTGGTCTTCTATTTGTTTTGTCCGGCAAATCTTGGTCAATATCAAGTCGGTATACGAACTGATACGCATACCGCGCCACGCTTCGTCGTAATCGTGGTTTTTGGCATACATCAAGGTTTTGGTCTCTGTCATAAATTTGTCGTACAACGCCAATGCCTCGTCGTTGCTAATGTCCACACTGTCGGTATATCCCAACGAGAGTTGAATGAGCCCAATAATACCATAGTTGACAATCCCGATAAACTCCGAACGTATTCCTTCGTCTATTTTACACTCGCCTTTCGTCTCTATGCTTCTTATGCGCTTCGCTTTGATAAATATCTGGTCGGTAAGCGACTGCGGGCGCAAAATCCGCCACGAAGCGCCATAATCTTTCAGTTTTTTGGCGAACAGTTCTCGACAAATGGAGATCACGTGTTCAAATTGTGCAATAGTATCTGCCATGACATCTCTATAATTTTTCACGAAAAGCAGCAAAGAGCGCACGTTATGCAACGTGTCCGCAAAATCCTCGCAGATCTCGGCCCGCCTTTCTGCCACAAAGTTACAATTTTATTCCCAAAAATTGCAGCCAAATCGCTATTGATATTTAAGCGGGGTTGCAAGCGTCCCGCCCGGTCAAGACCCGAAGAAGAGATTGAAAATCTCTACGGCCTCCTCATCGGCAGTTTCGATAAGGTCTATATATTTCTTAGCGATCGTCTTGGACAAATTGTTTGCCCGGGAATTTGCGGCACATTTCTTGAACCACGCTTTGGCTTCGGAGGTTTTCTCGTCGGCATAGAATAGCAGGCCCAAATGGCACTGAGCCAGCGCGTCGCCATTATTGGCCCGCGACAGCAGTTCGCCGATCGTGGCGGAGGCATAGTCAAACCCCGAACGGTATTGTTGCAACCACTTGCGGGAACAGAGCGCCGAAGCCTTGAGATAGCCACCTTTGTCGTAATACTTGACGGCAATCTGGTAATCCTTGACAACTCCTACCCCCGTCTCGTAACAGGCTGCCAACTCGAAACAGCCCTTTTTTTCACCCTGGTTGGCCGCCTCGGTATACCAATGGGCCGCCGTCGTAACGTTGCGTTCGACTCCTACACCTTTGGAATAGCAGTTTCCCAACATCAACGAAGCCTTGCCATACCCCTGTTTCGCGGCTTGACGCCACCAATACACGGCTTGCTCGTAATTCCCGTCGTCGAAATACTGCTGACCTACCACAAACTGCGACACATCGATTCCCGACTGGGCATTGGCCAAAGTCGAGGGGTCGACGTGCGAACCCGATGATGACGACGAAGAGGATGCCGTCGAGGCTGACGTGGTGGAACTGCCGTCGGCCGACAGGCCCAGCTTGGACAACCGCTGGCGGGCATTCTCATTGCCGCTCGCAGCCGCCTTGCGATAGTAACTGATGGCCAGCGACTGATTGGAGGCAACACCTTCCCCATTTTCGTAACACCAGCCCAGATTGTAGTAGGCCGAAGGGAACTCCTGGTCGGCAGCCTTCTTGTACCACGAGGCCGCCTTTTCGTAACTCCGCTCGACACCCCGTCCGTAATAGTAGCACTCGCCCAGGTTGTTCTGTGAGAAGCGATTGCCCTGGTCGGCGCTGCGACGATACCAGTACGCCGCCTCACCGAAATCTCGTGCGGTGCCGTAACCATTTTCATAGAAATAGCCTACCCACGACTGGGCATAAGCGTCGCCCTGTTCGGCCGCTTTCTTAACCCAATAAAAAGCCTTGCTGTCATTTTTCGGTGCACCTTCTTTACCTTCCCAGTATCGCATGGCCAAATCATACTGAGCATCAGAGTCCCCACTTTCGGCGCGCTGTTGCAACTCGCTCAGCGTTTCGCCCCACATAGCCGTCGTACCACAGAGAAACAGCAGCACGAAGCTCAAACACAAATGTTTCATAATCCCTTTTTTCAACTATCTAAAAAAATAAACTTGTGCTTTATAAAAAAGCCCGGCCTATAATAATAGCGTCCGGGCTTATATAAGGGGTCGTATCAAAGGATGCGATGAAACTCCGAAAGACAGGATTTGAGGGCCTCCGCTCCTTTGTAATCCACCGTGCAAAGCATACCTCGAAAGGCGTGGCCCGCCATTGGGGCGAAAAGCGTGTCTCGGCATTTCATAATTTTTGATGAGTTTCCCAATCTACTCTGATACGACCGGGCTTTTCTCTTCTCTTTGACACAAAACTAATCAAATACTTTGAATAAACCAAATTTTTTGGGCAAAAAATTAGGGATTCCCGCAGCGGGAATCCCTAATTGCCATAAATAGGAATAACTATTTTCTTATTTTACTTTCTCGACAATAGCCTTGAAAGCTTCGGGGTTGTTCATGGCCAAATCGGCAAGAACCTTACGATTGATTTCGATTCCGGCTTTATGAAGGGCACCCATCAATTTCGAATAAGACATACCTTCGAGACGTGCAGCGGCATTGATACGTTGAATCCACAATGCACGGAAGTTACGTTTATTGTTTTTACGGTCACGGTAAGCATAGGTCAAACCTTTTTCCCATGTATTTTTGGCAACGGTCCACACGTTTTTACGAGAACCATAGTAACCGCGGGTAAGTTTAAGAATTTTTTTTCTTTTTGCTCTTGAAGCAACGTGATTTACTGATCTTGGCATAGTTTTTTTTTGTTTTGAATGTTAGCGCTACCGTTCAAGGTAAACTTCAAGCTAAAAACATTCGGTTAATAAAATTTGAAACTACTCTTTTGTTTTTGAGAAAATTTTGAAATTGGTCGAAACTTACTTCAAGCCCAACAAGGTTTTTACGTTGGCTACATCGGTAGTTTTTACCGTAGTTACGTGAGTAAGATTTCTTTTTTGTTTCGTTGTTTTCTTCGTCAGAATGTGACTTTTGAAAGCATGTTTTCTCTTGATTTTTCCTGTTCCGGTAAGGGCGAACCTCTTTTTGGCACCGGAATTAGTTTTAATCTTTGGCATTTTACTTAATTTTAATTTTATAATTGAATGAATAGTTTGTATTCGTTTCTCGCATTACTTTTTCTTCGGGCTTATCATAATGATCATGCGCTTCCCTTCGAGAACCGGCATCATCTCTACCTTCCCGTAATCTTCCAAATCGTTGGCAAAGCGCAGCAACAGCACTTCGCCCTGCTCTTTGAAAAGAATGGAACGCCCTTTGAAAAAGACATAGGCTTTTACCTTTGCACCTTCGTTCAAAAACCCAATAGCGTGCTTCAACTTAAAGTTGTAGTCATGATCGTCGGTTTGAGGCCCGAAACGAATCTCCTTAACGACAATCTTCGTCGACTTGGCTTTTTGCTCCTTTTGGCGTTTTTTCTGCTGATAGAGGAATTTCTGATAATCCAAGATTTTACATACCGGCGGCACGGCATTGGGCGAGATCTCTATCAAATCGAGACCTTGCTCATCGGCCAAATGCATGGCTTCCTGTATGGTATATACACCCTGCTCTACATTATCGCCAACCAACCGTACCTCCTTTGCCCGGATACGATCGTTAACACGATATTGATCTTTTATGTCATTCTTTTTCGCAGGGGCAGGTTTATTATTATTCGACCTGTTGGCCTGCGATTGCGGTTGCGGTTGTGGTTTTTTATCCATTCAGACTACCATTCTTTGAGTAATTCTTCTACTTCTGCATTTAAATTCGCGGCAAAGGTAGCAATTTTCATCGAACCTTTATCACCTTCGCCCTGTTTTCTTACAGAAACTTCACCATTTTCGGCCTCTTTTTCACCAACAACGAGCAAATAAGGGATTCTCTTCAACTCGTTATCCCGAATTTTCCGGCCTATTTTTTCATTTCTGTCATCGACAAAGGCTCTTATATCTTTTTCGGCCAATTCGCTTACGACCTGTTGTGCATAGTCGTTGAATTTGGCACTGATAGGCAACACAGCTACTTGGTCGGGGGTCAGCCACAAGGGGAATTTACCGCCCGTATGTTCGATAAGTACGGCGACAAAACGCTCCATCGAGCCGAAGGGGGCGCGGTGAATCATCACCGGACGGTGTTTTTGATTGTCGCTGCCGGTATATTCCAGTTCGAAACGTTCGGGCAGGTTATAGTCTACCTGTATCGTACCCAACTGCCAACGACGACCGATGGCATCCTTCACCATGAAGTCGAGTTTGGGACCATAGAAAGCGGCTTCGCCATATTCTACACGGGCTTTCAATCCCTTTTCCTCACAAGCCTCGACAATGGCACGTTCGGCCTTTTCCCAGTTTTCGTCGCTACCGATATACTTCTCGCGATTATTGGGGTCGCGCAACGATATTTGTGCTTCGAAATTATCGAATTTCAGGGCTTTGAATATAATGAAGATAATATCCATTACCTTCAAGAACTCTTCCTTCAACTGATCGGGACGGCAGAAGATGTGAGCATCGTCCTGCGTGAAGCTGCGCACACGAGTTAAACCGTGCAACTCGCCACTTTGTTCATAACGGTAAACCGTACCGAACTCGGCGAAACGCAGAGGCAGATCTTTATAGGAACGGGGAGTTACTTTATATATCTCGCAGTGATGCGGGCAGTTCATGGGTTTGAGCAAATACTCTTCGCCCTCTTCGGGGGTGTGAATAGGCTGGAACGAGTCTTTTCCGTACTTGGCATAATGGCCAGAAGTTACATAGAGCATTTTGTTCCCGATGTGGGGCGTAATCACCTGCAAATAGCCGAACCGTTTCTGTACCTTGCGCAACATGGATTCGAGACGATCGCGCAACTGGGTCCCTTTGGGCAACCACAACGGCAGACCGGGGCCCACGTTGGACGAGAAGGCAAACAACTCCATCTCCTTGCCTATTTTGCGGTGGTCGCGTTTTTTGGCTTCTTCCATCAACACGAGGTACTCGTCGAGCATTTTCTTCTTCGGGAAGGTAATGCCATAGACACGGGTCAACTGTTTGCGCTTTTCATCGCCACGCCAATAAGCACCGGCAAGGGTTGTTATTTTTACCGCCTTGATGAGGCCGGTATTGGGCAAGTGAGGGCCGCGGCACAAGTCGGTAAAGGCACCTTGTGTATAGGTAGTGATGGTACCGTCTTCCAACTCGCTAATCAACTCCACTTTATATTCTTCGCCACGTTTCCCAAACATATCGAGTGCATCGGCTTTCGATATTTCTTTACGAACAATAGCCTCCTTGCGGCTGGCCAATTCGAGCATTTTGGCTTCTATGGTGGGGAAATCGGCTGCTGTAATGGTGGTTTCTCCCGGATCCACATCGTAGTAGAAACCATTTTCGATGGCCGGACCTATACCGAATTTTATACCCGGATAAAGTTCTTGCAAAGCCTCGGCCAACAAGTGTGCCGACGAATGCCAAAATGCGTGTTTTCCTTCGGGGTCGTCCCATTTAAATAATTTGATAGCCGCATCGGTATCTACCGGACGGGAAAGGTCCCATTCTTGACCGTTAACAGTTGCGGCAAGAACGTCCTGTGCCAACCGGGGGCTTATGCTCTCGGCTATTTGCAAAGGGGTAATGCCAGCCTCAAATTCCTTTACCGAATTATCGGGAAACGTAATCTTAATCATTTTTTTCTGTCCTTATCTATTGACGTTACTTGAAAAATGCTTTTGTTTTTCGGTACAATTATGCGTGCGACACATACATTGCGCCCAATTTTACCAAGGCACAAAAGTAATAATTATTTCATTATAAAAACGGATATTTATAAAAATCTTTTAATCGCTCATTCGTTTCAGCAGATTATAGGCGGCCACCACTCCCAACTCGCCGGCTTTACTTAAATCGGCTGTTCCCGCAGCCATGTCGCCCTGCTTCAAATAGACCAACCCCCGATTGTAGTAAGCATCCCCGAAATCGGGCCGCAATCGTATGGCTTCAGTATAATCGGCAATGGCTCCCCGATAATCTTGTTGCGAACAGCGTAAATTTCCCCGGTTGTAATATGCGTAAATAAACCGGGGAGCTGCCTCGATTACCTTTTCGTAATCGCGCAACACCATTTCATATTCCAGTTTCAGACTTTCGTTTCCGGGTGCGGGCAGCCCCAGCGACGAAAAATCGTTACCCCCTTTCTTGCGTCCACCTCCGAAATCGTTTACCTGCAAAGCTTCGGTCGACAACTGGTACTCGATTTGTTTGGCTCGCACGACCGCCCGGAGGAAATAGGCCAATGTGAAATTGTTGCTCGTCATAATGGCCCGGTTCAAATCGTCGAGCGCACTGGAAAAATCCTGCACCAACATGAAATCGACCGCCCGGCCGAAATAGGCCAACGGATTAGACGGATTGATGTCGATTAACCGCGAGTAATCGTTTATGGACGCGAAATGATAATTCACTTGATCGGAGAGCAAAGCCGCCTCGGAGTTGGTCAGCAACAATTTCTTGCTGAACACATGGGTACCGTTCAACTCCTCTAATTCCTTTATATAATAGATATTTTGGCGAACGGCATCGGGACGCTCGTAATAAGTAAGTACATACATGGGTTGTATGGATACTTGTACGTTTTGATCTTGCACCCGGCCTCTGATTTTGTTCTCATATTCGGGTTTGTATTCATTATGCGCGTCGGCCACCAATATTTGGTTGAATTTGTTGATATTCTTATCCGACTCGGAACGTTCATCGGCCGCCTGCCCCGATTGCCGGGTTGTCCCCGAAGCCACGGCGCTCTCGTCTATCTCTTCGTATTTCGTACTCTTTTGCAAATCGAGTGCCAACATGAAATCTTTCTCTCCGCCCTTCAAGTCACCCATTTTCCGTTTTGCCTCGGAACGGGCGAAAAATCCGGCGGCGAAATCGGGATACTGTTCCAACACCACATCGAAGTCGGCCACCGCCTTACTGTAACTGCCTATCATATCGTACAGCAACGCCCGGTTATAAATGGCGAAATAGTTATCGGGTTCGGCTTTGATTACCTCGGTAAAGTCGGTAATCGCTTTATTGCGCTCGCCCACCTGCATACGCAACAGACCACGGTTGTAGTGGGTCATCGTATTGCCGGGTTCGAGTTGCAGAATATAGTCATAGTCGTCCATAGCGCCCTGCAAATCGTCCTGATGATATTTGATACGTGCCCGGTTGAAATAATAAGAGACCTCTTTGGGATCGAGCCTCAACGCCTCGTTCATATCGGCCAAAGCCGAGTCGTAATCGGCATCGCGCAACACCTTGATGATTGCCCGCTGGGCGTATGCCCCCGACATATATTTATCTATCGAAATAGCCTTGTCGATATCGGCCACCGCCTTTAAGGTATCGCCCTTCTCCAAATAGAACTGGGCACGGCTCATATAACCGTTATAATAATTGGGATGCAAAGCAATCAATTTCTCGAAACTTTTTTCGGCCTCGTCGTATTTTTTCAACTGCACCTCGGCTATGGCTTTATTGTTCAAGAATGTCCGGTCTTCGGGAGCATAGCGCAATCCCGCCGTATAATCATCGATAGCCCCCTGATAGTCGCCCAAATTCTGCCGGGCGATACCCCGCACCTGATAGGCATTGACAATAAACGGGTTCCGCTCTATGCAAAGCGAGCAATCCTCCTCGGCCCCCTTGAAATCGTCGAGGCTCAGTTTGGCAATACCCCGGTAAAAATAGGGTTCCGCCATATAGGGTTTCACCTTTATGACTTGATTGAAATATTGCATCGACAAAATATAATCCTCGAAATAGAGCGCGTTTCGCCCGATATTCATCACCCTGTCGGTATTGATTTGCGCCACAGACAGGAAAGAGGAAAACGATAGCAATAATACACAGATGATATGTAATTTGAATATAAATTTCATGAATTGCGCAATTACGCAGACAAATGTAAGCAAATAAAAACAAAACATCGCAAGGCCACGATTTTTTTATAAGTTTTTTCTTTTCGGGTCGCGACAATGAACATTTTTTACGCCCAAATGTCTTATATAAGAAAGAATAAACTTTTTACTATCTTTGCCGCTTCAAATTTACACAGACATGACCGCAGAAAAAAATTTACAGCATCTTGTTATCGTGGGCGGAGGTTTTGCCGGATTCCTGCTGGCGAAACGTATCGACCACAAACAGTACCGGGTAACCCTTGTGGATCGGAAAAACTTTCATGCTTTTCCACCGCTGTTTTACCAAATAGCCTCTTCGGGGCTCGAACCCGCAGCTATCTGTTTTCCGTTTCGAAAAGAGTTGCGCAAACTGCGCCATGTGCGGTTTCACATGGGCGAGGCCTTGTCGGTAGACCCCGGCCGCAAAATATTAACGACCAGCACCGGGAAGATAACCTACGACTATTTGGTCCTTGCCACTGGCACGACCAACAACTTCTTCAATATGCCCGAATTGCGGGAACGAGTATACACACTGAAATCCACCGCCGAAGCCATCAGGCTAAGGAACGAAATTCTATTCTGTTTAGAGCGAGCCTGTACCTGCGACGATCCCGAATCGCGCCGCACGCTGCTCTGCTTCACCGTAGTCGGAGGCGGCCCCACGGGAGTAGAGATAGCGGGTGCTTTGGGTGAAATGAAAAAGTACATTCTGGCTCGGGAATACCCCGAAATCAGTCCTTGCGATATGCGCGTCGTTATCGTCGAAGGTTCAGACCGCTTGTTACAAAACATGAGCTCCGAGGCCTCGATTAAATCGCGGCAATACCTCGAACAACTCGAAGTCGAGGTAATCACGGGACGCACCATGCAGTCGTTCGACGGGGAACATCTAACTTTCGACAACGGCGAACAAATCAAATGCCACACCCTCATTTGGACGGCAGGTATCACCGGAGAGCCGTTGCCGGGAATACCCGAAACTTCGATCGGGCGGGGGAAAAGAATCCTCACCGACGAGTACAACCGGGTTATCGGGTGCGAGCACATCTTTGCGATCGGCGATATTGCCCTGCTCACCGAAAGTAATTATCCCAAAGGGCACCCGCAAGTAGCACAGGTAGCCATACAACAAAGCGAATTACTGGCCAAAAACCTGAACAGGAACAGTTTCGACACGCCTTTCCGTTATAAGGACAAAGGCAATATGGCAACCATAGGGCGTAACCGTGCAGTTGCCGACCTGCCCTATATAAAATTATACGGCCGCCCGGCATGGTTTACTTGGATGGGAGTACACTTGATCTCCATTTTGGGCATGAAAAACAAAATCATCACCCTGCTGAACTGGTGTTGGTATTACTTTACCTATAACGCTACATTGCGGTTGCTCATACGTCCCACCCGTTTCCCGAAACGGAACGAGGAATAAATGTTGCACCCGACAAACATATCCTAAAAACAAAGGGCGGACAACCTTTTCCAAAACTTAGTTGTTAACTTTGTAACGAATTAAATCTTAACGAACAATGAGAAAAAGTTTTTTAACGGCACTGGGGCTTTTAATCCTGCTATCGATTGCCTCATGCAAAACATCGAAAAAAATAACCAATCCCCAACGGGAAGAGACGACGGCACAAACCACTGTCCCCCAAAACTTAACCATCTCCCGCGAGGAGCTGGAAGGAACTTGGATTGTCAAAACGGCCGAAAAGAAAGCCGTTGTGGGTGAATCGCCCGTAGAAATCACCTTCGACCTGACCAACGGACGCATTTATGGGAACGACGGGTGCAATGTGGTAAACGGTACCGTCATACTCGAAGGCGACAACCAGTTGCGTTTCGAGTCGCTCATCTCCACGATGAAAGCCTGCCGACCCGAAGTAACCGATCGTATCGTACTCAACGCGCTGAACAACACCCGTTCGTACAAACGTTCCGACACCCAAGAACTGGGCATGAAATTCTGCGACCAAAAAGGCAAAACCGTAATGACCCTCGAAAAGCGAATGGTCGATTGGTTGAACGGTTCTTGGAAAGTAACCGCCATCAATGGCAAGACCATCAACAACGAAAATCCCACAATGGTTATAGACATACCCGAAGCCAAATTATCGGGATTTGCCGGGTGTAACCGTATGTTCGGCAACATCGTACTCGACGGAACTCCCTATGGAATAGCTTTCACCCAAATAGGTGCTACCCGTATGGCCTGCCCCGACATGACTACCGAACAAACATTCCTCTCGGCTCTCGAAAAAGTCACAGGGTTTTACATCGTAAACAACTCGCACGCAGCTCTATACCAACAGCCCCAACAACCTATCATTCTTTTAGAAAAAGTCCAACAAAAGTAATCGTTTTATCAAATAGATTACAGAAAGATTACATTCCTCAATTATACAGAAAATAAATTCTCTTTTCGAGAGTTTATTTTCTTTTTTATATTACCTTTGTAACAAGTTAATCGTAAATTTAAACTAAAAAACGAACGCTTATGAAAAATTTTTCTACACTTTATCAAGCCGCTCTGTTGTTAGCAGCAGTTTCGGCAGGGACATTTACCTCGATGGCCGAATATTCGGGTGTCGGCACTTTCAATAAAATAGGTTCGGTAGACGAACTCACTTCGGGAACCTATGTAATTATAGCCAACAACAAGGCTATGAGCGCCGAATTGGGAGAAAATAAAAAATTCACACCGGTAGACATCACGTTGAACAGCGAAACTTCGATCGTCAATCCGGCAGCTAACCTCACATTCGACTTCACCGTAGCCGGCGATGGCGTCATCACCATCAAGAATGGAGAAAACATCGTAGGACATGCCAGCAAAACAAACTTCTCCTTCAATAATACGCCCAATACCGATGCAACCAAAGACCAATGGAAAGCCGAATATAACGAAGGTTTCATTTTGACAAACGTAAATTCGGGCCGCTGCATTTTATTGAACAACACCCCCAACACAAGCACCGGCGGCACAAATAACGCATTCGGTCCCTATGCAGCAAGCAACGTAGGTGCAAACGGATACTATACTCCCAACTTGTTCAAACTGTCGGAGAGCGGCCTTGCTTCGCCCGAACTGGCATTCGTAAACGGAGGCAGCAGAACCGAAATTTTCAGAGCCGGGTTCACCTTCGACAGCAAAGCTACCTCGAAATCGACAAGCCCCATTATTTACAGCAGCTCGAATACCGATGTTGCTACCATCGACAACAACGGTACCGTAACCTTGAAAGGTGCCGGTGAAACCGTAATCAAAGCCGAAGTTGCCGCTACCGACACTTACGACGGAGCCGCAGTATCTTATACACTGAATGTTTTGAACAACTCGGTATATATGCCCTACTCCATCGACTTTAAGAGCGGTTTGGGCGATTGGCTCAACTACTCGGTAAACGGTAAAACCGAATGGTACTCCGACTCAAAATATGGTGCTGTTGCCAACGGTCATAACAAAGGTGAAAGCGAAACTTGGTTAATATCGCCGGTTATCGAAGCCGAAAGCATGGAAATGACCTTCTCGTCATGGACAAAATATACAGGTACCGCAGGAACCGGTTTGTTCCTGCTTATCTCTTCCGATTTCAACCCCTTCACGATGGACGATCCCAACAGTGCCACTTGGACCGACATTACTTCGGAAGCTACTTGGTCGGCCGAAGGTTCTGGGGAATGGGTAGAATCGGGAACGATCAAAAGAACCAGTTTGGAAGCACCTATTCGCGTAGCCTTCAAATATACCTGCGGTGAATCGGCTGCCCAATGGGAAATTACCGATTTTGCCGTAACCGGTGAAAATTCGGGCGTAATCGACGAAGTTGCCTCCACCGGTATGAAAATCGTCAACGGTAAAGGCGAAATCGTAGTTATCTCGGACAAAGCTGCCGAAATCGCAGTTTACAACATGACTGGTATGGTAGTACTCAAAGCCCAAATTGCCGAAGGTAACAACACCATCAGCTTGCCGGCCGGTATCTACATCGTAAACGGTATGAAGACTATCGTATTCTAATATACGAATCCCTACTCATAACCATAAAAAGGAGCGCCCAATGGGTGCTCTTTTTTTTTGCACAAAACCTATAAAAACAGGACTAAAACTATTTAAATAGACCTACAAAACGAATTATTTATTTTTTCAAAAAAAAAGAAATAACAGCTCCCTTGTTATTCAAATCTATTATTTACTTTTGAATTGTCTTACTTGCTTACATTGGATAAAAAGCGGTTGTTACAAAATAAGGAGAAGGAGTTTAAGCCTTCGCCTAATAATATTGTAACAACATTCGATGAAAGCAAGTAAGACATCTTTTATAGAATGCATTAGGCGAAGGTTTTTTCTTATATACAATACATCTAAAAAGCAAAATGGTTTATGTTGCCTCCAAAAGTCAAACAATTTGTATTCAAAGTATTGATTTCGATTTTTGTCCGCGATTATAAAACCGTGTTAAGACAATATCGGCAAGCGGCCTCGACCCAACGTCAAATGCAACGATATTTAAAAGAAATCACCTCTCAGGATATATATGAGCGCGAACTCATCTGCATATCGGAACGAATGAGCGATTTACAACAAATCATATTCCAATTACGGGAAAGAGGGCTGAGCGATGAGGCTATATCGCATAAACTAAATGTACCCCTGCACAAAATTCAAAAACGGCTCGATTTAATCGAAAAAGATATTCTATTCATCTCACAACATACATCGCCGAACACCGGACAATTGGAATAAGTTCCAAGTAAAGCCGAACAAAACAAAGGGGCAAAACCAATGATATTCATATAAGAAAAGGACGAACCGAAACAAATCGGTTCGTCCTTTTCTTATGTATAAAATCAGTTGCTCGATTACCAAATAGTCACCCGATCTGCGGGAGCCATATACATGGGATCCCCCTCTTTGATGTCGAAAGCTTTGAAGAAGCTATCGATATTACGCAAAGCTGCGTTCACACGCCAACGTCCCAACGAGTGAGGATCGATTTTGGTCAACCGCAAGATTTCGGCATCGCGAATATTGCCGGCCCACAAATTGGCGTATGCCAAATAGAAACGTTGGTCGGCCGTAAAGCCATCGATGGCAGCAGGCTCCTGACCATTGAGCGAATTGCGGAATGCGGTATAAGCCACACGCAAACCTCCGTGATCGGCAATATTCTCGCCCAATGTAAAGTGTCCGTTGGCATGAACCGTATCGAGAACAATAATGTTGTCGTACTGAGAAGCCAAAATCTCGGCACGCCGGTTGAATTGCTCGGCATCGGCAGGCAACCACCAATCGTTCAAGTTTCCATCTTTATCGAACTGACGTCCTTGATCGTCGAATCCGTGTGTCATCTCATGGCCGATAACCACCCCAATGGCACCGTAGTTTACGGCATCGTCGGCATCGAAATTGAAGAAAGGCGGTTGCAGAATACCGGCCGGGAAACAAATTTCGTTCGAACTGGGATTGTAATAGGCATTCACCGTTTGCGGGCTCATGTACCATTTGGTCTTATCCACCGGTTTGCCTTCGTCTTTCAACGAGTAGAGCGATTGGAACTCGGCAGCCCGGCGCACGTTGGCGTAATAGCTCTCCTTCGGGTCTACCGTCAAGTCGGTATAGTCGCGCCATTTATCGGGATAACCAATCTTCACATAGAACGTATTCAATTTTTCATGAGCCTTAACCTTAGTCTCGTCGCTCATCCATTCGAGGCTGTCGATATGCTCGCCCAACGCCTTTTGAAGGTTGGCAACCAACTGTACCATACGGTCTTTGGCTTCGGGCGGGAAATATTTGGCCACATACATTTCGCCCACAGCTTCAGAAAGCAGGCTATTGGGGACATTGAGGGCGCGTTTCCAGCGAGGCTCGATTTGCTCTTTTCCCGAAAGGGTCTTGGAGTAAAAATCGAAGTGGGCATTGACAAAGTCGTCGCTCAAATAAGGAGCGGCACCGTCGATGCAGTTAAAGGCGAGATAATCGCGAATCTCCTGCTCGCTCAGGCTTTTCAGCAAATTGTCTACCGCTTTCAAGGTACGAGGCTGCCCGATGTTGATTTTTTGCAAACTGTCGAGCCCTACGGTATTGAAATAGAGTTCCCAATCGAGCCCGTCGTACTGTTTCTTCAAATCGGCTACGGTCATCACGTTGTAACCGGCTTGGGGATCGCGCAACTCTTCGCGGGTGAAAGCGGCTTTGGCAATCTCCGTCTCTACCTTCAACACGGTGGCGGCAGCCTGTGCAGCAGCCTCGCGGCTATACCCCGAAAGGGTAAAGAGGGTTTGAATATAGTTGAGGTAACTTTCGCGAATCGTGCGGTTGTGTTCGCTATCCTCCACATAATAGTCGCGATCGCCCATATTCATACCGGCTTGATACCACCCGGCAATGTTCATCGAGCTGTTTTTGGCATCGGCATCGACATAGATGGTAAAGAATGGTGCCGACATCGTGCGGTGCATCTCGCCTATCATGGCACTGACAGCCTCTTTTCCCGAAAGGGATTGTATCCGTTTCAACTCATCGGCAATGGGAGCCGCACCCTCTTGGTTCAAGCGCACGCTATCCAATCCCATGTTGTACAAATCGCCTATCTTCTGAGCCACACTGCCCGGTTCGGCTTTTTGTTTGCCCAACTCCTCAAAGAGCAAACGAATCTGCTCCTTGTTGTTTTCCCGCAACTGGTCGAAAGAACCATACCGGGCATACTCGGGTTTCAGCGGATTTTTCTTCATCCAGCCGCCACACGCATACTCATAAAAATCATCGCCGCAAGCTACCGTCGTATCGAGGTTGGTGAGGTCGATACCGGGAGTCTTTACCGTCGATTTGCTGGTGCAGCCCGTAGCTAACAAAGCTGCTGCAAATGATAGAATCATTACTCTTTTCATTTTAATTCGATTTTTACATTTATATGTTTCTCTTTCTTTTTCACTTTTGCAACTGTTCCAACGTTTCCGAGGCTTCGCTCCACTTCCACATGGTATCGTCGAGCTGTTTTTTCAGTCTGCCGTGCTCTTCGTAGAGCGAGGTATCGGATGCCCCGTCGGGGGTAGCCAGTTTTGTCTCCACCTCGGCAATCTGCGCTTCGAGCGAGGCAATCTCGGCTTCGAGGTCGGCAACAGCCTTTTCGGCTTTTCTCAAACGGCGGGCAACCTCTTTTTGCTCCTCATACGAGAGTTTGGAGGCACCGTTACCCATCGATACGGCGGCAGTCGCTTCGGCTTTCGGCAGATTCTCCTTTTTCCCGCCGGCCAACGGCGTTGCACGCTGTTCGAGTTCCCGCAGCGATTCCAGTTTACGACGCTCCAAGAAGTCGTAGATTCCACCCAAGTGTTCCCGCACCCGGCCGCCGCCAAATTCATACACCTTCGACACCAGTCCATCGAGGAACTCCCGGTCGTGCGATACAACAATGACTGTCCCGTTAAAATCCTTGATAGCTTGTTTCAGCACATCTTTGGTGCGCATATCGAGGTGGTTGGTAGGCTCGTCGAGGATAAGCAGGTTGACCGGTTCGAGCAACAACCGTATCATGGCCAACCGGGTACGCTCCCCGCCCGACAGCACCTTCACCTTCTTGTCCGACGCCTCTCCGCCAAACATGAAAGCGCCCAGTATATCGCGAATCTTCGTGCGAATATCGCCTACCGCCACCCGGTCGATGGTATCGAATACCGTCACCGACTCGTCGAGCAGGCTCGCCTGATTTTGCGCAAAATAACCAATCTTCACATTATGGCCTATCTTCAACGTGCCGGTATAAGGAATCTCGCCCATGATACATTTCACCAGCGTAGATTTTCCCTCGCCGTTTTTCCCTACGAAAGCCACCTTCTCGCCCCGTTTGATGGTAAACGTAGCGTCGGCAAAAACCAAATGGTCGCCATAACTCTTGCCCACCCCTTCGGCAATAATGGGATAATCGCCCGACCGGGGTGCTGGCGGGAATTTCAAATTCAGGTGCGAAGTATCCACCTCGTCCACCTCCACCCGTTCGAGTTTGGCCAGTTGTTTGATACGCGACTGCACCTGCACCGATTTCGTAGCCTTATAGCGGAAACGTTCGATAAACGCCTCGGTATCCTGTATCTGTTTCTGCTGGTTTTCATACGCCCGCATCTGCTGTTCCAACCGTTCCTGACGCAAAACGACATAGTGCGAATAGTTCACTTGATAGTCGTAGATACGCCCCAACGAAATCTCTATCGTGCGGGTCGTCACGTTGTCGATAAATGCCCGGTCGTGCGACACCAGCACCACGGCATTGGCCCGGGTAGCCAAAAAACCTTCGAGCCACTGTATCGACTCGATGTCGAGGTGGTTGGTAGGCTCGTCGAGCAACAGCACATCGGGGCGCTGCAACAGCAGTTTCGCCAACTCGATACGCATACGCCAGCCCCCGCTGAACTCCGAGGTGTCGCGCCCGAAATCCTCCCGGGTAAAACCCAACCCGATCAGGGTCTTTTCGATTTCGGCCTGATAATTGGCCGCCCCGATAAGGGCAAGTTGTTCGTTGGCATTGGAGACACGCTCGATCAACTCTTGATAATCGTCCGACTCGTAGTCGGTACGTTCCGCCAACTCGGTATTCATGCGTTCGATACGCGCCTGTAATTCAAAGATATGAGCAAAAGCCTGTTCGGCCTCCTCCATCACGGTGCGGGTATCGGTCAAATTCATTTGCTGAGGCAAATATCCCACCGTAAGGTCTTTTGGCATATTCACGCAGCCCGAAGTGGGAGCCTGCAAACCGGCTATGATTTTGAGCATAGTCGACTTTCCCGCTCCGTTCTTACCGACCAGCGCGATACGATCTTTCTTGTTGATGACATAAGTGATATTGTCGAACAGCGTATTTCCACCAAAAGCAACCGAAAGTCCTTCTATCGATATCATATTTCTCCTTTTTTCGGAGTGCAAAGATAGTGAAAGGTGAAAGCAAAGAAATCAAGTTTACTTGAATTTTTTTGCTAAGGCGCATCTTATCTTCTGTAAAGATAGTGAAAGGTGAGCGCAGAGAGAAATCGAAAACGCAGTTTTTCAGATTTCACTATGCCGAACCGCAGCTATATTCTATAAATAAGGTATATGCAGGAAGGCAAAAAAAGGCGGCAGGAGTAAAAACCTGCCGCCCGCACCTGAAAAGGAAGATCCGAGTAGAGGGATTATTTCACCACTACCTTTTGAGCCCCATCTTCCATGAGCACGATATATACTCCTGCTTCGATCAACGAAACAGTAGTGTCGCGTCCTGTATAAACCAGTTGGCCTGCGGCGGTATACACTTGGTAGGCTCCCTCGTTGTTCTCGACGTGCAACGTACGATCGACCACGTAGATATGCTTGTCTTGACCAGCGACTTCTGCTATACCAGTAGAACCCATAAACTCGGCTACCAAATCGATCGTTTCCGTCACAAATACCGTACGGGGATTATCGGTATTGCCATCGCTCCAACGAACAAAGCGGCAACCCTCTTTCGGAGTTGCTGTCAACACAGCCGTTACACCACCCAATGTGTCGTCGTTCGAGCTAACCGACAGCTTGCAGGAAGCCGAAAACTCGGCCGTAAGCGACACATCTTCGGTTACGGTTATCTGTCGGGGATTATCGGTATTCCCGTCGCTCCACTGTACAAAGTGACAACCGCTCGCCGGTATAGCTGCAAGGGTAACAACCGTACCCTCGTCATACTCGCCGCCACCCATTACGGTGCCCATCGCGTCGTCCGACGAATAGAGTTCGACCGTATATTGTGCCACTCCCGTTTCCTGTATATTGGTGAAATTACGCCAATATTTGGCGGCTTGATACTTTTCCTTGCTACCGGCCGGCACATAGAGCGGCATACCATAATCGTCGAACGTATTAGCCCATATTTCGGGAGGGTTCACCGCATAAATTGTAGCAGATTTCAAATGTGAACAACTGGCAAAAGCTTCATCACCAATACTTGTCACCGACTCCCCTATCGTGATTGAGGTCAAACCGCTACATTCCTCAAAAGCTCTATCTCCAATACTTGTCACCAAATTAGGTATAGTTACCGTTGTCAAATACTCACACCTGTTAAAAGCTCCGCACCCGATATTCGTCACCGATTCGGGGAATGTTATCGAAGTTATTCCTGCCGATGAGCAAAAATAATCTGGTATCAACTCTACCTCTTTGCCAAAATTAATTTCCTTTATAGTCCCAGAATTCAATATAAACCCATCTCCTATATTACTACACGCCCGAGCATTCCATGTAACAGACTTCAATCCCGTACAATTGGAAAAGACTCCATTACCAATGCCTGTTATCGACTCAGGAATTGTTATCGAAGATAAACCTGTACAAGAAGTAAAAGCTCCCGAACCTATCGTTTCTACCGAATTGGGAACCGTCACAGAAGTTAAAGCCTCACAGCCCCAAAAAGCATAAGATCCAATATTTTTTATCGAATTAGAAAAAGTAACCGAAGTTAACTTACTCAATCCGTTACAAAGATAATCTAGTATTTGCTCTACCCCATCGCCGAAGGTAATGGTTTCTATGTTTATACAACCATTAAACGAGAAACGATTCCATGAACTATTAACAGCAGAAGCATTCCATATAACCGACTTTAATCCTGTACAACCATTAAAGATGCCAACATCAACAGTCTTCACCGACGCAGGAATGATTATCGAGGTTAACTTACTCATTTCCGAACAAAGATAAGATGGTATATGCTCTACTTTATTTCCAAAAATAAATGTCTCAATATTTGTACAGCCTTCAAATATTGAAGAAGAATCATATCCATCATATTTCCGAACATTCCAAGTTACCGAAGTCAAACCTATACAATACGAAAATGCACCATCGCCAATACTTGTTACCGACTCGGGTATCGTCACCGACGTTAAACCACTACAACCGAAGAAAGCTCTCTTCCCGATACTCGTTACCGATTCAGGTATCGTCACCGACATCAATCCACTCAATTCCCCACAAAGTCCATCGGGTATTTGCTCTACTTTTTCTCCAAAAGTAAATAAATTAATATTACCACTATTCCAAAAAGGGGTAACACAATTACTACAAACTCGGGCATTCCAAGTTACCGAGGTCAAACCCGTACAATTCGAGAATGCACCACTCCCGACAGTCGTTGTCAATTCGGGTATTGTAACCGAGGTCAAACCACTACAACCCGAAAAAGCACTTGATCCGATACTCGTTACTGACTCGGGTATCGTAATCGACGTCAATCCACTACAATCCGAAAAAGCTCTTGATCCGATACTCTCTACCGACTCGGGTATCGTTACCGAGGTCAAACCACTACAACCCGAAAAAGCACCTTCTCCAATCGTCGTTACTGACTCGGGGATCGTAATCGACGTCAAGTTTGTTAATCCATCACAAAGATAAGCAGGTATCAGCTCTACGTTATCACCAAAAGTAAACGTCGTAATATTTTCACTATCAGCAAAAAGCCCCATAGAACCATTATAAATATCACAAGCTCGCGCATTCCAAGTTACCGAGATTAAACTTATACAAAACGTGAATGCACCCCCGCCGATAGTCGTTACTGACTCAGGTATCGTAATAGAGGTCAAACCACTACAATCTCGGAAAGCATAATCCCCGATCGTCGTTACCGACTCGGGTATCGTAATCGAAGTCAAGCCTGTTAATCTCTCACAAAGACGAGCGGGGATTTGCTCTACTTTATCTCCAAAAACAAAAGTTTCTATATTACTGTCCGAGAAGGGAGAAAAAGATCCATCACCATAGATACAGGCCCGAGCATTCCAAGTTACCGAGGTTAAACTTATACAAAACGCGAATGCACCATCGCCGATAGTCGTTACTGACTCAGGTATCGTAATCGAGGTCAAACCACTACAAGCGATAAATGCATCCTCCCCGATCGTCGTTACCGACTCGGGTATCGTCACCGACGTCAATCCACTACACTCGTAGAAAGCATCATTACCGATACTCGTTACCGAATAAGAATTCCCAATATAGCTAACAGATGGTGGAATAATCACCGTTCCCGAATAAGGATTATTGCCACTGACAACTGCAACTTCTTCCCCGTTAATTTGATAATAGATTCCGTCCACTTGAAAATCGTACGCACTCGCCGGTAATATCCCCCACAAAGCGACTGCAAAGAAAAGCCATCGATGTAAAGCTTTCATATTTAGAACTGTTTTATGTGCCTACTTGTCCCCTTCCCAGCAAGCATTTAAAAAATAGAAAAGCGTAGGGAACACTCTGTCTATTTTCACGGAGGTATCGCCAAACACCCATTCACGAAATAAACAGCCCACCCCACGCTCTGCCGATATACCAACACCCCTTGCCGGGGTGGTGTTTGGCAAGCATGAGCGTTTTTTTCGACTGCCTAATCCTTCGTGAATTGAAAATTGGCGATTTTCCATGAAATGATAAGCAAAAACGCTTTCTTAACAATATGTCTGCCACCGGCGATGGGAAAGCCCTCGCGATAGCGATGCCCCGATTTCAGAAACTGTCCGCCGGAGAGTGAACACCTCTGTCGCCCATTGGTACGATTCTTTCATCGGCACCGTGCAAAGATAGCACAACAAACCGATAAAAACAAGATTTCCAACCCGTTTTATGGGAGCGTACCGAACTGTCGCCGCTCTTATCCGAAGGGCTCCGATTTTTCAAGGGCGTCACTCATTTTCCCGCACAGATTTTACAATGTGGATAAAAAGCCGTAAACTTGTAGTCACAAATCGTATTTCTGTATTTATGACACCTTTTTTATATCGCATAGCCCAAGCGTTTTATCAACAATACGGAGCCGACATCTCGCAGCTCGCATTTGTCTTTCCCAACCGGCGAAGCGGTATTTTCTTTCAGAAATACTTGGCCGAGGTGGCGGGGAAACCGCTCTTCTCGCCCCGGGTAACCACCATTAACGACTTGATGTCCGAATTGTCGCCCTACACGACGATAGATCGTATCAGCCTGCTCGTCATGCTGTACAAGCGCTATATCGAATTACGCAAAAGCGACGAGAGCTTCGACGATTTTGTCTTTTGGGGCGATATGTTGCTGGGCGATTTCGACGACGTGGACAAATATATGGTCGATGCCCGACAGCTCTTTACCAACATACACGACTTGAAAGAGATCGACGAGTTTTACCTCACCGACGAACAGATAGAGATTATCAAACGTTTTTGGGGGCACCTGTTTTTCCCTTCGACCGAAAGCGAAAACAAACAACAGTTCATTCAGTTGTGGCAGATCCTCTTCGACCTCTACTCCCGATTACGGGCCGACTTGGCCTCGCAAAACAATGCCTACGAGGGTATGATATTCCGCGAAGTGGCGGAGCGGTGCCGTCGCAAAGAGCCGCTCGACCTGCCCTACACGCAAGTGGTATTCGTGGGATTCAACGCCATCACCGAGGCCGAGCGGGTATTCATGGAGTATCTGCGCGACACCGGCATAGGCGATTTCTACTGGGATTACTATGCTCCCACTTTACAGGACCCGTACAACAAGGCGGCATTCTTCCTCAACGACAACAAACACAGATTCCCGTCGAAAATCGACCTCGACGAACCTATCGGCGACGTACCTCAAATAGAACTGATTTCGATACCGTCGGCCGTAGGACAGGCCAAACAGGCTGCCGACATACTTCGCCAACTTACCGCCGAGGGACAACTGTCGCCCGAACGGGCCATCAACACCGCCATCGTCCTGCCCGACGAAGAGCTGTTGCTGCCCATGCTACACTCCATTCCGGCCGAAATAGCTACGGTAAATATTACGATGGGATACACGTTGCAACACACCACGGTTGCCGCCCTCATGGATGCCATCTTCCAGTTGCAACGCCACGTCCGCTTCGTGAAAGGCGAACCCCGGTTCTACCACCTCGATGTGAAACAACTGCTGGGACACCGCTTTGTCGCATCCCGCGCCGAGCAGGAGGCCCGCCGAATCACAACATTCATCGGCGAGAACAACCGCACCTTTGTCTCGCGCCAAGAGTTAGGCAAACACCGGCTCATCGAACTGCTCTTTGCCATTCCCCGCACCGCCGACGAGGCGGCGGCCTACCTCATCGCCCTGCTCGAATATCTGCAACAGGACAACAGCGAAACGACGCCCGACAATGAGGACGACACCCCCGTTGGATTCTCGGCCGTGGAAAAGGAGTTTATCTACCACTACTACATCACCATCAAACGGCTGCGCGACGTAATCGGCCAACAACAGATTTCCATGAGCGTAGAGACCTTTTTCAGGCTGTTGGGAAAAATGGCGGCATCGATTTCCATTCCGTTCCGCGGCGAACCGCTCTCGGGCTTGCAAATCATGGGCGTACTCGAAACCCGTGCGCTCGACTTCGACAACTTGGTGATTCTCTCGATGAACGAAGGGATATTCCCCGTCAAGAAAGTGGCACCCTCGTTTATCCCCTACAACTTGCGGCGAGGCTTCGGCATGGCTACGACCGAACATCAGGACAGCATTTATGCCTACTACTTTTACCGCATGATCAGCCGGGCAAAACGGGTATTCCTCCTTTACGACAACCGAACCGAAGGGCTCAAAAGCGGCGAAGTGAGCCGTTATGTATACCAACTGAAATATCACTACCGCATACCCATGCGGGAAATTCAGGTAAACTGCGACATTGCCACCTTCTCGCCCGTAACTATCGCGGTCGACAAACACAAATTCGGAATCGAACAAAAACTGGCCGAGTTCCTGCAAGGCGGCGAACGGGCCTTATCGGCCAGCGCGATAAACCGGTACCTCAACTGCCCGCTGCAATTCTATTTGCAATACATCGAGCAGATAGAACAGCCCGACGACGTAACCGAGAGCGTCGACAGCAGCACCTTCGGCAGCATCTACCACGGCATAATGCAACGTATCTACAACCGGATCAAAGGCGACCGGGAATCGGTAACCGTCACCGCCGACCACATCAACGCCATTCGCAAGGACAAAAAATTGCTGACCCAATATCTCGAAGAGTGTTTCGCCCAAGACTATTACAAAACGCCGCAGAAACCCGAACCGCTTACCGGGTACGATTTCCTTACCGGCGAAATTATCCTTAAACTCATCGACAAGACGCTCGAAACCGACCGGGCTCTCACCCCGTTTACCTATATCGCTTCGGAATTCAAAATCGTTATGGATTTCCCTATCGGGGACAATCGGGCGGTAAGGCTCAAAGGATTTATCGACCGAATCGACCTTACGAACGGCCATATCCGCATTGTCGATTATAAGACCGGGAAAGAAAAGCTCGATTTCACTTCGGTGGCCGACCTTTTCGACAGCGCAGCTACCGACCGGCGAAAGGCCATTTTACAAGTGCTGCTCTACTGCCAACTGTACAAGATGGCACAAAGTCCCGCTCAACCCATCTATCCCTCTATCTACATTGTTCGAAACCTGTTCGACCGGTTCGAGTGGTTTATCAAATATGAGAGAGACCCGCTTACCGACTTCTCCCTCGTAGAACAGGATTTCGTACAAAGCCTCACCGACTGCCTGAACGAAATATTCAACCTCGACAAACCCTTTGTACAAACGCAAGAGGAGTCGCACTGCCAATATTGCGACTTCAAACTGCTGTGTAAACGATAAATTCTCCGGGAGGGAACGGCACCTATACCTCCATCTGCCGACGTATCCACTCCATCAACACGGCAACGACATAGCGTTGTTCGGCCGCAGTAAGCTCCCGCCCGGCCGGTATATGATGCCACTTTTCGAAACACCCCCGGCAACAACAGCCGGTGGCGTGCTGGGCGATAAAAACAGGGTGCCCGCGCATGGGGGTCTGTCGCCCGTCGTTGGCGATAACCGCCGGAGCCAACCGCTTGCCTATCAATTCGGCGGCATGGCGGGAAACAACCTCCCACCCCTTCGCCTTGATATAATCTTTCTCCTTATCGGTAAGGTGGAAACGGCTACGGAAAGAAGATTGCGCCAAGCGTTCGAAGAGGTCGCCGAAATCACACGAAATTTCGGCAGAGCTCTCGGATCGGTGCGATTCGGAAACCGGTGCGGCAAAAAGTTCACCGCAAAACAAACTGTCATTCTTCGCACTCTTCATCGCTCACAAACCGATATAGGCAAAAAGCAAGCCTCCCCCCAACGCCTCTTCGCCTTATAAAATCACCTCCATACCCACCTTTTGCGGTTTTAGCCCGCACTTCTCGTAAAATGCCATAGCCGACGCATTGCAACTCCATACATTCAACGTAACATTGTAACACCCCTGCCGCCGGGCAAAGTCGACAACCGCCCGATAAAGCTCCTGCCCGATGTGATTGCCCCGCAGTGTTTCGTCGACACACAAATCGTCGATATACAAGGTCTTTACATCGGTGAGGATATGGCTATCCCGGTGCTGTTGGAAAATACAAAAGGCATATCCCACCACCGTGTCGTGCTCGTCGGTAGCCACCAATACGGGAGTAGCCGGGTCGGCAAGAATCGACACCAACTCTTCATCGGTATATTTCCGAACCCCATATCGGAATAAATCGGGACGGCCGCGGTGATGGACGTTGTTCACCTGTATCAGAAGTTCGCCTATACGCCCTATGTCTTTTCGTTCTGCTCTTCTTATGGTCATAATTACTACTGTATATTTTTCTCTACGAAGATAGCCATTTTCGACAACAAAGAAAAGCCCCTTTGATGTTTTATCGAAAAACGATAATTTTTTATTGATTTTCTTTTGTGTTTTAAATTTTATATGTATGTTTGCAACAGACAAAAACAAAGATAAGCTACTCATGAGCTTTTTTCTACGGAAAAAGAGTTTATCTTTGTAAAATAGAACGAAACGAACAACAAAAAAACAAGAACCAATGAAAAAGTTTTTCACCACTACCTTTGCTTGCGTATTGGGCGTACTGATAGCCGGATTACTCCTCTTTCTGCTCTCCATCGCAGCATTAACCGGTATAGCCGTTTCGACCGAAACCGAATATACGGCTGCCCCCAATACCATTATGAAACTCGACTTAGGCATCGTGACCGACCGCAGCCAAGAAGATGTTATGGGAATCATATTGGGCAATCAACAAAAGACCGACGGTCTCGACAATATACTTAAAGCCATAGAGACAGCCAAACAAAATAAGAATATCGCCGGCATATATATCGACGCCAACGGAATGGCTATGGGCATTGCTACCCTCGACCGCATACACCGGGCTTTGATCGACTTCAAAGCGAGCGGCAAATTTGTATATGCCTATGCCGACAACTACTCGCAACGCGAATACCTGTTGAGTGCGGCTGCCGACAGCGTCGTGCTGAATCCGGTAGGAGCCATCGATTTCAGAGGATTGGCCAGCCAAGTGATGTTTTTGAAAGGGTTGTACGACAAACTAGGTATCGAAATGCAAGTCCTCAAAGTAGGTACTTACAAATCGGCGGTAGAGCCTTACACCTCTACCAAAATGAGCGAGGCCAACCGGGAACAAACTATGGCTTATATAACTCCCATCTGGAACCATCTGCTCGAACAGCTTTCGCAAGACCGCAACCTCTCGGTCGAGCAACTGAACAACTTGGCCGATACGTTACTGATAACTGTCGACGCCAAAGATTTAGTAGCCAAAGGGTTGGTCGACACCTTGATGTACCGCCCCCAAATGGAAGACTTTCTGAAAGCCAAAGTGGGTATCGACACAGACGACGATCTGACATTCGCCTCGGTTGCCGAAGTGGCCTCGATTAAACAACCCAAAAACAAAACCAAAGACGAAATCGCCATCGTTTATGCCGAAGGCGGTATCGACATGGGCGAAAGCAACGGCGTGAACACCGCCAAACTGGTGGAAGACCTCACGGAAATCAAAAACGACGAAAATATAAAAGCCGTTGTATTGAGAGTAAACTCGCCGGGCGGTAGCGCATACGGGTCGGAACAAGTTTGGGCAGCCATCGAAGCCATCAAGGCTGCCGGCAAACCGGTAGCCGTATCGATGGGCGACGTAGCAGCCTCGGGCGGATATTACATCTCGTGCAACGCCGACCGCATTTTTGCCAACCCCGCCACCTTGACAGGATCGATCGGGATTTATGGAATGATACCCAATTTCGAAGGGCTGCTCACCGGTAAATTGGGAGTTACTTTCGACGGGGTACAAACCAACAAATATGGCAACTTCGGCACATTCAACCGAGCTATGACTCCCGACGAACGCAACCAAATGCAACGTTACATCGAACGCGGATACGAACTGTTCACCTCGCGCTGCGCCGAGGGACGGGGCATGAGCCTCGAAGCTATCAAAAAAATTGCCGAAGGCCGGGTATGGGACGGAACTACCGCTCTCGAAATAGGATTGGTCGATGAGTTGGGCGATTTGGATGCCGCTATCGAATGGGTTGCCCAAAAAGCCGGGCTCGAAAAATACAAAACAACCAACTATCCCAAGCTCAAAACAGCCATAGAACAACTGATGGAAGAGCTTAACTTAGACGTTCAGGCAAAAATTGCAAGCCTTTGCTTGGGCGAAAACTACAAATACTTCAAAGCCTTAAAACAGTGCCAAAACATAGATCCCATACAATATCGTATGGAGGAGATTGAGCTTTACTAACCTTCGATTCTATGTACGGGAAATCGATAAAAATACACCATTGCCTCATCCCCCTCAGCTGGCTTTACGGCATCGGGACCGAGATACGCAATAAACTCTTCGACTGGGGTATACTCCCGGCCGAAGAGTTCGATATTCCTGTCATATCGGTAGGCAACTTGGCCGTAGGCGGTACCGGGAAAACCCCTCATATCGAATACATCGTCGAGTTACTCAGCCACAAATACCACGTAGCCGTTCTCAGCCGGGGATATAAACGCAAAAGCCGGGGTTTCGTGTTGGCCGACGAACATTCGACAGCCGGCGAAATAGGAGACGAGCCCTACCAGATAAAACGGAAATTCCCGCACATAACGGTTGCCGTAGACGCCAACCGACGGAGAGGGATCAAACGATTGCAAGAGTGCGTTCCCGAACTCGATGTCATCTTGCTCGACGATGCCTTCCAGCACCGCTACGTCGTGCCCTTATCGTCGATTGTACTTACCGACTATAATCGCGCCCTACACCTCGACAAACTATTGCCGGCAGGGCGGTTACGCGAATCGCGGCACGGGCTGTCGAGAGCCGATATCGTGATTGTCACCAAATGCCCCTCGGAGATGAAACCCATCGAGTACAACCTCGTATCGCGTTGGCTGCACCTGTTTCCCTATCAGAATCTCTATTTTACTACACTCTCTTACGGCCATCTGAAACCCTTATTCCCCGAAATGTGTACCGAAAAAGAGATTCCGCTCAAAGGATTCTCAAAAAAATGGGGCCTGATGGTTGTAACCGGTATTGCCAACCCGACCCCCATGTTGCGGCATATCGCCCAATACCATGCGCCGCAGGAAGAGTTGATCTACCCCGACCACCACAACTTCTCGGCCGGCGACTTGAACGGGATATCCACACGATTTCGGGCTCTGAAAGGCGAAAAGAATTATATTGTCACCACCGAGAAGGATGCGGCCCGACTATACGACGCCCCCCTTGACGATGAGATAAAACGTGCCCTCTATTACCTGCCCATACGAGTGAGGTTCATGCAACACGCCGGCACATCGTTCGACGAGAAAATAAGCGATACGGTTTATAAAAACCGGCTGTCGAAGTGTCCGAAAAAATAACCCTCCCTAAAATTCGACGGTAATTCCCAACGTGGGCAAAATCACCCCGCTTTGCTGTGCGATATACTTCATGCGATAACGCTCCTTACCGGCATCATCGACATAACTCTCGCCGGTACTGATTAAGAGAGGAGGATTGTCGTATTTGAAATTCAGCACATTCTGCAAATCGATATAGAAGCCCAACATCACCCCCTTGAAATAAAACGATTTATCCACCCGAATATCGGCCTCATAAAACGTTTTCAACCGCCCCGTATTGTACCGGTCATAATCGTAATAGGGTCGTGCCGTAGCATCCCACGCCGGAACCAGCGACGACACATATTCGTCGTAAGGAGTATAGGACGCCCCACCCATCAGGCGGAATTTCAACCCGATGTCCCAATTCTTCGGCAACTTATACGAACCCGACAGAGTAAAGAGGTGACGATAGTCCCAAGCCGAAGGGATATACCGCCCGGTAGCCGGATCCTCAAACTGGCTACGATACCACGTATAAGAAGCCAATGCCGAGAATCGCCCCATGCCAAACCAACGCCACATCACTTCCACCCCGTAGGCTCTACCTCGTGCCGTCGAGGCCGCCGCCTCATTACCCGACACGCCGTAATCGGTACCTTTGCAAGCCAACGGAATGCTGTCGACAAGCGATAAGGGCGAGTGGGTATATCTTTTATAAAAACCCTCGACCGTCACGCGTGCCCACTTGTTGATGTAATACTCCATGCCCACGACTGCCTGATCGGAACGGACATACTTCAAACGCGAACGGTTCACCCACACACCCTCTTCCCGGAAACCCAAAGTCGTATAGGCAGGCAGTTGATAAAACCGTCCGATACTACCATTCACATACAAGTTGCCTGCCACATTATACGAGAGCGACAAGCGGGGCGAAAACTGTTTCAACGGATTACGAGTAAGCGACGAATAATCGCACCCATCGAGACGGAATCCCAAAGACGCCGAGAAACGCTCGTCGGCCGATTTATATCCCGCGGTTGCAAACACTCCCCATTTGAACAGAGGCAAATCGGTTGCATACCGTATTTGCCGGGATTCACCCCCGGCAAAAATCCGCTGGAAGGTACGGTTCGTATAAACCACATAATCGGCATTAACTCCCGTTACTGCATGAAAAGGCCCCCATAACGACCGGTTTTCGAATCGGAAGTGATTTTCGGTTTCGTCGGAACGAAGGTTCAACGTAAGGTTATCGGCCGACGACTCGTCGTTGTCCCTGTACTTCACATTGCTGTTGTTCATAAAACTGCGGCTCACCACCACCGTTTGGGTATGCTCCCCGCCATAGTGTTTATAAACAGCCCCCAGCGTATAGGTATTTTGTTTGATCGTAGGCAAATAATTCAACAGATATTGTTTCGATTCGTCCTCGGGATCGGTTTCGGTATTCAGTTTCATATCGTCTATCGCCCCCAATCCCAATATCGTAAGCTCATGCGAAGGGGAAAAACGGCTCTTTATCTTAAACTGAGCGTCGGTATAACGAGGCAAAAAGGGCATATCGAGCAAAGAAAAGAGCAGTTGCAAATAGGATTGGCGCACCGAAACAACATAGGTGGTCTTACTTCCTATATGTCCTTTCGAGCCGATAGCCAACTCCGACGCACCCACCGTACCTTTGAAGGTATATTTGTCGGGATTGCCGTCGAGTAGTTTGAAATCGAAAACCGAACTTAACGCATTTCCCCGGTTCGCCGGGAAAGCGCCCGTATAGAAATCGACCTCCCGAATCAAATCGGCATCGATAATCCCCACCGGTCCGCCCGAAGCGCCTTGTGTACTGAAATGGTTGATGTTGGGAATCTCTACCCCATCGAGATAAAATTTATTTTCCGAAGGGCCTCCACCCCTTATCATCAAATCGTTTCGATAACCGTTTCCTACCGCCGTAGCCACACCGGGAAAAGCATTCACCACTTTCGAAATATCCCGGTTCGCACCCGGACTTTTCTCGATCTCCTGTACCCCGATGACCCGCATGGCAACAGGGCTTTCCACCGACCGGCGAAACGGAGCCGCCACCACACTTACCTCGGCCAAATCAACCGGCGAATCGTCCAGCTCGATATCGAGCGTATTGTCGTACGAGGTTACACGGAATTCCGACGACACATAGGTTTTATACCCTACCGACGAGGCCTGAATCCGATACATACCCGGAGGCAAATGATCCAAGACATAATGCCCCGACGAATCACTCTTCGTCTGCAAAGGTGTATTCCATATTCCTACATTGACAAAAGGCAATCGCTCGCCCGTCGACCGCGACGAAATCACTCCCCTCACCGAATAAGTCTGTACGCCAAAAACCGAAACCGTCACACAAAAAAACGCTGCAAGGAGTGTATGAATTCGCCACATAACCAATTATTTTTCAAATAATAACATCGATAAAGCTATTTTTGTTCAAAATTTTCTAACCGGTTATGTCGTATCGATAAAGATTCACTCGTTTATCTCGCTCTCCCCACCTTCGATTTTTTCCATAAAAAAAAACCGTTACAGCCATAAAAGCCGTAACGGTTCATTGCCATTAATTAATAACCCAAATCACCTAAAATTTTTTTCAACGGCTCATTGTGCCGTAAACTCAATCACTCGACTTTGAGTTGGAGCATATCCAAATACGTCGAGCCCTACTTTCATCAGATAGTCGCCCGAATAGATTTTACCGTTTGCTTTCAATGCCGACTGTGTACCGGGCATAAGATTTATCTCTTCTACCTTATACATTTTGTGCGGATCGAGGCCTTGTAACTTCACCGACAGAAGTTTTTCTTGGAAACGCGGGTGAATGTCATAGGCAAACAACACAGCTTTGTTCGAATCCTTGCTAACATAGTTCACCGCCATGTGGTTCGACTCGTAAGGCGATACCAACCGATATTGGTCGCCGTCCATGACGGCCGATTGCAAACGTTTCCAGTTGGCCACGGCTATTTGGCAATATTCCAGTTCCGCAGGGGTCATTTCGCTCAATCCTATATCGAATCCGAGTTTGCACATCGAAGCCACATCGGTACGGAATTTCACCGAAGTATTTTTGTTCCAACTGGTCACATGGGCGCACATCGCTTTTGCCGGGAAGAATTGCGAGAATCCCCATTGAATATAAATGCGTTCAACCGGGTCGGTATTGTCGCTGCACCAAAATTCGGTAAAATACTTCAAGGCCTCGTAATCGCACCGTGCACCGCCTCCCGAACAGAGCATCATAGGCACGTGGGGATAGTTCTCTTTTACCCGCTTCATTACGTTGTACACCCCACGCACATGGTCGATGTACAAATTGCCCTGACGGGTTTTCAAATAAGGCGAATAGATGTTGGTAATGGGGCTGTTGCAATCCCATTTGAAAAACGCAATATCGGGATTCTCCTTCATCAGTTGCTCTACCACGCCATACACATAGTTTTGAACTTCGGGGTTACTCAAATCGAGTACAAGTTGGTTCCGATAGAAATACATCTTGCGGTTTTCGTCGTGGATAGCCCAATCGGGGTGTTTCTCGAACAACTCGCTTTTGGGGTTCACCATCTCGGGTTCGATCCAAATACCAAATTTCACGTCGGCCTCTTTGGCTGCCTCGACGAGAGCGGGAACTCCGCCGGGCAACTTGCTATGGGTCACCTCCCAGTCACCCAAGCCGGCTTTGTCGTCCTTACGGGGATATTTGTTGGCAAACCAGCCATCGTCCAAGAGGAACATATCTACACCGAGGTGTTTGGCCTCTTTCATCAAGTCGGCCAAAATTTCTTGGTTGAAATTGAATCCGGTATTTTCCCAGTTGTTCAAAAGGGTCAACCGGCTGCCGTTCCCATCTTTCAAGCTGTAATTACGAGCCCATTCATGCAGGTTGCGGCTACCCTCCGAAGCTCCGTTATAACTGAGTGTAAATATAAATTCGGGGGTTGTAAACACTTCGTCTTTTTTCAACTCGTAATTCGACGCATACGGATTTATGGCCGGAATTACACGCAGATTGCCGACATTATCGACCTCGAAAGTGAAACGGAAATTCCCGGTCCAACCCAATGTCCCCATCAATACATCTCCCTCATTTTCCGAAACCGGTTGGTCGAGTCCCAACTCAAAGAGCGGGTGAGTGTGCATGGCTGCCCGGCTTCCCAATTTGGTATCGATTACTTTCTTACCGAACTGCAACTGCTGGCTGCTCATTTGAGCCTCTTTCGCCCAATCGCTGCTAAACTCGGTCAGGAAGTACGAAGCACGATTAAAATAAAGCATTGTCGAAGCATAAGTCGAGAGAATAACAGGCTTTTTCTCTTGATGTTTTATTTCGCTCCAAGTTTTAATCACATTCTCTTTGGGATAGGCCACATAGTGTAATGTTACATCTACGGGATAGACATCGTCCCGAAGGTTTATCGTAGTATGCTGCCCGCCTTCGACCGGTTGTGTCGAAGAAGAAACATAATACAGGTAAGTCGACGTTTTCCCGTCGTTGTGCTGTATGGACACGGCCGGTTCGAAATAATCTTCATTCCCCGAGCCGCTGTACACTTCCCAGCCACGCTGGCTGACACTGCCGTCGGAACCGGCGTGAATATCCCACGAGAAATTTTGAAGATCGGCATCGTTCAACAATTTCTCTCCCAAATAGGTTTGATACAAACGACCGTTGTCGCCCACTTGAAGGAGCAAATCGGTTTGATCGGTCGAAATACGAATCACTTTCTTTTCGGAATATGCGTTGTTCAACATCAGCAAAATCAACGCACCCAACATTAGAATTCTTTTCATGGTTGATATGGATTTATGTTATTACAATATTATACAATAGACTTGATTTTAGAAATTGATACCCATCTTGAACTCAACGGTAAAGGGGCGCAAATAGGTACCGCTCATATAACAACCGGCATATTTCCCGGCCTCCTCTTTGGTGATAAGCTCCGAACCGCTGATGGTTCCCTTAGCCCCTTTTTGGTTCAGGAAGTTGACAACCGACACGCCCAAATCGAGGTATTTGTTGGCTTTCCAGTTGATTCCACCGAAAGTTTCCCAACGCCCGTTGAAGTACAAGGCCTCTTGCAGGTTGGCATAAGTTTTACCAAAATAACGGAAACTGAGCCACAATCGCAAATCTTTCGTGATGTTGTAGCTCGGATCGAGCTCCACGAGAATTTGGGGAATCTCTTTAACAATCATATTGTTGGCATTTACACCCATCTCGCTTCCGTCGCTAAATGTCACACTGGCATTGTAATTCTTGTAAACCGGTTTTTGATAGGTGAACAAGGCGTGCAGATGGAATCCTTTGAAAGGAGTGATTTCGGCCGAAGTCGTCCAGCCCAACGTTTGGATATCGTAAATAAGCAACACGGTTTTCCCCTCGGTAGTACCCGGCTTTGTCAGGTTCTGCTGGTCGATGTTATTGGTCTTTGCAATATAGGTAACCATCGAGGTGAGGTCGAGCCAACTGTTTTTGTAGAACAATCCGCCACGAATCAAAGGTATCGTCACCCGTTTATATTGCTCCTCGGTAGGACCCGTACCGGCATATTCGTTGATTCGGGGGAAGCGGGTAGCCACCGTACCGTCGGCCGTAGCACCGAACTGTTTGGTAATGTTGTAGGTAAGTTGAGCCGTGGCGGCATAATTCAGTTTATCCTTTACCACCCGTGCCGGGGTAATGACTTCACCGTCGGGAGCAACATCGCCGATATGGAATCCCGAATAACGGGCATGGGCTATTTGATCGGCCGACATACGGTAATACTCCAAACGTCCGCCATAATAGAAATTCAATTTCGGGGTAATTTGCCAGTTGTCGGTCAAATACAACGCCAACTTGTTTTCATACCCCACCGTATATTCGGGGCTCAATTCGTTAAACCCGCGGAAACGATTCCCATCTTTATCGAGTAATATTTCGGGATACTCCTGCACCGTACCCGTCCATTGGAACGACGAGGAGTGATAGTCGAGGTGGTAATACCACTCGTTCAATCCCAACCGCAACCGGTGATTACCCAATCGCTGCTCCAACTCCGAAGTCACCAAAAAATTACGCACCTTGCCAAAGTGCAACCAAGTGCGTCGCCCCTCGACAAGCCCCGAATAGGGTTGCCCGTCGAGCGTGTAACCTTCGGTACCGTCCAACTCGGAGATGGTGCTGCCCCCAAAATCGATGTAATTGGCTTCGGGAGCATTCATATACTTCATGTTGAGCGTCCATTTCAATCCATTGTCAAAAGTATAATCGGTCAATAAAGCCACCTCGTGCGAACGGTTGTCGGCCAAGTCGCGAAGGTTTGCCGTTTTCATCTTTCCGTCCATCACGTCCATATACTCTATTTCACCGCTTTTGGGTCCATAGGACGACAATCCCGGCGTAAAGCCCGGAATTTCCTTTATCGAACCGTCGCCGACATAGATAAATGGCGCGGCATTCAACTCATTCCCGTGGTTGCGGCTATATGCGTACTTATATTGCAATGTAATTTTACCCCGGTTGTTATCGAACAGGCGGGTAAGCCCGGCACGGTAAATTTGAGTACGGTCGGCATACTCGTCGAATTTCACATCGAAACTTCCCGGATCGAAAACCTGATACACGCTGCCCGAATAGAGCCACTTGCTACCGATACCCCCCGTCACATTCACATCGAACTGCTGTAACCCGAAGTGGTTGGCCTGATAATTCAAAACACCTTTGAACTCCTTCTGCCCAAGTTTACTGAACGAGTTTACCGCATAAGCAATATTCCCGGTACGGATTGCCGACTCGGAGGGCGACATAAGTCCCACCTCTCCCAAGCTGGCATCGCTCCGCCAGTGATATTGCAACCGATGAACCGCCGACGAATAAACAGCCGGAAGCCCATTCTCATATACATTCACATCTTCGCTGGGCAAACCAATCTGTATCTCACGAGGCTTTGTGGCGTCCGAAGCGTTCAGCATTACATTGCGTTCACTCCCTTCGACCTTCCCCACAACAACAGAATCTTTTTCGTTTTGGGAATTATTTGCTGCCACCGGAGCCGAAACCAATCCGGTAACCATCAACAATAAAAGAAATTGTTTCCTTTTCATGATCTATCTAAATTTAGGGTTATTGCGTGCCGTTTCCAGAGCCAATCTTCAAATTGCCTCTCGGCCAATCCACCAACGAATTAACGGTGGCAAAAATAGAGCACCATATTTCAATTTGTTTCCCGCAGTAGAACGCAAGTAGACAGCACACAGATTAATATTTCTATAACATTCTGTAAATAAATATTATACAAATAGAGTCCATATACGTGAAAGTAGAATTAAAAAACATATTCATACAGAGAAAATACCCTGTGACACTTGCTTTTTCAGTTCTTATTTTCTATTTTCGTTACTATTAAATTTCATTCGACAAAAAACTGCTTGTATGAAGAGAGTCGCGCTATCTTTGTTTTTCCTTTTCTCCCTGCAAATAGGCTTTACCCAAAAACTCGAAACACTCTATTCCGATTTGGAAAAAGCCCTCGAACAGCGAGAAGCGACAGCACAAAAAAAAGAGGCACACATCGCCTCCATTCGGGAGCAAATCCGTCCCGGACTACCGCTCGATACCCTCTTCAACCGTTACTATAAAATGTACGAAGAATACCTCACCTATCGGTTCGATTCGGCATTCCACTATATCGATTTGGCAGAACGCATCGCCCAAAAAACCGGGAACGAAACTCAACAAAACCTCTGCAAAATAAGCCAAGCGACCCTCTTGGCCACAAGCGGACATTTCTCGCAATCGCTCGACCTGCTCCAAAAAATCGATCGGGCACACATCGACAGCACCTTACTCCCCGACTACTATAAAGCCTTCGAATGGGTATACAGTGTATGGAGCGAATACTCCAACGACGAATACTTCACCCCGCAATACAAAGAGAAAGAGATTATTTACAGCGATTCGATTCTCCAAGTCCTGCCCCCCGGCAGCAACGATTATTATTACTGGTTAGGCGAATACAAAGCCCGTACCGGCGACCAACCCGCAGCCCAAAAAGCCTATGAAAAAGCACTCGAATCGCTCCCCATAAACACCCGGCTTTATGCCTGCGTCACCTGCGGACTGGCCTTTGCCCACAAACGACAAGGCAACCTCGACGATTATGAAAAATACCTCATACTATCGGCCATATCGGACAATATATGTCCCTTGAAAGAGAACCTCTCCATGCAGGAACTGGCATTCCACATCTATCTGCAAAAAAAGGGCGGACTGGAAAAAGCCAACCGATACTTGAACTACGCCATGGAAGATGCCATCTTCTACGTCAACCGCCTGCGAATGCTCGAAATCGCCCGTAAATTCCCGGCTGTCGTCAACGCCTACCAAAAAGAAAGTCAAGGGAAAAGCAAACGCCTCACCATCGCCATAATAGCCATAAGCGCACTGATGGTACTCGTAATTATCTCTTTGCTGTTTATCCGCCGGCAACTGTATCAAGTACGCTCGGCCAAACGCTCGTTGGACAACCTCAACGAAAAGTTGCGCAACCTCAACGCCGAATTGCTGAACACCAACAACACCCGCGAAGAGTACATGAGCCTGTTTCTCGAACTCTGCGCCGCATACATCGAGAAACTAAACCGATACCAAGAACTCGTCAGACGCAAAGTAAAAGCCCGGCAAGCCGACGACCTGCTCAAACAAAGCAGCACCAAAATGAGCGAAGCCGATGCCAAACGATTCTTCGTCAACTTCGACACCTCGTTCATCACCCTCTACCCCACGTTCCTCGCCGAATTCAACGCCCTGCTGCGGGAAGGGGAAGAGATCTATCCCGACAAAGGCGAGATACTCAACACCGAGTTGCGTATATTCGCCCTCATACGCTTAGGAATAACCGAGAGTTCAAATATCGCCACCCTGCTTTTCTATTCGCCTCAAACCATATACAACTACCGCACCGCCGTGCGTAACCGGGCCAAAAATCGAGAGGAGTTCGAAGAACAGGTCAAGAAACTCTGCCTTACGCTATAAGACAACAGAAAATAGCGATTTTGTCCCCCTTTTTTGTTAACGCATTCTCTCAAAAGATATAAAATAAAAAAGAGAATTACACTTCTGTAACTCTCTTTTGCTGTGGTGCCACCAGGAAATGAGTTTTATTTCTAAATGGCTCTATATCTTTGCGTTAAAGAATCGCAACAAACGTAATCTCCCGCTATTGCTCTACCTGAATTCTGCACTATTTTGCAGTGTCTCGCAGAGTCGAGTTCCTACTTTGATGCAAAGGTAGTGAAATTATTTGAAACAGAAGCGAGTGCATTAAAAATTTGCTCCACCTCAGTTCGAAATCCCTACTTTCCAATTTTTGCCAATTATAAGATTGGTATTATTGAGTGAATATCGCTCTCGCCTTAACCTATCATATAATATACAAAAACGATGCTTTTTCTATATTTTATGATAGGTTGAGCAAAATTATTTCTTATTGGTTAGGCTATTTTTCAAAGCAATACCCTTTGCTGTAAGGCGGTATTTCTGCAACTTACTTTGTTTCTCATTGGGTAGAGTAAACTCTATATAGCCTTCATCAAGAGCAGGTTTGATATATGTGCTACGGAAATATGTTCGGTGCTTTATGCCAATAAAGGATTGTAGCGTATCTCTATCAACTTCTCCTTCAATGCAAGTAACAAGAGCTCTAATAGCTTTAGATACATTACTTGCATCATGAGCACTATCATGAGCACTATCATGAGCACTATCATGAGCACTTATAGGCAAAGTTATGCGGATAAAGTTATCTGTAAACTTGAAGCAATCTTCACCATATGCACGCAAGATACGAGGAATACCAGAGCCCAACGACTCTACCAATTCCACATCACGATAAATACGCATTAACTCCTTATTGCGAGGGATTGATATGCCATTGAAGAACTCCTCTTTAGTGAGAGATTCAGGCAAGCGACCCGCTGAGGTTATCTCAAGCCTATCGGGGAATATCTCAAACTTGGGTGGTACTTCAAACGAATAGTCACGATAGCATTGATAACGGCTTCGCGCAAGGCAACCTTATTCCACAATGGGGTTTCAATACGCTCCATTGGGGTTATCGTTGCTGCCACCTTGTTCTCGATATCCAACTTTGATAATACACTCTTGGTTGCTTTGATAAGAGAGCAATAACCATATTCGTTATTCTCCACCAAATCACAACGATCAAGGCTTGAATACTTCGCCACCTTGATTGAATTGCCGTTCTCATCAGCCAACAGATAAGCCACATAATTGTACTTGCCATCATCTGTAAGCAACTCCAATGTACGTTTGAAATTATCATTGAGTCTCTTGCCTCGCTCATCATAGTAGATGCGTAACTGCTCAAAGCTCAAATCTTGGCGGTTAGATACAATGCGCCCGATAGAGTTGCGTGTACGCATAGCAAACAAACGGTCAATCTGCTCCTGAGGCATAGGCTCTGCCGATGTTCCAACACGCAAATACGCACCCCTCGGAGTCATTCCATACTTCGTTTTGAAATAAGGCTTCTCAATACCACTCGCCACCGTAACTTTAATAATGCTACGTCCATCCTTTTGTTCTTCGGAAATATCAAACAAACCCATCGCCGAAGGTGAAATGTTGTGTTTTATGCGGTCTTTCAACCTCAGCATACAATCATCTACATCACTGACGCCCACAGTTGAACCATCTTTATCAATACCGATATAGATGTATCCACCTTCCTTGTAGTTAAGGAACGCCACAACCTCCTTCTCAATATCAAGTTCAGAGGTCAATTCTCTTTTATATTCTATGCGGTTGGTTTCTGACATATACAAACAGTACTATCTATATGTTTTAATGAATATTCTATTTAAATCAGTTCATTATCTAGTTTACACATCAACATACTGGCAAAATGTAATTTTCTAATAGCATCTGCTTTTGATAATGTTTGATTGCTATGAGCTTTGGGGTTTCTTATGCCAATCATTGCTCCCACAAACATTTCCATATATCCTTGTTGTACATTTGTACCTGTTTCAGTTGAAATATCTCCTAATTTTATTATTGGATTTTGAGGAGAAAATGCTGATTGCATTAATTTTACACCATCTTTTTCAATGGATGTCCTATTCTTATAAATTCCTTTAACTCTAGTATTTACTTCCTTAAATGCAGCTTCTACTGCATCTGCATAATAACTATCATCAAAACGACCTTTAGCGACTGAAACTATCTGTGGGTGTATATTGTCCCAAAAAGATGATGAATTATTATTACTATATCCATTTAGATATGTAACAGTTGCTATAACTTCGCCAAAAGAGTATGGATTAATGCCATTCTGAGGAGTTACTAGTTGTTGACCAAATTGATTCACCGAGATTAGATCCGATGTTTTTAAGTTAGGTAGTATCTTATCTCTCAACCTGTCTCTAAATATATGATACTCTTCTGGTATTAATGGAATTAATTGATATAAAGCACTATAAAGGTCATTATAACTGATAGCGTTGCTAGGAATCCGTCGTACATTAATCATATTACGAACGCTATCAACAACTTGAATACATTTATTTAACTGTTCTCTATATTTGTTCATAGTTCCAATTGTTTTCTGTAAACTGAATCCAATGTGTTACCTTCTTTATCTTTCCACACAAGCCAGCCATTATTGCTACTGCCTATGCAGAAGTCAGCTACAGTACTTGGGCTTGGGAAAGTTTTATCGGAGGTCATTACTAATTCATCATTTTCAATGGAGGCATACTCATGTAGCATGCTTTCACGTTTTTCTTTCCAGTTGAAAGATGGTACCATAGTTTTGGCAATAACACTGCCTTTCAAAACCGTAAAGCCATTGGAACTATAGAAGCCCTTCGCTTCACAACCACGCCCTTTAGTATAGAACAGATGTTCTGCTTTTGGCTGCGATACCTCAAAGATGTTGCAGCCGATGAATGAGGCCAGGAACTTTACATCCTCAAAGAACTCATCCATTGAGTCCTGCTGATATTCGGGCAAATTTGGAGCCTTTGGTGTCTGCTTATTGTCGCTCAATACAAAGGCATTGGCTTTCTTTGCTTCGGCTATTGCCTTGTGTTCTAAATATTGTACATCTGCTTTGGTCATATCGGCATCTTTTGACACAAATATGAGAGCTTTCTGCCAAAATGCTTTCTTGCTGTCGTGGTCTTTCACTCGCTCACGGAAATTCTCCGTTTCCCCAATATATGCCTGAGGTTTTGTCGCCTCATCCTCGCCTAGCAAAATATAAAATGCAGGCTTCTGTAACTTCTCTTGCGTATTTAGATATGAGAGGTTGGAGCGTGGCACAACAAACATCTGGCAAATCTTATTGCTTATGAATGCGTATTGAGTTCCTTTCGGATTTCCGTCTATTAAGTATGTAGTTACTGGTTTGCCCATATTGTATTTAGTTAAATAGTTATGGTTTCATTTATCTTTGCCTTGTCAAAAGATGTAAATTTCAGTAACAGTCCCTCTTTGTTTATTGTTCCAACTATGCGACTCATAGAAGAATTGATGGTTGTTGCTGATAATGTTTTGATTATCGTAAACGATTTTCTAGTAGGCTCTTTTTGGACTATAATAACCCCACCACGCATTGTTTTAATCGTGGTTAATAGCATTTTATTTTGATTTCGAGCATTCACAATAAAGAATCCGTTCTCATTCTCCTCGATAAAATATTTGCCAGAACTAAAAGTTTTGCTTTTAATTGAAAAATGATAAATGTTATCAGTCGTATGCGTGGGAATATCTTTTGTAGGGATAACTGGAATTACAGTAGATGTTTCTTCTACTACTTCTTCGACAACTTTGGGCATTTCCAAATCTTGTATAAGGATCATTTCCTCGTTGCCTTCGCTCAAATCTGTTTCCACATACTCTCTTAAGCTACCATTGTTACGAGAATATCCCTTTGTAGAAGTGGGTTCTTTCTCTTCTCCATAGAAGAAAGACTCCCAATCTCGTTCCTCATCAGGCAAGCCAAATCGAGAGTACATACCTACATTATCAAGTATTATACACTTCTTGTCGCCATTCTTTCGCAAACCTCTTCCAACCTGTTGTATATATTTAACTAAAGATTTTGTAGGTCTTGCTAATTGAATAAATTCGATATCAGGACAATCAAAGCCTTCTGAGAAGATATCAACATTGACTATAATGTCAATCTCTCCATTTCTAAAAGCTTGTATAACTTTTTCTCTGACTTTTGCCGGAGTCTTGCTATCGATGTTCTCAATTGCTACACCGCGACTGCGATATTGCAAACATATGTGTTCACTGTGTTCTCTGGAGATGCTATAAATAATACCTTTCTTGCCTAAGACATTCTTTTCATAACTATCATAAAGCTGAGCTCGAATCTTTGATGTGTCACACACCTCAACCAATGCGCTATTCTTATAATCACCCTCTATATCAAATTCCCTAATGGACTCAATAGATTTGACAAGTTCGGAACTTGTAGGAATAGAATAATATTGATATGTTGCCAACCATCCTTTTTGTATAAAATCCTTAATTGACATAGAAGGAATATACGCATCAAAGATTTGTGCAAAACCACTATTATTCATTCTCCAAGGAGTTGCAGTTACGCCCAACTTTTTGGCATCAGGGCAAAATTCCCATAATTTCTGATATGATTTTGCAACTGCATGGTGAGCTTCATCAATAATTATAAAATCAAACTTAAGGTCATCAATCAAACATTGATTGGCCGGATGTGTAATGGTTTGAATTGAGGCTACTTGTATAGCTTGCGTCAAATCACGCTTATCCTTCATCGTACCAGCTAGCACACCATGTTTAATGCGATATTTATCTAGGCTACGAGAGCTTTGCTCTATCAATTCACTGCGATGAGCAATGATCAAGATGCGATAATTAATATTATGCCTTAATCCCCAAATGCTTATGTCTCGGATAATAGATGTAAATAATCGAGTTTTGCCAGTTCCAGTTGGCATCTGATATAGAATATTGTCAACACGATTCCACTTGCTAAAGATTTCCTCTTTGGCAAGTTGCTGATAATCACGCAATGTGATATCTTTTTGACAAAACTCGTTATAATCAATCATTAGTATTCCTCAGTTGGTACTAAACTTTGTAATATAGATTGCATTTCATTAACCTCTGCTTGGGATAGAGGTCGACCTTTAGTGGTAGTCCATGCTTTACTGAATGAAATAAGGTCATTTATCCATTTCAGTTTATCGGTCTTTGTTCTAAATGAATCTGATACCTGTATTGAAAACTCTTCCTCAAATGTAACGAATGACTCATCATCCTCTTTCTTTACACTCCAGTTACTTTCAATAATCTCTTTGTAGTCCTGTAGTGTCATAAGGTCTGTCCAATCCTGGCTGTCAACATCTTCATCGTCGCCCATACGCTGAAGACATTTACCCATAATCTTTTTCACCTTACTCTCCCAGATACTTCCGTATAATTCTTCAAGTTTTCTAAGAATGGTCTCTTTTATGTGTTTCTCGATCTGTCGACCATACACTTTTCCTTCCTCTTGCAAGTCTTTATCTTGTGTTTCAAGCCAAGCTCCTAGACCTTTTGGATTATATTCCGGCATCTGTTTATGAATGGCATTTTGATACATTCGAAGCCATAGCGTGTCCGCACCTTGACCCTTGATTAAGCGAATTTGCGTTTGTTCATCTATTGGCATATTGCACAAATAATCGATTAGCACATCAAAATATGGAGCCATTGCATCTACCTGCTCTTTGGTGCTAGATTTTTGCGACAACTTCTCACTTCTGATTAGACTCTCATTTAAAGATGCAATTAAAGAAACAAAAGCATATGTACCGCGATTACACTCAATGAAGGTCTCATATTCTTCCTTGTGCTCATCGATCATTTTATAATAAACATAAGCATAGCAATCCTTTATTAAATTCGATATTCGTTTCTGTGCATCCAACATTGCTTTGTTATGCTCAACGCAGTTAGTGTTGTATAGACAAACATCCGTATGATCTGTAAACTCTTTCTTGGTCGCTTTAGGTAGCAGTGATGATTTAGACAGCGCTGTATCAAATGGCTTTAATTGCAGTTTTGCAGTATCTTCTCCAATCGCAATCTTACGGGCCAAAACACTGCTATTATCCCTGCCGAGTTGTTTAATAATGGATGAACGCAACGCCTTTAAACGCGAATCTAAATGTGGAGACTCCCAGTTCAAATCCTCGTTTAAATCTAAACGCAAGCTCGGGCTAACAGCCTTTTGATGCTCATTGATATCCATAAATATTCTGAGCTGTTCATCTGATGGCAAACCATCAAACGCAACCACAGGAATTGTATTCGTATCTTTATATTTTGAGCCTGCGTAACCATATACACGATGTTGGCCATCTATGATATATGCAATGCAATAGGCGTTCGGAATGGTAAGGTATCCTAATTTTGTTCTCGTATCATCAGATCCGCCAGGAGCCAAATCAAACTGAATTCTATTTTTCCTCTCAGAATCATCAAAATTGATAATTACAGAATTAGGAAAGTATCCATTTTTCTTATCAATAAATTCCCCAATACCCTTCAATCGCGAAGGCACAAGCAATCTCTGATATGTTGGCATAGTGATTTGCGTATTGACTCTTGTTCGATGCAACACAAAGCCAATCTTTAGCAATGTGGCTGGCTCGATAGAAAGCATATAATACGTGTGACCACCCATCATACCTTTTAATGCTGGGATACGAATTTTATCATTATTGATGCGTTCGTGTCGGAACATCAAACCATAGAACTGATATATAACCGTTGACTTATATGCCTTTATGAGACTATTTACATAGTCGTATGTATTGTCGGTAAACTGGAAGATCTTATTTTCTGCCAATCTCTTTTCATCTTCACATCCCTCAGCAAATGTGTAATTGCGTGTTGCAAAAATAAACTTAACCTTTTTGTCCTCTCCGTATATTTGGCGCAAAGCCTTCATCACACCATCCCTATATAAACGCATATCGTCTATATCTTTTTTGAATGATGCGGGCTTAATGTTTTCAGTGGCCTTACACTCAACAACAAATATAGCCTCTTCGCCAATAGCAACAACATCAAGTTGATGTTTGTCTTCTGGATTATCCCCCCATTGTACAACTAAATTCTCATCATAATTAAGGTGTCTAAATCCAAGGTTATAGAACATACACCAAATATCATCCTCAAACCTTCTTCCTGCTGGTTTGAGTTTTTGAATCCTTGCCTTGTATTTTAATTTAGATACTTCTTCCCAACCATTTGAGAGATAGTCATCTAATTCATTTAGTAAAACTGTTTGTGTGTCGTATGGGTTCTTTTTTGCCTTAAACTTCTTGGATAGCATAGACATGTCATCGGTCATATGCTCCTTAATTGCTTGAATTTGAGAGATTGTCAAAGAGGCCATATATAGTTCATTTATTTGTTAGCACTATGGTGAATTAGTAATTCATAATGAGTAGTTCTGTTTCCTTTTCTCGTTTTCCAGCATGGGCGTTTATAAATCGGTGCGCCAAAATCGGTTTGATAGTATATGCATTGTATAATTTCGCAAAATAAGACTCTCCATTATTGTCTAAAGAGTTTGAGTTACTTTGCATAATCTTACATCCCTTTTGGGTTAATGTGTCACAATAGGCTTTCAATTTTTCTTGCTCTACATCATCAAATATACTATGTGTATACTCAATGAAACAAGCTGAACCAGAGAGGGGTCTATACGGTGGATCGATGTAAATAAAGTTATATCTTCTCCCTAAATGTCTTGTAATATTTTTATATCCTCCAACATATATATCTACCTTCTGCAACTCTCTGTGGCACGCCATAATTAGTTCTTCATCACAAATGTTAGGATGATCGTATTGACCAAATGGTACGTTGAATTTTCCATTAGTATTGACCCTGTAGAGACCATTAAAACAAGTCTTATTAAGAAATATAAAACAAGCTGCCCGCTTCTCTTTTGCTAGTTCCTCGTTATTATACTTCTCTCGCATTTGATAATAGTAATGCGATTTTGCTTCTATGGTAGCTAATCGATAATACTCTTCTTTTATTTCTCGTAATGGTGCTCTGAGTTTTTCTGGGTCATTTTTTATTAACAAATAACAATCTATTAAATCCTCGTTAACATCATTTATTATGGCTCGTTTTATGTTAGAATAATGTGTTAACATATAAAATAGCATTGCTCCACCACCTACAAAGGGCTCAATGTATGTCACATTTGGCTGTCCCGCAAAGTCTTGTGGTAAGTTCTCAATAAGTTGGCTTATTAGAGAACCTTTTCCTCCCGCCCACTTTACAAATGGTTTCGCAATAATATAATTATCTTTAATTTGGTGTTTCATATAACCATTGCCCTATAATAGATTATAGGCATAATCAAATAACAATTCTAATTTACCAACTCTTTTGTTTTCACATTTAGTACTTTCGCTATTTGCGACAGCATCTCCAAAGAGGGCTGCATCTTGTTTGAGCACCATTTAGAAACCGTTGAGGGGTCTTTGCCTAACTGCTCGGCAAGCCATTTGCCGGTTTTCTTTTGTTCAACCAATACTACTTTTAGTCTATTTAAATCTTTCATCATTTACACATTTTATTGGCGTATACCGCAAATTTAGTGATAATATGCGAAACTGCGTCTTTTTGAAGTAACTTTTTTATCGCATGAATTGTAATTTTTATAATTCAGGGATGAACATTCGAATAGCTTATATGATTATTCGGAGCATAAAGCTTGTACATAAAGTGAAAGTATTTGCAATATAAAAACATCAAATCCTCCCGACTTTGGAGGGTAAGATACTGATAGGTGGTTTTGGGACGCCGAAAACATTTCGGGTGCCCCAAAACACAACTTGCTATGTTCGCTTGAACATGAATTTTCAGTGCCTGAAAATTATCCTATGGCAGCCTAAATTTTACTGAAAAATTAGCATTGGTGCGTTGGTTATAACACTTGTTGGTTACTTGTTTATAACCAATAAGCAAAGCAAGCAATCAAGAATGAGGGCAATCATTATTGATTGTAACAAGTAATGCAATCATTCAACCTTGCAATCTCTCATACTTGCAGTCATGCAATCTTGCAATCTATCAATCACTCTTTCTGTATTTGGGATAGCGATTTACATTCTAAAATACTACCACTTATGCAATCTAATGACACTTGACGACACGTAATGTCGGGATTGCAGAATGTATTATTTTTTGTTTTTACTTAGCAATCGAAAAGCGAATGTTTAATGTAAAAATGAAATAGTTATGGAGATTATCAGCATTGAGAAAAAGACCTTTGAGGAGCTTGTGTCGCGCCTCAGTCAATTTATAAAGCGAATGGATAGTATCAATCGCCAGCGTAGTGGTAGGCGTATGAGCGAGTGGATGGATAATCAGGATGTCTGCCATGCTTTGAAGATTAGTCCCCGCACGCTGCAAACGCTTAGGGATAGCGGCAGGTTGCCGCACTCTAAAATCAACAACCGCATCTACTATCGCCCCGAAGATGTCGAGCGACTTATTGCAAATGATGTTTAACCTATAAACCATAAGCCTATGAGTAACGAAGTTATCACGCACAAACACGAGTGGGTACGCGGTCTATTCTCTGAACTTGACCGCATTGCCAAAGATGCCGCAACGATGGCAGATGAGAATCAACCGCTATTGGGTGGCGAACACTATTTGACCGACAGGGAGTTATCGCAACGCTTGAAAATCAGTCGTCGCACTTTGCAAGACTATCGCAACAACGGCATTTTGCCGTACCGCCAACTGGGTGGAAAAATCCTTTATCGGGAAAGCGATATTGAACGAGTATTGCAAAGTTGCTATCGAGGCAAGTTTTAGATTATACCCTATAAGGTATAATATGGGTTAAGTGCTTGCAAATTACACCCGATAGGGTATATTATAAGTGTAAAGGAAACACTGACTGAACTTATTATGCAGAGTTGGGAGCGAGCTGCCTTTGTCCCCAACTCTGTTTTTTATAATAATAGCGGCTTGATTATAATTTGAAGATTGATACTCTTAATAGATTTGACCTTGATTTATGCGTCGTAGGTCGCTTCGCTTGCTTCGTCCCAAACTCATTCTCAACTCGGACGGTGATACCGGAGAGTTTTTTCGGGTGAAAAATTATCAAAGAGAATTTTTTGCTCGAAAACCCTTGGGCTTGAACTCGCAGGTATTGCCCTCCGGGTTAACTTTATAATGGGACGAAAGCAAGTGAAGCGTACCGCAGACTTCTATCCTAAATTCACTATCGCACTCTTTACATTCATCATATCCTTCAATATCGAACTGTCAAGCACTTTGGCATAGTGTTGCGTCATCTTGATATTAGAGTGTCCGAGCATCTTTGCTACATTCTCTATGCTTACACCGTTAGCCAAGCACACAGACGTGGCGTAGCTATGTCTTGCCACATGTGTACTAAGGTGCTTCTGAATTCCGCAGACATCGGCTATCTCTTTCAGGTAGCTGTTCATATTCTGATTGCAAGGAACAGGGAGTAATACGCCACGCTTGATGCAAGTCGGGTGGTTCTCATACTTCTTGAGAATCGCCAACGGGATATCCAACAGCGGAATATTACACATATTATTTGTCTTTTGGCGTGTCTTGCGAATCCAATAGTGTCCGTTGTTGTCTTGCACGATATGTTCGGCTGCGAGTTGCTGAACATCTATAAATGCCAATCCCGTAAAGGCGGCGAAGATAAATACATCACGCACCAATGCAAGGCGGGGTAGCGAAAACTCCTTTTGGTATATTGTCATAAGTTCGTCCATCGTCAGGAACTCGCGGACAATCTCCTTTTCGTGAAATTTGATGCCTGCAAAAGGATTCTTCTCTATCCATTCGTTGGCAAGTGCAAGGTTAATAATCTTTTTCAAGCACTTCATATAACGGATAACGGTATTCTGTTGACAATTCTTCTCGGTCTTCAAATAGAACTCAAAGGCTCGCACAAGTTCGCCGTTTACCTCGGTAATAGGCAAATCCTCTTTGTCATATTTCAGTTTGATTAGTTCGGCAAGATAGCGGGTACAACTTTCGTATCGCCTTACGGTGATTAGGGCAAAATCTTTACCCACCAATGCTCGGCATTGCTCGTTGTGTTCACGCATAGTGCCGATAATGGTGCGTACTTGCTCCACCTTTTTGTCCACCCCGAAGAACTTTTCCTGCAATATTCGGGCAGTGATTAGTTCTCCATTCTCTTCGAGTTGCGTGTAAATTCGGTGGAGTTTGATTCGACTCTCCTCGATGTAATTGTTGAGCTCGGTTGATTTACGACTTTTGCCCCTCGCACACTCCTTTGCCTGGTTCCACGATACAGGCTCAATGCTTTTGCGGATGTTTGTTTCTACTCTTGCGCCATTGACTGTGATACGCATACATACTGAAGCCTCTCCGTTCTTCAGCAGCTTGGTTTTCTTGATAAAGAAAAGCACATTAAATGAATCTCGTCTCATTTTCTCCTACTTTTAAGTTAAACATTAGTTCGGCAAATGTAGGAATCCAAGCCCGTTTTGACGCTATGCAAAATGTTGTGAATCAGCGAAAAACGCTCTTTCAAGGTGGAGATGTTTGGAACACCCGTTTGCTCCACCTTCTGCTCCACCAAAGGCGGTCGTGAACCGCACTTTTTTGCGTTTTTGGGGAAAATAAAAAATCCCGATTTTCGTTGAAAATCAGGATTTTACATTGTTTTGCTTTTCTTTGCTGTGGTGCCACCAGGAATCGAACCGGGGACACAAGGATTTTCAGTCCTT
>DXFL01000005.1 GCA_019114445.1 Candidatus Barnesiella excrementigallinarum
GACAATCCATGCAAGGCTTTTTACCGGATTGCGATTTTCGAGTACGACGACGATGATTGTAAAAATGATCGTCAGGATAAATCCCGTGTAGACCCCGGAATATAACCAGTCGCTCCATGGATAGGTGAAAACTCCGAACATAGACCTGTTTTGTGCGGGTGTACTTATTGGCTAAGATAATGTTTTTTTTGCAAATCGTAATGGATATGACGACTTTTTTACGTTTCGTTATCTTCTTGCCGCGGTTTAACGTAGAATTGTGTGCGTACACGGAAGGTGTTCCATGTATGTAATTTATTTTATATAATCTGTTGAAATTCAGTTGATAAATAAAATGCAAGAAGGAGCTTTTTCGCAAAAGCTCCTTCTTTATTAGGTTTTCAATAGGTATTAATTTTTTTAAGGTAAAAAAGATTGTTTTAGGTTATTGAGACAAAGGACAACCTTTTTTTGCAGATAAGCAAACAAAATAATATGTTTTATAATATGTTTTTGCAAGTCTGTTTTAAGGCTGGTGTGCTATAAATGGCTGCATAATAGGTATATATATGAATATTTGTGTTTGTGGTCGAATATATAAAAAAAGTTAAATAGAGGTGTTTGGGTGGCTTTTTGCTTATTTGTTCTCGATATAATCGTATACATTCAGCCCTGTTTCGTCGAAAATTGCGAAAGAGGGATTTTTAATCCAATCGCCTAAAATGACTATTCGGCTTTGTCGGGGTAAAGCCAAGTCGAGCAGAATGTGCCGGTGCCCGAAAATGAAAAAATCGATAGGGTTGTTAGCCCCGTATTCTTTGGCAAAACATACCAAGTGTTCATTTTTCTCACCTCGGTATTCGGCATAGTCGTTTCCGGCTTTCCGGCTGTGGGCCGACCATCGCAGGGCGAATGCCACGCTCCACCGAGGGTGTATGGCTGCATAGAGGCGTTGGCAGAAACGGCTGCGAAAAATCTTCCGCAACAGGCGGAACGAGAGGTCGCGTTTCCCCACATTGTCGCCGTGAGAGAGAAAGAAGCGTTTCCCGCCGATGTCGGTAATAAGTGTTCCGTCGTGTATGGTAATACCCAGTTCGTGCGGGAGGTAGTCGAAAATCCAAATGTCGTGATTCCCGATAAACCAATGTATATCTACCCCGCTGTCGCTCAATTCGGCCAATTTGCCGAAGAATCGGGTAAACCCCCGGGGTACCACGTAGCGATATTCATACCAGTAGTCCAAAATATCTCCCAACAGATACAGCGCACAGGCATCGTGCTTGATACTGTCGAGCCATCGCACAATGCGCCGTTCGTATTCCAGCGGATTCTCGATGTATTTTGCACCTAAGTGAAAGTCGGAGGCAAAGTAGATTTTTTTTGGGAGCATGGCGTGAATATGAAGCGGGTTATAAAAATCCAAGTTCGAGTTTTGCCTCTTCGCTCATCATATCTTTATCCCATTCGGGTTCAAAAACGAGCTGAATATCGGCACTTTTTACGTTTTCGATACTTTCGACTTTCATGCGCACGTCCTCGATGATAAAATCGGCGGCCGGGCAGTTGGGGGCGGTTAGCGTCATTTCTATTTTTACGACGCCATCGTTTACTTCTACATTATAAATAAGTCCCAAGTCGTAGATGTTAACCGGAATTTCGGGATCGTAAACGGTTCGCAACATTTTTACGATTTCCTCTTCGATAGTGGGTTTGTTGTCCATGAAGATACCTGTTTGTTTTCGATTGTCGAAGATACATTATTTTTCCCGATTGTCGGCACGCGATAATGATTTTTTGTGTTTCTTGTCAATTTCTCGGGCAATTTTGCGATTTTAATCTTTTTTATCTTATCTTTGTGCAAACCGTGGTTGTGAATCGGGGGTTACTATTATATAGAAATGCTCCGTGACTCGATTGCAGAACAAAAATAAAAAAGATTATGAAAAAGTCGATTTTTTGTGTGGCTCTTGTAGCTGCTATGTTTTTGGCTATTCCGGCCAATGCACAATTTAAGTTTGGCCCTAAGGTAGGTATGAATATATCTACGTTGTCTTTGGGGGGAGATTTGTCGAAGACTTTTAAGTCGGAGAATATTTCGAGTTTTACAGGTGGTTTGATGGCCGAGTTTACGGTGCCTATTATTGGAATCGGTCTTGATGCCAGTGTGATGTATACCCGAAAAGGTTCGACTTTGAAAGAGGTGACTACCGGAATTTCGAAAGATCAACATGCCGATTATGTAGAGATACCTATTAATTTAAAGTATAAATTTTCGTTGCCAGTGGTAGGGTCAGTACTTGCGCCTTTTATTTATGCCGGTCCGAGTTTTGGCTTTAAAGTGGGCGACAATTTCGAAGATCAGTATAAAGACAAGAGCTTTGAGACGGCTATCAATGTAGGTATCGGTGTCGAACTTTTCAACCATTTGCAAGTTGCCGGTCAATATGGCTGGGGATTGGGAAAAGCGATGGAAATCGATAACAATTATTTAAATACCGCTTTGAACGGCAAAAGCCGTGCGTGGACAATCACTGCTGCATATCTATTCTAATTTATAAAAGTATATAAGGCAACGGGGCGGAGAACGAGGCTTCTTCGCTCCGTTCTTTTTTGGGGGTACAAACCTTGCTCTTCTGAGGATCGAAAGGGGGTAGTTGACCGATGTAATGTGAAAACTGCATTTCCATTTGCCTCTGCGCTCACCTTTCGCTATCTTTGTAGGGGAAGATAAATATGTCTATGAATATATTTGCCGACGTCGTATTGCCTTTGCCGCTGTATAAGTATTTTACTTATCGGATTCCTACCGATTGGCAGGAGTCGTTGCCTGTGGGGAGCCGGGTGGTGGTGCCTTTCGGGCGGAAAAAATACTATACCGCCATTGTGGTGCGTCTGCACGATACCGAGCCTCAGGGATACGAGGTGAAGGAGATCCTTTCGCTTCTCGACAGCCGGCCTGTTTTGCGGCGTCCGCAGTTACAGTTTTGGGAGTGGATTGCCGATTATTACCTTTGCGCAGTGGGCGATGTATACAAGGCGGCTTTGCCTTCGGGTTTGAAACTTGAAAGCGAGACGATGGTGACGTTGAATCCCGACTTCGAAGAGGCTGACGACGACCGGCTGAAAGAGCGGGAATGGATGCTGTTGGCTTCGTTGAGCAAAAAATCCCGCATGACGGTACAGGAGCTCGAAAAGGAGAGCGGTATGCGCAACATCTTGCCTACGTTGCGGCTGTTGTTGGAGCGGGAAGCTGTGTTTGTATCGGAACAGATAAAGGCCAATTATCGGCCGAAAACCGAAACGTATATACGCCTTACCTTTTCCCCGAACGACGAAGCGGCTTTGCATGGTGCGTTCGAGCGGGTGAAACAGGCTAAGAAGCAGGAGGTCATGCTTCTTGCTTTTCTCGATTTGTCGCGGTTTATGCAAAAAGGGCAACTCCGGGAGGTTTCCCGCAAGAGTTTGCTCGACCGTTCGGGCGTGTCGTCGGCCGTATTGGGGGCGATGGTCGAGAAGGGATTGTTCGAACCATATAAAAAAGAGATAAGCCGTTTTGAACCGGAGTGTGTGTCGGTGGGCGAGATTGCTCCGTTGAGCGAGTTGCAGCAAACCGCCTATCGGCAGATTGTCGATTCGTTCAAGACCCATACGGTCACTTTGCTGCATGGCGTTACGTCGAGCGGGAAGACCGAAATTTATGCCCATTTGATCGATCGGGTGTTGAACGAGGGGCGTCAGGTTCTCTATCTGGTCCCTGAGATAGCGCTCACTACCCAACTGACTTCCCGCTTGCGGAAGATGTTTGGCGATAAGTTGATGATATATCACTCGAAGTTCTCGGACAATGAACGGGTGGAGATTTGGAATGCCCTGCTCGACCGCCGGGAGCCGCGGCTCATTTTGGGAGTTCGATCTTCTATATTTTTGCCTTTCAGCGATTTGGGATTGGTAATTGTCGACGAAGAACACGAAACCTCGTATAAACAATACGATCCGGCACCACGTTATCATGCCCGTAATGCGGCTATTGTGCTGGCTTCGATGCATGGTGCGAAGACTTTGTTGGGAAGCGCTACCCCCGCCATCGAATCTTATTTTAATGCGAAACAAGGCAAGTATGGGTTGGTGGAGTTGAAAAAACGGTTCAACGATGTGGAACTGCCCGAGATTATACCGGTCGATGTGCGGGAGATGCGAAAGAAAAATCGTATGCGAGGCAATTTTTCGCCCGAGTTGCTCAATCGTATGCAGGTAGCACTGGACAACGATACACAGGTGATTCTGTTTCAAAACCGACGGGGATTCGCCCCGATGGTCGAGTGCAAGCAATGTGCATGGGTTCCGCGGTGCGAGCATTGCGATGTGAGCCTTACCTACCACAAGCGGTTCAACCAACTTACCTGTCACTATTGCGGATTTACCTACGAGATACCTCGTGTGTGCCCGGCTTGCGGGCAAGCTACCATTGGGGTGGTGGGTTTCGGTACCGAGCGGATCGAGGAGGATATTGCCCAGCATTTCCCTCAGATACCGCTCTCTCGCATGGATTTGGATACAACGCGTTCCCGCAGTTCTTATGAGCAGATTATCGACGATTTTTCGAAAGGGAAGAACAAAATCCTCATCGGGACGCAAATGATAACGAAGGGGCTCGACTTCGAACGGGTGAGCGTGGTGGGCATATTGAGTGCCGACCAAATGATGAATTATCCCGATTTCAGGGCTCACGAACGGGCCTTCCAAATGATGGAGCAGGTTTCGGGACGTGCGGGGCGAAAAGAGAAGAAGGGTGTGGTGGTGCTGCAAACTTCCGATCCGGGGGCGCTCCTTATCCGGCAGGTGATGGCTCACGATTACGAAGGTATGTACAATGTGCAGTTGGCCGAGCGCAAAATGTTTGCCTATCCGCCTTACACTCGGTTGATATATATCTATTTGAAACATAGGGACGAAATCCTTTTACAAGAGTTGTCGACCCGCTATGCCGGACTGTTGCGCGAGGTGTTTGGTACCCGTGTGCTGGGTCCCGACAATCCGCCGGTGGCTCGCATACAGTCGCTATATATTAGAAAGGTGGTTTTGAAGATGGAGCTTTCGGCGTCGATGACGAAGGTGAAAACAATTTTGCGGCAAGTCTATGAAAATGCGTTGGCCGACGACCGCTTCAAATCCCTGTTGCTCTATTACGATGTAGACCCCATGTAAACGAATATACAGTTGTAGTATGATGAAAATTCGAGTTTTTACAGTCGTTTTTTGTTCGATTTTGGCATTTGCCGTGCCGTCGAGCGCTCAGTTGAAGTATGTCGACGCTGCCCGTTTGACACTTGTCGGGAAGGCAATGCCTACGCCCGAAAATATATACCATCGGGTCGATACCGTAAAGTACAACAATATGCCGTTTCAGGTAAAACGCCTGTTCACTCATACGGCCGGACTGGCTATCGCATTCAAGACCAATAGCACTACCGTGGCAGCCCGTTGGGAAACTTGGGGCGGAGGGGTGATGGGCAATATGACCCCGATCGCCCATAAAGGGTTGGACCTGTATATGAAACATGACGGACGTTGGATTCCGGCAGGGGTGGGAATCCCATCGGCCGGGAAAACCCACGAGGGGAAGATTGCCCAAAATTTGGAAGCGGTGCCCCATGAGTTTTTGCTTTATCTTCCCTTGCTCGAAGGGATTACTTCGTTGGAGATAGGTGTCGATTCGGCTTCGTTTATCGAGGCGGTGCCCTCGCCATTCCGCCATCGGGTCGTTTTGTATGGGTCGAGTATTTTGCATGGGGCCTGTGCCAGCCGTGCCGGGTTAGCTTATCCGGCGCAGATGTCGAGGAACACGGGAATCGATTTTATCAATTTTGGGGTAAGCGGAAACGGTAAGATAGAGGCTGCGGTTGCCGATATGTTGAAGGATATTGATGCCGATGCTTTTGTTTTGGATTGTATGCCCAATCCTTCGCCCGAAGAGATTACGGAGCGTATGGGATATATGGTGAAGACCATACGGAAATATCACCCGGGTGTTCCCATCATTATGATTGAGAGTTATATGCGCGAAAACGGGTATAGCAACAGTGCGGTACGCGAGCGGTGCATCAATCAGGGGAAAGCCTTTGTAGAACAGTATGAACAACTGAAAAACGAGGGGGTGGACGATTTGCATCTGATCCGCGACAACCATGCCATAGGGACGGACCACGAAGGTTCGGTCGATGGCACTCACCCCAACGATTTGGGATTTGAGCGCATGGCGCGGCAGTACCAGCCTCAAATGATGGCAATATTGAAACCGTACGGTATAGAGTAATTGTTGCATCACACAAGGAGGGCTCGAAAAAAAATCTTTCGAGCCCTCCTTGTGTGATAATGATAGATTGTGCTTATCGCGATATGGCTTGTTCGATACCTTTGATCACCAATGGTTCTATTACTTTATATCCTTCGATGGTGGGGTGTACGCCATCTTTCCCGTAAGCCGAACTCAAACCCTTTTCGTTGTCGACAAGCGGTGTGTAGAAATCGACATAAACCATCTGTTTTGTACGGGCATAGGCTTCTATTCGTTTGTTCAATTCGATAATCGTGTCGGCCGGTTGAACGTTGGGCGCCCAACTGTACCGGTTGGCAGGAATCAAGGAGCAGAGCACTACTTTAATGTTGTTGGCTTGTGCCAATTCGGCCATCGACATGATGTTGTTCATAATCATTTCGATGCTCGACGGCCCGGTGTTCCCGGCAATATCGTTTGTCCCGGCCAGTATGACAACGGCTTTCGGGTTCAGTTGAATCACATCTTGTCTGAACCGGATCAACATTTGGGGTGTGGTTTGTCCGCTGATACCCCGGCCTATGTAGTTGTTTTCGGTAAAGAAATCGGGGTCCATCGATGCCCAGTTTTGAGTGATGGAATTACCCATAAAGACTACCCAATTCTTTTGGGCATCGTTGGGATCGTTATGACGGGTTTCCATAATTGCTTTATTCTCTTCGCGATAACGGTTCAGGTTGGGCCAGTCTTGGGCTTGGCTTTCAATGGCAAAGGCACCGAAAATAAGGCTTGTAAGAAAAATTTTAATAGCTATTTTCATGGTGATTGTACAATAAATAAGTACACTCCGAATTTCGGAGTGTACTTGGTTGAAAAAATTACAAATTAGTAAGCAAAGATGGGATATTCGGCCATCATGCTGTTTACTTTCTCCCGAACCGCTTTGATAGTCGATTCGTTTTCGGGATTAGCCAGTACGGTGTCGATGAGTTCGACAATTTGACACATCATGTCTTCTTTGGCTCCACGGGTGGTTATGGCCGGAGTTCCTACCCTGATTCCCGAAGTGAGGAAGGGTGAGCGGCTGTCGAACGGAACCATGTTCTTGTTGACCGTGATGTCGGCTTGAACCAACGCTTTTTCGGCCATTTTACCGGTCAATTCGGGGAATTTGGTACGCAGGTCGATCAACATACAGTGGTTATCCGTACCGTTCGAGATAATTTTGTACCCTTTGTCCATGAAGGCTTGTGCCATAGTAGCGGCGTTTTTCTTCACTTGGGTTTGGTAGTCGATGTACTCGGGTTGGAGCGCTTCACCAAACGACACCGCTTTGGCTGCGACTATGTGTTCGAGCGGGCCGCCTTGTACACCGGGGAATACGGCCGAATCGAGTAAAGCCGACATTTTTTTGATTTCGCCTTTGGGCGTTTTCTTCCCCCACGGGTTTTCGAAATCCTTGCCCATGAGTATAATACCGCCGCGCGGTCCCCGCAGGGTTTTGTGGGTGGTGGAGGTAACGATGTGGGCATATTTCAACGGGTTGTCGAGGAGCCCGGCAGCGATGAGGCCGGCAGGGTGAGCCATATCGACCATGAAGAGCGCACCGATTTCGTCGGCGATTTTACGCATACGGGCGTAGTCCCATTCGCGGGAGTAGGCCGAAGCTCCGCCGATAATCAGTTTCGGGCGTTCGCGCAAGGCAACTTCTTCCATCATGTCGTAATCGACATATCCGGTATCTTCTTTGACGCTGTATTCCAACGGTTGGAACATGAGTCCCGAAAAATTAACGGGGCTTCCGTGCGAGAGGTGTCCTCCGTGCGAGAGGTTCAATCCCAAGAATTTGTCGCCGGGGTTGAGCACGGCCATGAATACCGCCATATTGGCTTGGGCTCCCGAGTGGGGTTGTACGTTTGCCCATTCGGCATTGAACAGTTTTTTAATGCGGTCGATGGCTACTTGTTCGCTTTGGTCTACAACCTCGCAACCTCCGTAGTAACGCTTTCCGGGATACCCTTCGGCATATTTGTTGGTTAAGCACGAGCCCATGGCTTGCATGACCTGTTCGCTGACAAAGTTTTCCGAGGCAATAAGTTCGATACCTTTGCGTTGTCGTTGATTCTCTTTTTCAATGATGTCGAAGATAACGTCGTCTCTTTTCATGTTGTGATGTATATTAAAGTTTTTACCATAAATATCCTATTGAAATACTCAATTCGTTGACCGCTCGTGAGAGCTGTACCTGTGTGGTTTGGTTTTCGCTCGTGTCGATTTTGAACGACAGGCTTTTGGAGTTTTGGATACAATAGGCATATCGGAAGTCGATGTAAAAATGGCCTATTGTTGTGCTTAACCCCCCTATTGCATAAAACGAGAAACTGTTGGGTTTTTCGTCATAGACTAAATTGTGCGATGACGTTTCCCCGCTGGTCGTGTTTATGTGGCTGGTTTCGTTGAAAATATAGGAGACCCGTGGCCCGATGAAGAGATTCATCAGGTAAGGCCCGTGTTTGGTGATGTTGTAGCCGTACAGGACGGGGACATCGATGGCGTAGGCCGAGGTGTTGATTTTGCTCAGTCCATAGTCGGGGTTGTAGAGCCGGGTATGGAATTGGTGCATTCCCACTTCCAACTGTATATAGTTGCGTTTAAAATTGTACCGGCCTATGAACGATCCCGATAGTCCCAAGCTCGACTCGGAATCCGATTCGTCTATTTTTGTGCCGTTGAGAGTCAAATGCCTGATGTTGACCAGCGGAGCATTTACTCCGAGGCGTACCCCCCAGTTGAAGTTTTTGTTTACATTCAGCTCTTTTATTTCGGCCTGAGCGGTCAATGTCAACAAAAGAAGGGTATATATGGTTATGGCTACTCTCTTCATGGTTGTGGATTATTTGTTTTTCTTCTGAACCGACCAGCCGAATTTGCCAATCTCTTTTCCCATTTCGTAATAGTGCCCGTGCGAGTAGACCAACAGATTGGCTTTTTGCATATCGAAAGCCCCGGTTGCCGGGTCGATGTATTTTTCGTCGGCCAGCAGGTTTACCACGTCGGCGATGAACATATCGTGCGACCCGAGGCTGATGATTTCCCGTACCTTGCATTCGATACAGAGGGGCGACTCCTTCACATAGGGCGCTTGTACGATTTGAGCCCGATGGGGAGTAAATCCCGTATGTTCGAATTTGTTGTAGTTCTTCCCTGAGGTAACTCCGCACCAATCGGTCTCTTTGGCCATTTCGACGGTTGTAAGGTTGATGACAAACTCCATGTTTTTCCGCAGGATTTCATAGGAGTGCCGTTCGGGGCGCACCGAAATGTAGCACATGGGCGGGTTGGTGCAAATTGTCCCTACCCAACTTACCGTGAGCAGGTTGTATTCTTCGGGCGAAGAACCGCAACTGACCAGTACGGCCGGCAGCGGGTAGATGGTGGTCCCGGGTTTCCAGTTCTGTTTCATAGCGGGGCGCAGCAGTTAGCAAATTTCTATTTCGTCTTTCGAAGCCGATCGTTCGCAGTAGTGGCATTTTACCTGAATGTTCACTTTGTCGGTTACATGGAAGATGGTTTCCATCGGTTCGTTGTTGGTGATACATTGGGGATTCCCGCAACGGATAATGCCATGCACGGTGTCGGGCAGCGACACTTTGCGTTTTTCGGTTACTTGGTAGTCGCGGATAATGTTTATTTGGGCTTCGGGGGCTACCAGTGCTATTTTGTTCAAGTCCTCTTCTTTGAAAAATCGGTCGGCGACTTTGATAATGCCTTTCTTCCCTATTTTTTGGCTGGCCAAGTTGTTGCCGATTGTGATGCTGTTGGCGCAATTTTCGAGCCCCAAGATCGATACTACCTTAAACAGTTGGTTCGAGGGGATATGGTCGATAACGGTTCCGTTTTCGAGTGCCGCTACTTTTAATTCTTTTTTTCCGTCGTTCATGATTGCCGAAATGATAAGGGTTAAACTTCGATACCTAAAACTTTACAGATGATGGCTTGCCGAGCATACAATCCGTTCTTGGCTTGTTGGAAATAGTAGGCTTTCGGATTGCTGTCTACATCGTAGGAAATTTCGTTCACACGGGGCAGGGGGTGCAGAACCCTCAAATTCTCTTTGCTGTTTTCGAGCATACTGTTGTGCAGCGTGTATACGTTTTTCACTTTCTCGTATTCCATGAGGTCGGTGAATCGTTCGCGTTGTACACGGGTCATATAAAGTATGTCGGCTTGGTTGATTACCTCCTCGGAAAACTCGGTGTGCTCGAAATAGGGTATGTGGTGCTGGTCGCAGAACAGTTTATATTCGACAGGCATTTTCAACTCGTCGGGAGCGACGAAATGGAAGGTGGGATTGAAGTGCGACATGGCCATGAGCAGCGAGTGTACCGTACGCCCGTATTTCAAATCGCCAACCATAGTAATATTTAAGTTTGAGAGCGTGCCTTGTGTCTTGTAGATGGAATAAAGGTCGAGCATTGTTTGCGAGGGGTGCTGATTGGCCCCGTCACCGGCGTTGATGACCGGCACGGACGATATTTCGGAGGCGTAGCGTGCAGCACCTTCGAGGTGATGCCGCATGATGATTAAGTCGACATAGTTGCTTACCATCATGATGGTGTCTTTCAGCGTTTCGCCCTTAGAAGAGCTGGTGGTGCTGGCGTCGGAGAATCCGATTACTTTCCCGCCAAGCCGGTTGACAGCGGTTTCGAAACTGAGCCGTGTACGGGTGGACGGCTCGAAAAACAGGGTAGCCACGACTTTACCTTCCAAAATCTTTTGGTTTGGATTTGCCTCGAATCGACTGGCTTTTTGGAGAAGGTCCAAAATCTCTTCTTTTGAAAAATCGGTAATAGATACTAAGCTCTCGCGTTTCATCGTCGGTATGATTTGTTTTAGGTTGCAAATACGGTTGTCAACGAAAAAAGCCAACACGACACTAAACGTCGCATTGGCTTGTTGTGCTATCTTTTTGGAAGAGGGCATATAATCCCCGGCTTTTGTAAAAATGCCTGAACTGTAATGGGTTATATGTACACTCTCGCCAATTCATTTCAGTAAGCAAAGATAGTAAAAAAAGGGCGAAAGCCAAATGTTTAGGCATAAAAAATATTCTTTATAAATCTGCAATATGTAGTTGAATGAAATATATTTGTTACCTTTGCTTTAACAAATAGCGGCAAACGGGTGACTTGAATTTTAAGCCGTTGACATATAATAGGATAGATGAAAGTGGATAAAGCTAAAAAAACTTTTTGGAATACGTCGCGTATCGTGCGATATATGTGGTGTGCTTTTGGTGCGCTGGTGCTTTTTGCGGTTGCGGCTTTTGCCATGATTGCTTGGGGCTGGATAGGCTATATGCCTCCGATAGAAGATATGGAAAACCCGAAGGATAAATTCGCTTCGGAGATTTATTCGGCCGATATGGAGGTGATAGGCCGTTTCTATCAAAGTAAAAGTAATCGGGTGTATGTGCATTACGACGAAATTTCGCCCTATTTGGTCAATGCGCTTATCGCTACGGAGGATATTCGTTTCAAAGAGCATTCGGGTATCGATGTGAAGGCTTTGTTCCGGGCCTTTATCAAGCGGGGACTTTTGTTCCAGAAAAGTGCCGGTGGCGGTAGTACCATTACTCAGCAGTTGGCTAAATTGCTCTATTCGCCCAGTGCCGACAATATTGTGGAGCGCCTTTTCCAAAAACCGCAGGAGTGGGTTATTGCCGTGCAACTCGAACGGTTTTATACGAAGGAGGAAATTGTAAATATGTATCTCAACCATTTCGATTTCCTGAATAATGCCGTGGGTATACAGTCGGCGGCCTATATCTATTTCCATACTACCCCCGACAAGTTGAAGATCGAGGAGGCGGCTACGCTGGTGGGTATGTGTAAAAATCCTTCGTATTATAATCCCCGGCGTTTCAACGAACGTACCCGCGGACGGCGAAATACGGTGCTTGGTCAAATGTACAAGGCCAATTATATTACGAAAGCCCAACTCGATTCGTTGCAGGCTTTGCCGTTGGAATTGAAGTATACGCGGGTAGACCACAAAGAGGGTTTGGCTCCCTATTTCAGAGAGCAGTTGCGGTTGATGATGACGGCCAAGAAACCGGTACGGTCGGACTATCGTGGCTGGGAGGCCCAAAAGTTTGTCGATGATTCGATTGCATGGGAGACTAATCCTTTATATGGCTGGTGCGAAAAGAATGTGAAGGCCGACGGAAGCAAGTATAGCATTTATACCGATGGCTTGAAAATATATACAACCCTCGACTCGCGTATGCAACGGTACGCCGAGGAGGCCGTGGAGGAGCATTTGGCCAAATATTTGCAGCCCCGTTTCTTTGCCGAGAAAAAGGGACGTAGCTATGCCCCCTTCTCCCGAAGTATAACTCAGGCCGAGCGGGAATCGATTCTCGACAAGGCAATGAAGCAATCCGACCGTTATCGCTCGATGAAACAATCGGGGGCTACCGAGGAGCAAATTGAAAAGGCTTTTATAACGCCCATCGAAATGCAAGTGTTCTCTTATGAGGGAATGATCGATACGATCATGTCGCCTATGGATTCGATTCGGTATCAAAAATCGTTTTTGCGTACGGGGTTCATGTCGGTCGATCCGCATACCGGTCATGTGAAAGCCTATGTGGGAGGTCCCGACTTTGCACATTTCCAGTATAATATGGCGTCGATAGGACGCCGGCAGATAGGCTCTACCGTAAAACCGTTCCTGTACACTTTGGCGATGGAGGAGGGTTTTACTCCGTGCGATATGTTCCTGAACGAGCAGCCTACGCTTATTACCGAAGACGGTAAACCGTGGTCGCCCCGAAATTCATCGAAAGCAAGGGTGGGCGAGATGGTTACCCTCCGGTGGGGATTGGCCAACTCGAACAACTGGATTTCGGCCCGGTTGATGGATAAGTTGTCGCCTTCGTCGTTGGCCCGGTTGATGCATTCGTTCGGTATAAAGAACAAGATAGACGAAGTTATTTCTCTTTGTCTGGGGCCGGTTGAGGTTTCGGTAGAGGAGATGGTGACGGCGTATACGGCTTTCTCGAACAAAGGCGTACGTGTGGATCCGCTTTATGTAACCCGCATAGAAGATAATTTAGGTAATGTAATAGCCGAGTTCACCCCCACGATGACCGAGGTGTTCAGCGAACAGGCTTATTACCGCATTTTGCCCATGTTGCGCGATGTGATCGATCGCGGTACGGGCGGACGCATACGGTTCCGGTACGGTATTACTGCACCTATGGGCGGCAAGACGGGAACTACCAACAACAATTCCGACGGTTGGTTTATGGGCTTTACACCCGATTTGGTTTCGGGGGTATGGGTCGGTGGCGAAGACCGTTCGATCCATTTCGACGGTATGGCCGATGGTCAGGGAGCCAGCATGGCGTTGCCCATTTACGGGCTTTATATGCAGAAGGTTTATGGCGACCCCAGTCTCGGCTATTCGCAAGAGAGCGATTTCGAAATACCCGAAGAGTATGCCGATCCTTGCAGTGGAGGCTCTTACGTAGAGGATCCGGTTTCGGAACCGATAGAAAGTATCGAGGGGATATTCGATTAGCTTTTGTACTGTCGGGGGCAGGTGCCGGTTGCGCTATCGTTACAGATAGAGTAATGTGATGAGGAGCGGTACCGACATATCGACCACAATCCCGTGAAAGATGGCAATAACGATGTACTTTTCGCCCAGCGTGTGGCCGATAAGCGGCAATGTAGTGTCGATAGAGGTCGCTCCTGCCGCTGCGATAGGGGCTAATTTGCCGCAATAACGGGCTAAAAGCGGAATGGTGAGAAGGGTGAATAGTTCCCGGCTCAGATTGCAAATGAGGGCAATGGTGCCTATATCGGCTCCGGCGAGTTCGTTAAGCAGGATAGCCGATAGGCTGTAATACCCGAATCCGCACCCGATAGCAACGGTTTCTCGTAGCGGAAGGGGTGAGAATAACGCAAACAGGCAACAGGCAATAATGGTCCCGGCTATGGTGGCTAACGGGATAAGTACGATTCTGAACCGGTATTTTTTGACAGGCGAGGAGAGCGACGACAAGTCGCAACCGATACCTATCCCTACAAGGAACATAAGCAGATACAGGGTGTAGAGGCCTATCGACTCGTTGTATTGGGGAATAAATCCTTTGTAAGAGAGAATAACCCCGGCAATGAAACAAAGAAGTATGATGAGGCTGTTCTTCATGCGGCTTGATTCTATTCTGCTTTTTTGAAAAGGTAGCGATATACCACCCATGAAAGGGCTACGCTCCCCGTTGTCGAAACGAGGGCAATGGCGATTCCCCAAAATCCGAGTTCCCCGAATTTATGAATGACTTGCGTATTACTCCCGATTGACAGTCCCATGATAAAGAGTAACAGAAAGATGATGTATAGGCTCGTTTTCGAAACGATGGCGGGAATCGCTTTTCGGTCGCGCAACAGGTATCCCACGAGGATTCCGCACAACATAATTAGCATGACACCGAACATAAGGCCAAGTAGGTTTTAGTGGGAGTTATAAATCGTCGTTTTTCAAACAAACATTTTTCATGTGTTTGGCGAACTCTTTCCCCGACAAGTATTTACCGATGTGTATGGCATGATTCCGGTTGTGCAGGTCGCTCCCTAAATAATCCACCATCTGTTTGTCGATGAGCCATTCGGCTACCTCTTTGGAGCGCTTGTTGTAATATCCGGCCAGCGACAGAAGATTGACTTGAAATTCACAGCCCTGTTCGTGCAACTCTTGATAAATTTTTTTATTCTCGTAATAATAAGTATATCGTTCGGGGTGTGCCAAAATGGGCGATAACCCTTTCAATTGCAATTCGAATACCAACTCTTTGATGTTCCAAAAAGGTTGAAGGAACGAGTTTTCGATGAGCAAGTGGTTGCCCGGCATAGGTATGATTTCGCCTTTTTCCAAAGCATTCAAAAAGTTATCGTCCATGCGGTATTCCGCCGAATAACCGAGTTCGATGTCCAACTCATCGATGTTAAATTCGTTGCAGAGTTGTGTGTATGCCCCCTTGATGGTTTGAGGTGTATTCTCGAACGAAGCTTCGGTGACGTGGGGAGTTGCAATAATTCGCTTGATACCCCACTCCTTCATTTGGCGAAGAAGCGATATGGAGTGCTCGGTGTCGGGCGAACCGTCGTCGATACCCGGTAATATATGGCAATGCACCTCGGTCGTATAGGGCAAATGCGGGATATTTGTCTCTCTCTTAAAAAAGTTAAACATATCGAAACGTGGATAATACGGTTATTTCGATACAAAAGTACGTTTTTTCTTTTGATAATAAGTTAAAGAATATTATATTTGTATACTTAAACAAGTGTAATGTGTATAGATAAAAAACCTGTTAAATCAAATTGCTATGTCTAAGAAATTAAAAATTCGAGATCTTACCCTTCGTGACGGGCAACAATCATTATTTGCCACTCGCCTTACCCAAGAGCAGATAGACCGTGTATTGCCTTATTATAAAGATGCCGGCTTTTTTGCTATGGAAGTTTGGGGAGGAGCTGTTCCCGATTCGGTAATGCGTTACTTGAACGAGAGCCCGTGGACCCGTCTCAAAACTATCAGTGATGCCATTGGCGGAGCGTCGTATTTGACCGCTCTTTCGCGTGGACGTAATTTGTTTGGCTATGCACCTTACCCCGACTCGGTTCTCGACGGGTTTTATCGTGAGGCAGTAGCAAACGGTTTGGGAATCATGCGTATATTCGATGCTCTTAACGACTTGAACAATGTGAAGTCTTCGGTCGAAAAGATAAATGCCGTTGGCGCTATCTCCGATGGAGCCGTTTGCTATACGGTCGATCCCCACTATACCATCACCTTTATGGATAAGATAAAGGCTTTGTTCGGCAAGAAATTGCCCAAGCCTATTTTTACCGATGAATATTTTGTGGAGAAGGCTCTTGGCTTTGAGAAATTGGGCGCCAAGATGGTGACCTTGAAAGATATGGCCGGTTTGGTAAATCCTGCCCGGGTAGCATCGTTGATGCCTAAACTGAAAAAAGCATTGAAAGTTCCTGTCGATTTCCACACGCACTGTACACCGGGTTATGGATTGGCTTCGTCGTTAATGGCGGTTATCCACGGGGTAGATATCCTCGATACCAATATTTGGTATTTCGGTGGTGGTTCGGCAGCTCCGGCTATTGAGTTAATCTATATCTTCTGTCAAAAACTGGGCGTGGAAGTAGAGGTAAATATGAGTGCCGTAAGCAAGATACGTGCCGAGTTGTTGGGTATCAGACGTGAGCTCGCCGCTTATGATTTGAAGAAAGATGCGTTCCCCAAAGCATTCGATCCGCTCATCGACAAATTGCCCGACAATATCGATAAACTATTCGATACGGCTATCGACGCTGCCAAACGTAACGACGAGGCTGCGTTGTTGGATGCTTGTCATGCCATCGAAGATTACTTTGGATTCCCCAAACCCAACGAGTTGGTTAAGGAAGCCGAGGTCCCCGGAGGTATGTACTCCAATATGGTTGCCCAGTTGAAACAACTCAAAGCCGAACACGTACTCGACGAAGCCATGCACTTGATCCCGAAAGTACGTTCCGATGCCGGTTTGGTGCCATTGGTTACTCCTACAAGCCAAATCGTGGGCAGTCAGGCTGTAACCTGCGCTTTGGACAAACTGAAAGGGAATCCCGAATATACAACGGTATCCAACCAGTTCAAAGCGTTGGTAAAAGGCGAGTATGGTAAAACTCCGGTGCCCATCGATCCCCAGTTCCGCGAGAAGATTACCGGCAGTCCCGTAGAGATCCCATACGATACCAGTTCGTATAAGGCTCCCGAAAATCCTGTTTTGCCCGAATACGGCAATGTGAAATTGGCTGCCAACGAACAGGAATATTTGTTGCTCGAACTTTTCCCCAACGTAGCTACTACCTATTTGAAAGGGGTGCGTGCTGCCGAGTACGAAGCCAAGAAACCTGCCGAGGAAGAGGTGAAACCTGTTGCCGCCGAGGAAGCAGCTCCGGTAGAGCCCATTACCGGTCCCACGATCGATGCTCCTATGGGAGGCAAAGTAGTGGAGATAAAAGTAAAGGTAGGCGATGTGGTGAAGAAAGACGATGTGGTATTGGTTTACGAGGCCATGAAAATGGAGAACGACATACTTTCGACCATAGATGGTACCGTAAAACGTATTCTTGTGAAAGAGAACGATGTAGTAGGTACCAACGAGCATCTGATCGAATTTGAATAATTGATAGAATTGTATTTTTATCCGGTCGACCACTCATAGGGGCCGACCGGATTTTTTTTAAAAAATGGGCTAAATATTTTCCTAAATGAAAACTTATCCCTACATTTGCAAGCCATTACAAGAGACCACGCTACCAACGTGAATATTTGATAATATAAAAAAACGATATAACAATGAAAAAAGGAATCCATCCTGATAACTACCGTCCCGTAGTTTTCAAAGACATGTCGAACGAAGAAATTTTTATCACCCGTTCAACCGTAGCAGCCAAAGAGACTATCGAAATTGATGGCGTTACTTATCCTTTGGTAAAACTGGAAATCACCAGTTCTTCGCACCCCTTCTTTACCGGTAAACAAAAACTGGTAGATACGGCAGGTCGTGTAGATAAGTTCTTGAGCCGTTATGGTAATCGTAAGAAATAATTGATTACACAATTATATGGAATGCCCCGGTTGAAAAATCGGGGCATTTTATTTTTTTAAGCAAAGGCATAGAGCTTTGTCGGAGTGCGATGTTTTCAAAATTCGTATCTTTGCCCGACAAAAAGGAGACCGCAGATGAACCGCAAGAGATTCAACCTCAGGGATAGAGCCCGTAGTTTTAAGTATGCAGGCCGGGGAGTAGCCCGGTTGATTGGCAAGGAACATAACGCGTGGATACATTGCGCCGCAGCCGTGTGTGTGGTTGTGGCCGGTTTCTTTTTCCGTTTGTCGGGTTTGGAGTGGGTTGCTATCGTTTTGTGTATCGGAGCGGTATTTGCTGCCGAGGGCTTCAATTCGGCTATCGAGGCGTTGTGCGACCGGGTTACACCCGAATACGACGAGGCGATAAAGCAGTCCAAAGACCTTGCCGCCGGGGCTGTATTGATTTTGGCGGTGATGTCGGTAATCGTGGGTCTTACGATATTTGTACCTAAAATAATACTTCTTTTTGGTAAATAATGAAGGTTCGGAAGGGTATTCTATTTTGCATGGCATTCCTGTGCGTATTCGTTTCGCTTCGGGCCGAAGGGTTGAGCAGGGATCGTCGTGCGGTTAAGGTATCGGGCGATGTGCTTATGGTGGCCATGCCGGTAGCTACCGCAGCAACGGTTTTGGCGATGAAAGACTGGGAGGGTGGCAAGCAAGCGGTTTTTACCGGTGTCACAACGTTGGGGGTAACCTATTTGCTCAAATGTACCGTCTGTAAAGAGCGTCCCGATGGTAGCAATCATCTGTCATTTCCTTCGGCACACACTTCGTGCTCTTTTGCCAATGCTGCATTTATACAGCGCCGATATGGTTGGAAGTGGGGCATCCCGGCTTATGCGGTTGCTGCGTATGTGGGGTGGAGCCGTACTTATGCCCGGCGGCACGATTGGTGGGATGTGCTTGCCGGTGCCGCGATAGGGGCGGGTAGCGCCTATATTTATACCCGTCCTTTTGCCCGGGATCACCGGTTAGTGATTTCGCCCCTTACCGATGGGACTTCGTTCGGGGTGTATGCCTCGCTTGTTTTCTGATTCCCCCCTGTTTCTCTTGCTGTATTTCCTGTGCGAGGTGTCGATCTTTATCCGAAACTTTGGCTCTTGCCGTGCCGATAAAAAAGACCCGCCGAGGCGCTCTTGTTGAGTATCCCGGCGGGTGAGAGGTTTAGAGGGAGGAGTGGTTATCCTCCAAAGTTATCGTACATGAGGTTTTCTTCGGGTACACCCAATTCCCACAACATTTTTTCCACAGCCTTCGACATGGGACCGGGGCCGCACATATAGTATTCGATGTCTTCGGGAGCCTCGTGGTCTTTTAAATAAGTGTTATAGATAACTTGGTGAACGAATCCCGGTGTATATTTTACTCCTGCGGCATCGGCTGCCGGGTCGGGGCGGTCGAGCGCCAAGTGGAACGAGAAATTGGGAAATTCTTTTTCCAGTTCCAAGAAGTCGTTCAGATAGAATACCTCGTTGAGGGCACGCGCTCCGTAGAAGTAGGACATTTTTCGGTCGGTGGTGTGGAGCGTTTTTGTCATGTGCATGATTTGCGAACGCAGAGGCGCCATACCGGCACCGCCGCCAATCCACATCATCTCGCGTTTGGAGTCGAATATGGGGTGGAAATCGCCATAAGGGCCGCTCATGATTACCTTGTCGCCCGGTTTCAACGTAAAGATGTACGACGAGGCGATGCCCGGCATTACATCTTGGAATCCCACTTGTGGCTTCGGCTTGAAGGGCGGGGTGGCAATACGCACGGTGAGCATGATTCGGTCACCTTCGGCCGGATAGTTGGCCATTGAGTAGGCGCGAATGGTCGGTTCTGTATTTTTGCATTTGAGCCCGAATAACCCGAATTTCTCCCACGATGGCAAATATTCTTCGCCAATGAGCCCCTTGTCTATATCCTTGTCGTAGTCCATCTCGTAGGTAGGGATTTTTATTTGGGCATAGGAGCCGGGGATAAAGTTCATGTGTTCGCCGGGAGGCAGAGCCACGATAAACTCTTTGATGAAGGTTGCCACGTTTTTATTCGAGATGACTTCGCATTCCCACTCTTTCACACCCAATACCGATTCGGGTACGATAATTTTCATGTCGTTCTTCACCTTCACCTGACAGCCCAGTCGCCAGTGGTTCATTTGTTGTTTACGGGAGAAATGTACCTGCTCGGTGGGCAGAATTTCGCCACCTCCTTCTAAGACTTGACAGCGGCATTGTCCGCAGGAACCCCCGCCACCGCAAGCCGAGGGGAGGAAGATTTTTTCGTTGGACAAGGTGCTCAGCAGGCTGCTGCCGGTATCGACTTCGACCTGTTTGTCGTTGTTGATGGTAATAACGGCTTTACCCGATGGGACTAAATATTTTTTTGCGACGAGCAGAATCACCACCAAGAGGAGCGATACGCCCAAGAATAAAACAATGCTCGATAGGATTGTCGTTGACATGGAACTTGTTGCTAATAACATCGTCGTCCTCCTTTTAAAGTTTAATTCCTAAGAAGCTCATGAAAGCAATTCCCATCAGCCCGGTAATGATAAATGTGATACCTATGCCCCGTAACGGTGCCGGTATGTTGGAGTAGCTCAACTTCTCGCGAATGGCTGCCAAACAGACGATGGCCAATAACCAGCCTATACCGGAGCCTATGCCATATACGGTGGCACTGGTAACCGATTCGAAATTGCGTTGCTGCATGAAGAGCGAGCCTCCCAATATGGCGCAGTTTACGGCGATAAGCGGTAGGAATATTCCCAACGAAGCATAGAGCGAAGGGGAATATTTCTCGACGAACATTTCGACCAGTTGTACCATCGAAGCGATGATGGCGATAAACATGATGAGGCTCAGGAAACTCAGGTCGAGCTCGGCATATTCGGGACCCAGCCATTTCAGTGCGCCCGCTTTCAATACATAGGTTTCCAGCAAGTAATTTACAGGCAGGGTGATGGCCAATACGAAGGTGACGGCGATACCCAGTCCGAATGCCGTTTTTACATTCTTCGATACGGCCAAATAGGAACACATACCGAGGAAGTAGGCAAATATCATGTTGTCTATAAAAATAGACCTGACGAACAGATTTAAATTTTCCATATATCAGTCTCTTATCTCTGTTTCTTATTGTTGCAAATCTTTGTTGCGGGAGCGATGTACCCAAATGATACAAGCCACGGTAATGAGCGCCATGGGCGGGAGTATCATTAACCCGTTGTTTTGGTAGCCCCAGTCGTACATTTGTTGGGGAATAACTTGGTATCCGAACAGTGTGCCCGAACCTAACAACTCTCTGAAAAAGGCCACGATAACCAGTATGATTCCGTAACCTACACCGTTGCCTATTCCATCGAGGAACGATTCCCACGGTTTATGGCTCAGGGCAAAGGCTTCGAGCCGCCCCATGAGGATACAGTTGGTAATGATAAGCCCCACGAATACCGAGAGTTGTTTGCTCACTTGATACATATAGGCTTTGAGTATTTGGTCCACAATGATTACCAACGCTGCCACAACCACCAGTTGAACGATAATGCGAATGCTGTTGGGTATGGTGTTTCGCAGCAGCGAGATAATGACATTGGCAAAGGCGACTACGGCAGTCACCGATACGGCCATGACAAGAGCCGGTTCGAGCTTGGCGGTGACAGCCAGTGCCGAGCAAATGCCCAGTATTTGTACGATTACCGGGTTGTTCTTCGAAAGCGGCCCTAAGAGTATCTCTTTGTTCTTTTTTGACAACATGGTTATATCTGGTTTGAATTAAGCGATTCTAAGAATTTGGCATAGGGTTTCACGCAAGTTTGCAGCATGGATTGTACCCCTTTGCTGGTGATGGTTCCGCCCGAAACGGCATTGACATAGTCGGCTCCGTTTTGCGGTTTCTGTCCGGCTTTTTGTACGGCGATAGGGGTGAATGCACCGTCGATAAAAAAGTGCTTGCCTTGAAACTGCTTTTGGAACTGCGGCTTTTCGATTTCGGCTCCTAATCCCGGAGTTTCTCCCTGATGGGCAAAATAGGCTCCGTAGACCGTATTGCCGTCGTTGCTCACCGAAATATACCCCCAAATAGGGCCCCACAAACCGCTACCCGATAGGGGTATGATGTATTTGGGCTGTCCCGATTGGTCGGTATAGATGAAGATGGGCAGTTGTTGTTTGTCGGCCGGGAGTTTCAACTGGTCGGCAATATTCAGTTGGAACGATTTGCCTTCGACCAACTTGCCTTCGGGATCGACCACAAACGAGTCGTCGATGTATTTCCCGTACAACTCTTGTGCGTTTTCGGGGGTCGATACGATGTTTACCGAGTTGAGTATTTGGCTCATCTTGTCGATGGCGATGTTTTTCTCCTGAGCAGGTTTCAGCCCCATCGCCGCGAATGCCAGTATAAAGGCTACGACAATTACCATCACTGCGGTATAGATGAGTGTATATGTATTACCTTGTTTGTTCATCGTTGTTTCTATTTAGTGAGGTTTTTGGCACGTTTGAGACGGTGGCGGATATTGGCCTCGACCACGAAGTAGTCGATAAGCGGAGCAAATGCGTTCATAAGCAGCACGGCCAACATGGCTCCTTCGGGGTATCCGCTGTTGAAAACTCTGATGAGAATGGCTAAAACTCCTACCAAAAATCCGAAGATATATTTTCCCGTATTGGTGCGCGCTCCGGTCACCGGGTCGGTAGCCATAAATACGGCGGCAAAAGCAAAACCTCCCAAGCAAATTTGGGTGAGGGGCGAGAGTTGGGCTGCCGGATAAATATCGGGATTGGCAAACCAGTTACAAATGAGGCTCATAACAAAACCTCCGGCAAATACCGAGAGCATAACCCGCCAACTGGCAATACCGGTAAAAAGCAATATGGCGGCGCCGATAAGGATTGCCAACGTGGAGGTCTCGCCGATAGAGCCCGGGATAAGTCCGAAAAACATATCGCTCAATGTGAGCGGATTGCCCAGTGTGTCGGTGAGTTGGAGCACTCCGCCCGAATGTGTGGCGGCCTGTCCGAGGGGCGTAGCGCCCGAGAAACCCTCTACCACTTGTCCGCCACCCAATCCAAAGGTGTCGCTTGTGCGGATAAAGACTTCGTCGCCCGACATTTTGGAAGGGTAGGCAAAGAAGAGAAACGCACGGGTTACCAGCGCGATGTTGAAGATGTTCATGCCCGTTCCTCCAAATACCTCTTTGGCAAAAATCACAGCAAAGGCGGTGGCTACGGCAATCATCCACAGCGGGGTGTCTACCGGGACAATCATGGGAATGAGCATACCCGATACGAGGAATCCTTCTTGAATTTCGTGATGCCGTAGTTGGGCGGCGGTGAATTCGATACCGAGGCCCACGACGTAGGCGACTACGATTTTAGGCAAGACGGCCAAGAATCCGAACAGGAATATTGTCCAAAACGAGGTTTGGGGCAGTTGCCCAATAGAGAGGTAGTGTTGGTATCCCACGTTGTACATTCCGAACAACAGGGCCGGCAGCAACGCAACGATGACGACAGTCATGGTGCGTTTCGAGTCTATGCTGTCGTGAATATGTACACCCGAACGTGAGGTGGCGTTGGGTACGAAAAGGAACGATTCAAACCCTTCGAATACCGATTGAAACATAGACAATTTCCCGCCCGGCTCGAAATGGGGCTTGATTTTGTCTATATAATTCTTTAAAGCTTTCAAGGTTGTTGTGTATTAAAATGGTTAGTTGATTAGTTCATCTCTTTGAGGAGCCGGTCGAGACCGGTTCGTACGATTTTTTGTAATTCGAGTTTCGAGGTGTCGACAAATTCGCACAACGCGAAATCTTCCGGTGCCACCTCGTAAATGCCCAAACTCTCCATCTTGTCGATGTCGAATGCCAAAATGGCTTTGATGAGGTATTCGGGATAAATATCCATCGGGAATACCCGGTCATACTCGTCGGACATGATGATGGCGCGTTCGCCGCCTCTTATCCGTGCATCGATGGCATAACGCCTCTTTTTCCCCAGCAGCCACGAAAAATAAGAGTGGCTTGTGCTGTATTTGTGGGGATTGAGCGAAGCCCACCCTAAAAATTCGTTGCAGTTGTTCCCTTCGGGGATTACCGTTATTTGCGAATGGGTAGCACCCAAATAACCGTCGGCACCAATGTTTACGCCTGTCAGCACGTTGCCGCTGATGTAGCGTTGCTCATAGTCGGCCGGCTTGACCATACCCTTGATGATCGATGCAATGGAGGCTCCGGCGCAGGTGCGTACATAGTGCGGGTCGGTGATCTCCGAGCCGGTAACGGCCACTATGCGCGAGAAATCGACTTTCCCGTAATCGAGCAATCGGCCGATAAATAGGACGTCGAGCGCATTCATTGTCCATACCGTTTCCCCTTTGTTCACCGGTGCTATGTGGTTGATTTGTACACCCACATTCCCCGCAGGGTGAGGCCCGTCGAAAGCAACTACGGTCCCCGCCGTCGTTTCTATGGAGTCGTGAACCGATACCCCTACATATACTTTCCCATCTGTGAGTTTGGACAAGGCTTGTAATCCGGTTTCGAGGTGTTGTTTTTCTTGATTTAAAATTAGGGAATAGGAGGGAGCCAATGGGGCTGAGTCGAATGCTGTGACAAAAATGTCACGAGGTTTTGTGTCGGGATTGGCGACGATGTCGTAGGGGCGTTGTTTTATAAACGCAAAGATTCCCGATTTGAGCAGCAGCTCTTTTATTTCATCGCCCTTCATGCTGCCGAGGCTGTGTTTCCCGAAATCTACGGCTTGATGCGCCGTATCGGGTTTGATGGTTATTTTCATAACCTTTCTCCGCTCGCCGCGCTCTACGGCTGCGATTTCGCCGCTTACAGGCGATGTAACCAAAATGTCGGGGCGCGATTTGTCGTAGAAAATGGGTGAGCCGGCCATAACTTTGTCGCCCGGTTTGACAATCACTTTGGGAGTTATTCCCACGAAATCGTCGGGGACAATGGCATATAATTCGCTGTCCGGTGCATTGGATATTCGGGGTTCTGGGATACCTTGCAGTTGAATGTCAAGGCCTTTTTTTATTTTGACTACACGATCCATAGTGATGTTTGTAGAAAATGAATTTTGCCACAAATTTACAATTCTTTTCTAATCCTCAGCCGAAACAGCCTCTCATTTTTTAGGAAAGGATACCGCTCTTTAAAAAAATAGAGGCAATTTGCAAAATAAAGCGCTCTGAAATATTAAACAATGTTTTTAAATATAAATAAATTTATACACACAAACAACTTTGTAATCTTTTAATTACAAATTTTAGTGATAAAAAGATTGCACAAAAAACACTTTTTGGGGAGAAAAAACAGCTCGCCTTGTCCGTGTAGCAAAGCCTTCGTCCACAAAAAAAGTGAATTATTTTTTTTTTGTATGGAAATTATGTACTACATTTGACGCACGAATGCGTAGAAAAGAAGAGAAAATGGTAATAAAGTGTTATGTTTTCACCTCTTTTCGTTGTATAATATTTTGGAGGAGAGATACGTTTCTTATAAAGGTGTTACTGTTGGACTGTTGGCGGAACCCCCTGAAATTGGAACAAAGGATTAGATACTGAATTAAAAACAACTAATACAAACACTTAGATTTTATTTAATTATGGAAGCTAAAAAGGCTAAAAAAAACAAAGTGCGCGGTATTAAGAACGCGTTTATTGTAATCATTATCTGTTTTATTGTTGCTTTGGTGGTATTCACCCAAGTACTTGGTGCTCCTGAAAACTTCGAAGGCGGTGATCCTGCCGGAGGACATCCTCTGAACCTGTTGGGTACAATCTATAAAGGTGGTTTCATCGTGCCTATTCTTCAAACTTTGCTGTTGACGGTTATCGTTCTTTCGGTAGAACGTTTCATCGCTATGCTTAGTGTTAAAGGTAAAGGTAGTGTAGATAAATTTGTTGCTGCCGTAAAGGTTGCTTTGGAAAAAGGCGACATCGCCGGTGCACAAGCCCTTTGCGAAAAACAACGTGGTACTGTAGCCAGCGTTATTTCTTCGGCTCTTATCCGCTACGGTGAAGTTGAAAATGACGATACACTGTCGAAAGAACAAAAAATCGATGCCATTAAGAAACAACTCGAAGAGGCTGCCGCTCTCGAAATGCCTGCCATGCAGCAAAACTTGCCTATCGTGGCTACGATGACTACGCTGGGTACGTTGGTCGGACTTCTCGGTACGGTGTTGGGTATGATCAAATCGTTCCAAGCTTTGGCAACTGCCGGTGCTCCTGACTCGGTGGCTCTGTCGACCGGTATTTCCGAGGCCCTTGTAAACACGGCATTCGGTATCGCAACTGGTGCACTCGCTGTTATCTCTTACAACTATTTCTCTAACAGAATTGATAATGTTACCTACGCTATCGACGAGGTAGGTTTCTGCATTGTTAACACATTCGCTGCTACTCACAAGTAATCGGCATAAAATCGAAAGGACCATTATATGGCTAAAGTAAAAGTAAAAAAGAAGAGTACGCTCATCGATATGACCGCGATGAGTGACGTTACCGTGCTTCTGCTTACTTTCTTCATGCTGACATCGACCTTCGTTCAGAAAGAGCCTGTACAAGTGAGTACCCCCTCTTCGGTATCCGAAATCAAAATTCCAGAAATCAACGTTCTGCAAGTTTTGGTTGAACCGTCCGGGAAAATCTTTATCAGTCTCGACAAACAAGAGGATAGGGTGAATGTGTTGAACGCAATGAGTAGTATGTATGGAGTACCATTTACTCCTGAGCAAATAAATAAGTTCAGATTGGCAAACTCGTTTGGTGTACCTATCAAACAAATGCCGGGCTTTTTGGATTTGAAATCCGATATTCAGGATCAAACCTTGAAAAACTATGGTATACCGTGTGATAGCGCTAATAACGAGTTCAAAGAATGGGTACGTGCTGCACGTCAAGCAAATCGCGATTTGAAGATTGCTATCAAAGCCGACCAGGCTACACCGTATGACAAAATCAAAACCGTGATGAGCTCGTTGCAGGATATCAAGGAAAACCGTTATAATCTGCTTACTTCATTGAAGAGTTTACCCGCAGAAGATCAACAATAACCAAAGTCATGAAAGGAATTGAATTATGGCAGAAGTAGAAGTAAAAGACTCGGGTAAAGGCGGGAAGAAAGGACAACAGAAAAAGATGAAAATCCATGTGGACTTTACTCCCATGGTTGATATGAACATGCTTTTGATCACCTTCTTTATGTTTTGTACTACGTTGAGTAAGCCCCAGACAATGGAAATAAGTATGCCTACCAACGATAAGGTAACAGAAGAAGAGCAGAATAAGGTGAAAGAATCGGAGGCTATAACCATCTTGTTAGGTGATAACGACCGGGTATTCTATTACTTGGGACAACCTAAATATGAAGATTATACCTCGCTGGTTGAATCGTCTTATAATGCCGATGGTCTTAGAGCTCTCCTCCTTGAACGCAACAAAACTGTTGTTGCCAAGGTGAAAGACTTGAAGGAACGGAAAAAAAGAGAGGAAATCGATGAGGTGACTTATGACTCGTTGGTGACCGAAGCCAAGAAAACGAAGGGATCTCCCGTAGTGATGATTAAGGCTAAATTGGCCGATGAAAACGGCAAGAATGGCGCCTCCTATCGTAATTTGATCGACGCTTTGGACGAGATGATCATTTGCGATATCGGTAGATACGCTATTGTCGATATTACAGAAGGCGATTTGTTCCTGATGGAAAATTTTGAGAAGAAAGGTGCTCTTTCGGACCAGATAGACACAAGTATAAAAAACTAATAGTACACATTAAAGGAGAAGAAAAATGTCAAAGAATGTAGATTTAACTTCGAAAGAATGGTGCGACTTAGTTTTTGTGGGAAAAAACAAAGCATTTGGAGCGTATCTTTTACGGATCAACTCTCCTAAACGCTACCTGTGGTCCACGGTTGCTGTGATTTGCGTGGTAGCCTTTGCTTTTGTGCTCCCTTATATAGTTGACTCGTTTAAGTTTGGAGAGGCCGAAGAAGAAATTTCTACCGTAGTAGAAATGTCGCAACTTCCCGAAGCCGAGGTAGAGAAACAAGAGGTTCAACCGTTGGTGGAAACTCCTCCTCCCCCTCCCTTGAAGAGCTCTATCAAATTTACCGCACCTGTAATTAAAAAAGACGAAGAAGTGGCCGACGAAGAGGAATTGAAGTCGCAAGACGAATTGACCCAATCGAAGGTGAACATTTCTATCGCCGATGTGAAAGGTAATGACGAAGAACATGGACAGGATATTGCCGATTTCCGTGAAGTAATCGCCGAGCCGGTTGTAGAGGAAGAAAAACCCTACGAGGCCGTAGAACAGATGCCTACCTTCCCCGGTGGAGAGGCCGAGTTGATGAGGTTTATCCGTGATAACCTCAAATATCCGGTTATTGCTCAGGAAAACGGTATACAAGGTCGTGTAATTTTACGTTTCGTCGTTTCGAAAACCGGAGCCATAGAAAACGTTACGGTATTGCGTAGCTTGGACCCCACTTGCGACAAAGAGGCTATTCGAGTTGTAAAGAGTATGCCCAAGTGGATTCCGGGTAAGCAAAATGGTAACAACGTACCGGTTTATTTCACGTTGCCTGTTGTGTTTAAACTTTTGTAATCTCTCGGTTGTTTTTAACAAGAGATTCGTGAATATAGTACTCGCAGCCTATTATCCCAAGATTTTAGGTTGCGGGTATTTTAAAAATGTTAGATTATGGAAGAGAAATACGGGCACTACAACGAAGATAATGCCGGAAAGAAAAAACCGTTGGGCATGAATATCGTTTTTGGAATGATTATGATAGCAATTTATTTAGGTATGTCCTATTTGCTGTTGTTTACCACTTTGTTTTCCAATTTGTATGATATTGTGCGTTACATCATGGGTGTAGTGTTTGCCGTATATGGCTTGTTCAGGGGATACCGATTGTTTGTAGGAATAAAATAAAAATCGAAGTTATGAAAAGAGTCATGCCATTGTCATTTGCAGTTTTTGCAACTTTGTTTTTCTTCTCTTCGTGTTCGTCGTGCCAAGACAAAGAACAGACCGGAGAACGAAAGGTGAAGGAGACGATTACATCGGGTGTAATAAACATCAGTTGCGATGAAAGTTTCGAACCTATCATGGAGCAAGAGATAATGGTCTTTGAGGCTGCTTACCCTAAGGCTTCGATTATCCCCTATTATGTAAGCGAAACCGAGGCCCTCAATATGCTGTTGCAAGACAGCGTGCGGTTGGCCGTGGCTACGCGCCCCTTGACCGCCAAAGAAGAGGCCTCTTTCAAATCGCGACAGTTAAGGGTAAGAACCGTACAGATTGCACTGGACGCTATTGCCTTTATCGTGAATAAAAATAACAAGCACGATGTTATCTCGGTAGATGATTTGAGCAAGATTATGACGGGTGAAGTTACCCGGTGGAATCAAATTTATTCGGGATCATCGTTAGGCGAAATCAAATTCGTTTTTGACAATCAAGGATCCAGTTCTATGCGTTATGCCATAGACTCTCTTTGTCAGGGTAAGCCTCTTTATAAGGGATTGTTTGCCCGCAAATCCAATCAGGCCGTAATCGATTATGTGGCTCAAACCCCCAATGCCATAGGTGTGATAGGGGCAAGTTGGATTGGGAACAAGGCCGATACGACTAACACGTCGTTTACCGATGTCGTGAAAGTGATGGCGGTGCGTAAGGCTCCCGGATTCGATCCGTATAAGCCTTATCAATATTATATTGCCACAGGCGACTATCCTCTTACGCGGCCTATATACATGATTACAACCGATCCTCGCAATGGTTTGCCTACCGGTTTTATCAAATTTGTATCCTCCCAACGGGGGCAGTTAATAATTTTTAAGACAGGTATTGTACCATCGCAGACCAATATTGCGTTAAAAAGAGATGTAAGCGTTACGGACGTTTTTTAGGCAAGAAAATTACCAACTTAAAAATATATCAATGAAATCAAGTCTTAAATTCGTTTTTTCACTGTTCCTTGCTGTGGGCACACTTACTGCTTTTGCCGCCAGCTATACCGATGGAATAGAGTATTTCAAAGCCGGACAACCTATTCGTGCAAGAATCTTGCTTGAACGCACTTTGAATGATCCGGGAACAAACAAAGCAGAATCTTATTATTATTTGGGTGAAATTGCTTTTGGCAATAAAGATTATGCAGCAGCTGAAGAGTATTATAAAAAAGGTCTTGCTGCCGATCCTTTGTATGCCTATAATCTTATAGGGCAGGGGAAACTTGCATTGAATGCAAATCCCAATAAAGAGCAAGCCGAAAAAGAAGCCGAAGAATATTTCAAGGAGGCGTTGAAAGGAAAAAATAAAAAAGATGCCGGCCTCAATTTGGCTATTGCCAAGGCTTATTACGAAACGGCTACTCCCGGATACGAGGAGTATATGAAGAAGGCTTATAAGGCAGATAAGAAATATCCCGATTACTTTATCTTCGAAGGCGATGTGCTGGTGAATCAACAACAATATGGCGATGCTTGTGGCTGTTATGAAAATGCCATCTATTTCGATCCCAACTGTATCGAGGCTTATGTGAAATATTCTCATATTTATTTCTCTATCAATCCTACATTGGCCATTCAAAAATTGGAAGAGCTGCAGGCGATTGCTCCTAATTCGGCGATAGCTCAACGCGAAATGGCCGAGGCCTATTACAAAAATTCGCAGTATACCAAAGCCGCCGAGGCTTATGAAAAGTATATGCAGAATCCCAATCATTTCCAAACCGACCGTCCCCGTTTGGCAACGCTGTTGTTCTATGGCAAACGTTATGACGAGTCGCTTGAACTTGCCAAAGATATATTGTCGCGCGATCCGCAAAACTTTGTGATCCGTCGTATCGTTATGTACGACAATTATGAATTGGGAAATATGAATGATGCCGAGCAGGCAGCCATCGAATTTTTGGGTATGGATCCGGGCGAAAATACATTCATGGCTCGTGACTACTTGACTTATGGCGATATCTTGATGAAACAAAAGAAATATGCCGATGCCGTTGTTCAATATGAAAAGGCTTATGAGTTGGACAATACACGTACCGATATCCTTAAAATATTGAGCGATGCTTATGAACGCAATAAAAATTATGTCAAGGCTATCGATGTTTACGAGAAATATATGGCTGCCGACACGGTAAACAACCAACGTGTGATGGATTTCTATATGTTGGGACAAATTTGTTATAGCGCCGGTCAGTCTGTACAAGACAGTGTACCTTTAATGAATATGTATTTGTTGAAGGCCGACTCGATGTTCCAAGTTGTAGTAGAGCGTTCTCCGACAGATTACAGAGGTTATTTGTGGCGCTCTCGTGCTGCTGCCGTTCGTGACCCCGAATTGAAAGAAGGATTGGCAAAACCTTTGTATGAAGAGACTTTGACGATTCTCGATCAAGACCCGGCCAATAAAGAAAAAGCCGCTACAAAACGGGTTTATATCGAGGCATATAAATATTTGGGATATTATAACTACTTGCAGACAACCAACCCTGCTAAAAAGAACGAGGCTATTGCCGCTACAAAAGACTATTGGAACAAGATGCTCGAATTGGAGCCCTCCAATACCGAAATTATAGAGGCTCTGAAAACCCTCGATACCTTGTAAAAAATCCTTCTTGAATATATTTTGCGCGACGGCCAAAAGCTGTCGCGCATTTTTTTCTCTTTTTCCGAACAATTATTCTATTTGTCGCGAAAAATTAAAAAAGAATATCGGCAAAGGGGTTTGTTGGAAATAAAATTTGTATATTTGTGCGACAAAATTTTTCGAGGGGTAATTTGTGGCAAGACATATCCCTTTTGATCGTATGTATTGCTTTAATAATAAGTTTGTTCGGCTTATGCTCTCGAAAAAGAATGAGGGAAATTTATATGTTTATCGATATACGGAATAAGGCAATGGTAAGTTGTGCGGCGGAGTGTCCGGTGGATCGATGTCGTATCTCTTTTTCCACAGGGAAGAGAAAAATTCTGTATATATGAATGGGCGGCCTTGCATTGCGATTATGGCAATACGGGGCTTTGTCGTTTGGAAAAGAGAATAAAAAATAAATACAAACTAAATTAACGTATGAATTCTGCACTATTTGTAGTTGTATTGCTTACCGGATTGGCGTTGGTAGGGGCGGCTCTGTTGATAGCCGGGCTCATATCGCCTCGCTCATTCAATCCTCAAAAAGGTGAGGCTTATGAATGTGGTATCCCTTCGCGCGGAGAATCATGGATGCAGTTCAAGGTAGGTTACTATCTGTTTGCTATTCTGTATCTGATGTTCGACGTAGAAACGGTATTCTTGTTCCCCTGGGCGGTTATTCTGAAAGATTTGGGAGTAGCCGGATTATTTAATATTTTATTTTTCATGGTTATACTTATCTTGGGATTGGTATACGCATGGAAGAAAGGAGCGCTCGAATGGAAGTGAAAATCAAATCAATGAAGTATGAAGACTTCAAAGACAATGAATATATTGAGCAACTTATCGGCGAGCTCAAAGCCTCTAACACCAATGTGGTGGTGGGATGCCTCGATGAGCTCATTAACTGGGGACGGTCCAACTCGTTGTGGCCGCTTACCTTTGCAACAAGTTGCTGCGGTATCGAGTTTATGTCGCTCGGCGCAGCACGGTACGATATGGCCCGTTTCGGGTTTGAAGTAGCCCGTGCCAGTCCGCGTCAGGCCGACTTTGTGATGGTAGCCGGAACTATTGTACATCGTATGGCCCCGGTGCTCAAACGGTTGTACGACCAGTTGGCCGAGCCCAAATATGTAGTTGCCGTAGGCGGTTGTGCCGTTTCGGGAGGCCCTTTCAAAAACTCGTATCACGTATTGAAGGGCGTAGGCGAAATTTTGCCGGTCGATGTATACATTCCCGGTTGTCCCCCGCGTCCCGAGGCTATGTTCTACGGATTGATGCAACTGCAACGCAAGGTGAAAGTTGAAAAATTCTTTGGAGGCGTAAATCGTCAAGAAAAACGAGAGAAAGTATTCGGAAAATAATATAAGTTACCTATATGGCAAACATACAGCAAGAAATAAGCGGTTTTCTGCCGGAAGCAACCTTTGTGGAAGGTGCGATTCTGGAAGTTGCCGTTCCCGATGCCAAGTGGCATGAGTTGGCGCTTTATTTGCGCGACAAACTGCACTTCGATTATTTGGTCTCTATCGTGGGTATGGACTGGGGCGAGACCATGGGGTGTGTCTATTATTTGACCTCCACCGCCGATAACTCGCAAATTTCGGTCAAAGTAGAGACCTCCGACCGCGAAAATCCGTTGCTTCACTCGGTATCGGATATTTGGAAATCGGCCAATTTATATGAACGCGAAGTTTATGACTTTTTCGGAATCCGGTTTATCAATCACCCCGATATGCGCCGTTTGTTCCTGCGCAACGACTGGGTAGGATATCCCCTTCGCAAAGATTACAACGCCGATCCCGCAGTGAATCCCATACGCCTCGAACACGAGGCTGTCGATGATGTGACACACGCGATTGTCGAAACTGAAAAAGGCACACTCGAAGAGCGTACCAATACGATTTTCGCCCCCGAAGAGTTTGTGGTGAATATCGGCCCTCAACACCCTGCTACTCACGGTGTTTTGCGCTTGCGCACCTCGCTCGATGGCGAAATTGTCAAGAAAGTAGATGTATATTGCGGATATGTACACCGGGGTATAGAGAAATTGTGTGAGTCGCTCACCTATCCTCAAACCCTGCACTTTGCCGATCGTCTCGATTATCTGTCGGCACAGCAAAACCGCCATGCGGTATGCCTCTGTATCGAGGATGCTTTGCAGATAGAAGTTCCTGCTCGTGCTCAGTACATACGAACCATTATGGACGAGTTGATGCGTATTTCGTCGCACTTGTTGTTTTGGTCGACATTCTGTATGGACTTGGGCGGAACAACGGCGTTCTTCTATGGATTCCGCGACCGGGAGAAAATTCTCGACATTTTTGAAGAGACTTGCGGTGCCCGCATGACCTTCAACTATTATACGATTGGTGGTCTTATGGCCGACTTGCACCCCGATTTCCAACGTAAGGTAAAAGAATTCTGTGCCTATTTGCCTGCCAAGTTGAAAGAATACCACACCCTCTTTACGGGCAATGTGATTGCCCAACAACGTATGAAAGGGGTGGGCTTGCTTTCTCGCGAAGATGCCATTTCGTATGGCATTGCCGGACCTTCGGGCCGTGCTTCGGGTTGGGCTTGCGATGTGCGCAAAAATCACCCCTATGCCATGTACGACAAAGTAGAGTTCAACGAAGTGGTTCGTACCGAGGGCGATGTTTACGCCCGTTATATGGTGCGCTTGGACGAAATTTTGGAATCGATACACATCATAGAGCAACTTATCGATAATATCCCCGAAGGCGATTATGCCGTGAAGATGAAACCCATTATCAAACTGCCCGAAGGCCGTTACTTCCGTCAGGTCGAGGCCAGCCGTGGTCCGTTGGGTATCTTTATCGAAAGTCATGGCGACAAGAATCCTTACCGCTTGAAGATAAATTCGGCTTGTTTGCCTTTGGTGGCCGGCCTCGATCCCATGTGTCGGGGTGGAAAAATAGCCGACTTGATAGCCATAGGCGGTTCGCTCGATTATGTAATCCCCGATATGGACAGATAAATTAGTAATTAGTAATCAATTAAAGAATAAGTTATGTTCGACTTTTCGATAGTTACCCACTGGATTGATAATTTGTTGCGGAGTGTAATGCCCGGTTGGGGAGCTTTACTTGTTGAATTTGTATTGGTAGGCGTGGCGTTGCTGCTGTTGTATGCAGTACTGGCATTGTTCTACATCTATTTCGAGCGTAAGGTTTGCGCCTTCTTCCAATGTCGTCTGGGCCCGAACCGTGTAGGCCCTTATGGAATTATCCAAAGTGTGGCCGATATGTTCAAGATATTGATCAAAGAGTTGATTTCGCTGAATCACATTGATAAATTCTTGTTCAATTTGGCTCCCTACTTGGTTATCGTAGCCTCGATGTTGGCATTCGGCTGCTTGCCTTTCGGTAGAGGATTGCAGGTGATCGATTTCAATATCGGTGTCTTTTTCCTGATTGCCGTTTCTTCGATAGGCGTGTTGGGTATTTTGTTGGCCGGTTGGTCGAGCCACAATAAGTTTACCCTTATCGGAGCTCTTCGAAGCGGTGCCCAAATGGTAAGTTACGAGCTATCCATTGGATTCTCTGTCCTTACGATGGTTGTTTTTGCAGGTACCATGTCGATAACCGGTATCGTAGAGGCACAAGCCAACGGTTGGTTTTTGTTTACCGGCCATATTCCCGCTATCGTTGCTTTCTTGATTTACTTGGTAGCCGGTACGGCCGAGACGAACCGTGGCCCGTTCGACCTTCCCGAAGCCGAGAGTGAGTTGACGGCTGGATACCACACCGAATATTCGGGAATTCATTTCGGTTTCTTCTATTTGGCCGAATATTTGAACCTGTTTATTGTATCGGGAGTGGCTTCGTTGCTATTCTTGGGCGGGTGGATGCCGCTCCATATACCCGGTTGGGAAAGTTTCAATGCCATTATGGATTATATCCCGTCGGTAATTTGGTTCTTCGGTAAAGCCATTTTGGTATCGTTTGTAATCATTTGGTTCAAATGGACGTTCCCCCGTTTGAGAATCGACCAACTGTTGAAACTCGAATGGAAATATTTGTTACCTTTGAACTTGGTGAATCTTTTCATCATGGTGCTTGTCGTTATTTACGGTTTGCACTTTTAAGGAATAAAACATAATACTGATAATAGAGATAAAACTATGGCAGATAAATTTGGATATATCACGCAGGTAATCGGGCCGGTTGTCGATGTCATTTTCGAAGGCGAAGGCAATGAAGTGCCTCCTATTTATGCCGCACTCAAAATCGAACGCGAAAACGGCGCCGAGTTGATTGTAGAGGTAGAGCAACATATCGGCGAAAATACCGTGCGTTGTGTGGCTATGGACTCTACCGACGGCCTTAAACGGGGTATGAAGGCCTTCGATTTGCAACGCCCCTTGTCAATGCCCACAGGTACACAGGTAAAAGGCCGTTTGATGAATGTGATCGGTGAGACTATCGACCACCTCCCTGCTTTGGATTATACCGAATTGAAGTCGATTCACCAAGACGCACCGGCATTTGACGATCTCTCTATCAGTACCGAGATGCTCTATACCGGAATTAAGGTAATCGACTTGCTCGAACCTTATTCGAAAGGTGGTAAAATCGGTTTGTTCGGTGGTGCCGGTGTGGGTAAGACCGTATTGATTATGGAGCTTATCAACAACATTGCCAAAGGACACAACGGATTTTCGGTATTTACCGGTGTGGGAGAGCGTACCCGCGAAGGTAACGACCTGTTGCGCGAGATGCTCGAATCGGGCGTTATGTCGTACGGCGACAAGTTCAGAGAGGGCATGGAACGAGGCGAGTGGAACCTCCAAGATGTCGATATGAAGAAAGTAAACGAGTCGCAGGCTACACTGGTATTCGGGCAGATGAACGAACCACCGGGCGCACGTTTGCGCGTAGCCTTGTCGGGTCTGACCGTTGCCGAACAGTTCCGCGACTCCGACGGCGGAGGAAAAGAGATATTGTTGTTTATCGACAACATCTTCCGTTTCACCCAAGCCGGATCCGAGGTTTCGGCCTTGCTGGGACGTATGCCCTCGGCCGTAGGTTACCAGCCTACGCTGGCTTCCGAAATGGGTAAGTTGCAAGAGCGTATTACCTCTACAAAACAAGGCTCTATTACCTCGGTACAAGCTATTTATGTGCCCGCTGACGACTTGACCGACCCTGCCCCGGCTACTACTTTCAGCTTCCTCGATGCAACAACGGTGTTGAGCCGTAAAATCTCGGAGTTGGGTATCTATCCGGCTGTGGATCCGTTGGAATCTACTTCGCGAATCCTCGATCCCAATATTGTAGGTGAAGAACATTATCAGGTAGCTCAGGGTGTGAAACAGTTGTTGCAGCACTACAACGAGTTGCAGGATATTATTGCCATCTTGGGTGTCGATGAGTTGTCGGACGAAGACAAATTGGTGGTGAATCGTGCGCGTCGAGCCCAACGATTCCTTTCGCAGCCCTTCCACGTGGCCGAGCAGTTTACCGGCTTGCAGGGTGTGATGGTTCCGTTGGAAGAGACCATTCGCGGATTTAAGATGATTCTCAACGGCGAGATGGACGAGTATCCCGAACAGGCCTTCCTGAATGTGGGTACAATCGACGAAGCTATCGCCAAAGGAAAGAAATTGTTGGAGCAGGCCAAAGCCGCCGCTCAGTAATGTTATAAAGTGGGAATTATGGTACTTGAAATTATATCTTCGGAACAAATCCTTTTTCAAGGAGAAGTCGAGTCGGTTACCCTGCCGGGAGCACAGGGCTCGTTTACCGTTCTTGAAAATCATGCATCGCTGGTTTCGACCCTCGATGCCGGTACCATTGAATATGTAACTGCCGGAGAGCGCCATTCGGTGACGGTCAATGGCGGGTTTGTCGATGTGGATAATAACCGTGTAGCCGTGTGTGTACGGTAACAGGATAAAAAGAGATGAGAAAACAAATCGCATACATAGTAACCTTTTTGTTGATGGCGTTTTCACTCCCGTTGTCGGCCAGCGAAAAAAGTGGCGAAAGCGAGGGTGGAAAAACCTTTAACCCGAAAGAGACGATATTTGAACATTTGCTCGACGGTTATGAATGGGAATTACCTTTCTCGCATGAGCATAAAATATCGCTCCCGGTGATTGTAAAGGATTATAAGGGCGACTGGAAGGTGTTTTGCTCTCACCGGCTTGCCCACGGACAGGAGTACGAAGGGTTTTATATCGCACAAGACGGTCCCAACAAAGGGAAAATCGAGAGCGTAGATGATCAAGGGAATCGTTATCGCCCGCTCGACTTGTCGATTACCAAAAATGTGCTGGCCTTGATTATTGCCGCGTTGTTGTGCGGGTGGTGTGTGTTCTCTGTGGCCCATTGGTACAAAAAGAAACACTACAAGGCTCCCCGGAAAGGCGTGGCAGCTATCGAATTTCTCATCGAATTTATTTATACGGGAGTAATAAAAAGTACGTTGGGCGACAAGGCTCCGCGGTTTGCGCCTTACCTGTTGACCATATTCTTTTTTATCCTCTTGATGAACCTGTTGGGATTGATCGTAATCTTCCCCGGAGGAGCTAACTTGACCGGTAATATCGCCATCACTATGGTGTTGGCACTGTGTACTTTTATTATTGTGAATGTGCGAGGAACCAAAGAGTATTGGAAAGAGATATTTTGGCCCGATGTACCCTTGTGGTTGAAATTCCCGATACCCATCATGCCGCTCATCGAAGTGTTTGGAATCTTTACCAAGCCGGCGGCTCTTATGGTACGTCTTTTTGCCAATATGATGGGAGGCCACATGATTATTTTGTCACTCATCTCGCTCATTTTCATATTCGGCGCCTTTGGTGCCGTCGTAGTAGGGGCGACAACGGTCATATCGGTGTTGTTCTCGCTGTTCATGCTGATGATCGATACGTTGGTATCGTTTATTCAAGCCTATGTATTTACCATGCTTTCGACCCTGTTCATCTCGTTGTCGCAGGTCGAAGGCCATCACGAAGGAAAAATGGAAAAAACAAAATAATGTATAATCTCTAAACAACAAACACTATGTTAGGAATGATTTTATTACAAGCAGCCGCTGGTGCAAGTCTGGCAAAATTGGGAGCGTGTATAGGTGCAGGTATTGCAGCTATCGGAGCCGGTGTAGGTATTGGTAAGATTGGTTCGTCGGCTATGGATGCCATTGCCCGTCAACCCGAAGCCAGCGGCGATATTCGAAGCAACATGATTGTGATTGCGGCCCTTGTAGAAGGTGTAGCCTTGTTTGCTGTGATTGTTTGCGTGATGTCATTATTCCTCTAAGATATGGAACTGTTCACGCCCGAATTTGGCTTGGTATTTTGGATGTTCGTTGTCTTTATCATCCTTTTTGCCATTCTTGCCAAGTATGCCTGGCCCTATATCATACGCAGCCTCGACGAACGTGCCGAGTTGATAGATAAAGGGGTTGAGTATGCGCAGGAGGCAAAAGCCCAGTTGGACAATGCACAAGCCGATGCTAAAGCTCTTTTGGTCGAAGCGCAGAAACAACAGATGGAGATTCTACACGAAGCTGCCCAAATGAAAAACCGCATTATTGAGGAGGCTCGTCAGGCAGCATCGGTAGAGGCGAAGAAAGTGATGGACGCTGCGGCCGTGTCGATCGAGCAAGCTCGTAAAGAGTCGGAACTTCAATTCCGCCGCGAAGTGAGCGAATTTGCCCTGCAAATAGCGGAGAAAATGATGCGTAAGCAACTTTCTGATGATAAGACGCAGGTCGAAATGATCGACAAGCTGTTGAATGAAATTGAGAACAAAAACTAATAGAATATGAACGAAGGGTTAATACCGAGTCGATATGCGAAAGCTCTTTATAAGTATGCCCGGGAACACAATGTCGCTACCCCCATTTATGAAGAGATGAAACGGCTTGAAGCCGCTTTTGCGGCTCACCCCGAGCTGTCGAAGGCATTGGGTAATCCGGCTCTTTCTCCGGTAGATAAGGCCCGGGTGTTGTCATCGGCTTTCGGTGAAAAGCCCGACGATTACCTTCTCCGTTTTGTTCAGTTGGTGATAAAGAACCGTCGCGAAACGTTTGCGAGAGCCATTGCTTTGGCCTATCAGGAAATTTATCGTCGGGCAAACAACATTGCCCGTGTGACGATAACGACAGCCACTGACTTGGATCAAAAAGTACTCGACCGCATAGGGGGAGTGATGAAAACGCAGACGGACAAGACGCTGGAATTTGTCTATCGGGTAGATCCCTCCATTATTGGGGGATTTGTCCTGCGGGTAGATTCGAGGCAATTGGATGCGTCGGTGAATAGTGAATTAAAAAAATTGCGTTTGAAATTGCTAAACAGCAAATGATATTATGATTAAACCCAGTGAAATATCGGATATTTTAAAGCAGCAACTCGACGAAGTCGACTCCAAAATCAACTTTGAAGAAGTGGGAACAGTTCTCGAAGTGGGTGATGGTGTGGCTCACGTTTACGGGCTCGAAAATGTGCGTTCAAGCGAGCTTATCGAGTTTGAGAACGGCGTACACGGAGTTGCGATGAACCTCGAAGAGAGCAATGTGGGTGTCATTTTGTTCGATAATGTCGATAAAGTCACCGAGAACATGACAGCTCGTCGTACCGGCGAGATCGCATCTCTTCCCGTAGGCGAGGGATTGCTTGGGCGGGTTATAAATACCCTGGGCGAACCTATCGACGGCGCAGGTCCCATTCAAGGCGAGTTGATACGGTTGCCTCTTGAACGCAAGGCGCCGGGTGTCATTTTCCGTCAACCCGTCGATGAACCTTTGCAAACCGGTATTAAAGCCATCGACTCGATGGTGCCTATCGGTCGCGGACAGCGTGAGTTGATTATCGGCGACCGTCAAATCGGTAAAACGGCTATTGCCATCGACACCATTATCAATCAACGGGATAACTATAAGAACGGAACGCCATTGTACTGTATCTATGTGGCTATCGGGCAGAAAGCCTCTTCGGTAGCTGCATTGGTAAATACGCTGAAAGCACACGGCGCCCTCGACTACACCGTAGTGTTGGCAGCCAATGCTTCCGATTCGGCCGCCATGCGTTATTACGCGCCGTTTGCCGGAGCCGCCATTGGCGAATACTTCCGGGACAGCGGTCGCCACGCTTTGGTAATCTACGACGACTTGTCGAAACAGGCTGTCTCCTATCGTGAGATTTCGTTGATTTTGCGTCGTCCTTCGGGCCGTGAAGCCTATCCGGGCGATATATTCTACTTGCATTCCCGTTTGCTCGAAAGAGCTGCCAAGATTATTGCCAACGACGAAGTGGCCGCGTCGATGAACGACCTACCCGAGGTAATGAAACCGATGGTAAAAGGCGGTGGTTCGTTGACAGCTTTGCCTGTGATCGAAACACAGGCGGGCGACGTTTCGGCCTATATCCCCACGAATGTGATTTCGATTACCGACGGACAGATATTCTTGGAGACAGCGCTCTTCAATCAAGGTGTACGTCCTGCCATCAATGTGGGAATCTCGGTTTCGCGTGTGGGCGGTAAAGCTCAGGTGAAGGCAATGAAGAAGATTGCCGGAACGTTGAAGATCGATCAGGCTCAGTTCCGCGAGCTCGAATCGTTTACCAAATTCGGTGGCGATGTCGATCCCGTAACGGCGATGACTATCGACAAAGGCCGTAAGAACGAGCGTATCCTCATTCAGCCTCAATACTCGCCGGTACCCGTAGAGGAGGAGATTGCCATCATTTTCTGCGGTACGCAGGGATTGTTGCACAATGTACCCCTCGACAAGGTAGCCGAGTTTGAGAAACTCTATTTGCAAATATTGAAGTCAAAATATAGCCGCGAGGTGATGGACGAATTGCGGAAAGGACATCTTGACGACAAGATTTCTGCCCTCATGACCGAAGTTGCCGAAGAGGTTGCTAATCGATTTAAGGCATAGACTATGGCATCAATGCGCGACTTGAAAGGACGAATCGGCTCTGTCGCTTCTTCCGAAAAAATAACCGGTGCGATGAAGATGATTTCGTCGGCCAAGATGCACAAGGCCGAGCTGGCTTTGCGGCGTATCAGGCCGTTTAGAGATCAAATTCAAAACACCATCAACCACCTTGTTTCGGCCGATGCAGAATTTAGCTCGCCGCTTATGGCCGCACGTCCGGTAAAGCGGAAAGCAATAGTTGTACTCAGCTCGGACGAGGGGTTGTGTGGCGCATTCAACATGAATCTATTTAAACACACGCTCGAAATTATCAATCGAGCAAAAGCCGAGGCCGATAACTCCGTGATGTTTGTTGTTTATCCGATAGGAAAGAAAGCCTCGAATTTTGCTCAAAAACTGGTTGGCGACCATGTAGAGCTTGTTGTTGCCGATTACATGACGGCTAAAAGCCCCGGCGAAGACATTGCCCGTTTTACAGGCGATTTGACCCGTGAGTTCATAGCCGGGAATCTCGATGAAATAGAGGTGGTTTACACTCATTATAAAAGTGCCAGCAAACAGACGTTGTCCACCCGCCGGTTGTTGCCTATCGGTGCCGACGATTTATTGGCGGGGAAAAAAGTCGAGCGTAACAGACCCTATTTGTTTGAGCCCGATGTAAAGACTATTTACGACGAGATATTGCCGCTTTTCGTATTATCGGGAATGCAGGAAGCTATTAGCTCCAATCGGGTATCCGAACAGGCTGCCCGGGTAATGGCTATGCAATCGGCCAACGATAATGCAAAAGAGCTGTTGGAGGAGTTACAGTTGGAATACAACAAACTGCGTCAGCAAAGTATTACCTCGGAGTTGTTGGATATTTTAGGAGGAAAAGTGGATTGAAGTTAAGGTATAAGGAAACTTTATCTGGCTTTGTGAACGAAATAAACCATAGTGTTAACTAACAAAAATAGAAAAGTTCTATAAAGGAATTTATGGGAAGTTTAAAAAATTACATTACATCTTTCTGGACAGGATTACTGAGCCTCTTCAAAGGAATGGGAGTGACCGGTAAATACTTTTTCAGCCGGAAAGTTACCGAGCAGTACCCCGAAAACCGGGCGACATTGAAAATCCCCGAGCGTTTCAGAGGCACGTTGACTTTGATTTATGACGAAAACGGGCAGCACAAATGTATAGCCTGCGGTATTTGTCAAATGAATTGTCCTAACGGGACGATCAAAATCGAGTCGTCGAAAATTACCACCGAAGATGGTAAGACTAAGAGAGTGTTAGATAAATATTTGTACGACTTGGGCAGTTGCACATTCTGTCAACTGTGTGTAACTACTTGTCCTCACCACGCCATCAAATTCACGAACGAATTTGAACACGCCGTTTTTACGCGCGAAAAGTTGGTGAAACAGCTCAATCGTGTTGAAACCCCAACTGAAAATAATTGATTGACATTATGGAACAAATAGCAAATCAAGTTATCTTCGGCTTGCTGGCATTGGTCATTGTGGTATGTTCGGTTCTCACCGTTACCACACGACGCATATTGCGGGCAGCCACGTACCTCCTGTTTGTGCTTTTTGCGACAGCCGGTATCTATTTTCAGCTTGACTATACATTCTTAGGAGCCGTACAATTAGCCGTTTATGCCGGTGGTATTGTGGTACTGTTTGTATTCTCTATCCTCTTGACGAGCCGCCCGGGCGACAAGTCGGAGTTCCTGACCCCTAAGAAACGTGTTGTCGGCCTCATTGCTTCGATATTCGGTGCGATCGTGTGCGGATATACGTTACTCACGTATCCCTTCTTTACCAAACCGCTCACCAGTGTGATCACGGGTGAGGTCGATATGAAGGTAATCGGTCACGCCCTCATGGGAATGGACAAATACCAGTATTTGTTACCCTTCGAAGCTATCAGTGTGTTGTTATTGGCTTGTATCATCGGAGGCATTATGATTGCCCGTAAAAGATAAGAACTATGGAAATACCAATGATTGCTTATTTGGTGGTAAGTACCATCATGTTTTTTGCCGGAGTTTACGGGTTTATCACACGTAAGAATATGTTGGCCATGCTCATTTCGCTCGAATTGATGTTGAATGCAGCCGACATCAACTTTGTGGTGTTCAACCGGTATTTATATCCCGAAGCATTTGAGGGATTCTTTTTCACCCTCTTTGCAATAGGTATTGCCGCTGCCGAAACAGCGCTTGCCATTGCGATCATCATCAATATTTTCCGCCATATACGGAATATTGAAGTGCGTAACCTTGATAAAATGAAATATTGATCGATATGGAATATTCAGTTATAATACTTTTACTTCCGCTTTGTATGTTCCTCTTTTTGGGACTTGCCGGGCATAAGTTGAGCGAGCGTGTAGCCGGAATATTGGGGACTATCGGGTTGACGATAGCCACTGTGGTGGCCTATATGGTAGCGTTCAACTATTTTACCATGCCGCGTAATGCAGAAGGCGTTTTTGAAACGTTGCAGCCGATCAATCTCGAATGGTTGCGCTTTACCGAACATTTGCACATCGATTTGGGTATTTTGCTGGACCCCATCTCGGTGATGATGTTGGTTGTTATCACCACGGTATCGTTGATGGTACATATTTATAGTTTAGGCTATATGCACGGTGAGAAAGGTTTCCAACGCTATTATGCCTTCTTGTCGTTGTTCAGTTTCTCTATGTTGGGACTGGTTGTTGCCACGAACATATTCCAAATGTATATTTTCTGGGAGCTGGTGGGTGTATCGTCCTATCTGCTTATCGGATTCTATTATACAAAACCGGCGGCGGTATCGGCGTCGAAAAAAGCCTTTATCGTTACCCGCTTTGCCGACTTGGGCTTCTTGATCGGTATCCTTATCCTTTCGTTCTTTACCGAGACGTTCGATTTCGCTACGCTCATGTCCAATCCTACATCGTTGGTAACCGAAACGGCCGGCATGACCTTCATGGGCTGTTCGGTAGCTGCTTGGGCAATGGCATTGATTTTCATGGGTGGTGCCGGTAAATCGGCCATGTTCCCGTTGCATATATGGTTGCCCGATGCCATGGAGGGTCCTACTCCCGTATCGGCTTTAATCCATGCTGCCACGATGGTGGTTGCCGGTGTTTACTTGGTGGCCCGTTTGTTCCCCATGTATTGTGCCGTACCCGAAGTGCTCGATTTGATTACGTGGGTAGGTGCCATCACCGCTTTGTATGCGGCTGTGGTAGCTTGCGTACAGACCGATATTAAACGTGTGTTGGCCTTCTCGACCATTTCGCAAATTGCCTTTATGATGGTAGCTTTGGGTGTTGCTTTCAATACCGATTTGCACACCGGTCTCGGTTACATGGCCTCCATGTTCCACTTGTTTACGCACGCCATGTTCAAGGCATTGCTCTTCCTCGGAGCCGGTTGCATTATCCACGCCGTTCACTCCAACGAAATGTCCGAGATGGGCAACTTGCGCAAATATATGCCGGTAACTCATATCACCTTCTTGATTGCCTGCTTGGCTATTGCCGGTATTCCTCCCTTCTCGGGATTTTTCAGTAAGGACGAAATCCTTACCGCAGTTTTCGAAAAGAGTACTTTTTGGGGTGTTTGGATGACGGCTGTGGCCGGTCTCACGGCATTCTATATGTTCCGTTTGTACTATCGTATTTTCTGGTGGAGCAAACCTACATACGAACATCATACTCCGCATGAGGCTCCCATGACGATGTATTTGCCGTTGGTGTTCCTCGCATTGGTTACTTGTGTGGCCGGGTTCATTCCCTTCGGCGAATTCGTTTCGGTAAACGGTGAGGCCTATCACATTCATCTCGACTGGTCGGTAGCAACCACGAGTATTATTGTTGCTGTTGCAGCTATTGCTTTGGCTACATGGATGTATTTGTCGGAAAACTCCAAACCCAAAGCGCTTGCCGACAAGTTCCGCGCTCTGCATACGGCTGCTTATCGCCGTTTCTACATGGACGAGCTTTATATGTGGGTTACCCATAAAATTATATTCCAACGTATTTGCCGGCCTATCGCTTGGTTCGACCGCCATATTGTCGACGGTACGATGAATATGCTGGCTACCGTTACCAACAGCGTTTCGTACGGTATACGCAAGTTGCAATCGGGATATATCCAATGGTATGTATGGGTATTCATTATGGGTGCTTTGTTAATCGCCGTGTTGGCAATGTGCTTTTAACTAATGGTTGAACGATAAAATATTAAAGAAAGACTATGAATTTTCTATCATTATTTGTGCTTATCCCTCTCTTGATGATGCTGGGACTCTGGATCTCAAGAGATATGAAACAGATACGAACGGTAGCGGTTATCGGTTCAACCTTATTGTTGGCGTTGTCCGTATATACTCTCGTTGAGTTTTTGGCCGAACGCGCTGCTGGAAATACAGCGACGATGTTGTTTACCGACAGTCGTATGTGGTATGCCCCGCTGAATATCCACTATGCAGTGGGTGTAGATGGTGTTTCGGTAGCCATGCTGCTGCTTTCGTCCATTATCGTATTTGCGGGAGTTTTCGCTTCGTGGAAAATCGATCCGCTTCCCAAAGAATTTTTCTTGTGGTTTATGCTGCTCTCTACCGGTGTATTCGGATTCTTTATTTCGGTAGACCTCTTCACCATGTTTATGTTCTATGAGGTGGCTCTTATTCCCATGTACTTGTTGATAGGTGTTTGGGGTAGCGGACGCAAGACCTATTCGGCCATGAAGTTGACGTTGATGTTGATGGGTGGTTCGGCTTTGTTGATGATCGGTATATTGGGTATCTACTACCAATCGGGCTTGCACTCGATGAATGTGGTTGAAATAGCCGAGAACGGCAATATCCCCATGAACTGGCAATACTTCCTCTTCCCCATGACTTTTGTGGGATTCGGTGTGCTGGGAGCTATGTTCCCGTTCCACACTTGGTCGCCCGACGGTCACGCTTCGGCGCCTACCGCCGTGTCGATGTTGCACGCCGGCGTGTTGATGAAACTGGGAGGTTACGGTTGTTTCCGTGTGGCTATCTATTTGATGCCGCAGGCTGCTACCGAGTTGGCTTGGATATTCTTGATCCTTACCGGTATCAGCGTGGTTTACGGAGCATTTAGCGCTTGTGTACAAACCGACTTGAAATATATCAATGCCTACTCTTCGGTAAGTCACTGCGGATTGGTACTGTTTGCAATCCTTATGCTGAATACGACCGCCATGACCGGTGCCGTAATGCAAATGCTTTCGCACGGTTTGATGACGGCTCTCTTCTTTGCCCTTATCGGTATGATTTACGGTCGTACACACACCCGCGATATTCGCGAAATGGGTGGCTTGATGCAAATCATGCCCTTCCTTTCGGTATGCTATGTAGTTGCCGGTTTGGCTTCGCTGGGTTTGCCGGGATTGAGCGGCTTTGTAGCCGAGATGACGATTTTTGTCGGCTCGTTTGAGCACGCCGATACCTTCCATCGGGTACTGACTATTGTGGCTTGTACTTCGATCGTGATCACCGCGGTTTATATCTTGCGAGTTGTGGGCAAACTGTTGTTCGGTGCTGTCCAAAACGAACACCACCGCGAATTGACCGATGCCGAATGGTGGGAACGTCTTTCGGCCATTACACTCATTGTATGTGTAGCTGCTATCGGTTGTTTCCCGAATTGGATTTCCGATTTGATTCGTCACGGTGTAGAACCTATCACTAATTTGTTGTCTCAAGCTCTTTAATAATACAGTATATGGATTATTCTCAATTTTTAATTATGCGCTCGGAAATATCGTTGCTGGTTGTATTCCTGCTGATATTTCTTATTGACACCTTTGGTGGGCAAAAGAGCCTCAAAGGATTATCGGTTGCAGCGTGTGTTTTATTTGGTCTGCATACGATTTGGAATATTATGCCGGTCGATTCGGTTTCGGCTTTCGGCGGTATGTACCAGACCTCGCCTATTGCTTCGATGGTTAAAACCGTACTCAATATAGGTACATTCATTGTATTGCTGCAATCTATTTCGTGGTCCAATACCCCCGATATGAAATTGCGTCGGGGTGAATTTTACGAGTTGTTGTTGGTAACCCTCTTCGGTATGTACCTGATGGTTTCGTCGGGACACTTCCTGCTCTTCTTCATCGGGCTCGAAACCGCTTCGTTGCCTATGGCTGCTTTGATTGCCATCAATAAAAGAGATACCGAATCGTATGAGGCCGGAGCCAAATACCTCTTTACGGCAGTATTCTCCTCGGCAGTGTTCCTATTGGGCCTTTCGTTCCTGTATGGCGTGTCGGGGACACTCTATTTCGACGATATTGCCATTAGCATTGCTACGAATCACACTCCGTTGCTTATTGCTACTCTTGCCTTTGTGTTGGCCGGTATGGGATTCAAACTTTCGTTGGTACCGTTCCACTTGTGGACTGCCGACGTTTATCAAGGTGCACCCACACAAGTAACCTCTTATTTGTCGGTTATTTCGAAAGGTGCCGCAGCTTTTGCCTTGATGTTGATCCTGTTTAAGGTCTTTTTCTTCGACCCGGTTATTTGGCAAGGTATCATGTGGGTATTGATTGTATTGACGATTACCATAGGTAACTTGTTTGCCATTCGCCAAAAGAACCTCAAACGTTTCTTGGCTTTCTCGTCTATCTCGCAAGCCGGATATATCATGCTGGGTATTCAAGCCGGTTCGGGACAAGGTATGGCCGCATTGGTTTACTATGTGCTGGTATATATCTTCTCCAACTTGGCTGCTTTCGGTGTGATTTCGTCGATTGAGCGTAGCTGCGGGAAAGTAGGAATGGACGACTACAACGGTTTGTACAAGACCAATCCCAAACTGAGTGTTGTGATGATGTTGGCCATGTTCTCTTTGGCCGGTATTCCTCCTTTCGCCGGATTTTTCAGCAAGTTCTTCATCTTTGCTTCGGCTATCCACTCGGGATTCTACATCTTGGTACTCATTGCGTTGCTGAACACGATTATCTCGCTCTACTATTATTTGTTGGTTGTAAAGGCCATGTTTATCAACGATAGCGAGGGTGGGTGTGCTATAGCTCCGTTCCGCAGCGATAGTGGGTCGCGTATAAGTCTCGTCGTTTGTGTAGCCGGTATCCTGCTGTTGGGTATTGCAAGTTGCGTATATGCCTATTTCACAGACCTGAGTATGTTGGGTATTTGATTATTATAACTTTCTATAATAAAGTAATAGGCCGGAAAGAATTTTACTTTCCGGCCTATTACTTTTAAGAAGGTATTAATTAGGCGTAACTGTGCATACCGCCTAACAGGAAATTAACACCGAAATAGGTGATAAGTACACAGAAAAAAGCCATTACGCAGAATCCGTGGAAAAATATGGTTTTCTTGAAAAGAGGTAACGAGTTTTGATGTAAAGCCAAAGCATAGACAAGCCAAGTGATGAGGGCCCATACTTCTTTTGGATCCCATCCCCAGTATCGCCCCCATGAAATGTTGGCCCAAACGGCACCCACAAATATACCTGCTGCTAAGGAAAATACGGCGGGATAGAGGAGTAGGCGCCCTACAATTTGTAATTGGTCGGCCCTGTTGGGGTGGTTCCGATACAGGAAAAGTCCGGCGATACCGTTGAACATAGTAAAGGTTAGCAGTGTATAAGCTATCATGACAAGAACCACATGTATCGAAAGCAGGGGAGAGGTGAGTACCGGCATAAGCGGTGTGATTTGGGGATTGGATTCTCCCATCATCGAGACCAGCATGGCAAGCCCGCTTACCAAATAGCCGAACGGTATAATTAGTATGAATTTGCGATAGCCTATGAGGCTAATCCCCAGGGCACACCATGCCATAAATTGCATAGTTTCAAACCCATTGGAGAGGGGCCAGTGTTTGGCGATGTAGGCCCGCAGGAGTAGAGAAAGCGAGAGATAGGTAAACCCGATAATTGCACCGCCTAATAATAGACGGCGTACTATGACCAATCCGGGATTATCCTGTATAATGCGGCGACAAGCATAGATAAAAGCTACAATACCTGTGAGAATGAAAAAAATAGCCAAGTTGAGCGAGTAGTTTGTGCGGTTGTAGAGCCGTTCGGCTTGTAATCGGGTTTGTGAAGGGTACTCGTTCCCACAGATTTTTTGTTGGTATAGCTCTATTTTTCCAAGAACTCGATGCAACTCGGAATAATCTCGTTTTGCAACAAGTTCATTTACAAAGTTCATCGATTGATTGATGAATATCTCTTGTTCGTGGGGTAATTCTTTCGGTAGAATATCGACCTGAGAGGCCCAGTACAAAGTGTTGTTCACGCGATAGGGGAAAATTTTCAGCATGGATCCGGTGCAAATCATGGCTACGAGGTTGAATTTTTCATAGGCTTCGGCTACTCCCCGGTCGTTTATATTTTCAATTCGGAAGTTTCGTATGGCTCGATTAAAATCGGTCAGTTTAGCATATTGGCCTTCGATTTTGAGTAATCGACGGGCTTCGCCGCTTTTTATTTTTATCATTTGTTCCTGTTTCCATTCGTCGTAGTAGAAGAGCCAGCCTGAGAGCACTTGTTCAGCAGTGAGGCCGCGGTAGCTGCTTTTTCCATATAGTTTTACCGTAAAATCTCGAGCCAGGGTGGAGAGTGGGCAAATTCGCTGGTTATAGTAGATACAGAGCCGTCCTAAATCGTCCGAGAGATTGTACGGTAGGGTTGGAGGTATCGGTTTTTCTGCGTGAGCTGGGAGCTGTATAGCCAACAATGCAATACAACCGAGTGTAATTCTTTTTAAAGTTTGGTTTTTCAGTAGCCGGCGGAATGGCCCATTGGGGTCGGAGAGTAAAAATATCATGGATAACAGTAACAACAGGTAGCCTGTATAGGTGACTCCGATGCCCCAGGGATCGTGTGCGACCGAAAGCCGGGTTCCGGCTTCGTCGGAGTCGTAGGATGACTGGTAGAAACGGTAGTTTTTATACCGGGCGATATGATTCATGGCGACAGTCTCGGTTACTTTTTTGTCCTTGTCGGTAAAGATTATGCGACTTACAAAATCGAGGGGGGCTTGTGTTCCTGGATAGTATTCGATATAAAATTTTTCCAATTCGATTTGAAAAGGGAAGTATTGTTCTCGACCGTCCGTATCGATATATACCGAAGTGGGATTTTCATCTATGCGTAAATGTAAGGTCCCCCGTTCCCCGGAAAGCCAGGAGATGAAGGCTCCGCAAAGGATGAGCAAGAGGGAAAAGTGCAGCATCCAAGTGACAAATCGTAGTGAACGGTGCCGTAAAAGGTAGATTATGGAAAGTATTGCCAAGACAAACCAAAGCCCCACGAACCAAAATGATTGATAGATATATCGGGAGACAAAATCGCTTCCGTAATATTTCTCAATCACGGAAGCTGTTACTAATAACAACAGAATTATACCTAATAGGCAGAATGTTGTTCGTTTGAGTATCTTCATTTTTTAGAAGGTATGTTTTTATACCATGAAATGCCGATGTAATGGACATCGGCATTTCGTAGGATTTTGCAAAACGTTTAATTAAATTGCGTCGATAAATTTGACTACCGCTTCTCGATCTTCCTTACTCAACGAACGGAATTTCTCGATCGACCATCGAGCGTCGCTTTCGGGTGATCCGTGCCACATGATTGCTTCAATGACATTGCGGGCGCGGCAGTCGTGTAACCGGTCACTCTCGAACGAGCCGGTACATTTTTGGTGCAATCCTCTGCCCCATAAGGGCGTAGTACGGCACCAGCCGGTGCGTATATCGTTTTTCATGTGTAGCCGGTGTTGTACTAAATCGGAGTAAGGCCATATTTTTTGGTATGGGTAGCGAGGTAGTTCATTCCCGTTTTTGAAGAATCCGCTAGGGTCGGTGTAGCGATCATCTCCGGTTGTCCATGTGGGGCGATGGCAATAGCTGCATCCCATTTCGGTGAAAAGTTGTTTACCCCGCTGTATGGTTGGGTCGTCGAGGTTGCGGGCGGCCGGTACGGCCAGTCCCCGGTGCCATACCATCAGATCGGTGAAGTACTCATCGCTCATCTCGACCGGCAGATCAGTAGCCATCAGGTAGTTGTAGATGTCCTGTTCAACTCCGGCATCGGTTTTTCGTTCGGGGAAATAGTCGTAGAACCGGGTTTGAACTTCGGGATCTTTCGAAGCCTTTTCGGCGTATGCTTTTGTCATGTAATGATAACGGCGGTTCGAACGAGTCACATTGGTAATGTTCCAAATGGCGTTTGAACCGGCAGCATCTTGTAAGGGACCGCGACTGAGGGCGTAGGTGAATCGGAAGGGGTGTTTTTCTCCCGTACCACCGTCATTAGGCCGGTTGTTGCTATACTGGCTCGTCCATTCGCCGTTTTGGAATATTTTGGGATTCAGTGCGAAGTGTTTGTCTTGTTCTTGTTTGGTATATTCGGCTTTCAAATCTTCGTCTGAGATGGCGTCGAGCAATCCTGTACCGTAGATACCGATGGTTGATTCGAGCCGGATATTGACTTGATCGGGCGATAGGGTGCGACCGTCGGTGGTGATAAGGTCTACATAGTAAGCGTCTGCGGGAATCGTTACTTCGGGATAGATTAGTTCGTAGGTTGTGCCATCCTCAAATGTGTTGTTCCAGTTGTCGGTGTAGGATTTCCAGGTAATCTTGATTTTCGAGGGGTCTATTGGAGCCTTGAACGGTTCGACGGCAAAGAGTTGTGGCATTCCTGTGAGTGAGGCTATATAGTTGTCGTTGTCGTCGTAGATGACCAGCAGGTAGCCGTTGCCTATCTCGGTGGCGTTGAAGGTCCCTTCTTGACGTTTGCCGTGGCCGTAGCCCGGATGACAGTGCATACAGGAGGTGCGGATATAGAGGGGGCCAAGTCCGCCGCGTACCGAGCCGTCGGATGCCGGGGTGAAAATCTTTTCGAATAGCGCTTCGCCGTTTTTGAACGAGTTGCTCATACCGGCATTTTCTACTGCAGCCGACGGTTGTTCGAAGGCCGATGAAGTGGTATTGAAGGCAGTCCCCAGTTCTCCGCCCGTGTAGTATTCTTCCGATAGTTTCGGAGGTGTAGGTTTGGGCGTGTCGTTGGGGTTTTCTTCTGTGCAACCGGCGACGCATAGCGTCGCCGTTGCAAAAGCTAATAAATAAATATACGTTTTCATAGCTTTTGGAATTATGTGGTATTTATTGTCCTATGGCCGATTGGGCTTCGTCGAGTGCCTTTTTCAAATCGTTACATGCCGTGGTCGCTTTTTTCCATAGTTCGTTGTGCGAACCGGCATAGTTTACAAAAGGAGCTGGAGCAGCTTCGATGGCAAGCAAGGCTGCGTCGATTGCTTTGCGCACGGCCGTATCGACTGTGGGGTTGATGCTGGCCAAGTAGTTACTTACCGAGGGATCTCCTATGTTCATGCCCAAGTAGGCATTTTTGATACTGACGATGTTGTCGTAGAAGTCGATTTTGGAGTTTTTGGCGTAGGGTGACTCGATATAGCTAAGGTCTTCCAAAGCTCCGGCGACAGCTTCGTTGGGGCGACCTATTTTTTGGTTACCCACTTCATCGGCGATGTCCGAGCAACCTTGAATAATCTCTTGGGCGGCTTCGAGGTAACTTTTGTATTTACTGCCACCTTTACCGGCGTTTTTCATGCTTTCGCCGTAGTTGAAAGTGGGTTCAAGTTCTGCATCGGCCAGTAAGGTTTGTTTTTGTACCGATACATTGGCTAATCCTTTCCACGAAGCTTCCAGCCGTACACACTGGTTTGCCAGGTCGCCTGCTACAGCGGAGAGGTAGACTAACTCCTCTTTGCGGCTGAATGCACTTGTACGGGCTTTACCTGTGGTCGACGAAGCGTTGATTTGGTGATCGAACAACATATATTCGATGGCATGAAATCCCAGTAGGCCGTATCCCAAACCGGCGGCATATTCGGCATCCATCATGCCCATGCGCACGGGGTCGTCGAGCAGCGCTTGCAGGTCGGTGGCATTGAGGGGCCACGAGTCGATGTGTGGGTCGATGTTATAGTCGGCGGCAGCACCATAGAGGAACGCTTCGCTAAGTTCCCATTGTTTGCGGGCTTCGTACCATTTGGCACAAGCTTGCTCGATGATCGCTTTTGTCGCAGTGCTTAGCGATCCCGACACGGCGATGTCGGTAGAGGCATTTTTTTTAGCCGACGTCTCGATTTGAGTGCACAGGTCGGCCAGTTCGAGAGTCGCGTCGGCCAGTGTAGAGTAGGTGGGTTGTACGGTTTTTTCTACAAAGGTAGTAGCCGCTGTTTGCAATGCTATCTCGCGTTGTTCTTCCCAAGAAAAGTCGTTTTTCTCTTCCGAGCAGGACACACTTCCGAGTAGTAAAATCGAAAGTGCGAAATACAGCAAATTTTTAATAATTCTTTTCATTGTAATGAGATGTTTTATGGTTAAAACGAATAAAATGATTTATCGAGTGAATATACCCGAGTAGGCGATTCCTATCGATACGGCTGGCTCGTTGTTATAGTGGCCGATGCGGGTAATTCCGCTGGAATCGGTATAGGTGTAAGAATTGTTATTGAGTAATCCGATGCTATATTCGGCTTTAATGACAACCGATTTTATGGGGTAGTAGTTGATACCGGCAGCAATGCGTTGGCGTCCGCACCATTTGTAATGTTGTACACGGTCGGGTGTCTTGAACATCGAGTCGTAATATTCGTAGCGCCCAAAGAGATAAAATCGCTGATCCCGGTTATACAATTTAGGGGAGAGCGAGAAGAAATTGTATCCCGCTTCGATACCGGTGGCGATAGCGTCGGAAGCGACTGCCTGTTTGGGTGAGACCGATGATGCCGGCATACTGCCGTTAAAGGCCGTAATCATATCGGCGTCGGAGAGATGTCCATAATCGAAATTTCCCCGTACAATACAATTATGTGCGTTGTAAGTAAAATCGAAGGCTCCGATAAGAACAGTCCCCTTTACTCCTTTGTAGCGGGCATTGGTCTGTGGATAGAGCGTGTTTTTGAAACTGTTGCCGATATATCCGCTTACACTCAGACGCAGGCCCGGTACCGAGTAGTTGTCTATACGAAAGGCTCCGGCATAAGTGTTCCCGATTTTAAATTCATAAGGACTGCCAGCTCCGTCGTGGATCCACCCTTTGCTGTTGAACCGGTCGGAGTCGAGCCCTGGTAGAAACATCACTTCGTAGCGCCACTGCTGACCCAACATTCCCCATAAGCTAATACCGGTTTCGTGCCATGTACATGGTAATATTGTATTCTCCCCTTCGGGGCGGTATACTCCAAAAAATTCGGTAGGCATATGGTGCATATTAGTTGCACCTACAGGTACAATAATGTGCCCCATGCGTAAGTTAAAGGCCGGAGAAAAACTTTTTTGAATCCAAAATTGTTCGAGAGCGACTTCTCCGCCTCGCTCGACTTCCGATTCATATTCGCCGGCTTCTTCTTCCTCGATTTCGATGGCACTTTCGGTTCCTCCGTGTTCAAATTCGATTTCGGTACCCATGCTCCAACCGCGTCCGAAATCATAACCTAAAAAAATGACAACATGGGGCAGGTCGAATCGGCCGTGGCTTTCTCCTTTGTGAAGATGTGCATCTTGGTATTTTTTATAGTCGTCGCTGAAAAAGTTATATGAGGCGACCGCTTCGCCATATCCTCCAATAGTAAGACGGGGTTTGTGGGAAGGAATCGTTTTAGACTCGACCAGGGTTTCCTGTCGGAGTTCTTCGAGAATCTCGGTTTTCAATTCTGTTTTCAACTGCTCCTTTTTTGTAGTTGCAGGCGAGGTTGCGCCCGATATTACATCGACTTTTTTCTGGTCTTGTGCTACTGTCGACATGGTGAGAAACAGAGCTATTGCAAGCCATAGGTATTTTTGTTGCATAATTTTTTGCCCTTTTGATTTTCAATGCAAAATTAGAGGGGTGTTATGGGGCAGACAATACCTAAAAATTAGTAAAAAAAAGTTGGTATTGGTGTTTTTTAGGTAAAAGAATGGTAAAAACAGTTGAACGGAGGAATAGGGGAAAGATGCACTTTTATTGGGGAGATATCGATTTAATGATTGGCTTACAACATAAGAAAAGGAGGTGTGCCTCTCGCGGGGCACACCTCCTTGTTTAATTCTTTGTTATTGGATTTTTCTATTTTTTACAAGTTATCGAGTACGGTTTTCGTGTCGGAAGCAATCATATACTCTTCGTCGGTGGGGATAACGACCACTTTCACTTTCGAGGCGGGAGTGCTTATCAGGCATTCGGTGCCCCGAATTGTTTTGTTCAGTTCGGTATCTATTTCCACGCCCATGAAAGCTAATGGTTTGCATACGGTTTCACGGGTCGAGGTTTGATTTTCGCCTACACCTCCGGTGAATACGATAATGTCGACACCACCCAATGCGGCTGCATATGCACCTATGTATTTGGTGATTCGGTATTCGTACATTTGCAAGGCTAAGATGGCACGCTCGTTGTTAGCGGCTATCCCGGCTTCGATGTCGCGCATATCGGACGATATGCCCGATATACCGGCAACACCACTCTTTTTGTTCACCAAATCGGCAATTCCGGCAGCATTGAGTTGCTCTTTGTCCATCAGATAGGTGAGTACACCGGCATCGACGTCGCCCGAGCGGGTACCCATCATCAATCCTTCAACAGGGGTCATACCCATAGAGGTGTCGACCGATTTACCCTCTTTGATGGCTGTAATGGACCCGCCGTTCCCAATGTGGCAAGTGATAATGCGTTGTTTCTCGTAGGGAACGTTCAGGAACTCGCAAGCGCGTTTCGATACATAGCGATGGCTTGTCCCGTGGAATCCGTAACGGCGTATGCCATACTTTGTGTACAATTCATAGGGCAACGCATACATATAGGCGTGTGCGGGCATGGTTTGGTGGAAGGCGGTGTCGAATACGGCTACTTGGGGAACCGACGGCATCAGTTTCGATATGGCGTCGATACCGGCCATATTTACCGGGTTGTGCAGCGGAGCTATGTCGTAGCACTCTTTTATTTTCTCGATTACCTCGTCGGTAATGAGTACGCTCGTGTTGAATTTTTCACCGCCGTGTACGACGCGGTGGCCTACGGCGTCGATTTCGTCGAACGATTTGATACAGCCGTATTCCTTACCTGTGAGCACGTTCAAAATGTTTTGAATGGCCGCATGGTGTTCGGGCATAGGACTTTTCAGGATTACTTTTTCACCGTTGGGCAGAGTCAGTTTCAGGAACGAATCTTCTAATCCTATTTTTTCTGCGCCTCCTTGCGCCAATACGGTTTTGGAATCGATGTCGAACAGTTTGTATTTTACCGACGAACTTCCGCAATTTAATACTAATATTTTCATAAGGTATATGGTATTAAGGTTATCTTTTCAAACTAATGGCCTGATTGCAGGTAATGGTAATCATTTTGTATACGTCGTCGACCGAACAGCCCCGGGAGAGGTCGTTAACCGGTGCGGCAATGCCTTGCAGGATAGGGCCTACGGCTTCGGCATGGGCCAATCGCTGAACCAGTTTGTAAGCGATGTTTCCCACTTCGAGCGACGGGAATACCAATACGTTGGCATGACCGGCGATTTCGCTGCCCGGAGCCTTGCTGGCCCCTACGGCGGGAACGATGGCGGCATCGGCTTGCAATTCACCGTCGATTTTCAAGGAAGGTTCCATCTCTTTGGCCAAACGGGTAGCCTCTACGACTTTGTCGACCATCTCGTGGCTGGCACTACCTTTCGACGAAAAACTCAACATGGCGATACGAGGTTCGATGTTGGCGATGTCGCGGGCTGTTTTGGCTGTGGATATGGCTATTTGAGCAAGTTCCGAAGCCGTGGGGTTGGGAAGTACGGCGCAATCGGCAAATACCATCAAGCCGTTTTCTCCGTATGATTGGTCTGGAACGAACATAAGGAATGCTCCCGAAACTACTTTTACGCCGGGGGCGGTTTTGATAATTTGGAAAGCCGACCGCAATACATTTCCTGTGGTGTTGCGAGCTCCGGCTACTTCGCCGTCGGCGTCTCCGTTTTTAATCATGAGGCATCCCAAAAATAGAGGATCTTCGACTGTTTTTTGAGCTTTTTCGAGGGTCATGCCTTTCTCTTTTCTCAGCTCATACAGCAGTTGGGTATACTTCTCTTTTTTGTCGTGATTCGTGGGGTTTACCAATGTCGCCTTGTCGATATGTTTCAACCCGTATTTATCGGCCAGGGCTTTAATTTCGTTTGGCTCACCGATAAGGATAATATCGGCGATGTTGTCGGCCAATATTCGGTCGGCAGCTTGTAAAGTGCGTTCTTCCGTTCCTTCCGGTAAAACAATACGCTGTTTGTTTGCTCGGGCTTGTTCTACCATTCGTTCCATTAAATTCATAGTCGAATTGGTTTATACGTTAGTTAGATATTGCAAATGTAGTAATAAAATGTAATATCAAGATTGCAATTTGGATTAAATATTATGTAAAAATATCTTGAAATTCTTTTTTATTTCTATTTTTTCTTACTTTGCCGTGTAAGATAGGAATAATATCTATATATTAGCTCCCAAAATGAAAAAAAATTAAAATAAAGAGAGGAATACAATAATATAGAGTGATTTATGAATAAAGAGAAGTTTGTTGTAGAGTATGAGCTGAAGAGTGTTTCTCCGGCATTGCTGTGGCCTTATATAGCAACAAAAAACGGTTTATCGGATTGGTTTGCCGATGATGTTCAAAGCGAGGACAAATTGTTTACTTTTTTTTGGAATAAATCGCCTCAACAAGCTCATCAAGTTGCCTTCCGTAGCGGCAGCTATATTCGCTTTCATTGGATTGACGATGAAGAAGAGAAGAGTTTTTTCGAACTGCGTATTACCTCTTCGGAGTTGACCGGAGCAACTATGTTGGTGATTACCGATTTCGCTTACCCCGATGAGTTGGACGACAGTCGGGGGTTATGGGATCATCAGGTGGATACCCTTCGCCGCAAATTGGGGGTGTGACATCTTGTCCTGCAAGATACCGGTTTTTGCAGCTTCTTTCCAATAAACGTTACAGGCTTTTCGGAAATTCATTTTTTTGCGTTACTTTTGCATACTGATAATCGGCAAAAGAATGTTCTATATCAAACGTCTATACAGGTTTATCCTGAAAAGTTTCCTGCCTCTGTTCCTGATGACATTCTTCATCTGCCTCTTCATCGTACTGATGCAGTTTTTGTGGCGGTATGTCGATGAGATGGTGGGGAAAGGGCTCGAAATGTCGGTATTGGCCGAACTGTTTTTCTATGCCGCAGTGACTATGGTGCCGATGGCTTTACCCCTGGCTATATTGTTGGCTTCGTTGATGACATTCGGCAATTTGGGTGAACGGTTGGAACTGTTGGCGATTAAGGCGGCCGGAATTTCTTTGCTGCAAATTATGCGTCCGTTGGTTATCTTTTTGATATTTGTAGCTATTGGTGCTTTCTTTTTCCAAAACAACGTATTGCCTAAGTCGCAGGTAAAGATGTGGACTTTGCTCTATTCTATGCGTCAGAAGTCTCCCGAACTCGATATTCCCGAAGGGGTGTTTTACGACCAGATAAGCGGTTATAACCTCTATGTGAAGAAAAAAGATCACAAGACGGGAATGCTTTACGACGTGATGATTTACGATATGTCGTCGGGCTTCGATAATGCCATGATTATACTTGCCGACTCGGGAAAATTGAAAATGACCGACGATAAAGAACACCTCTTCCTTACACTGTATAGTGGCGAATCTTTCGAAAACCTCAGAGACCAGCGAACCAGTACCAGCAACAATATACCGTATCGGCGGGAGACTTTTTCGTTAAAGGAAATTATGATTGCCTTCGACGCCAATTTCAATCGAATGGACGACGGCATTATGCAAAACCAGTATATCGGGAAAGATTTGGCCGCGTTGCAGTCGTCGATCGATTCGATGACACAACGGGTCGACAGTATCGGCGACAACTACGCAAGAAGTTTGAGGTCGTCGGGCTATTTCTCTTTGCACGGCCGGTCGGGAATGCGAATGACGGAGGCCGATTCGGTGCGGGAACAAAAAGCCCTTGCCGAGGCGAAAACGGTCGACCTCGACAGCCTCTTCGACGGGGGGAGTTTGCAGCGTAAACAGCTCTATCTCGACCGGGCGGTAGCTCGTGCCGAGCGGTATAAAGCAGATTATGAATTCCGCAGTTATACGTTGACCGACGAAAATAAAGTCATCAGGCGCCACCAAATCGAAATGTACAAGAAGTTTACGCTTTCGTTTGCCTGCATTATCTTCTTTTTCATCGGAGCGCCGCTTGGGGCGATTATTCGCAAAGGCGGATTGGGAATGCCGGTGGTTGTGTCGGTATTTATGTTTATCTTCTATTACATTATCGACAACAGCGGGTACAAGTTGGCTCGCGATGGTCGCTGGGAGGTATGGGAAGGTATGTGGCTCAGCTCGGCGGTGTTGTTGCCTTTGGGTATATTCCTTACTTATAAGGCTGTAAAAGATTCGGCGGTGTTCAATCCCGATGTATATATCAATTTTTTCAGGAAATTGATAGGTCGTCAGGAGTTGCGGAAAGTGGTGCTGAAAGAGGTAATTATCGAAGATATGTATCCCGATGTGGCTATCGAGAAGGCCCACCGGTTGTCCGAATCGTGTCGTCGCTTTCTCAATAAAGTGGGCCGTAAACGCCAGTCATATTGGAAATATTGTCTGTATGGATATGACAAGTCGGATGTTATGGCGCTGGGGGCACAGGTGAATGACTTGGTCGATTATGTGTCGAATAGCAATAGCCAAATAGTCATCAGCAAATTGATGGATTATCCTGTTTTGCGCAACTTGTGGGTTTATCGGCCAATCCCGTCGAAAAAGTGGGGCTATCTGTTGGCCGCCCTTTTCCCGATAGGTTTGTTGTTATACTGGGTAGGCTCGTATCAGCAACGGCTGTTGCGGAACGAGGTAGAGGGTATAATCCATACCAATGAGGAGCTTTGTGCGCAACTCGAAAAGGAGGAGTCGGAAAAGAACGAAGAAAAATAAAATTTAGATATATGAGTAAAGATGTAATTTTAAGCTCAATCGACGAGGCTGTCGAGGATTTCAGACAGGGTAAGTTTTTGATTGTCGTTGACGATGAAGATCGTGAGAACGAAGGCGATTTTATTATTGCGGCCGAAGCTATTACCCCCGAAAAGGTGAACTTTATGTTGGCCAACGGCCGGGGCGTTTTGTGTGCTCCTATTACTGTGCAGCGTTGTGAAGAACTGAATTTATATCGCCAAGTGAATCACAATACTTCGATGTTGGGTACTCCCTTTACGGTTACTATCGACAAGTTGGAAGGGTGTACGACCGGTGTGTCGAGCCACGACCGGGCCGCCACGATACGGGCTTTGGCCGATCCTTCCTCAACCCCCGAGACTTTTGGTCGTCCCGGCCATATCAATCCGCTGTATGCTCAGGATAAAGGCGTGTTGAAACGTGCCGGACATACCGAGGCTGCTGTCGATTTGGCCCGGTTGGCTGGTATGTATCCGGCTGCGGCATTGATCGAGATTTTGAACGAGGACGGTACGATGGCGCGTTTGCCCCAGTTGATTAAAGTTTCCGAAAAGTTCGGAATCAAGATTATCGCCATTCGCGATTTGATTGCTTATCGGTTGAAACAAGAGTCGATGGTGGAGCGTGGCGACGAGGTGGATATGCCTACCGAGTTCGGTCATTTCCGTTTGATTCCTTTCCGTCAAATCTCTAACGGCTTGGAGCATATCGCTTTGATAAAAGGATCGTGGGAACCCAACGAACCCATATTGGTGCGGGTTCACTCTTCGTGTATGACAGGCGATATCTTCGGCTCCATGCGCTGCGATTGCGGCGAACAGTTGCACAAGGCCATGCAAGCAGTCGAAGCCGAAGGAAAAGGTGTGATTGTATATATGAATCAAGAGGGCCGGGGTATAGGCCTTATGAATAAGATACGCGCCTATCGACTGCAAGAGGGCGGGCTCGATACGGTCGATGCCAATTTGCACCTCGGCTTCAAGGCCGACGAACGGGATTATGGTGTGGGCGCCAGCATTCTGCGGGATATAGGTGTGCGCAAATTGCGATTGATGACCAACAATCCGGTGAAGCGAATCGGGTTGGAAGCCTATGGCTTGGAAATTGTCGAGAATGTGCCTATCGAGGTAACCCCCAACGAATATAACCGACGTTACTTGCTCACGAAGGAAAAACGTATGGGGCATACGCTTCATGTCGATGAATAAAAGGCTGTCGGCCTTTCCGTGTTAACGGCGTATCGTTTGGGATAAGCCGTTTTTGGAACGGTTGAAAAATACAAACAGGGCAGACGGGAGATCTCTCTCTCGTCTGCCCTGTCGGTTTTGGAACAGCTTCTATATTATTTCAGTTCGACTACTAAGTATCGGCTCAGGCTCCAAAAACTGTCCGGGTTGGTAATTACCAAAGTGAGGTATCCTTCGTTGTCTTTTTGGAGTTCGTAAGTCCCTTCGGGGTGGTTGGTGAGCAGTTTGGCTTTTTTGCTGTCGAACGGTATGTCGTGCAAAGTGCGCATATCTACGGCCGTAAAGTAGTTTTTGTTGAAGTCGCCTTCCATTACTTTTTTCGACGAGAAGAGACCGCCGCCCTCGACAATCTTTTGCTCTTTCAACTCTTTGTTGGTCCCCAGCGCATAATATACGGTATTGAGCGCTTCGTCCTGAGACATGAGAACCTCTTTTTGTTGTTCGTTTTCGGTAGAGAGGTGTTCTACTTGTCCCGTCAGGTTTGTAACCGCTTCGTCCAATTCGGCGATGCGGACATCACGTTTGGCGAGCGACTCCTGCAAGGAGGTAATCAATTCGGTCTTTTCGGTAATTTCGTTTTGAAGCCGGGTGATTGTCTCTTTGAGTGCGGCCGACTGGCTTTTGCTTTGGTTGAGTTGTCTTTGTAGCTTATCCAGCCGCTCTTTGTTTTTTTGCAGCGTTTCGGCCACCAAAGCCATGTCGTTTTTAATCTGTTCGCGGGTGGTTAAAGAGACCTCGCCGTTGGCATCTTTTTGAGTTACCAAATAGTTTTCGGCCTCTTTTATTTGGCGGAATCCCTCTTCTACGTCATTCATGAGTTGAATCATCTCATTGAAATCGGCAGTTGTTTGTGCATTTACTTTGAGCAGAGAGTCGTTTTCGGCTTGAAGTCTTTTTACTTCACCCGATTGGTTGGTACAACCAATCATTAGAACTGATGCTGCGATGGCAGCCGTAATAGCCTTTTTCATAACGGTCTAAAATTAAATTTATAGTTGGGAATTGGTTTTGGCGTATTTTTCTTTTTTCTTTTCTTTGGGCTTTTCGGGAGCCCCTGCTATAATAATGACAATCTCGCCTTTTGGTTCATGTTCGGTAAAGTGGGCGATAAGTTCGTCTATGGTTCCCCGCACGGTCTCCTCGTGCAGTTTGGAGATTTCGCGGCTCACCGATGCCTCCCGTTCTCCGCCGAACACCTCTTTGAATTGGATAAGGGTTTTGAGTAGGCGGAATGGCGATTCGTAGAAAATGATAGTGCGTGGTTCTTCGGCCAGTTCGGCCAATCGGGTAGCCCGTCCCTTTTTCTGTGGAAGAAACCCTTCGAAACAGAATTTCTCGTTGGGGAGCCCCGACGCTACCAACGCCGGGACAAATGCTGTCGCTCCCGGCAGACATTCGACGGTGATCCCTCTTCGGCGGCATTCGCGCACCAACAGGAATCCGGGATCCGAGATGGCCGGTGTGCCGGCGTCGGAGATGAGAGCGATGGTTTCGCCCCCTTCTATGCGCGAAACGATTCCGCTTACGGTTTGATGTTCGTTGAATTTGTGGTGCGACTGCATACGGGTGTGTATGTCGAAGTGTTTCAACAGTATGCCGCTCGTCCGGGTATCTTCGGCCAAGATACAGTCGACCTCGCGTAATACGGCGATGGCTCGGAATGTCATATCTTCGAGATTCCCTACGGGGGTAGGTACTACATAGAGCTTTGCCATATTGGTGGGGTTATAGGAAATGTTTTTGTACGATTTTCATAAATTCGGCGACTTCGGGGTTTTCGATGTCCCAATTCAGGTCGTTCAGTATGTAATCTTCGGCCTCTTCGTATGAGTTCATGGCATCGATGAGTACCAATGTTTCGTTCATGCGAATGTCGCTGTTCCCGAAAAGTTCGCGGCGGAATCTGAACCGGTCGTTCAAACTCAAAGCCTTGCGGAGTTCTTTGGCTTGTTGGCGTTGCAGTGCCTCTTCGAGAGTTACCGGGCCGGCGGTGGTGTCGTTGCTTTCGGCCTTTTCGGTCGGCTCGTCGTAAATATCGGGCTCGTCGTAGTCTTCGTCGCCCTCTTCGTAGTCGGTGTCATCGCTTTCGTCGTTGTCGTACGAGCCGTCCGCCGATGTTTCGTCGTCCAATTGCTCCCACGGGTAGAGTATTTCCTCTTCCTCTTCCGGTTCGGTCGTGTTGGGATTAGAATCGGTTTCGGGTTGCTCGTCCGGTAATTCGGGCGCGATGGTTGTATTTTCTGGTACCGTTACCTCCATGTTCTCTTCTACCGCTGTTGCCTCGTGGAGGGGCTCGTCGGTTTCGAGGGGGATTTCTTTTTGGGGTGTTTCGTCCTCTTGGTTTACTTCGGTATTGGGTGCAGCCTCGGTTGTTGCCGGCTCGTTTTCACGGGGCGTACTGCATTCGGCAAAAGGGTTGTGATTTTGCAAGTCGGTCCAAAAATCGGAAGTGCGTAAATTGCGGGTCGACCGGTTTATCTCTTCGGCTTTCTCTTTGGCGAGTTTCAGCAGGATACCGGGAGTATCTTCTCCCGAACGGTCTATCAACAGGAGCAATTCCCGCAGTTCTCCCAGTTGACTTATAATGTATGTTATGCGACTGTCTTGTGGCATAAAATAGTATTTAGTTAATTCACAAAAATAACGATAAAATAATAGAAGTGTATATTGTATGAATTTTTTTTAGAGAGTATCACTCTTTTTTAGAGAGGAGTGTATTCAACAGGGTTGCCATTTTTTGTTTCAGTTGTGCGCGTGAGCTGTTGTAGTTGTTTACCATAATGACTATCGCATATCGGTTTTGTGGCGTGGTATAGTAGCCGGCATAAGCGTGAATATCGCTCATGCTGCCGCTTTTCAGCCGCAGTTCGCCGGGTAGCTTGTTGTTGCGCATGAATGTGGCTACCGACCCTTCTTTACCCACTAAGGGCAGACTGTTTACGAAAATGTCGCCTGCTTGCGGTTCTTGTGCGGCAATTTCGAGCACTCTGGCAAGGTATTTGGCCGATACTTTGTTGTTGCGGGCTAGCCCGGAGCCATCGTACATGAACAGTCCGAGGGAGTCGGCTCCGCAGCTTTGCCAGTATCGACGAATTTGGCCGATTCCTTCCCGGCAGTTCCCTTTTGTCCCCGACGATATGGATAGCAGTCGAAGCACGCTTTCGGCATAGAGGTTGTCGCTCCTTTTGTTGAGGCTCCGTACCAGATAGGCAAGGGAGTCCGACGGATAGCGGAATAGCGTGGTCTCTCTGTTGGCCGACGTTTCGTAGCCGCGATGGTTGATCGTAATCCCCAACCGTTGTAACCGGTCGCTCAGCTCGTGTATGAAGATGCTGTCGGGACGGGCAACCGCCAAAGAGAGGCGATAACGGTTTTTTTGTTGGGGGATAGTTCCCGAAAGCGTATATCGGTTTCCCGTGTTCTGTACGACGATATTCTCCTCTTCGCCTTTGCTCAGGTCGGTCTCGATTTGGAATAGGTTGGCCGGTTTTATGTTGGTAATTTCATATTCCCTCCCATTGTATTTCACCTCTATGTCTAACCGGTTGTCTCGGTATGAGAAGGCGTGGCAACCGGTTCCGTAATACCAAATGACATCTTCCATCATCCATTTGGGCGAGGTGGGGAAATAGTCGTTGAATAGCGAGTTGTCGACGATTATGTTGCCGTCGATTGCCTTGATGTGGCTCGATCGAATGCTCCATGCGACTTGGTCGATAAAGTCGTTGGGGCCGCGGCTGCCGAATGCCGATCCTAAGGAAGGGTCGCCTCCGCCCCGTATAATCAGGTCCCCGTGTAAAATGCCCTTCTCGTCGATGGTTCCGCTATATCTCACGGTGGTGTAGGTCCGGTACGCCCCTCCTAAAAGCTGCAATGCCGTGGCCGAGGTGATAAGTTTGATGGTCGAAGCCGGTGTAATGGCTTTTTGTTCGTCGTAAGCGGCGATGGTTTCGCCGGTCTTGATGTTGGTCATGTAAATTCCTATCGAGGCGTGAGTTAGCGAAGGATCCGACACAAAGTTGTCGACGGCTTGTTGTGCCATTGCCGGGTTTGGTAGCAGGACGAATATCAGGGAAACCAGAATAACTATTTTTTTCATTGCCTTTTGTGATAATGATTACAAAGATAGTGCAAACAGATACAAATGCAAATCGATTAAGCGCACTCTATTGTTGTGCTTATGGGAAAGCTCTTGTGCATATATCCTGTTTAGGGCAAAGGCATTGGATAATATTATGAAATAAAGAAAAGAGAAATAGGAGAGTAAAGGTTGCCAAAATCGAACTATCTTTTTATTTTTGTTGAAAAATAAAAACAGATATAAAACAATTATGGTTTTGACCGAAAGTAATTATGAGACGAATCGTCGGGGAAGCATAGAGGTGATATGCGGTTCTATGTTTTCGGGGAAGACAGAGGAGTTGATCCGTCGTTTGAAACGGGCGAAGATTGCCCGCCAAAAAGTCGAAATTTTCAAACCGGCTATTGATGTGCGCTATTCCGAAGATAATATCGTATCGCACGACAGTACTTCGATTCTCTCTACCCCGGTGGAAAATTCGCATAGCATATTGTTGATGTCGTCGGGGGTCGATGTCGTGGGAATCGACGAAGCCCAATTTTTCGACGACGGGATTGTAGAGGTATGTTCCGAGTTGGCCAACAATGGCACCCGGGTGATTGTTGCCGGATTGGACATGGACTTCCGTCGGATTCCTTTCGGTCCCATGCCTGCATTGCTGGCGATTGCCGACGATGTGTACAAGGTACACGCCATCTGTGTGAAATGCGGCCATTTGGCCAATTACTCCTATCGGTTGGTCGATAACGATAAACGAGTGTTGTTGGGCGAGAAGAACGAGTACCAACCTTTGTGTCGTCGTTGTTACTTGCAAGAGTTGCAGGAACGGGAGGAGAAAGGTCCTGCCGAATAAACCTGTGCCGTTTCTATTTGTTATGTAAAATGTAATTAAGAGATTCGAAATATGATCGAGCGCCAGCCATATACCTTCGACCGGGTAATTCGCATTTTGTTCGGAGCCGCTTTTGCCGTAGGGCTATTCTATTTGATTTATATTCTCCGCGGGGCTTTGCTTCCGTTTCTTGTAGCATGGATTGTCGCCTATATGCTCAATCCGTTGGTAGAGTATAACAAACGAGTGTTCAAGTTAAAAGGTCGGGTAGTGGCTATTGCACTTGCCTTTTTCGAGGTGTTGGTAACCGTATCGCTGCTGTGTGTATTGTTCCTTCCGTCGATTATCGACGAGGTGGTTCACATGAGGGAATTGTTGAACCGCTATGTTTACGAGTCGTCGAGCATACCTTTCCTTCCGCAGGCGGTACACGATTTTATCAGTAAGAATGTCGATTTTACCGAACTTTCGGGATTGTTAAGCCGGGAACAATGGCTCTCGATTATCGAGGAGAGTTTTTCGGGCGCATGGGGCTTTATTACAGGTTCGGTGGGCGAAATCATCAACATTGTCAGTTGGTTGGTGGTACTGCTTTATATTGTCTTTATCCTGCTCGACTACGATAAGATTTTGATAGGCTTCCAGCGCATGATACCGCAAAAATACCGTCCGACGGTAGTTTCGGTGGTCAACGATATAGAAGATAGTATGAACCGGTATTTCCGGGGGCAGGCTGTGGTCGCCGGGTTGGTAGGCATCTTGTTCAGCATAGGATTCTTAATAGTAGGATTACCGCTGGCCATTGTGTTGGGCCTGTTTATCGGGGTGCTCAATATGGTCCCTTATTTGCAACTCATTGGTATTATACCCACCATATTGCTTTGCTTGGTTTCGGCGTCGGAGACGGGAACTAACTTTTGGCTGCTGTTCGGAGCCTGTATATTGGTCTTTATAGTCGTTCAGATTATCGAAGATGTCTTTATCGTTCCCCGGGTGATGGGAAAAGTTACGGGGCTGAATCCTGCCATTATTTTGCTTTCGCTTTCGATTTGGGGCACGTTGCTCGGTTTTGTGGGTATGATTATCGCTTTGCCACTCACTACATTATGCCTCTCGTATTATCAGCGTTATGTGATAGGCCCCGAACCAGCCGAGCCTCCGCAACAGCCGGTCGAAACACCGCTCCCCGATGATGAAAAGAAATAGAATGCAGCTTTTAATATAATTTTTAGGACATATAATTTTGTAAAGCAAAAAAATAGTTTTACCTTTGCAACGCTTTTCCAAAAAGCACCGAGGTTAGATTCGCTAGCTCAGCTGGTAGAGCACAACACTTTTAATGTTGGGGTCTTGGGTTCGAGCCCCAAGCGGATCACCGAAAAAAACTCCGGCAATCGTTATCGATTGCCGGAGTTTTTTTATTCCCCCTCCATTAAATTCGGGTACGAAGGGACAAGATAAGTAGGGTTGTTGTAGGGCGGTCCCATCACAAGAAATCGAAAAGTCTTTGAATTATTTGGATATATTTATTTTTTATTTATATTTGCAAATAATGGTTAGGAAGATATTCATATTGGGGGTTGTGAGTATGCTGTTGTGTCCGTTTATGCTAATAGGCTGCAAGGATAGAGAAAGGGAGGCCGTTGGCTTGCCGCTCGAATTGTTCCACGATGGGGACCTTGTATTTAGGCGGGGAACTGGGCTGACAAGTCGCGTGGTATTGGCCGCAGATGAAAAGGGAGTATATTCGCACGTGGGTATCCTCAAACAGATGGACGGGAAATGGTGCGTTATTCATGCCGTACCGGGAGAACCCGACTATAAAGGAGATGAGGATCGAGTAAAGATGGAACCCATAGAAAAGTTCTTTTCCAAAAAGAGGGCGTCAAAAGGTGCCGTAATGAGAGTGGAGGGCGAAACGAAAAGTGCCACGAAAGCCGCAGAGAATGCTTTTTTGTTGTTTAAGGCGGGTATATTATTCGATCACGAATATGACTTGACCGACACAATGAAGATGTATTGTACCGAGTTGATAGATCATGTATATAAGAAAGAGGGAATTGATTTGTCGGAAGGCCGGTTGAGCCGGATAAATATGCCGCTTCTCAGTGGTGATTACCTGTTACCCAATGATATCGCACAGAGCCAAAAGCTCCGGTTGATATATATTTTTTAATTATTATTTTATTCACTATTAAAAAAAGGGACACTTATGAAAAGAGTTTTGTATTTAAGCATGATGGTGGCAGCCTTGTTTATGATGGCTTCTTGCTCTTCTTCTTCATCTGATTCTCCGAGTAAAGCGTTGAATGGGTATGTAGATGAGTTGAAAGCAGGTAATTACGAGAAATTTGTAGAAGGTATTGCTTTCAAAGATGGCCTTAGCGACGAAGAAATCCAATCGGGAAAAGCGATGTGGGTTGGTTTGTTGCAAGATAAAGGTGCTAAGGAGTTTGAAAAGAGAGGCGGACTTAAAGGTATTGAAATCATCTCTGAGGAAATTTCGGAAGACGGAAATAGTGCAGTGGTTACATTCAAACAGATGTTTGGCGACGGGACAGAGACGGAAGATACCCAAAATATGGTTAAGAAAGACGGTAAATGGTTGATGGATGTCAACAAATAGTCTTCGCATAAATTTTAGATAGAAATTCACCCGTATGGCAAATTCAGCCATACGGGTGAGTTGTTTTTATGGATTATAATTCGGCTTGGCATAGTCAAACCAAAAAACTTCGTTTTCGTTTGTCTCTGCACTCGCCTTTCACTATCTTTTGATAAGATAGGCTGCGGCTTGGCATAGTCAATGTGAATTAAAATAGAAAATGCAACTCAAAAGCACAATCGGTTGGAATATTCCAACCGATTGTCAGGTCAAATAACGTACTTTTGTGTTGCAAATGAAAAAGAAAGCACATTTAACCCGAGAACAAAGGTA
>DXFL01000006.1 GCA_019114445.1 Candidatus Barnesiella excrementigallinarum
TACCTTTGTTCTCGGGTTAAATGTGCTTTCTTTTTCATTTGCAACACAAAAGTACGTTATTTGACCTGACAATCGGTTGGAATATTCCAACCGATTGTGCTTTTGAGTTGCATTTTCTATTTTAATTCACAGGTGAAGCCTATGTTCGATACCCCCTCTGTATCAAAGATAGTGCAAACCGAGGGCAAAAACAAGTGTACTTGGGTTTTGCCGAGGTAAAGCCTGTGTTCGATACCCCCTCTGTATCAAAGAGAGTGCAAACCGAGGGGAGAACACTATCGATTCCGCAATCTCGCAATGTGTACCCACTCCCCCTCAAAGGGATAAACCGGCAATGGGCAAAGAGGATAAAAAAGAGGCTATAACTTTGACTTTACGCAAATAACTATTACCTTTGTTCGCTATTTCTAAATCACGTTAAAAAATGAAAATGAAAATCCACCGGGAAGGTAAAAACATACTGTTCATTCTTTTCATAATTCTGGCACTTTTAAACTTGCCGGTATATTTATGGCTGAATATAACCTGGCTGGCCTATCTTATTCATGCCGCCTCGCTTGTATTTTTCCTCCTGATTGTGAATTTCTTTCGTTCGCCCAAACGTCGTTTCAAAGGCGATCTCAAAAATGTGGTGGTAGCACCCGCCGACGGCGTAGTAGTCGTACTCGAAGAGGTATTCGAAGATGAATATTTTCATGATAAACGTATGCAAGTATCAATCTTCATGAACATATTCAACGTCCACGCCAACTGGTTTCCGGTAGCCGGCACCGTAACACACGTGAGCCACCAGCAAGGGCGATTCATGGCGGCCTATTTGCCCAAATCGAGTACCGAGAACGAGCGGTCGACCATTGTCATCAAGGCGAAGAACGGGCAAGAGATTTTGGCTCGGCAAATTGCCGGCGCTGTGGCTCGAAGAATCGTAACCTATGCCGAGGAGGGAGACCAATGCGAAATTGACGAACACATGGGATTCATCAAATTCGGCTCGCGGGTAGATGTATACCTCCCCCTCGATTGCGACATAAAAGTAGCTTTACACGACAAAACAATAGGCGACCTCACCGAAATAGCCCGCTTAAAATAAACGCTTATGAACGTCATTGTCAAAAACATACCCAACAGCATTACCTGTCTGAACCTCTTGTCGGGCTGTTTTGCCTGTATCTTTGCATTTCAAGGCGAATACGATTGGGTGGCATTGTGCATAGGACTGTCTGCATTGTTCGATTTTTTAGACGGTATGGCTGCGCGGGTGCTCCACGCCTACTCTCCATTGGGCAAAGAACTCGACTCATTGGCCGACCTGATCAGTTTCGGCCTCGCCCCGGGATTCATGGTAATGTACTTTTTGGCACATGACAGCCTCTTCCACGGGTTGGACGATTACCAGTCGTGGTGGGCATTGAGCGCGCTGCTCATTCCGGTTTTCTCGGCATTAAGGCTAGCCAAATTCAACATCGACACCCGCCAAGCCACCTCGTTCATCGGGTTGCCCGTTCCGGCCAATGCCCTATTTTGGATTGGAATATGCCAAGCCGGTTTGAACTTGGAGAATAAAATTTGCGGATACGCCATTGTTCTACTTGTCATTCTATTCTCTCTGCTGCTGGTATCGGAGCTTCCCATGTTCTCCCTGAAATTCAAAAACCTGAAATTCAAAGAGAACCTGCTTCGCTACTTAATTCTAATCGCAGCGGTCATATTCCTCGTCTTTTTCGGGTTAGCCGGACTTGCTGCAACCATAGGCTTATATATTATTCTATCGCTTCTGACTGCCAAGAAGCCCTAAAAACAAAAACGGAACGGTTTTTGTTTTGTCTTATCATATAAACCTAACAAAGCAAATATGAATTTTCTTTTTCTACTGTTCATTATTATTCTTTTTATCTTCATAGTCCCTATCCTGAGCATTTTACAAATAGCTCTTCGAGTTTTATTCGGAAAAAAAGACCATGCGAGGAACGCTTCTTACGGACAGCAACGCACAAACGACAAGGGACATACGACATGGTATACCCATACCCAAAAGAATAAAAAGAAAATAGATAGTTCGGAAGGCGAGTATATCGACTTCGAAGACATAAAAGAGAAGTAAGTAAAGACTACTTACCCCTCTTCTTCCTGTTATTTTTTCTTGGATTTTTATTTTACCGACAGAATTTCGTCCACGACAAAATTGCTGTATCCCCGCCAGGGCAAGGCTCCGAGGTATTCGTTGTAGCGCAACTCCACATGACGTCCGCCCAACCGCATGAGAGAATCTGCCAAATTGGCATCATCGACCGAAAAGACAAACTGATTGGATTGCAATGCTCCTTGATTCCCGGTACGGAATCCCTCCATAATAAGAACCCCTTCGTAAGTTTTAAAGATATATCCTTTCTTCACCACATAATTGAGGGTCCCTGCCTTTACTCCCGAACCAAAAACAAAATAGTAACGGCCATAAATAAAGGCTCCACCTCCCAAAACAAGCAATACGATCACGATTCGCATAATCCGGCGAAACGAACGTCGCACCTTATTGGTACGCTTATTTTCTGTTTTGTTTTCTTCTTGATAATCCATCTTATATATTGTTTCTATTTATCGCTTCACTCCACACAAGGGAATAATTCTCAAACAAAAAAGCAGCCGATACGACCCGGCGTATCGACAGCTTTTAATAAATATTAGAGTTTAGTTCTTTACCGGTATGTTTTCGAGTACGGCAAGCAAAATATTCCAAAAGTTTGCCACAGTAGATATTTCTACTTTCTCATTGGGCGAATGGGGGTGCTTGATCGTGGGACCGAACGAAATCATATCCAATCCCGGATAATTGGCACCGATAATCCCGCATTCCAACCCGGCGTGCATCATCTTCACCTCGGGTTCTTTGCCGGTCACCTGCGGATAAATCCGCTTCATCAAATTCAAAATATCCGATTTGAAATTGGGCTCCCAACCGGGATACGCCCCGTCGAATTCCACCCGCGCCCCGGCCAAAGAGAAGGTACTTTCCAACTCCGAAGCCAACGCCATTTTCATGGTTTCGCTGGAACTGCGCACCAAAATCTGTATCTCGATAAGTCCGGCCGATGTACGCACAATAGAGAGGTTGGACGAAGTCTCCACCACTTCGGGAGCATCGGGTATCATGCGATACACCCCGTTATGACAAGCCACCACGGCGTTGATCAAGTCGTCCTGTATCTCTTCGGGAATGAGAGTATGCGGCAGCTCTACCTCTTCGGCCTTGAATACCAAGCCCTCTTCGATAAACCCATACTCCCGTTTCAAAGTAGCGGCAAAATCGGCCACTGCACCCATGAAATCGTCCTTATTCTCCGACAAAATAGTTACCGTAGCCTCGGCCTCCCGGGGAATGGCATTGCGCAACGTACCTCCGTTGTAATTTGCCAAACGGGCTTCGTACCCCGACACGGCCTCTTTCAGGAACCGGAACATCTCTTTGTTGGCATTCATACGGCCCAAGTGAATATCCACACCCGAATGGCCGCCATGCAAACCGCCCAACGTCAGTTTCAAAGCAATCTCATCGGCCGCCGGCGTATAGGGTTCCTCTTTGTATCGGAACTCGATGTTCACGTCCACGCCACCGGCGCAGCTCATATACAACTCACCGTCTTGTTCCGAATCGGTATTCAACAAGATTTCGCCTTGCAATTCACCCGGTTCCAACCCGATAGCACCATACATACCGGTCTCTTCGTCGTAAGTAAAGAGCGCTTCGATAGGGCCGTGCTTAATCTCTTTCGATTCGAGAATTGCCAAAATCGAAGAGACCCCGATACCGTTATCGGCACCGAGAGTGGTTTCGGTAGCCATCACCCACTCGCCATCGATACGGGGGAGGATAGGATCGGTCTCGAAATTGTGATTGACCGACTTATTGGCCTGAGGCACCATATCCATGTGACCTTGCAGGATAACCGGTTTGCGATTTTCCATACCGGGAGTAGCCGGTTTGCGGATAATGACATTCCCTGCCTTGTCCAAAATGGTTTCCAAACCCAGCGAATGGCCAACGCCCATGATATACTCGGTTATCTTTTCGAGATGTCCCGACGGACGGGGAATCTGACAAATTGCGTGAAAATGTTTCCACACAGCTTGCGGTTGAAGCGAAGTGATTTTGCTGTCCATAGTAAAAATTTATTCTTCGATATTTGTTAACGGTTTCTCCAAATCGGACGAACGATCCCTGACATTGGCCAAGACCGATTCGCTTCGAGGATTATTCTTGTCACACGCCATCGAAATGAAGGCATATATTCCTATCAATACGACCAAAAGCATTTGGGAACCGTGTGCCACAAAGGCAAACGCTCCCGCCTCGTTGCCGGTAATGCCGTAATAAGAGAGGCCGGCGATAACGGCAAAATGCCACGGCCCTATCCCTCCCTGTACGGGAAGCCCCATTCCCAAACTGCCCAACACATAAAGCAGCAGGACAGCGGTAACCGACAAATGTGCCGTACTGGGGAAAGCAAATATACACAAATATAATTGCATAAAATAGCAAAACCAAATAAACAGCGTGTAAAACAAGAACCAAAATTTACCTTTCATCGTCAATATCGAGGCAAACCCGGCCCACACGTTAGACATAAGCCCCCTTACCCGCTGTACAAACCGATTTTGGCTGCGGGTACGGAAAAGCCACACAACCGCCACGATACAAGCCGCAATAAAAACATAGAGCCATACCGACGTAAGGACACCCTTGATCCCGGCTTCGATCGACGGATTTTCATCGAGGAACCGAAGGAAGGGCCTCATCTGCATAAGAAAAACCATGAGCGTGAGCATCGCCACCATAACCGTATCGGAAAGGCGGTCGGAGACCATCGACCCCAACACTTTCGTAAACGACGCTTTTTCGCGCTGTGCCACATAACCGCAACGCCACACCTCGCCCAAACGGGGGAAAACCAAGTTCATGGCATACATACCAAAAATGGCATTGATCAAAACCCGCATGGAGGGATTGATATTGAGTGCCCGCAACTGCAACCGCCACCGAAAAGCCCGTGCAATGTGGCTGAACACGGCGACAGCCATCGACAAGATTACCCAAAAATAATTTACGTCGGATTTAAGTATTTCGAAAATAGTATCTATATCCAGCTCCTGATATACATACCCAAACAGCCATATACCACAAAGCAGGGGAAGCAGATATTTTACAATATCTCGTATTATCCTTTTCAATTTTCCCGATTTAAAAAAATATTATACCTTTGTAAGCCGCAAAGATAAAGGTTTATCTTCAACTTTGTAGCGACCGGAGCTATGAAAAAGCTCTGCAAGAAGAATTTTATTGACCCGACAACAGAAAGCATACTCTTCATGAGCTACACGGTGAAACCGAAAAAATCGCTGGGACAACACTTCCTTACCGATGAAAATATTGCCCGGGCCATTGCCGACACACTCGACAATTACCCAAATACACCCATACTCGAAGTCGGTCCGGGAATGGGGGTTCTCACCCAATATCTCATAGCCAAAAAACACGACCTCACGGTCGTAGAGCTCGACCACGAGTCGGTCGAATATTTGCAAGAGCATTTCCCCGAATTGGAAGGGCGCATCGTGGAAAAAGATTTCCTCAAACTCGACTTGTCGGAACTGTTCCCCGGCGACTTCTGCGTGATAGGCAACTACCCTTACAACATATCCAGCCAAATATTTTTCAAAATACTCGACTACAAAGACCGCATACCCTGTTGCAGCGGTATGATCCAAAAAGAGGTAGCCGAGCGTATGGCCGCCTCGCCCGGCGGAAAAACCTACGGCATATTGAGCGTATTGATGCAAGCTTGGTATGAGATAGAGTATTTGTTTACCGTCCCCGAACACGTATTCAACCCTCCGCCGAAAGTCAAGTCGGCCGTCATTCGAATGACACGTAACCGAGTCCGACAATTGGGCTGCGACGAACGGCTGTTCAAACAGGTTGTCAAAACAGCATTCAACCAAAGGCGAAAAACTTTACGAAACTCACTGAGGAGCTTGGTTGGAAAAGAATGCGAAATACTGTCGGAACAGATCTTCGACGAACGCCCCGAACGACTGTCGGTCCAACAATTCATCGACTTGACCAATCGATTAGAGAACTATATCACCCAGTAAATAATCTATCCGGGGAACCTCGTAACCCCGGCTTATAATACAAGGAGGGAAAAACATGGAAAAGTTTACTCCTGAATATATCCAAGACGTTCAAAAAATCATCGAGAACGACGAAAAAGACAAAGCCCGCGAACTGCTGAAAGATTTACACCCCGCCGATATTGCCGAGCTGTATCAGCAATTAAACCTCGACGAGGCCGAATATATCTATATGCTCCTCGACGGCGAGAAAGCGGCCGATGTACTGCTCGAACTGGACGAAGACGACCGGAAGAAAATGTTGAAACAACTGCCGAGCGAAGTAATCGCCAAGCAGTTTATCGACTACATGGACTCCGACGACGCCGTGGACATTATCCGCGAAATGGACGAAGATGCCCAGGAAGAGATCCTCTCGCACATCGACGACGTGGAACAGGCCGGCGACATCGTAGACCTGTTGAAATACGACGAGGATACCGCCGGTGGTCTCATGGGTACCGAAATGGTGGTCGTGAACGAAAATTGGAGTATGCCCGAATGTGTAAAACAAATGCGCATACAAGCCGAAGAGTTGGGCGAACTCTACTACGTTTATGTAGTCGACGACGACGATCGGTTGAAAGGCGTATTCCCGCTGAAAAAGATGATTACCCACCCTTCGGCCTCAAAGATCAAACACGTTATGCGCAAAGATCCGGTTTCGGTAAAAACCGATACGCCTATCGACGACGTGGCCATGACATTCGAGAAATACGACTTGGTTGCGGTACCGGTAATCGACAGCATAGGACGATTGGTAGGACAAATCACCGTCGACGACATTATGGACGAGGTGCGCGAACAATCGGAACGCGAATACCAATTGGCTTCGGGTCTTTCGCAGGACGTAGAATCGAACGACACCATCTTTACCCAAACGGCAGCCCGGTTGCCGTGGCTGCTCATCGGAATGGTGGGAGGGCTGGCCAACTCGATCATTTTGGGGAACTTCGAATCGAACTTTGCCAAAAACCCCGCCATGGCGCTCTTTATTCCCTTGATCGGAGGAACGGGAGGCAACGTGGGCATACAATCGTCGGCTATCGTCGTACAAGGTTTGGCCAACGGTAAACTCGAACTGAAAACCGCCGGGAAACAACTGTTCAAAGAGTTGGGCGTCGCCCTCATCAACGCCTGTATGATTTCGTTGCTCGTCTTTGTCTATAACTGGTTCTTCCTCGACAACATAGCCACCACCATCTCGGTATCGTTGTCGCTGTTTGCCGTGGTGATTTTCGCCTCGGTTTTCGGCACACTCGTCCCGTTGACCCTCGAACGGTTCAAAATCGACCCCGCCATAGCCACAGGGCCATTTATCACTATCACCAACGACATCATCGGTATGCTCATTTACATGAGTATATGCTATACGCTCACCATTTAACAAAGAATAAGAAACGTTATCATACCCCTTTTCGCCGTATTAATTGTTTTTTTATTCGTATTTTTGTCTGCCAATTTACGGTAATTGGCCAGATTTAACCTGTTTTAAACTCAAAAATGAAAAGAAGCATTTTAGATATATCCGATCTACAAGACCTGGCACCCCAACTAAAAAACGAAAGAGGTGCAAAAATTCTTAAATTTCTTTCCAAAATATACCGCCTCGACGACATCAACGCTCTTTATGGACGCCATTGCGACCTACGGGGCGTAGACTTTGTCAACGCCATCATCGACGATTTGGACATTACTTGCCACATAGACCACGAAGAGAGGCTCGACAACCTTCCTGAAGGTAGCTTCATAACCGTATCGAACCACCCTTTCGGTGCACTCGACGGTGTAATCCTCATAAAGATGATGGCTCAACGTCGCCCCGACTATAAAGTAATGGTAAACTGGATTCTTACCTACATCGAGGCCATGTCCGACAACTTTATCGCCGTAGACCCCCATGCCACCCATCGAGATATATCGCTCAACGGCATACGCGGAGCCTTGCAACAAGTCAAAGACGGGCATCCGTTGGGATTCTTCCCGGCCGGCGCAGTCTCCAAACTGGGTTGGGATTTCCGCATTAAGGACCGGGAATGGCAGTCCAACATCATACGGCTTATCCGACAAATGAAGAAGCCCGTCCTCCCCATCTTCTTCCACGGACACAACTCGTTGGCATTCACCATAATTGGAATTTTCAGTTGGCAACTGCGCGCGCTAAGGCTACCGGTCGAAGTATTTAAAAAAGAGCACAAAACCATACACATTTCCATTGGAGAACTCATCTCGCCCGACATCTTAAAACAATACCAAACCGACGAAGAGCTGGGACGATTCCTCCGCCAAGAGACCGACAAGTTAAGAAACTCCGGGACACGACGCTAAAAAGCCCTAAAACAAAGTAGCTATTTCCTTATTTTTGCTATCTTTGCAATAAAATGCAGAGGTCAACGGTATTTACCTTTGCCACAAGATATTCGAGACAGATATGATTTCCGCAGAGATACAGCAAACCAAACAACGATTCGGAATTATCGGCAATGCCCCGGGTCTGATTAGGGCCATTACCCGTGCTTTACAAATAGCACCTATCGATTTGGCCGTACTCATTACCGGAGAAAGCGGTGCAGGAAAGGAATTTTTCCCGCAAATTATCCATGCCAACAGTTCCCGCAAACACGGGAAATATATTGCCGTAAACTGCGGCGCCATTCCCGAAGGCACCATAGACTCCGAACTTTTCGGCCACGAGAAAGGAGCCTTCACCGGCGCACTCTCTGCACGAAAAGGCTATTTCGAAGAAGCCGACGGAGGTACGATCTTTTTGGATGAAGTAGGCGAATTACCCTTGACAACCCAAGCCCGTCTATTACGGGTACTCGAAAGCGGCGAATTTTTAAAAGTGGGCTCATCGACCGTCTTGAAAACCAATGTACGAATCGTCGCCGCCACCAACCTCGATATGGTAAAGGCCGTATCGGAAGGGAAATTCCGTGAAGATTTATATTACAGGCTCAGTACCATACATATAGAGATTCCACCGCTACGGGAACGCGCAGAAGATATTCTCCTGTTGTTCCGCAAATTCTCCACCGATTTTGCCGAACGATACCGTATGCCCGTGATTCAATTGACCGACGATGCCCGCAACGTATTGCTCAACTACCGCTGGCCGGGCAATGTAAGGCAACTGAAAAACATTACCGAACAAATCTCTATCTTCGAGACCAACCGCGATGTCGACGGAGCTACCTTGCAAAACTACTTGCCCCAGTACAATATAGAAAAACTGCCGGCCCGTACGGTATCGAACGAACACGAACCTTCCTTCTTCGAAAAGGAAAGGAAGATGTTGTACAAAACCTTGTTCGAAATGCAAAAAGAGCTGGCCGATCTCCACGCCAAAATCGAGGAGCTCACACAAAAAGAGAAACAGATAGAGAGCACCTACCCCACTACCGTACAGCCTGTTGCCGTAGCGAAATCGATGGCGCTTACCCCCATTACACCAACAGTGCCGGTACACGTAGCCACCATCAATAGAGCAACCCCTATCGAAAATACCGTAGGCGAAGTAATTCCCAATGAACCCGAATATATCGAAGAGCAACCCACTACCCTCGAAGATACCGAAAAAGAGACGATAAAAAAGGCTCTCCAACGCAACCACGGGAAAAGGAAGAAAACCGCCGAAGAGTTGAAAATTTCCGAAAGGACACTCTATCGTAAAATTAAAGAATACAACTTAGAATAGAGAGCGCATAACCATGAAACGCCTTACCGCCATATTGCTCGTTGTATTGTCGTCGTGCAGTATCTCCTACAAATTCAACGGAGCTTCCATTAACTACGAAACGACAAAAACCATATCGGTAGCCACCTTCCCTATTAAGGCTGCGCTGGTTTACCCGCCGTTGGAAGAGGTGTTTACCAACGCACTCAAAAATGCGTATATCCGCCAAACCCGACTGCAAATGGTAAGCAGCGGCGGCGACTTGCAACTCGAAGGCGAGATAACCAATTACGACCTCACCCCCCAAGCCGTAACAGAAGATGCCTACGCTTCGCAAACCCGTTTGACCATTGCCGTGAGGGTGAGATTTACCAACACCAAAGACCCGCAATACGACTTGGACCAAACATTTTCGGGATATAAAGATTTTTCGAGCAGTCAGATGTTGACCGACGTACAAGACGAACTGATTCAACAAATCACCGACGAATTGGTCGACCAAATTTTCAATGCAACAGTAGCAAACTGGTAATGCCATGATCACCCGGGAACAAATAAGAAACCTGTTGAACGGGGTGTGCGAAAACCCCATCTCGAAATCGGATGCCGACCAAATGGCCGCCGACTATCCTTATTTCGGCATTCCCCAACTGCTCTATCTCAAATATACGCCCGGAGCACTGCCCGACGAAAAAAGAATCCAGCACGCGCTCCTTACAGCATCGCCCGACGAACATTTGGAAACGATACTCGGCATCGAAGGCGAATCGTTTGCCGACCTCTATCCGCAAGCGCCTCGAACCGATACGACCATGCAAGCGATAGAGCTGTTTTTGGGCTCTTACCAAAAGGGGGCAAAATCGACCACCGAAGAGGAAAGCCTCGACCGACTTATACGAGGGAACATTCTTGCCCAAAGCGATTATATGGGCAGCCTGCAAAAGGACGAACCTAAAAAAGCCGTCGGCCTTGCCCAAAGCGAACCGAAGGCAGAGAGTGCCCCGTGGGCAAAACAAAACCGAGAGAACCCGGCAACACCCGCGACAATTCGAAAGGCCCAATCCCTTCCCCGCGAGAATGCCGAGCAAAACCCGACTTTTGAAACCAGCAACGACGATACTTTTTTCACCGAAAGTTTGGCAAAAATCTATATCAAACAACGGCGATATGAGAAGGCTTTGCAAATAATTAAAAAATTAAGTTTGAAATATCCAGAAAAAAATATTTACTTTGCAGACCAAATAAGATTTTTGGAAAAATTGATTATTAACATAAAAACAGAATAACAAGAAATGTCAGTAGTATTAACCGTTTTTATCATCTTGGCTTCGTTGCTGATGATAGGTATTGTATTGGTTCAAAAATCAAAAGGAGGAGGACTTGCATCGAATTTCGCTTCGTCCAACCAAATTATGGGTGTTCGCAAAACAACCGACTTCGTAGAAAAAGCCACATGGACCTTAGCCGTTGTTATCATGGTTTTAAGCATAGCCACCGTATTTGTTTCGCATAACGGACAACACGCTTCGGGATCCGAAATCAAAGATATCGTCAATACCGAAGCTCCCGCCGCTCTCCCCGGATTCGAAACCCCGGCAACCGGCGATCAGGCTGCTGCTCCCGCACAAGCTCCTGCACAGGAAACCCCGGCAGAATAATATTTACTTATATACTATGCCCGAACCTACTATACGTACGTTCGGGCTTTTTCGTCTCAATCTTAACCGGTATCTTCTCACTATGGACAACATTCTAAAATTTTGGCAACGCTTCAAGCAGCACCATTCCGACAGCCAGTCGCCCTCGGAAACCGACAAGATACAAATCTTAAAGACACAACTCGAAACCGCAATCCGCAACGGCATCTTCTTCGATTTCGAGAAAGAGAAGGTATCGCCCCGGCAATCCAAATTCGGAGGACGGCCCGCCCTTCCTCCAAAATGGGAATGGCCCCACTATACCAACGAATACGGCAAAAGGATAGCCTTGACTTTTCTCCTACAACTCAACTGCGAAGAACTGGCTCCCTACGATACCGACAACCTACTGCCGCACGAAGGTATGTTCTACCTCTTCTACGACCTCATAAACCAACCGTGGCGAAATAGCAAAGGGGTGAAATTGCTGTACACCCCCATCCCCGTATCGGAGTTAATTACAGCCGATTTCCCCGACCGCCTTGCCGACGCTCATCGATTATACGAGATGGGACTAAAATTCTCGAACAGGCCTACCGTGCCTCACTGGGACGACTACCTCAGCCTATTCGGGGATAATGACAACACTTATACCGACTGGGAACTCATCGAACAACATCTATCCAACTGGGGTTACCCTCATATCGAATCGGCCGGACGCGTTTTGGGATATGCCTCGCTTATACAAAACGGGATAGCCGAGGCTTGCGAATCGAGGGCACGGGGCGAGAAACAAGATAGTTACAGTATCGAATCGGCTCGCGAATGGACACTGCTCCTGCAACTCAATTGTGTCGAAGAGCAGGAGGTAGACATACCGTTCGGAGATTGCGGCAGCCTCTATTTCTATATTCGGCAGAGCGATTTGAAACGCCGCGATTTCAGCCAAATACAGTTCGAATTGCAATGCTATTGACACGGGAAAGAATTGTGCCACGACATGGCCAATCTTTTACGGGCTCTCCCCTTGCGGCAAACGCCTATCCACCCAAGAGCCAACTTGCCAAGCAAGTATTATAACCGACTTTAAAAAAAATAGAAAAGCGATCCCAAATTAAACACAGGACCGCCCTTCTCATCATATGTAACCAAACTAAACCACTACTGCCCAACCAAATCCAAGATATTTTCTATATCTGTTTCTCTCCCTTTTTACACCTGCTTCATCTCTGCCAGTATACAGCCAAACGGTGTTTCACCCTCGTATTTACAAATGCCCCTCAAACTTTGCCTGTTAACGCCACTCCCGCAAGAGGACTACACGAGCCTGTAAAAACCAGCTCTACCTCCTAACAAAATTCCCGAAATTCTTTCCATAGCACGAATTTCGATTTCAATACGGCAATATTTATGTGTTTATCTTTTTTCATGAACATCAAGAGATCCTCTTTATTCAATTCCCCTTACTCCCCTACCCAATAAGTATATCCCTTCAACACTTTCTTATTCTACAAAGTTAAAGAAAATTTTAAATAATCAACATAAAATTGACATTAATAACAAAAAAAATTATGCCCCCCCAAACAGAGATATAGATTCCCATTTACAACGGGGAAACAGATTCGGGCATAAACATAAATGAGCCGGATAAACATACCCGGCCCATTTGTGTTTAAAGCAATCTTGGAGATTTATTTCGACGGTTTCAACGCCTCCATGATGGCGGCTTCCAATTCATCGGCCAACTCGGGATTGTCCTCTATGCACTTTTTAGCGGCATCGCGACCTTGTCCCAGTTTGGTATCGCCATAGCTGAACCACGAACCGCTCTTTTTAATAATACCTTTGTCCACACCCAAATCGATAATTTCGCCCGACCGCGAAATACCTTCGCCAAACATAATATCGAACTCGGCTTTGCGGAATGGAGGCGCCACCTTGTTCTTCACCACCTTTACACGGGTTTGGTTGCCAATCACCTCCTCGCCATCTTTTAACTGGCTGATTCGACGAATATCAAGACGCACCGAAGCATAAAACTTCAACGCATTACCACCGGTCGTGGTCTCGGGATTCCCGAACATTACACCAATCTTGTCGCGCAACTGGTTGATGAAAATACAGGTAGTATTCGTTTTACTGATCGTTGCCGTGAGTTTGCGCAAAGCCTGCGACATGAGGCGAGCCTGCAATCCCATTTTCGAATCGCCCATATCGCCTTCCAACTCGGCTTTGGGAGTAAGAGCAGCTACCGAGTCGATTACCACGATGTCGACGGCCGACGAACGAATCAACTGGTCGGCAATCTCCAAAGCCTGCTCTCCGCTGTCGGGTTGCGAAATCCACAAATTCTCCACATCTACGCCCAACTTCTCGGCATAAAAACGGTCGAAAGCGTGTTCGGCATCGATAATGGCGGCAATACCACCCGCCTTTTGCGCTTCGGCAATGGCATGAATGGCCAACGTGGTTTTACCCGACGATTCAGGCCCATAAATCTCGATGACCCGTCCGCGCGGATATCCCCCAACGCCCAAAGCGGCATTCAAGGCGATGGAACCGGTAGGTATCACGGCCACCTCTTCGACCGAGTCGTCGCCCAATTTCATGATAGCACCGCGTCCGTAGCTTTTTTCTATCTTGTCCATCGCCGCCTGCAAAGCTTTCAGTTTCTCCGACGGCACCGGTATACGTTTACCGGCAGTAGCTTTTTGTTCTTCCATAACAGTTCTTATTTTTTCATTTACTTTTTCAAAATCTGTGAAGCATGATTTTTCGTATCGACCTTCTCGATTACATCGGTTATCACACCGTTTTCATCGATAACAAAGGTTGTCCGTACGGTACCCATGTAGGTACGTCCCGCCATCTTCTTCTCGCGCCACACCCCAAAGGCCTCGTTCAGCGTCGTCGCAGTGTCGGCAATAAGCGGGAAAGGCAACGACTGTTTCTCGATAAACTTGCGATGCGAAGCCTCGCTATCCTTGCTCACCCCCACCACGGCATAGCCTTCGGCTTGCAAGGCTTCATAGTTGTCGCGCAAATTGCACGCCTCGGCCGTGCAACCGGGAGTATTGTCCTTAGGATAAAAATAAAGTACCAGTTTGCGACCGGCAAAGTCGCTTAGCCGTATCTCTTTCCCCGATTGGTCTACGCCCAATATTTCGGGGGCTTTGTCTCCTTGTTTCAGTGCCATAATTCTATATTTAATTGGTTATACAAATATAGGTATTTTTCCCCGCGCTTGAAAACCGATACCGAAATATCCGTTCCCGCTTCGAACATTACAAAGATAAGTCCAGATATGTGCATATTTTATACACATCTAAGTTAATAAAAGTTTATACCATATCCTTCCAAAGACGGGAACGGGATTAAAGCGAAAGGGGGCGAAAAGGCTTTCGGCTACGACTGCTTCTTATAGGTGAGTGCAGCCATAGTATTAAACAACCCGGCAAAAATCACCAAAGCCACATACTGAGGCCACAACTCGATAAACGATGCTCCTTTGAGATAAACCGAACGCATGACTTCCACAAAATAACGAGGCGGTAAAATGCAGGTAATACCTTGTGCCCAAGCCGGCATCGACTCGATGGGGGTGAGCAGGCCACTCATCAAGACAAAGATCATAATGAAGAAAAACATCACAAACATGGTCTGTTGCATCGTTGAGGAACGGTTGGCGATGGTAATCCCCAACCCCGACATCGTGAGAATGAAAAAGAGGGCTGCCAAAAAGATAGAACCTATCGAGCCGGCCGGGGTAAGCCCATAGGCCCACCACGCCAACAGCATAGCGATAACAAGTACCACGAACCCGATAATCCAATAGGGTATGAGTTTGGCCAGCGTAAAGAGGAAACGGCTCACAGGGGTGACATTGATTTGCTCGATCGTGCCAAACTCCTTTTCGCCAACAAGATTCAACCCCGGCAAAAATCCACAGATGAGCACCAGCAAAATAATCATCAAAGCCGGCACCATGAAGTGTTGGTAATTGAATGTGGGATTATACAAATTCTGCACGGTAAACAGGTCGGACGCGACGACATCTGTCTGTTCCTGTTGCAACTCGGTAAATGTTTGCCGGATAATCTGCGCCATATATTGCGAGCCCAAACCTCCCTTCAAGGCATTTGTCCCGTTCACGTCGATACCTATGCGTTTGGGCGAATTACCGGCCATTGCAAGCTCAAAATCTTTCGGTATGGTAAGGATTACATCGACACCTTCATTTTCCAGCCAATCGAAAGCCTCCTCATAACTCTCGGTTACACCTCTCAAATTGAAATAGTCCGACGACCGTATCTTCTGTACAATGCGGCGGGAAGTCTCGGAGTGGTCATTATCGACAATCGACACCCCCACGTGCTTCACATCCATCGTTGCCACCCACGGGATCACCAACATCACCAGCAAGGGAAAAACAATCACCATCTTGGGCATGAAAGCATTTCGCACAAACTGCCTAAACTCCTTATCGAGCAAAACGAGCAAAGTTCTCATCGTCATTCGAGTTTATCGTTAAACTTTTTGAGGGCAACACCCACCAATACAACCGTCATCGCAAACAAAATACAGCACTCTTGCCACACTGCCGACAACGACAAACCGGCAATCATCAACTTACGCACCGCCTCGATATACCACCGAGCCGGCACTATACACGACAGGACTTGCAAGATACCGGGCATATTCTCGACCGGGAACAACATTCCCGACAGCATGATTACCGGCAACATCAACAGCATACCCGAAATAATGATGGCTACGACCTGCGTATGGGCTATCGTCGAAATAAATAATCCCAATGCCAGCGATAGCAACAGATAGAGCAACGAAAGCCCTACCAGCCCCACGATCGACCCCGACATGGGTACTCCAAGTACAAAATGGGCCAACAACAAAATAACGACCAAGCCCATGCACGAAAGCAAAAAATATGGTATCATCTTCGCCAGAATTATCCACATCGGACGTACCGGCGAAACCAACAGCACCTCCATTGTGCCGCTCTCTTTCTCGCGCACGATCGAGACCGAAGTCATCATGGCACAAATAAGAATGAAAATAAGCCCCATGATACCGGGCACAAAGTTGTACGAGCTTTTCATCTGCGGGTTGTAAAGGACCCGCACGGCCGGTGCCATAGCGGTTACCGAACCGGCAGACTGGAAAGAGCTCTGCAAATAGACCAAATGGGTCCCGGCATTATTGGGATTCGACGCGTCGAGTACAAACTGCACTGCGGCTTCGTCGAGAGAAGCGACGGCAACCCCCTCGATCAACTGGTCGTAATTCTCGGCAAAAACGACCACCGCCGCGGCCTGTCCACTACGCAGCACGTAGTCAATGCGGCGCTGGTCGATATAGCCTTTGAACGTAAAATAGGGATTGGCTTCCATTCGTTCGAGTTGTTGCCTTACCGCCTCGGTACGATTAGGAGCCACCGCAAAAAAGTCGATGTTGTTTACCTCGGTCGAAATGGCAAACCCGAACAAAAGTATCTGCACGACCGGCATAAGCAACACAACGAGCATTGTGCGCCTGTCCCGCAGGATATGCAAGGTCTCTTTTTTGACAAAATGTAAAAAACCGTTCATACTATCCACTCCGTTTTGCTCCCCGAGCCAAGAACCTGAATACCTCGTCCATCGATTCGGCTCTATACTGTTTTTTCAATTCAATCGGCGAACCCAATGCCTCGATTTTACCGTCGACCATGATCGACACCCGCGAACAATATTCCGCTTCGTCCATATAGTGTGTGGTCACAAAAACGGTGGTTCCTCCCGCTGCCGCCTCGTAAATCATCTCCCAAAACTGCCGGCGGGTAACGGGATCGACCCCGCCCGTAGGCTCGTCGAGAAAAACCACCTCAGGCCGATGCAAGGTGGCGACCGAAAAGGCCAATTTCTGTTTCCAACCCAACGGGAGCGACCCTACCAACGTATCGGCTTCGCTCCTGAAACGCAAGCGATTCAGTACCGCCACCGTACGCCGCAACGTCTCGTATCGATTCAACCCGTAAATTCCTGCATACAACCGTATATTCTCCCGCACGGTAAGGTCGTCGTACAACGAAAATTTCTGGCTCATATAGCCAATATGCCGTTTTATCTGTTCGCCTTGTGTCATCACATCGAACCCCGCCACCGTACCACTGCCCGAAGTCGGATAGCTCAACCCGCACAACATACGCATAGCAGTAGTCTTACCGGCGCCGTTGGCTCCGAGGAATCCGAAAATCTCGCCTCGTTCCACGTCGAATGTGATGTGATCGACCGCCGTAAAACTGCCGAAACATTTACACAAATCCTTGACCGATATGATAATGTCACTCATGTTGCATCAATTTCATAAATACATCTTCAATTCCGGGCTTTACCGGACATATTGTCACTCGCGCGAACCCCCGCTCTCTCAAATGCCCTTCAAGTAGCCCGACATCAAATTCCTTGTCGACGGTCAAGTGATGCGACGATCCAAACGGATAACACTCTTTTACCCCTTCGGCCCGACGGGCTTCGAGCAACAAACCATACATATCGTCACCCGAAAGGGCATAGAGAGGTTCATCGAACCGGGTAAGAATCCCCGCCGGGGTATCGATACCCAACAAATGGCCGTTATTGCACAGGGCAATGCGGTCGCAACGGCACGCCTCATCCATATAGGGAGTGGAGACCAGTATCGAGATACCCTTCTGTTTCAAATCGAAAAGCATATCCCAAAATTCTCCGCGGGAAACGGCATCGACCCCGGTCGTAGGTTCGTCGAGAAACAGTACCGACGGCCGGTGAATCAAAGCACAACAGAGTGCAAGTTTCTGTTTCATTCCGCCCGAAAGTTTCCCTGCCCGCCGCTTACGGAACGGTTCTATCTGCCGATAAATGGGCGCAATCAAATCGTAATTGTCTTTAACTTTCACACCAAACAAAGCGGCAAAAAAGTCGAGATTCTCGGCTACCGACAAATCGGGATAGAGCGAAAAACGCCCCGGCATATACCCTACCCGCTGACGAATCTCCCGGTATTGTTTCACAATGTCGAATCCATCGACCGTGGCCGACCCTTCATCGGGATTCAACAACGTGGCCAATAACCGAAAGAGCGTCGTTTTTCCTGCCCCGTCGGGACCTATCAAGCCAAACAGTTCGCCCCGCCTGACGGTAAACGAAATGTGATCGATCGCCGTGAGTGCTCCATAACGTTTGGTGAGCCCCTGAATCTCTATGGCATTCTGTATAGCCATCGGTATCGTTTTTTTAGGTATGTTTTTTATTTCGAAAGTCGCACTTCGCCATACAAGCCTATCTTCAACAAGCCATCGTTCTCGACGGCGATCTTCACCGCATAGACCAAGTTTGCCCGGGTATCGCGCGTCTGAATGGTCTTGGGGGTAAATTCGCTCTCCGAAGCAATCCACGTGATACGCCCCGAATATTCATGCTGCTTGTCATCTCCATAATCGGCCACTACGGTCACCTCCTGTCCCACTTTCACATCGGCCAGTTGAGCCGAGGTGAAATAAGCCCGCAGGTAAAGCCTGTCCATATCGGCCACCTTCATCAACGGGCGACCGGCCGCCGCCAACTCTCCGGCTTCACTATACTTCACCAGCACGACCCCGTCGATGGGCGACACGATACGGCACTTGGCCAACCTATCTTCGATTTGTGCAATTTGCAAATCGACGGCCGAAGCATTTTGGTCGATCGACGAAGTGCTGTTTTTAAGATTGGAGAGCAGAGCATCCAGTTGTCCGTTCAGCACACGTATCGAAGCGTTGATGTCGTCGAGTTGCTTGGCCGTAGCAGCCCCATCGTTCAACAGATTTTCCACCCGGCTGCGCTCCCTCTCCTGCTGCTCTATCTGGCTGCGTAAAGCCGACGCCTGTTTAGCTATATCGGGACGGTTGCTATGAATCGAGGCCCGCTGTCGTTCGAGTTGCAACTTCTGCAAATACAACTGTACGGTATCTATCGCCCCTACCTGACGACCCGCCGACAGGGTATCGCCCTCCTCTATGTCGAAATAAAGTATGCGGCCTGTCGATTCGGCCGATACCACCACCTCGGTGGCCTCGAAAGTTCCCGTCGCATCGAAATCGTTCCTGTTGCCGCACGAGGCAAGGAGAAGTGTCAGGGCACTGTAAACTGCTATCTTTTTCATCTTATTCGAGATTTATCGGTTTATCGTATGTTTGAGTTCATAAATGGTTTTCAGCAATTCGATCTCCCGCATACTGCGAGCCATCGCTGCGGCCGACTCTTCGGTAATCTTCGTAAGCAAGTCGTGCGTATCGATCACACCGTTGCGCAGTTTCGACTCGGCGGCTTCGCGCACCGACCGCCGAAGGGCTACAATGCGGTCGTCGTCGGCCAATGCCCGGCGCAAACGGGCTATGTTCCCATTATCCTGTGCCGTCTGCAAGGCCATATTGAAAAGAAATATATCGCGCTGTACCTCGACCTGTTTGCGAGAAGTACGCAATTTGTTCAAATTATTTTTCTGGGTGTAATAGGCTCCGAAATTCCACGAGAGTTTCACCCCGAGCAAGGCGTTCCAACTCCAATCGTTATTCATCATGCCCTGCATGAAATCGAGACCGGGATAGCCATAATAGCCCTGCGCGAAAAATCCCAAACGAGGCATCGACGACGATTTCACCAACTTCTCTTGGGCGGTGAGGCGATCGATTTTCGCGGCAAACATCGCCAACTCGGGGCGAGCATTTTCTCCTGCCAACGGCTCCACAAGTTCGGGTTTCAGCAATGTGCGGTCGCCCAACTCCTGCCCGATGAATATTCCCAGCATACGGCGATAACTCTCACGCGAAGCCTCGAACTGTCCCAGCTGCTGTCCCACTGTCAGCAACTCGGCTTCCAACGCATCGGCATCGCTCTGCATAGCCACGCCATTCCGTTGCAACGCCTCGACTTTTGCCAAATTGCTCTGCAATAGCTCCTGCGTCAATTTCGTTTGGGCAATGCGTTCGTCGAGCAAAAGAATCCCGAAATAAAGCTCGTCCACACGCCCGTCGAGGGCATACAATTCGACATCGGCAGCCGTACGTTGTTCGGCAGCTTCGGCCCGGGCGATATGCCGGTCGGCAGCCGACTTGCCACCGTCCCAAATAGGTTGGTTCAGCTCCAACGCCACTTTATACTGGTCTTGTTGCAAACCGGGAATCTCTACCCCCTGCTGGGAAAGCATACCGGTAAGGACATCGGGAAACTGGGGCACATCGGTTTGCCACGTAGCCTGTGCCGACAATACCAACTGCGGGATCCATGCCCTCCCGGCATTCGAAAGATTATACGATTCGGACTTACGAATGAGATCGTATTGCCGAATTTCGGGATAGTGTTCCCTTGCCAATTGCCGGCACTCGTCGAGCGTAAGCTGCGCACTCATTGCAACTACTCCCAGCCAAAAGCCAATGGCTAAAACAACTGCTCGTTTCATACTACCTATTTTTTATTCGACGCATGATTACTTCTATATTCTCGGCTTTGCGCAACGCAAAGAACTGCTCCCGGTCAACCGCAATATTACCAAATATGGGTTCAATAACCGGATAAGCGATAAAGGGGAATATATTGAGGCTCACCACATCGAGCATCAACATACGCACATCGATGGGTACAATCTTGCCTTGTGCCGCCAAAGTATCCAACTCTTGCTGAACTCCTTGCATCAACTTATCCACAATTCGGGAGATGTCTTTGCGCATAAGTTCATACCGTTCGGGGCGGGAAAAGACTTCGTTCACAATAAAGCGGGGTAAATCGGGGTTCTCCATCAAGAAATCGAAGTGACGCGACATTCCGTCTTTGAGCCTGTCGAACAACGGCAACTGCGAATTACCAAATGCCGTAAGAACCGATTGTCCCATGAGGCTCATTTTATCGGCAAGGATTCGCTCGAAAAGCAGTTCTTTCGTCCTGAAATAGTAATGCAACATGGCATGGGTAACCCCGGCCGACTGGGCTATCGAAGCCGTTTTGGCGCCATCGAACCCTTTGAGCATAAACTCCTGTTCGGCTGCCTTCAAAATATCCGCTTCGGTATCTTTGGTTTTCATGGATTTATCAACAAAATAGTTTAACAAATTCGTCTAACAAAATTGTTAATACAAATATATAAAAATATTTATATAAACAGACACATTCTTCCATCATTTAATTTTATTTAACTATTTTCTCACCCAAACAATTAAGGCTGCCCCGGATAAAACCGAGACAGCCTTAATTTAAGTATATCGTAAACGTGCTTTACAACTCGATGTCGCCATTGAACACCTCGTGCCACGGTAGCCCTTGTTTATTGAGCTGTTCCATGAAGGGATCGGGATCGAACTCCTCGACGTTGTACACACCGGGCTTTTTCCACTTGCCGGTAAGGAACATCATGGCGCCTATCATGGCGGGCACACCCGTCGTGTAGCTTACGCCTTGCGCACCGGTTTCGAGATAGGCGGCATGGTGGCTGCAATTATTATATACATAATAAGTAAGCTCTTTGCCCTCTTTGTCGATACCTCTAATGCGGCAGCCGATCGAAGTCTCGCCGGTATAGTTTTTGCCGAGGTCTCCCGGATTGGGTAACACCGCTTTGAGGAACTGGATAGGCACAATCTCCACCCCATTGTACATAATGGGGTCGATACGAGCCATACCGATATTCTGAATCACCCGCAGGTGTGTGAGGTACTCTTGCCCGAAGGTCATCCAAAAGCGGGCCCGCTTGATCGTGGGATAGTTTTTCACCAGCGACTCCAACTCCTCGTGATAAATGAGGTACGACTCTTTGGGACCGATATTGGGATAGGTGAGCGGACGGTGTATTTCGTGCGGTTCGGTCTCTATCCACTGGCCATTCTCGTAATATTTGCCCTTTTGAGTCACTTCGCGGATATTGATTTCGGGGTTGAAATTGGTAGCGAAGGCCATACCGTGGTTACCGGCGTTACAGTCGACAATATCGAGGTAATGCATCTCCTTGAAATGGTGCTTGGCAGCATAGGCGGTATATACGCCGCTCACTCCCGGATCGAATCCGCAGCCGAGAATAGCGGTGAGACCGGCTTGCTCGAAACGTTCGCGATAGGCCCATTGCCATTTATACTCATACTTGGCCTCGTCGAGCGGCTCGTAATTGGCCGTGTCGAGGTAGTTGACCCCACAATGCAGACAAGCATCCATGATGGTGAGGTCTTGGTACGGCAATGCCACGTTGATGACAATATCGGGTTTGTGTTTCTTGAACAAAGCCACCAAATCTTCCACCTTGTCGGCATCGACCCGGTCGGTTACAATGCGGTCATCGCCTATGGCTTTGGCAATGGCATCGCACTTCGATTGCGTACGGCTTGCCAAAACGATTTCGGTAAACACATCGGGGTTTTGCGCCACTTTATGCGCAACCACCGTTCCTACGCCTCCGGCGCCAATAATAAGAACTTTTCCCATTTTATATTTCTGTTTTTTTAATTTCGAATATCTTGGACAACTAAAATGCTTGCACTACGGAGATTATTCGTCGCCATCGGTATCGGCAGTCAAATCGAGCACCTCTTTGTCGCCACTCTTGTCGAAATACTGTTTCCGCAGCGGCGAAGCCGTTATCTCTTTGTAAAAAGCCCGATTGCGATAAAGGTCGAGAGCCAAATAGAGGGCATGGCGGAACGACTGTTCGTCGGCCTTGTTCTGCCCGGCAATATCGTAAGCGGTACCGTGGTCGGGCGAAGTACGGATAACAGGCAAGCCCGCCGTATAGTTTACGCCGGTCTCCATAGCCAATGCCTTAAATGGGGCCAATCCCTGATCGTGATACATGGCCAACACGCCATCGAATTGACGGAAATGTCCTGTCCCGAAAAAGCCGTCGGCCGAGTAAGGCCCGAAGCAAAGTATTCCATTGGCATTCGCCTCTTGTATGGCAGGTTTTATAATTTCGTTCTCTTCGGTTCCCAACAAACCGTCGTCACCGGCGTGAGGGTTCAACGACAACACGGCAATGCGCGGTTTTACCACACAAAAGTCTTGTTTCAACGAACGGTCAAAAATCTGCAATTTTTCGAGAATGGCTTCCCGGGTTATTACTCCGGGGACCTGAGAAAGCGACACATGACCCGAAACCAAAGCTACCCGCAAGAGATCGTTCAACAATATCATCAGCGACTTCTGCCCTTTTCCCAATCGACGTTCGAGGTACTCGGTATGTCCGGGGAAATCGAATTTGTCGGATTGGATAGCGTGTTTGTTGATAGGAGCGGTTACCAATACATCGATCGAACCGGCCTCCATATCGGCAGCAGCCCGTTCGAGAGCCGCGTACGCAGCTTCGCCGCCCACGGTTGTAGCTTTGCCAATCTCCACCTTTACATCGTCGTCGACGCAGGTAATCAAATTTACCTTATTGGCATCGGCAGCCGCTGCGTCGGTAATGATGTTGAAATTGACACCCGGTATGTCGAGGGCTTTCCGATGATAAGCCGCCACTTTGGCCGAGCCATACACAATGGGGGTACAGATTTCGAGGATATGGGGATCGCTCAATGTTTTCAGTATCACCTCATATCCCACGCCATTAATATCGCCCTGAGTAATTCCCACTTTTATTTTATGTTCCATAATTCAAATTTTAGATTTTACTTTCCAGCAAACACAAAGTCTGCCCGAAATTTCGAACCACTAAGATAGAAAAAATCCGCGACATTCCTATCGAACAGAAAGAGTATTTATCGGGCAAGACCCTATTTATTTTCTTTCTCGGCAGTCGACAACATACCGCAAGCGGCAAATATATCCTCGCCCCGCGAAGCCCGTATGGTGGCCACTATGCCGCGACTGTTGAGCCTATCGCGAAAGGCCTCCATCGACCGGGGATCGGAACTTTTAAGGTTTACCCCCGGTATCGCATGGAATCGGATCAGATTCACCCGGCATTCCACTCCTTGCAACAGGCGGGCCAGCGCGTCGGCATGACGCAAACTGTCGTTATAACCGCTAAACAGAATATATTCGAAAGAGAGCCTCCGCTGGTGCGAAAAATCGTACTGCCGCAACAAGTCCAAAATATCGGCGATGGGATAGGCTTTCTCCACCGGCATGATTTGTAACCGTTCTTCCCGGGAAGGAGCGTGCAGGCTCACCGCCAAATGGCATCGGCTTTCGTCGAGGAACCGACGTATGCCTTTCAAATGGCCTATGGTCGACACGGTTATCCGTTTGGGGCTCCATGCAAAACCCCACTCCGAAGTAAGAATCGACAACGCCTTCATCACCTCGTCGAGATTGTCGAAAGGCTCGCCCATTCCCATAAAAACCAAATTGGTAAGTTTGTCACTATCCTCTACCGAAAGGATTTGATTGATAATTTCGGCCGATGTGAGGTTGCGGCAGAATCCCTGCTTACCGGTCATGCAGAACGAGCAATTCATTTTACAGCCCACCTGCGACGACACGCACAAGGTAGCCCGGTCGTGGTCGGGGATATAGACCGTCTCCACAAAATCGGCACCTACCTTGAAAAGGTATTTTATAGTCCCGTCGACCGAGCGGTGGGCCTGAACGGGAGCTTCCCGCCCAACATCGTAACGTTGTGCCAGCAGTTCGCGATGACGCAGGGAGAGGTTCGACATATCCTCAATAGCCGTCACCCGTTTGGCATAGAGCCACGAGGCTATTTGCTTCGTCGCAAAACGAGGCATACCGGCTTCGGAGGTTATCGTTTGCAACTCCTCCCATGTTTTCCCCAACAAATGTTCTTTTTCCATAATCGGCTTTGAGGTAATCGATAACACAAATACAAAGTGCGTGTATCGAGCTACCGCTACGATATACGCACTCTGTGGTTCTTAAATCGAATCCGTTTATTAGAAGAAACGAATCATCGTATTCTTTATGTCGGCTTTGTCGCGAAGCACTTCCATCAAACGGCTATTGATCAAATAGCTGTAATTCTGTTGAACTTTTTGTGCTTCGGTTTGAGCGTCGAAGGGTTGTTCCGAAACGGTCTTGTCGGTTACGGTAAACACATATACGCCTCTGAGACCTTTCACCGGACCTACCAGTTTGCCATTCTCGGCGGTGGGAGCCAAACCGCTCAATGCGGGTTCATATCCTACACCGGCAATCGAGGGAGAGGAGAACGAAACGAATTTCGCGCTGTCTACCTGAGCCTTCATAGCCTCGGCATATCCGGCCAAAGAGGTGAGGTTTTTCGATTTCAAATCGGCGATAATCTTCTCGGCTTTCTTATCGTTACGAACCTGCATGGCCAACATATCCTTTACTTGTTCGAGCGGAGCATATCCCTCTTCGGTAACATTGTCGAGAGCGGCTACCACAAAAGTATCGTCGAGCGTAAAGATTTCCGATACCTCGCCTTTGTCGGCGTTAAAGGCCCAACGAATGGCTTGACGGGCATCGCTAAGACCCGGCAACGAGTAATCCTCGGCACTGCACTCAAAGCTGTTTACGGTATATCCGGCATCTTTGGCTGCGGCAGCAAAAGTTTCGGCCGTGTTATTCGTTACGCTGTAAGACGACAGTTGGTTGTAAAGAGCCGTGTGAGTATCAGTACTGGGATTTACCGTCAATACATAAGCCGCAACTTTGGCTTTCTTCACAGGAGCCGTGCGAGACAATATCTGTACAATGTGTTCGCCTCCCAAACTTTCGGCTTTGAAATAGCCATTACCGCTCTCACCAAACACTTTGGCAATGAAAGGACGACCTATGCTTGCAGCCATATTTTCGGTCAACCAAATTTCGTCATTTCCATTGAATTGAGCAGAAAGAGCCGCGAAATCGCCACCGTTATTCAACACGTTCAACACACTGTCGATTTGAGTAGAACGAGGTTGGAACGAAAGCAGACGTATTTTTATCGAATCGGGAGCAACTTTGGTATCCATCAAACGATACATGGTGTAGGTGTCGTTCTCAAATTCGAGCGGTGACGACTCGCCGATTGCTGCCGACTGTGCAAACTCTTTCATCTTCTCGGGCATAGACGAGATTGCAACGAACGAATCGTCATAAGATTCGTCGGAATTGTTCGCGATAAAAGCAACCACATCGTCGGTCGTAGCAAATACTTTTTGGTTCATCTCCACTTTCTCCTTAGCCTTAGCATAGTCGGCCTCACTGGGGACAATGTTTACGGTAATGTACTTGATAGAACGACGTTCGGGCCTCTTATACTGTTCTTTCACTTTGTTATATTCGGCTTTAAGCTCACTATTGCTTACTTCGATCGTCGAATCGGCAATCGAAGTATAGGGTTGCAAGGCATAAGCTATGTTGGCCGAAGTTTTGCTATCTTCGAAAGAGTTTTCGAGGTCGAGTTTATTCGGCATGATAGCGCGGTTGAGCAAGTTGGCAAACTTTTGAATTGCACGGTCTTGTTTTACTTGTTGTTCAAGGCGGAGCCACATTTGGCGTTGCGGTTCGATTTGAGCCAGCAACTCGGGAGTATTATACCCGTGAGCTTCGGGGTCGAGAACTACCTGCATAAAGTTGAGCAAGCCTTGACGGTCGAATTCGCCGGTTTGGGGATTGGTGAAGTATTGGCGCACTTGCGGCGAGATATTTTCGCCACTCAGCAAGTCGGCAAGTTCTTCTTTGCTTACAACGATACCCAACTCTTCGAGTTCTTCGTTCAACAATATTTCGTTCACCATTTGGTCATAGACCTCTTGATTGATACGGGATACATAGCCTTCGGGCAAAGACATTCCGCGCTGTGCATACATTTGTTGCAATTCGTCGGTACGCATTTTCACGCGTTCTTGAAATTCTTCAACACCGATATTCGTCCCGTTCACGACAGCGACTTTGTTTTGATTCATGGCGTAGAAGGTATGTCCCGAATTCAGGAAGTCCCCTACGATAAAAGCGAGCAAAGCGACGCCGATAATTACCACGAGCATTCCGGCTTTACTTCTGATTTTGTTTAACGTAGCCATTTGTTACTTTTGAATGAATTTTAGTTTTATATTTATTATTTTTTTATCCTCTTTTACTAAGGGCACGAAGATACAAAAATTTGATTTTATATCGGCACCCAAAAGACAAAAAAATCGCTTATTTCTCTATTTTCATGCGCACGAGTTCGATTTTAGTAGCTTTCCGGCGCAAAATAGTGAAACGGAAATCGCCTATTTCTACGGTTTCGCCAAGCCGAGGCAAAGTTTGGTAATGATATAATATATACCCGGCAACGGTGAGATAATCGTCCGATTCGGGAATACCAAGCCCAAATTCCTCGTTGATTCGGGCTATTTCCATACGCCCCGAAAACTCATATTCCGCCTCTCCTACCTGACGGGCAACAAGGTTTTGGGTATCGTGTTCATCTTCGATGTCGCCGAAAATCTCCTCTACCATGTCTTCGAGGGTTACCAGCCCGGCCGTACCGCCAAACTCATCGACGACAATAGCCAAACTTTTCTTCTGCTGCATGAGATTCCGCATCAACTTGTTCGCCAACATACTGACCGGGGCGAAAACCGCAGGGCGAATGCTATCCCGCCAGTCGTCGTGCTGCCGGAACATCTCGGAGGAGTGGATATATCCCACAATGTTGTCGATATTCTCGCGATAAACTATCACTTTGGAAATACCGGTACTCACAAAAGTTTGCAACAACTCCTCTTCGGTTGTCGTATCGATGTCCACGGCCACGAGTTCGGTACGAGGTATCATACAGTCGCGCAGGTGTATATTCGAAAAATCGAGGGCGTTCTGAAAAATTTTCATCTCGGGCTCGACCGGCTTTTCCGAATCGCTCTCTTCGATACTCTTCTGGATATACGAATCGAGTTCGAGTTTACTCATCATCGAGCCATAGGAGTGGTGGGTAATCTTCACTCCACCCAGCCGCATGAGACATTTCGAAAGAATCGACGTAAACTTAGAGATGGGATACAACACGACATAAAGAAGCCACACAAGGGGCGAAAAGAAACGCATGGTGGCATTGGGGTCGATACGGAAAAGCGTTTTAGGCATAAACTCTCCCACAAAAAGGATCAGCAGGGTCGAAAGCAAAGTTTGCATCAAAACCACAAAAGCCTCCTGATCCCACACCATAGCGATGACAGGCTCTAAAAGAGCCGCCATACCCATACCGTAAATAACCAATGCGATGTTGTTTCCCACCAGCATGGCCGAAATAAATTGTTCCTCGTTCCCGTAAAAAACGCTCAATATTTTCGACAACAAGCCCTGTTGCTTGATGTCCAATTCGACCCTCACCTTGTTCGACGAAACGAAGGCTATCTCCATTCCCGAAAAAAAGGCCGAAAAGAGCAACGCTATGATAATGATAGCAATCCAGTTCATGATTTTTTTGTTTGTTTGGCTCGCACAGTCGCAGCAACGGGGGCCACAACCGTATCGCCCTTGACCGAATCGGCGGGGACGGTATCGCGTTTAATGGGGAATATGCCGCTGGTGCGACGTATTTTATAGCGGGTCATCTGCTCGTTCGAAGTAAACCCGTAACCCTCGATTACCTCGTCGGGGGTCTCGATATGAATAAACGAATCGGAATAAATTTCACGTTTGCGCTGGTCCCAAAAGATTTGTGAGGTAAGAAACGTTTCCTCCTTCATATTCTCTATCCGCACGTTTTTATCGAGCCTCCACAACTGCTTATTTTTGAAATAGGTAGCCGTATCGCCCTGTATCAATGCCTCGGTGGCAAAAACCGAATCGAATTTTTCGACATACAAGCCCTGCGGGAAAAACCAATAAGGCTCTTTGGCTTTCTCGTAGATGAGCCATTCGGGAGCTTTTATGCGATAGCGTGTCACCCCCGAATCCGAAATCAAAGTCATCACATCGAGAGTTCGCAACGTAGGCACCTCTGCCGCATCTTCAAACCCTTTCACCACTTCGTTTTTCGAGCCCGAACAGGCTCCCCATAAGAAGGGAAAGAGAATGAATAGTACAATCCCCCAGCGAGAGACCTCGATAAACCATCGGTCGGTATGTTCGTTTGTTGTCATTCCAAATAATCTATGTCGCAAAATTATAAATAGTTGCAGGGCACACCAAATATTCCCCAAAAAATTATCTCCCCCACCCCTATAACGAAAAAGTGCCGCACGATTATGCAGCACTTTCTCGTTATAGGTGAATATCAATCGGTTATTTCACAATAAACGCTTTGGTTACAACGCCCTGCGAAGCCGAGTAGCGCAACATATAGCTACCTTTCGAAAGGCCCGACACATCGAGCGTCGTTACATTGTCGCGAATATCGCCGCTTTGCAGCAACATACCGGCTACATTGTAGATGGCATATTTGCCTTCGGCATCGGGTGTCTCTATATTCAGCACATCGACAGCGGGTACAGGATATACTTTCACTTGTTCGGCCAAAACCTCGTCGATGGCATCCACGCCGCCCTCTACCAAGTTCATCGTGAATGATTTCTCATAAGAGTTTCCGCTATTGGGGTTAATCGCTTTAATAATCAAGAACTTAAACGACTGTGAATTTGTTACCGGTTTCAAGGTATACAATTTATTATCCCGTATTTCGTAATTCGAAGCGATAGGCTGTCCAAAAACGTTGGTTTGTCCGGTAGAGAGTTCAAAAGTATAGTCGGCAGGGATATCGCTAAATACCGTTACATCGGACACTGCCACACCGGCAGCCGTTCCTATTTTCACACGAGTAGTACTTAACCGAATGTCATACGGGGTCTCCGATTGAGGAGCTACACCTACTACGGCCCGATGATTGTCGGGATAAGAACCTTGAACGCCATCACCCAAATTATCGAGGGTGTAATAAGCATTGTTCATTCCGCCCCACCCCCAGTTGATATGGTACATATTGAATCCGTCCCAACCATCGAGGTTAAAGCAGTGCCCTACTTGTCCGCCTTCGTTTCCGGCATAGATCACACAACGGCCGCGTTTCAACTCGCTTTGCAAGAGTTCATGCCAAGCGGCATCGCCACCCGAATAGGTATTCCGGCTGTAACATACACAAGTCTCCGGGAAACCATAGTAGGTTTTAAACCGGTTTGGAATATTATCGGTAATAGCACCCGAACCATCGGCGCCATAATCCATATCGATCAAGACACCACAGTGATAGAGCAACCGGGCTACTTCGGCATAGTTGTTGGCTCCCGACAGAATTGCGTCCCAATCGTAATCGGGCTCGTTATCGAAGTTTACACTTAAATAACCGCCTATATTCGGGCTATACCCTTTTGTACCCTGCCCGTGTGCCGGATAACGCACTACCGTCAACGCCTGTCCCATAGCCACAGCTACACAGCCCACATAAGCACGACCGCCGGGACCGCCTTCCACTTGCGGGCACAGACTATTATAGGGTTCATTTTGATTCCAATTTACAGTAACCAACGGATAGATTCTATCTTCCGAGGCACGAGTTACTACATCGCCATTCCAACGGTAATGGCGTTGACGTGCAGGAGCTTTACGAACCAGCTTAATTTGGTCGGTATACTCTTTCATCCAACCTTTAATCCACTCCGGTTGACCCTCCGACTGATATTCGCTGTCGAACGAATAAGCTAATAAAGGATCGACCGTATCTTCGGCCGAAATCAAAGCCCAACCGCCTTTTTCAAAGCGCACGATATAATACATGGGGACATTGTCCTGCGATACGGTTTCCACTTTGGCGTCTCCACCTTTAAACGATGAACCACCTCGTTGACTTAACAGCATATCGGCTGTCTCTTTCGCAGTTTCGGCCGACACTATGGCTGCATAACCCTCTCCCATCCACGAGAGGAGCAGCGCAACAAAAAGTAATAATCTATATTTCATAATCGGTTTTTGGTTTCTTTTTACAAATATCGCTTGATTCCGGGTTACAAAAATAGACATTCCGAATAGATTCTGCAACAATTTAACATTTTCTATGGATTTTATCATAAAAAATATGGAGGACACGGTTATTCAAAGACAAAACAAGTAAAAAAACAGCCGATACCCACAAAAAAGTACCGGCTGTAATATATCATTAAAAACCTTAATCTATCATTTTCTTAAAAAAGGTTTGAACTTCAAATTTTTCATTGAGTTTACTTGCGACTTAATTGCATTTGCTTCCATCTGTCTATTAATAGTCGGGACGAACGATTTCGCTACACTACCGAAGGAAACCAGTCTATACGGGATAATATACGGGTCAAAGAGAACATCTATACATTGAAGTGTTGTCTCATCAGCCGGCACAAGACAAAGGATAACCTTATCCGTATTCAATTTCAAAGGTTCATTACTATCTTGTACAAACGGTATAGTCGATTCTTTAACAATAGAGACTTTTTGGGTTGCGCTATCATACGTTCCCACGACAAAGAAGAAATAAGTTCTAGAACCATCTTGCAAAGGTATTTCACAAGAAGGATTATAATAACCATCAGTTCCTAAACTATTTTCTATATTTAAAGTCGCACCATCATCCGATATATCACCTCCAAACAGAGCGAATTTAGAATTATCATCGGAATATGCGTATCCAAATCCCATAAAACCATAATCATGATCATAAGCTTCTCCAGTCAACTGAGCAACAGTCTCACCCGGATAAACAGTCAAGATATCTACATATTCGGGGTAGGCTTCATCAATAGATGTCGCAAAAAATACATATATTCCAGCACCTTTACTCTCGTCTATTTCAATAACAATATCGCTATCACCACCAGTAGCTCCGGGCACATATTGCCACCACGGGAACAGAGGTGCGGAATCTTCATCAAATCCTGCCATTTCGGGCGATTCATTACCCGAAGCATCTACGAAAGCTCCTTTTTCCATGTTCAAGAAGACAAAGGTAACGGTATTTTCTGTCTCGTTATAAACCGCATCTTCCGGCAAAGTAATAGCTACTTTTGTACCATCGATCACAACATTTTCACTTTCGAAAGTGCCCGATTTATATACATTGAAGGTATTATCGGAATTCATGGTATTCAAGCTATATGTAATAGCTCCTGTACCACGAATAACCTCTTCGTTGAAAGTAACCGTAATCGTACGGCTATTGTTGGTAGGCGTGTACATATAACTTGCATCGACAATGTGGGGAGCCTCTTCATCGGGTAAATCGAGAGTAGCCGAAGCAATAGCGCCACAAACGCCTTTTGCATCGGATGCCACAGCATATACATAGTATGTAACACCTATCTTTTGGTTCACAAAAGATTCCGTTACGCTAGGATTCTCGGCTGTTTTTAAAGGTACAGCATTGGCATATTTAGCCTGCAACAATGTATCGGAATTGGCTGTTATAGCCTCATTTGTAATCAAATAAGCATAGTAAGCAGCACCTTCGGCCGGAGTAACAGTCAACGTAAAGGCATCTACATCGGTCTTTTTGAGGTCGACTGTCACAGCAGGGCCTTCGCCCATATCAACCGGGACAAAATCCTCAAATTGTTCGCAACCTGCCCACATGAGGCAGATTGCAGAGAATAATCCTATGATATATTTTTTCATCGTTCTATAATTTTATTTATTCTTGAACTTTGGTCATCACTATTGAATAAGCTCCAGCATAGTAACCTTCACCATCCGAAACTGCCAATATATCACTGACCGTAATCGACACACCCGGATTTACCGTAGCTATGGTAGAAGATTTGGGATTCCACGAACTCGGATCAACTATATCCAATACGAAGTTATAAGACGAAACTGTACCCAAACTTTGTCCCGACGATATCGTAATAGTAGTATAGTCATCACTAATAGTTCCCATTACGGCACTTTGAGTAAGGCCACTAACTTCAGGAGCGATTTGGCTAAACCATACACGATTCACATAATCGGCATCTTTGCTCACTTGACAAGTCCAGTAGAACGGGCCGGGCAAATTGGAGAACGGGCTTTGACCTACCGCACTATATGTACCCAAGATACCAGCGGCAGCCAGCGGGTGGTCATCGTCGGCAATCGTTACTGCAATCGTATAGTTAGCTCCTAAATTGCAACCCGAAGGTGAGGACAATTTAATATCGAAACAAAGGTCTCCCGTATAATCGCCATTATCGATAGGCTCGATCGTTATATACTGAACCAACTCTCCTGTACTGGAAAAGGTCAAGGTATCGGTCGCATTTTTCAACACAAAGTTTACCCCCTCTTCGGCAGCATTTTTATTGGCATAGGCCATTGTATCGATAGCAAAAGTCACCGTTACATCCATACTTTTAGAGGCCATCAGCGATACCGGTATCTGTATCTCTTTATTCGCATTTTCATCTATGGAAGTCGTTTTGCCCTCGAATGCCACAAATGCGTCTTTATCGCTGAACATAGGGGTCTCTACCGATTGGCACGATGCAAACAGCACCCCTATAACAGCCGTATATATAAATTTATTAATCTTCATAATTCTTCTCTATTAAAATTTATTTACTCTGATATCCGGGATTCTGTACCAAATTGTTGTTATTCAAAATATCGTTTTCAGGAATCGGGAATGCCCAACGATCATCAGGGAAAGGAATATTCCTTGCGGCTTCGTCAAGATCATAATCGACACGATTTAACGAGAGTTGCATACGTTTCATATCGAAGTAAACCTGACCTTCGAAAAGGAACTCTTTACGGCGTTCGTTGAACAGGTTTTCCACAGTAACTTGGCTGTAAGCCGAAGCACCACGACTGGTAGCCACACGGTTCAATTCATCAAGAGCGGTAACTCCCTCGATAGAAACCTGACCCAAACGGAATATGGCCTCCGAACGGATAAGATACATTTCAGAAATACGAATGATGGGCACGTTGTTATATTGCAACAATCCATTTTTCCCTATGTACTTGGTAGACCAATAATAACCGGAATATTCGGGTTTAAGGCTACTTGTTTTTGTCAAACCGCTGAAACGAACATCGGTATCTTCGTACAAACCAATGAGGTCTTGGGATATACGCACATCGCCATAACCGGTACCGCCTTCATATTCGGGAACAGTCAGGTAATTGCCCAAGCTGGTACTTGTACCGTCGCTTTGCGAAATATACACCTCAAAAATGGTCTCGCTACCAGATTGGGGAGCTACATCAACGTCGCTGTGCCACATATTTACATAATCGTTACCCGAAAGCAATTTGAAACGGCCGTTATTAATCACCTTACTTGCATAATTGAAGGCCAATTGCCAATCTTCATGAGTAAGATATACACGAGCTATCAAAGCTTGAATAACCGGGGTAGTAACCGTAGCTACTACATCTTTTACACCGGCGCGTACATAAGAGGGACTCATCAAGCGTTCGGCTTCCAGCAAATCGGGGATAATAAGATTTTCATACACCTCGGCCACCGTGCTTCGCGAGGGACGCAAAGAGAGGTCATCGACCAAGATGATAGGTACACCAAGAGCCCCGGTTCCTGTAATACCTTTTTCCTTAATATATCCATAAGGTTGAGCATACACACGAACCAAATCGAAATAAGCCAATGCACGCAAGAAAAGGTTCTCGGCTTTTACATTGTTTATCTGCTCGTCGGTAGCTCCATCGCGCGAAAATTCTCCGGCATCGATGGCAGCCAGCACCTTGTTACAACCCAAAATAGCTTTATAAGCAGCAGCCCAAAGGCCCAATTCGCTGGTCGGCGTAAAGTTCCATGCCGGTTCCTGACGCATACGACCCGTATTTACAGGACCTACCATACCGTTACCACACATGACATCGAAAGTGAGGGGGAAGGCCATTTCATACCACGGAATAACAGCCCGATAGTTTCCTGCCGTAGCTCCGTCAATACCGGTAAAGGTCGAAAGAGCCAATTCGTCCGATTGATCCATAGGAGGCTCTTTGGTCAAGAAATCATCACAAGAGGAAAGAGCCAACGCCAAAATGGCTATCGATAAAATTATTTTTTTCATTATAACAATCTTTTTTTAATGGTTAGAAAGTAATATCCACACCTACAATCATCGAGCGGGTCATCGGGTAACTGATAATGGTATTACCCATAGTTCCGTGTTCGGGATCGAAATAGTTCATGTTGTGGAATGTATAAAGATTCAAAGCACTGGCATAGATGCGCACACCGCTCATCAATGCTTTCTTTATCCATTTGGAAGGCAAGTTGTAAGCCAATGTTATATCCTTAATACGCAAGTAACTACCATCTTCGAGATAACGAGTAGAAGTTAACATACTGTTACTGGTGTTGTTGTAAACCGGTTTCGGCAACACATTCATATCGCCCGGTTTTTTCCAGTAATTCAAAGCACCTTTCCAAACGTTTTGATCGCCATAAGCGCCATCGGCCTCGAACGTCATGCGGTCGTAGTTCAACACCTTATTTCCATAACGGGCTTCCAGCAAAACACTCAGCGAAAGACCTTTCCAAGAGATGTCGGTATTGAAACCACCCGTCCACAGAGGTTCAGGGGAGCCGCATCTAACACGACGGGCATCGGAGTAATTCTCGGTCAACAAGCCCTCTTCGTTACGCCACAAAGCGTTACCGTTTTGGGGATTCACACCGGCATAATCATAGAGCCAATAGGTGATCAGTTGGTCTCCAACCACATGGCGAATAGAGGTTCCCATAAAATCTTGGCCCGGAGCCAATTCAAGTACTTTCGAACGGTTGGCGGCAAAGTTCACACCGGCATTCCATTTGAGATCGTTGGTATTGATGATTTCGGCATCCAACTGTACCTCTATACCGCTGTTGCGAATCTTACCCACATTCTGGTTCAAGCGGCTAAATCCAGTAGTATAAGGCAGCGGAGCAGCAATCAACATATCCTCGGTACGACGGGTATACCAGTCGATGGTACCATTCAAGCGATCGAACAAACGGAAATCGATACCGATATTGTGCGTCTTGTTGGTCTCCCAAGTAAGTTTACGGTTTTGCAACTGCGAGGGGAGCTGACCACTAACACCATTGTAAACAATATCGGAATACAAACCATAGTGTGCATAATCGGGGATATTATCATTACCGTTCACACCGTAGCTGTAACGCAGTTTCAAGACATTGAGCACATTCTTAATATCTTGCATAAAGGCCTCGTTGTGAATGTTCCACGATGCACTGGCTGCCCAGAAGGTACCCCAACGACGGTCGGGACCGAATTTGGAGCTACCATCGGTACGGAGAGAACCTTTTATATAGTAACGTCCATCGTAGCTATATTCGGCCACACCGAATACCGAGACCATAGCACTTTCAATAAGTGCATCTCGCACAATTTGATCTTCGGCCGAAACACCCACCGAGTGGTAAGGACGTTCTTGATTCACCCCAGTAGAAACTCCTGTAAGATATGAATAATTATAAGTATTAGCCTCCTGACCAACTAAAACATTTACCGAATGTACATCGCTAAACACATCGTCGTAAGAAATAGTATTCGACGTGGTCAACAAACGATATTGAACAGCAGCCGTTTGCAAACGTGCTCTATAATCGGTATACACAAAGTCGGGAGCATAATAACGCGAGTCGGTTATGGCATACTCAATAGAGTTATTGGTACGGAAAGTCAATTGTTTAATGGGTTTCCACTCCAAATAAGCCGTTCCGTTAAATTTGTATTGCTTATCATATTGGTCTTGTTCATACAACACAGCGATAGGGTTGATATTGAACACGAAAGGAAGATTGAAGTTGTAGCTGCCGTCCTCATTATAAGCATTCATCGTCGGGGCCAAAGCCAACGCCGTGTAGAAGGGGTTCGAAGGAGAAAGTCCATTATCAGAAGTCAAACCATTTTGAGTATCGTTCACTTTCATGTAACCACCCTGCAAACGGGTACCCATTTTCAACCATTTGTTCAATTCGGTATCGAGGTTGGCACGAATCTGCATCTTTTCGAAGCCTACGCAAGGAACAATACCTTCGGTTTTGTTATAAGACAACGAAGTATAATAGGTAGTCTTGCCGGCACCACCCGAAGCAATAAGTTCATACTCTTGCAAATTACCGTTGCGGGTCATTTCCTTCAACCAGTTGGTAGCGCGTTTGCTAACCAAAGCTTGGGGGAAATAATAATCCGACGTAGGATCGTCTACATCATAACCGGCATTGACACGGGCATCGCGTTGATATTGTACATACTCTTCGAGGTTGGCCATTTGGAAATCGTTATCGTTGGCCAACGTAGAGATACCGTAACGGGCACGAGCGGTAATCTTCGATTTACCGGCTTCTCCCGATTTGGTAGTAATCAAGATCACACCGTTGGCAGCACGCGAACCGTAAATAGAAGCGGCAGCGGCATCCTTCAACACGGTAACCGAAGCGATATCGCTGGCATTAATCAAGGCAAGAGGGTTCATACTATTGGTCAAGCCGCTCACATTCTCACTCTCCACAGGAATACCGTCGACTACATACAAAGGTTCATTTGTTGCACCAATAGAACTGGTACCACGAATACGAATTTCAGTTGTAGCACCCGGTTGACCATTGGTCGAAGAAACCGACACACCGGCCATTTTACCGGAAAGCATACGGTCGACCGAAGTTTCGGGAATAGATGCCAAATCGTCACCGTCTACCGTGGCGATAGAACCGGTTTTTGCCTCTTTCCGAATAGTTTGGTAACCAACAACAACGACATCGTCGAGAGTTTGGTCGGTCGAATTCAATTTAACAACCATACCGTTGCGAGCAAAAACTTCTTGTTTTTCCATACCTATATAGGAAATAACCAAAGTTCTACCGGCTCCTTCGGGAATTCGAATTGTAAACTTACCGTTCGTATCGGTAATGGTAGAAGCATTCGCGCCCTTTACCAAGATCGACGCTCCGATCACCGGCTCGTCGTTCTCTGCCGACAATACCGTACCGGAGATACTCGTTTGAGCCATCGCCATGGATATGCCAGCCAATAGAGCGCACAATAACAAAGTTAATTTTCTCATACGACTGAAATTAAATTTAAATAAACGATTATTTTTTTCTTTTTTACATTACACTTTTTGATAATTCATCAAATTTCTATTACACACTTTTCTCTTAACACAAAAACTCCTCTTTCCTTTAAACCTTATTATATTAATACCTTAAAAAACCACGGTAAACTCAACGCTTACCAAAACTCGTTATAAGAATTTCAGCAGGCAAAGATAGAAAAAAAACCTCAATATAAAATTCAAATTGAAAGAAAACGTACCTTTTAGCCTTTCTTTTTGACAAAATCGACTTCCGCCTCCCAAAGTTTCATAAATATACATTTTTTCACAACACAACTAACTTATTAAGAAACAATATAATAACAGACCTTTAATTTTACAAACCACAAGCCGTTCTTAACCGACGCCATAAAAGTTAATAAAGATTAAACACCGAGAAAATTAAACCGTATCGACACATAAACCGGCAGAACTTGTCAAAATTTTAACCCAAACCTCTCTTTTCATTAACAATTCATTACTAAACATCTGTATAACTCGATTCACGACGTAAAAAAACAAGCAACAATAGATAAAAAAAACTCGTTGGTATAATATATGCGAAAAAATATGCTGTTCATTCGTACATACACATACTCTTTTGTATTTTTGTCTAAAAATTTGCATCGTGAATCTTATCATTGATCAAGGAAATTCGATAACCAAAATGGCACTTTTTCGAGCCGGGCAATTACAAAATGTCGATTGCTACCCGAAATGGGATGCTACAACGGTCAACGATTTCCTAAACAGCCACAAAATAGAGGCGGCCATCTTCTCGACCGTCACCGAACCCGACAAGGAAGCGTTGTCGCTCCTGCGGGAGCGTGTACCTGTTTTCGTGCGCTTCGACCATTCGACAAATATACCGGTGAAGATAGGCTACCGCACACCTCAAACTTTGGGGTTAGACCGAATTGCCGCCGTAGTGGGGGCATCGATACAATGCTCCGGGAAACCGATTCTCGTAATCGACGCCGGCACGTGTGTCACATACGACCTATTAACCCAAGAGGGGGTCTTTACCGGAGGCAACATTGCTCCCGGCATACGGTTGAGACTACTTGCCATGCACGAACATACAGGCAAATTGCCACAAGTGGAACCCGACGGAGAATTACCCGAAATGGGATTCAGCACCGAAACCGCCATGCGAGCAGGCGCAACCCTCGGGGTAGCTTATGAAATAGAAGGATATATAGCCCGTTTGAAAAGGGATTATCCCCTTCTTTTCGTTTTTTTAACAGGGGGAGATGCCTTAAAATTGGCTGCAAAAATAAAAAGTCGCATCTTTGTGGACGAAAATTTGGTATTAACCGGCTTAAACAGAATCTTACAAGAAAATGCTAAAATATAAAATGCTCTTAATCGGCCTGTCGATAGGACTTGCCGCTTTTGCCCAAAACGGAACCAATTCGCCTTATTCCCGTTTTGGCTACGGAATTTTGGGCGACAATGCCATAGGAGCTCAACGCGCTATGGGAGGTGTGGGATATGCCTTGCACAACAACCGGCAAATCAACGCCATGAATCCGGCCTCCTACACCAGTATGGATTCGCTCACCTTTCTCTTCGACATCGGGCTCACCTACCAAAATCTCACTACACGCGAAGGCTCGCTAAAAGAGAATAGCCAAAGCGGGTCGCTCGATTACATTGTCATGCAATTTCCGTTGGGCCGTCACATGGCGGGTAGCATTGGCTTGTTGCCCTACTCCAACGTAGGCTACTCGTTTGCCAACAGTATCGACAACGGTACCGACAGCCGCTCGGGCGAAGGTAACATCTCGCAGGCCTACGTAGGTGTAAGCGGGAAACTGTTCAAGGGATTCTCCATAGGAGCCAACATCAGCTATCTCTTCGGGAATTTGGACAACGTCAATACCGTGGTGCCGGTAAACGGCAGCAGCGGCATATTCGAAACGCAACTTAAAGTTCACGATTTCCACTTGTCGTTCGGCGCACAATATGCCATCAACTGGAATAAGAAACATACCCTCACGCTCGGTGCGGTCTACTCCCCCGGGAAAGAGCTGTTGGGGAAAGCCTATACCAACACTTACGACGTAAGGTCCAATACCATGATCAGTGCCGATACGCTGAATATGAAAAACAACTATTCGTTGGCATCGACCTACGGAGGAGGTATCAGCTACAACTACGACAAGCGGCTCACCATCGCTGCCGACGTCACCTACCAAAATTGGGCCGACGCCAAATTTGTCAACCTCAATGCCGGTGAGTTGGAAAGTACCAAAGGGCTATTCAACAACCGGTTCAAAGTGGCTTTGGGGGCCGAATTTCGCCCGAAGAATATTGCCGGCAATTATTTCGAACATATCAACTATCGGGCCGGCCTGTTCTACAACCGTTCTTATCTGAAAATAAACGGCAACGACATGAACGAAATAGGAGCTACTTGCGGTTTCGGCTTCCCTTTGGCCACCGACAAATCGGTCATAAACGTAGCCTTTGAATACATCAACCGCCAATGCTCCCCCGTGAAACTTATTACCGAAGACCATTTCAGAATATCGGTAAGCCTCACATTCAACGAAATGTGGTTCTGGCAACGTCGATTCGAATAAAATACAAATCCATACAAGCGACAAACGGAGCAAAGGCTTATCCTTTGCTCCGTTTTTTTTATTTCACACACCCCGAATTACTGCGCCAACCGGGGAGAAATATATTCAAGCACCTTGCGCAAACCCTCGGCATCTTTCCACTTGATATCATTCTCTTTCAAAAAAGAGCCAAACGCTTTTTGCTCCGACTTAGGCAACAATTTCGAAACCGTACGTTTGTTTGCAGCATATAATTTGCCATTCACCACAAAATACAATCTCTCTGTCACAGGCAAGGCCTCGCCCGCCTCTCGTTCTACCCGAATAAAATCATAATTGAGATCGGTGATACCTCCGATTTGCAAACTCGACAATTTGTCGATAGCCGAAGTCGAAGCCGATGTGCCATAAGCCCCGGTCCCCTGCAACAAACGATCGAAATCGCCGGTAACTCTGCGCCCCACAATTGCCTGCGGAGTCTCGCCCCAAACCTCGATGAAAAAATTTTCGCAACGCACAAATATCGTGCTGTCGGCCAAAATCAACCGAGCTACATCATTCTGATTATCGGGACTATATATTTTCGAACCGTTCAAATAATGCAAATCGTTGCGCAACAAATGTATATTTATTTTTGCCTTTCCCTTATCCCCTTTGGGGGTATAAAAAGTAGCCTCCTGAAAATCGTCAAACAGATAGGGCCACATGGTCGTAGGTTCAATGGCAAAAAGCCCAAAAGACGATAAAACAGCCCATATCCCAGCGAAAATAAACTTTCTCATACGAATACATTTATAAACATTGAAAACTTAAATTTGTCGAAAAAACGACCACAAGTTAGTAATTTTGTGCTACTTTTGTTCATAAAAAAGGATTATTTCACAAAAACAAACACATAAAAACTTAACCGTATGAAAATCAAACAGCTATTGTGCATTATCGCCTTGTGTCTTTTATGGATTCCCGGTAAAGCACAACAATTCAGTGTAATGACCCTGCGTAACGGTGCGACGGTTTACATTTGGGAAGACAAAAGCAAACCCGATGTTTTCGGTATGATTGCCTTCAAAGTGGGTTCGGTCGACGACCCCGAACAATATACCGGGTTGGCTCACTATCTGGAACACGTTATGTTCAAGGGGACCCAAACAATCGACGCGCTCGACTGGGAAAAGGAAAAACCTATCTACGAAAAAATCATAGCCAAATATGACGAACGTGCCGCTACTACCGATCCCGCTGCACGAGAAGCCTTAGACCAAGAAATCAACGACCTCACACGCGAAGCTGCCCAATATGCAGCCGGTAACGAATTTTCGCTTTTGGTCGACCACATGGGTGGTAAAGGGTTAAACGCCAGTACAGGATACGACCAAACGGAGTATCACAACTCGTTCCCTCCCTCGCAACTCGAAAAGTGGCTCGAAATCTACTCCGAGCGCCTCATCGACCCTGTGTTCCGCGGATTCCAAACCGAGTTGGAAGCCGTTTACGAAGAGTACAATATGTATAACGACAACCGAGGCTCGCGCCTGTCGGAATTTATCTACGAACAAGCATTCGGCAATCACCCCTATGCGCGTCCCATCATCGGGCTGCCCGAACATTTGAAAAACCCCCAACTGAGCAAGTTGATCGAGTTCTACAATACTTGGTACGGGCCTCAAAATATGTCGATTATTTTAGTAGGTAATATCGACGCCAAAGAGGCTATTCCCATGATTCGCGATAAATTCGAAAGAGTACCCCGTCGTCCCGAGATACATCGCGAGAAAAAACCGGCACTCCAATTCAAAGGCCGTACCGAGAAAAGCGCAAAAATATTCTACTACCCCATGCTGGCTCTCATCTACAACGGAGTTCCCTCGAACGACAAAGACGAGATAGCATTGCAAATCTGCTGCGAATTACTCTCCAACTCGCAAAAAACGGGTATCCTCGACAAACTGCAACTCGACGGCGACCTGATGAGTGTAGGAGCCGGACAGAACTCCATGCGCGATGCCGGTATCCTTATGATCAATGCCATTCCTTCGTTCGATGCCAACCAAAACCGTTGGGATAGCCACAAGGCCGTGGAGAAACTGATATTGTCGACCTTAGCCCAGTTGCAAAACGGCGATTTCGACGAAGCAACGCTCAACGCCATCAAACAAAACATGATCCGGGAGTACGCCCTGCAAATGGAGTCGAACGAAACCAAAGCCTATATACTCGCTTCGCTCTTCAATACCGGCGCCGATCCCTCGGATATTGTCAACTACAAAGATAAGGTCAATGCCATAACCATCGACGAGGTGAAAGCCGTAGCTAAAAAATATTTCACCGACAACTACTTGGCTTTGAACATACAAGAGGCCAAACACCTCGACAGCAAAGGCAAAAAATTGAAAAAACCGGCCTACAAACCTATCGAGACGAAAAAAGGCGAGAAATCGGAATATGCCAAATGGGTAGAAAGCATCCCCGTCAATATGCCCGAAGTGAAATATTGCGACTTCAACTCGATTCAACAGAAGAAAATCAACACCCGCAGCAAACTGTTCTACAACTTCAACCCCGAAAACGACGTCTTCACCATGACGTTGAAATATGGTATCGGCACACGCAAAATGCCTAAACTCGAATATGCGGTCGAATTGATGAACAACGCCGGTATGCTGCCCGACATCGAACCGCTGGCATTCAAACGGGCCATGAGCGAACTGAACGCCAACTGTACCTACGCCGTCGACGACAACTATATGTATGTGATGATGAGCGGTTACGAGAAAGACTTGGTAAAGGCCTGCCAGTTGCTTTCGAAACAAATCCTCTTCCCCAAGCTCGACGACAAACAGTTGCAAAGTCTCATCGGTAGCGCATTCGGTGCCCGCCAAATGGAAAAGAGCGATATAGGTACTTTGGAAAACGCCCTTACCTCGTATGTCTTGTACAACGACAGTTCGGACTACTTGCAACGCTTGCCCATCGGCGATTTGATTACCCTTTCGATCACCGACTTGACTACCCAGTTCCAAGCAGCGACCAACTACGAATGCGAAATCTACTACACCGGTATCGCTCCTTTCGAAGAGGTATATCAGGTACTGAGCCAAAATTTGCCTTTGAAGGCACAGGAAATGCCCTCTACCTCGCCCGAATTGCGTCCCCGCCAGCAATATACCGAGAACACCATATTTTTCCTGCCCAACAGCAAGGCTACTCAAAGTAAAATCTACTTCTTCATCGAAGGCCAACCCTTCGACGTAAAAGACGACATCTTTATCGAAGCCTTCTCGAGCTATTTCGGTGCAGGATTCGGTAGCCTCGTGCTCGACGAAATCCGCGAAAAGAGAGCAATGGCCTATACCTCCTACGGCGTTATCTCCACGCCTTCGGTAGCCGGCCGCAACTGCCTCTTCCAGGGATTTATAGGCACACAGGGCGACAAAACCCTCGAAGCGATCGACATCTACATGAACCTGCTGAACGATATGCCTTCGATGCCCGAACATTTCGACGTGGTAAAAACCAACATCAAGGAGTCTATCCTCAGCGCAAAACCGGGATTCCGCTCGGCCAGTGCCGTATATGAAGCATGGAAACGCAAAGGATATACCCAAGATCCGGCTATCGACAAGATGAAAAAAATCGAAACACTCAAATTCGAAGATATCGTCAACTACTACAACGAGAATATTAAGGGTAAACCCATCGTTATGGCTATTGTGGGCAATCCCAAAGACTTCGACACCAAAGCGCTCGAAAAATATGGCAAAGTCATAAAAGTGAGCGAATCGCGTCTCTTCTCGGACGATAATTTCTAATACGCTCAATAATATTTTATCTTACAAGAGAGCCTTCGGACAAAATTCGGGGGCTCTCTTTTGTATATTCCCATACATTCAATCTATCGAATATCTTTCTACACGATTGACCGAACAAGAATTTTTTCGTACTTTTACCCGAAATTTCACAACCACAATTTCGTTTCGATGAAACTCGACAAAGCCAAAATATTCGCATTCGTTCGGGAGCATTTCTCCATTGGGAAACTATTCTTGGCCCTGTTTGTTCTATTCATTGTCTTTATCGACGAAAACAGTTGTATCCAGCGAATAAAGTACGACGCTACCATCAATGAACTGCGGCAACAGATAAAAGAACAAAACGACACGACCGAATATTACAACCGCAAAATCGAAGAACTGACATCGAATAAGGATATGATCGAACAAATTGCCCGTGAGCAATATTATATGAGCAAACCCAACGAAGATATTTACATCATAGAGAATCCCCAATAACAGTAACACCTCTAAAAACATCGCCAACATGAATCAGAAAACCCGCAATATATTATTTATGGTATCGTCCATCGCTGTGATTATTGGTGCGGCCATGCCCCTGTTCATGATTAAGCTACCGTGGATACCCTATGTATATGCCATTGGAGCCGCAGGTATGGCGGTATGCAGGCTTACCTTCCGATATAAGGGGAAAAATTTCAGGCTCAAAAGGCTTTATCACATCGAGACTTTCTCGTCGCTTTTCTTGGTGGCCTCGTCCTATTTCATGTTCCGTGGCGATTCCGACTGGATTATGCTGCTCACCGTTGCAGCCGCCTTGCAACTATACACCTCCATACTCATTCCCCGCGAGGTACAAAAAGATCAAAAATAGTACCGGGGCATATCCTACTCAAAGACAACAGCATACGATCTACTAAAAATTTTTTCATCAATTCGCTTGTTTATCTACGAAATTTTCGTAGATTTGCGAAATAATCGTATCTTTATTGTCAGAATCGTATGGAAAAGTTGACACACCAAGAAGAAGAGGTCATGCTCGTCATTTGGAATAAACGACGGGGAATCATCAAAGACTTTCTGGAAGAGCTGCCCGAACCGCGTCCGCCCTACACGACAGTCGCCTCTGTGGTCAAGAATTTAGACCGCAAAGGCTATCTGTCGAGCGAAAAGATAGGCAATACCTACCTCTATACCCCCCGAATAAGCAAAAACGAATACAAAAAAAAGTTCCTGTCGGGGATTGTCAAGAGCTATTTCTCCGACTCCTACAAAGAGATGGTCTCCTTCTTTGCCCACGAAAACAAACTTTCGGAGGAGGATCTGCGTCAAATCATCGAAATGATCGAACGAGAAAAAGAGTAACCCTTCCAAAAATTACGCCATGAACTTCCTGCTTTACCTGCTGCAAGTACACATTGCGCTGAGTTTGCTCTACATAGCCTATAAAGCAATCTCCGCCCGCAACACCCACTTCGGGGCGAGGCGGATTCTGCTCCTGAGCATACTCCTGTTTGCTCTCTTCTATCCGCTATGCCGAACCCTCGACATGACAACCGCCATACCTTCGGTTCTGCAATTCACCTTGCCCGAAGTCCAAATAACCCCTACCCATACCCCCGCAGGGAGTTCGGGTCAACTCTCCCCTTACAGGCTGGCCGCCGGGTTATATATCGGCATTACCTTGCTGCTTATCCTGCGCATGGTTATCCGGCTGTTATCGATCGGTGCACTACGACATCGCGGGGAAATACATTATCACGCGGGTTTCCGCATGGTCGTCTGTCCCGACGGGACACAGCCCTGCTCGTTTTTCAACTGGATATTTCTACCCGAATCGGTTCTCAGCAATCCTACCTCATGGTACCGCATACTCAAACACGAGTATGCCCATATCCGACAAATGCACTCGGTCGACATTCTATTGGGCGAGAGTGTTGCCGCACTCTGCTGGATTAACCCGTTTGCATGGCTACTGTTGAAAGAGATACGGCTCAACCTCGAATACATGGCCGACCGCGCCGCCTTGCGCGACGAGGCCGAAAAGAAATCGTACCAATACCTGTTGCTCGACTTGGCACAAGGAGTTCGACCGCATACATCGGCCATACCGTTCAACCACTCATTCTTGAAAGAGCGCATTGCCATGATCAACAGCAAGAGTTCCTCCCGGCTGTCGCTATGCCGCTATCTCTTTGTCGCGCCACTCTTCCTCCTGCTCATTATCGGGAGCCAAAGTTGCCGACAATATTCTGACCGTGAGGGTGAAAACAGCCATTCGACACCGTCCACGACAACCGAAAGCCTACCCCAAACAGCCACCGTTCACGAGGAGCCCGAACAAGAACCCGTGTTCGAGGTTGCCGAGGTGATGCCCGTGTTTCCCGGCGGTACGCAAGCCCTGCTCAATACCATCGCCCAAAAACTCAAATATCCCCCAAAAGCTATCGACGACCAAATCGAGGGAAGGGTGGTTCTGCAATTCGTTGTCGACAAACAAGGGAAAGTAACCGATATTCAAGTGTTGCAAGGCATTACGCCCGAACTCAACCAAGCCGCCATCGACGTAGTGCGGGCCCTCCCCGATTGGAATCCGGGTATGCAGGACGGCGAGCCGGTCAACGTGAAATACACCCTACCCATCGTATTCAAACTATCCTGACCCAATTTGTTTACCTTAAATAAAATTTTACTGTCATGAAAAAAGATCTATTATTCACCGCGACAGCCGCTATCGGACTGTTGCTCGCAGGCTGTAATGCCAACAACCAACAAACCGAAACAGTCGCTCTCGACGAATCCGAAACCACAATCGAAACGGTTGCCTCGGCTACCCCGGCCGCAACTACTACCGACTCGGTGTTCGAGGTTGCCGAGGTGATGCCCGAATTTCCCGGCGGTACGCAAGCCCTGCTCAATACCATCGCCCAAAAACTCAAATATCCCCCAAAAGCTATCGACGACCAAATCGAGGGAAGGGTGGTTCTGCAATTCATCGTCGACAAACAAGGAAAAATAACCGATATTCAGGTGTTGCGAGGCATTACGCCCGAACTCAACCAAGCCGCCATCGACGTAGTGCGGGCCCTCCCCGATTGGAATCCGGGTATGCAGGACGGCGAGCCGGTCAACGTGAAATACACCCTACCTATCGTATTCAAACTCAAATAGGACTACCCAGCAAGCACATAACGACTGAAACAAGAGAGCCGGCATTCCATATTCGAGGAACCGGCTCTCGTTTTGTTTAATGGCGTTCGGTACGCGAAGCGTCTATCCGCAACAGTACAAACAGCAAGATGGTGAACCCCCACAGCGAAGAACCTCCATAGCTGAAAAAGGGCAACGGTATGCCGATGACCGGACACAAGCCAATAACCATGCCCACATTCACCGCCAAATGGAAAAAGAGAATCGAAGCCACACAGTAGGCATACACCCGTCCGAAGGCCGAGTATTGTCGCTCGCCGATGGCAATTACCCGGAAAATGAGGGTCACAAAAAGCACCACAACACCCGCAGCGCCCCAAAAGCCCTCTTCCTCGCCTATGGTACAAAAGATAAAATCGGTATCCTGTTCGGGCACATACTTCAACTTGGTTTGGGTTCCGTTCAACAATCCCTTTCCCCAAAAGCCACCCGAACCGATGGCAATCTTCGATTGATTCACATTATAACCGGCACCGCGCAAATCCTCCTCCATACCCAATGCCACCTTAATGCGTTTTTGCTGGTGAGGTTCCAGCACATCGTTAAAGGCATAGTCCACCGAAAAAAGGAAAGCCACCGACACAATCGCCGTAGCCAAAATGGTCAATATCCGTAACGACCGGCTCGAAAAATAGAGTACGAGCGAATAAACAGCCACGGCAACCGTAGTCCCGACACATACATACAGAGCATTAACCTCAACTCCAAAGTAAACCAAAATTCCGCATACGGCAGCAATTGCCAAATAGGCCAGCAACAAATAGCGGGCAGCCCGTCCGTTTCGTTGATACAACCACAACATACCGGCCACCACCAAAAGAATGAGTATAAACACCAATACCTCGCCGGCAGCCACCGTACCCCACATATCGCCCGAATATTTCACGGCAACGACAAAATAGACGATTGCACAAAGTCCGTAAAAAAGGAACAGCCCCGAAAGGCCCTCGCGATACAGCATGAAAATGAGCGAAGCAAATACCAAAGCCGACCCCGTCTCCTTTTGGGCGATAATCAAGGCCATAGGCAAGAGTATCATCAAGACTACGCGAAACAGGTCGCGCTTGTTTTTCAAAGAGAAGCCATAGGTGCCGAACGAACGCGCCAAAGCCAGTGCCGTGGCAAATTTGGCGAACTCGGCCGGCTGCAAACTCACCGGCCCCAACACTAACCACGAGCGCGACCCCTTTATGTCGGGCGCCAAAAATATCGTGACCACCAGCAAAAGGATAATAATCCCGTAAAAGAGATAAGCATACGTCTCGTACACCCTGAAATCGACCATCAAGATCATAAAGGCCAGCAGGATAGAGAATCCTATCCACATCAACTGTTTCCCCGACCGCTCGGCGAAATCGAATATGCTGGCATTGTCGAAATCGTAGCTGGCGGCATAGATACTCACCCAACCGCAAAAGACCAAGATGAGGTAAAGAATCACCGTCATCCAATCGAGCGAATGCCATATATTAGTGTTTCTTGACGCCACTGTATATAATCGTATTGGATTGCAACATACGTTCTTCCAAATATTTCCTCTCCGGTGCAATCTTCCGGTTCAGATACATCTCCATCATCAGGCTCCCGATAGGCACTCCATAGGTAGCCCCGAATCCGGCATTCTCCACATAGACGGCTATCGCAATTTTGGGGTTGTCCATCGGGGCAAATCCCATAAACGCCGAATGGTCTTTCCCGTGGGGGTTTTGTGCCGTACCGGTCTTACCGCACACCTCTATGCCGGGAATGGCCCCCACCCGACACGTTCCGCCGGTCACCGCCATACGCATACCCTGCACAATAAAATCGTAGTAATGCGAATCGATCAAAGTGTGCTTGGGAGTGGTAAACTCGGCGTTAATCGTCGTATCCTGAATTTCCCGTATCAAATGGGGCGTATAATAATATCCTCGGTTGGCAATCGTAGCCGACAAGTTGGCAATCTGCAACGGAGTTGCCAATACCTCGCCCTGCCCGATAGCGACCGAGATGATAGTCAACGCGCTCCACCGGTTTTCGCCATATATTTTGTTATAATAGTTGCTGTTGGGGATAAACCCGCGGCTCTCGCCCGGCAAATCGACTCCCAACCGATAGCCATATCCCATCGAAACCAAGTAGTCTTTCCAAATATTGAAAGCCTCGGCCGGCGATTTATATTTCGTGCGATTATCGATCATCGACCGCAAACCATAGCAGAAGAAGGCATTACACGAAGTTTGCAGTGCCGGCATTAAAGGCAGCGGCGAAGCGTGTCCGTGGCATCCCACTTTCAACCGTCCCGACACGAAACCGTGATAACAGGGATACAACGTGTTCTCGGTAATCACATTCTCGCTCAGGAAGATAAGGCCCTGTGTTGGCTTGAACGTCGATCCCGGAGGATAAGCCGCCATCAGCGCCCTGTCGTACAAAGGTTTATACGGGTCTCTATTCAATTTCAAATAATTGCGACCTCGCTCCCGTCCCACGAGCATAGAGGGATCGTAGGTAGGGCTCGAAACCATAGCCAATATTTCGCCCGTGGCAGGTTCGATCGCAACAATCGCACCGATTTTGTTTTGCATGAGCTTCTCGCCATAAGCCTGCAACTCTACATCGAGCGAGAGTTTCAGATTCTTACCCGAAACCGGAGCCACATCGTAACGGCCATCTTCATAACGTCCTTTGATACGGCCATGTGCGTCGCGCAAAAGAATCTCCACCCCTTTCTCTCCCCGCAAAAAAGGCTCGTAAGAACGCTCTATACCCAAATCGCCGGTATAGTCGCCCCGTTTGTAATAGTCGTCTTTCTCGATGTCGCGAGGCGATACCTCCCGTATGTTGCCCAGCACATTAGCCGCCACCGGATAGGCATACTGCCGAAGCATACGGTTTTGAATAAAGAATCCGGGGAAACGGTACAATTTCTCTTGCAGGCGGCCGTAATCCTGAGCCGACAGTTGGGTCATAAAAGTTTGAGGCGTGTACGACGAATAACCGGGATTGAGCCTCGGATTTTTCATATCCTCCATACGCTTGTCGAACTGTTCCCGGGTGATTCCTACGGTACGGCAAAAGTCGAGCGTATCGAAAGGTCGAACCTCCCGTACAATCATCATCACATCGTAAGCCGGCTGGTTGAACACCAACAACTTACCATTCCGGTCATAAATAAGTCCACGCGAAGGATATTGGGTCTTTTTGAGAAAAGCGTTTCCATCGGCATACTGTTTGTATTCGTCGTTCAGCACTTGCAACGAAAACAGGCGCACGATATAGATGCAGGCAACCACCAGCACAATACCGCCAATGACATATTTGCGGCGCTCCAACTTACGATCTTTTCTCACGGCCCGATTTTGTTAAGCTATCCATTCCCAAAATAACAAGGAATGTCAATATCGTACTGGAAAACACTCGCAACGCCAACCGGCCGGCGTCGAAAAAGCTCAACGACTCGACCAAAAAGAGCGTCAAACAAAAACAGAACGAGAGCGTGAGCGTATAACGCACATACAAAGAGAGGCCGAAATTGCGAATCGAGGGTTCTACCTCGGCATAATCCTCGACACGCGGGGTATAGAGTTTCAACAGCCATTTGCGCAAGGCGGCCACAATCACACACGACAAGGCATTCATACCCGGTGTGTTGCAAAATACATCGATCGTAAGCCCTAAAAGGAAAGCGACCGTCATGGTCCAGTTGGTCGAAAGTGAAAGGGGCAACCGCACGATAAAATAGATATACAGGAAGGGTATGGCCACCCCGAAGAGGTGTATGCTGTTTCCCACCGTAACCTGCAAAAACACCATCACGACAAACAGCAGCAAAAAGCGCAACCAACTATTCATAACGGGCCTCCTTTTCCAATCGTTCCTGCTCCTCCTTTTGACTGTTCGAAATTATACGCACAAAGCCCAAACAACCGAAATCGGGGCTCAACGCTACGCGCAGGGCATAAAAGTTATCGTCGCGCTGCTTCTTATAGTCGCTCACCACTCCCACCATAAGGCCTTCGGGGAATACCGACGAATAACCGCTGGTTATAATCGTATCGCCCGGTGCAAACTCCACATGGCGAGGCATCTCCTCCAAAACCGCATAATGGGGATCGACCGCATCCCACACCAACGACCCGAAATAGTCGCTACCCTTCACTTTGCAACTGAGCCGCAACTTGGGATTCAGTACCGAAATGGCTACCGCATGATGTTCGCCCACGACATTGATAATTCCCACGACACCGTTTTGGTCGACAACCCCCATACCCTGAGCCACGCCCTCGGCACGGCCCTTGTCGATGGTGATGTAGTTGTTTATTTGCGCCACGCTGTTATTGACCACACGCGCTACCACAAAATCGTAGTCGTGAAGTACCGAGTCGAAAGGTATCGTATCGGCACCGGCAGCGGCACGATAGCTGTTGAGTTGTGCTTTCAGGTTTATCACCTCCATTTCCAGCTCGCCGTTTCGCAACTGCAATTCCCTATTGGCTTTGCGTAATCCCAAATAGTTTGTCACCTCGGACTGCAAATCGTATACGACCACGGCTACCCGATTGGCCGACGAAAAATAGACGCTGCGCTGATAAGGATTTCGACCGAACAACAAGAGACAACACAATACCGCATAGATAATGAAAACTATCCATGAACTGTGCTTCAACAAAAAATTGATTAAATTGCGCATCTCTTCTTCTCGATTGCCACAACGAGTTACAAAAGTAAAAATGCTTTTGTAACTCGCTTATTCTAAAAACCAGCCGTCACCGGCTTCACTCTTTTATCCGAACGATTTATCGAATCAGGAAAGAGAATTGGTCGATATTTTTCAAAGCCACTCCCGTACCTTTTGCCACAGCGTGCAACGGGTCTTCGGCGATGTGGAACGGGATACCTATCTTGTCGGTCAACCGTTTGTCCAACCCTCTGAGCAATGCGCCGCCACCGGCCAGCCAAATACCGTTACGAACAATATCGGCATACAATTCGGGCGGGGTATATTCGAGCGCATTCAGCACGGCAGCCTCTATTTTCGAGATAGATTTCTCGATACAATGGGCTATCTCCTGATACGAAACGGGTACCTCCATAGGCAGAGCCGTCATCTTGTTGGGACCATGTACCACATAATCTTCGGGCGGGTTGTCCAATTCGGTCAAAGCCGAACCCACATTGATTTTTATCAACTCGGCCGTGCGTTCGCCCACCTTCACATTGTGCTGGCGACCCATATATTCCTGAATATCGTTCGTAAGATCGTCGCCGGCAACCCGTATAGAGTTGTTCGACACAATACCACCCAACGAAATCACGGCAATTTCGGTCGTACCGCCACCTATGTCCACAATCATGTTTCCTTCGGGAGCCTGAACATCGAGACCGATACCTATCGCAGCCGCCATCGGTTCGTAAATCATATATACATCGCGGCCGCCGGCGTGTTCCGACGAGTCGCGCACGGCACGAATCTCCACCTCGGTACTACCCGACGGGATTCCAATGACCATACGTAAAGAGGGTGAGAACCAATGGCTTTTCGAGCTAACCATCTTCACCATGCCCCGAATCATCTGTTCGGCAGCGTAGAAGTCGGCTATCACGCCATCTCTCAGCGGCCGTATCGTACGTATGTTTTCATGGGTTTTACCATGCATCAGTCGAGCTTTTTCACCGACAGCCAACAGCTTGTCGGTACGCTTATCCAACGCAACCACCGAAGGCTCATCGACCACGATCTTATCGTTGTGGATAATCACCGTATTGGCCGTACCCAAATCGATGGCAATCTCTTGCGTGAAAGAAAACAATCCCATATAATTTTATTAAATAGTTTATATTAATGTTTGAAATGCCGTATTCCAGTCATTACCATTGCTATACCGTTTTTGTTGCAATACTCTACCGAGTCGTTGTCGCGGACCGATCCGCCCGGTTGAATCACGGCATTTACCCCGGCTTCGTGCGCAATTTCCACACAATCGGCAAAGGGGAAGAATGCATCCGACGCCATAACCGCTCCTTGCAAATCGAAATTGAACGAACGGGCTTTTTCGATAGCTTGGCGCAAGGCATCGACACGCGAAGTCTGGCCGATACCGCTGGCACAAAGTTGACGGTTCTTCGCCAATACAATGGCGTTCGACTTGCTGTGTTTCACAATCTTGTTGGCAAACAGCAGGTCGTCTACCTCGGCCGGGGTCACAGCCTTCTCGGTCACCTGACGCAACTCTTCGGGTTTCTCCCGATAGAGGTCACGGTCCTGTACCAGCACACCGTTCAACAGCGAGCGGAACTGGCGGGCAGGAGCCTTAAACGGTTTTTGTACAAGGATTATGCGGTTCTTCTTTTGCTCCAACACTTCGAGGGCTTCGGCATCATAGCCGGGAGCGATACATACTTCGAAGAAGATTTTGTGCATCTCTTCGGCTGTCTCCTTGTCGATGGGACGGTTGGTAATCAACACCCCGCCGAATGCCGACACCGGGTCGCCGGCCAATGCGTCTTTCCATGCCTCTACCAACGTATCGCGCGAAGCCAAGCCGCAAGCATTGTTGTGTTTCAGTATGGCAAATGTCGTATCGTCGAATTCCGAAATCAGCGATACGGCAGCGTCGATGTCCAACAAGTTGTTGTAGGAAATTTCCTTCCCGTGAAGTTGCTCGAACATCTCTTCGAAATTGCCGAAGAACACCCCTTTTTGGTGAGGATTCTCGCCATACCGCAGCGACTTGGCGTGATTGCCGGCGTAACGGAATGCCGAACCTTCACCCCCGTCGAAGTAGTTGAATATGGCACTGTCGTATCCCGACGATACGGCAAAAGCCTCTTTGGCAAACCAACGACGATCGTCGAGCGAGGTGTTGGCTCCCTTCTCTTTCAACAACGCCAGCAACGGAGCATATTGGGCTTTCGAAGCCACAATAACCACATCTTTATAATTTTTGGCGGCAGCCCTTATCAAAGAGATACCCCCTATGTCGATCTTTTCGATAATAGCACTTTCGTCGGCACCCGAAGCCACGGTTTCCTCAAACGGATAAAGGTCTACGATAACCAAATCGATGGAAGGAATTTCGTATTGGGCTATTTGTTCTCTATCGGACTCATTGTCCCTGCGGTTCAATATACCGCCGAACACTTTGGGGTGAAGCGTTTTTACCCGACCACCCAAAATAGAGGGATACCCCGTTAAATCTTCCACTGCTCCGCAGGGAATTCCCAACGACTCGATAAACGACTGTGTACCGCCCGTAGAGATAAAATTCACCCCTTCGGCGTGCAAAAGTTTCAAAATCTCGTCCAAGCCATCTTTATGAAAAACCGAGACAAGTGCTGTTTTAATTTTCTTATTTTCAAGCATAAAGCAACGTGCTATATAAATTTGCCACAAAAATACAAAAATATATATGTTCCGCCTTGCATAATCGGTGAAAGTTTTCAACGAAAATCAAATCTTTTTTTATCGGGCATTTTTTACAGAGTGTCTCCTTTCCCCTTGAACAAAAAGCCTTTTTCATTCGTTATGTTTCTCACAACAAAAACTCTTTAAACCAAAAAAAGAGAAACAATTATGAAAAAACTATTTTTATTTTTTGCCCTCCTTTGCTCGGTTGCGGTTTTCGGTGCGGCACAAGATCGTACCATTTCGGGCAAAGTAATTTTTGCCGACGACAATGAGCCTATTATCGGCGCAACCATACTGGTGCCGGGAACCTCCATAGGAACCAGCAGCGACCTCGACGGGAATTTCTCGCTCAAAGTGCCGCCATCGGCGACCCACCTCATCGTTTCGTACATCGGTATGGCCACTCGACAAGTTCCCATTACAGAACAAATGAACATCGTACTCGAAAATGCCGACCATAAAATAGACGAAGTCGTCGTCACCGCACTGGGCATGAAACGCGACCGAAAGGGGCTGGGCTATGCCGCCCAAGACTTGAAAGGGAGCGACCTGAACAAGGCGGGAACCACCGGCCTCTCCGACGCTTTGCAAGGCAAATTGTCGGGTGTGGACATCAGACCTTCGAGCGGTATGCCGGGCGCATCGTCCCAAATTATCATTCGCGGAGCCCGTTCTTTTACCGGGAATAATACCCCGCTGTATGTCGTCGACGGAATGCCCATTCAATCGACCCCCGACTTCTCTACGGGACAAAGCGTAACGGGTACCGACTACGCCGATCGTTCCATCGACATCGACCCTAACGACATCGAAACCATCAATATCTTAAAAGGGCAAGCGGCTGCCGCCCTCTACGGAATAAGAGCTTCGAACGGAGTGGTAGTAATCACGACCAAAAGCGGACGGGGATTGACCGTCGGACGTCCCAAAATAACGTTCACCACCAACCTTAGCGCCGAAACGCCTTCGCGCACCCCAAAGATGCAAACCAAATGGGCACAAGGCTATTACAGCGAAAGCGGAAAAGCCCTGCGCTTCAATCCCACTTCGTCGATGAGCTGGGGACCCCGTATCGAAGATTTGCCCAACGACCCCACCTATGGCGGCAACGTTGCTTCGAATCTCAACAACTTCAACACGGCCGAGACACAAGGGTTGTACTATGTACCCCAACTTGCCCAAGCCGGCGAGAACCCGTGGGTAAAACCTCAGGTGTATGACAACATCAACGACTTTTTCAATACCGGATTTACCTTTAACACATCGCTCAACATAAGTCAGCGAATCGACAAGGGCAGCTACTCCTTCGGTATCGGCACAGCCAACCAAGAGGGGGTAATTCCCTCCACCGGACTTACCCGTTATTCCGTAAGGGGAACAACCGAACTGAACCTGTCGGAAGAGTGGAAAACCGGGTTTTCGGGCAACTTTGTCCGAAACAACATAGACAAGGCGCCTACGGCCAATACCGGTGTATTGGGAACCGTTTACGGGGCTCCTCCCAGTTACAACCTCAAAGGGATTCCCTATGCCTTGCCCGAAGATCCTTACACCCAAATCAGCTACCGGTCGTTGGTGTTCAACAACCCCTATTGGGCGACCAAGCACAATTCGTTCAACGAAAACACCCACCGGTTTTTCGGCAACACGTTCATCGAATACACCCCGCAAATAAATTGGAGTAGCGACAAGAAACTCTCCACGCGGTGGCAATTCGGTATCGACGCTTACACTTCGCACTATAAAAACATCTACGAATACGGTTCGCAAGGACAAACCGGCAGTATCGAGTCGAACGGCGTGACCAACCTCATCTTCAACTCGCTATTTACCGTCAATTACGAAATGAATATTTCGGAAAACTGGGCATTGTCGGCTATGGTGGGCAACGAAATAAACCAAGAGAACAAATCGATTTACGAAGATTACGGGCAGGCCTTCAATTTCGGAGGAAATCCCACGATACAGAATACCGCTATACAAAGTACCTCCACTACGGTTTCGAGGCAGCGTACGGTTGGCTTCTTCGGGAATGCGACCCTCACTTGGAAAAATCAACTGTTCCTGAACCTCACCGGCCGGGAAGATGTCGTATCGACCATGCCACGGGGCAATCGGGCCTTTTTCTACCCTTCGGTTTCGGCCGCATACGTCCTCACCGAAATAGAGGCTCTTCGCGGGAATCCTATTCTCACCTTTGCCAAGATACGGGGTTCGTTCGCCCAAGTGGGACAAGCCGGCGTCTATTCTAACGACTACTACGTAAAGCCCAACTATTCCGGCGGTTTTTGGAGCAATCCTCCCGTAGTATATCCGCTAAACGGTATCACCGCTTACGTGCCCTACGCCGAGCTGTATGATCCGAACCTCAAACCACAGAACACCAACTCGTTTGAGGCAGGGTTCGACATCAAGCTCTTCAACAACCGCCTGTCGGCCGACTATACCTTTTCGCGGCAAAACATCAAGAACCAAATATTCCCCGTACCGCTGGCCGGCTCGACCGGAGCCGCGCAATACCTAACCAACGGCGGGAAAATTCATACCAATGCCCACGAAATAAACCTGAACGGCCAAATCTACTCTTCGCAAGACATCACTTGGGATTTAGGCGTCAACTTTACCGTAATCCGCAATAAGGTCGACGAACTGGCTCCCGGCGTCACCAACATCTTCCTCGGAGGCTTTGTCACGCCGCAGGTAAGAGCCGGTGTAGGAGATTACTATCCGGTCATTTACGGCACGGCATTCCGCCGGGACGATCAAGGGAGAGTACTTGTCGACGAAGACCCCGAAAGTGCCACCTACGGTATGCCGCTGGCTTCGGGTAACCCCCAAGTCATAGGCGAATGCGCTCCCGACTTTACAATGGGGATAAACACCTCGTTCCGCTACCGCCGATTCTCGGTCAACGCCACCTTCTCTTGGAAGCATGGAGGCGATATGTATTCGGGCACAAACGGATTGCTCGACCTCTACGGGGTCAGCAAAAAGACCGAAGACCGTACCACCCCGTTCGTATATCCCGGATATAAGTCCGACGGTACGCCCAACGATATCGTACGGGGCGGCGCAAACGACGCCGGAGCTTACGAAACACTTTACTCCGACGTGTTGGGCAACATCGACGAATCGTACATCTACGATGCCTCTTTCTTCAAAATGAGAGACCTCACCGTCAAATATCAAATTCCGCGAATCGGTATGTTCGACATCTCGCTATTTGCCTTTGCCCGCAATATACTCATTTGGGCCAAAATGCCCAACCTCGACCCCGAATCCTCGCAAGGGAACAACAACATGGGCGGGACATTCGAACGATTTTCCATGCCTCAGACATCGAGCTATGGAGGCGGGTTGACCGTAACTTTCTAATCCTCAAACAAAAATGTATATGAAAAGAATCATATTTTTCCTGTGTGCGGCAACGCTTCTGACAGCTTGTACCGACGACACAATGGATCGCCTGAACCGCAATGAGAACGACCCCGAAGAGGTCCCCTCGCGCTTCCTCCTTACCGATGCCGAAACCTCCTCGGCCGTGAACATCATATCGGGCGATTTTGCCTTCTATACCGCTGTCTACATGGAACAGCAAACCGGTATCTACAATCAAATGTACAATGCCGAAATGCGCCTCTCCGAAATCTTTTCGTCGGCTACATTCGACAATGCTTGGGACAATACCTATCAAAACCTCCGGTCGCTCAAAATCATTCGCAACCGGTGTGCCGCCGGCGGACCGGAAGCCGGTTCGAACCGACTGTTGGGTATGGCCGAGGTACTCACAGCTCTGAACCTCGCCACGTTAACCGATTTGATGGGCGACATACCGTGGAGCGAAGCGTTACAACCCGGCGTCATCTACCAACCGGAACTCGACAGCCAAGAGTCGATCTATACCGAGATTTTCTCGCTGCTCGACGACGCTATCCTGAATTTGCAGAAAGAAGATCTCGCCTCGCTGACTCCCGTAGGAAGCCAAGACCTCATCTATGGCGACCAATCGGCCGATACACAAGCCGACTTGTGGATAAAAACGGCTTACGGACTAAAAGCCCGCTACGCGCTGAGGCTCTCCTACCGGAATCCCCAGTATGCCAATGTAATCGAATATGCCAACCTCTCTTTTGATACGGCCGACGAACAGTGCGAATACCGTTACGACGGCATCTCGGCTATCAATCCTTTCTATGCTTTCTACATCAACCGCCGTTATTTCGGGGCGAGCGAAAGCCTGCACCAAAAATTGGTAGCCCGCAACGACCCCCGTGAGGCTCTATTTTTCAAGCCTTACCCCGGAACCGACCAAATTGTTTTCGCCCCTAACGGCTCACCCGAACAGCGACAAGGATACTATGGCATTTCGGGACTGTTGTCGCCCACGCGTCCCACTCCGCTCCTCAGCTATCACGAGGTGCAATTTGTCAAAGCCGAAGCACAAACCCGGCTGGGACTTACCGGCGACGCCCAAAACTCGTTGTACAAAGCTATTGTCGCTGCGTTTGAAAACGTAGGACTTACCGCACAAGAGGCAAGCGACTATTTCCAAAGCGAAGTGCTCCCGCGCTTCGAGGAGAATCCCATCGCCGAAATCATCAACCAAAAATACCTCGCTTGCTACGAAGGCGAAGTTCTCGAAACTTACAACGATTACCGACGCCTGTCGGCTATGGGCGAGAAAGTACTGGCTCTCGAAAATCCACTGCCCTTCCCCTTGCGATTGCCCTACGGCAACAGCGACGTAGTGAGCAACAACCATGTGGCCAACGCTTACGGGAACGGCGACTATGTGACCACCGAACCGGTGTGGTGGGCCGGCGGCGAACGATAGCCCTCCCCCTCACTTGTCCTGTTCCGCGCCAAAGCAACTATGACTTTGGCGCGGAACGGCATTTTAAACCCAAATGGTTCACAAAAACAACACCCTCAACAAGCCCTCTGCCCCGACAGCAGCACCTACATCGATACAGCCGTTCGCCCTGAACAAAGGAATAGCGAAAAGTGTTTAATAAATAATCATTTAACAAACAAAATAGAGATGAAAAAATCGGACATAGGGCTCATCGGGCTCGCGGTAATGGGCGAAAATCTGGCTCTCAACCTCGAAAGCAAAGGTTACAGGGTATCGCTATACAACCGACTGCATAGATTCCCCCCGCAAGCCGTAGACCGCTTCTTGGCCGGTGTGGAAAAAGAGAAAAATTTCGTACCCACCTATTCGCCCAAAGAGTTGGTCGAGTCGATCAAAACTCCTCGCAAAATTTTGCTGATGATACGAGCCGGCGAACCTGTCGACGAAATGATTGCAGCCCTGCTCCCTTACCTCAAAAGAGGCGATACGATTATCGACGGAGGGAACTCCGACTACCGCGACACCCAACGTCGCGAAGCCACATTAAAAAAACAGGGTATCTTTTGGGTCGGCTGCGGCATATCGGGCGGAGAAGAGGGGGCTTTGCACGGCCCTTCGATTATGCCGGGTGGCGATAGCTCGATCAAAGAGGAGGTATTGCCCCTCCTGCAAAACATTGCCGCCCGCCTCGACGACGGAACCCCCTGCTGCACATGGATAGGTCCCAACGGTGCCGGACATTTTGTCAAAACCGTACACAACGGAATCGAATACGGCGATATGCAACTCATCGCCGAAGCCTACTCGCTGCTCAACATTTTACAAAAAGGCGACCACGAAACCACGGCCCGCACATTCGAAGCGTGGAACAAAGGGGCATTGGAGAGCTATTTGATACGAATCACTGCCCCAATCTTACGATATAGGGATAGCGACGGCTCTTTTTTGATAGACCATATTGCCGACCGGGCCCAAGAAAAAGGTACCGGGAAATGGAGTGTCGAAGCCGCCCTCGAAAGCGCTACTCCATTGTCGGTCACAACCGAATCGCTCTACGCCCGTTTCCTTTCTAATAAAACCGAAGCCCGTGAAAGCGCTCGCCGTCTATATCACGGACCTTGCACAATCTTGTTACCCGACCTTCATACCGACGAGATTCACCTCGCCTTGTATGCTTCGAAAGCAGTCAATTATGCTCAGGGATTCGACCTCCTGTACAGTATGTCCGAACAGTGCGGCTGGCGGCTTAATCTCTCCGAGATTGCCACGATATGGCAAAAAGGATGTATCATTCAATCGCGTTTCCTGCTCGACATAGCCCAGTGCTACCAAACGGGACAAAGCTATGAAAACCTGCTCTTCGCTCCCCATATCAAAGATAAAATAGAACTGTGTCTACCGGCTTGGCGCAAAGTCGTACAGTCGGCCGTAGCAGCAGGGTGTCCCCTCCCCGGAATGGCCTCGGCTCTCACTTGGTTCGACAGCCTGAGATGGAATAGCCCGACAGCCAATCTCATACAGGCCCAACGCGACTATTTCGGGGCACACGGTTACGAACGCAACGATGCTCCTGCGGGTACAAGATTCCACACCTGCTGGACCCTCCCCGATAATACGCCTGCCGAATAATTGTTCCCCCATAATATCCAATCGAAATGAATAAAATTCCCCAAAGCCAAATACTCGTCATCTTCGGAGCATCGGGCGACCTTACCCACCGAAAACTCATACCCTCGCTATTCGAACTCTTCGAACGGAAACTGCTGCCCGACAAATTCCTCATCGTAGGGGTATCGCGAACCCGGCTAAACACCGAGGAGTATCGAAAATCCTTGCACGAATCGATTATCGGGAACGGCAAAACCCACGTTACCGACAACCCTTATTTGAACGCATTCCTCCGAAACATTTATTACATATCGTGCAACACCACCGACGGGAATGCTTATTCCACCCTATTCGACGAGATAGACCAGTTGCGCAATGCCGCCGGGATAGACGACAACATATTGTTCTACTTGGCAACCCCTCCGGTGATGTACGCTGTAATTCCCCCGTTTATACAGGCCCAGCGACAAAACACATCGCCAAACGGTTGGAGAAGAATCATCATCGAAAAGCCCTATGGAAGTAACGAAACGGAAGCCCGGCAGCTCGACCGGCTCTTGTGCGGCATATTCCCCGAACGGGAGATTTACCGCATAGACCACTTCTTGGGGAAAGAGACCGTTCAAAACATTTTGGCACTGCGCTTTGCCAACAGCATTTGGGAACCGCTTTGGAATCGCAACTACATCGATCACATCGAGATAACCGCCTCCGAAACTTTGGGCGTAGAACTGCGGGGCGGCTATTACGACTCGGCCGGTGCCTTGCGCGACATGGTACAGAGCCACCTGATGCAAATCATGGCCTTCATCGCCATGGAGCCCCCATCGTCGTTCGAACCCGAATCCATTCGCAACGAAATAAGCAAAGTATTCCGCTCCCTGCGTCCCCTCTCGCCCGCCGACATCGAACGAAACACCCTGCGGGCCCAATACACCGATGGATCATTAAACGGGACAAAACTACCCGCATACCGGAACGAACCACACGTCGACAAACTCTCGACAACCGAAACGTTCGTCGCCCTGAAACTATACATCGACAACTGGCGGTGGGCCGATGTTCCCTTCTACATCTATACCGGCAAACGGCTGGCCGAGAAGCGGTCGGAAGTTGTAATCCATTTCCGTTCCGCCCCGCGCACCATGTTCCCGGGACAATGTTGCGGCAGTTCCTGCAACCAACTGGTCATCACCCTGCAACCCGACGAAAGCATTCGCCTGCGGTTCGGGCTAAAACAACCCGGCTCCAATTTCGAAGTCGAACAGGTAAGCATGGACTTTTTCTACAAATCGCTTGCGACAAGCCGTTTGCCCGGTGCCTACGAGCGGCTGTTGCTCGATGCCATGCGAGGCGACGCTCTACTCTATTCGCGAAGCGACGCACTGGAATTGAGCTGGCATTTCCTAATGCCCCTCATCGAACATTGGGAGAAAGAGAAAGACGAGGGGCTCGTCTTCTACCCGGCAGGCAGCCCCATGCCCCGCGAAGTCACCCGCATACACGCCCGCCCCTATCTGCTCAAAGAGGCCGTTTGTTCACCCCATAAAAACGAAAACCCGTTATGAATCAGACCACTGTACAATTCTACCCCGACGCTCAAAAATCGCTCATCGCCCTCACCGACACCCTGCTCGTTTCGGTGGCCGCCCGTACCAAAAAACCTTTTTATCTATCCCTTTCGGGAGGCGAAACCGCCCGGTTGCTGTTCGAGTTGTGGCACACTCGCTACAACGATCCCAAACGGTGGAAAAACGTACGCTTCTTTTGGGTCGACGAACGGTGCGTACCGCCCAGCCACCCCGAAAGCAACTTCGGTTTGGCCGAAAAAACATTTTTCAAACCTGTGGGAATCAATCCCGAACAGATCTATCGCATACGTGGCGAAGCTGCTCCCGAAGAGGAGGCCGAACGATATTCCCGCCTGATTGCCGAAATGTTGCCCGACCGGGAAGGAGTACCCCGGTTCGACTGCACCTTGCTGGGTATCGGCGAGGACGAACACGTTGCCTCCATCTTCGACAACGACACCACCCTGCTGCAATCGGACGACCTGTATGCCCCCTCGCAACACCCCGTCACAGGTCAATACCGAATCACGCAGACCGGCGAAGTCATACTTGCCTCCCGCGAAATTCTCATCGCACTGGTAGGGGAACGCAAAAAAGAGTTGTTATACCGCTTGGTCACACGAAAAGAACAGACCATTACACCCGCCACCTATATACTCTCGCATACCTCGCGGGCCACAATCTTTACCGAGATAGAACTCAACAGCCCCAACCTGTCACTTCAATAGATCGGGACGCAAACGACGGGTACGTTCGAGCGATTGCTCGTGCTTCCACTCGTCTATTTTCCGCTGGTGCCCCGAAAGCAGTACATCGGGCACCCGCCACCCTTTATATTCGGCCGGACGCGTATAGACCGGCGGAGCCAACAGGTTGTCTTGAAACGAATCGGAGAGTGCCGATTGCTCATCGCCGATGGCTCCGGGGATAAGCCGCACAATGGCGTCGCACATGATAGCCGCCGCCAATTCGCCGCCGGTGAGTACATAATCGCCAATCGACACCTCTTTGGTTACGAAATGTTCGCGAATGCGATAGTCGATGCCCTTGTAATGGCCGCACAGGATAATGAGGTTACCCGCCATCGAAAGCGTGTTGGCCATAGGCTGGTCGAACTGTTCGCCATCGGGAGTGGTAAAAATCACCTCGTCGTAATCCCGCTCGCTTTTCAACTGGGTGATAGCCCGGTCGACCGGTTCGATCTGCATCACCATACCCGCCTCGCCCCCAAACGGATAATCGTCGACCCTGCGATGCTTGTCGAGCGAATAATCCCTGAGGTTGTGAACCACAATCTCGACCAGTTTCTTATCCTGCGCCCGTTTCAAAATGGAGTAGTTCAACGGGCTTTGCAACAATTCGGGCAATACGGTGATAATATCGATACGCATCATAACTCTCACAATTTGTCTGCAAAAATAGCCTTTTCCCTCCGGTTTCGCAAACCGCAGGTTATCCTTCTGCTTTTTTTATGGTGCAATCCGTCCGAAGCCGCCCCCCGACAAAATTTCATTTAGAAACAACTCTGCAACAAGTGTTTATAAACAAGCTATCATTTTTGGCCGTCCAAGCCATCGGGGTATCGAATTTGTTTTGTAATTTTGCCATACGTTGTCAAAATCAAATATATGTACGCCATCGGTAAAATACTGAAAACGATACGCGAGGAACGCGGGCTGCAACTTCAACAGGCCGCCAGCGAATCGAATGTCGACCTCACTCTGCTAAGTCGCATCGAAAACGGCAAGCGATTGCCTACCGAAAGTCTACTGGTGAAATTGGCCGCAATATACGGAGTCGACAACGACGAACTAATTGTACAACTGGTCAGCGATAAAATCATAGAAATAGGGAACAAATATCCCGAACACAGGATCGATGCCTTGAAAGTGGCTTTGGAAAAAGCGAAACTCGGCGACCGCTATATCGCCCTATTTATGAACTCGGTGGTATCCCGGCCGATTGGACTGGAAAGCCGCCGATACATCGGGAACAAAACCAAACTGACCGACTGGATTTTAGAGACGATTCGTCGGGAATGCCCGCAGGCCCACTCGTTCTGCGACATCTTTGCCGGTACGGGAGCCGTAGCCAACAAGGCTATTCCCTACTACGACCGGGTCATACTCAACGACTTGCTCTGTGCAAACCGGGTTATCTACGAGGGTTTCTTTGCCCCGGGCGAATGGAACAGGGAAAAGCTATATGCGATTCTCGACGAATACAACCACCTCGAATACGACAAGCTCGAAGAGAACTACTTCTCGATGAATTTCGGCGGAAAATATTTTGGACACGGCGTATCCAAATTGATTGGATATGTACGTGAAGACATAGAAAACCGACGCCGTACACTCACCGACAAAGAATATTCCATTCTGCTCTCCACCCTCATTTATAACATGGATCGCATTGCCAACACCGTGGGACACTTCGATGCCTACATACAAGGGAAAGAGATCGACCAACAAACCATCACCTTCCGAATGATCGATGCCCGAAACTGCGACAACATAGAAATTTACCAAGAAGACAGCAACAAGCTGGCGCGGGAATTGCAAGCCGACATCGTATATATGGACCCGCCCTATAACTCCCGGCAATATTGCGATGCCTATCACCTTTACGAAAATTTGGTGCGCTGGGAAAAACCCGAAGTGAAAGGAGTAGCCGGAAAATTTCCCCAAAAGGATAAAAAAAGCGATTTTTGTACGATGAAAGCCGTCGATGCTTTTGCCGATCTCGTCGAGAATTTACATACCCAATATATCGTATTGTCTTACAACAATATGGCTAAAAAGGGGAATGGACGGTCCAATGCCAAAATGGACGATAACGACATTTTGAGGATACTCCGGGCCAAAGGCGACGTACAAGTTTTCACCCACGACCACAGAGCATTCACAACCGGGAAATCCAATATTCAAAACCATCAAGAACGTCTATTCGTATGCACCTGCAACAACCGTTAAATAAACCGGAGCACATACAATCGCCGCTCAATTATACGGGAGGGAAGTTCAAGTTGCTGCCCCAGATACTGCCGCTGTTCCCCACGGAGATAGATGTATTGGTCGATCTGTTTTGCGGAGGAGGCAATGTGGGTATCAACGCCGTGGCCGACCGCATTGTACTAAACGACTCGAACCGGAATGTCATGCGTATATTCCAACTGTTCAAACAATACCCTACCGAACAGATACTAAACACCATCGACGGCATTATCGACCGATACGAACTGTCGGACAGCCGCACAAACGGATACTCGTTCTACCATTGCGAGAGCTCCGGTGGTTTAAGCCCCTATAACAAAGAGCGATACAACCGACTGCGCTACGACCTGAACCACATGAAAAGGAGGAACGACCGCTACTTCTTCATGCTGTTCACACTCATTGTGTTTGCATTCAACAATCAAATACGATTCAACGAGAAAAAAGAATTCAACCTCCCGGTGGGAAAACGCGATTTCAACGACCGGATGAGAGATAAAGTCGTACGTTTTACCGAAGCCATCAAAAATCCACAAATAGAGCTGTCGACAAACGATTTCAGCAAAATCAAATTCGACGGGCTATCGGACCATAGCCTCATTTATGCCGACCCGCCCTACCTCGTAACCTGTGCCTCTTACAACGAAGGGAACAGCTGGAATACCCGGCTCGAAAAACGATTGCTTGCATACCTCGACCGAGCCGACGAACATGGCATAAAATTTGCATTATCCAACGTATTGAGAAACGGAAACAAAGAAAACACAATATTGCAGGAGTGGATAAATCGGAACCCTCGATATATCCAACACAACCTGAATTACAATTACAGCAATTCGAGCTACCACAAAAAAGACCGGAGTAAAAATTCTACCGAAGTTTTAATCACTAACTTTTAATGAAGTATGTGTACCTATAAAAGCTATTGCTGGTCGTTGGGGACCACAAGTTTCAGAACGGCCGATTTCAACCTGAAAATCGAAAAACAGTTGCTGCTTCTTTCTGAATTTTGGCAAAAACACCCCTATGGCAGATGGGCGAGCAACGAACCGATACAGGCTTTATACTACGACTTCATGAAAGAGAGCCGGTTCCTCTCAGGCGATGCCCCCAACAAACCGAAAGATGCCCGGGAAAAGACATCGGGTTTAATCAACTTGGGACTAATCAACGACGAACGCCGGTTGACCCATGCCGGGGAATCGCTCCTGCACATCGCCGCTTCCGGCAACTTCCAATCGAACAACCTGTTACAAATCCCGTCGGACAGCTACATCTACTTCAAACAGATGTTGAAAACGAGTTGTGCCGTCGAAAAGACACCGGTTCGGCCGTTTGTCGTGTTGATTCTGGCGTTGGAAGAATTGGAATACCTCACCCAAGAGGAGTTTACCTACCTGCTACCGCTCATCATTTCGCCCAAGAAATACCGGGATATTATCGAAAGTATCAAACAGTTGCGCAAAGGAGATACCACCATCGACGAGATTATAATCCATACGCTGCTCTCTATGGAAAACTATCACGAGGCTTTGCGCTTCCTATTGGAAAGGCCGGTTTCCGAATCGGTCATTTGCGAAGCAGGAATCAACCGAAAAAGCCGGCAATACGACGGGGCCTATTATTTGCTCTATCAAGCAATCAAGGATCTAAACAAGGACGATCCGCAATCTCTACTCAACCTGCTGAGTGCCTGCCGAAAAATCCGTATCGGCATACAGTGGAGCAACTATCTTTTCAAAACGACAAGTAAAACACGTATTTCCCGGCTACTCTCTTTGGCTCTCAACGATGTACCTGTCTTGAACTGCAAAAACGAAGACGAATTGAAAATTCGCTTTTTCCACCTGATGCATCTTTTCAAAGCGAAAGCCAATCTCTTCGACTACTCCGACCTCAACCGACGCTACTTTGCGACAACCGACACGGTTCTCTTCAAAGACAACCAAATAAAACTGGCTTCGGTTCCGAAATGTTTCTTCAAACTCTGTATCGACAACCTTCGCGAACTGGCCTTCACCGCCTCCGAAAATCTACCTCTCGATTGCGGTATCGAACAAATCATACCCCGCTACAACATCAGCGAAAACGATCTGTTCGACAAACTGGCAAGCGACTATGGCATTACGGTGCAATCGCTCAGCGATGTGGAAAAATTCCTCGACGACGAACGGCACAAACGATTCAACAAACTCATCGACGACCAATTCCCCAACCACGTCCTGCTGGAACTGCTCTCCGATTTCGAAACCCGCAACGACGACAACATACGCTCTCTTGTCACCAACAACGCCGACATACCTACCATTTTCGAATACATTGTCGGCATTATTTGGTATAAAGTAAGCAACCGACAAGGGCGGATTCTCGACTACCTGAACCTATCGTTAGACGCCGATCTGCTGCCCAAGACCCACGCCGCAGGAGGAATAGAAGATATAACCTATCACTACGATGCCTCGCCGTACTACCCGGAGCATTCGCTGTTGATAGAACTTACCCTTGCCGACGGCAACAATCAACGCCGCATGGAGATGGAACCTGTATCGCGCCATTTGGGCGAGTTTCTCTTACGAGACGAAAATCAAAAGGCGTATGCCCTGTTTGTCACCCCGTACCTCCACCTCAATGTCGTCTCGGACTTCCGGGGCCGCAAACAAATGCCCTATTATTCGGGCGATGGCGAACATTGTATAAACAGCATGAAAATTATTCCATTACAAACGGCCGAATTAAAAACGATTCTCGAACATTCGATTACGTACAATACCCTCTACCCGCTTTTCGAAAAGGCTTACCTCAGCGACGAAATGCCCAAAACGTGGTACGAAAAAAACATCTTGGCATACTTACAGAATACCCAAACCACACCGAGGCTTCCGCTATAAACGCCCTCACGGGAAAAGCCGGCTATCGCACCTATTTTCGTTCCTACTTTTTAGTCATTTCATATCTCGAAAAAAAGCACTACCTTTGCGGCTCGAAAACAGGTATAAGATGATTACGGTAAACAATTTAGGTATTCAATTTGGTAAAAGAGTTCTTTTCCAAGAGGTTAATTTGAAATTTACCCCGGGCAACTGCTACGGCATTATCGGAGCCAACGGCGCCGGGAAATCGACACTCATGCGTATTTTGAGCAACCAGCTCGAACCCTCGCACGGCACAGTCACATTGGGACCGGGCGAACGGCTCTCGGTACTAAGTCAGGACCACTTTGCATTCGACGAGTTTACCGTCATCAACACCGTACTCATGGGGCACACCGTGCTGTGGGACATCATGCAAGAGAAAGATGCCCTCTATGCCAAACCCGATTTCAGTGATGCCGACGGAATCCGCGCGGCCGAACTCGAAGAGAAATTCGCCGAACTCGAAGGGTGGAACGCCGAAAGCGACGCCGCCTCGCTGCTTAGCGGGTTGGGGATCAAAGAGGATAAGCACTATATGCTCATGAAAGATTTGAGCGGTAAAGAAAAGGTGCGTGTGCTGCTGGCCAAAGCGCTCTTCGGCCACCCCGACAACCTGCTGCTCGACGAGCCTACCAACGACCTCGACCTCGAAACGGTCATGTGGCTCGAAAACTACCTTGCCAACTTTGAGAACACCGTGTTGGTCGTGTCGCACGACCGCCACTTCCTCGACTCGGTTTGTACCCATACGGTCGACATCGACTTCGGCAAGGTACAACTCTTCGCCGGCAATTACAGTTTCTGGTACGAATCGAGCCAACTGGCGCTGCGCCAACAGCAACAACAGAACAAGAAGGCCGAAGAGAAACGCAAGGAGCTGCTCGAATTTATCCAACGGTTCAGTGCCAACGTGGCCAAGTCGAAACAGACGACCAGCCGCAAAAAAATGCTCGAAAAACTCAATATCGAGGAGATACAGCCCTCGTCGCGTCGGTATCCGGGTATCATCTTTACCCCGTCGCGCGAGCCCGGTAACAAAATTCTCGAAGTGAAAGGACTCGAAAAATCGATCGAGGGCACACTCTTGTTCAAAGATGTGAATTTCTCCATCGAAAAAGACGACAAGGTAGCCTTCATTTCGCACGACCCTCGCGCCATGACCGCCCTATTCGAAATCATCAACGGCGCCATGAAACCCGACGCCGGGTCGTATGAGTGGGGACAAACCATCACCACCGCCTATCTGCCGCTCGACAATAGCTCGTTTTTCAATACCGACATGAATTTGATCGACTGGCTCGCCCAATTCTCCGAAGATACCAGCGAATTGTACCTCAAAGGATTCCTCGGACGTATGCTCTTCTCAGGCGAAGAACTGCTCAAACAGGCTTCGGTATTGTCGGGAGGAGAGAAAATGCGTTGCATGATTGCCCGCATGATGTTGAAAAACGCCAACACCATGATCCTCGACTCTCCCACCAACCACCTCGACCTCGAATCGATACAGGCTTTCAACAACACCCTGCAAACTTTCAAAGGCAACGTGCTGCTCTCGTCGCACGACCACGAGTTCATACAAACGGTCTGCAACCGTATCATCGAGCTTACTCCCGGCGGTATCATCGACAAGATGATGGACTACGACGACTACATTACCGACGAGAAGGTACAGGCCGCCCGCGAACGATTGTACAACTTATAAAAGATATTGCTGTTATGGTAAAACACATTGTCACTTTCAAACTTACCGGTACGCCGGAAGAACGTAAAGAGGTTGCCCTCAAATTCAAAAACGCCCTGCTCGAACTGCCGGCAGTCATCGACGTGCTGAAAAGCATCGAAGTAGGTATCAACGAAAACCCCGTCGAGAGTTGGGACGTCGTGCTTACCGCTATCGTCGACAATATGGCCGACGTGGAAACCTATGCCAAACACCCGGCTCATGTAGCCGCTGCCGGTTTGCTGGCCGGACACAAAGCCGACCGCGCCTGTGTAGATTATATTTGTTAAAGGCTCCATCAAAGAAAAAACGAGAGCAAACATCGCGAAAAACGACGATTTGCTCTCGTATATTTTTTCCGGCCTTCCTGACGAGGCCATTGCTTATTTCAAACTCAGGCAACCGCAGCTGCCATTTTCTTCCGCAACAAAGCCGATAATTCTTGGCACATAGCGCCATTGCCCATTGCACGATACTTCGCTATCTGATATTGAAGCATCTCTACTGTCATTTGTTCTTTCATCATCATCTTTTTCATTCAGCTTTTTTGTTTTTCACCCTTTGTGAAAAACGGTTCCTTTTACTTTTTTCTCGCTGCAAATATAATAACAGATTTGCGACAAATATGTTTTACAACATAAAAATTCTATTGTTTTTTTATGAATTTTATATTTCCTGAAATATTTCTATCCAGCCTATACAATATTTAACAAAATAATTATCAATCATTTATATCCTCTATCGTAAAGATTTCACCGTACCGCCATTTTTTCGTAATTTTGCACGGAATGTAATCTTACAACAAACAATACAAAAACCATGCCTGTAAAAATACCGTCATCGTTACCGGCAGTCGAGATTCTGAAAGCCGAAAATATATTTGTCATGGACGACCTGCGTGCCTCCACGCAAGACATTCGTCCGTTGAAACTGCTCATTCTCAACCTCATGCCGCTGAAAATCGTCACCGAAACCGACTTGTTGCGGCTCATCTCCAATACCCCTTTGCAAATCGAACTCGATTTGATGAATGTTTCGGGGCATATTTCGCGCAATACCCCGATCGAACATATCGACACCTTTTACAAGGACTTCAACGATATTCGCAACCAAAACTACGACGGTATGATTATCACGGGCGCTCCGGTCGAAAAACTTCATTTCGAGGAGGTTGACTATTGGAACGAGCTGGTCGAGATTTTCGATTGGGCACACAAACACGTCACCTCCACGCTTTACATCTGCTGGGCAGCGCTGGCGGGGCTGTACCACTTCTACCAAATACCCAAATATCCGTTGGAGAAAAAACTGTTCGGGGTTTTCGCCCACCACAAGCACGACGAGAAAAATCCCATTTTCCGAGGGTTCGACGACATATTCCATGTACCGCACAGCCGCTATTCCGAAGTGCGTAAAGCCGACATCGAAAAGAACGAGGCTTTGACCATTCTCTCCGAATCGGAAGAGGCCGGAGTCTATATGGTCATGGCCCGCGGTGGTCGGGAGTTTTTCATTACGGGACACTCCGAATATTCAGCCCTCACACTCGACATCGAATATCGGCGCGACAAAGCCAAAGGGCTCGACATTGCCGTTCCCCGCAACTATTACCCCGGCGACAATCCTCAAAACAGGCCGATAGTCAATTGGCGGGGGCACGCCAACCTGCTCTTTACCAACTGGCTCAACTATTTCGTATATCAACAAACGCCTTACAACCTCAACGAAATACAATGACACCTGCACGTCGCATAGAATTGCTGGCACCTGCCAAAAATGCAGAAATCGGGAAAGAGGCTATCCTCCACGGTGCCGATGCCGTCTACATCGGAGCCCCCCGTTTCGGTGCCCGTGCGGCGGCCGGGAACAGTATTGCCGATTTGGCCGGACTTATCGATTTTGCCCATCACTTCGACGCCCGGGTATACATTACCTTCAACACCCTGTTGCGCGACAATGAGCTACGGGAGGCCGAACAACTCATTCGAGCTCTTTACCGGATAAACGCCGACGCCCTGATCACACAGGATATGGGTATCACCCGGCTCGACATTCCCCCCATCGCGCTACACGCCAGCACCCAAACCGACAACCGTACGCCCGAAAAGGTCCGGTTTCTCGAACAGTGCGGATTCTCACAGGCGGTACTGGCACGGGAACTCTCGCTCGAACAGATAAAAGCCATCGCGCAATCGACGCATATCCCCCTCGAAATTTTTGTTCACGGAGCCCTCTGCGTCAGTTACAGTGGGCAATGCTACCTCAGTCAAGCCCTGTGCGGGCGAAGTGCCAACCGGGGCGAATGTGCCCAATATTGCCGATTGCCCTACACGCTCATCGACGGCAACGGAAAAATAATCGCCCAAAACAAACACCTGCTTTCGCTGCGCGACCTCAACCAAAGCGACCGGTTGGAGGAGTTGCTCGACGCCGGCGTATCGTCGTTGAAAATCGAAGGCCGCCTCAAAGAGATGGCCTATGTGAAAAACTGTACCGCCTACTACCGGCAGGCTCTCGACCGTATATTCGAACACCGTCCCGAATACCGGCGTGCATCGACCGGACACTCGGAGATAACGTTCACACCTTGTCTCGAAAAGAGTTTCAACCGAGGGTTTACCCACTACTTCTTGGACGGACGGACATCGGCCCCTATCGCCTCGCCCGACACCCCCAAATCGTTGGGCGAATATGTGGGAACCGTGAAACAGATCGACCGCCAATCGTTTACCGTAGCCGGAACCGTGGCTTTGCACAACGGCGACGGTTTATGTTTCCTCAACAACAAAGGTGAATTCGAAGGCGTACGGGTAAATCGCGCCGAAGCAAACCGTATCTTTCCCGCTTCACAAACCGGAATCGTCCCCCGCACCGTTTTGTACAGGAACTTCGATTTCGAATTCGACAAACAGTTGTCCCGCCCCACAGCCGACCGCCGGATAAAAGTATCCATGCGGTTGTATGCGGTTCCCGAAGGGGTGGCTCTCGAAATGACCGACGAATGCGGGAATCACGTAACCGTACGGGAAAACACCCTTTGCGAAACGGCTCGCACCCCCCAACACGAAAATCAAAAAACGCAACTCTCCAAATTGGGCACAACCGCTTATACCGCCGGGGCAATAGATATTGCCCTGCCGGAGAATCCTTTCATACCGGCATCGATCCTGTCGAAACTACGCCAAAAAGCGGTCGAAAGCCTCGACCGGGTACGGCACATAACCTACCGTACCGAGCGGAGAAAAAGCGAGAATAAAAGTTTCCCCTATCCACAGCCCGAACTTTCCTACCTCGGCAACGTGTCGAACCGGCTGGCCGAACAATTCTACCGCGAGCATGGCGTCACCCGCATAGAACCGGCTTTCGAGATAAAACCTGTCGAAGGGGCTCCGCTCATGTTCACACGCCACTGCATACGCCATATGTTGGGATATTGCAAAAAAACTCCGACCGGCAAAAAGCTACCCGAACCACTCACCCTGCTATACAAAGGAGAACGGCTCACCCTGCATTTCGACTGCCACGCTTGTGAAATGACTTTGCACCGGGAACAATCCCATTAACTTCAAAACAGAGGAAGCGCCTTCGACGGAATAGAACTCCGTTTTCGGGACCACCACGCCACGATACCCGAAATTTATTTCGAACCTATCCACGTGCCCCGGCGCCACAACTCTTCGAGCGGCCCACGTGTATGCCGTTTCAGCCACCAACGGCAAAAGAGGTATTGCAACAGCACCACCGCCACGCCGAGCAGGAAACTCGTCGTATGTCCCGACCAACGATACAAACCGAATCCCCAATGATAGAATATCATGCCACCGATTACAGACTGCCCGATATAATTCGTAAGGCTCATTTTACCGTAAGGTGCAATCTTCAATAAAGTATCGTGCGCAGATGTCTTGTAAAACAAAAGAACAACACCCGATACGATGACAAGCATCATCGCAAAATTTTTCCACATATCGAGCATGATATACAAACTGTTTTGTACACACGGAATATCCGTAGCCGAAGGCAGCATTCTAAACAAAGGATATATTACGATAAACCCGGCTATGCCCACTCGCAAAATACGTTTCCACAGTTGCAAATTATTGCCTTCGTTGTAGAAAAGCCGTTTACGACCGATGATGATACCCAGCAGAAACAGGAATAACGTCTGTGTCATGCGCCCGTGTTCGATTGCCCACAAAAAATTTACCGGCAAACCGTTGCGTATGCCCATTATCGCCACATCGAGCCACGACCCTGACTCTTGTGCCGGCATAATACCGGCAAAAAGTTCGCCTACCCCCAAATCCAGTACCGGAGTGGCAGGATTTACCCACCCGGCAATCAGATAAAAGAGTTCTATCGGTTGCAAGAAAAGAAAGAATGCAATCCCCGCCAACACCTTGTCGCAGACCCTTATCAAAGGAATTACAAGCAATCCGCATACGGCATAGAGGAACAATATGTCGCCATTATAGAACAACAGATCAAAAAGCCCGAACAGCATAAGCAACACCATACGCCATGCGAATCGAAGCCGAAAATCCTCCCCCTTCTGTGCTTGGTTATCATGCTGTATATAAAAGCTCAACCCGAAGAGTAAAGCAAATATCGCATACATTTTACCAGCCAACAGAAAAAAAGTAGTATCCCACACGATTTTGTTCACAGCCTCCCATAGCGGGGTAGGCGCATCGGGGAAGTTATAAAAGTTGAGATGTTCGATAAAATGAATCAAGACGATTCCGCCGATTGCAATACCTCGCAACACATCGGCAACATCGATACGCGTATTAGGTTTTGATGATGGCAAATATTGGTACATCGTAAGTTCGTTTAATCGAGGGCAAAGATAGCGAAAAGGTCCCTATTACGCCTCTTTCTATTTTGAAATCTCTATAAACAGATAAAAACGTAATACAAGTGAAAATATTAATTGACTGATTTATATACTATATTGAGGTATAGATTAATGAGGAAGATTTAGGATCAAGACATATATGAAAAACAAAACTTATTTCTGCCATATCGTGATACTTTTCCTCAAAGCTACACGGCCGTATTTTTTCATCTGCTGGCTACTATTACCTTTCTGTTGTCGCAAGGTATAGATTTTTATGGGCTTGAACCCCAATTGTTCAGCCAAGTTCGTAGTTAGATAATCTACTGGAATGACTTCTCCTGCATATCTTACATTATCATTGACAAATGCTACATAAGCACCCGGCTTGCATATACGGTATAACTCTGCGAACAAAAAGGTTAATTCTGTAAAATAACCTTCTACCATTTTTAATACCCCTTTGTTATTTATTTCACCGTTTACATTGCGCTGTCTGAGAGCCTGATTAATTTCCTGTAGAGTACTATTATTCTGGATAATTTTTATAATTCGTTCATATGCATCCTCTCTCCCTATGTTATAATAAAAATCTTTCAATTGTTCCGTTTTGGAATTGTTTTCTACGGTACACGAAATTAGGTCTTGGCGCAATTGTTTGATGCCGGCTTCAGTTATACCTAAATAAGCCAACTCCATAGCATATGTACGGGTATAGTCGTAACGATTGCAGTATGGAGGAGAAGATACAACAGCACTGATTGTGTCTTCTTCTATTTTGGGTAGTTCAAACAGAGCACTTCCTTCGATAAAATTGCACTTAGCATCAAACGACTTCTTTTCATTTTTTTGTAAATATTTAATATCTTCGATCACAAAACTTAATTCATCGGAAAGAGCTTGCTTCAAGGAAGGCAATTCCCCTTTGTCAAGTTTCACTACAAAAGGTCTTCTCCCGGCCTCTTCCCTTGCTTTGGAGGCTTCTATAATTTTAGGGCATCGCCAATCCCATCGGAGGTATTGACCATCTTTAGCTGAGTAACTTATACGTTCCAAAGAGTTAAGTGTACATAACTCAAGTAAAGTCTTAGCTTTATCGGAATAAGCCGATTTAAAAAAATGTTCTTTATAATAAGCTAATTCGTGTGCGGTCATTATTGGATAACCGTCTTTTGTTATGCTGAGTTCAGGTGTTTTCTTGTTGTATTCTTGTGGAAGATTCAATAGGAGGATTTCATCTAACATTTGTTGAAGTTCCATCAAATCATATTCGTAAACCAAAGTTTTTGCTTTAATCGCTATTTGAGACATAGGCAAAATATCAAAGCCTATGCTATTGTACCCATTCAAGATAGAAACTAATGCAGTTGTGCCCGATCCCATGAAAGGGTCTGCCACCATGTCACCTTTCTTCAATCCGAAATCATCAAGAAGTATCTTCACAAGATTGGCTGAAAAGCCTTCCTTGTACTTCAACCATCTGTGTAAGCAATCTTTTTTGCTTAATTGATAACTAACACTTTGCCTGTTAAAACGATCTGTAATCTCCGTAATGGGCCAATACTTTTCTTCTATGGCTATACGTGCTGATTGTGGATTGCAATTGCCTGCAGAAAAATCCGTAACGCGCCATCCTTTTGTGTCAATAACTTCTAAATCAGGAAATAAATCTTGCATACACGTAACTTTTAGAGATTAATCATCCAATTGCAATAAGCAGTCAATTGACCATCCACTGTTAGATTTGCAGCATATTGCAACGTACCGTCTTGTAGTTGGGCGTAGATTTCGGTAGCCATTTTCTTTTCAATAGCCGCAGCTATGAATGAAGTCTTTATAGAATATCTTGCAAATGCTTCACGTATGCGTTCCAATGCTGAATTGCCTGTTTTCCAATGTTCGTCTGCACCGGCAGGATCAATACCTCCTTTCAATTCACCTAACAAGATGGCTTTATCATCTTCTTTAACAATATTACCACTATTAAAATCTTCCATACCACCTTGGTAGAGACAAATGTCTATATTGTTTTTTACAAGAGGAATTGTCGCATTGAAAAATAATATGCGATTCCCTTGTTTATTACTCCATTGGATAGCAATAACTTCATCTGCTTTATCAAAGATATGTTCATAGTCAAATGATTGCCATTTGTTTTTCTTTTTATCGTCTTTAAAAAGAATCATAAAGCTAATCTTTTGCATAGAAAGAAGTGACAGCACTTTACGGATAAGTTTCACTTGAGCAATCAATCCCACATAATTACGCATGGAACCACCAAGACTATCCCCTTTTATAAGTAAGAAACGATATACCAATTCATCTATGAATGTCTCCCCCGCAGGTTCAAGGAATTCAGAAATTAGTTTCTTAATTGCCTCTTTCTTATCTTCTTCGGTAAAATATTTCAATGATTTATCAGACAAACCAGAGGCGGCAAGCAAACAATTCTGAATTTCTGGAATCTTTAACAGTTCGACAGGAGCAGACGCACGAGAAGCCAAACTCTTTAAGGTTTTGGCTTGTTCGACATAAGGTTTAGCTTTATAATTTTTGGCTAATGCTGCTTCTATAAAACCAGCCCTTGTTTGTTTATGTGATGTTACCAAATCTTCAGCGCATTTTATATTATGCATATTTCTCATAATTGTTTAATGATTTATTTCTACCACAAAGGTAGAAAATATTAGATAGTTAGTCATATATTGATTTGTATAAATTGCGAAACATCTTATTATCTTGGCATTACTTTCTTATAGTTGTTCATGGTGCGTCCGTTGTGTAAGTCCAGAACAATCTAGATAGATTTTTATACTTTTTATTCTTGGGCGAAAACAAACGATATTTTGCACCGCTATGACTATACTTTATCGTCAGTTTGTGTATTTCCTCCTCTGTCGTTCTTCCTGTTCAATAATTCAATAGCACTGATTTTCCTGCTTTTGAGGATGATTTTTCCCATGTACCAAACTGCCTTGTCCTTACTTGTACAAAAAACCTTTGCCTGTGGTTATGGGAACTCGGCTATGGTATGCTCGTTTCTCCCAATGTGTTTATTTGCGTAAGATTGCGGCCCGTTTATGTGGCCTTTTCAGAAAGAAATGTTATCTTTGCAAGTAAGATAAAGAGTTATTTGAAAGCATGAGAAATATGGCGGTTCGGAACAGTCCGGCTTTTTCTTATCCATTGCCCGTTCTCATGCGAGTTTTATCCAATCTGTTGATAGTCAAACAAAACCTACCTGATTACAACAAATATAGCGAAGGTGAGCGCAGAGGCAAATGAAAACATAGTTTTCAAGTTTGCCCTATGCCGAACCGCATCCTATTTTCTTCAAAGATAGCGAAAGGCGAGTGCAGAATAAAATATCGAAACACCGTTTCAGATATTTTTTATTCCGAACCGCATCCTGTCTTCTATAAAGATAGCAAAAACTGAAAACTAACTTGTTTGAGTTTTTTTATAAAGGCATATCCTATATTCTACAACAACCCTATAAAGTTATACCTTCTACTTTCGCAATAACTATTTTCACCCCAAACATATAGGCTGTACAAGAGTACAGATCCTTTTCAAATCGAACGAAGAAGATATAATTTACATTTATTTTGCCTTTTTTATCACACATACATATTCCAACTTTATACGCATATTTAATATTATTAAAACACACCCGCATAAATATTTAACTTTTTTATCAACTATAAATTTCTACCTTTGTCCAAAATCTTAATATTATTAGAAACACATCACTATGAGAAAAAGGATTTTAACTCTTTTTGCGGTGTTCACGATCACCATAGCTTCGGCCCAAAACCTTCGTGAAACGATTGCTATCGTACGACCTAAATTAAGTGAAACCACGCAAACCTTCCTCTCCGATTTTAGTAAATCACTTCGCAGAGATGGATTCTATTCAGCAGCCGATATTCTCCAAAATTATGGGAAAGGCTCCTTCGGGACGGGATTTGCCTACCGAAACAAACAAGACGGACAGTTATACATCATCACCAACCGTCATGTAGTAGAACAAGCCGAAATCGTTGACATCGAATTTTCCTTGCCCGATAACAGCTCTAAAATATTTACCGAATGCCCGGTAATAGGTGTACACGACGATTTCGATATCGCTTTTATCGCACTTCCGAAAGAAGCAGAAATTCCTACCCTCGAAATAACGGATAAAGACATAACCGACGGTACTCCTGTATTCAGTGCCGGATTTCCTGCATTGGAAGAAAAACCCTCGTGGCAATTAGGGCAAGGGATTGTCTCAAATGCCAATGCCGCAATCAAATCTTTAACTAATCGTAAAGACTTGACTTTGATACAACATACAGCACAAGTAGATGCAGGCAGTTCGGGTGGGCCTTTACTCATACGCGACGAACACACAGCCACAGGATTTGCAGTGATAGGAATCAACACTTGGAAAGCAACGAATCGCGAGAATACCAGCTTTGCCATTCCGGTACATATCATCGACAATTTTTTACAGAATTATCCTACCGATCCCAAACTTCTGCTAACCCAAACCGAAGTTTCGAACAAAGCCTCAGAGTTACTCCAAGCAACCAAATCATCCTATCAAGCAGTTATGCCATTCGTCTCTTATCAATATGTATCGAATATTTCAGCCAATACATTCTACGACTTGGTCGTTGCAGCATCGGATGCTGCAACAGATGCTATGAAATCGTGCTTTGAGCAAGGGAGTCCATTAGAAGGCATCCGCATAGGATTGGCCGATATTATCTGCCGCCAATTCTCAGAAAAAAATTATACCTTTTCAACAATAAACAATCTCGATCCTATTAACAAAAACGCCGAAATTATATATACCGTAGGCGACAAAAACATCTCTACGCAATGGACTATGGAACAGGGTCGTTGGCGATTGATTGATGCAGAGAATGTCAAAGCCAGTAGAATAGAACCTAACGGTATCTCAAAAAGCTACGGATTCGGCACCTCGATCTATCTCGGGCTTATTGCCCCGCTCAACAATGCTTTCGACCTGTCGTACAACGTTGCGTTCAAACGTACCATACTCACGTTTATGACCTATGAAGTCTCCGCCTCTCTCTTGAAAGTCAAAACCGAAAAAACTGAATGGGAAGGGACAAATGAAATATTAAAAAACAGTTCGCAAAACATTTTCGACATCGATCTTAATATCGGAGGGCAACTACCCGTCAAATGTGGACCTATCTATCTCGTCCCCTACGCCAAAGTCTTGGGCGGGCTCTATCTCGGATCCGATTTAACCGGTATAAATTATGGCCTTAGTGCCGGTGTGGAAGTAGCCTACAAGTTCGGTTACGAAAATTATCTATTCGCCAATATAGGCTATATAGGCAAACAAATGAAGCCTTTCGACGACGAGGAGTTCCGTCTTAAATCGAAAACACTCTCAGGATTGGCATTCTCAATAGGTATAAGTTTTTAACAAATCACATCAACTAAAAATTATATTATTATGAAAAAGATTTTATGGCTATGCCCATTACTGCTGCTCATGCTGGTTTTCATCGGCTGTGACGGCAAAGAGAACGAAGACACTTTGGGGGGACAATTAACAGAAACCACTTGGGCGTCGGAAGTAGAAAAGTATCCGTTCCTTTCCAATTTCCCGGCATACGACGGAGAACTGGAAGTTCACCGATACAGCGAAACTTTTAATATGCTGCAATACATCATCATGGATCACAAATGCGAAGAATCGATTAAAACCAACTATTGCAACAAATTGATATCCGCCGAATTCGTGGACAAAGATGGATATTATGAAAAGGAAACCAGCAAATATGAACTAACGGTTATTGTCTCATACAGCGGCAACACATTAGGCCTCATTTTTAGTGCCACCCCTATCGAATAGAGAAAAGAAATCTATTTATATATAAAAAAGTCCGATTGAATATGGTTCAATCGGACTTTTTTATTATTCTTTCCTAATAGTCTCACAGTTTACCCAATCATTCCGCTGTTTCGCTCCCAAAAGATACCATCGCGATACCCTTGAATAGAGCTATCCTCCTCAGCCAAATTCAACCGTTTAGCCGCCCACAAACAATACTCCTCATTCACCTCTATGCCACAAAAGCGTCGGTTCAATTTCTTTGCCACCACGGCAGCGGTTCCACTCCCCATAAACGGGTCGAATACTACATCGCCCTCTTCCGACGAAGCTAAAATCAATTTGGCATACAATTTTTCGGGCTTCTGCGTAGGGTGGTCGGTATTCTCGGGCATAGACCAAAACGGAACACTTATATCGTCCCAAAAATTCGAAGGGCAAGTTGTACGGAAATTGCCCTCTTCTGTCGCCTCCCAATCTTTGGGCTTGCCATTCTCCCGATAGGGCGCCAATACCCGGCGTCGTACTTTCACGGCCTCGACATCAAAGTAATAATCTTTGCCATTCTTCACGGCAAACCAAATATCCTCCATGCCGTTTTTCCAATTTTGTTTGGCTCCCCGCCCCTTTTCGCGCTGCCATGTTATGCGGTTCAGAATCGATAACGGCGAACGTTCAAGAACGGTTTGCAGGGCGGCCGTCGATTTCCAATCGCCGCACAAATAGAGCGAGCCGTCGGGTTTGAGCTTCTCACATACCTTGTAGAACCAACTTTCCAAATAGGCGATATAAGCATTGTTATCCCGGGCATCGAACCGTATACCATGAAAATCCTTTGTCAAATTATAGGGTGGGTCTATAATAATCAAATCGGCAAAACCGTTCGGGATCTGCTCTATCACTTCCAGCAAATCGGCATGGACAATGCGGTTCAATACCGACTCTCCCCGCCGGATTCCCTCCGGTTTCAACAAAGTCGATCTCAGTTGTTCGGTCTCTGCGGGGGTAATCTGCAAAGTCCGGTTCCTTTCGGCCCGTTGGCGATTGCCTTTTTCCATAATTTATCGTTTTTGATAATTTTCCAAGTAAACAATCAATTGGTTATATATGGGATTCCGCGACAGCAAAGAGGCATTGCCCAACACAAAGAGCTGACATCGCGCACGCGTCAACGCCACATTCAATTTCCGGTCTATCAACTGTCCATTTTCCTCGGTATAGCTCGGCAACCATTCCAACTGCCGCTCGTCGTTCACGGCAAAGGAGTAGATGATACAGTCGTTTTGAGATCCTTGAAACCGTTCCACGGTATCGATACGAATCACATCGGGCCCGGGAAGGCCCAATTTGTCGAGTTCCTGCCGAATACGGGCTATTTGATGCCGGTACGAAGCGATAATCCCCACCGACTGCCGGTTGAATACAAGTCCATTCAACCCATAAAGACGATACAAAACCTCTACAATAGAGGCGACCCGGCAAGCCTCCTCGTCGTTATATTTTTTACCGGGGCATATTGTTTTGGTAGGGAAGAATGCCATTCGCCTCGTCCCTACAAACTGCGCCCAAGAATCGTCGCCCAAACGGGTAAAGGGCAACTCGCCCCGTTGATGGGGAGCCTCCCCGTTGCGCAATACACCTCCATAAAAACAGGTATTGGCAAACAAAGCGATGTCGGGGTGCATACGCCACTGGCAGTTGAGCATATCGGTATAAGGCGAACAAGCCGGCAACTGCCGGTACAACCGTTCGAAAAGCGACAGGCGACAATCGGTAAATCCGACAGCACGCAATCGCTCGTCGGCAATAGCCGATTCTTCGGGGCTCTGCACCACAATAGCCGGCAACTGTTTGTGATCGCCTATCAACACAAACTTGCCTATGGCGTCGCGCCCCGTCGGTGTTTTGGCCGAAAGCACGCCCACCAACTGTGGTTCGAGTATTTGAGAAGCCTCGTCGACAATGGCGACATCGAAGTGTTTCAGCGCAAACAATTCGGGCTTACCGGCCAACGAGGCCAATGTCGCGACAAAGACCCGGCAAGAGCGGATCGAACGGTTCACCTCCTCCCGGTTGCGACACAACTTCATACGCTCCGAGAGCAAATGCGCACGGTAGGTACTCTCACACGAAAGCAGTTGTCCCACCCGAATATAGTCGTCCACTTCGTCGATACGGTCCAACTTGTCGCAAATCTCATCGACAGCCCGATTGGTATAGGCCAACAGCAAAATCTGGTAATCGGGAATCGCCATAAACTCCCGCACCATATTACGCAGTGCCATCGAAGTCTTGCCCGTACCCGGCGGCCCCACCAACAGGAAATAATCGTCGGCTTGCACCGCCTTCAACAAGATACGCGACAAGTCGGCATCGTCGTAGGTATAGGTCAACCAGCGCACCGCATTGCGGGTAGGAGATTCGCCGGGTTCACCCAGCAACACGCCCCGTCGGTGAGGCGAAGCCCCCAACAACGCATACAAGCCCTTGTACTGCGACAGGAAGGTGGCATCGACATAATCGTGTTCGATTGCATATTGCGAATCGGCCGGCAAAGCGTCGGCATACAGTTGGCTGTCGCGCAACCGCAGGACTACCCGGCCGGGGGCTATCGACGAAAGGGTGGCTTTGAATATCTGGCGGGTCGAAACCTTGTCGGTCTCCCGGTCGCACACATAAAACAACACGATGTCGCCCTCTCTGAAATCGGGCAACAGGAGGTCTCCCGACCACGCAAACTCCACCTCGGGAGTTTCGGACGCGGCGTCGTTGCGAATCAACCGCAACCCGGAAAACATATATCCCTCGCGCTCTTTCTCATCGCGCGACATTCGCCACAACGAGGCGGCACCCGATATACCCGACCCCGAAGCATACCCTACCCGCGACAGATAATGTTCGCGGGTGACAAAGGCATAAAACCGGTAAAAGTAGCGCAATGCCAAATCGTTATCGGCACGACGTTCGAGACAAGCCCGTCCGCGATCTATTTCGGGGCGGATATACATCTCGGTAAACCGGGAAGGAGCCGTTATGAGATTAGATACGTTCAACTGCCCGATCAGCCATTCGGCCTGCGCCACACCATAACGGGCCACATCGCGTTCGGCCGCCACAATCTTATTCCTCAAATTTATCAAACTGCGCAATTCGTGCCCTCGAACAGCTACCGGACGCAACAGGCCTTCGGGCTCCCGGCTCCGCGAGTAAAGCAAGAAAAATCGCTGCTCTTCCTGCCTCACGCCAAGCACACTCTGTATCATCAAACGGTAAAGAAGCGACTGTGCCCGATGCGGGAAAGATATAATCGTGGAATTGCTTTCGGGGAAAGGGGTACGCCCCGCTTTCAACTCAATACCGCAAAGCCCCCCGTCCTGTTGCAAAAAGTCGAGGCGCCCCTGCAACCCCAAACTCTCGCAAACAAACGAAGGCTCGACCATCGCCTTGCGGCGGTCTATCGCTCGCGCCGGGAAAATTTTTCCGAGCAGGTACTTCAATGTATCGAACTGGATACGCAGGTTTTGAAAAAAACGACGGTCTACCGAATCGGTCGCTGCAAACTCCACCGGATAGCGGGCAAAGAGTTTCGGCATTAACGACTCAAAAGTGATACGTTCATAATCGTCGGCCGTAATCAGCTCGTCGAAAATCAAGTTCACCGCATTACCCAACAGAATCGAATCGGTCACCGTTTTCGGCCGAATACGATTCCAAAAGTAGCGTTGCCAACATACGCCATACTCCTGCACACACTCGGCCAACGCACTCACGTCGACCAAATAGTCGGGCTCCAAAACAAGGTAGTGCGCAAAGAGGTTCTCCCCTTCGACCGCCACATCGACCAAATTCACCCGCGACCCCGGTTCCAACAGAGCCAACGTCTCGTCGAACTCGCCGTTCACCCCAGCCTGCCGCACGTGCGCGCACATCACTTCGGGAAGCCCCTCCTGCCGTACCCGCACCCGCAATACATCGTCGGTGATGCAAATCACCTCGGCCCCGATACGACAAAACGGGTCGAACACTAACTTATCTGTTTCCGGGCGAATGCTCATCTATCCTTGTATTTTCTTTCAATAACGGGTCGTCCCACTTCATAAACCCCGCATTTTACTCTTACAAAAATACCCATTCGGCACCATCGTCCCAAATATTGTACACGGTATTTACAAGAAAAATATAGCTTGCAGCCTATAAAAGGCTCTTCGGATAACTCTCTTCCCACAAAAAAAAGCGCAACCGTTTGTCGGTTGCGCTTCGAAAAAATTTATTGTAATTAAAGATAATACAATGTTTCTTTCTCGGTCAAACCCGGGGGAGGGCTTCCTTAATGACCAGTGTGCGACCGGCAAACTGGGTACCGGCCAACGCTTCGATGGCGCGCCGGGCGGCACGACTGTCGGGCATCTCGGCAAAGCCGAAGCCTTTGGAGCGTCCCGATTCACGGTCTACAACGATTTTTACTGTGTCGATTTCGCCAAAACCTGCCAATAACGATTGCAAATCTTGTTCTTTAACCCCGTAATTGAGGTTTCCTAAATAGATGTTCATAAGAAAATAATAAATGAATAAAATTAAATTTCCGCACCGGATACTCTTATGAACTTAAAAACAAATCGTCTTATAGAAGAAAATCTACCGATAAGCGCATATAGCTTCGATACGGCAACAAAGGACGGTATAATATTCGGATATACCGCAGCTTTATCCATTTATTTTTGCAGAATAACGTTTTTTGGCAATTGGAGCCGGTTACGGAATGTAATGCAGGCTCTGCAACACGGCGCGTATTTTCTCGTAGGTGGTGATACGGGTGGGGACAAGCGGCAAGCGCAACTTGTTCTCGATATAGCCCATAGCGTTGAGCAAACACTTCACACCGGCGGGGTTACCATCGACAAAAAGCAGGCTGAACAGCTCGGTGAACCGGTGGTGTATCGAGAGGGCATTTTGGAAATCGCCATTCAACGCCAACCGCACCATTTTGCTAAATTCTTTGGGGAAGGCGTTGCCAATCACCGAAATGACACCCACGGCGCCCAGCGTGAGCAACGGGAAGGTGATACCGTCGTCGCCCGAGATGACCATAAAGTCGGCCGGCTTGTTTTTGATGATGTCGTCCATTTGGGTGATGTTGCCCGAAGCCTCTTTGATGGCAATGATATTGGGATACTCTTTGGCCAACCGCAAGGTGGTCTCGGCGCTCATGTTCACACCGGTACGTCCCGGCACATTGTACAGAATGACCGGCAGCCGCGAAGCCTGCGCAATCGCACTGTAATGCTGATAGATACCTTCCTGCGAGGGCTTGTTGTAATAAGGCACGACCGACAGTATGGCATCGTAGCCCGTGAAATCGTCGTGCTTCAAATGCTCCACTATGCCCCGCGTATTATTCCCGCCAAGCCCCAGCACAAGGGGGATTCGACCTTTTGCCCGTTCGACCACGAAATTTTTTATCTCCTCTTTTTCCGTCTCGGTCAATGTAGGGGTTTCGGCGGTCGTTCCCAACACGACAAGATAATCGGTGCCATTTTGTATCAGATACTCAATAAGCCGCGAAAGGGCGTCGAAGTCGATGCTTTCGTCTTCTTTGAAAGGCGTGATAAGTGCCACACCCATTCCGCTTAAATTGATTCTTGCCATAATGTAATATCGTATTAAATATCGACTTCAAAATTACAGATTATTCTCTTTTGCGCCAATTTTCTTCCAATAAAAAAGTGCATCATGCAACAAATTGACCGAATTTCGATCGGATTTTTTAGCATCGGAAGGTTCATCGTCCGTCACCTCGTGCGAGACGGGTTTAGGCATAAGAATCTGTAAATCAAAAGGATTATCTTCATCTTTGGGTACACCTATTTTAAACTCGGCCCGGGAACGCGCCACCAAATAGGCCAATGACAGCGAACGGTCGGTAGAAATATCGAGCAGGACATCGCCGTCGTTGTTGTCGAAACTCTGTAAAAATTCATTCGTAGGACGGTTCAACAACCAATCCTTACGCACCCGCAATATAGGGTAACACCCCGGTATCGCCACCGGAATGTTGTGTTTGTGGCGGGATTCCACCACCAATGTCACTTTCAACCCGCATTCCACAAGTTCCTGTATACCGGCAACGATACCGCCCATATCTTTACCCTGTGCCAACAAGACTACACGCTGGGTCTCTTCGACCGAACGAAAACCGCCGCCCGTCCTCTTTTTCAACAGGCGTTTTACCGCCCACTTGGTCACAAACGAAAACAACATAAAAACAATCTATTTATTGAATCATCTCTAAAAATTCCTCTTCCGACAAAATACGCACGCCCAGTTTCCTCGCCTTTTCGAGTTTGGCAGGCCCCATATTTTCACCGGCCAAGATATAGGTTGTTTTCCCCGATACCGAACCGGTGTTTACCCCGCCGTGCTGTTCGATCAAAGCCTTGTACTCGTCGCGGGAGTGATGTGCAAAGGTTCCGCTGATAACGATCGTCGCCCCTGCCAGCTTGTCGGTACGCTCCAAAAGCCGCTCCTCGGCAATTTGCATTTGTACGCCATACTCGCGCAAACGCTCTACCAAACGTAGGTTATCCTCATCGCCGAAATAGGCAACTACACTTTGGGCAATGCGTTCGCCAATATCGCCTATCTGGGTCAACTCCTCGACCGAAGCCTCGCGCAAACGGTCGATCGAGTGGAGCGCCAATGCCAGTTTCTTGGCCACTGTCTCGCCCACATAGCGGATTCCCAAAGCAAACAGCACCCGTTCGAACGGTACTTTGCACGACTGCCGCACCGCCTCGACGATATTCTGCGCCGATCGTTCGCCCAAGCGTTCCAATCCGGCAATCGTCTCGACATCGAGCGTATAAAGGTCGGCGGCGTTTTTAACCAGACCCAAAGTATAAAACTGGTTGATTGTCTCGCTGCCCAACCCTTCGATATTCATCGCCTTGCGGCTGATAAAATGTTCTATCTTCCCTTTTATCTGCGGGGGACACCCTTTTTCGTTCGGACAGAACCAAGCCGCTTCGCCCTCGATACGCTCCAACGGAGTTTTGCATTCGGGACAAGTACGCACAAAACGCACCTTCTCGCCTATCAACAGGCGTGCCGAAGTATCTACGGCCGTAATCTTGGGGATAATTTCGCCTCCCTTTTCCACATAAACCATGTCGCCTATGTGCAAATCGAGGCCATTGATAATATCCTCGTTGTGCAACGACGCCCGTTTGACAATAGTCCCCGACAACAGCACCGGGTCGAGGTTGGCCACCGGCGTAACCGTCCCTGTGCGCCCCACTTGGTAAGAGACCGAATTCAATCGTGTGAGTGCTTTCTCGGCTTGGAATTTATAAGCAATAGCCCAACGGGGCGACTTGGCCGTATAGCCCAAATTCTTCTGCTGCCTCAACGAGTTCACCTTGAAAACCATACCGTCGGTGGCCACCGGCAGCCGCTTGCGCTCCGTGTCCCAATAGTCGATATATGCCCTCACCTCCTCTACCGAATGGAGTATGCGCATGGCGTCGGAGACCTTAAAGCCCCACGAACGGGCATATTGCAAATTCTCGTAATGGGTATCGGCCGGCAAATTCTCGCCCAACAGATAGTATAGATAAGCGTCGAGACCCCGGGCAGCCACTACGGCCGAGTTTTGCGACTTCAATGTACCGGCAGCCGCATTGCGGGGATTGGCAAAGAGGGGCTCCTCCTGCTCCTCGCGCTCTTTGTTCAAAGCGTCGAAGACCGCCCACGGCATCAATATCTCGCCCCGTATCTCAAACGAGTCGGGATAACCGCTACCCCGCAACTGCAAAGGGATGCTGCGAATTGTTTTTACATTCTCGGTCACATCGTCGCCGCGAGTACCGTCGCCGCGAGTCACAGCCCGCACCAGCCTGCCGTGTTCGTAAATCAACGAAATGGAGGTGCCGTCGTACTTCAACTCGCCCACCAACTCGAAATCCTCGCCCATCAATCCCGAGCGCACCCGCTCGTAAAAAGCAGCTACCTCCTCGATCGAATAGGTATTGCCCAGCGACAACATGGGGTAACGATGTTCGACCTGCACAAAAGCCTGATTAATATCGTTACCTACCCGCTGCGTGGGTGAATGAGGATCGAAATATTGCGGATAGGCCTCTTCCAACCGCTGCAATTCGTACATCATTTCGTCGAACGTACGATCGTCGATGGTCGGTGCATTCAGCACATAATAATTATAATTATGCTCATCGAGTTCCCTCCGCAAACGAGCTATCTTTTCTTGGGGAGATTCCATAAGGACAAACAGGTTTTGAATCGGACAAATATACTATTTTACGAAGAATTTTGGGTATAATTTGCCAAGAATGTTATGCGCGGATAGCTATAAATAACTTATCTTTGCGGGTAAATTATTCAAACGGTAAAAAATGTTACAATCGAAAAATTTATGCGGAGTTACGTTACAGTACAACGTCGAAGGCGACGGCTACCCGGTGATTCTCATGCACGGCTGGGGCTGTAACCACACCACCGTAACTTCGATAGAACGATTGTTATCCCCCGATTTCAAGGTTTACAATCTCGACTTTCCGGGATTTGGCGGGAGCAGTACGCCGCCTGCCGTATGGGGCGTGGAGGAATATACCCGCCTGCTCGAAGAATTTGTAAAAGCCGAAAATATACAAGCGCCCATTCTCATCGGCCACTCGTTCGGAGGCCGGGTGTCGATACTCTATGCCTCGCGCAACGCCACCCACAAAGTAATTTTGGTCGACGCTGCCGGCGTGAAACCCAAACGGCCTTTGAAATACTACCTCAAAGTCTACTCCTTCAAGTTGTGGAAACGCCTGCTCCCCTTCGTCGTAGGACGGAAACGAGCCGAAGAGACAATCGAAAAATACCGCCGCAAAGCCGGTTCGGCCGACTATAACGCCCTCACGGGAATTATGCGTAACATCATGGTCAAGGTTGTCAACGAAGACCTCAAAGCGGTTATGCCCCGTATCCAGTGCCCCGTACTGCTGTTATGGGGAAAGAACGACACCGCCACTCCCCTACGCGACGCCCGCACGATGGAACGGCTTATTCCCGACGCCGGACTTGTGGCATTCGACGATGCCGGACATTACAGTTTCCTCGACAAACCCTACGAATTTAATGCTGTGGTGCGCAACTTCTTACATGACGATATAAAACAAAAATCATGAGTTGGATACTTACTCTTATCACCTTTCTTTCACTGCTGTTTTACACCGGAATGGAGATAAAATTCCAGTTGCAAATGTTGCAACAAAACTCCTATCGCAACGATCGCTACAACCGTTGGCTCAAAGGCGAGTCGTTCGCATCGGTGCCGCGGCTCATCGACCTGTTCCTGCTTTTGTTGCTCTCGACCAACTTTCTGCCTCTGTTTGTGCAGATTGTCACCATTACGGTCGTTCTCTACAAAAGTGTGAATCTGCTGAAAACCAAATATAAAAAACCGTTGGTATTTACCCGCCGGGCTACCCGCCTCTATGTGGCTGCCTTGTTGCTCACCCTCATCATCGCCGGTGCAGCCGTAGCGTTCGCCTCACTCCACAACGGCAGCCGTGCCCTGCTGGCCATCGCAATCTTGGCCCCCTACCTGATGATGGCGGCCAACCTGCTTATGCGACCCATCGAAAACCGCATCAATAAAAAATATTACAACGAAGCCAAGCAGATACTCGGCCAAATGCCCGGGCTCACCGTTATCGGAATTACCGGGAGCTATGGCAAAACCAGCACCAAACACTACCTCTATCGTATCTTGTGCGAACGGTATAACGTGCTGATGACACCCGGCAGTTTCAATACCCCTATGGGCGTTATCCGCACCATACGCGAACAGATGAAACCCTACCACAACGTCTTTATCTGCGAAATGGGCGCCAAACAGATAGGCGACATCAAGGAGATTTGCGACCTCGTGAATCCTCAAATAGGCATTATCACCGCCGTAGGCGAACAACACCTCGAATCGTTCAAGAGTATCGAAAACGTGCAACGTACCAAATTCGAGCTGGCCGACGCTTTGCCGGCCTCGGGACTGGCTGTCGTCAACAACGACTTTCCCTACATTGCCAACCGACCCGTCGACAACGTTCCTGCAACACGCTACACGATTGCCGATACCGGCGTCGACTACCACATCGAGGATATTCGCTACGACAGCGACGCCACCCGCTTTACCGTGGTGGGCAACGGCGAGCGTATCGAGTTGAGTACGAAACTTATTGGCGAGTGCAACCTCTCCAACCTCATGGCGGCCGTTATCGTGGCTCGCCACCTGCAAGTACCCGTCGCCTCGATACAATACGGAGTGAGCCGTATCGAACAGGTGGAACATCGCCTGAACATGAAACGGACTCCGGGCGGGATTTCGATTATCGACGACGCCTTCAACTCCAACCCCGACGGGGCCCGCATGGCACTCGACGTACTTCGCCGCATGACACAAGGGAAACGAATCATCATCACACCGGGCATGATCGAGTTAGGCGACAAACAAGTGGAATACAACCGCATTTTAGGAGAACAGATAGCCTCGGCCTGCGACTACGTGATGGTAGTGGGCCGATACAACCGCGATGCCATTTTGGCCGGATTGCAAAAAGGGAAATTCCCCGAAGAGCAACTTTTCGTGGCCGACACTTTTGCCGAAGCGCAAGCCCGCCTCGCCCAAATTGCCCGTCCCGGCGACACCGTCCTATACGAGAACGATCTGCCCGACACCTTCAAATAACCCCGATTTTATCACAAACAAGATATACCGTTTATCACAAAAAATTATGAAAACTACCGTAGGTGTTTTTTTCGGAGGCCGCTCGACCGAACACGAAATCTCCGTGATCTCGGCTCTCCAAGCCATCAATGCTTTTAATGACCAAAAGTATCAAATTGTACCCATATACATTACCAAACAGGGACGCTGGTTCAGCGGCGACGCCCTGCTCACGGTGAAAAACTACCGCGACATGGCCGCCCTGCAAAAAATGTGTACCGAAGTTTACATGATACCCGAATACGGCGACTACAACGTTTATCGCAAAAAGAAACCGCTCTTCGGGAGCGACATCTATGCCAAACTCGACGTGGTCGTTCCCGTACTCCACGGGAGCAACGGCGAGGACGGTATCTTCGAAGGGGTACTCGAATCCATCGGTATTCCTTATGCCGGCTGCAACACACTGGCCTCGGCCAACGGCATGGACAAAATCACCATGAAGATGATCATGGAGAAAAGCGGAATCCCCATTGTCGATTACGTGTGGTTCACCGACAAGCAGTGGTTTGCCCAACGCGACCAACTTATCAAAGAAATTGAAACCAAATTGGGTTATCCCGTTATCGTGAAACCGGCCAACCTCGGATCGAGTGTGGGTATCTCGCACGCCGACAACCGCGAAGAACTTATCGCCAAAATCGATGTGGCCGAAAAATATTCCACCCGTATCGTTATCGAGGATATGGTCGAGGAGCTGAAAGAAATTAACTGCTCGGTATTGGGCGACTGCGACGACTACCGCACCTCGGTGTGCGAAGAGCCTATCAAGAGCGGCGACATACTCACCTATGAGGATAAATATATGGGCGGTGGCAAGTCGAACAAAGGTATGCAGGCCACCCAAAAACGTATTCCCGCCGACCTCTCGCCCGAAGATACCGCCCGTGTGCAATTCCTCGCCGGCGAAACCTTCCGGGTACTCTCGTGTCACGGGGTAGCCCGCGTCGATTTCATGATCGACGGCAAAAGCGGCAACATCTATGTGAACGAAATCAACACCATTCCCGGCTCCCTCTCGTTCTACCTGTGGGAGGCATCGGGGATTCCCTTCGACCAACTCATGGACCGTCTGGTCGATCTCGCCCTCAAACGCAAACGCGAATCGGCCATGAAGACCGTCAGCTACGACCAAAACATCTTCAACCTCGGCAAAGGCATCAAAGGCGGCAAGATGGGGGTGAAGTAAGGTGCAAACGAATCCCTACTAACCCAAAATATGAGGAGTATATCGGACTGCTACCAATATACTCCTTTTTTCATTCCAATATACCCAATCCAAAGGGGAAAAACAGATTTTTCCTTAGCCCCAAAAAAATTACCGAAGTGCATTCACGCAACTTCGGCAACCTTTACATTTAATCCCTAAAACACCTATTTTTTTTATCTTAAATCGAAACGAACTTCTTTCGGGCCATGTTTCGGGCCATCTAAATGCGGCATAGGATTCAGCCTCTTCATCTGCTCCTCTTCCATAGTTTTCCACAAAGCATATTGCTCGGCAGTGAGCGCCTTCTTCAACTTCTTGTCCCGTTTTTCAGCAGCTTTGTCCAACTCCTTTTTCACCTTAGCAGGATCGGGTTGCTCCTCTTGAATCATTTCGTGCGGAGGCATAGGACCATGTCCGGGACCTCGTCCTTCAAAACCGCCACCCATAGGCGGACGGCCTCCTCCCATACGAGGCCCGCGCGGAGGTCTCTCGCCAAAATCTTTGCCCTCTCCCCTCTGCGGGGTTGGCATATATTTAAATATTTTTTTCTGCTCTGCCAACTGTATTTTATATACCTTTTTGCTTTGCTTCTCGGTAAGGCCCAATTCGCGTGTCATCGCCTCGGTAATGAGCCGGGCATTCCTTTCGGGCGACGGAATGTCCTTATACGATTTCACCGGTTCAACAGCCCACACGGTCATCAACAAGCTGCCCAGCAAAGTCAATACACCTATTTTCAATCTGTTTTTCATATCGTTTTTTTCTTTGAACCCAAAGAAAAGAAAATTTCGAATCACTTGAAAATAATTTAGACATACAGCCCTTTTGTCGGGACAAACCGTCTGTACAAGCTATAAAAACAAAGACGGCGGGTCGTCTGCCCGCCGTCTCCCCGATATAAACGGATTTCGTATTATTCCATAAGTTTGCGGTAACGTACCCGGTGAGGCTCCACATCGCCCATGCGTTTCTTTTTGTTCTCCTCGTACTCCGAATAGGAGCCCTCGAAATAGAACACTTGCGAATCGCCTTCGAAAGCGAGTATGTGCGTACAGATACGGTCGAGGAACCAACGGTCGTGCGAAATGACTACGGCACACCCCGCAAAGTTTTCGAGACCCTCTTCCAACGCCCGCAGCGTATTCACGTCGATGTCGTTGGTCGGCTCGTCGAGCAACAGCACATTACCCTCCTCTTTCAAGGCCATGGCCAAATGCAACCGGTTGCGCTCACCGCCCGAAAGTACGCCGATGAGCTTCTCCTGATCGGCTCCCGTAAAATTGAAACGCGACAAATAGGCACGGGCATTCATATCGCGGCCGCCCATACGGAACGTTTCGAGGCCGCCCGACACCACTTGATAAACGGTCTTGGCGGGGTCTATATCCTTGTGGGTTTGATCTACATAGGCAATCTTTACCGTATCGCCCACTTCGAACGTACCTTTATCGCACTGCTCCTGCCCCATGATGAGTTTGAAAAGCGTGGTTTTACCGGCACCATTGGGACCTATTACCCCCACAATACCGTTGGGAGGCAATACGAAGTCGAGGTTATCGAAGAGCAATTTGTCGCCGTAAGCCTTAGCTACGCCATGAGCTTCGATTACCTTATTGCCGAGGCGGGGACCGTTGGGTATAAAGATTTCGAGTTTCTCTTCGCGTTCTTTTTGGTCCTCGTTCAACAGCTTGTCATACGAGTTCAAACGAGCCTTACCTTTCGACTGGCGAGCTTTGGGAGCCATACGCACCCACTCCAACTCGCGTTCGAGGGTCTTGCGCCGCTTGCTGGCCTGTTTCTCCTCCATCTCCATACGCTTGGTTTTCTGTTCCAACCACGAAGTATAGTTGCCTTGCCAGGGGATACCCTCGCCGCGGTCGAGTTCGAGAATCCAACCGGCCACATGGTCGAGGAAGTAACGGTCGTGGGTGATGGCGATAACCGTACCGGCATATTGTTGCAGGTGTTGTTCGAGCCAATCGATCGACTCGGCATCGAGGTGGTTGGTCGGCTCGTCGAGCAACAAGATGTCGGGCTGTTGCAGCAACAGGCGGCACAGGGCCACCCGACGGCGTTCACCTCCCGAAAGGTATTTTACGAGCTGTTCTTCGGGCGGACAGCGCAAAGCATCCATCGCCCGTTCCAGTTTATTGTCGATATTCCACGCATCGGCGGCATCGATGTGGTCCTGCAATTCGGCCTGACGCGCCATGAGCGCCTCCATCTTGTCGGGGTCTTCGAGGACTTCGGGGTCACCGAACGATTCGTTCACCTTCTCATATTCGGCCAGCAGGTCGAGGATAGGCTGCACACCCTCCTGTACCACCTCTTTCACCGTCTTTTCGGGATCGAGTTTAGGCTCCTGTTCGAGGTAGCCCACCGAATACCCCGGCGAGAAAACCACCTCGCCTTGATACGATTTCTCCACCCCGGCGATAATTTTCAACAAGGTAGATTTTCCCGAACCGTTGAGACCGATGATACCGATCTTCGCTCCGTAGAAAAACGAAAGGTAAATATCTTTGAGTACTTGTTTATGGGGAGGGAACATCTTGCTCACCCCCACCATCGAAAATATGATTTTCTTGTCGTCTGCCATATACAATAAAACTAAAAATTGGGATTATTTTTTCGAAGGTGTTGCCTTTACCCGATAATCGCAACGCACTTTACCCTTGATGATATTGGTCAGTTTCGATTTTATCAACTGTTTGCGAATGGGCGAAATGCGGTCGATAAACACTTTCCCTTCCAAATGGTCGTACTCGTGCTGTACCACCCGGGCAAGGTACCCCTCGATAACCTCGTCGTGCGCCACGAAATCCTCGTCGAGCCACGTCAAATGAATCTTCTCAATACGAGGCACCGGTTCGTGAATGCCGGGCAAACTGAGGCACCCCTCTTCGCGGGTCTCCTTAGGCCCGTCGTCCAACACTTCGAGCCGTGGATTTATAAGGGTGAGTTTCTTGCCTTCACAATCGGGGAAATATTCGGCCATAGGGCTTACATCGATGACAATCAACCGAATAGAAAGTCCTATTTGCGGTGCTGCCAACCCGATACCCTCGGTCGCATACATTGTCTCGTACATATTCTCGATCAACTCTTTGAGTTGCGGGTAAGAAGCGTCGATCTCATCGGTCTCCTTACGAATTACGGGATGTCCGTAAAGATAAACAGGTAATACCATATCTTATTATTTTTTACTCTCCAAATAGTCCCTAAGGATAATTGTCGCACTTATCTCGTCGACCAATTCCTTATTGCGGCGAGCCATTTTGGGCAATCCGCCGTCGAGCATCGCCCGGTGCGCCAACACCGAAGTAAACCGCTCGTCGAAAAATTCAACCGGCACATCGGGAAAAAGTTTTCTGAACCGATTGACAAAGGGGGTAATATAACGCATATTCTCCGACGGCTCGTTGTTCATCTGCCGGGGCAACCCCACGACTACCCGTTCGACCTTCTCCCGCTGCATATACTGCGCGAGAAACTCGATCAATTGCGACGAAGCTACCGTGGTCAATCCGTTGGCGATAATTTGCAACGGATCGGTTACAGCTATGCCCGTGCGCTTTTTACCGTAATCTATCGAAAGAATCCTTGCCATATACCGTGCAAAGATAGCGAATTACAAACGATTTGGCAAATTGTCTCACAAAGAGTGCCAAACAGGTATCTCCAAACATCGCCTACCGCTCTTTTTCGCCACCTCATCGATTATCCACCCCTCAAAACAGTTTAAATGATCCCCACCACTTCACCCGCGCTTGGTTTGCGTGGCAAAATACCCTCTTCGGTGAGTTAATTCTCAAATTGGTAAACGATGGGAAGGTAGATTTACTAAACAGTATCGATATTCAATAGCGGCCTCACAGCGGCCCACTCCTATATGGAGAAAATATTCTTTACTGCTCTAACCCTTTCGTTTATTTTAAAAACGATACTTTGAATTATTAAAAAATACTAAATATCAAACATTTTTAGAAGAAAATATGTTGTAAAACATACAAAAGCAGTATATTTGCATTGTGTTTTTCATGGTATTAGATTTAAGGTTAACAAAGATTGGTTGTCGTGAGACAATCAATTTTTTTTTTGCCTCTCCAAAAACTTATCCGTCGACAGTCATACACCTCAAAAAAAACATCGGCCCTGCCAAATAATTGGAGAGCCGATCAATAAAACAATAACACTAATACAACTTTTTTACCTTACTTATCGAAGTGTAATATATAAAGGTGCTCCGGTCAATAACGGTTCTATCACTCCGCCCGACATCTTTATGCTTCCAGATTTACCATATAAATCGGAGGTAACCAATTCGGCACTGCCATCGGCTACCGATAATTTTACGGTATGAGGCTCTATCGTATCGGGGCTTTTCATAAGTTCCGGTGCCGTCCATACGACCAATTTCACGCCACCCTCCTTGTTGACAAAACGCAAAGCGAAATCTCTCGAACGTTCCAACGGAATGCGGCTCTCCAACTTATACCCGCTCAACTCTTTCACCATATTTTTACAGGCATCGTATGCCGGAGACGTCTCGCCATCTTTATACAAGGCGAAGCCTTCTTTTCCGCCCCACTCATACCAAATGGTCACCGGTAGGCCTTCCAACAGGTCGACCAAATATTGACGTACAATGTGCCAAGCCTGATACTCTTTGGCCAAAGCGGGATCGCCACCGGCATAACCTTCGGCCTTACCCAACGGGAAGCCGCGCTCCGAATTTATCCAAAGACGACTTGTATTCCCCCCGGCCTCTTTCATCAAATCGCGAGTATGCGAATAGGCTTCGATGTAATCCTCCGGCGCTTTCACACCATAAGGGTGTACCGACCATATATCCCAATCGATATCCAACATTCCGTCGGCAAAACAGTAGCTCATCCATTTGTAGGACTCCGACCACATATTCGATACCGACCCGGCCAATATCACACAATCGGGATTGGCGGCTTTCATAGCCGGCACCGTAGCCCGCACCAAATTGGTATACTCCTCGGCATATTGGGGCGAATTTCCCACTTTGCCATGGCGCCCCCAAAACGTCATCGTATTGGGTTCGTTCCATATTTCCCAAATAATATTCCGTCCCTTGTAATGTTCGACCAAGCGCGCAGCAAAGCGAGCATAGGCTTCCCGTGCCGGTTCGTCCTTCACATGACCATAAAGTTTGTTGCTGAAAGCCATACAGCCAATTACACGGAATCCCCGCTTTTCACAATCGTTTATAAACCGGTCGTATTGACTGAAATCGTAAACGCCTTTTTCTTTCTCGATCGACTCCCAAATAAATCCCCGGCGTACCCATTTCACGCCCAACGCCTGTACCCGATCCAAATCGTCGGGACCATCGGTATCGCCCTTTAACTGAACTCCCATATTATACGGGATTGTCCCGTCGGGAATAATTGTCGACTGTGCCTCCGCGGCGAAAAGCGGCCACGAAAATAATCCCCAAAGAGCTATCACCCTCAAAAAACTCACATTCATAATCGAAACTGTTTTCATGATACTTACTTTATCTTGTGTTTATTATAAGACGGAAAAAGGGGAAATCTCTACCCACTTCGAAAGAAAAAATTTAACCTTAACAAACGTCGAAAGGGCTTCAACAAAAAAGACAAACAACCCTTGCACCACCTTAATCGAAACACTCAACACCCATTCTCTCCCCCAAAAAAAGAACGGCTACCCGCACACGGGTAGCCGTTCCCAAAAACAAGCAACTATTTATTATTTACGTATAACCCTATACGTCATGTTATTTACTCTAAGCATATAATTGCCCGGTTTGCAATCCGACAAGTCGATTACTTCATGGTTGCCCGACAGGTTGTTCCGCGAGAGAACCAAGCGACCGTTCATGTCGTAAACCTGAATAGACTCGATCTCTTCGGCCATTTCGATATTCACGATACCGTCGGTAGGATTGGGATAAACCGTCAATGCCTGCTTAGCCTCGTCAATACCCGACACCGTAGACACAGTCTTGGTAGCCTTTTCGGTCTCATAGTTGCCATAAACAGCCGATACGGCATATACATAAGTCGTACCTTCGGCCAAGTCGGTGTCGGTATAAGTCGTTTCGGACTGTGTCGTAAGAAGTACGTCGTTGCGATATACATTATACGAAGCAACGGCATCGACGCCTTCGGGTGCACCCCACGAAAGAATTACCATATTGTTGTTTTCCAACCGGGCATCCAAATTGGTTACCGGTCCGCACGACATGGCTACGGTTACATTGGTCGTCACTTTGGCAGCTTCGCTTGTATTCAAAACAACAGCAACAGCAAATGTATAAGTGCCGTTATCCAAATCTCCAACTTCGTAAGTCAACTCCGAAGTATTACCCAAGAAAGTATCGCCATTATATACATTGTACGAGAGACCCTCTTCGGCTGCTTCGGGAGCTTCCCAAGTCAACGTTACCGTATTAAAGTCCGATTCAGCGCTCAAATTGCGTACCGTTGCATTAAATTCTCTGGTAATGGTTTGGTCGGCCTTACCCGGAGTTATTGCCGAGTTCTCGGCCTTAGGCAGAGCAATAACCGACAAACGCTCGGAGCTATTGGATACATAGTAAACGTTTCCAGCCCAGTCGAAGGCTACATCGTTGGAGCTGGCTCCCAAACCGAACGACGAACCCGAAATGGTGTGAACTTTCTTAATCGAAGGAACACCGGCTTCGTTGTAAGTTACATCCCAAATATAGATTTCGCTGGGACCGGTCGTAGCCAACCGTGTACCATCGGGCGATACGGCCAACCCGGCATTACGTCCGTTACCGATGAGCAAGTCGTTACCGGTATGGAAATCGACTGCGGTTCCGTTGAAGTGAACCAAACAAGGCTCGGCCTTAGTTTCGGTAGCACGATATTGCGTGAACCACCAGCCACCGCGTCCATCGGGAGCTATATTGATATTGGTATTGATCAGCAACAGGTGTTGGCTGCGGTCATAAACCACGGCACTGGGAGCCTCGGTCCAGTTGGTAGCCGTACCGATATTGTATTGCAGCACATTCTTTCCGACACCTCCGTTGACTACCATATCTTCATCGGCGGTATAAAGTACGGTATTCTCGCCCTCGCCCAAGATGTAGCACGACGAGATGGAACCATGCACATCCACGCCTTCGCTATTGGTTGCCAAACCCGAAGAGGCCCGAGTACAACCGGCAAAGAGTTCGATAAAGTCGCCCGAAGGATTGGCGGGATCCATAATCCAAATACCCGAATGAGCATCACTGTAATCGGTAATAAAGACACGTCCGTCGGGAGCTACGCTCACGCGATAGGGGCTCGATGTTCCATACCAGTCGACACCACCTGCATAAGCCGTATTACCCTGACCGGTAATGTCGGTGAGCTGCGGATCGAGGATATAAAGACCCGAACCCGTTGTACGCCCGCTGGCAGCACCTGCTTTTCCATTAGTCACATAAATACGGCCAAAATAATCGCTTTGCGGATTGTTGTCGATAGCGACACCAAACGAATTCCAGAACTTGAATATATCACTATCATCGGAAATACGGACAGGACGATATACATCGGCAGCCAAAGCCTTGATTTGCCAATTCATATCCTTGCCGTAAGGTACCGCCGAAGCAGGTACAGAAACCGTATTGGAGCCTTTCGACTTCGCCCCGGCATCGTACGAACCGATTACTTCACCCTCATTTACAAATTGGATTGTTACATTTTCGGCATCCTCGTTCAGGTCGAAGGTAAATTTGTATCCATCGGCCTCGGCCTCCATATTGGCATTGTAGGCATAAATGTTAGCTACTTGGCTGGTAGTTACCGTAGTATAATTGGCAATACCACCATTTTGAGCATATACCGTAGCGGTCATGTCATACCCGCTGACTGTACCCACAGCCGTCATATAACCGGCAGCATCGGTATTCAATCCGGTATCGGGATATTTATCCGTTATTTTACGGGCGTTGTCCAAGCCTTCGGTAATATCGAACAAAGCTACACCCACTACCGTACCGTCGTCGTTACAATCGGGAGCAGCCATAACAGCGCCGCCTCCATATTTGAAGAAGTTGATGCCTTTCGAAGCAACCGACAAGGTTCCGGCAGCCATTGCGCCATGATTTACCAGCGGTTCGCGGCTGGCCGCATTCCAGTTGAATTCATACTCGATGGGCAGAATCGACTTGCTATCGACAATAAAGCGGTTGTCGCCAAGCGGCGAAAGGGTAAACTGGAAGTCTTCGCCCCATGCAGCTTCGGAGTAAGAGGCATCCATCATGTATTTGTCGTTAGTCATGATTTGGTCATCGGCATTGTATTCCAATCCCACAATACGCACGGCTTTCGACGAACCGGTAGTAACCGCCGGAGTATAAACCCGGAAATTCCAGCTCGGACCGCTCACCACAAACGTTTCGCCCACGGTTCCCGTATTCCAGTTTCCTTGTTTGGTCGACTCGAATACCAACGTAGGATCGGCAGTATCGTCGGCCCAAGAATATACTTTGAATACGGTCGACGGCGAGGTGAAATCGATGTTATCTTTGTTACAAGCCATCAACACGGTATCGGAGGTGAATGCGATATCGCTCAACAGACGTATACCGCCCGAAACACCTGCGGTGCTCAATTCGGAAATCGAGTCGCCGGTAACAGCGTTAGCCACGAAAATACGGGAGTCGTCGGTAAGCACATACATTTTTTCACCACGAATCAACGAGCGGCGGATATTCAACTGATCGAGGAATGTTGTTGCGTTGCGTCCGTTCTCGGTCAAATTGTAATGACGAGCAATCGTCACGCCAGCCTCTTGTGCCGGTTCGGGATAATCGTCGGGAGCGACACGCTCGTCCTTAGGATCATAATTTACATTGGTAAGCGAGAGGTTCAATCCGGTAGTTTCGCCGGCTTTCACTTCGGCCGTAAACTCTTCTTCTATATAATCGGTAGCTGTTACCTTCACTTTGTATGTACCCGGAGCAAGGTTCCAAAATACAAACACACCGTTGTATTCGTTGTCGACGGTATATTCGCCACATTGGCTACCCGAAGCATCGTAGAGTGTTACTTGGGCTCCGTTCAAAGGGAGGTATTGGTCTTTCGAACCATTAATATAAGGAGTATACAACTTGTCGGTCAACCGTTCGTGAGCATCGCGTACATCGCCGCACAACACGCCGGTTTCGGGAAGATCGGCATTAAAATAATCGCAATAGAAATAGTAGAAGCGCATCGACTCCAACTTGCGATAATCGGTACTCAACAAGCGGTGAGCTTCGGGTTTATAATCGTGAAACTCGCCTTCCGACAAAAATCCGGGAACGGTCAACGCCGTACCGATAACCGTATAGCTGGTTACGAAAGCAGCTATTTTGGTATTGGTGGCCGTATAGTGCGTCCATACCGTCAACGGATTGTTCCAAATATGAGGCCATGCGGTTTCGGCAAGCGCTTTGGTCACGGGGTCGCGGAATGTTTGATCACCTTCGCCCCCGCTACCCGGACACATCAAATAGAGATAATTCACTGCCGTAGTAGAACCGGCGGCATTACTGTGAATGGAGAGGAAGGCATCGACATTATTGGCCGAAGCCTCTTCGGCTATCGTAGTCAAAGGCCGGTCGCCATAGCTTGTATCGGTTATTTGCTGATCGTCGGGCAAATAATTATTGTCGCGATACCCGCTCCGGTTATCTTCACGCGACATGATTACCGTTGCATTGGCGGCTTCGAGCAAATCGCGCAAATAAAGGCCTTTGGTAAGGTTCGACGACGATTCCCAAAAACCTAACGTATCGCCCAGCGCATGAGTTATCGTTTCGATATTACGGTCGTTCTCACCGTTCCAACCGCCATGACCGGGGTTGATATAGATTTTCACACCCGTCAAATCGGCTGCCACTGCTGTTAAAGTCAACAGCAATACAACTGTCAAGGATAGTATTTTTTTCATAATATATTACGATTAGGATTAACGAATTTGAAGTTTCATCACATAGATGGTACCATCGGCCTCATAAGCTACGGCATTGTTCGATGCGGTAGGATACATGGCGATTTTGGTATCCGGTGTAGGCAAGTCCTGACGCAACGACCCATCGATACGAGCCGCTTTCAACTTCGACGAAATGGTTTGGTGTCCGTCGTCTATGTCTTCCATACCTACGATCCAATCGTTTCCAAGCCAAACAGGAGCGCCCAAATAGCCCAAATTTACCTTATTCTTCCCGTCTATATCGCATACAAACGTGTTACAACCGTCGTGCAATGCCATATAAACAATGTGTTTTTGATCGGGCGAAATCGACGGCCATATATAGCTGCCTTTTCCGTTGGGGTCGAGCACAATGCGCTTGTTGTCCTTATACAGGATAAGCGACTGGTTTTCGATGGCTACGATCAACGACTGTTCTACCGGCGTATAAATATCGTTGGCCAACCGTTTGCTCTTGATAGAATTACCTTTCGCAATCTTCAAAGTCCCACCGATAAAGGTGAATGGATATTGTTCGCGAACGGCATTATCAATTTTGCTGACTTTATGATTATCGAGATTGATACTTTTTATCGAAGTATAACGACGATTGTTTTTGTACTCTACATCTCGAAAAACGACCACTTTCCCGCCATCGGATATTTGGGGACAATAGCCGGCGTTGTCGACATCGGTCAACTGGGTCATCGTCTGCGTCGACAAATCATATTTTGTCAAACCTTTGAAATTAGCTCCGGTCAGCAGCAGATAATCGCCTGCCGGAGAGAACTTGGGATGGTAGAAGCCCTTGTTTGTCGTCTCTGTTAAAGGTGTAACCGACAGCACTTCTATCTGTGCCGACACAAATTGCCACCCACAAAACGCTACCATTAAAGCAATAGATAACTTTTTCATAATACTTGTGTTTTTGTTAAAATGATTAAGTTTAAGTTGTGTTTTTCGGAATATTAAATATATGCGTTATTATTTATAAATCATAATTCACAATATTTTATTTATAGATTAGAAATATTATTTATGAAATAATAACATACCACTCCTTCCCAAAAATTACACAAAAAAAGCCTGCAAGAAAAAAAATTCTTACAGGCAAGTTTAGTTGAGACAACCTCTTTGTGCGGACGACGGGACTCGAACCCACACGTCGCAAGACACTAGATCCTAAGTCTAGCGCGGCTACCAATTACGCCACGTCCGCGAACAGTGGTGCAAATATAGGGGAATTTTGCAAATTGTACAATGAATTCAGTCACAAAGTTTCACACACGCCAGCCATTATCAGCCAACAGCCAACCCGCTTATATAAGCAATGGCGGTGTCGAGAATGGTATCTTTCCCCTCTTGGGCCTGTTCGAGATTCATATCTATTTTGAAACCCTCGGTAGGCTCAACCCCGAATTCGGTGTGCTGGCAATTTACATCATAGATGGGCGAAGCCGAAAAACGTATGATCCACCCGTTGGGCAATTCCGATGAGAATGGCAATCCGCTGCCACCGCCCGTACAATCGCCCATAATTACCACATTGGGCAACGACTTCATCACCGACACGAAATTATTGGCTGCGCTGAATGTGCCCCGATTGGCCAGTATAACCACCGGTTTCTGATACCGGATACGGTTCGACGGCGAATACTTAACGGGATATAGCTCGGAAAAATCCTGATGTCCGGGTCCCGTTTTATGCGAAATATAACCCACCAATGTCTCCTCGTTGATAAATCGCGATACCAGCGTTTCGACATTCGACAACGAGCCGCCGCCATTGCTGCGCACGTCGATAATCAATCCGGTCGAAGTAGACAAATAGGCCAATATTTGGTCGAGATTCCCCTCGCCTATGGTACTGGAAAAACTGCCGTAGTACATATAGCCTACGTTTTGCGGCAATATTTTATACTTAATCCCGCTCGTATACCGGTAGTCGAAATTGAGGTAAAACTCGTCGATGATACGTTCTTGATAATTTTCGGGCGAACCGTACAGCCACTCCCAATAACGCGACGTATTGTGTGCCGCCGTCAGGTTCACATGACCGTCTTTCAGCTCCATAAGCATGGCGTCGCACACATCGAAAAGCTCTTCCGAAGTCATGTCCGCAGTTAATTTCTTCCGGTATTTTTCGCGTATTTGATTCCAATCGATCTCCTTGTATTCGAAAAAACAGTAGCGCTCATCGAGAATCGTCCACAACGCGTCGAAGTTACCACAAGGGTCATCTTCAAACACCTCCACTTTGTGACACGACTGGAAAAGAAGCATCCACAACACGAAGAAAAGAAATCCTATTTTCGAAAACCTTTGTATCATATTCTCCGACTGTTAATGATAAACCGATACTATGCGACGTGCCGGACGCACCGATCGAAATATTTCGCCCGAAATACCCAGCACGAAAGAGTGTGTAAACACCTGCGTATCTATATAATTGATATGTGTCGTGCGCATAACCTGACGGTAGCCCAGCCGCAAAGCCCGCTGCCCCAAATGCAAATCGACCGTGATATAATTGCGCAAATCTACCCGGTTGTGCCATGCCCCGAAATGGACAATCCCATCGCTGTTCCCCAAATAAAACATTTCGTAATAAGATTGTCCGTACTCAGGAGAAAAAAAGGCGCCGACAACCGGTAGCGAAACCTGATAACGCAACGTCACCGGCAGACGCGATATTCGAAAATGATACGACGCCATAGCCGTCGCTCCCAAATCGACCGCCACTTTTGCCGTAGCGGGATTATTGGAATTGCGCAGATTGTACAACCCACCCACCGTAAGGGCAGCCTCCCCGCCACCGGCAAGCCACAATCCGCGGCATACCGGCCAACGCCTCAACATGGCGAACGAATAATCCAAATAGGCCGACATCATGGAACCGTTGCCCGACCGATTGGTCATCGTGGCAAACGTACCCAAAACATGGTGTCGGGTGAGCCATTTTTCGGGTGCAAAACTTGCAGCTCTGAGCCGCTCGTAACCCAAAGCCAAATTCAACCCGCCGTAACGGACCGGCGACAAATAGGTATCGAGCGCGCTTTGCCGGCCCACTTCGACCGTAAATGCCGTAGCCGTCGGGCGCAGCGGTTGGTGCGGCTCCCCCTTAGGGCCACGCGCCCACAAGGAGAGTGGCGACAGCAAAGCTATCCCCGCAAGAGCGCTCAAAATCGTCTTTCCTTTTCCCATCTCTAAAACAGTGTCATTTGTCCCGAACCATTTTCGTCCGATTTGTCGGTTGGGGTATCGAGACGATTCTCCTCATCGGTAACATTCGCATCGTCGGGCTGTTCGTCGTCGGGCTGTCTCAACGGTTCCAACTCTTCGATACCGGCCACCGCATAAGTGGTGAGCCGTTTTCCCTTCGCCTTGAATCCCTTCACGGCAATAAATTCGGCAGCATCGACCACCAACGGTTCACGGAAGGAGTCACCCTCGCCGAAGGTCACTTCGATACGAGGATACGGCGTATCGGTAATCAGCAACAAGCGGGAATCGGGGTTTTCGCCCAAAAAACTCTGTTTGCGGCTACCCGGTTCAAAAACAAACCGTTTCAAATAGGGATATCCTTGCGAAGCATCGTACAATGCCACCGTCCACACCTTGTCCGACTCGAATTTTTCTATTCTCAAAATATTGGGGTCGTAGTGATTTGTCGCATCGGACGAGGTTGTGTAATACTCCCCGTTTTGCAAAACGACAAGCACTTGGTCGTCGCCGTGGAACTCGCCCAAATATTCGCCCCGCCCGTCGTAGTTGAGGCGAAGCACATCGCGGTCGAACCACACTTTTCGCCCGCCCAAAGTAGAACCGCCCCGCTCTTTCAGCGAAATGCGGTGAATTTCGTTCTTCGTGAGAATATTACCCATCGACTGGCGCCCCTTGATGGCGATTTCGCTGAAATCGCGATCGACAAAGAGCGTTTTCATACGAGGCTTAGGCACGAACGTCACCCGCAGCACCTCGGCCTCGCCATTGGGATTGGCCGTAAACCAAACAACCCGCGACCCCGGTTTTCCCTGCGTGAGATCGTACTCCTTGTCGCGCGTTACACCGGTAACGGCAAAACGTTTCATATAGTGCAACCCGGCCTTGCCGTCGCGATACACCACGTTGTAAATGGTACGGTTGTCGTTCTTTTTGAACACCGCAATATGCAGCAGGTTTTTCCCTACAAACATTTTTTCGCTCACCTTCACCACTTTATATTTACCGTCGCGGTAGAACAAGATAATATCGTCGATGTCGGAACAGTTGCACACAAACTCATCTTTCTTCAACGACGTACCTATAAAGCCCTCCTCTTTATTGAAGTAGAGTTTCTCGTTGGCTTCGACCACTTTGGTTGCCTCGATGGTATCGAAACTGCGAATCTCGGTCTGCCGGGGATAACGGCTGCCATACTTCTCACGCAGCGAATCGTACCACTTGATGGTGTAATCGACCAAATGCGCTATATCGTAATCGATCTGGGCTATCTGCTCTTTCTTGGCGACAATCAGCTCGTCGGCCTTCTCCGAATTGAATTTGAGAATGCGAGCCATCTTTATCTCCATCAATTTGAGGATATCGTCGGGGGTCACCTCGCGAATAAACCCGGACTTGAACGGTTCCAAACGTTTGTCGATATGGGCCACCGCCTCGTCCATAGAACGGCTCTCCTCAAACTCCTTGTCCTTGTAAATACGCTGCTCGATAAATATTTTTTCCAACGAAGCAAAATGCAGGATCTCCTGCGCCTCTCCTTTTTGAATCAGCAGCTCTTTGTGCAGCAACTCTTTGGTGTTTTCGACACTGATACGCAACAAATCGCTCACTGTCATAAAGTGAGGTTTGTCCTCGTTAATTACGCAACAGTTGGGCGAAATGCTCACCTCACAGTCGGTAAAGGCATACAGGGCATCGATAGCCTTGTCGGAAGAGGTCCCCGGTATGAGGTGTACCAAAATTTCGGCGTGTTGGGCTGTATTGTCGTCGACTTTGCGAATTTTTATTTTCCCTTTCTCCTGAGCTTTGAGAATCGACTCGATCAAGGTCGAAGTAGTTTTGCCATAGGGGACTTCTACGATAGAGAGCGTACGGTTGTCTATCTTCTCGATTTTGGCACGCACTTTCACGCTGCCGCCCCGTTCGCCATCGTTATACTTCGATACATCGACATATCCGCCGGTTTGGAAGTCGGGATACAGATGAAATTCCTCTCCCCGCAGGTAGGCCACTGCCGCCTGCAATATTTCATTGAAGTTATGAGGCAATATCTTCGACGACAAACCCACCGCAATGCCCTCGACACCTTGTGCCAACAGCAACGGGAATTTCACCGGGAGCGTAACCGGCTCTTTCTTACGCCCGTCGTAAGAGAGCTTCCACTCGGTTGTCTTGGGATTGAACACGACGTCCAAAGCAAACTTGGAAAGCCGCGCCTCGATATAACGGGGTGCAGCCGCCGAATCGCCCGTAAGGATATTCCCCCAGTTTCCCTGACACTCGATCAATAAATCCTTTTGGCCCAACTGTACCAACGCATCGCCAATAGAGGCATCGCCGTGCGGGTGGAACTGCATGGTATGACCCACCACATTGGCAACCTTGTTGAAACGGCCGTCGTCGAGCAATTTCATAGCATGGAGGATACGCCGTTGTACCGGTTTGAGGCCATCGGCCAAATGCGGGACGGCACGTTCGAGAATCACATAAGAGGCATAGTCGAGAAACCAGTTTTGAAACATTCCCGAAAGTTGCAATTTATTATCCGGTTTGTCCGATACCGGTTTGTAAGCCGAATGGGCCTCGGTCGAGCCAGACTGCTCCTCCGGGTTTTCCCGAGTAATATCCTCCTCTTGTGGTGTCGTTATTTCGTCGCTCATAGATTGTATTTGAATTTATATGCGGAAAAGCGTACGAAAAGTACGCCTCTTTTTAATTTTTAAGGGAATATGCATCTACATTCCCCTGCAAAAATACAAATTAAATCGAAAAAAATCATTTACTTTGCGTTCTAAAATCGGCCGGATAAACGAGAAATCGGCCGGAAGTTTATCAAGACAAAAAAACAAGCAAGCAATAAACATACAAAGAAAAATGGCACAGGAAGACGTTTTTAAGAAATTGGTATCTCATTGTAAAGAGTATGGTTTTGTATTCCCTTCGAGCGAAATCTACGATGGCTTGGCTGCCGTGTACGACTACGGACAAATGGGAGTAGAACTGAAAAACAACATAAAAAAATACTGGTGGGACAGTATGGTGCTGTTGCACGAAAACATTGTCGGCATCGACTCGGCCATATTTATGCACCCCACCATTTGGAAAGCATCGGGACACGTCGACGCCTTTAACGACCCCCTCATCGACAACAAAGACTCTAAAAAACGCTACCGTGCCGATGTGCTTATCGAAGATTGTATCGCCAAAATGGACGAGAAAATCGAGAAAGAGGTAGAGAAAGCCGCTAAACGATTCGGCGAATCGTTCGACGAAAAACTGTTCAGAGAGACCAATCCCCGTATATTGGAGCACAAGGCTAAACGCGACGAGCTTCATGCCCGTTATGCCAAAGCCATGAACGATGTCGATTTGAACGAATTGCGCCAAATCATTCTCGACTACGAGATTGTTTGTCCCATCAGCGGTACCAAAAACTGGACCGACGTCCGTCAATTCAATCTGATGTTCTCGACCGAAATGGGTTCGACAGCCGACGGTTCGATGAAAGTCTACCTGCGCCCCGAAACCGCACAAGGTATCTTTGTAAACTTCCTGAACGTACAAAAGACCGGCCGTATGCGCATACCTTTCGGGATCGCCCAAATAGGTAAAGCCTTCCGCAACGAAATAGTAGCCCGTCAGTTCATCTTCCGTATGCGGGAGTTCGAACAGATGGAAATGCAATTCTTCGTACGTCCCGGCGAAGAGCTGAAATGGTTCGAAAAATGGAAAGAAACCCGTCTGAAATGGCACAAGGCACTGGGATTGGGCGATCAAAAATATCGCTTCCACGACCACGAAAAACTGGCTCACTATGCCAACGCCGCTACCGACATCGAGTTTGAAATGCCTTTCGGATTCAAAGAGGTAGAAGGTATTCACTCCCGCACCAATTTCGACTTGGGCAACCACGAAAAATACTCCGGGAAAAAGATACAATACTTCGACCCCGAATTGGGCGAATCGTACACACCCTACGTGATCGAAACCTCTATCGGCGTAGACCGTATGTTCCTGAGTGTCATGGCGGCCGCTTACTGCGAAGAGGCACTCGAAGGTGGCGACAGCCGTGTGGTTTTACGGCTCCCGGCCGCACTTGCCCCTGTAAAAGTAGCCGTTATGCCGTTGGTGCGTAAAGATGGCCTGCCCGAAAAAGCCCGTGAGATTATCGACAACCTGCGCTTCGATTTCAAATGCCAGTACGACGAAAAAGACTCGATAGGCAAACGCTATCGCCGGCAGGATGCCATCGGTACACCGTTCTGTGTCACCGTCGATCATCAAACCCTCGAAGACAACACGGTAACCATTCGTTTCCGCGACTCCATGGAGCAACAACGAGTTGCCATCGACCAGTTGCAAGGAATCATTGGCGAACAAGTGAGCCTGAAATCTTTATTGAAAAAAATTGTAGAATAACCATATTCACATTCTCAACATGAAATATTTAATTCGTGCTATCGCAACGGCAGTCGTTGCCCTGTCGCTCTCCTCGTGCAGTTACAACAGCATAGTCGAGGCCGATGAGAACATCAATGCCCAGTGGGCGAAAGTGGAAAATCAATATCAGCGTCGCGCCGATTTGGTGCCCAACCTCGTCAACACCGTCAAGGGATATGCCGCACACGAGAGCGAAACGCTCGAAGCTGTAATCGCCGCCCGGTCGAAAGCAACCCAAATTACCATAGACCCGACGAACCTGACCGAAGAGAGCCTGCAAAAATATCAAGAAGCACAAGGCGAATTGTCCAGCGCATTGGGCAAACTGTTGGCCATTACCGAGAACTATCCCGACTTGAAAGCCAACCAAAACTTCCTCGAATTGCAAGCTCAACTCGAAGGTACCGAGAACCGCATTGCCACAGAGCGAACTCGCTATGCCGACGCGGTAAATGCCTATAACACCAAAATCCGCAAATTCCCGGCGCTTATCACCGCCAAGATATTCGGATTCGAAACCAAACCGCAATTCAAGGCCGAAGAGAGTGCCGCACAAGCTCCTGTCGTGGAATTTTAATCAATAGCTCTATATCTATATGAAAAAGTTACCTGTTTTATTCGTAATTGCCATCTTCATAGGTATCGTTTCTTGTAAAGAGAACGACGACTACTGGACTCAATACGAACAATGGCGAGACACCAACGACGCTTGGTTCATCGAACAACTCGGCGCCAAAGACGATCAAGGAAATCCCGTGTACACCAAAGTGGTGCCCAACTGGGATAAAAGTATCTATGTATTGATGAAATATTACAACGACACGAGCCTCAACCGCAATGCACAATCGCCCTATCAAACCAGCACGGTCGATGTAATCTACAAAGGAATGTTGTACGACGGAACCCCCTTCGACTCCTCCTATCTGAAAACCGACAGTATATATCGTTGCCGGGTAAACCAAAACATCAAAGGGTGGATAGTGGCTCTCGAACAAATGAAGGTGGGAGACAGTTGCCGGGTGATCATTCCCCAAACGTTGGGATACGGCGCTCAATACGTATCGTCGCTCATTCTCCCTTACACCACATTGGTATTCGACATGAAGCTGGTCGATATTCCCGGACTGGAAAAGCCGGTAAACGAATAGAGACAACTTGCCAACCAAAGAGATGACACACCAAACGGCAGCTCTGTGCGAGACAGCCGTTTGGTGTTTGCAACCATTTTGTCATACATTTGTAAAACCGATGTAACAAGGGGGTAACACCAACAAATTTTCTTTGTTCCCGTAAAAACATATAGCGACACATCATTCAAAACGCAATTAAAATGATATACATCGAAAAAGAACTCGACGACCTGAAAAAAGAGGTGCTCGAAATGTGGGACTTGGTGAACTCACAACTCAACCGCGCCGGCGAGGCCCTTTTGTCTATGGACAAAGAGCTGGCTCACGAAGTCACCTACCGGGAAAAAAGGGTCAATGCATTTGAATTGAAAATAGACAGCGACTGCGAAGATATCATCGGGCTATACAATCCCGTAGCCCTCGACCTGCGATTTACGCTCGCCATGATGAAAACCAGCAACAACCTCGAACGCATTGCCGACTTCTGCGACGGGATTGCCCGCTTTGTCATCGACTATCCCAAAGTGAACATCGAGTCGGAGTTGTTCGAAAAAACCGGAATCAAAGAAATGCTCGACATTGTGAAAGCGATGATGTTGCAAGCCGAAAACGCCTTGATCGAAGAAAAATCGTCCGAAGCCATTGCCGTATTCAACAAAGACAACCGTGTCGACGAGCTGAATCACGCCGCTGTCCCCATCATTGCCGAATACTTGCAACAATTCCCCGAAAGAGCCGTCGAATGCCTCAACCTCATCAGTATCATACGCCGCCTCGAACGCATTGGCGACCACTGCAACAACATTGCCGAAGAGATTGTATTCTACCTCGACGCCAAAATACTGAAACACTCGGGGAAACAGGCTTGACAACAACCTTTCCTACACGTTCTCTTTCGCCACAATAAAATGTTTTTATCATCTTTTACAGGAAAAAAGCGGACGACTGTCGAAAGAAAATAATATCTTTGTTTCCATTAAACACACCCGGAAGCGCAGGGCTGCGCTTCCGGGTGGAATAAAGATCGACGCAAGACAAAATTAAAAGATGAAACATTTTATCATAGCCTCCATACTGCTTATTAGCACAAGCTTCATGCACCTCTACCCGGCAGAAGCAACCACAAGCGAAATTCCCGATATGGAGAAAATAGAGAGCGCCGTGCGCGACAGCCGGTCGCCTTACTACTATCCCGATTTGATGAAAAAATACCTCAGCAACGACACCACCCTGACGTTGCAAGAGTTTCGGCACCTTTATTTGGGCTATGCCAGCCAGGAAGATTACAATCCCTACCGTACGGTCGAGATACCCAAACACATCGAAGAGCTTTACCAAAAGACAATCCACACCGAATCGGAGTGCGATTCGCTCATTAAATATGCGCGAATGGCGCTGGAAGATATACCCTTCGATTTGCGTCAAATCAATTTCCTCGTATACGGATTGCGACAAAAAGGTCAAACCCAAGAAGCCGACTTGTGGGAATATCGGCTGAAAGGAATCATACAAGCCATACTCTCGACCGGCGACGGCAAAGCTCCCGAAACGGCGTGGTATGTCATCTATCCTGCCGACGAATACAACATCGTAAACCGTCAAGGATTCACCGCCACCGAATTTATCTTCGTCGAACCCTATTTCGACTATATAGCCATCGAGAACAACCCGCTCAAAATCGAGGGGTTCTACTTCAACGTAAAAAAACTGCTCAAAGAGTATAACCGCAAATTTTATGAGCGGTAACACGTACTCCCAACGAATACTAACTATTTAATTACATAAAACCTTATGGAAATAAAACCCGGTAAATTTGTAGTTCTTACCTACGACCTCTATGCAGGCGCAGGCGAACCGGAAGAGACATTGATGATGCGTGCCACCGACGAAACGCCCGATCAATTCGTATTCGGCGTCGAACAAAATATTCTTCCCGCTATGATGGAACGCCTCGAAGGATTGAAACAGGGCGACAAGTTCGACTTCGTTCTCTCCTGCGACGAGGCTTTCGGCGAACGCAACGAAGAGCACGTGATCGAACTCGACAAGGAGATTTTCATGGTCGACGGCAAATTCGACGACCAAACCGTGTTCGAGGGCAATACCGTGCCCATGATGACTGCCGAGGGCTACCGCATCAACGGCTCGGTGCTGAAAGTATCGGACGACAAGGTACTCATGGATTTCAATCACCCGCTGGCCGGCGAGAACCTGCACTATGTAGGTGTAGTGAAACTGGTGCGCGACGCCACCGAAGAGGAATTGCATCCCCGCCACAGTTGCGGCTGCGGTTGCGGTCACGACCACAGCAGTTGCGGCGACGGCTGCGGCGATTGCTGCGACGGCTGCCACTAATGGGATACACTCATACCCACCCTTAACACAAGGGGGAGACCGGCCGGTCTCCCCCTTGTTGTATCTCTATACCGCACCTCGCCAATGCCTAATCCATAAAAAGTAAAGCCAAAGCGACGCCAACTGCCACAAGGAACAGCAGATAGAGTATCGAGGCCCACAAGGTACGTCCCAGGGTTATCCAGAACTTGTCGGGAAAGAACGAATAGGCCGCCCAATAGGTAGGAATGAGGCTAAGCGCCATATTGGCCCTCTCATATACAGTATAATACGAGGCGTCCAGCACCCACCCCACCGGCATCACAACCAGCGAAAGCAAAATGTACAACACCGACAGATAGCAGCAGCCCAACAGATACTCCACCCAGTTGTACCGCGCCGATCCAGCCTTGCGGAAGGCTATCTTCACGGCCAGCACCATAAACGGCACCGTAGCGATAGTGAGGAGAGTATAATGCTCGACAATCCAGTTGTGCGTATCCGTTGTCTCGATGGTCGAGATGCTCCCGGGAAGCCCCTTGATGTGCCCGAAGAAAAGCAGAATCACACACCACACCGCCAGCAGCGGAATGGGTGCCATATACCCCTTGCGGCGTCCCTCGAAATAATCGTTCAGCAGCCGGTCGGGGTGGACAACCAACGTGCGCGTGGTCTTGACAAAAGTATTGTCGACATGAAAAATGCCATGCAGCAGATTGTCCCACACACTCTTCCAAGTCAATCGCCCCACCGTGGCCTTCTGCCCGCACTGGTTGCAGTAGTTCCCCTCGAACTCGGTCCCGCAATTCTTGCAAATCATCGTTCTATCCCAATTTTAATTGGAATACAAAGATACATTGCCCCTCCCTACCCGCCAAAAAATGTCGCCCGAATTTTCAAAAATAGTTCATCGGGCGGTGCGGCCGACGGTTGCGGGCCAACCGGATATCGCTTTTGACAGCCGACAAAGCCCCTTGATACTGCAACCAACAACGTTCACTCTCATCGGGAAGTTTTGTTGCGAACCACTGCCACAAGATATACGATACAATGGTTCTTTCGAGCTGATGACAAATCGACTCGTCCAACGCCAACGGCCGATGCTGCGGCAACAAAACGGCAAAAACAAGTTCGGTCTCGGTCGAAGCAAATTCGCCCGACAAATGGGGAGCAAGAGCACGCATAATTTCGTCTCTCACATCGGCCAGCCGGCGGGTAAAAAACGGTCGGTCATCTTCCGACACGATAATGGTACTGCTCCAACCCGGAAACAACCCCGGATCGTTGGCACGACATTTCGCCACATAGGAGCTTTCGGCAATCAACTCCCGCAACACTTGGTCTTCGGAGTAGGTAAATACTACCGTCTCCAATACGTTGTCCTCTTTTTTCATCTCTTTCATCTCCTTTTTATATGATAAATAACCAATATAACCACTATCAAAAAAGCAATCGTCAATGGACCCGAAACCGGGGGCGACGACAACTCGCGGGACCGGTCGGTTTCATGCTGGTCCCGCCATGCGACGTTAGCAGAAACTCCACCGGATAACGAATCGGAGACAACCGTCTCGGCCGTCGCCGAGAGGTTGCTCGAACGCTTCAACCGGGTGAACGAAAGCCGAGGTTGACAACCGGGTTCCCGCAAGGTGTCGAGCGTGCAATCGAACGCAACCCATTCCCATTCGCCTCGACCGTTCCAATGCGCCCGCCACACCGAGTCGAACAGCGCATCGACTCGGTGGTCGACACCCCAATCTACACGGGTATGGCTCTTCTCGGATACTTTTCGGGAAGACGAGCATCCCGCCATAAACAGCACCACAAAACCCAAAAGGAAAAATCGGGAGGAGTTCACGACGCACCTCCTTTCTGCATACGGTAAATAATCAGCAACGCCGACCGCTCCGACAGATAAAACCGGGGTGCCCGTTTCTCGGCTAACACCGCACCAAGCGCATCGTTAAAGGTTGCCCGGGGCCGTCGGCGCAAATAAGAAGCCAGCAAATTGGCCAAATCGTTGTACATGGCTATGCGCGTCGACGACGCACAACGGGGTGAACGTCCGCTCATGATACGTTTCACGTTCCGACGAGCCTCCTCGTAACTGATATAAAAACGGGGAGCAACCGAATAAACCACGCGCCTTACAATCTCCTCCCGGGAAAAATTAGCTCCCCTTCCCAAAGATTTAAGTAATGTGTTGTAAGCCTCGAACAAATCGCGGTCTCGTTCTTCCTTGTAATATAACTCCATCACTCATTGTTATTACAGGAAGAGTGGCAAAACAGGTGCTTTCTCAACACCTCGACAAAACAGGTTGTGCAAATATAATTCAAAATAGGTATTTTTACAAGCAAAATATGGTTATTTTACCATCATGTTATAATTTTTTATTTTTTCAGATGTTAAATTAGAGGTTCTATCTTCCCGAAAATATGTATTTTTGGGAAGATAAAGAATGAGAGGAATGAATTTCAGGACAGTTATCGATTTTCCGCGACACCCCGGCTACATGGACCATCGGCAACATATTTTGCTGTTAGGCTCGTGCTTTGTCGAAAACATAGGCAAGTGGTTGCAACAACGGAAATTCGATGTCGATATAAATCCGTTCGGCACCCTCTACAACCCGCTCTCCATTGCCCAAAGCTGGGCGCGCATTGTAGACGGTACGCCCCTGAGCCCAAACGACTTGTTTTGCGACCACGGATTGTGGCACAGCTATTACCACCACTCCCGCTTTTCGGGGAGCGATCCCGAACGGGTCCTTTCGACCATGAACCAACGCATAGCTACCGCGCACAACCGTCTGCCGGAAACCAACCGCATAGTATTCACTTGGGGCAGTGCATTTGTCTATCGGCTGAAAACAACCGGCGAAATCGTTGCCAACTGCCACAAACAACCGGCCACACACTTTACCCGGGAACTCCTCACGGTCGACGAAATCGTAGCGCAGTGGCGCGGAATCGTACAGCAAATCGAAAAGCAACTACCCCAATGCCGTCTGCTTTTCACCGTAAGCCCCATACGCCACCTGAGCGACGGGGCTCATGGCAACCAAATAAGCAAAGCGACGCTGCTGCTGGCCATCGAACAACTGCAACGGGAGTTCGAGATATGCGACTATTTTCCCTCATACGAAATCATGATGGACGATCTGCGGGATTACCGCTTCTACGACACCGACATGGCTCACCCTTCAACGGCGGCCATCACCTACATCAGCGAAATTCTTACCGAAGCATACCTATCGGACGAAAGCAGGCAAATAGCCTCGCAATGGCTCAAAATAGCGACAGCCCTCGCACACCGGCCCCTCAACCCGCAACAAACCGAATATGCTGTTTTCCTGAAAAACACGCTCCAAAAAATCATGCAGTTTCAACAAGCATACCCCTATATAAACGTATCGGACGAAATAGACGAATTAACGACAAGAATCAATCAATTATGAATTACACGACTACCGAAATAGCAACCATCGTCAAGGCTCGGAAAAGAGCTTACAACAACCATACCATCACGGCGTTGCTCACCGACAGCCGCTCGCTTACCTTCCCCGAGGAGACGCTCTTCTTTGCCTTAGTGACCGAACGGAACGACGGGCATCGTTATATCAAAGATCTCTACCGGAAAGGGGTACGCGATTTTGTCGTGGAATACCTGCCCCTCGACATCGAAGAGATGGCAGATGCAAATTTCATTGTTGTAAACGACACGTTGGCTGCCCTGCAACAACTGGCCGCCGCACACCGAAAGCGATTCGATATACCCGTTATCGGCGTTACCGGCAGTAACGGGAAGACCACCGTCAAAGAGTGGCTTTACCAACTGTTGCAACCCGACTACAATACGGTGCGATCCCCGCGAAGCTACAACTCCCAAATCGGAGTTCCCCTATCGGTATGGCAAATGGGACCCAAAACCGAAATGGCTATCTTCGAGGCCGGTATCTCCCAACCCGACGAAATGGTCCATTTGGAAGAGATCATCAAACCCACCTTAGGGTTAATCACCAACATCGGCGAAGCTCACCAAGAGGGATTCCAAACCATTCAGCAAAAGTGTATCGAAAAGCTCACTTTACTGAAAGCCTGCGACTGTATCATCTACGACGGCGACAATCCCCTCATTTGCGAATGCGTGGAAAAACTGTGCTTCGGGTGCCGCGAAATAGCTTGGTCGCGAAAAGACCGCGACAAACCGCTCTACATCTCAAAAATCGTCAAAGGAAGCGACTCGACCCGGATAGAATATACCTACCTGCAATATCATTGCAGCATTACCATACCATTCGTCGAAGAGGCCTCTATCGAGAATGCCATACACTGTTTGGCGGTAATGCTTTACTACAACCGCCACCCCGAAGTCATCTCCGAGCGTATGGCCCGCCTCACCCCGGTAGCCATGCGTATGGAGGTAAAAGAGGGCATAAACAATTGCCTCATTATTAACGACAGCTACAACTCCGACATCAACTCGCTCACCATCGCCCTCGATTTCCAAAACCGCCGTGCCGCCGCCAAAGGCATGAGGCGCACGCTTATCCTGTCGGATATGTACCAAACGGGATTACCTCCCGCAAGCCTCTACCGCAAAGTGGCCGACATTATCCTGCATAAAGGTATCGAACGGCTCATCGGTATCGGGCCGGTTATTTCGGACAACGCCTACCTTTTCAATCTTGAAAAGGAGTTTTACCCCTCGACCGAGAATTTCTTGGCGCAACTCGACCCGGCCAATTTCCACAACGAATTGATTCTGATCAAAGGGGCCCGCGAATTTCATTTCGAACTCATTTCGGAGACCCTCGAACTGAAACAACACGAAACCATTTTGGAGGTCAACCTCGACGCCATCGTCCATAACTACAACCTCTTCAAATCGAAATTGCGCCCCACAACCAAAATCATCTGCATGGTGAAGGCTTTCGGATACGGAGTGGGCTCCTACGAACTGGCCAAAACCCTGCAAGACCGGGGCGCCGACTTCCTTGCCGTGGCCGTGGCCGACGAGGGTGCCGAATTGCGCAAAGCGGGAATCACCATGCCCATTTTGGTGATGAACCCCGAAATGAGCAGCTTCCGAACCCTGTTCAGCTACTACCTCGAACCCGAAATATACAGTTTCGAATTGTTGAAAGCCATCATTGCCGAAGGCGAAAAACTGGGATTGGCCGGCTACCCCGTACACATAAAGATAGATTCGGGTATGCACCGCCTCGGATTTGAAGAGAAAGACATGGAACAGGTTGTACAAATCCTCAACGACCAAACCGTAATTCTCGCCCGATCGGTATTCTCGCATTTTGCCGGCAGCGACGAACCCCAATTCGACGACTACTCGCACCGCCAAATCGACTCCTTTACCCGCTGTGCAGACTATCTGCAACAACACTCCAAACACAAAATTCTGCGCCACATACTCAATACGGCCGGAATCCTGCGATTCCCCGAATACCAAATGGATATGGTACGCTTGGGCATAGGACTGTACGGCGTGTCGCCCATAAGCGACCCGTGCGGGATAGAAACCGTAAGCACACTGAAAACCACCATACTGCAAATAAAATCGCTGGCTGCCGGCGAGACAGTGGGATACGGACGAAAAGGCGTTCTCACCCGCGACTCGCGCATTGCGGCTATCCCCATCGGTTATGCCGACGGGCTCGACCGCCATTTGAGCAATGGCAAAGGGTGTGTGGTCATAAAGGGGAAACGGGCTCCCATCGTAGGAAACATTTGCATGGACGTATGCCTCGTCGATGTAACCGACATCGACTGTTGTCCCGGCGACCGGGTGGAGATATTCGGCGAACAGTTGCCTGTGAGCGAAATTGCCGAAACGCTCGGCACGATACCCTACGAAATCCTCACCTCGGTATCGACCCGCGTAAAACGTATCTATTACAGAGAATAAATTTTTGTATCTTCATAAAACGCCGTCCAGGATACGCCTCCGACGGCGTTTTTTATTTCCGCTCCACCCCATTTTCATTCCCGCCCCACCCCATAAAAAAAGCAGGTCCGACATTGTCGAACCTGCCACAAACCGAGGCCACGAAGCCTCACTTTTTAATTTCAATCTCTTCTTTCAGGTCAATCTCGTTTTTCTCGGCATCGAAAAATTTGTATTCGAGATAAGCGAGCGACTGATTCGGTATCACCTTCATCTGGAAGGTATATTTGCAGCGCCATTTCATTTTCAGGGAGAAGACACCCTGATTGATGTAAGCAGCTACGAAAGGATGTACGTGCAGCATGAATTTCTTTATTTTCAGCTTATACACCAAATAGTGAATCTTCGACTCCAACAAATCGGTAAAGAGCAAGGAGGGAGGGATAGAGCCTTTACCGTGGCAAGTCGGGCAATCTTCGCTGGTAATAATATCGAGAGCGGGGCGCACACGCTGACGGGTAATTTGCATCAACCCGAATTTGCTCAACGGCAAAATATTGTGCCGGGCCCTGTCGTTCGCCATCAACTCCCGCATACGGTCGTAAAGTTTCTGACGGTTCTCGGCCTCGTCCATATCGATATAATCGATCACAATGATACCGCCCATATCGCGCAACCGCAGTTGTCGGGCAATTTCTTCGGCGGCATTCATGTTCACATCGAGGGCGTTGCTCTCCTGATCCGAAGAGGCTTTCGAGCGGTTCCCGCTATTTACATCGATCACGTGCAAAGCCTCGGTATGCTCGATAATTACATACGCTCCGCTCTTGAAAGAGACGGTTTTCCCTAACGAAGATTTAATCTGTTTCGTAATGGCGAAGTTATCGAAGATAGGCAAATCCCCCTCATAAAGTTTTACAATGTCTTTTCTTTCGGGAGATATAAGGCTCACATAATTGTAAATTTGGTTATAAGTCTCTTTATCGTTTACGTAAATACTTTCGAACGAGGGGCTGAATATATCGCGTAATATCCCCACGGTTCGACCCGTTTCTTCATAAACGAGCGACGGTACCTGAGCCTTTTGCAACTTCACCAGCATATCTTCCCAACACTTCACCAGCGTTTTGAGTTCGTTATTCAACTCTGCCACCCGTTTACCCTCGGCCACCGTACGCACAATCACCCCGAAATTATGGGGCTTTATACTCTGTATCAACTGTCTGAGACGCAGTTTTTCTTCGTTGGACTTGATTTTTTGCGATACGGAAACTTTGTCGGAAAAAGGTATCAGCACCAAAAAGCGGCCGGCAAAAGAGATTTCGGCCGTCAAACGGGGGCCCTTCGACGAAATGGGTTCTTTGGCAATCTGTACCAGCACCTCTTGACCCACTTTCAATGCATCGTTAATTGTGCCGTCCTTTTCGATATCGGGCAATAAATTAAATTTAGGAAGCGACAACACCCGCTTGCGATCGGACAGCGACTGTTTCAGAAACCGGGCGCTCGAATTGTATTGCGTTCCCAAATCGAGGTAGTGCAGGAAAGCATCCTTTTCGTAACCTACATCAACAAATGCAGCGTTGAGTCCCGGCATCAGCTTTTTGACCCGCCCCAAATAGATGTCGCCCACCGAGAACGATATGTTTCGAGCCTCTTTTTGAAGTTCTACCAACCGGTTGTTCTCGAGCAATGCAATAGAAATCTCTTTGGGTTGTACATCTACTACAAGTTCGCTGGACATAATTGTTAGTTATAGATTACTGATTTTGAGGCGGCCCACTCCCATTTCCCCAAAGAAACAGAAAGAAGCCGCCAAAAGTTTTTTTTTAATTTCGCCCCCTTCTCACAAAATAAAATGGGGGAGATAAAGCAGAAAGAACAAATCCAATGCTTCGAAACGCATTAAATTTGTTCTTTGTGTCCTGTCATTTATTGAGCAGACAGACATTATTTCTTCTTATGTCTGTTTTTTCTCAATCTTTTTTTGCGTTTGTGAGTAGCCATTTTATGGCCTTTTCTTTTTTTTCCACTCGGCATAACGGTATGCTTTTAAAGATTAATATTTAATATGTTATTTGTTACTTCACCTCGCCCATGAATGTTTTTGCCGGCTTAAATGCGGGAATGTTGTGGGCAGGAATTATAATGGTTGTGTTTTTGGAAATATTGCGAGCCGTTTTTTGTGCTCTTTTCTTTACGATGAAACTGCCGAAGCCTCTTAAATAAACATTTTCACCTTTTGCCAAAGAACCTTTTACGGTCTCCATAAATTTTTCAACGGTTTCAAGAACAACAGCTTTTTCAATTCCTGTGTTTTTAGAAATTTCGTTTACAATGTCAGCCTTTGTCATTTTTGTATAAATTATAATTATTTACTAATACGTTGTTTTTAATTTTTTGGACTGCAAATATATAGCTTTTTGCCCATCTAAAAAAGCAAATGCAACTTTTTTTATCAAATTATACCGGGCACTTCGAAACGGCCCGATTTTAATCGTGCAAATATCGCATTTATTTTTCTATTTTCCCATAACTTTACAACTATTTATTCTCTCCTTTTCAAAGAGTTCCCCAAAAGAGAAGAGGCTTTCGGGGCGAGAAAAACACCTCACCCGCCCCCTTTGGGGCTAATTTACCTAAATTAAATTAAAAATATGTTCCTTCACCGGCATTCCTATCTCATTCCAATTTTATTTTGTATATTCGACCCGTAATTTTTATCTCACACATGGAAATTTTCATTATAGTACTTCTTATTCTTTGCAACGGAGTACTCTCTATGTCCGAAATCGCATTGGTTTCGGCTCGAAAAGTCAAACTCGAAAACAGCGCTAAAAAAGGAAGTAAAGCCGCACAATCGGCCCTGAAACTTTCGCAAGACCCCGACCGCTTTCTCTCCACCGTACAAATCGGTATTACCCTCATCGGTATCCTCACCGGTCTCTATTCGGGCGAAGCTTTGGCTCACGATTTGGCCGGGGTGTTGGCCCAAAGTTCGGCTTTGGCTCCGTATGCACTGGGCATATCCAAAACCATTATCGTTATTATTGTCACCTACCTTACGCTTATCATCGGCGAACTGGTACCCAAGCGTATCGGAATGGTTGCCGCCGAGCGGGTAGCCAAAATCGTGTCGCGGCCCATGTCGTGGCTCTCGTACATTGCGGCTCCATTCGTATGGATTCTCACCAAAAGCACAGCCGGGGTTTGCCAATTCTTGGGCCTATCCTCGCAAAAAGAGGCCATCACCGAAGACGAAATCAAAGCTATCGTTCGCGAAGGTACCGAGGACGGTTGTGTGCAAGAGGTAGAACAAGACATCGTAGAGCGTGTATTCAACTTGGGCGACCGCAATATCTCGTCGATTATGACCCATCGCAGCGATATGGTCTGCCTCGACATACAAGACGACAATGCCACCCTCAAATCGAAAATCATACAAGATCTTCACGCCGTATATCCTTTGTGTGAAGACAGCCTCGACAACATCATCGGCATCGTCTATCTCAAAGACCTGTTCTCCAAAATCGACGACGAGAAATTCAACATCAAGGATGTGGCCTCGGCGCCCTATTTCTTACCCGAAAACATGAGTGTCTATACCGCTATGGAGCGCTTGCGCAACGGAAATCAACGATATGGATTGGTAACCGACGAATTTGGCAGTATAGAGGGTATCGTAACTATCAGCGACATCTTAGGCGCATTGGTCGGTACAGCCTCTTCGGGCCCGTCGTCCGACATCATCACCCGCGACGACGGTTCATGCCTTATCGACGGGCAATGTTCGTTCTACGACTTCCTCGACCACTACGACATGACCGACCGCTACCAAGAGTACAATTACAATACACTGAGCGGGCTCATTCTCGAACTGTTACAACATATCCCCACCGAAGGCGAAAAGGTCGATTGGCTTTGCTTCACATTCGAAATCGTCGATATGGACGGTGCCCGAATCGACAAGATACTGGTACAGCGTACCGATGTAAGTGCCACCGGCATATAACAGGCAAAAAGCCGATAGCACACCGTTCCCCGGTTTGTTATTTCGGGAAAAAGGTTTTACCTTTGCAGCCAATTAACCCTTATCAATAACCAGCGAGGGAGCCCGCAAAGCTCCCTCCCGTGTGCTTGAACACCACGTAAAAAACAAGATTTATGAAACGTACTTTTTCGCTGCCCTTCCTTATCATGGGCGTTGTTTTTTGCGTCTGCCTCATCTGCTCGAACCTGCTCGAAGTGAAAATGATTTCACTGGGAGGCATTACCGCAACCGCCGGGCTCATCGTCTTCCCCATCTCCTATATCATCAACGACTGCATTGCCGAAGTGTGGGGATACAACAAAGCCCGTTTTATCATTTGGCTCGGATTCCTCATGAATCTCATGGCCGTCATCTTTATCCAACTGGCTATCGTCTTGCCGTCGGCTCCCTTTTGGGATGGACAAAGTTCGTTCGAAACCATCTTTGCCTCCACGCCGCGTATTTTGCTTGCCAGTTTTATCGCCTTCCTCGCCGGCTCGTTCCTCAACGCTTATGTAATGAGCAAGATGAAAATATCGAGCAACGGCAAGCACTTCTCGCTGCGGGCCATCGCCTCGACCATCGTAGGCGAAAGCGCCGACTCGCTGCTCTTTTTCCCCATTGCCTTCGGCGGAGTGGTACCGGTAAACGAGTTGGCCATACTCATTGTCACCCAAGCCTGCCTCAAAACAGCCTACGAAATTGTTATTCTGCCCGTAACCATACGGGTAGTACGGCTGGTCAAACGTATCGACGGCAGCGATGTCTACGACCGCCAAGTTTCTTACAACATTTTCAAAATAAAAGATTTACAATAACTCCGAACTATGGAATCGAAAGAACCTCAGTTGACTCTGCTGGGGCACAAAACCGTCTACCGACAGGACTATGCCCCCGAAGTGTTGGAAACATTTGCCAACAAACACCCCGAAAACGACTATTGGGTGCGCTTTAACTGCCCCGAATTTACCAGCCTTTGCCCCATCACTGGGCAACCCGACTTCGCCACCATACAAATCGACTACATTCCCGGCGAACGTATGGTCGAAAGCAAAAGCCTGAAACTCTATCTGTTCAGTTTCCGCAACCACGGAGCCTTTCACGAGGATTGTGTAAACATCATCATGAAGGATCTTATCAAACTCATGGAACCCAAGTATATCGAAGTCACCGGATTTTTCACCCCCCGCGGCGGTATAAGCATTTACCCTTATTGCAACTACGGCCGCCCCGGTACCGAATACGAGCAGATGGCCAAACAGCGGTTACAACAACATCATTGATTCCGCCCACATACACGAGACGGAGAGGCTCCCAACCACACGGGCAACCTCTCCGTCTTGTTTACTTTTATACGATACGACAGCCGTTAATGTTCCACGCAGCATTTCCCTTGCCAACTATCGCGTTCCCGCATTCGTCGCAACAGGCGGGCCGTAAATTCGTGGTTTTTCAATCCCCAGTTGGGAGCAATCAACAGCTCGGCCGGCGACTGCGAAACAAACCGTTCGATGGCAATGCTTGGCGACAGCCGCTCGGCAAAATCGATCGCCAAATCGATATACTCGTCTACATCGTATAAATGGAAATCGCCGGGAGCAAGCTCATACTCCCTCGCCATACGGGTACCTCGAATCAACTGTAACTGGTGCAGCTTGATGGTATCGAGAGGCAATTGCGACAGGCGGTCGGCATGAGTGAGTATCATGTCACGGCTCTCGCCCGGCAAACCCAATATCATGTGCGCCCCCACAGCCACACCGGCAGCGGCCGTACGGCGAATGGCATCGACCGAGGTAGCAAAATCGTGACCCCGGTTTATCCGCCGCAAAGTCTCGTCGCTGGCACTCTCCACACCATACTCCACCAACACGAAAGTTCGCCGGGAAAGATCGCTCAAATAAGAGAGCAACACATCGGGCATACAATCGGGACGCGTCCCGATAATAATTCCCACGACACCGGGGTGAGCCAATGCCTCTTCGTATTTCCGCTTCAATTCCGAAAATTCCCCATAGGTGTTGGTATAAGCCTGAAAATAGGCCAAATAGCGCATATCGGGATATTTACGGGCAAAAAAAGCAACCCCTTCGTCGAGCTGACAAGTAATGCTCTTTCCCGTATGGCAATATTCGGGGCTGAATGTTTGGTTATTGCAATAGGTACAGCCCCCCACCCCTATGCTGCCGTCGCGGTTAGGGCAGGTAAAGCCTGCGTGCAACGAAATCTTTTGCACTTTGCCATCGAAATGGGCACTCAGAAAATCGGAAAAATCGCGATAACGTTTTTCTGTCCTCATACTTCATGTCCGAATCGGTTGTAAAACTCGACTACGGCAACAATACCCTTTTCGTACATCTCGACAAGGAAATTCTCGTTCGGCGAATGGGTTGCATCCGATTCCAAGCCAAAGCCCATCAAAACCGATTTCACACCCAATACCTTTTCAAAAGTGGCGATAATGGGAATACTGCCGCCCCGGCGAACGGCCAACGGCTGTTTCCCGAAAGCCAACGCATACCCCTGCTCGGCCGCCTTGTATGCAGGCAAATCGATGGGACACACATAGCTCTCGCCACCGTGCATGGGAGTTACCTTCACCTTCACGCTGCGGGGAGCTACCGACTCGATATAGTCGATAAACATTTGCGATATTTTCTCGTGATTCTGGTGGGGTACCAACCGGCACGAAACCTTAGCATAGGCTTTCGACGGCAACACGGTCTTGGCGCCTTCGCCTGTATATCCGCCCCAAATGCCGCAAATATCGAACGTAGGACGAATGGCCGTACGCTCCAACGGGGAGAATCCCTCCTCCCCCGCCAACGCCTCGACATCGATTGCCTGCTTGTATTTCACCTCGTCGTAAGGCACGGCAGCCAGCATGGCCCGCTCCTCGGCCGACACATTCTCCACCTCGTCGTAAAAATGCGGTACGACAATGCGGCCGTTCCCATCGACCACACCGGCCAACATTTTACAAAGTTCATTGATCGGGTTGGCCACAGCCCCGCCAAAGATACCCGAGTGCAAATCGCGATTGGGGCCTGTCACCTCGATTTCCCAATAGGCCAGCCCGCGCAATCCCGTCGTAATCGACGGGGTATCGAGCCCTACCATGCTGGTATCGGAAACCAATATCACATCGCAACGCAACAAATCGAGGTGTGTTTTGCAAAACTCCTCCACGCCGGGAGAACCTATTTCCTCACCGCCCTCGATCAGGAATTTCACGTTGCACCGCAACAATCCTTCCCGAACCGCAATTTCAAAAGCCTTCAACTGGATAAAACCCTGCCCCTTGTCATCGTCGGCACCACGTCCCCACAAACGACCGTCTTTAATTACCGGCTCGAACGGTTGGGTATGCCACAACTCCAACGGCTCTACCGGCATTACGTCGTAATGGGCATAAACCAACACCGTGGGATAATCGGGGTCGACCACCTTCTCGGCAAAAACCACCGGCGAAGCCGAGGTGGGCATAATCTCGGCACGGTCGGCACCGGCAGCCAAGAGCAACTCTTTCCACCGATCGGCACAACGCAACATATCCTCCTTATGTTCGGGCAACGCGCTGATAGAAGGGATGCGCAACAACGAAAACAACTCGTCGAAAAAACGATCGCGATGATCGGCTATATACTTTTTTGTATCCATAATATCGATATGTTTTTATAGTTTATGACTTTGTGCCAGCAAATAATAATCGAGCATCACCATCGCAGCCATAGCCTCTACCACTGGTACGGCACGCGGCAGCACGCAAGGGTCGTGACGTCCTTTGGCTTTCAGCACAACCCGATTCCCGGCCTCATCGACCGTCTCTATATCGCGCAGCAAAGTGGCTACCGGCTTGAATGCCACCCTGAAATAGATATCCTCGCCGTTTGAAATTCCGCCTTGAATACCCCCGGAATGGTTGGTGCGTGTTACGATTTTCCCGTCGCGATTCTCAAAGACATCGTTCATTTGGGAGCCCCGATATTTTACACCCTCGAAACCCATACCATACTCAAAGCCCTTCACGGCATTGATACTGAGCATGGCACTGCCCAACGCCGCGTGTAATTTACCGAATACCGGTTCGCCCAACCCCACCGGCACGTGACGAATCACACCGGTAATAACGCCACCAACGGTATCGCCTTCCGACTTCACCTGCTCGATATACCGCTCCATCTGCCGAGCCATTTCGGGGTCGGGACAGCGCACGGCATTCTTCTCGATTTCAGAAAAATCGTAGTTGCTATAATCGCCCGGCAGCGACAGGTCGCCTACCTGCGAAGTATAGGCCCACACCTCTATGCCCAACTGCGACAAAACGAGTTTGGCCAACGCCCCCGCCACACAGCGGGCTATCGTCTCGCGAGCCGACGAACGGCCTCCGCCCCGATGATCGCGCACACCATATTTGCGGGTATAGGTATAGTCGGCGTGCGACGGGCGGAAAAGTTCCCGTATATTGTCATAGTCGGCCGAGTGTTGATTTTCGTTATAAACCACAAAACCGATAGGAGTACCCGTAGTTTTCCCTTCGAAAATTCCAGATAAAAATTCCACCCGATCGCTCTCTTTTCGAGGCGTAACAATCGACGACTGTCCCGGTCGACGCCGGTTCAATTCCTGTTGTACAAAATCCATATCGACCGCTATTCCCGCAGGCATACCATCGACCACACCGCCTATCGCCGAACCGTGCGATTCGCCGAACGAGGTAAGGGTGAAAAGATTTCCTATCGTATTCATCTCGACTATCATTTATTTATATGCCAAAGATAACACAATCTTCACAATACACACCAATTATATTCACCATTTCACGAAAAAACCAAATTTTCAGATTTGATTTTGCCGGACCAAAATCCATATCTATAAAATATTGAGATGAATCGGGTACCGATAAAGAAGATTAAAAAACAACCAGACGGTTCTTTGACCCGTTAAAGGCTCCACAAATTATTATTTTTCTAAATACGAACACAAGCGACTAAAATACTGTTATTTATTTATAGAGAATAAATAATCTTTATCTCCAAAAAAGAATTTAATAATATCATATCGATTTTTTCGCTATTTTTGTAAAACCAATTTTCTAAAATTAAAAAGATGAAAAGTACTAAAATTTTGTCTTGTATATTGGTAGCCGGAATGCTACTTACAAGCTGCAATATGTCGAATACCGGTAAAGGCGCCCTCATCGGGGGTGGTAGCGGTGCTGCCGTAGGAGCCGGATTGGGTGCAATCTTTGGGAAAGGCAAAGGTGCCGCCATTGGTGCTGCCGTGGGTGCAGCCGTAGGCACTACCGCCGGAGCCCTTATCGGGAAGAAAATGGACAAAGCTGCCGAACAGGCCAAACAAGTTGAAGGGGCACAAGTAGAACAAGTGACCGACAACAACGGGTTGCAAGCGGTAAAAGTAACTTTCGATTCGGGAATCCTCTTTTCGACAAGCAGCGCCACACTCAGTTCTTCGGCCAAAGCATCACTAAGTAAATTTGCCAACGACGTACTGAATCAAAACCGCGACATGGATGTCTCTATCTATGGATATACCGATAACCAGGGATGGAAAAATTCAACCGCCGAGCAAAGCTACCAGAAAAACCTGAACTTGTCGCAAGAGCGAGCTCAAAGCGTAGCGAGCTACCTGTTGGGTTGTGGGGTATCGGCCGGACAAATTAAAACCGTTGAGGGCATGGGCGAAGCCAATCCCGTGGCCGACAACGCAACAGCCACTGGCCGACAAGAGAATCGCCGTGTAGAGATATATCTATATGCCAGCCAACAAATGATTCAGAAAGCCGAAGCCGGAACACTATAAGCGCTGCAAACCCAACTTTTATCCTCCCCCAGCCTAAAAAACGGCTGGAAAAAGAAGGAACGGGCTTATCCCAATTTTATACCGACACTAAAAAACAATTCAAATAATGAAAACTGCTTATTTATTTCTCGCCACAGGATTTGAAGAGATAGAAGCTCTCACGGTTATAGATATGTTACGCCGCGCCGAGATCGACGTTACGACCGTTTCCATATCGAGAAATCTCCAAGTCGAAGGGGCACATGGAGTAACCGTTACTGCCGACACTACTTGGGTAGAGTTATCGGCCGACGATGTAGATTGGCTGATTTTACCCGGAGGTATGCCGGGAACAAAGCACCTGGGCGAATGTAAACCTTTGGTTTCTCTCTTACAACGGCAAGCTGCTGCCCACAAAAACATTGCCGCTATATGCGCCGCACCTTCCGTATTGGGGCAAGCCGGATTGCTCAACGGCTATAAAGCTACCTGCTATCCCGGATTCGAACAATTCCTCAACGGTGCAACCGTGACCGGCGAACCGGTAACCATCGACCGGAATATTATTACCGCCAACGGACCCGGCGCCGCCATTGCATTTGCCGCTGCCATCATCTCACAAATAGCCGGCAAAGAGCGGGCAAAAGAGGTTACTACGGGCATGATGTTATAACCACAGAGAAAACCTTTCTCTTTACAGGTTTTATTCATCATAAAAAAATGAGACTTCGGGTTGCACCGAAGTCTCATTTTTTATACTCATTGTCCCAACGGGACTATACTATCCTGCAATAATCGAAACCATCTTTTCCAAAGCATCGGTGAGATGTTCGATATTCTTTCCGCCGGCCTGTGCGAAATGAGGTTGTCCGCCACCACCACCTTGTATCAATTTGGCCGCCTCGCGAACGATAGCCGAAGCATTCTTCCCGTCGGCCACCACATCGTCGCTCAACATCACCGTCAACAAAGGCTTATCCTTATCGTAAGTAGCCGCAACAAAAGCCAGTCTCTCGGACACTTCCCCACGCAGCATAAAGGCTATGCCCTTAACCATATCGGCAGGCATAGGACCTATAAACCGAATGAGTTTCAAACCGTCGATATTCTCGGCCGACTTGATCATGCGCTCCTTCACTCTTACCATCTTCTCCTTTACATACTCCTCGGCCTGTTTCCGCAACTCGACATTCTCGTCGATAGCCTTGTGAATCGCCTGCAACAGGTTGGGGGCATTGTTAAACAACTCCGCAATCTCTCTCAACGAATCTTGCAAAGCATACATCGACTCCTCGACTCTTGCACCGGTAATGGCCTCGATACGGCGTATACCGGCAGCAATCGAACTCTCGGTAACGATTTTTATCATACCAATATTTCCTGTATTGGCCACGTGGGTACCGCCACACAATTCTACCGACGACCCGAAACGGATTACCCGCACCTCTTCGCCATATTTCTCGCCAAAGAGAGCCATCGCACCCATTGCCTTAGCCTCGGCAATAGGTACCTGACGACGCTCGTCAAGAGGGATGGCCGCACGCACCTTTTGGTTGGCAAGCATCTCAACCCGGCGTAACTCCTCATCGGTCATCTTTTGGAAATGCGAAAAGTCAAAACGCAACGATTGAGGCGACACATACGAACCTTTTTGTTCCACATGAGAGCCCAACACTTCGCGCAACGCTTCGTGCAACAAGTGTGTCGCCGTGTGGTTACAAGCTGTGGCTTGACGAGCATCCTTGTCGATGACAGCATGGAATATCGCGGTTACATCCTGCGGTAATTGATCAGTGATATGAATACTTAAATTGTTCTCCCGCTTGGTCTGTGAAATTTCCACAACCTCGTGAGCCGAAACAAGTTTACCCGTATCGCCTACCTGTCCACCCATTTCGGCATAGAACGGCGTGCGATCCAGTACAATTTGGTAATACTCCCGATTTTTTTGTTTCACCTTGCGATAACGCAAAATCGAAGCGTCGCACTCGGTTAGGTCATACCCTACAAATTCGGGTTCGCCCTCTTTCAATATCACCCAGTCTCCGGTCTCCACAGCCGCAGCATTACGCGCACGATCTTTTTGCTGCTGCATTTGAGCATTAAATTCATCGAGATCCACGCCCAAACCTTTCTCTTTCAATATCAACTCGGTCAAATCGAGCGGGAATCCATAAGTATCGTATAACGTAAAGGAATCGACTCCGCTTATCACATCCTTACCAGCGGCCTTCGTATCGGCCATCACTTTATCGAGCAATTTGATACCGGTTTCGAGCGTGCGCAAGAAAGCATCCTCTTCCTCTTTGATCACCTTCCCGATAAGCACCTTTTGATCTTTCAACTCGGGATAAGCGTCGCCCATCGTTTCGATAAGAATATCGAGCAACTTATATAAAAATGCCTGTTTCTGTCCGAGGAACGTATAGCCATAGCGGACAGCCCGGCGCAAAATACGACGAATCACATAACCGGCTTTGGCGTTCGAAGGCAACTGTCCATCGGTAATCGAGAAGGCGATGGTTCGTATGTGGTCGGCAATCACACGCATAGCCACATCGACCTGAGCGTTGTCGCCGTACTGTTTACCGCACAAACGGCCTATCTCTTTGATAATGGGTTGGAACACATCGGTATCGTAGTTCGAGGTTTTTCCTTGCAATGCCATACACAACCGTTCGAAACCCATACCGGTATCGATTACCCGGGCGGGCAGCGGTTCGAGCGAACCGTCGGCCTTACGGTTATATTGCATAAACACAAGGTTCCATATCTCGATTACCTGCGGGTGGCTTTGATTTACCAACGTAAGTCCATCGACTTCGGCCCGCTCGGCGTCGCTCCGCAAATCGATATGAATCTCGGAGCACGGCCCGCAAGGTCCCGTATCGCCCATTTCCCAAAAATTATCATGGCGATTGCCGTTGATAATATGTGCTTGGGGCAAATGAGCCTCCCAATACGACGCGGCCTCGTTATCGCGTTCCAAACCTTCGGGCGCATATCCTTCAAAAACCGTGGCATACAGCCTGTCGGGATTTATCTTCAACACATCGACCAAATACTCCCAAGCCCAATCGATAGCCTCTTTTTTGAAGTAGTCGCCAAACGACCAGTTGCCCAGCATCTCGAACATGGTGTGGTGGTAAGTATCCAGTCCAACCTCTTCCAAATCGTTGTGCTTCCCGCTCACCCTCAGGCACTTTTGTGAATCCGCGACTCTTTTGTATTTAGCAGGGACATTCCCCAAGATTATATCCTTAAACTGGTTCATTCCCGCATTGGTAAACATCAATGTGGGGTCGTCTTTAATCACCATCGGAGCCGAAGGCACGATTTGATGGCCTCGTTCCCTGAAAAAATCCTTAAACGATTCACGAATTTCTTTGGCTGTCAGCATAACAATTCAATTAAATTAAATTCTCCGGTCGACCTATTCCGTTATCGAAATAGAAATCGCCTGTACGGTATATTAATATTACCAAAAACAATTTGCAAAAATAGCTCAAATTATTATTTTTGTGCCAATGTGCAGATAAAAAAATGTCCAAAAACATATTTTTTGGGTTCTCAAAAGCTTTTGCCGGCCAACGTATAAGCCGATAAATTTATTCATGAGCAAGAAAATATTCTACATATACAACCCCAAGACACTGACCTACGAACGAGTATATCCCTCTTTTCGCCAGCGTATCGCCGTAATACTTCGTCATCTATTCATCGGAAGTTTACTTAGCGTTGGGGTTATCATCGCTTTTTACTTCTGGCTCGGTTCTCCCAAAGAAGAAATACTGAAAATGGAGAACGAACAGATGAAAGCCCAGTACAAACTCTTGTCCAAACGTGTCGACGCCGCTTTGGAAGTCATGAGCGACCTGCAACAACGCGACGACAATATGTACCGGGTGGTTCTGCAAGCCGAACCGGTGAACGACGAAATCCGAAACAACGCCTTGTACAACCCCGGCCGATACGAAGATTTGTTGCAGATGAACGATGCCGAACTGGTGGTATCGACCTCACAAAAAGTGGACAATTTGGCCCGGCAAGTCTATGTACAGTGCAACTCGATGAACGAATTGGTAAAACTGGCGCAAGGACAAGAAGAGCGCATTAAACACCTACCTGCCATACAACCGGTAGCCAACAAAGACCTGAAACGAACGGCATCGGGATACGGATACCGTGTGGATCCTGTTTACAAAACCGCAAAATTCCATCAAGGCATGGACTTCGCCGCCAATATAGGTACCCCCGTTTACGCAACGGGGAATGGACGCGTAGTCGAAACCGGTTGGCAACAAGGCTATGGAAACACCATCGTCATCGACCACGGATATGACTACAAAACCCGTTACGCCCACCTGAGCAAAATACTGGTCAAAAAAGGACAAGAGATCGTTCGAGGCGAAGAAATTGCCAAAGTAGGAAACACCGGCAAGTCAACAGGGCCGCACCTGCACTACGAAGTCCTCTATAAAGACAAAGCCCAAAACCCTATCAACTATTACTTCTTCGACCTTTCGCCCGAGGAGTACGACCGCATGATTCAACTCGCAGAAAATCAAGGACGTGTAATGGATTAAACGTATGGACATGAAAACCTCAGAAAACAATCAGAAATTGTATTACACCATCGGCGAAGTTTCCGAGATGTTCGATGTTAACCAATCGTTACTCCGCTATTGGGAATCGGAATTCAAAACCATAAATCCCAAGCGGTCGCCCAAAGGCACCCGCTACTATTCGCAAAAGGACATCGAAGAGATAAAACTCGTCCACTACCTGTTGAGGGAAAGAAAACTGAAAATAGAAGGCGCCAAGCAGGTGCTCAAAAACAAACGCGAAAGCACCGTCCGCACCCAGCAGGTAGTAGAAAAATTGAAATCGCTGCGTGCCGAGTTAATCGATATTATCGAAGAGTTGGAGTAATGGGCTGTTTTTATACCGCCTAAACAACCGGGGAACCCAATACACCCCGCACCAAAGCCCCAATATTGCGCCGCAATCGTTGGCCAAAAAATCGTACCAGTCGGCGCTACGGCTCTCCGTAATAGCTCCTTGCAATAACTCCATCAACCCTCCCCAAGCAAACGCGCCGCAAAGGAGTAATATCAAAGACCACTTCGTAAAGTGTCCCAACCGCCTGTATATATCGAAGCAGCCCACCCAAACAAGCCCCATATACATACAACCATGTACCACCTTATCGGCCCCTTCGAACAAATGGAACCGGGGTACAGGAACCGGATTCTCCCACAACGAAAGATAAGCAATCGCAGCCAATACTATTACCGTAGGGACAAAAGCCCATATTTTAAAAGATTTCATACCCATCTATGTTCTGTAACTATCTATTTTTGTATAAACAAAAATTGCTCATAAACTCGGCAATGGCACCAAGCCCTTGCCGTCCAACCCGACCGCAAAGATAACATACCTTCTTCATAAAGACAAATATACCCCAACAGGATTCAACAAGAAGAGGGCGAGCGTACCCAACCATTATCCATTTTCATTTTTACACGAAAAAGAATAAATATCTTTTTTATCGTCGCTTTTATAGCCGAATAGATTTTAATTTTATAATTTTGTATTCGTATTTCAGAATTTATGGAAATGGGAGAACGAGTAAACTTTGCAACCAAGTTAGGAGTAATAGCCACCACCGTAGGTTCGGCAGTAGGACTGGGTAACATTTGGCGATTCCCCTACGAAGCCGGCATGAACGGAGGCGGAGCCTTTCTGTTGATTTATATCCTGTGTGTACTCATATTGGGAATCCCGGTGATGTGTGCCGAGTTTATCATCGGGCGGAGGTCCAAATCGGATACCGTCGACGCATTTAAAAAATTAAAGCCGGGCTCCCGCTGGTATTATATAGGATATATAGGCATAGTGGCCTCGATACTTATCTTGGGCTATTATATGGTCATCTCGGGGTGGACGCTCGAATACCTCTTCCGCGCCCTTTGCAACGATCTCACGGGGAAAACCGCCGCCGAATTTAAAGCCGAACAAAACGCCTTTATACAAAGCGATTTCCGCCCGCTCCTTTGGATTTATATTTTCCTGTTTATCAACTACATGATTCTATCGAAAGGGGTACAAAAAGGGATAGAGAAAATGTCGAATATTTTAATGCCTCTGCTGTTTGTCATTCTCATTATCTTCTGTATACGGTCTATCACTTTACCGGGAGCCAACGAAGGAATCGCCTTTTTCCTTCACCCCGACTTCTCGAAAATCACGCCGCAAGTCATCATTCGGGCTATGGGACAGGCATTCTTCTCCCTGAGTTTGGGAATGGGAATCCTCATTACCTACTCGTCGTACTTCAACACGAAAACCCACTTGATACGAACGGCCGGCACAGTAGCCTTACTCGACACCACGGTAGCGATCCTTTCGGGCTTCATTATTTTCCCGGCCGTATTTTCCTACGGGCTCGACCCCGTAGCCGGTCCCGACCTCGTATTTGTTACGCTTCCCAACGTATTTGCACAAATGCCGGTATCGATGCTATGGTCGGTCATGTTTTTCCTGCTCCTCACCGTAGCAGCACTCACCTCTACGGTTTCGCTGTTCGAAGTAGCCATAGCTTTCTTTATCAATTATATGCATCTGTCGCGGGAAAAAGCTACCCGCATCATGATGATAACCATCGCCATACTCAGCACCATCTGTTCGCTCTCTATCGGATCGTGGAGCCACATACGCATCTTGGGTAAAACCATATTCGATGCTTGTGACTATTTCTCGGCCATCATTCTGCTACCGTTAGGCGGGTTGCTCATCAGTATCTTTATCGGGTGGGTTCTCAAACGCAACATTTCCCGCGAAGAACTTACCAACCGCAACAAACTGCACGAACCGCTGTTCAATGCTATCTTCTTCTGTATTAAATACATTGCGCCCATTATCATTATTTTAATCTTCTTATCGGGATTCGGTATTATCTGATGGCACTCAAAAACGACTCTTTTTTCTCGCTCTCCAAAAGCGAACGACGGGCAACGCTGGTACTGGTTGCCGTGTTGATACTTTTGCTGGGAGCACGAGTGGTTCAACATATTTACCATACAAAGCAATCGGTCGAGACAACCACCGAATACGACAGTTTCAAAACCGAACTGGAAGAATTCGGCCGATCGCTTCGCCCGGTCGAGAAAAAAGGCGGGGAATCCCAATCACGGCCTGTAAAAAAGCAACAACAGCCCAAAGCATTGAAAGAGGTTCCCCGCGAAGAGTAGTGTTCCCCCAAAGAGTGTTTCCCTACCCAAACGATTCGTATTGACACATTCATACTCAGACCACAGGAACTTTTTTCTCAAATCATACCACTCTATCCAACAAAAAAACGTATCTTCGCTTAATAAACACCGTTCGGAGCAGACATTCAAAGCCGTCCGACACGCCAACGAGAATTTAAGTCCAGAGAAACCCTGTAACCCATGTTCCGCCGAACACCCAAAGAGCCGTTAACCTTGAATCTCGGGGGAGAGCTTGTCTCTCTGTCGAGGCCGCTGGTCATGGGAATACTCAACGTAACCCCCGACTCATTCTATTCCGGGAGCCGCACTCAGGACAAGGAGGAGATTGCCAATCGGGTAAACACCATCGTGAGCGAAGGGGCCGACATCATCGACATAGGGGCATACTCTTCCCGGCCCAATGCCGAAGACATCTCGCCCGAAGTAGAAATGAAAAGGCTCTCGACAGGGCTCGACATCGTTCGCAAGCTATACCCCGAAGCCAAAGTATCGGTCGACACCTTCCGGGCCGATATCGCCTCGCGTTGCGTAAAGGAATACGGGGTGCAAATGATCAACGACATTTCGGGCGGAACGCTCGACAACCGTATGTTCGAAACCGTGGGCGAACTGAAAGTCGCCTACGTGTTAATGCACATGAGAGGAACTCCCCAAACCATGATGCAACAAACCCGATACGAACAGATTATCCCCGAAATGCTCTACTATTTTGCCGAGCGCATTGCCCGCCTCGAAAGTCTCGGTGTAAACGACATCGTCATAGATCCGGGATTCGGATTCGGCAAAACACTCGACGACAATTATCAATTGATGAACCGTCTCGACGAGTTTGCCCGCATAGGTCTTCCCCTATTGGTAGGTATCTCGCGCAAGTCGATGATATACAAACTACTGGACAAAACTCCCGAAGAGAGCCTCAACGGGACCAGCGTACTGAATACCCTCGCCCTGCTGGGCGGAGCCGACATTTTGCGAGTTCACGATGTAAAAGAGGCGGTAGAAACCGTAAAAATAGTATCAAAAACCATACAACCTCTATAATTCTATGTTTTCATTCGGCATAAAAGATATTATCGATATTCTCATCGTCGCCCTGCTTCTTTATACGCTGTACAAGATGATGAAAGAATCGGGCACCATAAGCATTTTTACCGGCGTGCTGGCCTTTGTGGGCGTATGGATTGTTGTTACGCAAATCCTCGATATGCGCCTCATCGGCTCCATCATGGATAAGTTTATGAGTGTGGGACTGCTCATTCTCGTCATACTGTTCCAAGACGAAATAAAACGATTTTTGGTACAACTCGGGTCGCACAAGCGCTGGCGGTTTTTCATCAATTTTTTCATCAAACACAAAGAGACCCAAGAAAAGCCCTACATCATGCCCATTGTACAAGCCTGCATGAATATGGCCAAAACAAAAACCGGAGCCCTTATTGTCATCGAACAGGGTGTCTCGCTCGAAAATTTCAAAAAAACCGGCGACACGATCAATGCCAATGTAAACTCCCGGCTTATCGAGAACATCTTCTTCAAAAACAGCCCGTTACACGACGGTGCCATGATTGTGTCGAACAACCGTATCGCCTCGGCAGCCTGTATCCTACCGGTATCGCACAACAACCGAATACCCAAATCGATGGGATTGCGCCACCGCTCGGCATTGGGGATTACCGAAGTAAGCGACGCCCTTGCCGTAGTCGTATCGGAAGAGACCGGCAATATTTCGCTTGCCCACAACGGGAAGATCACCACGAAAATTTCGGGAAAAGATCTCGAAAGAATGCTCGCCCAAGAGGCTATCGACTAAGAGCGGCATTGGCCAACTTACTCCACTCCCCCCCAAAAAAACTGAAAAAAATCGCCGTATCTATCCTACCGGCTAAAAAAAACAGAGAGGCAAACACGCCCTGTGCTTGCCCCTCCGAAATTATTCTGTCGATACAATAGACTTACCGATTAGCCCGCTTACGTTCAATCTCGTCCAAGATAATTTTACGCAAACGCAAGTGGTGAGGGGTTACCTCTACATACTCATCTTCCTTAATATATTCAAGAGCCTCTTCCAAACTGAATATTACCGGCGGAACGATACGAGCCTTATCGTCGGCACCCGATGCCCGCATATTGGTCAACTTCTTCGACTTGGTCACATTCACCACAATATCGTTGTCTTTGGCATTCTCGCCCACCACTTGTCCGGCATAGACCTCCTCTTGCGGGAAGATGAAGAAACGGCCGCGATCCTGCAACTTGTCAATCGCATACGCATAAGCCGTACCCGATTCCATAGCAATGAGCGAGCCGTTGGTACGGCGGTCTATATCGCCCTTCCACGGCTGGTATTCGAGAAAACGGTGAGCCATAATAGCCTCGCCGGCCGAAGCCGTCAACACATTGGTACGCAACCCGATGATACCGCGCGAGGGAATATGGAACTCGATGTGTATGCGGTCGTTTTGTGTCGTCATCGACACCATCTCGCCTTTACGGCGGGTAACCATATCGATAATCTTGCTGGAATATTCTTCGGGCAAATTGATGGTAAGCAACTCTATGGGCTCACATTTTTGCCCGTCGATTTCCTTGATAATTACTTGCGGCTGTCCCACCTGCAACTCATAGCCCTCGCGGCGCATGGTCTCTATCAAAACCGACAAGTGCAAAACACCCCGGCCAAAGACCGTCCAAGCATCGTCGCTGTCGCCACGCTCCACACGCAAGGCCAAATTCTTGTCGAGCTCGCGTTTCAAGCGGTCGGCAATGTGCCGCGACGTTACATATTTACCGTCCTTCCCGAAGAAAGGCGAATCGTTTATCGTAAACAACATCGACATGGTAGGTTCGTCGATGGCAATTCTCGGCAAGGCCTCAGGTTCATTCGCATCGGCAATGGTATCGCCAATCTCGAAATTATCGATACCGACGAGCGCACAAATATCGCCCGATCCTACCGACTGTACTTTTGTACGTCCCATTCCCTCGAACACGTCGAGCTCCTTGATACGTTGCTTCACTACCGAGCCATCTTTCTTGCACAGAGCCACTTCCATGCCTTCTTTCAACTCGCCACGGTGTACACGACCCACGGCGATACGTCCCACATACGACGAATAATCGAGCGAGGTAATAAGCATTTGAGGCGTACCTTCGAGATACTGAGGTTCTGGAATATACTCGATAATGGCATCGAGCAGCGGTGTAATATTATCGGTGGGTTTACGCCAGTCGGTCGAGAACCAACCTTGCTTGGCCGAACCGTATATCGTGGGGAAATCGAGCTGCTCTTCCGTAGCATCGAGGCTGAACATGAGATCGAGCACCATCTCCTGCACCTCGTCGGGACGGCAATTGGGCTTATCGACCTTGTTGATAACCACCACCGGTTTCAATCCTATCTCGATAGCCTTTTGCAATACAAACCGGGTTTGGGGCATAGGCCCTTCAAAAGCGTCGACCAACAACAAACAGCCATCGGCCATATTGAGCACACGCTCCACCTCGCCGCCAAAATCGGCGTGCCCCGGAGTATCTATGATATTTATCTTGTAATCCTTGTAACGAATAGAAACATTCTTGGAGAGAATCGTGATACCTCGCTCTCGTTCCAAATCATTGTTATCCAATATCAACTCCCCGGAATTCTGGTTCTCGCGAAAAAGATTCCCGGCCAACAGCATTTTGTCGACCAAAGTTGTTTTACCGTGGTCGACGTGAGCGATAATCGCAATGTTTCTGATTTTCTGCATATAACCTATTTTTGCCATGCAAAGGGAACCCATCGGGACTTCTACCCGCATATTGTCCGCCTTTACATTTTCAGAGCGCAAAGTTACTATATTTTTTTAAATGATATATCACTCGTTCGCCGTTTTAGCAACCCACAGATATTACGCAACGGCTCGATACCCGACACCCACGCCGCTGGTAAAAATAATATTTTCTTTGTGTATCTTCAAATTAAAAAAAGTGATACTATTTATTTGTAAACTCAAAAACAAATGTTTACCTTTGTGCGCTCAATAATTTATTAACAACAAAACTCAAAGAAATGTACTTAGATTCTGAGAAAAAGAAAGAGATCTTTGGGAAATACGGAAAGTCCAATACTGATACTGGCTCACCCGAAGCGCAGATTGCATTATTTTCCTACCGTATAGCCCATTTGACTGAACACTTGAAGTCAAATCACAAAGATCATAGCACTGAACGAGCTCTTAAAATGTTGGTAGGTAAACGTCGTCGTTTGCTCGACTACCTCATCAAGGTAGACATCAACCGTTACCGTGCCATCATTGCTCAAAAAGAGTTAGGTATCAGAAAGTAATTCTTTACGCTACACAGCTACAAAAAAAGCGATTCGAAATTCGAATCGCTTTTTTCATATCCTTACCAGTAGAAAGTATCGGCAAAGGGTGTATGGAGGCAGCTCACCTATCCCTACAAACACGCTCGCAACGACCCGCTCAATCGTCATAGCGTTTCATCACATACCCATAAGCCGAATCCTCGAAATAATAACTGCTATAAAGTATCAACGTCGTGGCATAGTCTTCGTCCCGACCGTATGCCGACAAGCCGAGGTATACGTAACAGTGCTCGTCCAACAGTTCATACACGGTACAGCCCTCGACATAATCATTCAATACCTCGGAATATTTGTACCCAAATCCGAAATCGCACAGTCCCCGGCCATCGAGTTCACAATCGCAGGTATAGTCGGTAATTTGAATCGAAGGGCGCTCCGAGCCACCCATAATCTCGTAGTCGAGGGTTACCGGCTGTGAAAAATGAAAATGAGCCTTGCCGTCGGCAAACTCGACCCATTCGAGTGAGGTAGGACATTCCTTGCCATCGGCAACCCGCTCCACATCATTTGGTTGCCACTCCAAGTAGCCAGCCTCCACGACCTTCCATTTCCCGGCGAGAGCCACACTATAATTGCTTTGAATAGGTTCATTATCACCCCCAAAGAGTTCGTCCTTCAATTTATCGCACGAGGTAAAAGAGAGTGGAACCCAAACCATCAACAACAACCCCAAGAAGTTTCTTCTCATTTTCATATTTCTCATCATTTCTACACCACAACCCATATTCGAACTTATCTTATCGATTACTCGTACCGTTCCAGTTCATAGCCATAACTACTTGAACTATAACTATCGCTACAAAGTATCAATGTAGTAGCATAGTCCTCATCCTTGCCATAAGCCCATAGATTGGCTTGATAGCGGAACATCTCGCCATTGCCGCCCACATCGACCCACTCTTTATAAAATTCTTGATAGGCTCCGCCATCTTCCGACTCAAAGCCGAACTCAAACCCAACAAACCCGCTGCCATCGAGGTCGCACGGACAGGTATAATCGGTAATTTTCTCCGAGGGCAAAGAGGCTCCATTCAAACTTTGGCGATTCAGGACCACCTCGTTTGAAAAATGGAAATGAGCCTGTCCATTGGAAAACTCTATCCATTCGAGCGATACCGGTATCTCTTCTCCCTCGACAACACACGCCATCTCGTATGGTGGTTTTTCGACGTAACCAGCCTTTACCACTCGCCATTTACCGGCAAGAGCCACACTGAAATTAGTCTGAATAGGTTCGTCATCGCCTCCGAAAAGGTCGTCCATCAACTCGCCACACGATGTAAAAGAGACTAATGCCAAAGCCACCAACAACAGTCCCAAAAAGTTTTTCTTTGTCTTCATAACCTTTTTATCATTCTTTATTTCAACACCATAAGCAATATAAATTCATTGGCTCCGACTACTCATACCGTTTCATCTCATAGCCAAAATCGACGCACTCGGCATTGGTACCGTAGAGCACAAGCGTGGTGGCATAGTCCTCGTCCTTGCCATAGGCCCACTGACGTACCGACGAATAGAACATCTCACCGGTATCGCCCATATCATACTCGGTATAAGTCTCTACATAGCAGTCTTGATCGCTGTCGTATCTGAACCCAAAGACAAAATTATAAAAGCCACTCCCGTCGAGTTCGCACGTACAGGTATAATCGGTTATGGTCGTCGAGGGTTTCTCACTTCCACCAAAGACGAAGTAATTGAGGGTTACCGGCTGCGAAAAATGAAAATGAGCCTGTCCATTGGAAAATTCAATCCATTCGAGCGAACAAGGCACCTCTCCCCCTTCTCTCACATGGGCCATTTTTTCCGGGACATTCTCAATATCTCCGGCACTCACCACACGCCACTTACCGGCAAGAGCGGTTGAAAAGTTATACTGAATGGGTTCGTCCTCTCCATCACCGAAAAGGTCGTCTATCAACCCACTACACGACGACAAAGGGAGCAGTATCCCAATGCATAACAACACCTTCCAAAAGTTCTTTAATACTGTCATTTTTATTTATTATAAAAGGTTAGTCTATCAGCACGATAATTCCATTATATAGAACCGGAAATTTTACACTTCAAAGGTAACATTTTTTCACAAGAGCTGTTCCCCTAAGCTCTTTTTTATTATATTATCTCTGCCCCAACTTATCATAAAACAAAGCCGAGGTATATTACGATAGCCCCGGCTTCAAATCCCCTCTGCCCCTTATATCCTTTCCAATACTGTTTGTATGAGATCCGATACAGCAGTCTTGTAATTGGGATTGGCATGGTGAGCCACTCGATTAGCAATAATGCTACACACTGTCATGGCCTTATGACCCATTAGCTTGGACAATCCAGCCAATGCCGAGCTCTCCATCTCGTAGTTGGTTACCACATGAGAGCCATATTTAAAGGCTTCGATTTTCTTATTCAATTCGGGATCGGCCAAAGGCAAACGCAACTCCCTACCTTGCGGGCCATAAAATCCATTAGCCGATATAGTAACTCCCCGCACCATATCGTCGCCGCCGATGCGGGCTACCAGTTCGGGATCGGCATCGACCACATAGGGCGAAGCCCATAGTGGATTCCATTTTACGGCCTCACAAAAAGCTTTTTCAAAATCGAGGTCACAAACCTCGTTGCGCCCGGCATAAAAATTCAATACGCCGTCGAATCCAATGGATTTTTCGGAGATAACGGGTGTTCCAATAGGTACATGAGGTTGCAAACCTCCCGATGTCCCAACCCGAACGAGTGTCAACTGACGGAATTGGGGTTTCTCATACCGGGTGGAGAAATCGATATTGGCCAATGCATCGAGTTCGTTGACCACAATGTCGATGTTGTCGGTACCAATTCCATGCGACAGGCACATCACCGGTTTTCCTTTATAGGTTCCTCCTATGGTATGGAACTCTCGGCTCGAAACTTCGAAATCGCGAGTATCGAAAAACGAGGCTACCAAATCGACCCGGCCCGGATCTCCCACCAAAATGACTTTATCTCTTAACTGCTCGGGGAGCAAATGCAAATGGAACACACTACCATCGGCATTTATAATAAATTCTGACTCTGGAAAATGTTTCATATACAATATCTTTTTTTATACCATCGAGATTAGATAAAGTTCGAATATACAGATTGTATCTCTACTCCCGAAATTGTTTATTTTAATTTTTTATAAAAAAAGATTTTCTAAAAAAATATTGATATTCGCCTTGAACAAAGCGAATATCAATACTTACCACATGGGATATTTCAATTCTTTTTTGCAGTTGTTTTTTTAGCCGATTCGGCAGCTTTTGTCTCTTTTTCTTTTTTAGACTCTGCACGTTTCGACTGGCGCTCTATTCGAGCCGATTTCAACTCTTTCTGCAACATCTCTATCTCGGAAGCCTGATTACGAATCGTTGTCAACAACGCATTCAACTCTTCATTTTCAATCGATTCGGGATACTGGGCCTCCACTCGTACGATAAAATCGCTAAGGACATTCATATAATTGATAAACGCCTCGTAGGGACTATCGTAGGGGCTGTAATGGCTATGCACAGCGCCATCGGACAGATATTTGGTGCACATATAGTAGAAGTGGTCGCTGGCCTGCAAGTAATACCAATCTTGTTTCAACCGGCGGTCATCGCACAAGCGCACACGCTCGGCTACCGAATAGAGTTTATGGAAAGCCTCGTTTTGCAATGTATTACCCAGCCAAGCGCTCGTATCGCGAGCCTCATCGGCCCATGACATGGGATAGGGTACCGACAGGGCATCGACCGGTTTCAATTTGCTGATAGCCTCGGTAGGGGTGCAGAACCCAACGCCTTCTTGCTCGGCGAAACGCGGGAGTGCTTTCATAAACTCGAATATGCCCGACTCGCGCGGTTGCAATTCGCCCAACGTCTCGTAATTCATGAAGAGGTTGATGATAGGCTCTTCTTCGGGATAATTCTTCACCCACGAGATAAACTTGTCGGCCGTCAAAGGATAATCGCTCCACTCGTAGTTCGAGAAACGGAACGAGATATCGTCGCTCATCTTGTAGTTTTTCAACAGCATTTTCAGTTTAGGAGCGGCAGCCGAACAGTATAGGTAATTAGGGCTCTTCCAACCCAAAATGTGTTTAGCACCCTCGGTAATCACGCCTTTGAATCCCATCGAGGCAATCATCGACGCAATGTCGTCCGAGAAGATCAACTCGGTATTGCGGAACACTTTGGGCTTCACGCCAAAGAGTTGCTCGATCTTCTCGTCGTGATGTTTTACCTGCAAGCGGAATTCCTCGGGATCGCAAAGCGAAGCCAACGAGTGGGCGTAAGTCTCGGACAGGAACTCTACACAATCGGTCTTTACCAACTCTTTCATGCTGTCGATAAACTCGGGTACATAAAGTTCGAGTTGTTCCAACGCTACTCCCGATATGGAGAATGCCACCTTAAACTTGCCATTGGCATTCTTGATCATTTCGAGCAATGTCGCATTAGCAGGTAGATAAGAACGCTGGGCAATACGGGTAATAATATCGTCGTTGGCGAAATCGTCGTAATAATAATGGTCGTTTCCTATATCGAAGAAACGGTACCGTTTCAAGCGGAACGGTTGATGGATTTGGAAATAGAAACAAATTGTTTTCATATGTGGTTGTGTTTTTTCATTAACTATTGTTGCGAATCACATTGTGGTAAATGTCGATTACCTTTTGTCCGGCATATTTCCACTTGATTTCGTTCACCTCCCGTTCACCTTCTTCACGCAACTGGTTGTATATGGCAGGGTTGGTTATAATGGAATAGATAGCATCGGCCATGGCGTCGATGTCCCAATAGTCGGTTTTGATGACATTGGTCAAAATCTCGGCACACCCCGACTGTTTCGAAATAATCGAGGGTACTCCCACCTGCATGGCTTCGAGGGGCGAAATACCAAACGGTTCGGAAACCGAAGGCATTACATACACGTCGCTGGCCTTTAACATTTCATAAACTTGACGGCCTCTCAAAAATCCGGTAAAGTGGAAACGGTCCGATATATTCCGTTGTGCCGACAGTTGAATCATCTTGTTCATCATATCGCCGCTACCGGCCATCACAAAGCGCACCCGATTGGTCTTACGCAACACACGGGCGGCCGCTTCGACGAAATATTCCGGCCCCTTCTGCATGGTGATACGCCCCAAGAACGTAACCACCTTTTCCTTCGGATTGTGGGGCATCTCTATCGATTTAATCTCCTCGCTCAACGGCTCAACGGCATTATGCACCGTGGTCACTTTGGCCGGGTCGATATGATATTTTTCGATCACCGTCTGGCGTGTCAAGTTGCTCACCGTAATAATATGGTCGGCGTGCAACATACCGTCGCGTTCGATATTGTAAACGGTGGGATTCACATTCCCGCGGCTTCGGTCGAAATCGGTTGCATGAACATGGATAACCAACGGCTTCCCGCTCACCTGCTTGGCATGAATACCGGCCGGATAGGTGAGCCAATCGTGGGAGTGTATCACGTCGAACTGCTCGGTACGCGCAATCACACCGGCCACAATCGAATAGTTGTTTATCTCTTCCATCAAGTTATCGGGATAGCGCCCCGAAAACTCGATACAACCCAAATCGTTTGTATTCAGATAATTAAAATCGGCATAAATATGGCTGCGAAGGTCGAAATATTCTTGGGGGTCCATACAGTAGCCATAACGTTGCTGTACATAATCCCAACTTACATCTCGCCAAGCAACAGGGGTATTGGTAGCCCCGATTATATGAGCAAAAGTTTTATCCTCGTCTCCATATGGTTTAGGTATGACAAAAGTGATATCTATATCGCCACACTCTGCCATGCCTTTGGTCAATCCATAACTGGCCGTACCCAAACCTCCCAAGATATGAGGGGGAAATTCCCAACCAAACATAAGCGCTTTCATAGGTATAGGATATTAGGCTTTACATATTATACTTTTTCAACAATTTCAACACTCTCAATATTTCGCCCACGTTGGCGGCATAACTGATGGCGCCTCGGCCGGCGAAAGGAGGATTCCCGTCGAACAACTCCGAAATAGAGCCTATACAGGTTTGCGACATTTCGTCCTCAAATCCTATGAGCATTCGTTCCAAGAACGAAACTCCGCTAATTCCGAAGACTTTCAGATAGGCATCGGCATACGCTCCCATCAGCCACGGACGCGCAGGGCCTTGATGGTAGGCATATTCCCGCTCGGTTTGCGAACCCACATAGGTAGGATTGTATCCGTAGCTCTTGGGACTGAGGGTACGAATACCCTTAGGTGTAAGCAACTCGCGGGTCACCACTTCCAACGCACGCTTACGTTGCCGTTTATCCAGCGGCGAGTAATCGAGCGAAAGGGCTATCAACATATTGGGACGAACGCTCCAATCGGACATCGGCCCATCGACATAGTCGATCAAATAACCATAATCGTTTAGGAAGGTATTGACAAACGACTCGCCCGTCTTTTCGGCGATGGCATTCCATTGCTCAACCATCGTTGCCCGATCTTTATCTTCGGCAAAGAGGGCGGCTGCAAATTTCAACGCATTGTACCACAATCCGTTAAACTCTACCATATATCCGCTTCGGGGATTCACGGGACGACCGTCGACTACGGCGTTCATCCACGAAACAACCCTCTCTTTTCCGTTGGAGTAAAGCAACCCGTTGTCGTGCAAGAAAAGGTTGGGATGTTTCCCCTTGATTATGTGGTTGAGTATATCGCAAACGAATTGCCCGTATTTCTGCCGGCAGAGATCCATTCCTTTCTCTTTGGCGTAATGGTAGATCGTCCACAATGCCCACAAGGGAACATCGGGCAAATCTATTTCGCCTATCGTTTCGTCGAGTTCCCCGGTAGCCATGAAATGGCGCAATGCTTTTTCCGACGAGTTCATCACATCTTCAAAAGTCTTTTCGTCACCAACAGCCAACGTACACCCCGGCAATGCGATAAACTGGTCGCGGGCCCGTACCCTGAACCACGGGTAACCGGCCAACAAATAGTGGCCTTTCTTTACCTTGAAATAGAATTGTTGTGCCGAATTTTTCAGGCAGTTGTAGAAACTCGACCGACACATATGCCGGTTGGCCAACTCTTCGTCGTAGGTACGAACCAGCGAACGAGGTTTAGCTTCAACAGTTCCCGCCGAGAAGATAATGCTTTCGCCTTTCTTAATGGGAATCTCGAAATAGCCGGGCACATACAAATCTTCTTGATAAGGATAACCGCGCTCTTGGTCCTTGATATATTCTATCCCTTTATACCAATGCGGATCGAAAACAAAGCGAGGCGCTTTGTTGAATTGCATATACAACCGGGGATAACCTTGATACAGACAACAACTTATCCCGTTGGCGGCCTCCTCATACCGTTGGTCGAGCGTATAATTTTCTACGCACAAATCATTGGCATTACGAAACGCAAGGAACGGGCGGAATTGCAACGTCGTCGGAGAGTGTGCATCGATCAACGTATATTTAATCAATATACGGTTCTCATGCGAAATAAACACTTTTTCTTTGGTCATGATCACCCCACCCACACGATACATGGTTTGGGGTACCGACTCACAATTAAACTCTCGAATGTACTTGTGCCCATTGGGACTGTAACAGTCGCCTTTGTACTTGTGTAGACCCAAGTTAAATGCAGCGCCATGCTGGATCACTGTCTCGTCCAAAGAAGATAACATCACATGATTATCCTTGTCCAACTCGGGAATGGGAATAACCAACAGACCATGCTGTTTACGAGTGTTGCAATCAACGATAGTCGTACAATGATAGGCTCCCGATTTATTGGTACGCAGCATCTCTTTGGGCAACGACCATTCGAGGTTTATCATCAGGTTTTTGTCAAATTTCAGATAACTCATATCTCTATTAAATTTCTCTTTTCCGTCTTTTAAAATTACTTAAACTCGCCTATCACAAAAACAAATTTCAACGAGTTTGGAACCTGCCATTAATATTTGTTACGAATTTAACATAACCCTTTATAAAAAACAAACATTTTGCCACCGAAAAAGGCATGTTCTTAAACATACATCTACAAATAACAATATATCAATAAATTAGAACTATTATAAAATAAAAAAGGTTCCGACTTTCGCCGGAACCTTCACACCTGAACTATACTATTTTTACAGTTTTATCACTCGCTCCACACGATCGCCGGTCCGTACCAAATAAACCCCTTTGGTCAATCCCGACATATCGATTGCGGTCGTACCTTCTACGGCTTCGGTAACCGATACCGTATGTCCGGCCAAGTTGTAGATGTAAACAGGCTCTTCGGCTCCGCTCACATAAAGTGTGCCGGATACTGCGGTCGGATAGATACGTACGTCAACCTTCGCCGATTCAACAGCGCTATAACCCGGATCCTCGTCGGTAAATACAGGATAACCGTCGTTGAGCTGGGCATCGACTTTCCAGAATAAGCATCCATAAACATTGTCATACATGGCATTGTGCGCTTTCACTTCATTATTCAACAAAGCTGCAAAGGATTCGGCCTTCATCTTATCGGCACTCAATGCTGTGCCCATATATTCATCAGCCTCGGCTACGCAGGTCGATAGATAGAAGAGATTGTTCACCTCGCCATAAAGTATTGGAGCAATGGGAGCAACAGTCCCCGCGGTTGTCGACACAGTTCCTACATTGTAACAATTCTTCATTTCGGATTCATTGATCTCATTATATCCCGATATTCCTCCCACATCGCCGGCACCATCGAGCGTAACATTTGCGGTATTATAGTTATTCCATACAGCGACAGGGCCCGATAAACATCCAACAATACCACCAACATAGCTACCTCTATCGAGGATATCATGAACAATCACCTCCGCATGATTGCTGTTATTGAGAATCAGCGACGTCCTTTGTATACCGTCAACGATAGAACCCGAAACCAATCCAGAAACGCCACCTGCATAAACATAATAATATATATTTGTACCGGTATTTTTCACATCGGCAGTCACAACACCATAGTTTTCACACTCTCGAACAGAAGAAACCAATGTATAACCGACAATTCCACCTGCATAACCTAACGGTGCTTCAATATTTACTGCGGCATAATTGAGGCAAGCATATATCTCCGATTCATTTGCATAAGCGACTATTCCAGCAGTATAACAGAAACCCGAGGTTTTCACAAAACAATCATCAGCCAAGACAATATTCGAAAGAGTAGCTTGCGATACATTTCCGAAAAGCCCGGCAATAGCAAGATCGGCCGAGGCTATCTCGCAATGCAAATTGTGGATTTCATAACCGCCTCCATCAAAAGCACCCATAAATGCGACAGATTCCGTACCTATCGGCTCCCATTTCAAACCGGCCAAATCGATATTGTTTGTCAACGAAACGGTTTTACCTTCGAACGTATTGCCATTTTTCACCAAATAGTCCAATCCGGCCAACTGCGCCGGAGTAGAAAGTTCAAACCCCGACAGCGATCCGTCGTACCACGAGATGTCATAATTCCCCTCCGAGGTCCACCAGCCTCCGGTTTCTATGGCATCGCCAAATACCGGATAACCGCTATTTTCATTCGCTTGAATTTCCCACGAAAAGAGAGCTGGCAGTTCAGGATCGTTACTCATCAACGTAGCCGCATTCTCGGTCAACAACGCAGCAAAATCGGCTTTTTTCATCTCAGCCGCCTGCATTCCCACGCCTTTGGCATTCAATCCGGTGGTATCGGCCACACAAGCTACATTGTAGTATCCATATTCAACAGAACTTCCACTATTATCGGTAAGCGGTGAAACGGTCACTTGGGGCTGTACTTCGGGATCTTCCGACACACCGGTAGCCACGAGTGCCCCACTATGATAAACATTACTCAACTGTCCATATTGAGCCGCTATACCGCCTACATAAACCATCGCACCTTTACCCGATACATCTCCCATATTATACCCATTCAGTACACGAGCATTCGCAGCTACTAATCCCGAAACAAGCACTTCTCCGAATTCCGATTCTGCGGTTACTTTTCCGGCATTCGACGAGTTGTAAACCGGCTTGTGACTATTATCGAATCCTAAAACGCCAGCCACAAAAGTATCGGAATAAAGACTTTTCCCCTCTACCGAGGCCCGGTTATGACAATTGTCCATTTGAATTCCACCAAATAGTCCACAAATTCCACCTATATAGGGATATTGCGAACCCGTAGCAACTACCTGCACAGAACAATCCTCGGCCAACGTGATATTTCGAATCTCACCAGAACCGTATCCGAACAATCCACCCATCACCGTGGTTGTTCCTTGTGCATAGGAGTAGATTTTCATATTCTCTGTCATATTGTGAATCGTATGGTTTCCACCATCAAAAACTCCGGCAAATAACATTATCGATGTTCCTTTGCGAGAGTTACGACCGATAGGAGTCCACAAGTGACCGGTCAAATCGATGTCATTGGCCAAAGTCACAGTTTTTTCCAAGAAATTATGACCACTATTCACCAAATAGGCCAATCCGGCCAACTGTGCAGGTGTAGAAAGAGAAAACTCATTTTGCGACTCGTCGTACCACGATATATCGTAATTTCCCTCCGAGGTCCACCAATTCGAAGCAATTTCTTTCTCTTGGGACAATTCCGGTCCGTTTGTGCCCATCTGCCATCTATTCAACGATTCGATGTAAGGATCGCTCGAAACAATCTCTGTCACACTCGTATTCAACGAAGTCACAGACGAAGCCGAGAGCAACACATCTTGTGCAAGAGCTCGATCGGTATCTACAAAGCCGTCGGGCAAACAGCCTTGTCGATAATAGCTGTTCTCGATAAAGGTTTTATCTTCTTCTCCGGCAAGGCCACCAATTGAAGCAGATTCTTCTTGTCGAACCGCATCGAAAGGCAAACGCCAACCATCCGCATACAGGGTTTCCCCATTATCTTTGATTACGATTAGCATAAAAAGATCCGAAGTAAGGGTATTCGTGAATGAAATTGTAGTCTTATCATCAGACAAAGTTCCCACAAATTCTCCCTCAGAAGAGTTTGCTCCTTCCAAAATCAAATTATAGGCACCATACGTCCCTACTTGTTGTCCTTGTGGTATATACAATTTCCCATCCTCTCCAAAGCGACCGGTTGCTACAAAGGAAGTAGAGAGCCTATCCGAAGTCCAAGTGATAGAACATTCGTTGGAATTTGCCTTAGCCATAATGGACATATCTAATTCCCACACAATATCCTCTTCTCCATCAAACGGCGAAGATGCCGTGGCTAAATAAGTCCCGTTCCACTCGTTTTCCAAAGCTTGTTCCAAAACTTGCCCGTTAAAAAACGAAGCCAGCAACGACGAATTTTGGGAAATACCCACTAAACCGCCCGCCGTAGAACCTTCGACCGTAGCATCGGACCGACAGTTCATAATAGAGCTATTGCTCAGTTGCCCGACAATAGAACCAACCACATCACCACTCAAACGACACGTAGACGAAAGCATAAGGTTTCGGATATCCGCATTCATTACCACGCCAAACAATCCTGAATAAACAGGTTGAATGGTTTGCAGGCCCGAAATCGTATGGCTACAACCATCGAATAATCCCTTAAACGGATACTCTTCGGTCCCTATGGGAACCCACTTGAATGCCGACAAATCCATATCGGCGCCCAAGTTGATCGTCTTATATTGGAAATTTACTCCATCGGCAACCAACCGCGAAAGTCCGGCCAGTTGTGCAGAAGTGGTCAGTACAAAATTGTCTTGATCTTCGTTATACCACGAAGTATCGTAATTCCCCTCGGTAGTCCAAAAAGCAGCTTTATACGTTTCTGCACTCAAAACCGGTCCAGAATTTCCCACGGCCCACAAATTTAGCTCTACCTGAGGTGTCGACTCGCTTACCTCGGCTACCGCTTCGTTCAGTTCATTTATCAATGCCGACGATTTCATTTCGTCCGCCGTCTTCGCCACACCGTATTTCGAAGATACTATTGCGGCACAATCGTCACGATAGTAACAGTTCTTATAATCGACCCCTCCACTATAAGCCAACGGAGATGCAGAATTAATGCGTTCCAACGATACGGGTAATACAAACCATTCGACTGGATATAAATAACCATTCGAGGGGTCGCTATAACCTATTACAAAATCAATCCCTTGTTCCGCAGTAATTGATAAGGTATTTTGGCCGTCAGAAAGAGAACCTATAAACTCACCCTCGTCTAATATATTATTATTATCGTCAACTCCCACCAAGAAATAATCTTTACCATCTATTGTAGCAATGTGCTGAAATACAGATACATATAAAAGTTCATCTTTTATAATTCCTTGAAAGTAAAATTTGATACCTGCATCCCCCAAAAAACCAATCGTCACACTATTAGCATCGCTTTGAGAGTATGAAATATCCATTTCAATGGAATATGAACCTCCATCTTCCATCAAAGCAGTTCCTCTAAATTGGCTCTCCCAACCGCTACTAGGCATTGAGCCATTAAATACACACAACCGGATAGTAGTCATTTCGGCATTACCAACCAAACCACCAGCTTTATAACCCGATACGGTGGCTTCGGAGAGACAATTCTCTATCACTCCACTTTTGGATGTTCCTACGAGAGAACCGACTATATTTCCATTTACCCGACAGTCCGAAGCGAACATCACATTACGAATTTCGGCATTCATGGTATACCCAAATAAACCTGCATACTCCCCATTAGTTACATTCATTCCCGAAATCGTATGGCCACAACCATCGAAGACTCCGACAAACCGAAAATTAAAGTTCCCAATAGGCGTCCACTCAAACTCCGACAAATCGATATCAGCCCCTAACCGAACTGTACAAAAATCGAAATTATATCCCAAAGAGACCAACTGCGAAAGGCCCGCCAATTGTGCAGGAGTAGTCAATACAAAATTTCTTTGGCTTGTGTTGTACCACGAAATATCATAATTACCTTCGTCCTGCCATGTCGAGGCAACTGTTGTTTTCTTTGAGAGCGACTGTTTAAGAACTTTCTGCAAAGCGGCAGAGTTGTGCCCCGACATTCGGATAGGCGCTACTCCCTCCAAAGCCGAAAGTTTTGCCTTTTGGGTTACCACCGGCTCTTGGGATTCCAACCGAGATTGAAGATTCCCCCCTGTATTTCTGTCGAGAACCGATTTTTGAACAGAAGTTTCAGTTAAATCGCTCAATCGCATCTGTGCAAGTTGCACAGAAGTCAATCTCTTTAAGGGTTGATCGGCAGCCATGACCATACTTATGGCAACCAAACATCCACCCAATAATGTAAACCATCTTTTCATACTTGAATCGATTTTATGATTATACTACAATATATTTGTCAAAATCCAATATCTATTGAGATCAAAAGAAGGAGAAGCTAAACATACCCAACTTTTCGTTAGGCCGAGCCTCACAATCCCCTTTTGTTTCCATCAACAAAGAAAAGTAAAAAAACGTTATAATACAACTTTTATCAATTGTTTAATACGGTTTTAACGATCAACAAAAAAAAACGGGGTCGTATGACACTTCCCCGCGTTTCTATGATTCGATAAGAATTAAAACGATTCTAACGCAACAGCGAGATTCTGCAAGAACATACGTACCGAGAGGGCCAATAAGATAATCCCAAAGAATTTACGCAACACGTAAACACCGGTCTTCCCCAATATCCGTTCCAAAATATGGACATTACGGATAACGACATAGATGACGATAATATTCAGCAGCAGTGCAGCCAAAATACTCCCCAACCCATATAGAGCCCGCAACGACAACAACGTAGTAAAAGATCCTGCCCCGGCTATCAACGGAAAGACTATGGGTACAATCGATGCCGCACCTTCGGGGCCATCGTTTCGGAAAATCTCGATTCCCAGCAGCATCTCTATGGCCATCACAAAAATAACCAATGCACCGGCGATGGCAAACGACGATATATCGACTTGAAACAATTCGAGAATTATGTTTCCCATAAACAAAAAGGCAAGAAACGTAATCAACGAATAAACCGCAGCTTTCCAAGCGACAATATTCTGTCCTTTCTGCTTCATGTCGATAATAATAGGCGTAAGGCCTGTTATATCGATAACGGCAAACAAAATAATAAACGCACTCAGGAAATCCTGAAAATTAAACGACATGATATCCATATTTCACACAGTTTAGGTACACAACGATATTACACCATACAAAAACACACAAGGAGATATGCATAACCTCATCGATGCGCTTTCTGCCTCGGCGGCACAAAGTTAATGAAAAAAAAAGAAATGAATTGTTTCTAAACAAAGAAGATGTTTTAGCTTTTGTATCGAAACATAGTAAAAAAAAATTGTTAGATTTGAAAAGTCAAATCGCACAGCGTATGAACAGCATGTATGATGTTTTATTACAACTCCCCATCTTTCAGGGAGTAAGCCGGAATAAAATTTCGGAACTCATCGAGAAAATGAAATTCCATTTTCTCAAATATCCCGATGGGGAAAAAATTGTTTCCATCGGAGAAGAGTGTAACCATTTAAAATTCCTTATCTCAGGCGAAATCCGTTCCGAGTTGGTTACCCAAAACGAGAAAATGAGAATCACCGAAACTATACAGGCTCCCAATGTCATCGCTCCCGAACACTTGTTTGGCCGCGACACCTATTTCCCGGCTAATCTCTACGCCGTAGGAACCGTTGGTGTCATGCAAATCGAAAAAGCTTCGGTGGTACAAATGTTGCAAGAAGAACCTATCTTCCTCATCAACTTACTGAACATTCTTTCGCGACGGTCTCAAAAAGCGTTGGAAAGTTTCACGGCGCTCTCGTCGAACGATCTTAAAGAGCGGCTGGCTTTTTGGGTTCTAAGCCTCACCCAACAAAAGTCGACCGACATACGTATCATTTGCAAACAAAAAGACTTGTATGCTTTCTTTGGAGTACAACGATCGGTATTCCTCTCTACTCTCGACGAATTGAAAAACAACGGGATAATAGACTACAACGCCAAAGAAATTATGATTCTCGACCGTTCTCGCCTAAAAGATATGTTGTTCGGGTCGGAGAAAGACGACTTTTAGCCAACAACCGATATATCACCAACGGAGCTCATTTTCAGCTCCGTTTTTTTTGCCTCTAAAACAAACGGCCCGGCAGGGAAAATCCCGCCGGGTCGTCTTTTATACAGCAATTAAATAAACCTTAATCTTCTTGTTCTACACCCCATTGTTGTTTGGCCAAACGACGGTAGTTGTTGTAACGCCATTTAGCGTTATCCTCGGCAGCTTGGAACAATTCGGCAGCTTCGGCCGGATATTGTTTCATTACCGAAGCAAAACGAACCTCGCCTTTGAGGAAGTCTTGGAACTTCGACCAGTCGGGCTCTTTGCTATCGAGCGTGAAGGGGTTCTTACCCTCGGCTTCCAACTCGGGATTGTAACGCCACAAGTGCCAGTAACCGCAAGCTACGGCAGCAGCCTCTTCGGCTTGCGATTTACCCATACCGGCTTTCAATCCGTGGTTGATACAAGGTGCATAAGCAATGATAATCGAAGGTCCGTTGTAAGCCTCGGCTTCGCGGATAGCCTTCAACGTTTGAGCTTGGTCGGCTCCCATAGCAACCTGTGCGCAGTATACATAACCATAGGTCGAAGCGATAAGGCCGAGGTCTTTTTTACGAACCCGTTTACCGGCTGCGGCAAATTTGGCAATGGCACCCACAGGAGTGGCTTTGGAGGCTTGACCTCCGGTGTTGGAGTAAACCTCGGTATCGAGTACGAGAATATTTACATTCTTGCCCGAAGCCAACACGTGGTCGAGACCACCGAAACCAATATCGTACGAAGCACCGTCGCCACCGATAATCCATTGCGATTTCTTAATGAGGTACTGGCTCAACGAAGCGATCTCCTTGCAGATTTCGCATTTGTCGGCATTGGCTTTCACGATGGGAGTGATTTGAGCTTCGAGCTCGATGGTACGATCGGTATTGTCTTTATCGGCAATCCAAGCGGCAAACAGTTCTTTTGTTTCTGCGGGACAACTGTCGCTCTCGATAGCCTGAGTCATGAGTTTAACCAAACGGTCGCGCATCTTCTCAACGGCCAAAGTCATACCCAAACCAAATTCGCAGAAGTCTTCGAACAACGAGTTGGCCCATGCCACACCTTTACCTTTTTCGTTCGTGGTGTAAGGAGTAGAAGGTATCGAACCCGAATAGATCGAAGAACAACCCGTGGCATTGGATACCATCTCACGGTCGCCAAAGAGTTGAGAAATCAACTTCACATACGGAGTTTCGCCGCAACCCGAGCAAGCGCCCGAGAATTCGAACAACGGAGTAGCGAATTGCGAGTTCTTCACATTCGATTTGATATCTACCAAATGTTGTTTGCTCTTCACATTATCAGCGCAATAATCCCAACGGGGAGCTTCGCTCAACTGGCTTTCGAGATCGGCCATCGACAAGGCTTTGCCGTTCTTGTTGCCCGGACATACATCTACACAGTTGCCGCAACCCAAGCAGTCGAGAACATCGACTTGCATACGGAAGTGCATACCTTTCATTGTAGCGGGAACTTTCATTTCGAGAGTCTCACCGGCCTTGAAAGGCGAAGCGGCCAACTCGTTCTCGTCGAGAACGAAGGGACGGATAGAAGCGTGAGGACAAACGTATGCACACTTGTTACATTGGATACAGTTCTCGCCGTTCCAAACCGGCACGAATGCCGACACACCACGTTTTTCGTATTTGGCAGTTCCGGCAGGCCATGTGCCATCTTCAATGCCCGAGAAAGCCGAAACAGGCAGATCGTCGCCGGCTTGGGCATTGATTACCTTCACCACATTTTCTACAAATTCGGGAGCTTTGCTTTCGGCTTTTGCATCATCGGGAAGATTAGCCCATGCAGGGTCTACCGTTACTTTTTCATACTCACCACCACGGTCTACGGCGGCATAGTTCTTGTTCACGACATCTTCACCCTTCTTACCATACGATTTCACAATGAATTTCTTCATCTGCTCGATAGCCAAATCGACGGGAATCACTTCGGTAATGCGGAAGAAGGCCGATTGCAGAATGGTGTTCGTGCGGTTACCCAAACCTATCTCTTGAGCGATCTTCGTAGCGTTGATCGTATAGAACGAAATGTTCTTTTGTGCCAACGTACGTTTTACACTGTTAGGCAGGTGTTTTACCAACTCGTCGGCCGTCCAAATCGTATTCAGCAAGAATGTACCGTCTTGACGGATACCACGCAATACATCGTACATATGCAGATAGGCCTGAACGTGGCAGGCTACGAAGTTAGGCGTATTTACCAAATAGGTCGAGCGAATGGGGGTATCGCCGAAACGCAAGTGCGAGCAAGTGAAACCACCCGATTTTTTCGAGTCGTAAGAGAAATAAGCTTGGCAATATTTGTCGGTGTTGTCACCGATAATTTTTACAGAGTTCTTGTTGGCACCAACCGTACCGTCGGCTCCCAAACCATAGAATTTAGCCTCGAAGATACCTTCGCCACCCAAAGCCAACTCCTCTTTCGGAGGCAGCGAGGTGAAAGTAACATCGTCGACAATACCGATGGTAAAGTGATTTTTGGGTTCGGGCAAAGCCAAATTCTCATATACCGAAAGGATTTGTGTAGGAGTAGTATCTTTCGAAGCCAAACCATAACGGCCGCCTACGATAAGCGGGGCATCGGCTTTGCCATAGAATACATCTTTTACATCGAGATACAGCGGTTCGCCGTTTGCTCCCGGCTCTTTGGTACGGTCGAGCACAGCCACACGTTTTGCCGTCTTAGGCATAGCCGACAGGAAGTGTTCGGCCGAGAAAGGACGATACAGGTGAACAGCCACCAAACCTACTTTCTCGCCTTTGGCCATCAAGTAGTCGATAGCTTCGCGGGCAGCTTCGGTAACCGAACCCATAGCGATAATCACGCGCTCGGCATCTTCGGCGCCATAGTAATTGAACAGGTGATAATCGCGGCCTGTAATTTTGTTGATTTCCTGCATATAGTCTTCTACAATAGCAGGAACTGCATCGTAGAATTTATTCGAAGCCTCGCGATGTTGGAAGAAGGTATCGGGGTTCTCGGCCATACCTCGCATAACCGGAGTTTCGGGGTTCAATGCACGGGCACGGAACTCGGCCAAAGCCTTTTGGTCGATAAGCGGAGCCAAATCCTCATTTTCGAGGGCTTCGATTTTTTGAATTTCGTGAGAAGTACGGAAGCCATCGAAGAAGTTAATAAATGGTACTCGCGAACGAATAGTCGACAAGTGAGCGACACCGGCCAAATCCATCACCTCTTGTACCGAACCTTCGGCTAACATGGCAAAACCGGTTTGACGGGCAGACATCACATCTTGATGATCGCCAAAAATAGAGAGCGAGTGCGAAGCCAATGTACGAGCCGATACGTGAAATACGCAAGGGAGTAATTCACCGGCAATTTTATACATATTGGGAATCATCAACAGAAGTCCTTGTGATGCCGTATAAGTGGTGGTTAAAGCTCCAGCCTGCAAAGAACCGTGAACGGCTCCGGCGGCTCCTCCTTCCGATTGCATCTCCTGTACGAGAACCGTCTCGCCGAAAATGTTTTTACGCCCGGCGGCGGCCCATTCGTCTACATACTCGGCCATCGTCGACGACGGAGTGATAGGATAGATGGCGGCAACCTCAGAAAACATATACGAGATATGCGCTGCGGCTTGATTACCATCGCAAGTTAAAAATTTTTTCTGTTTACTCATCTTTTCTTGTTATTAAGTATTAAATATTGTTTTTCCTTTTCTATAATCAATATACAAAACCAAACAACCACAGAGGTATTAAGTTTTCACTCCCTATTTTCAAATCGTCTATTGCATAGTAAAAATTGGGATTTATGCGGCTGCGGGGAACATTCCCCTGAATCCGGAACAGATGTTCCTTGTTCACCAAGAACTGAGCATTCTTACTGCCCATATTCAACCGGTTGTCTTTATGCAACGTATTGTAAAAGAAGGTCTCGCGAACCGATTGCGCATCGACCTGCACCGAACGGTTGGAGTATATGATATTGGTATTGTGCATATAAACCATAGCCGGTTTCTTGGGAAACTCCTCCCCTTCGCGATAAAGCATATTGATGAGCCGGGCATCTTTGAGGCTCTTGATATAGTTCATCACAGTAGCCCTCGACACCTGTATTTTTTTGCTTAACTGGCTCACATTGGTTGGCGCCGGCGATTGAACCGACAGCAAATACATCAATCGGCGCACTTTGGGCAAATATGAAAGTTCTATCTGCTTAATCAACAGAATATCCACCTCCATAATCATATTGATGTTTTTAACCAAATTCTCCGAGAAATTGGACTTATCGAGAAAGAAAGGATAATAACCGTGATGCAAATATCCTTGAAAATAATCGAGCGGATTGACCTTGGCACATATTTCCTGAGCAATGGCCCGATGATTGGCTATAATCTCATGGAACGAATGCGATGGGAAATTGGTCGACGCCATAAGATTGAGGTATTCGCGGAACGAAAATCCCCGCAGATTGTAAGAATCTACCAACCCCGCCAATACCGGATTCTCTTCTTTCAGACGCATCACCGACGAACCTGAAAAAATTATTTTCAATTCGGGAAAATTGTCGTAACAATATTTCAACTCTTCCGACCAACCCGGATATTTGAATACCTGATCGATCAACAACACTCGGCCACCCTGTGCATAGAAACGCCCGGCAAACTCTTTCAGTGTATGTTCTGTGAAATATAGGTTATTAAGATTGATATATAAACACGACCTATCCAAGCCGTAATTTTCTTTGGCATATTGCAGCAAAAATGTGGTCTTTCCTACCCCTCGGCTACCCTTTATACCTACTAAACGGCTGTTTTTGTCGATTTGATACATCAAGTCGCGTTTGACAGGCGACTCTACATGCTCGACGAGATACTTGTGCGTTCTATAAAACGATTCCACGGCTTCTCTCTTAACAGGGGGCAAAGATAATAAAACACTCCTATTTTGGCAAGCCGACTTTGCAATTTATCGCAGAATAGGCCTTATTCGCTTATATTTTAACATTCTTTTATATACATCTAACACTCCAAAAAACTGTTTCATATAAAGTTTCAGCGACAATTAATCGCTTGGAAAGCCTCTTTCTTAACGCGCCTCTTTCATTCAAAAACAAATGATATTTCACATTCTTTTCCTAAAAAAACAAGACGGTCGCCTCCCCGTGGAAGCGACCGTCTTTATCTCTATATTAGAAAATTTATTCTGCCGGAGAGATTGTTGCGGCACGATCGAGGATATAAGAACCAAAACGATCGAGTTTAGCATCGCTGGTCTTTTGTTCCAACTGATCGGGCGATACGCCGTAAGATACCAATGCGTCATATACTCTTTCGGCACGAGCTTTACGCAATTTAGCATTGAAAGAAGCCGTACCTGTCTCGCTATCGGCATAACCGGTGATCACATATTTTTTATCTTTGTTTGCTTTGATAGCCTTAGCCACAGCTTTCAAAACAACCCGGTCTTTACCTTGCAATTCCGAGCTATTTATATTGTAGTAAACCGTAACTACCGGAGCGGGTTCCTCAACAACCTTTTCGGCCGGACGATTTCTCAACTCAGCCAATTGTTGTTCGAGATCGGCAATCTTACGATTAGCTTCACGCAACTGGGCAACCAATGCGTCGCCTTCGGCATCGCTATACTTGCCAACAACCGGTTCCACAACGGGAATCTCAGGAGCTTTCCAACCACGATCTTTGAATTTATAGGTTACACCTACCAAAGCCGATAAAGCCTTGCCATGATTTCCTTCGTTAGAGACGGTCGATTCCAACACATCGAAACGCACGTCCAAATTGATAGCCCATGCATCGCTCAAACGGAAACGGTTCAACAAACCACCACGCATTCCCATATTGATATGGTCGGCAATAGTTCCATCGCCAGAAACAGCAACGGGAATACCTAAACCTACATACAGGATAGGAGAATATACACGTTCGCGATACCCACAGAACAAACTTGCCAAATCGCCCATTACATCAAGAGCCGGCAATACCATAGAATACGATTGTTTGTAATATGTATCGTCGAGCATTTCGCCACTCAGACCATTCCCCCACAAGGCGGCACCTTTTATACCATAGTAGTCAACCCCCAAACGCAGACCAATGACCGGTGAGAACCATTTTTCTACATTAAGGCCAAATACCGGAGCTATACGTTTACCGAAATCGGCATGACTATCATATAACCCTAAACTAAAATCGGCACCACCTTCAAGTGAAATCATCCAATTATCTTTAAATTTATTCAGTACAATTTCCTTAGAAGGTTCCGTCTTTACCTCCTCTTGGGAAGCCGCTGCAACCATTGCCGGCGTAACGACAAACAACGTCGCAAGCAAAATTGCAAAAACACTCTTCTTCATATTGGTTATTTTTAAAATTAAATTCTTCTTTCAGATATCTTCGGATTTTTCAATTATATCCCAATAGACCCTTTTAAATTTGGGGTAAAGGTATACCTTTTTTTTTAATCAACAAATAATTTTTATTTAAATTTACAACAAAATACTTCCCTAAGTTGATAGAGAAGTATTTTTTGCTACATATTCAATTATTTTGATAGCTATTGTTTCAAAAAGTCGGCTATTTCCCCGGCTATATTTACAGGAGTAAATCCTAATTTCTCGTCGAGGACCTTATAAGGAGCCGAATATCCGAAATGGTCCAAACCATAAACCTTTCCCTTACAGCCTACCACTTGCAACAAAGTCGAAGGCAATCCGGCAGTAAGGCCGAAAACAGGCAATCGGGAAGGAATCACCTCCTCGCGATACGACACTGGCTGGTTCAAAAAGAGCCCGATAGAAGGAACCGATACAATTTGTACGGCTATTCCTTTTTCGTGTAGCAATTCGGCCGCTCCCACCAAAGTCGACACTTCCGACCCATTAGCCACCAGCACGACATCGGGATTTTCATCTTTCATCAACACATAGGCACCCTTCTCGGCTTGTAAAGCATCTTGGTAACGGTTACCCGAAACCGAGGGCAAATCGGGGATATCCTGACGAGAAAGAATCAAAGCCGTAGGAGTATCGGCATTTTGCATGGCCAGTTTCCAAGCCACCACAGTTTCGGCACTGTCGGCGGGTCTCAATACCAGCACACTGTTTTTCCCGCTGTGGTTTTTCAACTGCTCCATCAACCTTATTTGGGCTTCCTGCTCCACAGGCTCGTGTGTAGGGCCATCTTCTCCTACCCTAAATGCATCGTGTGTCCAAATATATTTTACCGGCAACTCCATCAATGCGGCCATACGCACAGCCGGTTTCATATAATCCGAGAATACGAAGAAAGTACCGCAAGCAGCCTGCATACCTCCATGCAACAGTATTCCATTCATAATCGACGCCATGGTCAACTCGGCCACTCCCGCGTGCAGGAACGCGCCCTTTAAATTGTCTTTGGCCAAAGCGGTTGTCTTTTTCAGGAAAGCATCGGTCTTGTCCGAATTAGCCAAATCGGCCGACGATACAATCATATTCTTTACCCGCTCCGCCAAGAAAGAAAGCACCGTAGCCGAAGCGGAACGGGTAGCTATATTGGGTTTGCATTCGATCGATGCGAAGTCGAGTTCGGGCAACTTCCCGGCATAAAAATCGTGCAACATAGCTGCCTCTTGGGGATTCTCTTTTTCCCACGCAGCCTGTGCCGCTCTACGCTCTGCGACAATCTGTTGCAGTTCCTTAGCCCGACGGGCATACAATTCAACGGTTTCGGGGAACAGGGCAAACGGATTCTCCACATTTCCGCCTAAATTCTCGATGGTTTTTTCGTACGAAGCTCCCGATTTACTCAACGGCTGCCCGTGGGTAGAACATTTCCCTTCGAACTTCTCTCCGCTTTCGGTTACGCAACCCCGTCCCATAATGGTTTTTCCAATAATGAGTGTAGGTTTTTCGGTCTCGCGGTTCGCCAAAGCAAGTGCTTCGCGAATGGCTTCGGGATCCGACCCGTCTATCTCCATTACATTCCAATTCCATGCCCTATACTTGGCCGCTGTATCCTCGTTGGTTACCGCATCGGTATCGGTCGAAAGCTGTACATCGTTGCTATCGTAGAACATAATTAAATTGTGCAATCCCAAGAATCCCGCCAACCGGCCGGCGCCTTGCGAAATTTCCTCCTGAATTCCACCATCGGAAATAAACGCATAGATTTTGTGACTGCTCCACTCCCCGAAACGAGCCGCAAGGAAGCGCTCGGCGATAGCTGCACCCACAGCCATCGTATGCCCCTGACCCAGCGGGCCGGAAGTATTTTCGACTCCATGCATCACATCTACTTCGGGGTGACCGGGGGTAATGCTACCCCACTGACGAAACGATTTCAAATCGTCCATCGTATAAAATCCGACCATTGCCAGCACACTATACAGCATAGGCGACATATGTCCCGGATCCAAAAAGAACCGGTCGCGATTGATCCACTTCGGGTCTTTCGGGTCATACACTAAAAATTCGGAGTATAGCACATTGATGAAATCGGCGCCACCCATCGCTCCACCGGGGTGCCCCGACTTGGCTTTTTCGACCATCGCTGCCGTCAATACTCTGATATTGTCGGCCGATTTGTTTAACAAGTTCGTATCGTTCATGGAATTTTTTTTTACAAAAATAATACAATTAACGAGTATACAAACACAAAAGCCATCAAAAGTTCGCAAAAAGCGAAGGGAGCGAAGAATGCACCTCGCTCCCTTTTCGAATCATATATTTATGGTATAGAATAACCGTCGGTTATTCGGTAGGAATATCGGTATTGACATTCTTGCACCCGATCAGTCCGTAATACAACAGGTATGCCAACATTGCAACTACAAGCCAGTAACTTGCCAAGTAGCCGAAGCTACCCGAAAGCATATTCTGTATAAACGGCATGACACCGCCACCGACAACCATAGTCATGAATATACCCGAAGCCTTAGCTGTATATTTGCCCAAACCTTCTACGGCCAAATTGAAAATACCACCCCACATTACCGAAGTACACAAACCACAGAGAACAAGGAACAAAGCGCTAAGGGGCACTTTGGGAGTCTCCATCGATTTCATCACTTTCTCGGGAGTTAATTGAGCTTCCGTCAAAACAGCAGCGTGTTGTGTCAAGAACTCTTCATTAGGATTAGCCACAAAAGCCTCTGCCTCATTAGCCGGCACTCCCGCGTTAACCAAAATCTCGGAAGTCTTCGCTACCGGATCATACACAAACGAAGGAACATTGAAACCTACGCTCTTCGGGGTGAAGATGGCAATCAAAATAAGTACAATAGCTACCGACGAAACCGTAATCAACTGTGCGCGAGTCGATACCTTTCCACTAATCAAGCTACTCAGGAAACGACCTATCAACATCAACAGCCAATAAATAGCCACAATAGCACCACCGATAGCGGCTCCGTTAACCAAGATACCTGCACCTTTCGCACTCGTATCGGCCATAAAGAAATTAAGCTGAGCCGGAATACCTACCTCGATACCTACATACAAGAAAATAGCAATCACACCAAGTAAAGTATGGCGGAAAGCGAGAGGGCTATGTTCGAATTTTTCTTCAGAAGCGCCCTTCTTTGCCAAGTGGGGTTCGGGGATAGCAATCGCCGATATGATGATAAACGACACGGCAAATACAGCCATAGCGATAAATAACAGCGGAGTTACATCGCTCATGGCAGTCTTGTCGGTTACCGAACCGATAAGTACACCCACAAAGAGCGGGGTCAATGTAGCGGCCAAAGAGTTCAATGTGCCACCGGTTTGGATCAATTGGTTACCTTTGTTGCCACCACCACCGAGCAAGTTAAGCATCGGGTTTACCACGGTATTAAGCATACACACGCAAAAACCGCAAACAAACGCTCCGAACAAATAAATGATGAGGTTCAAATACACAGCTTGTCCACCCACGGTAAACAGAGCCGTATCGGCTCCCATAATACTGGAAAGGTACTGGATAAACAATCCCACGAAACCTACGGCCATAGCCGTAAGAGCCGTTTTTTTATACCCGATTTTCACCAGCATTGTACCTGCGGGTACGCCCATAAACAAATAGGCTAAAAAGTTCATCATATTACCCATCATACCGGCCCACGAATATTGGTTCCCCCAAATGAGACCAAATGGTGCCGCCAAATTGGTAACGAAAGCAATCATTGCAAACAGGAACATCATGGCGATAATCGCAATAATCTTCCCATTGTTTTTCTGTTCTGTACTCATTTTATAAGATTTTAATTAATGAATTTATGTGTGTTTTTTATCTTTTTCTATTCTTTGTCCCAACCATTCGAACAAGCACAAAATTAAGGACAAAGGTAATGCTAATTATTCATCAATAGCCCATCAAATATATGTTTTTGAACATAAAACAGATCAAAGATATATATTTAATGGCCTCCAAGAAAATAGATACTGAAATGAATTAATACCCGCGATCCCCAAAAATAGAGGTACCTATGCGTACCAACGTGCTGCCATGCTGCAATGCCAGCCGATAGTCGTGCGACATTCCCATAGAGAGTTCGTCGAACACCGAGGCATCGACCTTCCCCGACGCTTTTACCTCATCAAACAAGCGCTTCAACTCTCCAAATTCCCTATCTATGCGACGGTCGTCGTCGGTTAAAGATGCCATACCCATGAGACCGCGCACTCGTACATGGGGATATTTCCCCAACGGATTCCCGGCCAACCACTCCCGAAACGAATCGGGGGTAAAACCATATTTACTCTCCTCCTGCGCCACATGAATTTCGAGCAGGCAATCGACGGTACGTCCGCATTTGGCTGCCTCGCCGTCGATAACCGACAGGAGTTTCTCGCTATCTACGCTGTGAATGAGCGAGATAAACGGTGCAATGTATTTTACCTTGTTGGTTTGCAAATGTCCTATAAAATGCCAAGCTATATCTTTGGGCAGCGTTTCGTATTTCGCCACCAGTTCTTGCACCCGGCTCTCTCCGAATATGCGTTGCCCTGCCTCATAGGCTTCCATAATTGCCTCGGCGGGGTGGAATTTCGACACCGCCACCAATCGGGTACCGGCAGGCAACTCCTGCCCGATTTGGGTAATATGTAAAGCTATATCGTTCATTCTTGCGGTCGGTCGTTCTCGGCAGTTTTTCCTTCGGGATTAAAGGGATATACGTCCATCAACGGAGTCTCCGCAATCGACACAATCACCCAATCGGCCATAGTGCCTTTCATGCCGGCAACCAGATTCTTCAATGCCGTTTCGAAATCGGCTGCCTGCACAAGCATATACGAAGCGGTACGTTTTTCCATGCCGCTCTTTTCGTCGAGCGTGATAAAATTAAGTTTGCATTTGTACCAGCGGTCACCCGTTTCGTCGAAAAAGAGTTCGCTGAAATTGGCGCGTTTCACCGCCGATACCGAAAACTCGCCCGAAATAAAAGGAGAAACCTCCTCGATAATACGGGCCTCGGCCTCGGTAAACGAAAGGGCATCGACCAAATAGGGTTCCGTCACTTTTTTCTGCATGCCGTTTTCCAGCATCTTATCGTATTTTACTCTGCATTCAAACCAGTTTGCCATATTCTTATTCAAAAAAGAGGGGGCTTGTACCCCCGGTTATTCAATATTCTATCTTATCGCTTTTGTTTTCCCATTTCTCAAACGCTTTAATAGCTTCGTCGCGCATCATGGGCATAATTTTCAAATGACGTTTTTCCATCGGCAAAGCCAGTTCGTCATAGATAAACGAATCGTCAAAGCCTATGGCCTTAGCGTCGGCTTTGGTATTGCCGTAATACACCCGGTCGAGGTGTGCCCAATAAATGGCACCCATACACATGGGACAAGGCTCGCACGAAGTATAAATTTCGCACCCGCTCAAATCGAATGTCCCCAAAACCCGTGCCGCTTCGCGAATGGCATTTACCTCGGCATGAGCCGTGGGGTCGTTCGAAGCTGTCACCCGATTGGCTCCCCGGGCAATAATTTTTCCCTCTTTTACGATTACGGCACCAAAGGGGCCGCCATCATGGTCGATATTATCGAGCGACAAATCGATGGCCGCTCTCATAAACGAATCTTTCTCGCACATAGTATTTTCTTAAAATTAAATCTGTTTTCTCCTTTCAAAGGAGGTCGAACAAGGGTTCTCACCGGCTATAAAACGGGCATCGAACAATGCTTATTCCCTGCAAATATATTAAAACCGATTCTACGAACAAAACCTATATCCCCAAGAACCGGACTATTTTAATCTTCTTTCAAACTTTTGTTCACCCGGTCGATATAATCGAGCAACTCTTCCCGTCCCAGCCCTTTCTCCGACGAGGTGGCAAAGATAGGGGGCAGCTCCTCCCAAGTCTCGTGCAACACCGATTTATAATGGGCGATGTTCTCTTTCAGCACCACAGGGCCTATTTTATCGGTTTTGGTAAAGACGATGGCAAAAGGCACTCCATTCTCGCCCAACCACTCCATAAATTCGAGGTCGATTTTCTGCGGTTTATGCCGGCAATCGAGCAGGACGAAAAGGCAAGTCATCTCCCGGCGTCGGAGCGCATACCCCTCGATCATGGCCCGCAATGCCTCGCGGCTCTCCTTGCCCCGGCGGGCATAGCCATAACCGGGCAAATCGACCAAATACCAACTGTCGTCGATGAAAAAATGGTTAATCAGCATAGTCTTCCCCGGCGTGGCCGAAGTCATGGCCAACCCTTTTTGACGGGTAAGCATATTGATAAGTGACGATTTCCCTACATTGGAACGTCCGATAAAAGCATACTCAGGCAAATCGTGCGAAGGGCAAGAGCTCACATCGTTGCTACTGATTACAAACCGGGCTTTCTTAATCTCCATATAAATATGTTGCGTTTTCAAATTCCAAGAGGGACAAATATACTCATTTTCCAAAGATTTATCACACGAACGGCACGAATCTGTACATCGAAGCGGGAATTGCCGGCAACGATACAGAAACCATATTCCGCCGTTTTTATTAGCAAATTCCACCCTTATTTCCTATTTTTGCACGGTTACCGCCCGTCTTGGAGGGGAGACTTCCTCGTCGACAGGCCAAGCCAAACAAAGCGCAACTATCTATATGGATCAACAATACTCTTCGGTTCTGCTCGAAAACGCCGTCAACGAATTTGCAAAACTGCCGGGTATCGGTCGAAAAACCGCCCTGCGGCTGGTGCTGCACCTGCTGCGGCAGGAGGAGAGCGAGGCCGAAAAATTCGGCAACACCATCATTAAACTGTGTCGGGAAATCAAGCACTGCCATGTGTGCCACAACATCTCCGACACCGACACCTGCGCCATTTGCAGCGACCCTTCGCGCGATGCCTCTACGCTGTGTGTCGTCGAGAATGTAAAAGAGGTGATGGTGGTCGAGAACACACGCCAATTCCACGGGCTTTACCACGTACTGGGAGGTGTCATCTCGCCGATGGACGGTATCGGACCGGCCGACCTCGAAATAGAGAGCTTGGTCGAACGGGTGGCTGCCGGTGGAATCAAAGAGGTGATCTTAGCCCTGAGCGCCACGATGGAGGGCGACACTACCAACTTCTACATCTTCCGCAAACTGGCGCCGTTCGATGTAAAAATCACCATCATCGCACGAGGCGTATCGGTGGGCGGGGAATTGGAATATACCGACGAAATCACCCTCGGCCGATCTATTCTCAACCGAACGCTGTTCAGCGAAAGTTTCAAGGGATAAGATATACTATTTCGGCCGTGCAGGCGTTATACATTATATAATAAAAGAGCCTTTCCTGTGGTAAAAATCAGTATCGTCATTGTCAACTACCGGGTAAAACACTTTCTGGAGCAAGCGCTCCGGTCGGTACGGGCTGCGCTGAAAGCATACCCGATGGAAGTCGAAATCTTCGTGGTCGACAACCACTCGCAAGACGATTCGCTCGATTACCTGTCGCCGCGCTTCCCCGAAGTACGGTTTATCGCCAATACCGAAAACGTGGGTTTCGCCCGCGCCAACAATCAGGCTATCGAGCTGGCTACCGGACAATATATTTTGTTGCTCAATCCCGATACGGTGATTGCCGAAAATACCCTGCACGACGTGTGCCAATTTATGGACTCCCACCCCGAAGCCGGTGGCGTGGGGGTGAAAATGGTCGACGGCAACGGCCGATTCCTGCCCGAATCGAAACGAGGCTTCCCCTCGCCGTGGGTATCGTTCTGCAAAATATTCGGGTTGGCTGCGCTCTTTCCCCATTCGCGACTTTTCGGGCGTTACCACCTGAAATACCTCTCGCCCGACGAAGTCCATCGAATCGAAATTCTTTCGGGAGCATTCATGTTTGTGCGTCGCGAAACCCTCGACAAAAGCGGACTGCTCGACGAAACATTCTTCATGTACGGCGAGGACATAGACCTCTCCTACCGACTGGTACAGGTAGGATACTGCAACTACTATGTGCCTACTCCCATCATACACTACAAAGGCGAAAGCACCAAAAAGGGGAGCCTGCGGTATGTGCGTATCTTCTACGAGGCCATGCTTATCTTTTTTAAAAAGCACTATCCCCATTACAGCAAGGGGTATGCTCTCGCCATTAAATTTTCCATCTTTTTCCGCGCCATGCTGGCCGCCGCCTGCCGGATACTCTCGTACCCGTTCCAACGGAGGAAAAAGGCCGAGAAAAAAGAGCGGGGCGAATGGTATATACTCTCCCGCCATATCGGCGACATAACCGCACTCTTGCCGGGTGGAACACCCTATACGGCCCTATCGTCGACCGACGAAATTCCTGTACCGAAAAAAAAAGCGGGGAAACATTACATTGTACTCGATACCGCACAACTCTCCTTTCGGGAGATTATCGAGACCATACAGCGCCACAGCCACGACCGCAACCGTTTCCTTATCTACAACCCCGAATCGAGGGTAATTGTTTCACCCAAAGAAATCTATACTCAACCATGAACTACCTCACGGGAAAACAGATCGAATTGCGAGCCGTCGAACCCGAAGACCTCAACCTCCTCTACCGGTGGGAAAACAACGCCTCGCTGTGGAAATACGGCTGCACCATAGCCCCCTTCTCGCGTTACCTGCTGAAACAATACATCGAGCATTACAGCGCCGACATCGCCCGCGACAACCAGTTGAGGCTGATTGTCGTAAAAAAAGAGGATAGACAGCCTATCGGGATTATCGACTGTTTCGACTACGACGCCACCCACCGCCGGGCGGCCATAGGGATTCTCATCGACCCCCTTTACTCCCGACAGGGATTCGGCCGGGATGCACTCGAAACCTTTATGAGGTACGCTTTCGAAGTTCTGTTCCTGCACCAGTTGTACGTACATATCCCCCTGTGCAACACCGCCAGCATCGCCCTCTTCAAATCCTGCGGATTCTGCGAAAGCGGACGCTTGGCCGACTGGGTTCGGCTGCCCGAAGGCTATACCGACGCCCTGCTGCTGCAAAAATTCTCCTCCAAATAAATGGTTATTAATTAAGCGAAGGCTCCTGCGGCGAATTGAGCCACAATTGGTATCCGTCGCCCATACTCCGCACCGTCTCCCGCCAAAAAGCATCGTCGACAGCCGTCAGGCAACTCACCGGCGACTGCATGGCTGTGACCGCCCACGACTCTTGCCGCAACTCCCCGTCGAGCTGTCCCGGCGACCAACCGCTGTACCCTAACAAAAATTTTACATGGTTCCGCACACTCTCGTCGCTTCGCAGGAAATCGAGCAGCATATCGAAATCGCCATTGGCAAAAAGCCCCTCGGTAATCTCCACGGCTCCGGGCAAAGCCGCTATATCGTGCAAGAAAAAGAGGTGATCGGTTCCCACCGGCCCCCCGCAATAAACCGGTATCGACGGAAGGCTACCTGCCCCCACCAGCAATTCATTCAAGAAATAACGCGTGGGACTATTCAGCACGAAACCTACCGCCCCCTTTTCGGAATATTCGGCCAAACAAATGACCGACCGGCGGAAACAACCCTCGTCCAAGAAAGGCTCGGCCACCAGCAACGCACCCCGATACGGAGGAATCACCTGTCGACGGATATGTAACGATTCGATGTGCATATTTCCTGACTTTTACGATATTCAAAGATAGATAAAAATTGCCGAAAATAAAAACCCGAATCCCCTTTTTTCATCACCCTCACTCCCAATCCCAATATAGAACCGATATAAATTAAAACTTCCGAGACAAAAAGAGGATATAAATAGCACAAAAACGCCCTATATTTGTACCGTTTTATCACCGACAACAATGAACGAACCGAACGAGATAACCGACATCGCCCGCGAGAAAAAAGCCGCTCGCGTCACTTGGGTGGGATTCTTTACCAACCTCATACTCTCGGCCGCCAAAATCGTGGCCGGCGTCGTAGGTCGAAGTAGCGCTATGGTAGCCGACGGAATCCACTCGCTATCGGATTTCATTACCGATTTTATCGTTATCATCTTCATCAAAATCTCCTCGAAAAACGAAGATAGCGACCACCCCTACGGGCATGGCAAATACGAGACTTTCGCCACCATGCTCATCAGTTTCGCCCTCTTTATCGTCGCCGTGGGTATCTTCTACTCGGGCAGCGTGAAGATATACGAGGTCCTCAACGGCGGTGTCATCGAGCGACCCACCTATTTGGCACTTATCATGGCCGCCGTCTCTATCATAGTCAAAGAGGGGCTCTACTGGTATACCATTGTCGTAGGGCGTAAAATCGACAGTCCTGCGGTCATCGCCAACGGCTGGCATCACCGCTCCGATGCCTTCTCGTCGATAGGCACCCTCATCGGCATATCGGGCGCCATGTTTTTGGGCGAACACTGGCGCATACTCGACCCCATCACCTCGCTTATCGTAGGACTGTTCATTGTCGGGGTAGCCTATAAACTCGCCCGACCCAGCATACAAGAGTTACTCGAAGGCTCCCTCCCCAAAGAGATCGAACGCAACATCGGCGAAAAAATACAGGAGACCCCCGGCGTCATCGCCTTCCACCATTTGCGCACCCGCAAAAATGGCAACACCTTTATTATCGATATGCACATCAAGGTCGACCCCGCCTCCTCCATTGTCGAGGCGCACGACATCGCCACCCATGTGGAAAATACCCTCAAAGCCTCATTCGGCAAACGCACCCGGGTCAACGTACATATAGAGCCTTATATGCCCAAAGCATAAACGGCACTCTTGTTATTCAGAGTTGCACGGAATACAAGATCCAAGACAGGCGGTCAGAGCAATCCCAAATCCTTAGCCACACGACACGCCTCAATCGAATTGCGCACCTGTAATTTAGATAAAATTTCCTGCCGATGTCTACTTACGGTATGTATACTGATAGAAAGAGTATCGGCTATCCTTTTACTTATTAGACCCTTGTCTATCAAGCGGAGTACTTGCAATTCTCTATCGGACAAAATTTTGGATTTACTATGCAAATCCAGCTTCTCCATCGTTCCCGTAACCGAATTGACCACATACCCTCCTCCCGGCCAATCAAACAACAGCGGACTATATAGACATAACGCCAGCCACAGGCTGTTGTTAAACGGGTCGGGAACATAGAACATACGGTGGCACACCCACAGATAATCGCCCGAAAACGACCGCATACGCAACTTGCTCACCAAATAATAGTGCATACGCCTATCCTTCGGCAAGCGCTTCACAAAGCTGAAAAAGCGCAATTCCTGCAAATATTTGTCATATAAATCCTCGCGAGGAATTAAACCCAAAATACTCTCTTCCCAAATAGAGGCTATCGACTCTTCGGTAGCACATTGTTTTAGATTAAGCATTTTGGAAAATTCCCCATAATAGATATGACTTACATTGGAGTGCATATCGCTTAAAACCGACACGGCGCCCTCCATCAGGCTGTAACTGCGAGCCACAACCTTGTACCGCTCCAATTCGTCGAGATAACGACGCCCCTTGACACTATCTTGTTTCAAAAACAGGTTGTTGAGTTTACCGACTATATCCACAAAAATGGTTATTTATAATTATTGTATATTCTATTCCAGCTCCATACATTTGCAAATATAAAAAAGTAATGGTTATTCCCAACTTATAGACTCATACAAATGAAACGCTCAATTCTGTTAAATCTCGCCGTGCTATTAACCATAACTTCAAGCATGGCTCAATCGTTAGAAAAAATGCAATGGTTCAACGAACCCGAACAATGGGAAATCAAAAACAATACCCTCTCTATGTTTGTAACCCCCAAGACCGACTACTGGCGTATCTCTCACTACGGGTTCACCGTCGACGATGCCCCTTTCTACTATGCCACCTACGGCGGCGAATTTGAAGTGAAAGTCAAAGTTTCCGGCGACTACAAGGCTCGGTTCGACCAAGCCGGTATCATGCTGCGCATCGACCACGAAAACTATATCAAAGCCGGAATCGAGTTTGTCGATGGCAAATTCAACCTCAGCACCGTAGTCACCCATCACACATCAGACTGGAGTGTCATCACACTCGACCAAGCTATACCTTATATTTGGATTAAAGCCGTGCGTCGGCTCGACGCCGTCGAGGTATTCTACTCCTTTGACGACAAAGAGTATACCCTCATGCGCAACGCTTGGTTGCAAGACAATACCCCAGTGCAAGTAGGACTTATGGGAGCCAGTCCCGACGGCGATGGATTTCGAGCCACCTTTGAGAATTTCAAAATAAAACATCTGCCCGACCTGCGACGCCTCGAATGGCTGAAAAAAAACAGCGCACAATAACAGCAGCCGTCCATAATCACAATCCCGCGAAACGCCTCACCCCCGACGAGCCCGCGGGATTTTCTTTTTCCGCCCCGGTGTCATTCCCTGCTCGATACGGTGTTTCTTGTCATTCCGCACCCCGATGCGGAATCCATGAATACCCGCAAAGGAATATCCCAAACGTCACCCTACTGGACCCCGCATCGCTGTGTGGGGTGACCCACTCCTTTTTTATCACCACGACACAGATTCGCATGACAGCCACCCGAAATTTGCGGCAGAACCACTTAAACGCAAATTTCGACAATGAACGAACGCAATGTCATCAACGGAACCCTCGCCTCGTATTTGGCTTGGGCTGCCGACTTTATCTCGCCCATGCGCTGGTTTTTGCTGGCGGCTTTGGCTTTGGTGCTGGCAGACCTGAAATTCGGCATCGACGCCGCCCGTCATCGAGGCGAAACCATTCGCAAAAGCCGGGCTATACGCCGCAGCATCAACAAGGTAATAGACTACATCTGCTGGATATTGGTCGCCACCAGTTTCGGCGAAGCCTTCGGCACACCATTCGGTATCCCGGTACTGCCGGCCATTGTGTTATTGGTGGTCTACGGCTGTGAAATCAATTCGTGTTTCAACAATTACTTCGAGGCTCACGGCAGCCGCTTGCGGATAGACATTTTCAAGTGGTTCAAGGGGAAAAACGACATTATCGTCCCCGACGAGAGAAAAGACGACAACGATCCCCCGCCGCAGCCCGGCGACAACGAGAAGTCCGGTCGATAACAATAATTTACGCCAAACATAGCCGTTTTCGTCCAAAGTTTTGTATTTTTGCGAAAATTTACAAACTGACGTCTATGAACATTCTCGATCTAAGCGAACAAGAGATAATTCGTCGAAACAGTCTCGACGAAATGCGCAAATTGGGTATCGACCCTTATCCCGCTGCCGAATATCCGGTAACCGGTTACGCACAAGAGATAAAAGATAATTTTGTCGACGGTGCCGAAGAGCCCCGCCAAGTTTCCATAGCCGGACGTATCATGAGCCGGCGTATCATGGGTAAAGCCTCGTTCATCGAGTTGAAAGACTCGACGGGCCGTATCCAAGTGTACATCTCGCGCGACGACCTTTGCCCCGGCGAGGACAAGGAGCTGTACAACACGGTATTCAAAAAGTTGCTCGATATTGGCGACTTCATCGGCATTCGCGGATTTGTGTTCCGCACCCAAATGGGCGAAATTACCGTCCATGCCCAAGAGATGACCGTGCTGGCCAAGTCGATTCGCCCGCTGCCCATCGTGAAGATGAAAGACGGTGTGGCTTACGACGCATTCGAAGACCCGGAGTTGCGCTACCGCCAACGCTACGTCGATTTGGTGGTTAACGAGGGGGTAAAAGATATTTTTGTAAAACGCAACAAGGTATATACCTCCATGCGCGAATACTTCAACGCCCGCGGCTATATGGAGGTCGAAACCCCTATCCTGCAATCGATTCCCGGCGGTGCCGCCGCACGCCCCTTCATCACACACCACAACGCACTCGACATTCCGCTCTACCTGCGTATTGCCGACGAGTTGTATTTGAAACGCCTGATCGTGGGCGGCTTCGAGGGGGTATATGAGTTCTCCAAGAACTTCCGCAACGAAGGTATGGACCGCACCCACAATCCCGAGTTCACCTGTATGGAAATTTATGTCTCGTACAAGGACTACAACTGGATGATGGAGTTCACCGAAAAGATGTTGGAGAAAATCTGCCTCGACGTAAACGGGACGACCGACGTGAAGGTGGGCGACAACATCATCAGTTTCAAAACTCCGTTCAAACGCATCACCATGATCGATGCCATCAAGGAACACACCGGTATCGACATTAACGGCATGAACGAAGAGCAACTGCGCGACGTGTGCAAACAGATTGGCGTAGAAATAGACGAGACGATGGGCAAAGGCAAAATCATCGACGAAATCTTCGGCGAGAAATGCGAAGGCCACTATATACAACCGACTTTCATCACCGATTATCCTATCGAGATGTCGCCCCTCACCAAGCGTCACCGCAACAACCCCGAATTGACCGAACGGTTTGAATTGATGGTCAACGGCAAGGAGTTGTGCAACGCCTACTCCGAGTTGAACGACCCCATCGACCAACGGCTGCGTTTCGAAGAGCAGTTGCGCCTGTCGGAAAAAGGCGACGATGAAGCCATGTTTATCGACAACGACTTTATCCGCGCCCTCGAGTACGGTATGCCTCCCACATCGGGCATGGGTATCGGTATGGACCGCCTCGTCATGCTTATGACCGGACAAACCGCCATACAAGAGGTATTGCTCTTCCCGCAAATGCGTCCCAAAAAGGTACAGAAACGCGATAACGAAGCCGCCTATACCGCTGTACAGATTCCGGCCGAATGGGTTGCCCCCATACAAAAGGCGGGCTATCTGACCGTAGCCGACGTGGCCGAAGCCAACCCCAACAAACTGCATCAAGAGATTTGCGGGGTAAATAAAAAATACAAACTCGAACTGGCCAACCCCACCGTCGACGAGGTAAAAGCGTGGGTAGAAAATGCCAAACAATAATCCCGATATGGCTATCCCCGGTAAAATAGCAATCATGGGAGGCGGCAGTTGGGCTACCGCTTTGGCGAAACTCGCCCTCAACAACGCCGACAATATCCTGTGGTATATGCGTCGCGACGACCGTATCGCCGATTTCAAACAAACCGGGCATAATCCCGTGTATCTGTCGGACGTCGCATTCGACACGTCGCGTATCTATTTCAGCTCCGACATCAACGAGATTGCCGAGATGGCCGACACCCTCGTGCTGGTCACCCCGTCGCCCTACATGAAGTCGCACCTGAAAAAACTCACCACCGACATCAGTGGGAAATTTGTCGTCACGGCCATTAAAGGAATCGTTCCCGACGAGAACATGATCGTCACCGAGTACTTGAAAGAGTTTTATCATGTGCCCGATTCGAGTTTGGCGGTAATCGGGGGGCCCTGCCACGCCGAAGAGGTGGCTCTCGAACGCCTCTCCTACCTGACCGTGGGATGCAACGACCTGCAAAAGGCCCGGTCGTTTGCCGATACACTCGCCAGTGCGAAATTGAAAACCATCATCTCGGCCGACGTCAAAGGAATCGAATACTCGGCTGTACTGAAAAACGTCTACGCCATTGCCGCCGGTATTTGCCACGGCATGAAGAGCGGCGACAACTTCCAAGCCATGCTCGTCTCCAACGCGCTCAACGAGATGGACCGTTTCCTGCAAGCCGTGTCGCCCTGCGAAAACCGGAACATCAGCGACTCGGTTTATCTGGGCGACCTGCTGGTAACCGCCTACTCCCGATTCAGCCGGAATCACAACTTCGGCTCCATGATAGGCCGGGGATACTCGGTAAGCGCCGCCAAAATGGAGATGGAAATGATTGCCGAAGGATATTTCGGCACGAAGTGTATCTACGAAATAAACGAGCACTACAAGGTGAACATGCCCATACTGCAATGCGTTTATGATATACTGTACAAAAAGGTATTGCCCCGGCACGCCATCGAGAGCATACACGATACGTTTCTATAATAAACTAATATAGTAAAAACAATGAAATCAATCGAACTGAACATCGAAAAAGCCTTTGGCACCGTGTCCAAAGACAAAGTATTCGCTTTGGAAGAAAAAGCGCAAAACGGCATGGAAATGCTGCACAAAGGGACAGGCAAAGGAAATGATTTTCTGGGTTGGTTACACCTCCCCTCCGAAATATCCGACGCTCATTTGACCGACCTCGAAGCAGCTGCCAAACAACTGAAAGATCGTTGCGAAATCGTAGTTGTCATCGGTATCGGCGGTAGCTATCTCGGCGCAAAAGCCGTCATCGAAGCCCTCTCCGACTCCTTCGAGTTCCTCCGCCACGAACATAAAAACCCCATCGTCCTCTTTGCCGGACAAAATATCGGCGAGGATTACCTGTTCGAATTGCAAACCCTCTTGAAAGGCAAATCGTTCGGTATTATCGTTATTTCCAAATCGGGAACCACTACCGAACCGGCTATCGCCTTCCGTCTGCTCAAAGAGCAACTCGAAGCACAAGTGGGCAAAGAGGAGACCAAACATCGTATCGTAGCCATTACCGACGCAAACAAAGGAGCTTTGCGTAAATTGGCCGACACCGAAGGGTACAAAACATTCGTCATCGCCGACAACGTGGGTGGACGCTTCTCGGTTCTCACCCCCGTAGGACTTCTTCCTATCGCCGTAGCCGGATTCGACATCAGAGCATTGGTGGCCGGTGCCGTAGCTATGGAAAAAGCCTGTGGCGAAAACGTTCCCTTCGCCGAAAATCCCGCAGCCATTTACGCAGCTACCCGCAACGCCTTGTATCAAAGCGGCAAGAAGATTGAAATATTGGTTAACTTCAACCCCAAACTGCACTTCTTCTCGGAGTGGTGGAAACAACTCTACGGCGAAAGCGAAGGTAAAGAAAACCTCGGTATCTTCCCCGCTTCGGTCGACTTCACTACCGACCTGCACTCGATGGGACAATGGATTCAAGAGGGCGAAAGAACCATATTCGAAACCGTTATTTCGGTGGCTACGATGAAACACACCGTAACCATTCCCGCCGACAAAGAGAATTTGGACGGCCTTAACTTCCTCGCCGGCAAACGGGTAGACGAAGTGAACAAGATGGCCGAACTCGGCACCCAAATCGCCCACGTGGACGGAGGTGTTCCCAACCTCAAAATCGTCGTTCCCGAACTCTCGGAGAACTACTTGGGACAACTCATCTACTTCTTCGAAAAGGCCTGCGGTATCAGTGGTTACATCTTAGGAGTGAACCCCTTCAACCAACCGGGTGTAGAGGCTTACAAACGCAATATGTTCGCCCTGCTCAACAAACCCGGATACGAAGAAGAGAGCAAAGCCATACAGGCTCGCCTCTGATCGTCATCGACACACAAACAAAAAAAGGATGGCTTGTCTACCAATGGCAAGCCGTCCTTTTTTATGATCGACAGGAACAATTTTTTCAATATATTTACTACCTTTATCCCCCATATTAAAAACAACCCCCTTAAACGATGAAAAATTTAATTACGCTTCTCTTTTCGCTGTGCGGCATAGCCACAGCCTATTCAACCATCGAACCGCCAATAGCCCTCCCGGCCACGGATATCACCGACCACTCTTTCACCGCCAACTGGCAAGCGGTAACCGGCGCCTCAGGGTATATCTTGAATGTCTTTTCATACGAGATGGCCGAATCGGGTGTTTCGGCAGTCACCACGACCGAATGTTTCGAAGGGCTGGTTCCCCTCACCTCTACATCGAAACGGAACAAATACATCGATTTCGAGAACTCCGTACTCCCCGAAGGGTGGACCATTGCCGTAAGCTCCGGCTCTACCCGGCAACTCTATACGGCCAACACCACCAGCGACCTCACCTCGATCAGTTCGGGTAAAATATCACTCGCCTTCGACGCCGTGGGCGATTCCATCGTTACCCCCACGTTGCCGGCACCCGCTTCGAAATTTTCGTTTTGGATTAAAAATGCCAACGGAAACGGAGCTGTCACAGCCTATGCGTTCGACGGGACCCGCTGGGAATTGCTCGGCCATACCGAAACCATCTATTATACCAACGGAGGGACCGTCGAATATACCAACGAAATTCCCGTAGGGTGCATACAGTTCAAACTTATTTATACCGACAATGCTCCCGACATGAACAGCCCCACGGCAATCGACGACATAAGCATTACCTACGGCGGGAAGGTGAAAACCCGGAATTACCTCGTCAACAACAAAGCGGTCGATGCCACCACGGCACCGGTCTCCGAATTAGCTCCCAACACCGACTATTTCTACACCGTAAAAAGCAGCAATGGCAACGAGACCTCCATCGAATCGAACATCATCGACGTGTTTGCCTTTGCCGGCGACCTTGCCACTCCCGAACTTAACGCCTTTACCGATATACACGGAGGCCAATATACCGCCAACTGGAATACTGTTGTCGGCGCCGACGGATACGTCCTTTACAACGTCTACACGCACGTGGCTCAACAAGATGAAACGAACAAAGTGATTCTCTACGAAAACTTCGATGCCTTCACCGGCGGCACCATCGACCTCCCTGTCGACGATATGGGAACCACCAACTACGACGACTATACCACCGTCCCCGACTGGAACGCCTTCTACGGCTGTTGGACCGGAGGTATGCTCGGCGGTATCAGCATTACTACACCCACCATCGGAATGAGCAACACCGGCGGATACACCGTCAAAGCCAAAATTTACGGAGCAGCGGGCGATAAAGTAGATTTCAATAATGCCTACCAACCGGGCAATGTCGAGAAGCAAACCGCCACACTCACCCAACAAGGGTATAACGACGTGACCATAACATTCTCGCACAGCAGCTCGGCTACCCAACTCGAAATCTATTTCCGCCAAGCCGACTACACCCAAGAGATGTACCTCGACGAAATTACCCTTACACAAAATTTGGCACAAGGCGACTCTTTCACCTACAACTACGACTACCTCCTCGTTGAAGGCCGTCGCACCAACAGCCACACCTTTACCGAGCTGCCCCAAGCATGGGGCGACCAGTTCGCCTTCCGCATGAGTGCCTATGCCGTAACCGGCAATACCTATTATCAATCGGATTGGACCGAACTGACCGAAGTTCCCACACCCACCGGAATCGATAATATCGCGCTCGATGAAAACGGGGTAAAAGTCATCGCTTCGCCCGGCAACCTCGTAGTGCGGCTTTCCACGCCCCAAACAATTCAGATATACGACCTGCAAGGCCGAATCGTTTGCCAACAACCGGGAATAGAAGGTGACAATACCATTCTGCTGAAACCGGGAGTTTACGTATTGCGTTGCGGAAGCTATTGCACCAAAATACTCAGTCGATAAAAATCATATCTTCATAAAACAGAAGCGGTTCCCGACTTTCGGGAACCGCTTCTGTTTTTTACAGTCTATTACCTATTTTATTCGGCCTGATACTCTACGGCATCACCCTCCGACTCGTCATCTTCCAATGCTTGGGCATCGGTCAATATTGCCTTGACAAAAGTAGGGCTCTCGTTAAACAACACAATAGCCGACTGATGTCCGTCGGGGGTAACAAACTCAACCTGAGCCGCCATACCCAAAACCTCGGCGGTATCGCGAGCGGCATATTGGACAATCGGACCATACGAAGCCATATAATCCTCCACACCCGTTGCTACAAACTGGTCGTAAGCCATCTTGGCCTCTTCGTATTTACGGATATACGAAAAATCCCGATCTTTATCGAATTTCACATAAGCATCGTGATCTTTGGGCAAACGCTCCATAGCCTGCTTATAACCCTCGATTTTCGACGCATAACTGCGGTCATTACCATGCGCGCGCATAGCCTCACGCAATTTACGGGCATAATCGGCACGACGGGCAAACTGGCTGTTCTCGTCGAGTTTATAATTATGTTCAGCCACCTCCATTTCGTACTTCAACTGTTGTTCGGTAGAAACATAACTATCGATAGCCTCCTGACGACCCGCACGAAGGCTATCGGCAACGGTCACCGCATGAAGCACTTCGGCCTGAATCGAGTCAACCATCTCCAAAGTCAGATTCTCATCGGCCGACAACACCCATGTGCCAGCCTCCAACTGCGACTTTACATATTCTTTAAATGCCCCGGCATAATCGCCATCGGCCACTCCGCCTCCACAGGCACACAACAGCGCGCCCATTGCACAAGCCGGAATCCATCTCTTCAAAACGTTTTTCATACTCTTTTCCATTATTTTTTCAAAAATAAGCAATATCCAATAAACCACCGTCATACGTCCACGGTGCACCTACTTTTTATTTTAGGCACAAAGATAGTGCAAACCGAGTGCAAAAACAAGTGTACTTGGGTTTGCCGAGGTGAAGCCTATGTTCGATACCCCTGTATCAAAGATAGTGCAAACCGAGTGCAAAAACAAGTGTATTGGGATTTGCCACATCCAAACGACCTTTCGCGCCACACCTTTGGACAATTACCCCAAAAATCCTACTTTTGTAAAAGCAAAAAAAAACGATACGATATGTTCGAAAACGACGCTATCCAAAAATACCTCTCGGCACACAACGAAACGTGCATCACCCCCAAAGCCGCGCTCATCGATATGGACGGTGTCCTCTACGATTCGATGAAGAATCACGTCGAAGCGTGGTATCGCACCCTCTCCCCTTTGGGAATACCCTGCACCCGGGAGGAATTTTACCTTTACGAAGGTCGAACCGGAAGCAGCACCATACGCCTGCTGTTCGACAAACACTTCGGTAAACAGCTCTCCGACGAGGAGTGCGCCCGCATTTATAAGATAAAAGAGAAACATTTTATCGAACTCGACGAAATACGCCCCATGCCGGGAGCCGACCGCATGTTGCAACACCTTGTCGAAAACGGCATACGCCCCGTGCTGGTCACCGGGTCGGGACAAGGCTCTCTTTTACGCCGGTTAGACCACGACTACCCCGGTATATTCCAACCGCAATACCGGGTAACCGCCTACGATGTAAAGCATGGGAAACCCCACCCCGAACCCTATTTGATGGGGCTAACCAAAGCCGGTGTCGCTCCCCACGAAGCCATCGTCATCGAAAACGCCCCGTTGGGTGTCGAAGCCGGGACTGCCGCACAAATTTTCACCATCGCGGTCAACACCGGGCCTATCCCCGCACAAACCCTTCTCGATGCCGGCGCCGACATAGTATTCCCATCTATGCCCTATTTTGCCGACCACATTACCGAACTAATAGAAACACTCAAAAATACCCGATAAAAACTACACTCATGGAGTCGCAAAAAATCCTATTCACCGCCCAACCCGGCCAAACCCTTAAAGAAACGCTCGACAGCCTCGCTTTCGACACCCTCTTTATCCTCTGCGACACCCATACCCGGGAACTGTCGCTGCCCCAAATTTCGAAATACGTTCCGTCCTCGGCACGAATCATCACCATCGAAGCCGGCGACACCCACAAAACCCTGCAAACACTGGCTCAGGTGTGGAACGAACTCAGCAGCAACCAAGCCACCCGCAAATCGTTCCTCGTCAATTTGGGCGGAGGCATGGTTACCGATTTGGGCGGATTTGCTGCCGCCTGTTTCAAACGAGGCATACACTTCATTAATATGCCCACCACCCTCCTCGGAGCCGTCGATGCGGCCGTAGGCGGGAAAACCGGGATCAACTTCAACGGCCTGAAAAACGAAATAGGCGCATTCCGACCGGCCGACGCCGTGATCATCTCGACCAGCTTTTTCCATACGCTCCCACAAGAAGAACTCCTGTCGGGCTATGCCGAAATGCTGAAACACGCCCTCATCGACAATCCCGATACCTATCGGGCACTGCTCGACTTCGACCTCTCGGCACCCGACTGGAACCGGCTGCTCCTCTTGCTTCAAGAATCGGTACAGGTAAAAGAGCGTATCGTCGCCGAAGATCCTTTCGAAAAAGGCATACGCAAAGCCCTCAACTTAGGGCACACCGTAGGTCATGCCTTCGAAAGCCTCTCCCACAAACAAGGCAGGCCCATACCCCACGGATATGCCGTAGCTTGGGGAATCGTCTGCGAGCTGCTCTTGTCGCACCACTACCTCCAATTCCCCGCCGAGACCATCACCGAACTGGCAGCCTACATTTATCGTCACTACGGGGCATTCCCCTTCACCTGCAAAGAGTACGAAACACTTTACGAATTGATGACCCACGACAAGAAGAACGAAGCCGGACGAATCAACTTTACCCTTTTGCAAGCAATCGGGAAACCCATCATCAATCGTCACGTCGATAAAGAACAGGTATTCGTGGCGTTCGATCTCTATCGTGACCTTTTTAAATTATGAGCTCTATCGCCTCTCTCGCAGACAATTAAAGAATACAAACAAAAAAACAAAGAAAAAAAGTAGTCCAATATTTTGTCATTATAAAAAATTGAACTACTTTTGCAACACCAAATCAGCGGGGTGTAGCTCAGCCCGGTTTAGAGTACGCGTCTGGGGGGCGTGTGGTCGCAAGTTCGAATCTTGTCACCCCGACTGTTAAAAAGGCAACTATTTGACAATCAAATAGTTGCCTTTGGTTATTTAAACCGGCCGGGAGAAGTTCGGGAGATGTTTAACCGAAAAGAGAAAAACAGGCCCGATACCCTATCTCCCTACTATCCTACTATCCTCAACTGTTATTAGTCTTGCGTATTTGGCAAAAACCTTTTACTCCCGATAACTGCAAGCGTGACACCTCGAACCGCATAAAGGCATTCCCCTATCTCCTTATTTGTTATGACCTGACAATCCCGGCAAAACATTCACTCCATCTCTTTTCCATATCGTGCACCATTTCACCAGTACGTCAAACCACAGATACAACAAGTTGCATCCCACTTCGTAACTTCGGTACCTGAGCGACATATAAATTTACCCCTTATTATAAATACACCTAACGCTTACATATTTAATAATATATGCTCCGGGAATAGAACTATTCCAAGTCTTGATATCCATACAGGGAGGAATCTAATATTTAGATATATTAAATATTATAATCATTTTTTATATAAAAAATACGACAATCATCAACTAAAATATCCTATATTTGAAATGCAAAATAAGCACAAAAACTCAAAACGACACTAAATTATCCTTAATAATCTATATCAACCCATGTAATTTTAATCATTATGAGAAAAACATTTTTAGGAGTACTCGTTTTTATGAGTCAACTGATTTTCGCTCAAGGGATTGAGGTAATCAGCACCAAAGCACTTTCTCTCGACGGGCAAGGTCTAATCCTCCCGAAAATAAGTCCAAAAGGGGACTGTGTGTTAGTAACCAACAGCGACATGAGCGGTTTGAAAACGCTCGATCTTGCTACCGGTGCACTAACAACCATTTCTAACGAACGCAGTGCGGGAGTCAACGCACAATTCTCGGCCGACGGCTCTACCGTAATTTATCGGAAAAGCGAATACAAAGGTCGGCTCCGTTACTCTTCGGTAAACAGTATAAATCTGCAATCCGGCGAGAGCAAACAATTAATCAAACCCACCCGTAATCTCGAAGGGCTGGCTGTCAAAGAGGGGACTGTATTAGCCATTAACAATGGGAAACTCGTATCGAAACGGGTAGCCGGCGAAAAGCTGAAATCCACTCCCGCTGTTCCAAGCATCAAAAACAGCCAACTTTACATTACTGTAAACGGGAAGACCAAACAACTCTCGCCCAACGGGACACACGTAGGTTACTTGTGGCCTTCGGTTTCGCCCGACGGAACGAAGTTGCTCTACTATGTGATCGACGAAGCCAAAGCCTATGTCTGCAACATCGACGGCTCCAACCCCGTATCGCTGGGCACACTGCGTGCACCGGTTTGGATGGGTAACGATTGGGTAGTAGGTATGGTCGATTATGACAATGGCCAAGTGGTAACCTACTCGCAAATTTTCGCTGTTTCGGCACAAGGGACCAACCGCACGGCTCTGACCAACGGGTCTAAAATATGTATGTATCCCTCGGCATCGGCCGATGCTTCGAAAATCGTCTATACCACACAAGACGGAGAAATTTATTTAATGAATGTAGCAACCTCTAAATAATTATCACCATGAAACTCAATAAACTTCTTGGAGCAGGCTTAGGCGTACTGCTGGCATTCTCGGCCAATGCAAACGACCTGGGCGAAGCCCGTATATATATCAACCCGGGACACGGTGGCTATGGGCCAAACGACCGTCCTATGGCAACCATCAATTACGAGGTACTGGATACCCTCGGATTTTTCGAAACAAACACCAACTTGGTCAAGGCGTTCTCGTTAAAAGCCGAACTGGAAAAAGCCGGTGTAGGATACGTGAGAATGTCGCGTACCGTAAATGGTGTAGTAGCGGCCGATGATAAAAACAAAACAGAAAACGACCTCTATACCGAAACTCAACCCGGCGAAGACGGTGTACAACAATTAGTTACGCTGTCGGTCATCGTCCAAGATGTCGAAGCCAACAACATGGACTATTTCATCTCTATCCACAGTAACGCTGCCTCCGAAGGGACCAGCACCAACTATCCGTTGTTGCTCTACCGCGGTACCGATACGGAGGTAGGCAACGGGCTGACCAATGCCCGTCAAATGGCACTCGACGCATGGCCTTATGTCAACAAAAACGACATCACCTACAAATCGGCTTACACGAGCGAAACCTCGAACAACAGCCGGGGCGATATCTCGTTCTATGGCAGCTCCTCGGCCGGCAGCTTGGGTTATATGGGCTATTTGGGCGTATTGAAACACGGCTGCGACGGCTTCCTCAGCGAAGGTTGCTTCCATACCTATCAACCCGAACGTCATCGTTTGCTTAACAAAGACTATTGCAAACAAGAGGGTGTACGCTATGCTCGGGCTATCCGCGCATGGTTTGGTGACGACACCGAAACCAAAGGTTGTATCATGGGTACCGTAAAGGATAAATACAACTCGCTCGAACACGACCTCTACAACTACAAAGTAAATTCTGTCGACGCTTATGCTCCGCTCAACAACGTAGTAGTTGTACTTCAAAACGAAGCCGGCGAAGAAGTAGGCCGCTACACCACCGATAACGAATACAACGGTGTATTTGTATTTACCGAGCTCGAACCCGGCAACTACAACCTCGTATTCGACATCGAAGGTTTTTGGAAAGAAACCAAGCCTATCGAAGTTGTAGCCAACGAAACTGCCTTTATCAACCAACAAATGACCGACCTCGAACACGAAGAACCTTCTGACGAAGAGGTTGTAGAAGAGGTACTCGACTACCCGCATCCCGAACAAGACGGTGATATTGCTGCCGCCAGCTCTTACAACTTCGACGAAGGCACGAAACTCGAAAACATCGCAGTTCTCGAAGGTCTCACCGTACGCCGGGCCATCTTGCGCGACGGTAAATATTATGTATTGGCCGTTGATACCGACAAGGCTCCCAGACTGTTGGTTTTGAATCCCGCTACCGGCGAACTCATCAAAGAAATGAGTACCGAAGGTATCCACACCGAAGGATACAACGGGAAAACCGTTCCTTATGTACTCTCCGATTTTGGATTCACCACCGACGGTGCCATCATTGCCACCAACTCGACCATCATCGGTAGGGAAAACAATGCCTACCAAACCGGCGACTTCTATGTTTACAAATGGCAAGCCAGCGAAGGTGTAGCTCTCGAAGACGCTACTCCTACCGTTATTGCTACACTGCCCACCAACACCAGCAACAGCTTGGCCGCATCGGGTAACAACAACTCGAACTTCATTGCCAATACCATTGCCGTGAGCGGATCGAGCGACGATTTCCGTCTCTATTTCGACTCGCACCCCGGTAACGATTGGACAACCAGCTACGATATGCGTTATTTGTGCTGGAACTTCAAAGACGGTAGCTGGATTGGATACCAAAAGAACAATGCCGACTTTACAGCTCCCCAAATCGGCGAGGCCGCACAAATGGTTCTCTCGCCTTTGGCAAAAGACCGTTTCATCATCGATGGTACCAAAACTAAACCGCAAGAGTTCATTATAGACTGGATGAGCGAAACCGGAGTGATTATGGCCGAATTCTCGGGAGATATTACGACCGAGTCGTACGGAGCCAACTACTTCCGCTATGCCGATAAGATTTACATGACGGCTCCCGTCTGCGAGGCCAATGAAGGCACCTACTCCTATAAAGTACGCTTGTACGATATCACCAACGGTATCGATCAGGCTCAAACCGTAGGAAATACCACGGCCCTCATCACCTCGACCGAACTGCTGCCGATGAGCAGTACCGGTGTTGTCGACAATGCCGACATCGACCTCTACTTGTTGGTAGGCAACAGCTTGGTTAAATACTCGACCAAAGAGATGGAACAAGCCGCTTCGCCCGCTCGTATCTATGCTTACGACCTCAGCTACGTCGAAAATGAAGCTGGTTATACCATCAACTTCAAGCTCAACGAAAATGCTACCGCAGTAGATCTCCTTCTCACCGATCCCGAAACGGGCGACGTAGTTGAAACCATCGCTTTGGGTGCTCTCGAAAAAGGTGCTAACCAAACCGTCATCTCTCGTTCGCAACTCCCCGGTGAGCAATTCAATTGGAGTATCAAAGCTACGGCCGACAATGTAACCCGCTTTACGAAACTTTCCGACGACAGCGCATTGTATCAATACTACGCTCCTTACGGTGTAGCTATCGATAAATCGCCCGAAAGCGATTACTTCGGACGTATCTACGTAACCAACACCAAGGCCGGAACTATTACCGCCGGTAATCCTGCACAACCGCAAACCTCTACCTTAGGTGTATATGTACTCGGTGCCGACATCAGCGATGTAACCGCACAAGGCTCTACCGCTTATAAAGGCACCATCAATTGGAGCGGTTCTACCGGTATGGGTCCCCGCAAAGCTGCCGTAGCATCAGATGGTCGCGTATTCTTGTGCGACGCCAGTGCCGACAACGCCGGTATCTACTACATGAATCCCGAAACCTTCGAGATGGCGCCCGTATTTACCGGTGCATCGAACAACGCCGGTAGCCTCACCATCAACGGTACCTATGTATGCGGACAAATAACCGCCGTAGGCATTCGCGGTGAAGGAGCTTCGACTCAACTTTATGCCGTAGACAAAACTGCATCGGGTTCTTCGTGGAAGAAATACATCAATATTTACAACATCGGCGAATCGACCACTTGGACCACAGCGCCCAACGAATCGAAAGCGGCCAGCAGTTATATCGGTAACGACAACAGCAGCGTAGTACCCGTTTCTACCGGATACTGGGCAGCCAGCTATCGCGGTGCAGGCAGCAACACCACAGCCAACCCCTGTATGTTCTATTATAGCGATCAACATGGCGACGCCGTATTCAACTCGGCCGAACCCAACATCATTGCCGAATCGTCGCAAAACGGTGCTTTGGCCGTGAACGAAAAAGAATCGTTAGTAGCACTTAGCGTAAACGGTGGCGTTGCCGTATACTCTTACAAGATGAAAGAGGGTATACCCGCTGTAACCGAAGAGTTCAAAATCGCTATGCCCGAAATGGGAGGCTATGTCAACGACTTCGAATTTGACTACGCTGGTAACCTCTACGCTGTTTCCAATGCCGGCGAAAGACTTTCGGTTTGGGCTATGCCTACCTCCGACAACAGTTGTGTAACCCCGGCCAAGAAATCGTTGGTTCTGAACAGCGTATATACCGGTATCGAAGAGACCGTTGTTATTTCGAACATCGCTCCTAACCCCACAACGGGTCTTATCACCATCACGGCTGCCGGAACTATCGAAACCGTCGAAATCTATAACATCGCCGGTGCTCGGGTTATGGCTATCTCGAATATAGATGCCAATACGGTTACGGCCGATCTTTCCGACCTCGCCGCCGGTATCTACTTCGTGAAAGTAAACAACGGCAAAGCTGTGAAAGTGATTAAGAAATAACGAACACATTACACGAACATAAGACGAATTAAATCGTCTTCCCCATGACACGAGGGTGTACCCGAAAACGGGTACACCCTCGTCTTTATCTCCGCCCCAAAATCACAAAATGGAGACGATCCACCGATAAGGCAATTTTATATTTAAAGTCATACTGTCCTAAAAAAAGTGTCAAGAGTATCTATTAATAAAAACTTACCGTATATTTGCGAGAAATAGATTGCTTTACAGGTAAAAACTTCAACCTATTTTCGCCTTTTTGCATTCTACTTTTGTTATATTTGTCCCACAAACTTTTGATCATGAAAAAAATAATAGGACTTTTCGTATTGCTTACCGGATCTCTCATCAACATACCCCTCCAAGCACAATCGTACAACAGCCGAAGTTTGGGAGTGTCGGCCGGATATATGTTCGATACCGAACACATTCAAGGCGGTATCTTCCTCCACCTCCCCTTTGCGAAAAATTGGAGAGTAACCCCCTCGGTCAATTACGCCTTTTCGCACCGCGACCGCAACGAATGGGAAATCAACGGCGATATCCATTATCTGATTCCCTTTGCCGGACGCTTTGCCGCCTATCCGCTGGCCGGTATCGCATTCCAAAGCTGGCGAGGAGATGCCCTGCAAAACGACAAAGAGCTATCAAGTACCCGTAACAAATTCGGAATAAATGCCGGTGCCGGATTCGAGATGAACATATCCTCACGGCTAAACCTGCGTATCGAGGGGAAATACATCTTTATTAAAGATTTTAACCAAGCCAACCTCTCCATAGGGCTGGGATACAATTTCTGAGCCCATGAGTTTGCCACACGCTCCTCACTCCCGAATCCATGTGGTATCGCTGCAAGTACCCTTCCCGGCCGACTATGGCGGGGTAATCGACATTTATTACAAACTGAAAGCCCTTAAAGAAGCGGGATACGAAGTGTGGCTACACACGTTCTGCTACGGCCGGGAACCTGCCGAAGAATTGAATGCGGTAGCCGACCGTGTGTTCTACTACCCCCGCCACCACTCGCTGTTATACCAGCTCTCCATCGCGCCCTACATTGTTTCCAGCCGGCACAGTTCCAAATTGCTGGCCGACCTGCTGGCCGACGATGCGCCCATTTTATTCGAAGGCATACACTGTTGCGGGCACCTCGCCCACAGGCGATTGCGCAACCGCATTAAGTTAGTGAGAATGCACAATGTAGAGCAAGACTATTATAAAGAGTTGTCACAAAAGGCATCGGGGTGGAAAAAACTCTACTACACCATCGAGGCGGTCAAACTCAAACGCTACGAAAAAAAATTGCGACACGCCAACGCCATATTGGCTATCACCGAAAGCGACCGCAACTATTTCGAAACCACATATCCACATACCCCCACGTTGTTGCTGCCGGCCTTTCATGCCGAATCCTCGGTAGCCCCCCTGTCGCCCAAAGAAAACTATATACTCTACCACGGGAATCTCTCGGTCGAAGAGAACATCGAGGCCGCCGAATACATTTTACGCCATATCGTACCTCTTGTCCCAAACGCCACTTGGATATTTGCCGGGAAAAACCCGTCGGGACGGCTCGTACGTCATATTGCCCGAACCGAGGGCACCCGGCTGGTCGCCAACCCTTCGGCACAACAGATGAGCCAACTCATCGGGAAAGCGGCCATAAACCTGCTCATCACGTTTCAACCCACAGGGTTAAAACTAAAACTGTTAACCGCACTCTTTGCCGGAGGACACTGCCTTGTAAACAGTCCCATGCTCACCGGCACAGGGCTCGACAAGGCTTGCATTGTGGCCGACACGCCCGGCGAAATGGCTTCGGCCATCGAACAAGCCATGCAAAAACCTTTCGACGAAACCGCTCGCCTCACACGCATAACTCTGCTCGAACTGTACGACAACCGAAAGAACATCGATCGCATTACCGGGTTCCTGAAAAACCAAAAGCCCTCCTAAGTCCCGAAGGACAAAGAACAAGGGCTTTTCGTCTTACATATATACAAGCAATAGAAACTATCTCATTTGTAATCTTTCAACATCTCCTGCAACCGTTGACGGGCAAAAAATATCCGGCTCTTGACTGTGCCCAAAGGCAAGTCCATCTTTTCGGCAATTTCGTGATACTTATAACCTGCCACGTGCATGGAGAAAGGCACACGATACTCTTCGCTGAAACTATTGATGGCTTTTGTAATCTCTTTAACGGTGAAAGAACCTTCGGGCGAGGCAAACCCCGAATCCTGCGGTAAATTAAGGTGATACAGATCTTCGGTTTGATCGATAATCGTTTGGTTGCGAACCACTCTGCGGTAATTGTTGATAAAAATATTACGCATGATGGTAAACACCCAGCCTTTGAAATTAACGTTATCGATATATTTATCTTCGTTATCGAGCGCTTTCAGTGTGGTATCTTGAAGTAAATCCTTTGCCTCTTCCCGGTTAGCCGTAAGCATATAGGCGAAGTTTAACAGATTGTCTTGCAAATCCAACAATCTATCTTGAAATTTTAGTGAGTTCATACTTTAAATTTTGATGATTTTTGTAATTCTTGTTTATTCTTTTTACTACTACTTTGTATTACGAAAATGCATCGAAAATCTATTTCATATCAACTACTACAATCTGAATTTCTATATTCTCCTAATCGGCTTTGAAATGCAACGCATATCCAAAGAGGGTCAAAAAAATCTATTTTCGCAAAATACAATGCTATAAATTATTTTTTACTTACTTTGTAACATATTTCTTAATCTTCTTTATTTGTGCTTCTTTATATTAAACACATTAGCCCATGAAAAAGTTTCAAAAATATATCTTTTTTATCGTATTATTTTCGGCCTGTTTCTTGGCAAACGCGCAAACGACTATCTATCAGATAGATATAGAAAAAGAGATAGGCAGTACTACTTGGCGATATTTAAGAACCGGACTACATAAAGCCCAAAAGCAACAAGCCGAAGCCGTACTCCTGCGGCTCAACACTTACGGAGGAACCGTTGTTCACGCCGACTCCATGCGAACGGCCATACTCAATGCGCCCATTCCCGTCTACGCCTTTATCGACAACAACGCAGCCTCGGCAGGGGCTCTCATCGCCATCGCCTGCGACAGTATCTATATGCGCAGCAGCGCCAGTATGGGAGCTGCCACGGTAGTAAACGAAACGGGAGCTGCCATGCCCGACAAATACCAGTCCTATATGCGTGCCACCATGCGAGCCACTGCCGAAGCGCACGGGAAAGACTCCACCGGGAACTGGCGGCGAAACCCGCTCATTGCCGAAGCGATGGTCGACGAACGAGTTGTCGTACCCCACCTTTGCGATTCGGGGAAGGTACTCACCCTCACAGCACACGAAGCCATCGCCCAAAACTATTGCGAAGCTATCGTCGACAACGTCGATGAAATCGTCACCCAAAGGCTACAACACGAAAACTATATCCTGCAAAAATTCGAGCCGTCGCTCTTCGACGAGATTGCCGGCTTCCTCACCAATCCCGCTCTGCAAGCAATCTTAATAACCCTCATCTTCGGCGGTATCATCATGGAGCTGAAAACTCCCGGCATAGGATTCCCCTCGGCCATCGCCTGTACCGCAGCCGTACTCTATTTCGCCCCGCTCTATATCGACGGGCTGGCCGCCAACTGGGAGATACTCATCTTTGTTGTCGGCATCATCTTGCTCATCTTCGAGATATTTGTAATTCCCGGTTTCGGGATTGCCGGCATTAGCGGAATCATATTCATCTTGGCCTCGCTCGTCCTCGCACTGATTGGGAACGTCAACTTCAATTTCGACAGTGTTTCCACCTCCGAAGCAAGCAAAGGACTTCTTACCGTCGTATCGGGTATAATCCTTTCCATACTTCTCTTATTTTGGATTTTCAAAAAAGCCGGCAGTCAAGGCCCGTTCAAGAAACTCGCCCTGCAATCGGCACAAAATACCGAAAACGGATACATAGGCGTACCCGCCGACTGGCAAAAACACATCGGCAAAACCGGGCACGCCGCCACCATACTACGACCCTCGGGGAAAGTCGAAATCGACAATGCCCTTTTCGATGCCGTAGCCCTCTATGGCTACATCGAAAAAGGAGCCGCGGTAAAAGTGGTCAAATACGAAAACGCCCAACTCTATGTAGTAGAAACAAAAGAATAAAAAAAACATAAACTCTATCGACATGAAATTCATCGGAATCATTCCGGCCCGTTATGCCTCGACCCGATTCCCCGGGAAGCCGCTGGCCGACATGAAAGGGAAATACATGATTCAGCGCGTATACGAACAAGCGCACAAAGTGCTCGACAACGTATGTGTCGCCACCGACGACGAACGCATATTCAATGCCGTAAAATCGTTCGGAGGAGAAGTTGTGATGACCTCGGCCGAACACCGCAGCGGTACCGACCGTTGTTTCGAAGCCTATACCCGGCTGAACGGAAACGAAGAGGTGGTTATCAACATTCAGGGCGACGAACCCTTTATTAAACCCGAACAAATCGAGAGCCTCATTGCCTGCTTCGACTCGCCGCAAACCCAAATAGCCACCCTTGTCCGCCCATTCGAGCCCGCCGAAGGATACGAAGCCCTCGCCAATGTCAACTCGCCCAAAGTAGTGCTCAACGAACGCCACGAAGCACTCTATTTCAGCCGCTCGGTCATTCCCTACCTGCGCAACGAGGCACCCGAACAATGGCTCGACAAACACGTTTATTATAAACACATCGGTATGTATGGATACCGGGCCGACATATTGGCTCAGATAACCCGTCTGCCCCAGTCGTCGCTCGAAATCGCCGAATCGCTCGAACAACTCCGCTGGTTGCAAAACGGCTATACCATCAAAGTGGGAATCACCACCCAAGAAACCATCGGTATCGATACCCCCGCCGATCTGCAAAAAGCCATATCCCTACTTCCGTAACCATGACATTAAACCGAACAACACCCCCGCCCACCGGCGAATTCCCGCCGCTATCCCTGCCCCAGCCCGACAAATATTTTTTGTCGAACGGAATCGAAGTATTTGCTTGCAACCGGGGTGACGAAGATGTATGCCGCATAGACCTTATGTTCGAAGGCGGATACTACGTCGAACAAAAGCCCTCTACTTCGGCCCTCACCCTGCTAATGCTCAAAGAAGGAGCCGCGGGAAAAAGTTCGGAAGAGATTGCCGAATCGTTCGACTATCACGGTGCATGGCTGCAAACCTCCGCATCGAGCCACCACCTCTACGTCACTTTATATACCCTCAACCGGCATCTCGACACCTGTATACCACTCCTCGCCGACATCGTCATTCGACCCGATTTCCCCGAAAAAGAATTTGCCCGGCTCAAAGAACGGCGTATACAGCAACTGCTCGTTCAAAAAGAGAAAGTCGACACACTCGCCTCCGAAGCCTATCTCGCGGCCCTTTTCGGAGAAGAGCACCCTTATGGGCGCGCCATCACCCCCCGCTTCATCGACAACGTGACTTGCGACGACCTCCGCAACTATCACAAGCAGTACATACAACCGGACAAATGCCGTATCTTCATCGCCGGCAAAATAACCCAAGCGCTACTCGACAACCTCGAAAAACATTTTGCCCAATCGTGGCCAACGGCAACCGGCTCGACCGGACAAACCGCCATCTATCCCATACAACGCTCCTACAACCGCCTCATTTTCGTCCATAAAGAAAATGCCCTGCAATCGGGCATACGCATGGGATTACCTACCATTGGACGAGAAGAGCCACATTTCTTTGCCCTCAAACTTCTTTGCACCATACTGGGCGGGTACTTCGGCAGCCGGCTCATGTCGAACATTCGCGAAGAAAAAGGCTACACCTACGGCATAACCTCCTCCCTCGCAGCCCTGCGATACGGCAGCTACCTTGTCATATCCACCCAAACCGGCACCGAATTTACACAACCGCTCATCGACGAAGTCTTTGTCGAGATAGACCAGCTGAGAAACGAGCTTGTAAGCAACGACGAACTCACCGTCGTGAAAAATTACCTGCGCGGCGAGATGGCCCGTACGCTCGACTCCCCCTTCTCCATTACCGACTACTACCTGTCGTTAACCGCCAATAACCTATCCACAGAATACTTTGCCCGGCAAGACCAAGCCATACGCCGGCTTACTGCCGACAACCTGCTGGACGTAGCTCAAAAATACCTCTGCCCCGAACAATTCTATATTGTCGTCGCAGGCGACAGAAATAAAATTCCACCCATTACCCTTCCCGATAAAGAATAAAAAAATCATATTATACGAAACAACCGCACAACCATAATAGGAACCTGTCCATAAACAAAAACAACCGGTATATCCAAAAATTAAGTAAAAACATATTTTGATAATTATTTCGAAATGCTTCATTTTTTTATAATTTTGTCCGAGTTAATATAAAAAAACGAGCAGTTCATGGCTGAAAATCGTGATTTCCATAGCATCTTTAATGATACTTTTTCTCAACGGGATCGCTTCATTCGGTTTGCTCTATGCTACGTAATAAATAAGGAGATAGCCGAAGATATAGTCATGGACTCGTTCATGTATTTTTGGGAAAATCGAGACAAAATAGAAACCGAGAAAAATTTAGGCGCATACATTTTGATAATCATCAAACACAAATGTCTAGATTACCTCAAACAGCAAAAAATCCACAAAGAGGTACAAAACAACATATACACCGATTCCTTGTGGGATTTAAACATGAGTATCTCTACCCTCGAAGCATTCGACCCATACAAAGTATTTTCGCCCGATTATCAGGAAATGGTGCAAGCCGCATTCTCAAAACTGCCCGAAAAGACAAAAAAGATATTCATGTTGAGCCGAATAGAAAACCTCTCGTACGAAGAGATCGCCCAAAAATCGGGACTCTCGGTCAAAAGTATCGAATACCACATCTCCAAAGCCTTGAAAATTCTACGAAAAGAGCTCAAAGAGTTTTTTCCCACTATTTTTTTATTTCTCTAATTTAGGGTTTCGGCTGTTTCGATCGCTATATAAATAGCATTCAAATTCGAAACAGCTATGAACAAAGATATTTTATATAAATATTTCAGCCACCAAACAACCCCCCAAGAAAGCGCTTATGTACGTTCCTGGGTAGACGAATCGAGTGAAAACCTCAAAGAGTTTATGGCCGAGCGCGCTCTATTCGACGCCATAACCCTCCTCGACAATTCAACGATACACACCAAACAAAACCCGGCAAAACGTATACTGCTATCGGCATCGAAAGTGGCAGCCATTGCCATCATCACTTTGGCAATCTCCTTCGTCGTCCGCCACATTTGGTTCCCGACCGAAATTCCCATGCAAGAAATTTCGGTACCCATAGGACAACAACTGAACATAACACTCACCGACGGAACAAATATTTGGCTCAATTCCAATACGAAATTAAAATATCCCGCCTTGTTCAATGGCAAGGAACGTAACGTCGAAATCGACGGCGAAGGATATTTCAGAGTAGCCAAAAATGCCGATATGCCTTTCAAAGTAAAAACAACAGAAGGCGAAATAGAAGTATTGGGAACGACTTTCAACATAGAATCCTACTCCTCTGAAAAAAATTTCAACGCAGCCCTGTTGGAAGGCTCGATAAAAATTACCAGAGACAATAAAAAATACTGCCTCACTCCCGGACAAGCTGCAAAAATAGGTCAAAACGGAGAGCTGCTGATTACGCACATCGACGACTATGATGCATTCCGCTGGACCGAAGGAATTATCAGTTTGAAAAACGACAGTTTCGACATGATTATGAAAAAATTCGAAAAATACTATGGAATAGATATCTCCATCGAACGACCCGACTTAAAAGAAATTGCCTACTCCGGGAAATTCTATCTCTCCGACGGTATAGAATATGCACTAAAAGTGTTGCAACACGACATAAATTTCAAATTCAATCGAGACCAAGAGAATCATATTATCCATATTAAATAACAATTAAACAGCTACTGCCTATGACAAAATCCAACAAGTAAACACACAAAAGCCGAGATGCCCGAAAAACACAATTACATCTTCGACTGGAACCTTAAACCGAACCATATTTATATTTAATCTTAAAGATCTATTAGGACATGAACAAAAACACAGAAGGTAAGCCAACAATACCTCCATCAAAAACCTTACTCTTAAAGATCACAAGCTTAGTACTTTTTATGGTACTATCATGTACTTTAACGACCAAAGCAGAGAATAGTCAAATCAAGTCTGAGAACGTAACACTTTCCATCGTTTCAAAACCAACTCAGACCGTATTAACCGAGATCGAACGCCAAACCGGGTATTTATTCATGGTCAACTCCAATGTCGACACACAAAGAATAGTTAGTCTCAAAGCCGAAAACAAACCTGTAAAAGAGATTCTCAATCAACTATTTTCCGGGACCGGCGTCCACTATGCGTTTGAAGGACGGCACATTATCTTGTCCAAAAACGAATCTATGACCCAAAAAGCCGATTTACAATCGACAACCAAACGAACAATTACCGGAACAATTACCGATGAAGATGGGAATCCTCTTATCGGTGCATCTGTTCGTATTCAAGGAGAAGGAACCGGAGTGATCTCCAACATGGAAGGGAAATACTCCATTACGGGGAAAATTGCCGAAAGCTCCGTATTGGAAGTGAACTATATCGGAATGACTCCCAAGAAAGCAAAAATAGGTACCCGAAACAAAATAGATTTCATTCTAAACTCTAACACCGAAGCTCTCGACGAAGTAGTAGTCGTAGGATACGGTACCCAAAAGAAAATAAACCTGACCGGAGCCGTCAGCACCATCGATGCATCGAAACAACTCGAAGCCCGACCCATTACCGACGTGGCCCGAGGCTTGCAAGGCTCGGCACCCGGTCTTACGGTACGTACCTCTACCGGCGAAATGGGCACCGATCCCACCATGAAAATCCGTGGTATGATAGGATCGGTCAACGGATCTTCGGCGCCCCTGATTTTGGTAGATAATGTAGAATGCAACAGTTTGCAAAACATCAACCCCGAAGACGTAGAGAGTATCTCTATCCTGAAAGACGCAGCTTCGTCGTCTATCTACGGTGTGAAAGCCGCCTTCGGTGTGATATTGGTAACTACCAAAAAAGCGAAAAAGGGAGAAAAATTCTCGATAAATTACAGCAACAACTTCTCTTGGAAAAGAGCCACCGTAACCCCCGAAATCGTAGAAACATGGGAAGGTGCCGAAATGTCGTGGGCTGCCGGATTACGCTCCAACCCCAACCTCTCGGAACAAACCAACTCCTGTTATCTGAGCTGGAACCTCGAATCGATCGAACGTATGAAAGAGTGGGAACGCGTTTACGGCGGGATGAACCTAAGCCCCGAAATGGTATTGGGACGAGACTTCGATATCATCGACGGTAAAATGTATTTCTACCGCAGCTTCGACGCCGGAGACGAATTTATCAAGAAAAATTCGTTCCAACAGAATCACAACATCTCGGTATCCGGTTCTTCGGGAAACACGGCCTACAATTTAAGCCTCGGTTATTTAGGGTCCGAAGGTATCATCAAAGTGAACACCGACCAATACGACCGATATAATGTTTCGTTCGGAACAAACTCTACCTTGAACAAATATGTCGACGTTCGGTCCAAACTATTATACACACGATACGAATACGAAACACCCTACAATTTCGGACCTTCTTCGTCGTACGACGAATGGTACTACCTTTACCGCTGGCCCAAAATGATGCCGTACGGGACATATCAAGGAATCCCCTTCCACAACGTCGTTACCGAAATCAGCCAAGCCAACATGAACAAAAAGTCCAACAACTATGCCCGCATATCGTTGGGAACAACCGTTCATATCATACCTAAGCTCGATTTCGAAGCCGATTACACCTTCACTCATGTAAGCCGGTACACTCAAACCAATGGCGGTAAAGTGAGCGGTTGGAACTTCTGGGGCGGCTCGGGCATGAAGAACGAAGTTTGGACCGCAGCCTCGCACGACAAAGCTGTCAGAGCTACCGATATGAGCGATTTCCATGTATTAAATGCCTTGTTCCGGTACAACACCCGATTGGGGAAACACTCCATAGGCGCTATTGCCGGTACGAACATCGAGTTTTATGAAAACTACGGCAACACATCGGAACGCCGCGAGTTGCTGTTGAACAACCACCCCGAAATCTCGCTCGCCAACGGCGACCAATTCGCATCGGCCTATCATGCACACGAAGCCCGTGTAGGTTACTTTGCCCGTATTAACTACACCTATAAGGATCGGTATCTGCTCGAAATCAACGGTCGCGTAGACGGTTCGTCCAACTTCCCCGCCGACCAATTATGGGGATTCTTCCCCTCGGCATCGGCCGGTTGGATCGTATCCGAAGAGAGCTTCATGCAAGTGTTCAAACCCTATTTAAGCACCTTGAAACTGCGTGGTTCTTGGGGTCAGATAGGTAACCAAGATGTAGGCAGCAATGTATTCCTCCCGATTCTATCGCCTACCACCACGACTTGGATCATTGGAACGACAGGCGAACGCTCATTCGGGCTACCGAGAGCCATTGCCGACGGTTTTACATGGGAAACCATCACCACCACCGATTTGGGTATCGACACCCGGTTCTTCGACAACCGGCTCGGAATCACATTCGACTGGTTTGAACGTAAAAATACCGACATGATTACCAGCGGCGAAACATTGCCCTCGACATTCGGACAAACTCCGCCCATGCGCAACTTCGGCGAACTCACCACAAAAGGTTGGGAATTAGCCGTCGACTTCCACCACCGCTTTGCCAACGGATTGGGATTATCGGTTAACGCCTATATCTCCGACTCAAAAACGAAATATACCAAGATCAACTCCAACTCGCGAGCCATCAGCGGAATTTACGAAGGCAAAGAGTATGGCGAGATTTGGGGATTCGAAACCGATCGCTTCTTCACCGAAGAGGACTTTGAAACCGCGCCCGACGGAAAACTCGTATTAAAAAGCGATATACCCTCGCAAAGCTACTACGAAACCAACGGTTGGTTCTTCTACGGCCCCGGCGATATTAAATACAAAGACCTCGACAACAGCGGTGATATTACACCGGGCGACAATACCGTAGACAATCCGGGTGACCAAAAGCGTATCGGTAATTCTACCCCGCGCTACGAATACGGAGCCCGTTTGGATATGGACTGGAAAGGTTTCGATTTGAGCGTATTCATTCAAGGTGTAGGAAAACGCGAATTCTGGGGAAGCGGTTCGATCGTTATTCCGGGATTCAACTACATGGAAGCATGGTATACCCACCAACTGGACTATTGGACCCCCGATAACCGCGATGCATTCTATCCTGCTATCAGCAATACCGGACAATCCAACAAGACCCAAAACTTCCTGCCTCAAACCAAATATTTGTTGAACATGGCTTATTGCCGGCTCAAAAACGTAACCGTAGGTTACACCTTCCCCGACAAATGGATGAAGAAACTGAGAATCAACAAACTGAGGCTGTATGTATCCTTAGAGAACCTGTTCGAGATAGACCATTTGGGCGATATACCCATCGACCCCGAAACCCTTACAACCACGGGCGACGGTAACTATATCGGACGTTCCTATCCCTATTCGAGAAATACCTCATTTGGGTTGCAATTAACTTTCTAACCTGAAAACTACACATTATGAAAACATATAGATTTTTATTATTATCAACCATTATACTGGCAGCCACAACATCTTGTCAGGATTTTCTCGATCGTCCTCCCTACGATTCCATTTCCGACACAGAATATTGGCAAACCGAAGACCATATCCGCAGTTATTCCTACGGATTCTACCCCACATTCTTCAACGGATACGGCACATCCGGGTTGATTGGAGGCAGTTCGTTCGGGAACGGCGATACTTTCAACGACGACATTGCTTGGAACGTGCAAGGAGAATTTACTCCTATACGAATCCCCGACTCGGACAGTGGCTGGGATTTCAGCGTAATCCGCAAAGCCAACTACATGATCGAGAAAATTCAGGAAGTTCCCGGGCTATCCGAAGAGGCTCTCAACCACTGGATGGGAATCGGACGTTTCTTCAGGGGCATTCAATATGCCAACTTGGTATTCGCCTACGGCGATGTGCCCTGGTACGACAAACGGCTGGAAACTTCGGATCGCGCCGAAATGTTCAAAGATCGCGATCCCCGTTCGTTAGTGGTTAAAAACATTATGGAAGACTTTAACTTCGCCTTGAAGAATGTACGGACCAGCGACGGCGAATTGACCATCAACCGATATGTCGTAGGAGCAATGGTTTCGCGCCTCATGCTGCGGGAAGGTACATTCTTGAAATACCATAACATCGACGCCAACTTGGCCAAAGAGTGTTTGGAACTCTCGCGCGACGCTTCGCTCGTGGTTATGGAAGGGAACTTCTCCGTATCGGATGACTACAACGCCCTCTTCTCGTCGGACGACCTGATGTCGAACACCGAGGTTATCTTCTATCGCAAATACCTGTCGGGAATCCTCATGCACTGTGTTCTCACCTATAACAATGCCGAGGCTCAAACCGGTGCCAACCGAGCACTTATGGAGGCTTATCTCACCGACGAAGGTCTGCCTGTCCACCTCGACGCCAACTGGAATCCCAAAACCGCCACAGAATTTTTCAGCAACCGGGATCCGCGATTGAACGCTACCTTCCGAGAGAAATTCTACATACGGGGCGAAGACTGTACCCCGTTCAACTACTCGACCTCGGGATACTCCATGCGCAAATTTATGGACGACTCGCAATCGAGCAGCAACGACCAAAAATTCCGTGGGGCAAACAACGAGACCGACTGTCCACTCCTCCGCTTGGGCGAAGTCCTGCTGAACTATGCCGAGGCTCGGTACGAATTGGGTGAGCTCACTCAAATCGACCTCGACAACTCCATCAATCTGTTACGCAGCCGCAAAGGCATGACCATTCCCAAACTGGAAATGGTTGGCGAATCGCCCGCGGTCAACGGGACGGTTTACGACGATCCCCGTCGCGACCCCGACGTTCCCAGCCTGTTGTGGGAAATCCGTCGCGAACGTCGCGTAGAACTATGTTTCGAAGGACTTCGTTACAACGACTTGAAACGATGGAAAAAACTGGACTATATGTGTAACGAAACAAATCCCGACATTCGGTACGGTGCCTATATCCGTTACAGCGACTACCCGAAGGCCAACCGCACAGAAGTAGCTATCGACGGTGGTGCCGAAGAGGGATTTATCCTCTGTAACCGTGGAACCGCCCGTAAAGCGCCCACCGACAAAAACTACATAAAGCCTGTTCCCAAAGATCAAATCCAGCTTTATAAAGACAACGGTTACACACTGAGCCAAACCAAAGAATGGGCGAACGAAGAATAACTCATTAAAACAAATACTACGATGAACGCAAAAAATTATATTTTTATAAGTCTGTTCCTGTTGGGAACTCTCCTCAACTTTACGGCCTGTAAAGAAGAAGAGTATGTATTGAATCCCTCCGGCGAGGTCTTCATCTACAAACTCAACATCACCAATGGAGGATTGACCGGAGCCGAAACATACGCGGGAACAATAGACGAGACAAACAAATCGATTGCTTTCGAAATCCCAGCCGAATCGGACATCGAAGCATTGAAATTCAGCGGGAAATTATCCTTAGGAGCCAAACTCGACAAAGAGGCATACGACCTCTCTTCGGGTTCGGCCGACATACAAGTATTGAACGGCGAAAATGTTGGCGTATACAAAGTTAATATCACTTTACAACCGGCCACACAAACGCCACTCCTGCAAAAAGTCGTAATCAAAGACAATAACGGAACCGAAAAAACGGCTTTTATCAGCGAGTTGGACAAAACAATCTACTGCGGATGCGAAAGCGCATCGTCGGTCGAATTTGTAGAAATCTCCACGTTGCCCAAAAGAGCTGTAAAGACACTGACCGAAAGCTCCGACGGAAAAACCGTATCGGCCAATAATCCCGGAAAGATATTTATCGACTTCATGGGATTGACCACAGAATACCGAATCTCGTTCAGCGGTGAACCGGTATTTGGCGCCGACTTCAAAGCCGGATCGGTTTACGACTATTCGAACAATCCGCAAGGAGCCGACATCTATGCCGACTTTGTAGCCGAAAATACCCGCAGTTGCGACTTCGACGGAGAAACCATGCTTATCGTTTCGCGCGAAGGCGGTATCGTACCGAAAGTATTGAAGTTTGCCGACATAAAAGCCGGTAGCCCGAACGAGAAACTACTCAACACCACAGGAATCGACGGAGGTACCTACCTCATCAGTGCCGGACGATTAGTTCATAAACACATCTATATCTGTAACCTCACCACAAGTGTAGGCGAAGGAGTCGATGCCTTGAAGGTTTACCACTGGGCCAACGAAGATGCGGCACCCGAAACGATACTCGATTTTGCCGGCGAAGCCACCAACGCGACAGTGAAAGGCGCACGATTCGGCGATAACATTTCGGTAAATCTGGATGAAAACGGAAACGGATATATGTACTTCGTTACCCAAGACGGAACACAAATCGTTCGTTTCGACGTAACTGCATTTACGACAATCTCCAACCCGACGCAAATCACTCCTGCCACTACGGCTCCTTACTATGCAGCCATCAATCAGGTATACGGCAGTGATAACGAGTTTGTCTACACCAGTACACAAGCATCATTGGTACTTATCGACCGCGACGGCAACGAATTGTACAAGATGGAATCGGGCATAATTCCTACGCAAGGAACCGATGCCCGCATCATCACCTACGATGCCGAACGCTACCTTATCATGACTTCCGGCCGAAACGGTTCTTGGAGCGGCGACCCCGTACAAGTATTCTACGTGTACAACATATCCGAGGGAGCCAACACCGTATTGGCACTGTCTAACCTCGCAACCAGCGGTGCCTTGCCCATATTCACCTACTCGCTCGAAGGAGCCAACTGTTCGGCTCCCGCAGCCAATACCGGTTGGGGTATCGGTGATGACGGCAACCTCCGCTTGATGGGTGCTGCTACCAAAGCAGGATTCGCTATATTCGAATTCCCCGAAAAACAATAAAAATTTTCTCACCGAGCTGTGTCGAAATCGAAAATTTCGACACAGCTCCTACCTAAAAATCTATCATCATGAACAGAACAAAAACCTACTTATTATCTTTGTTCTCTCTCGCTTTATTGACTGTTCAGGCTCAAACCATCAAAGTCAACAGCGTGCAAGAGATAGAAACCGATATTCCTGTATACTATCCGGTTATCTTCGACAACGGGTCCAAGTTGCTGGTCACCAATTTCAACTATACAGGGCTATCGATGATAAACCTCGAAACAGGCGAAAAATCGATCTTATCGACCGCCGAAGGTGCAGGATACAACGCACGGCTTTCGGCCAACAAAAAAGAGATTGTCTACCGCGAAAACTCTTTAAAGAACAATCGGCGTTTCACGGCATACAAAACGGTTTCGCTCGACGGTAAATCGAAACGTACTTTATCCTCGGCAAAACGCACCTTCGACCCCAAAGTCATAGCCGAAGAAAAAACTTACGCCGTATCGGAAGACCTTAAAATAGCCCTTTATCACAACGGGGTAAAAACGGTATTAGCCCCTAATGGCGAAAACTACCGTTACATTTGGCCTTCGGTATCGCCCGACGGAAAGAAAATCCTTTACACAGTATCGGGTGTAGGCACATTCATCTGCGACCTCGACGGGAAAAATATTGTTTCGCTGGGAATACTGCGCGCCCCCAAATGGGTCAACGACAACTGGGCAGTAGGTATGAATAATTCTACGGTCAACTACATTACAAAATCGTCGCTGGTAATGGCAAAGGCCGACGGGTCTTACCATCAAACCATCACCACCCCCGACATCGTAGCCATGTATCCCTCTGCCGAAGGTAACAAAATCGCATTCAGCACCGATACCGGCAGCATTTATATCATGGACATCAGTATCAACGAATAAAAATCAACGACCATGAAAAAAAATATATACCGACTTTTTACCTTAATCATAGCCGTAGGAATCGCTTTGGGAGCAAACGCCAAAGATTTGAGCGGCGTCAAAATCTATATCAATCCCGGACACGGCGGCTATAACATGACAGCCGAAAAGAACGACCGAAATATTCCCACCATTCCTTTCGAACCGCTCGACCAAAACGGTTTTTGGGAATCCTCCTGCAACTTGGTAAAAGGGCTCGAACTACAACATCTGCTCACCCAATCGGGGGCAACAGTCGTCATGTCGAGAACCCAAAACCGCGACGAAGACGATAAAGACCTGAGCGAAATTGCCGAAGAAGCCAACGCTTCGGGATGCGACGTATTCATCTCGGTCCATAGCAACGCACTGGGCTCGAACAACGGTACCAACTACTTGTTGTGCCTCTACAAAGGTGTCGAAGGCGGTGCCACAGGCGATGCCGCCAAACCCATCGATAAAGAACTCGCACGAGAAGCTTGGCCCTATCTGTTCGACAACAACCTGACCGTATGGACCGGAAACTTTTCGCCCGAAAATCCCTGTATCAAAGACGACTACCATTTTCTGGGCTATTATCTGGGAGTAATGCGGCCTCTCACGGTTCCCGGTTTTTTGGTCGAAGGCTCTTTTCACGACTACGAGCCCGAAACTCACCGCTTGCTTAACGACGATTATGCAAAACTGACAGCCGTATGTTTGCACCGTTTCTTCTGCGACCGTTTCGATGCCGACAAAACAGGGAAAGGTGTCATAGCCGGTTCGGTAAAAGACAGCCAACGGGTAATGACTCACCAATATTTCAATAATTTTGTGAAGAACTCGCACGACCAATATCAACCCATCAACGGGGCAACAATCTCGCTGATGAACGCATCGGGGAATATTATCGACACCTACACAACCGACCAATATTACAACGGTATTTATGTATTCCGAGATCTTGCCCCCGGCAACTACAAAGTGAAAATGGAGGCCGAAGGATACACCTCGCAAACCAAAGAGGTAACTGTCACTGCCGACAAAACCACTTCGTTCTATACTTTATTGGAAGATCCCAACTACATTCCACCGGCCAAAATACCCGGTAAAGCCAATATCTATGCATCGGCGCTCTCGGCACGGAAAACCGACGATGGCAAATACGATCTCTCCTTTACGCTCAATGCCGATGCCGACCAAGTAAACATAAAAATCAGTAAAGACGGACAAGAGCTAAAAGATATCGATTGCGGCAGCCTACCCAAAGGGGAAAACACAATCCAAGCCGATATAACGGATACAAACCAAGAAGATTTGGATTGGAGTGTCGTGGCCCAAGCTCAACCCACCACTGCCGAAGCACCGCTCAAATTTACCGACAACGACGAAGCGCCCATGCAATTTAAAGAAGCCCGGGGTATTGCCGTCGACAACAACAGCGAAAGCCCCTATTTCGGACGCATTTATATCTCCGAATCGGCCGGTGGAAGCATTACTGGATACCGTACGACAACCGACGGAATCTTCATATTGGATGCAGCCCTCACCGATATAACCGAACAAGGTAACAACGGCTATCAGGGAGGCATAGATTGGACAGCTTCGTCAAGTCCCATGCGGGTAGCAGTTGCCCCCGACGGCTCGATATTTATCACCGATTGGAGCGACAGCCATTCTGGAATATGGATCATGGATCCGGCTAACCCCAACGGTGCGTTTTCGCCCGTATTTGCCGAAAGCTCCCGTGCTTCATCGGGTTTGGTATCGATCAACGGCACTGCTGTCCACGGCTCTATTTCGTCTTGCTGGATAACCGGAACAGGCAACGACCGCAAACTCTACACCTTCGACGAAGATTATGTAGATGCCACTTCGGGCAATGCGTTCGTACTGTTGCAATACAATATAGGCAAATTGGAAACGCCCTGGGATCAAGCACCCTCGAACGTTGTATTCAACAACCAAAACAAACTGCAACAAAACGGTAACTCCGTGATTCTACCCGACGACCGTGGCGGCTGGTGGATCTCTCAATATCGTTTCACCGACAACTCCACAATTCCCTCTTTGATTCACGTCAATACGGCCGGCGAAACCGATTTCAATTCAGGCTCTACCGGACTTATAGGAACATCGCAACGGGGTGCCATGGCGATTAACTGCACCGGCAACTTACTGGCGATGGGTTGTGCCGACGAAATCAAGATATTCGAAATCACCTACGGTAGTGGGGCTCCTTCGTTGACATTGAAGCACACAATAGCTCCCGCTTTGGGCGATTATTCATCGAGTTTGGCATTCGACATCGCCGATAACATCTACCTGGCAACCGGGACAAATGGCGGTATAGGTGCTTGGGCTCTCCCCAAAGAAAACAACTCGTTCGAGACCAAAGCTCCCGCAGTCATGAGGCTCAATGCCACCCAAACCGGAATAGAAAACACGGTTTACACAAAAGCCATGGCATACGTAAATGAGAACACCCTGTTTGTGGAAAGCGATCAAGAAATCGGCTCGATAGCGATATACAACTTGTCGGGTATAAAACTGATCGAGCGCAATCCGGTCAACTCGACACAAGCAACCATAGATATCGGTCATTTGAGCAACGGTATTTACTTTGCCAAAATCGATAACCGAATAATTAAATTTATAAAATAAATATTTCCTTAATCTCAAAAATACACAGCTATGAAAAGAAATTTATTCACAGGGATATGCCTTATCCTGTTTTCAAATATAGCTATGGCGCAAAACGCCAATATATTTACGTCTGAATTGGCCCTGAGAGAAATCGGCACAAACAACTACGAAGTAGCTTTCACACTGAATGCCGACGCTACAAATGTAGAGATGAACATCTATCGCGAAGGAACGCTTATCAAAACCGTGCCGTTTGGAGCAATGGAAAAAGGCCGACAGACTCAAACAATATCTACGGCCGAACTTCCCAACGCCGAATTGACATGGGAACTCACAGCCTATGGAGCTGTCGGGGAAGCTACCCCTACAAAATTTTCCAACGACAGCGATCCCCTCACCCGTTTTGCCAACACCCGCGGAATAGCCGTCGACCGCAGTACCGAAAGCCCCTACTTCGGACGTATTTATGTGGCATCTTCGGCTCCCGGTACCGCATCGGGACGAACCACCGGTAACGGTATCTATATTCTCGATGCAGCCTTAACCGACATCACCCAACAAGCCGACAACGCCTATGCCGGGAACGTCGATTGGGCCAGCAGTTCGAGTCCTATGAGAACATTCGTTGCCGAAGACGGACGTGTCTTTATGGCCGATTGGAGCGACGGACACTCTGGAATTTGGATCATGGATCCGGCAAATCCGCAAGCCGATTTCACCGCTGTATTCGGTGGAGTACATAACAGTTCAGGATTATCTTCGATCGACGGGGTTGCCATTCACGGTTCGATATCCAACTGCTACGTCGAAGGTACGGGCGAAAACACCGTACTCTATACCATCGACGAGGACTACACGGGTGCACCGTTGGTGAATGCTATGGGAATACTTAAATACGACATCGGGACTACCGACCTTCCCTGGGTTGCAGCTCCAAGCGGAACAGTATTCGACAACAAAGACAAACTGATACAAAATGCCTGCAACGTATTGCTCAAAGATAAAACCGGAGGCTGGTGGATCTCGCAATACCGTTACGACGAAACGGCAGCCATACCTTCGCTCATACACGTTAATGCCGAAGGCGATGTCGACTACAATGCGGGCGAAAAGAAATTCTATGCTCACCCTTGGCGCGGAGGCTTGGCGCTGAGTTACGACCAAACTAAATTGGCCATCGGTTGCGAAAAAGAGATCTATGTATTCAATCTTTCGTACGACGAAAACAATATCCCCTCGTTAGAGAAACTTTACACAATCTCGACCGGGTGGAGCAATTCATACGCCCTTGCATTCGACATTGCCGACAATATCTATTTGGCTGCCGATGCTAATGGTATAGGCGCATGGGCACTTCCCAAAGCCGAAAACAAATGCACGGTACCTGCCCCGTCGACACTCACATTGCAAGGCGGAATCAGCACCGGAATAGAAGATACGTATGATGCGGGAATAGCAATCGGACCGAATCCCGTAAATAACGAGCTGCTCATTTCGGGCCACCAAATCGACAATGTAGAAGTTTACGACATCTCCGGCAAAGCCGTATACCGGGCCACCGGGCTTGCCACCGAACAGTGGACCATCGATACCTCCTCGTGGAACAAGGGTGTATATATTGTCAAAGTAAACAACCAAGTGAAACAAATCATCAAGTAATAATTTTTTTGACCACCACGGGGCTGTCGACAAATCTCCCCCGAAAGGAATTTCAATCGGCAGCCCCATACCAATCGTACTCGACATGAAAAAATCAATCTATCTGCTCTTTTTTCTGCTCATGTTTTGCAGCTGCTCCGAGGCCGAAGTCAACGACAACCCGGATCATTCCACGACAACCGACTTGAATATGCCCCGTAAAGAGGTACGAGGGGTGTGGGTAGCTACGGTCGATTATATGGATTGGCCTCGTAGCCGAAACAATGCCGAAGCTCAAAAACAAGAATTTATCAACTACTTGAAAATATTCAAGCAGTACAACGTCAATATGGTAGTCATGCAAATACGCCCGATGGCCGATGCCTTCTACGACTCGCCGTTGGAACCGTGGAGCCAATACATCACCGGTACACAAGGCAAAGATCCCGGGTACGATGTACTCCGATTCATGATCGACGAAACCCACAAACAAGGTCTCGAATTTCACGCATGGCTCAACCCCTATCGCATTAGCAACAACATAAATACTTTTCGCCCGGCTGCCGACCACATTTACAAAACTCACCCCGAATGGACTATGACCTATCGGAATTTGCTCATATTCCGCCCGGCATTGCCCGAGGTGCGTAAATTCATGGTCGACGTAATCGACGACCTCATCACCAAATACGACGTCGACGGAATACATTTCGACGACTACTTCTACCCCTATCCGGCTTCGGGTGTCGAACTCGACGATCAGGGCGACTTCATCACCTACGGTCAGGGATTCGACAACATAGAAGATTTCAGGCGAGACAATGTAAACAAAGTAATCGAAGAGATTCACAACCTCATTGTAGCCAAACGTCCCGAGATCATTTTCAGTATCAGTCCCTACGGAATATGGCGCAACCAAGAGGACGACCCCAATGGATCCGACTCGCACGGAATCACCAACTACGACGACCTCTATGCCGACATTCGGCTTTGGTGCGAAAAAGGGTGGATCGACATGGTCATTCCCCAACTCTATGCCAGCACCGAAAACATCAACATGAACTTTGTCAAAATGAGCGAATGGTGGGCCAAAAACTCGTTCAACTGCCCCGTAGTCATCGGACACGGATTGTATAAATTCGGCAATCCTGCCGAAGGCGATATCTTCATGGATCCCATGCAACTCGAAACCCAATTCTTTTATGCCCGCCGGCAAGAGAATATACAAGGCAGTTTCTTGTTCAACGCCACGGCCTTTACCGAAAATAAAATAGACATCTTGTCCAACCTCAAAAAGATATACGCCGAAAAAACGCTTATCCCCTTTATGGGTCGCGAAACGGCTCCCAAACCGCAAACCGTCGCCCAAATCGATGTTGCAGGGAAAACAATGTCTTGGCAATCGCAGGGTAACGATATGCGCTATGTAATCTATAAAATAATCGACAAAAACGCAACGATAGTCGATATCGTATCGACAAACGAATTTACTTGTAACGAATCGGGCCTTTACGTTGTCTCGGCATTAAACAGCGATAACTCGGAAAGCGAAATATCCGAGCCGATAACCATACAGTAAAATTATGTAGCATAAACCAGATTGATTATTTGTGTTTTATTTTGCCGCTTCCCAGTACGTGAGTATCAGGGGGAGCGGCCCCTCCTTTGGGACACGGCAACCGAAACACCCCCTCCGTAGCGCCGAAATCTTTTTCAACACACAGGCCTACACCCGTCTACCACAGAAATTACATACGCACCAACCGCTTGGGCGAACCGCTCCACGAACAGCCCATACAATAAACCGTATCGAGGTCGAAACCATCGAGGCTCTCCCCCTCCGTGCGAGCCACTACACCCCCTTCGACAGTCACATACACAACCCTACGCTCGCCACGACCGTTCTTCACATACATCGACGGCACCTTACACTGCGGACAAAGCAATTTTCTCATGACCACTATTCATTAAATTCCATACCGAAAAAAATGCCCCGACAGAGAAAAACTTTCTATCGGAGCATTTCTTTTAATCATAACAGAGGTTCAGCGCCACCGTATTATTGTCGTTGACCCAGTTTCTCGTCCATATATAAGATACTGGACTCGTCTTTGCAACGACGCAGTTTCTCGACAATACCCTGTGCAGTAGCCTCTTCCTCGACCTGCTCACGCACATACCCCCAAAGGAAATCCTGCGAAGCCTTGTCCTTCTCGGCCGAAGCCACATTCACCAGTTCGTCAATCAACGACGACACATGGCACTCGTGTTTGTACACATTCTCGAAAGCGTCGAGCACACTCTCCCACTCCTGTGGTACCACATCGATTTTATCTACCCGGGCCACACCGCCACGTTTAGCCACATAATCGGCCAAGTCATAGGCGTGTTGCAACTCCTCCTGCGATTGTTTACGCATCCAGTGAGCAAACCCGTCGTATCCCAATTTCTTGAAATAGAACGACATCGACAAATAAAGGTTCGACGACCACATCTCGGCTGTAATCTGTACATTGATAGCCTCTTGTAACTTCTGTGAAATCATAACTGTATATTTTTTAAGTTCATATTCCGTTTTCGAAATCACCGAAAGTATTACAATAAGTGTACCAATCCGCTACCCCGCCAACCATCGCCCCGGCTCAATCAATTCAGGAAAATTGAGCCTCATTTTCATGCCATATTTTCGTCACCACGCAATATTGTCCGACTTTCGATATGGACATTTTGGCAGCCCCCTCGACCCATACAAACCAAACTCCGAGTATCACCCTTTTACTGATTCTCCCGTTACCAAATCTATAAACAACTTTACCCTTGCGAGGAACTCCCTCGAAATGTTCCACACTCTCTTCTTGATAATATCGGGCATAGCAGCATTATAAGCCACGGCTCGCAAACCATAATGTTCGGCAAGGTATATAGCCCTCTCATTGTGATACTTTTGCGAGATGATGGTGATATTCCCCAAGTCTTTGACCTCAACTATCGACTGTAACGTGCGTGTTCCTCGATAATCGAGGGATACCACACTGTCGGGTACACCCAACTTCATCAATGAGTCCCTCATGGCTATTAGTTCGTTGCACCCTCCCTTGTTTGAATAATCTCCCCCGCTCGCTATAATCGTCTTTATCTTTCCATGATGATAAAGAGCTGCGGCAGCTACAATTCGTTCGTCAAAGTAGTAATTGTGTTCTCCACTGGGTGTGACAGGTGATGTCCCAAGCAACAACCCCACCTCATTATAAGGTATATTTTGGACATTGTCAAAAACTTTTCCCTTTGCATTGATGGAAACCGTAAGATAACAACTTAGAACAACTATCAAAAATATTGCAAAGAAACTCCCCAAGATGATTTTATAGACCTTGTTCATCAATCGTGCGCATTTATCTTTTCAAAAGGTATAAAGAAAAAGTATTCATTCGCAGAAGGTTCTTTCCCGATTTATCTTATACAACACCCGTTCCATAACGGAACGGGTGTTATACATATCCTGTGTTTGCTCCATTTCATTTCCCGTTGAAGAACATCGAGGGAATTGAGACGGATAATATCTTACCAAAATTTAACTCCGTCCACTTCCTTTACGACTTGTAATATATCGTCTTGGGTCAAGCCTGTTGTCTCCTCCTCTATATGAATGGAACGAAACTCATAATTTTCTACAATTCCTTTTTCCTCATTAACGCTACTATATATCCAACTGGTAAAAATCCGGTCGGGCATATCAAAAAATATGATTCTCACATTTAATCCTCCATAGAAAGAAGGCTCGACATTAGCGACAACAAATTTTCCCTTTATCCGCTCCTTATAAGGATCTAAGTCGGCATTGCGAACTTTTCCGCTATTATAATCATCTAAATATTTCCGCAAAGTAGCGACATATTCATTATCCAGCCAATCGCGATCCTCCCAATTCTCAAAACGAATATCATTCAGCGATTCTTGGGTGTCGACAGTATCTACCTCCTGCAAAACGCTGTCATCTTGTTTAACCGACTTTTGCTGCCCATTGCTACAAGCAAATAGGACACTCACCATTGCAATAACTAAAAGTGTTGTTCTCATATTTTTTTAAGTTTCAGTTAACGATATTATACATCTCTTATTAAAGAGAGCCTTCCCCGCCGGGAATTTCTATAATGTTTATATTTTTCTTTATACCAAATACTCCGATAGTCACCCAAGATAACACTAAATAACCACAATATAAATATTATAGGCTAAACGCCCTTTCGTTTATATGTTGCCCCAAGACTTTTATCTTATTCAAGCCTATAAGTATAACAAAATTAGTAATTTGTAACCATTAAACAATAACTATATTTATTTTTCTATAATATTTCATTATTTATATCAATAGGCTGCACGACTGTACTCTCTGTATTCCGCATCATGTGCGGAATGGCGTAACCGGCCACCCCGCAGTCCAGCCTGTGGAGGAGATGGGAATCTCCGTGCCGGAATTTTCTTTTGATTGTATTTCATGGATTCCGTATCATGTGCGGAATGACAGCACAAACACAAAAAACCCCGCAACTCGCAAGAGCTACGGGGTTTTATTATCTCAATGAAGTAAATGATTACTTATTCAAGGCTTGGGCAACGTCTACGGCGCAAGCTACGGTGCAACCTACCATGGGGTTGTTACCGATACCGAGGAAGCCCATCATCTCAACGTGTGCAGGTACCGACGAAGAACCGGCGAATTGGGCGTCGCTGTGCATACGACCCATCGTATCGGTCATACCGTAAGAGGCGGGACCGGCAGCCATGTTGTCAGGGTGCAAAGTACGACCCGTACCACCACCCGATGCTACGGAGAAGTATTTTTTACCTTTTTCTACACACTCTTTCTTGTAAGTACCGGCTACGGGGTGTTGGAAACGAGTGGGGTTCGTCGAGTTACCCGTGATCGATACGTCTACGCCTTCGTGCCACATGATGGCTACACCTTCGCGCACGTCGTCGGCACCGTAGCATTTTACTTTGGCGCGTTCGCCTTTGGAATAGGCAATTTCACGAACCACTTTCAATTCGCCCGTGAAGTAGTCGAACTGAGTTTGTACATAGGTGAAACCGTTGATACGCGAAATGATTTGTGCGGCGTCTTTACCCAGACCGTTGAGGATACAACGCAGAGGTTCTTTACGCACTTTGTCGGCTTTGGCGGCAATTTTGATAGCGCCTTCGGCAGCGGCAAACGACTCGTGACCGGCCAAGAAAGCGAAGCATTTGGTCTCTTCGCGAAGCAGACGGGCTGCGAGGTTACCGTGACCGAGACCTACTTTACGGTCGTCGGCTACCGAACCGGGGATACAGAACGATTGCAGACCGATACCGATAGCTTCGGCAGCGTCGGCTGCATTTTTACAACCTTTTTTCAAGGCGATGGCAGCACCCACCACATAAGCCCATTTTGCATTTTCGAAGCAGATGGGTTGAGTTTCTTCACAAGTTTTATAAGGATCGAGTCCGTAAGATTCGCAGATGGCGTTAGCCTCTTCAATATCTTTGATTCCGTTGGCGTTCAAAGCAGCAAGAATTTGCTTGATACGACGGTCTTGGCTTTCAAATTTCACTTCTCTAATCATAGTAACTTCCTCCTTATTTTATTCGTGACGGGGATCTATATATTTCACAGCACCGGCCTCTTTGGTAAAACGACCGTAAGTTCCGGTAACCTTTTTGAGTGCCTCGTTGGCATCGGTACCTTTCTTCACCTCGTCCATGAATTTACCCATGTGAACAAATTCATATCCGCAGATTTCGTCATTTTCGTCGAGAGCCAAAGTTTTGATATAACCTTCGGCCATTTCGAGGTAACGAGGACCTTTGGCCAAAGTTCCGTAGAGCGTACCTACTTGGCTGCGCAATCCTTTACCGAGGTCTTCGAGACCTGCACCGATCATCAAACCGCCTTCGGAGAAAGCCGATTGAGTACGTCCGTAAACGATTTGCAGGAAGAGTTCGCGCATAGCCGTGTTGATAGCGTCGCAAACGAGGTCGGTATTCAAAGCTTCCAAGATGGTTTTACCCGGAAGGATTTCCGAAGCCATAGCGGCCGAGTGGGTCATACCCGAGCAGCCAATGGTCTCTACCAAAGCTTCTTGGATAACACCATTCTTTACGTTCAACGTCAGTTTGCAAGCACCTTGTTGAGGAGCACACCAACCGATACCGTGGGTCAAACCCGAGATATCAATCACTTCTTTTGCCTTTACCCATTTACCCTCTTCGGGGATAGGAGCCGGTCCGTGATTAGGACCTTTTTTTACAACACACATGTGTTCTACTTCGTGTGAATAAACCATAATTTGCTCGTTTTATTTGATGAGTATTTTTTTACGCTTTTCAGCGGTACAAAGATAGGACTTTTTCTTCATGTAAACAAGGGGTATCCCATAGCATCCGCATTAAAATAGTATAGACGAGAAAAATCCCTGTCCCTACGGGATAAACACTTTCCCTTATTTCCACAGGGACAGACAACTCTCGCATGATTGGTCGTTGCTGCCCATATCGTACAATTGCCCGTCGACCATGTACGGCGGGACGGGGATACGGGAATCGCCGGAGGGCGTGCCGTCGCAAACCTCTTTGGGGCATCACCCCCGGGCGGAGAAAGTCTTTCTCCACTTGGAGGGAGGGCATCCTTCCTTTTCGGCAAAAATCTTGGTGAAATAACTCAGCGAAAGGAATCCCGCTTTCTCCGAAACGGCCGCTACGGTCAACTCGGGATGCTGCATCAGCATCTGCTTGGCGTATTCGATACGAAGCCCCGCAATCCATTCGCGGAACGAGACCTTGTAGGTAGCCTTGATGTAGGCGGACAGATAGGTGCGGTTGGTGCCGAGCGCGCCCGCCAGCTCCTCGATAGTCAGCCCCGGACTGGTATATCCGTGCCTGTCCACCCAAGCGACGAGGAGTTTCTCTATATCGGCATGATAAGCAGGCGTGTCGGGCGACACCCCGGCCTTACTTGGGGTGGTTTCGCCAACGCTTTCGGTTTTCTCCTGCTCTAAGATGTTTTCCACCTGTTCGTAGAAAAGCAGGTAGTTGATGTACGACCCATACAGATAAATGTAGAACGGAATGGAGGAAAGCACCCATAGGAACACATACCGGTCGGGCAGGAACGTCAGCAACCCGCAACCGACCCCATAGATGATCGCCCACCAAGTAAAGATGGACATCCAGCGGATATAGACGGCAATATGCTCGGAATGCGTGTCATCGAACAGGCGGACAGCCCGTCGGTAAGTACGAATGAGCTTGCGGGACAGCCGAATCCCATAACCCACCAGCCATAAAGCCATGAGTATCAATCCGACCTGCTGCACAGGACCCGGAGGCAGGGCGTTGAGAAGAATAGCAGAAGAGGCTGTAAACAACACCCAATAGGAAATGTGCCGCAAGAAGCGTCGGCGGGTCAGGTACAAGCGGTCGAGCAACATGATAAGAGCCGAGCAGAACAGCCCATAAACCCAAAAATAGGTGGAAAGATTCATCAGGATAGCCTCCCTTTGGTGAAGAGGGCGGAGCCCGCAGAACAGGTGAACCGAATAGTTGGCACTCAACACCAATAGAGCCACGCCCATGATACGGCGCGAACGTACATAATTGGCGAATATGGGCTTGTCGGGGGTCTTGCCGACCAAGAAATAGACAGCAAAAACAGCATCAGCACTAATGCTATGCCCAATGAATGATCATAGACTGCTTGGTTCATCTTTTCGCGCTTGCGGTAACCTTACCCTGACAACAACTACAAATGTACAAGGATTTCTTGTGATTTTAGACATGGGAACAGCATAAAAAATCGAGGGAGGTATCCTTAATTTTATGAATCGTTCTTGGAGGATTCGGAGGGAATGATGCCCATTTTTTTCATAAGGAAACAGGCGTTCATATTCCGGGCGATACCGGGTTGCAGGCGATAGGAGAAGGTGAGCTCATCACCGGCGATAGTGGCTTCGAACCGATAGTTGCGTATTTGTCCGGGCAGACTGTCGGCCAGCGTTCCCAATGCCAAATCGTGAGTGGCGATGATACCAGCGGCACCCGCCCCAACCAGTTGCCGCACCAGCGCCAGCGAACCGGTCTGCTTGTCGACCGAATTGGTACCCCGCAAAATTTCGTCGAGAATGACAAAAAGTTTCTCGCCGCTCCGCAGCCGCTCGACAATGCGCTGCAAACGCTTCAACTCGGCGAAAAAATACGATTCGTTGTCGGCGAGAGAGTCCGACGCCCGCAGCCCGGTAAAGAGAGGTAGCGGGGTAAAGGTCATTCGCCCGGCACAGACGGGAGCCCCCATACACCCCAACAGATAGTTGATTCCTATCGTGCGCAAGTAGGTGCTTTTCCCCGCCATATTGGCTCCGGTGACCACCATAAACGAAGCCTCGTTCATGGCCGGCACATCGTTGCGCACACACTTGTCGCGAGGGATAAGAGGGTGGCCCAACGCCTCGGCCTGCATGACCGGTCGCAGGCTGTCGCACACTTCGGGATACACATAACCGGGGTGATTATGCCGGAAAGTAGCCAACGTACAGCACAAATCGAATTGCGCCAATGCCGCTATCCACCGGGGCAATTTCGTGCGATTTTCGTCCAACCAGCGATCGATAGCGTTCAACTGGCGCAAATCCCAAAGCAAAAAGCCGTTAAGCAACATAAACCCGACGAAATTACACCGTTGATCGAGGTTCGCAAGCAATCGTCGCAAACGGGCAATCCGTTGCGAAACGGAACCCGACTCATCGGCACACTCCCACTGCAATTGGCATAACCTCGCACTCTCGAACCGGGTCTGCTCTATTTGGGCAAAGAGCCGGGAATATCGCGACAGGGAGTATAGCGACCTGTTGAGTTGTTCTTGAATGCGGGTGACCCGTTTGGCATACACCCCCGCCACGACCAACAAAGCCACAAAAAAGCCCCCGATAAACCCGCCGGGGATTATCCCCACGCCCCACAAAAGGAACAGTACCACATAGAGCGCCGGCAGCACGACGATAAACCGGTGCATGAATCGGCGCGTACCCAACCGAGGCATTTCGGCCAACCGATCGGCTATAACCCTGTCGCCCCGATTTTCGCCCGAACAGGCACCATTAGATTGAAAATCTATCCTGAACCCGGTATCCCGACTTAACTCCTCGACGGCCTCCTGCTTCTGCCGAATGGCCTTACCGTCGAGCGACGGAGAGAGCAACTCCCGAGCCAAAGCCTGACGCCCCACCGTCGTAGCGCTTCGATTGAGATAGGCGAAAAAAGATTTCTCGCCGAAAAGATCGAGATCGAAACTATAATCGTGCGAAGGGTCGACAAACTCGTTACCCCCGTCGATACCCTCGAATCGATAATCGAGAAGGGCCAGTTCCCGCCGAATAATCTGCTCGCGACAATCGACAAACTCTTTCTTCCGAAACCATCGGTCGTGAATCCGAGCCAGTACCAAAAACAATACTATACCCGCCACGGCCACCGTCCCCCAAGCCCACACGCCGTTAGGCCAAAAGAGGTATACGCCCGCTACGGCAGCGACAAACACAGCCAAGCGAAGCATTCCAATGAGACGAATCTGTTGTTTTATCCGCGCCGCTTCCCGAACGTTGTTGTCGAGCCGGTCGCGGTAATCGTGTTGTATCTCTTCCATAAATCTTAGAAAAACAGCGGCAAAAATCCACAGCCAATACCGGCTGCAAAATATCCAACGGAACCAAATACTGGTTATATCTTAAACAGTTATTCGTTTCCTTGAACAAAAGTAATGTAAACCAAGCGTAGAAACAAATTCTTCACCCTCGGCTCCATTCGTTATCGCCATGGCTTCGGAACGATTCGAATCACCGCAATTCGATCGTGCGCTGCATAACGAGGTGCTCGTTCAGTTCATCGGTTTCGAGATACAAGTTTACTTGATAACGCCCGGCCCGGAAGGTATCGACAGTGCCGTTGGAGCGCTCGTACCAAAAAATCCCCGAAATTTCAAAGTCTTCATAAAAAAGGCCCTGCGGCTCAGGGTCACTCGTCTCCCGGTCTCTGGTGCAGGAATATATGAGATTGCCGTCCAGATAGATTTTGAACGTCAACTTCAAGGGATGCCCGGCCTCGATCGAATGCCATTGGAACCCCGCCATCATGTACTTATAAGCATTGGCTCTGAACGAGAGTTGTTTGGCAACGCCCCCGTTAAGGAGTTCCAACCCACAATCGAATGCCAGCCAATCCTTCATCTCATTTTCGTCGTTATAGAAATAGAACACCAAAGCCACCGGCTCGATCCAACCGCGCTGTTCGGGCGACTTCTCCACCTCGAAGCGGCCGTTCCCTATCTGCCGCCCCTTGTAACAAAGCAGGTAGGTGTAATGTCCCGGCGCATAGGTGTTGCCCGACTCGCTGCCCCAACCGCACATCTGTAACCACCCGCCGTCCGGGTCGAGGGTCACCGTATGGTCGAATCGGCTTGTTTTCCCCGTCTGCTCGTTTCTGATTTCCACATCATACGTAATTTCGCGCTCGACATTCGACAAGCTGGAATATTGGCAACGCATAGCTATATATCGGGGTCTCATAAAACGCTCGGTACCCCAGTCGTCGATTACCGTCTGCTCTTGGTCGTTATTGCGAAATTCAAAATCCGACTCGATACGAATCCACCCCTGCTCGTCCCAAAGGTCTTCCACCGGGAGGATATCGAGGTGAGCACAAATTACAAGTTCACCTTTTTCGTCCAAGAGCTCGTATTTCCAAAGCCCCACAGTCTTAAAGCTATCACCCCTCTCCGAGCCCCACCACGGCAAGCTGACCAGCTGATTCTCGCAAAGACGCAAAGGAGCATCAAAATCAAAGGCATTCACCTCTCCGTTGGGGTCGGTAAAACGCAATGTCATTTTTACAGTGCGGGCAATACGCGAGGTTATTCGCATCATCGGCATCACATAGCGGGCATTGTTATAAAGGCTGCTTTCCGGTCGGGAATCCCGTTTACCATCTTTACCCACCTCACAAAATTTGAGCGAATGGACTTCGTACCCCCTGTCTCTCTTGAAAAAATCAAATATCCCCATAAGTATTTATTAGATTTAGACGTGGTTAATGTGATATTTGCGAATTTATAAAATACTATAAAACTTGCCAAACTATTCGGCCGAAGTTTATACAAAAAAGAGCGCCAACGAAGCCCTCCATTCCCAAGAGCCAAAGCCGGGACAGGCTTATAAGCAGTATATTTCCCTTCGCCCGTTTTTTACCCAACCGGCAAAAATCGGCATTCGGGCAATGCAAAATGAGCCATAAACAAATTCAATCCATACTGTTTATATTCCAGCTAAAATCTCTAAATTTGCAAATAGTAGAAACCAAATAGGAAGATGAAAAAATTTTTAAGCCTATTGACAGCGACCTTATTTGTTTTGTCGCTATATGCCGCCGGTAGCGGGAAAGCCAAAATGGTATTGGAATCCACTCGCTACGACTTCGGCTACATTCAAGAAAATAACGGAAGTGTAACCCACTCCTTCAAATTTACCAACGGAGGGAATGAGCCACTCATCATTGTCGATACCCATAGCCTTTGCGGCTGTACCGTTTCGGAATTCACCAAAGAGCCCATCGCTCCCGCCGGTACAGGGACAATAGACGTAACATTCGATCCCAAAGGACGTCCCGGAGCGTTCCGCAAAGAAGTAAAAGTTTACACCAATGCCGGGAAAAGCGCTGTAAAACTAATTATCGAAGGAGTTGTTGTTCCCAAAAAATAACCATTATGAAACGTTTCTTTATAGGAATACTGTCCATCTTTTTCGTGGCAGGAGTTTTGGCTCAACCGAAAGTGTCGCTCGACAGCGACAACCACGACTTCGGTACTTTCGAAGAGGAAGTAGGCTCGGTAAGCCATACCTTCAAAATCATCAACTCCGGCACAGAACCATTGGTAATCAGCAACGTGCGCACCACTTGCGGCTGTACAGCCTCGCAATATACCCGTGAACCCATCGCACCCAACGATAGCGGATTCGTGAAAGTTACCTACAATCCCAAAGGGAGACCGGGACGATTCTCAAAACCCGTATATGTAACCACCAACGCTCCGGGCGATCGAATCACCCTGCGCATTCAAGGGGTAGTCATCGGGTCGAAATCGCGCAGCGAAATCAATCCTTACAGAATAGGGAACCTGTCGTTACGCAGCTTGCACATTCCCTTGTTCGACATACCCAAAGGCACAATCAAAGAGGGGCAACTATCCGTGCGCAACGAAGGGAAAACCGATCTTATTCCCATCTTCAAAAACATTCCGTCGCATATCTCCATCGAAATGATTCCGGCGGTATTGCACCCCGACGAAGAGGGCGTTATCAAAATTTACTACAACCCCGATGCCATAGACGACTGGGGATTCCGCCGCGACGATTTTAAAGTGGAAATCAAGGGAGAATCGGCATCTACGTTCAACCTGATTACCGTATCGGCCAACCTGCTCGACAATTTCGGGATTCTGTCGCCCGAACAAATCCAAAAAGCCGGACACATTGCCCTGTCGAGCGAAGTTGTAGATTTTGGAGTAATCAAAGGGAACAAGTTGCAAAAACAAACCATCGAAATTACAAACACCGGAGATACCGACCTGCTCATTCGCAAAGTAGTCAACGGGAACCGCACTTTGAAACTTAAATTGAAACGCAGTACCATCAAGCCCGGACAATCGACACAACTGATTATCGAAGTCGACCCGTCGATAGCCCGCACCAATTTGCTGAATTGCCGCTTGATGATCATCTCCAACGACCCGCAAAAACCCTCGGTTCCCATTCGTGTATTAGGCTCATTTGAATAAACTCTTAACTATTAGATATATGGATCACCCCGAAAACGACGCTCAATATGCCGGCCTTGCCGTAAACAAAGGCATAGAACAACCGCCTATCGTAAATCCCTACCTCAAAAAAATGAGAACGGCTCGACGCCGCGCTTTCACAGCCGCCGAATATGTCGAAGGTATCATCAAAGGCGATACCAGCATTCTGAGCCAAGCTGTCACTTTGGTAGAGAGCAACCTGTATGAACATCAAACACTGGCACAAGAGGTTATCGAAAAATGTCTCCCCCATGCCTGCGATTCGGTGCGCATAGGTATCACCGGGGTCCCCGGCGCGGGGAAAAGCACCTCGATCGATGCCTTCGGGCTCCATGTCTTGAAACGGGGTGGCAAACTCGCCGTACTGGCCATCGACCCCAGTAGCGAACGCTCCAAAGGGAGTATCTTGGGCGACAAAACCCGCATGGAGAAACTGTCGCTTCACCCCAACGCATTCATTCGCCCTTCCCCCTCGGCCGGCTCGCTGGGCGGTGTAGCCCGCAAAACCCGCGAGACCATTGTCTTGTGCGAAGCGGCCGGATATAACAACATCTTCGTCGAGACCGTGGGGGTAGGACAGTCGGAAACTGCCGTACACTCGATGGTCGACTTTTTCCTGCTCATACAACTGGCCGGTACCGGCGACGAATTGCAAGGTATCAAGCGGGGTATCATGGAGATGGCCGACGGGATCGTCATCAACAAGGCCGACGGGAGCAACATCGAAAAAGCCAAACTGGCACAAGCGCAGTTCCGCAACGCCTTGCACCTGTTCCCGCCTACGCCCTCGGGCTGGATGCCGCAGGTCCTCACCTACTCGGGCTACTACGAAATAGGCATTGCCGAGGTGTGGGAGATGATCGACCAATACATCGCGTTCGTCAAAAAGAACGGGTACTTCGACTACAAACGGCAGGAACAGGCCAAATACTGGATGTTCGAAACCATCAACGAACAACTGCGCGACCACTTCTACCGGAACCCGCAAATCGAGCGAATGCTCGAAGAGAAGCAGATGAAGGTACTCCACAACGAACAGAGTTCGTTCATGGCTGCCAAAGATGTACTGGATTATTATTTTAACAACGAAAAATAGAGCGGGGACAAGCTTATGAAACAGGTTACCTGCCCCAAATGCGACAAAACATTCTCTTTCGACGAATCGCGCTACGACAGATCGTGCAACATTTCGTTCATCTGCCCGATGTGCCGTAAACGGTTTGTGATGACACTCGCCCAAATCGAAGCGGCCAAAGGGAGCGAATTGGACTCGTCCCCCGGTTTCATCACCGTGTTGGAAAATGCCTTCGGTTACCGGCAGGAATTTCCCCTGCATCCGGGCGACAACATCATCGGGCGAGCCTCGAAAGGTACCGAAGTGGACATCGCCATCGAAACCAGCGACATGAGTATGGACCGCCGCCACTGCATTATCCACGTCAAGGAGAAAGGAGGCCGGCCTCAACTTACCCTCAGGGACAACCCCAGCCTTACGGGGACCTTCCTGCGCAACACCTTGCTGGGCGACCGTGAACGGGCTCTGCTACACGACGGCGACGTGGTGTCGATAGGCGCCGCAACCTTTATCGTACACATTCCCGGCGAAGAGAACGAGGAGGAGTACTACGAATAAGAACCTGCTTTTACCCTTCACCCCATGAACGAGAAAGTATCCAAAGCCACCTTACGAAACTGGCACAAGTTAAATGTCGACGGGACAGACAAATTGATGAGCCGGGCAAACAAAAGCCGGTCCGAGAAATTGGTCTTGCCCTCGGCCTACTTGCCCGGATACGACATGGAGGAGTATTTATCCAAACTTCAATCGCTCCCCCACCGCATAGACGATATCATATATTCACTCTGTGTGTATCGGTTATCCCTTTTCGGGTTAATCGACAAAAGCCATGTGCGGCAAACCTTCTCGGAATACACCGGGTTTCGCTATATCCCGGAGGTGGAATCGAAAGAGGTCTTGTCGCTCGACAAAGATATTTTAGGATATATCTACCAAGCGATGACGCCCGAAGGCGAAAGGAACAAGAGCGGCAAATATTACACCCTCGATTCGGTGGTTTCGTCGATGACAGACGATATACGTCTGTCCGACGATAAACTGTTTTTAGACCCCTGCTGCGGCAGCGGGGCATTCTTGACGGCCATTCCCGCATCGAATCCCGAAAACCTATACGGAATCGACATCGATCCTTTGGCGGTAATGATAGCCCAAACGAACCTGCTGATACGCTATCGCCATCGGGTATTCCTCCCGAATATCTTCTGTTTCGATTTTTTGCAAGCGAATGCTATTGAAACAGCTAAAAAACAACAAGAGATACTCTCCACGAAATTCGACTACATCTACACGAATCCTCCCTGGGGAGTGGACCGCGACGGATTATACCCATCGTTGAACATATCGTCGAAAGAACGGGCATCGCTCTTTTTAGAAAAAAGTTATTCCCTGCTGAAAAAAGAGGGTGTGTTGAAATTCCTATTGCCCATCTCGCTCCTCCATATATCGGTACATAACGATATTCGGAAGTTCATCTGCAAACACACCCTCATACAAGAGATAAAAATCTACGACCGCAAATTCAACGGCGTATTTACCGATTTCTTTGAAATAAAATTGCGCAAAGCAAACCCGGAATCGGCACAGCAATACCTTGTAAGCAAAGGGGATAAAAGCTATACGGTATCGTTCTCGTTCCATACCGGCGACAAAATCATACCTATCCCTCTCACAACCGCCAACGAATCGACAATCCTCTCCAAAATCGAAGAGAAAAAACACGACGACCTCTCCCACAGTACATGGGGATTGGGGATTGTCACGGGCGACAACAAAAACAAACTGAAAAAAGAACCGGCGCCGGCGCTCGAAAAGATTTATACCGGCAAGGAGGTAACCCCATATATCCTCAAAAAGAACAACTATTACATTCTTTACGACCGCTCACAATTGCAACAGTGTGCCAAAGATGCGCTATACAGGGCACCTCAAAAGCTGGTATATAAATTTATTTCGGAAAAACCTGTTTTTGCATACGACGGACAAGGCTGTCTATTCCTCAACAGCGCCAATATACTGATTCCCGACGTCGACTCTTTTTCCATAAAAAGCGTACTGGCATTTTTAAATTCGGAATTGTATCGATTCATCTATCAAATCCAATTCAAAGACCTGAAAGTTTTGAAAGGCAACCTCATGAAATTGCCCTTCCCAAAACTGACCTCCGAAGAAGATCTCTTTCTCTGTGCCCAAGTAGATAAAATATTGGACAAAAATATATCGGGGACAGAAACGATCGAACATTTCATCTACGACTTTTTCAATATCTCCCACGAAGAACGATTCTATATAAAAAATTTTTTATCCCGGAGCAACGATAGCGTATCTTAAACGCATATCCATCTGAAAATCAATTACATAACTTCTAATACCACATCTATGAATCTAAAACTTAAACTACTGGTACTATCGCTCCTGCCGTTGTGGCTATCGGCACAAGCACAGGTTCGCACAGAAACATTGTTGGAGAAAGGGTGGAAATTCACCCGCGACGACAACCCGCAGTTCAAGGAACCGGCATTCGACGACACGCAGTGGCAATCGGTTCGTATCCCGCACGACTGGGCCATATACGGGCCATTCAGCATAAATAACGACAAACAAAATATTGCTATCGTACAAGACGGGCAACAAGAGGCCATGGACCATGCCGGGCGTACCGGCGGACTGCCTTTCGTGGGTACCGGCTGGTATCGGCTGCAATTCGACACCCCCGAATTGGACAAAAATAAAAAATATACTTTGGTATTCGACGGAGCCATGAGCCACGCCCGAATTTATATCAACGGCCAAGAGGCTTGCTATTGGCCCAACGGCTACAACAGCTTCTTTGTCGACGCCACTCCTTTTTTGGTTCGCGAAGGGAAAAACCTTTTGGCCGTACGGCTCGAAAACTTTCCCGAAAGCTCCCGTTGGTATCCCGGAGCCGGACTTTACCGCAACGTACACCTCATCGCCACCAGCGAAGCTCATGTACCGGTATGGGGTACGCAAATCGTCACCGCCTCGCTCAACGAGCAGTATGCCAAAATCGAACAAAAAACCTCGTGGAATCTTCCCAAAGGCAAGTCGATGAACGAATATGTAATCGAAACCTCGCTCATCGATCCGAACGGGAATATCGTGACCACCGACCGTATGCGGGGAAACGATTTCGACAACTGCACCTTCGAGCAGGAGTTTATCGTCGAGAATCCCGCCGTATGGGCTCCCGAAACGCCCAACCTTTACACCTCGGTATCGAAAGTTTATGAGGGAGACCGGCTCAAAGACGAATACACCACCACATTCGGAATCCGTACCGTCGAGGTGCGTCAAGGGAAAGGATTCTTTTTAAATGGCAAACCTTTGAAATTCAAAGGTGTATGCAACCACCACGACTTGGGTCCGTTGGGCGGTATCGCCAACGAAGCCGGTATACGCCGGCAAATACGCATACTCCAAGATATGGGTTGCAATGCTATCCGCACCTCGCACAATATGCCTGCCCCCGAACTGGTACGCCTCTGCGACGAAATGGGCATGATGATCATGGCCGAGTCGTTCGACGAATGGGCCACCGCCAAAGTGGAAAACGGATACCACACCGTATTCGACGAATGGGCCGAGAAGGATCTTGTAAATCTCGTGCACCATTACCGCAACAACCCCAGTGTGGTGATGTGGTGTATCGGCAACGAAGTGCCCGACCAATGGTCGGGGAACAGAGGTCCCGAAATTACGCTGTGGCTGCAAAACATCTGCCACCGCGAAGATCCCACCCGTCCTGTCACACAAGGTATGGATGCCGCCGATGCCGTTATGAAAAACAGCATGGCTGCAATCCTCGACGTGCCGGGCTTCAATTACCGCCCCTTCAAATACATCGGGAACTACGCGAAACTGCCCCAACGCATGATTCTTGGCAGCGAAACGGCCTCGACCGTCAGTTCGCGCGGGGTCTATAAATTCCCCGTAGAGCGTCGCTCGATGGCTAAATACCCCGACCATCAAGCCTCTTCCTACGACGTGGAACACTGCACTTGGTCCAACCTGCCCGAAGACGATTTCATTCAGCACGACGATCTCGACTATTGCATGGGAGAGTTCGTATGGACGGGATTCGACTATTTGGGCGAACCTACTCCCTACTATTCCGACTGGCCCAGCCACTCTTCGCTCTTCGGCATACTCGACCTTGCCGGTCTGCCCAAAGACCGCTACTACCTCTACCGCAGCCACTGGAACCCCGAGGCCGAAACCTTACACATTCTGCCCCACTGGAATTGGGAAGGTCGCGAAGGCGAGGTAACGCCCATATTCGTCTATACCAACTACACTTCGGCCGAACTCTTCATCAACGGCAAAAGTCAGGGCAAACGCACCAAAGACCTCTCGGTGACCGTCCACAACAGCGGCGATTCCCTGTCGACCGCCCAATTCAAACGGCAACAGCGCTATCGTCTCATGTGGCTGGATACCCGATACGAACCGGGTACGGTCAAAGTCGTGGCTTATGACGAACAGGGCAATGCCGTAGCCGAAAAGGAGATGAAGACTGCCGGTAAACCCTACCGTATAGAACTCATCGCCGACCGCTCGACCCTCGCCGCCGACGGCCGCGACCTCTCGTTCGTCACCGTCAAGGTGGTCGACAAAGAGGGAAACCTCTGCCCCAACGCCTCGAACCAAATCACCTTCAAGGTCAATGGCAAAGGCTACTACCGTGCCGGAGCCAACGGCGACCCTACCTCGCTCGAATCGTTCCAAGAGCCCCGCATGAAAGTATTTTCGGGCATGATGACCGCCATCGTCGCCTCGACGGAAGAACCGGGCAAAATTACCCTTACAGCTACCGCCAAAGGGTTGAAAAAAGCCACCCTCGTGATCGAGAGCAAATAACACCCCATACGCGGCCTCGCCCACGCACAGGACATTTCACCCCGGAACCCGTTGTGAAGCCGGGGTGATTTTTATCAACCGGATATTTACTGGATTCCGCATCGAGTGCGGAATGACAGAATACAAAAAAGTACCCCCGGCCCGGAACGCTCCGGGTCGGGGGATTTTGCAAGCCGCAAGTGCGGATTTTTTGTTAGGTTATTGATAACGGGCATGACGCCCTTTTTCGCACATTAGAGAGTGCCGTTCTGCTCCAACATCAAGGTCTTGGTAGGCTGGTCGCATACTTCGGTGGGGCCAAAGTATTGGATAGGACCGGGATATACGTAGCAGGTGTTCATCGACCACTCTTCGCGATGAGCGGCGAAGTATTTGAAAGGAGCACCATCGAGACGAACCAACGCTTTTTGGATAACGGGTTTCATTTCGCCGTGACGACGTTCCATATTCATCATCATGGTTACGGGAACACCACCGGCAACCCATTCGCTGGCCGGTTTGGTAGTGTTGCGTACCGACGACATATAACCCGTCTTGCCTTCGCCTACCAGCAGGGCTGCGGTATAACCGAGCGAATAGCAGTAGTCGGCATCGAAGTTGGAGGGATCGGCGCAACGGCCTTCGTAACCGAAGAAGTGGTATTGGGTAGCAAATTTGCCTACATATTTGCCTTCGGCTTTCATCTCGGCCAAACGGCGGGCAACCATCTCGCCCAGCAGTTTCTCGGTCTCGATAAGCGATACCTGTACGTTGCCGTGGGGGTCGCGGTCGAGCGTGAGCTGACGGGCTACACCCTCGGGCAGACTGGCGTAGATAGCCGAGTTTTCGGGGGTGAGGTGTTTGATGATATAGTTGATTTGCTCCGATTTCTTAATCATGGCAAACTCGGCACCGTTCTTGGCCAAATAGTCGTTGAGTTCGGCAATGAGGCGTTTCATGGCGGGGATAAACTCGATGAGGCCTTCGGGAATCAATACGGTACCGAAGTTGTTGCCTTGTGCGGCACGGGCAGCTACAATTTGAGCAATGTAGTTGACCACGTCGTCGAGGGTCATCTGTTTGGCCTCGATTTCCTCGGAAATCAAGCAGATGTTGGGTTGAGTTTGCAAAGCGCATTCGAGAGCGATGTGCGAAGCCGAACGCCCCATCAATTTGATGAAGTGCCAATATTTTTTGGCCGAGTTACAGTCGCGTTGGATATTGCCGATTACCTCGGAGTAAACTTTACAAGCGGTATCGAAGCCGAAGGAGCTCTCGATCATCTCGTTCTTCAAGTCACCGTCGATAGTCTTGGGGCAACCGATTACCTGTACACCGGCACCGATTTGTTTGTAATATTCGGCCAATACGCAGGCGTTGGTGTTGGAGTCGTCGCCACCGATAATAACTACGGCTTTGATACCCAACTCTTTGATAATTTCGAGGCCGCTATCGAATTGAGCCTTTGTTTCGAGTTTGGTACGACCCGAACCGATAATATCGAAACCGCCGGTGTTGCGGTAATCGTCGATAATGTCGGCCGTGAGTTCCATATATTTATGGTCGATAAGTCCGCCCGGGCCCAAAAGGAAACCGAAGAGACGGCTATCTTTGTTCAAAGCCTTGATTCCATCGAAAAGACCCGAAATCACATTGTGTCCACCGGGAGCTTGACCACCCGAAAGAATCACACCCACGTTGATGGCGGGATATTCTTTCTTTGCGGCAGCTTCAAAGCGGAGTACCGGCATACCGTAGGTATTGGGGAACAACTTGGCGATAGCCTCTTGATCGGCCACCGATTGCGTGGCTTTTCCTTCGACAATGGTTACGCCGTTTTTAATGGCTTCGGGCAACTTAGGTTGGTACGAAGCACGAGCAGTTTGAAGTGCACTTTTCTTCATTGTAAACTATGTTTGTTGATGTTCGTTTATATCTCTCTTTCGGAGTGGCAAATTTCGTATTTTTTTTTCAAAGAGCCAAATAGCGAGGTATGAAATTCCCAGTTCGATCGTGAACGACAACACCATAAGCCCCCATCGGCCCTCACACATCACCTTGCCGTATCGCCGGCAAAGTAGTTGCCGGAAAGTATGAGGTTCGAAATCTCCCACGCTTGCTCCTGACGCGGACAAAGCGGCGAAAGGGTATCGCCCGCTACACTTTTGTCCCAATAGACGGCGCTCCCGACGGGTGTACGCAGCAGGCTGTAACCCAATCCTTTCCACGCATAGTCGTTACAGCCCATTACATCGAGCAAGGTAGGATATATGTCTATCTGCCCGGCCACTTGTTCGTACGAGAGGGTATACGGTGTATTCAACACCACGAATGCCACTTCGCGATCGGCGAGGGTACGGCTGCTCCGCCCTTCCCATTCGTTCTTGCCAACCTCGTCGTGATCGGAGACGATGGCGACCACCGACCGTTCGTACAAACCGCACACCCGCAACGAATCGATAAACTCGCCCAACTGGCTGTCGAGCCGATGAAAAGCCTCCATCGTGTTGCGAGCCTCTTCGGTTCCCCCTTCGTACTGCGACAATGCCGTAGGAACCATAGGCGCTCCGTTGGGAGCGTGTGTCGATATGGTGACGATTTGAGCGTAGAACGGCTCCCGGCTCTTTTTCAAAAGAGCAAGACTTTCGGCAAAGAGTGTCGAATCGCCGAGCGTTTCGCCCGACCCGAACGAGGTCTTATCGTACAACCGGTCGAATCCATACGCCGGCGATGTGTGAACTTGATTCCAATCCTGTGCCCGGTCGCACACGAGATTCAAGGTGCGGTATCCTTTTTGTTTCAAGGCCTCGCCCAACGACGGAAAACGATTCTCGCCATAAAGTACGGCCGTGGCACCTACCCGTGCCGGTAACAAACCCGTGTTGAACATTAAATGACCGTCGCTCGACCGCCCATCCTTCACCTGAGGTACCAGCCGGAGCGCCGAGAAGGTTCCCTCCTCGGTCAAAAGCCGGTTCAACCGGGGCATAATCTCCACCCCGTTGACCGTGCGATTGAGCATCCACGAATTGAGCGACTCTACCACAATCAAGATTAAATTCCGCCCGGGCTCCACGGCATAACGGTTATCGGTATACTGCGGCGAATCGGCGAGGAAATCGGCGATGGATTCCCGCTCTTCGGCCGTCAACTCGTCCGACTGCAACAACGACGACACCAATACATAACCGGTATAGGGAACAACCCCATTGTATATTACATATTCACGATAATTATAGGGGGTAATGAATGCCGTCCACGGCGATTCCCGGTCGGCCGACTCCCGATGGTAAATTTGATTCGCCCTTACGGTATAGGCCGCCAACGCCACCACCAGCGAAACCGAAGCCGCAACAACCCGACTGCGCACCGAAGGGTATGTGTGCTGCCGCCCGAAATAGGTCCAATAACCGACCAACAGCAACAATGTAGGCAGGAACAGACTCAAATCGCGCCATTGCAGCAATCCCCGCACACTGTTGAGCAACACATCGTTCACGTTGTCGACCAACAAAAACGACGAATAGGGCATTATATCTTCATACACCCGGGCATACCACGTCTGTATCAAGCAAAAGAGGTCGAACAGAAACAACGGGATAAACACTACCCAGCGCCGGCGGGTAAAAAAGAAAAGAGGCAATGCCAACAAAAGAGCGTCGCCCACCGTAGGCAAAAAAGCCAAAAGCGTATCGCCCACCGGCCGCCCTTGTGAGAGGAGAATACGCAGGTCGAAAATCGTCGAATATTTCAGCCCGATGTGCAGGTACTCGATGGGGTACATAAAACACAATACCACAAGCAAGTAGAAGAGCAGATAATGCCCCTCGCACTTCCAAGAGAAGACCGGCCACGAAAATTTCTTCAATTGCATTTGCATTCGCTCATATTCGACGATACAAATGTAGTGAAATAAAAATTGATACTATTTATTCGATTATTGTTTTGTATCGAAATATCCTCCAGAAATCATCTGCTCCGAAATTTCCCAAGCCTCGATCTGTCGCGAAACCAAAGAGTCGGTCGGGTCTCCATAGACTTGTCCGTTCCACCCGGCCGCGCTCCTCACCGGAGTGCGCAGAATGCTATACCCCAATCCCTTCCACGCATAATCGTTACAGCCCATCACATCGAGCAGCGTAGGATAAATGTCAATTTGTCCCATCACCTCCTCGTGGGTATGTTTTACGCCGGCATTCGCTACGATAAACGCCGCCTCGGTATCGTTGTAACCGGCTATATCGCAAGGTGTGAGCAGTTGATTGTGGTCCGAAGCGATGGCAATAACCGTATTTTCATACAATCCGTTGGCTTGCAACGAGTCGATAAACATACCTATACACGAATCGGTATAACGAATCACCTCCATATAATTCCGTATCTCTTCGGGGAACTCCGTAGCCTTCGACAATGCCGTTCGACGATAGGGCTTATCGTAGGGCATATGCGACGTAATGGTAACCAACTGATAAATAAACGGCGACTTTTCGGCCTTGATTTTCTCTGCGGCCCAAGTCATCAACACACTGTCGGGCACATTGCCGTTGTAGTGAACCTCATTTTCTTGCCGGTTAATGAATTCATCATAGCCGTATGCTACACTTATACCATCTTGATTCCAATAATTGGTTTTATCCAGCGCCATATTCACTGCTCTATACCCCCTTTGCTTCAAGGCCTTGACAATCGAACAATAATCGACATCGCCATAACGGGTCGTCACAGCACCACTGCGCAATGGTAACAATCCCGTATTGAACATGAATTGGCCGTCGCTCGACCGTCCGTCTTTTACCTGAGGCAATACATGAAGTGCCGTAATAGAATTGCTGTCGTTCACAATTCGGTTAAGGCAAGGGGTCACCTCCTCGTCGCAAAAGCGCTTACCTATGACCCACGAATTGAGCGACTCCACAATAATAAGCACTAAATTTTTCTGCTTATTCTCGGGACAAAGCGTATCGGTATATTGGGGATAGGTATCGAAATAATGGGTGATATTGGCTCGCTCGTCGTTGGTCAATTCCGATTCGGGTAACAAGGCATCAACAATCTGGTAGACCGTATAGCCAAAAACTCCATGAAGGTCGATATACAATATACTATTGGGATACGTAACAAAACGGGCTGCAAAATTGTCATATTTCCCCGGTTTTATATCCCGTACCGAAAGCAAACAATGGAACGCAATAAAAAACAGTCCAAAAAGGAGAAACGGCCACCACAACCGACGTCGTTCTTCCTTCACTTTTTTCTGTAAAAAGAGTTTATAAACCACGGCCGTCACCAGCGTGGGAAGCAGTGCAACAAAGTCGACCCAGCGGGTCGAAGCCAACGTACTTTTCAACAGCAACGGCGAAAGATTCTCATACAAAAGGAACGACGAAAACGGAATAATATCCAAATAGTTGCGATAGTACCAAACCGACGACAGGCAAAACAAATCGATCAACGCCAACCATATAAACGCAAGTCCCCGCTTTTTGATGAGCAAAAAAGGCGACATCAATACCATTGCGTCCAACATCACCTTCACCAAATGGCTCGGAACCGACGATGTGGGCACCGAAGCCTTCACCACCTCGCAATAGAGCAACCATATACAGGAAAAGGCCGATAATACCATCAGCCCCCAAAAAATAAATGTATATTTATTCTTGGAGAAATACTGTATAAACCCATCTACAAACCTGTCCATAAAAACACAACCCTCCTTCTTACTTAATTTGTATATTGATGTGAAGAGCAAAAATAATATTTTTTGTAAAAAGGATACCCCCTCCCGCATATTTAAATAAAAGACTTACCTTTGTTACCGGTATCGGCCTTATAAAAACACCTATCGAAACCGGCCTCATCACGAATCACTCGTAAAAAGAAATTGGGTTATGAAGAAAAAATACATACTACTCGTCCCTGTCGGCGGACTTGCCAACCGTATGAAAGCCATCGATTCGGCAGTAGCTTTACGTGAAAGAACAAACAGCGACCTACACATCGTTTGGTTTAGAGACAGTGGACTGAATTGCCGCTTCGACCAACTGTTCGAGCCTATCGACATACCCGGCGTAACGGTTACTGAGGCCACCTTCCCCGATCTGCTTCGTTACGACCGTCCCCGACGCAAAAACCTTTTCCTTCCCCGCCTGTTTCAACAATGGCAATTCGACAGCCGCATATACGAAATGCAAACCCTGCAACTCTTTTATGACAATTTCGATTTTTATAATTGGGCCGCAAATCGAAATGTATACATCGCTGCTTTCGTATATTTTTACCCGGCGCCCAAAGATTGGGACTGTTTTTCCATTTTCAAACCCCTCCCCAATCTCGCCCAAGAAATAGAGTCGCGTCGAGCCGGATTCGGCACAAATACGATAGGAGTACATATCCGACGAACCGACAATGCCATTTCCATCGCACAAAGCCCTACCCATCTGTTTATCAACCGTATGGAGAAAGAGTTGGAACAAAACAACGACACCTTCTACCTCGCTACCGATTCCGAGGAAGAGAAAGCTCTCATTATCGAAAGATTCGGCGAAAAAATACTGTTCTCCACCCAAAAGGCCGACCGGAACACTCCGGCCGGAATCCAAGAGGCCCTTATCGAATTATATTTGCTATCCCACACACAACAAGTGTTAGGATCGGTACATAGTTCGTACTCCGAAACAGCGGCTCAAATAGGTCGTATCCCCTACGAACTGTTACAAAATAAGCCTGAATAAAATATTTTCACTCCCCAAAAATATTCGGGAGGGGTATTCAAAATTCCCTCCCGAATAACTGCTTTACCGCACAATGCTGCGCAACATGGCCGCAGCCTGTTCCGGCCGGCCTATAATCTCGTACACCATTGCGGCACAAGTATAACAAACGGCCGGTATCAAATGAGGCAATAACTCGTAAGTCGACGTCTCCTTGTTAGGATAAGCCACATACCGGGCCGAGCTTACACGATGAGCCTTCTCGTTCCGAGGTAACGAATAATAATCGATATACTTTTGCCCGCCTTCGTTCGACAATACGCACACAGGCGAGGATACGCTCCCGCGAGTATAGGGATTCAACTGCAACTCATATTTAGGCGAAGAAATGTCGATAAACTCCGTAACCGGTCGCTTCCACCCCTCCATACAGAAATAGACCATTTGCCACACATCGTCGGGCAATATCACACGTCCGCTCCCATCGGGACGAGGCTCGGGAACCAATGTCGACTGGCACTCCGACAACGGGAGCGACCACACCGGTTCGGTCGACCATACGGCAAGGATAGCATCCGGAATTTTCGCTTGTATGTATTCCTCTATATCTATCCCCACACTCATAATCACATCGACCTCCCTCACATCGAGCAGTTCCTCCATGTTTGTCTTCACCCGTTTGACCAAATCGTTCATGCTTATTTCCATAAAACTCTATTTTTTCAGTTTTATAAAATTGTTATCATCGACATAAAAATCGCCCGACGAGAGTATATCGGTCCATTTTTTCAACGTGCCGCTTAAACCATCGGCCGATAATTTGAATTTGCGAACCTCCTGTCCCGTGCTATCGAAATAGGAGAAACAAGCTTGACGAGGAGAAAAAACGATTTCATATTTGCCATCGTCTTGCACCTCAGTCATTGTCATCTGAATGTTATTGTTTTCATCTAACTCCAATCGAAAGACAATCTCATTGGAATTGAATATGACAAGACCCTTTTGGATAGGGCTTAACACCATTTCGCCATTAAGTACCGGTATGCGTAATTCACCGGCTTGTGACAAAAAAGTCCCTGTCTCGATGTGGCGGATTTCCCCATCGCACAAATCCCATGTGGAAAAGTCGTTAGCCACCCGTATACATTGCATATCGTCCAGAAAAACCATTGCTCCCGATTTTAATTCTATCGCATTGGCTATCGCACAAAAGCGGGGAAATTCTTCCCAATAATCGGTTTCAGTAGGCCGTGCCGTTGTACTCCCTACGGAGGGTTTCACCCGATAATATTTATCCATAAAATAGACCACGTCCGAAACATTATCGGCATTTTTATAGATATTCTTGTTACTCCACAACCCTCGATAAAGATAATATGGAGGAGCCATACCCTCAAAACTCAACGGTGTCACATAGTTGCGCCAAACAGAACCGTCCCACACCAGTGTGATAATTGCGGCCGTCTCGGTATTCACTGTCATAGTCGTACCCTCTTTCAAAGCCGAGAATACATAAGAACCTTTACTGCCTGCCACATATACATAACACGCCGAAACACCTTGTTCCACCGTAGGGCTGAAAGTTTCGGGCGTAGTAATAATCCCCATAAACGGAGCCGGAGCCGCATGGTTCGTGTCGTACCACGTATGTCCCGTGGCATCCCAAACCCAAATAGACTGGGTCTTCCCGTTAATAAAAAACTCACCGGGCAAACCACCTTCGGGATAAGCCGTAAGAAGCGGATCCAACCCATAATAAAATCCCAAACAGCCGTTTTGCCCTCGCAAATGGCTATGCATCATTGTTTTCATCGTTTCTTCCCTTTCTTCAAATGTGTAAAAATAAGGTGTAATTTGTCGGCAGCCTGCTCGATACGAGCCGGGGTAGAGACCTCTTCGTCCGAGAGCCCATACGGGGCTTTCCGTAAATAATCCCGAGCCTCTTGCCAAGAACGCACATCGGGAACCAACGTATATGTCTCCTTTTCTACTTGGGCTTGGGAAACCTCCAACAGGCTGAATCGTTTCCCATATCCCCGGCTTTTTTCCATCGCCTGTTGCAACAACTCATCGTCCGTAGAAAATATGCCGTTCACTCCGTCTCTCGCCAAGAACTGTACTCGCCGGGGAACACCGTTCACGATAACCGATGTCGACAAATTGCCTAACCGCGTATGATATACTTTTACCATAATCTATTCTCCTTTATTGTTATTCATTTTCGTTCTCAGAGAAAAAGGGCAACCGGGTATTATGGCCCGATTGCCCTGCCAGTCCCCTTGAAATCTCTGTCAAGCGGGGAGTTCCCCGACTTTACGTATCAATCGCCCGATACCGGTTCGATACGCATATGTGCCGCCGGATAGCGCAACGTCAGGCAACTGGCCTCGGTCAACACCAAAGCATCGGTATTGCGCACACCCGATTTTTTCAGATCGAGCTCTTGGGCGTCGAACGGGACGTGCGACCATTTTTGGATAAACTCTGGATCGAAGATAAAGCCATAATCGCTCATACCACAGTCGTCGAACACCTCGGAATAGAGTACATACAGTTTACCGAACTTCGATTTGATCTCCGAAAAGTCGATGCCCCATTGAACCTTATCCTCACGAGCCATCACCACTTTGGTCATCTCGATTTTATTGATACGGCCGATAAAAGCCGACCCCCCAATCAGAATTTTACGCTTGTTACCACCATTACCGGTAAAGGCTTGGCGCATCATATCGATCAAATCGTTCTGCGTCATCTCCACCTCTGGATTATAGGTATAGTGGTTCCCGGCCTGCCACCAAATTCCACCGGTAAACATCACGTTTTCTTTCTTACGGGGATCGAAAATCGTATTCTTCACGCCAAACATGAAACTCTTCTCCATGCCCAAACGCATATCGTAAATAGCGGCCTCTTCGGCATCGGAGAAATCCCATTCGACTTCCTTGTTGGCAATCTTTTGGAAAGTCGATTGCTCGATCTGCATTTTGAATATCTGGCAATAGTTTTGGCTTTTCACTGGCAAAGCGGCAAATTGTGCAGTTTGCACGTCGAGTTCGGTCGCCGCGCGGCCCATACGGATAAGCGGCGTATTCACCGGGATTGACGGGACACAGTTTGTTACGGTCCCTATCGTTACCCCATTGATGGGATAAACCGTCAACACACCCGTATCCTCGTCTTTGGCCGATACATACAACACCAAATCGGCATTCGACTGAGTACCGTCGGGCTCATACCCTTTTACGCCCTGCACGAGAATCGTTTCCGAAACTTCGAAAATACTGTTATCCACCGTATTAAGCTGGGCTTTCTTATGCGATTCATTCGCAGCCGACGCCTGAGGTGCGGTATATGCTGCCTTCAAATACGATTTGGTGGGCTTCACATCGACCGAATAGTAATCGACAATCATCGACGACGACTTACGGGCTCCGTTCCACCGCGACAGTTGGTCGATGGGTGTCGACATAGGACGTATCTTCACAATGCGTTTATCCACCTCGTTACGCAACAGCGACGGACTGTTCTCTCGCACAATATCGGTAGTCACCGGCTCGCCGGTCACCAATTTACCACCCGACATACCGGGAATAATTGCTGCCAAAGCTACTCCGGCATCGAACAAGCCGTCCCAAATACGCCAGCATACGAGCAGCAACACAAAACCAGCCAGCCAAAGCAACGGCTTTTTCCATTTCAATAAAAACTCTTTCATCTCTTCTTTTCCATTTAAAATTCTACAAATTCACATTTCACTACTCTCTCGTGATAACATCGGCCACCATCGCTACATATCCCATACGCTGCGGCGACGGCGATTCCCGAATACCGGCGAATAATCGTCGTCCCGGTCGAAACTGCCGCCATTGCGCAGAGGGGGCAGCGAATCGCCGCTACGCTCGCGTTTCTCCATCACAATACGTTCGTTGCGGCCTCGCACTACGCCATCACGTTCGGCACACGACAAGTCCTGATCGTAATGCAATCCCTTGAACAGCAAATCCAAAACATCGTCGTTCAACTCGCCCATAAACACATGGTTGCACAAATGGTACACCCGGTCGAGAAATCCATCGAACTCTTTGTCGCTCATGCCTTTCGACTGTTTGAACCGCTCCATGCAGCGACTGCTGTTCTGCAAATTCTCCCGCATTTGCGATTCCAATTCGTTGAATCGCGCCATACGCGACAAATACTCATCGTTCGCCCGACGTACCTCGGCCATACGCCTCTCATCGCCCGCACAATCGAGCATATCCCGCCCGAAATAGCGGACACAGGCCACCAAAGCATCGTCGCCGCCAATCACATCAGATATGAACGCCCCCATTTTCGGGTTCGCCATAAACAATTTGCACAACTTGCTTTGGTCATCGGCAAGCCGTTCGTAACGTTCGTTCCGATACGAATCGTACTCCTCCAACGCATCGAACAACTCCTCATCGTTGTCGACCCGACGAGTGGGATACCGATGTAAAATCCTTTCTACAAGCAAGTCGCGCGACCTACGGGCCCGACTGCCCTCTTTTTGATAATTCTTTTCCATAAACTTTATAATTTGTTTTCCCATATATGGTACCGCAAAGTAAAACCTGCACTATCCCCATTTTATGGCAGCTTCATACAATCGCGCATTTATCGAAAGATTTTACAGGAAAAGAGCGATTACAGAAAAATTTCTTTATCTTTGTAAGATTCACTATTTTTGCAACACAATCGAGCCGAGGCCGATTTCGACACACGATTCTCCTCTACCTCGAAAAACGAACTAAATAACATATAACTATGGCTATCACACCGTTTAAGTATCAACCCATGTTCCCGCTCGGCGAAGATACCACCGAGTACTATCTGCTTACGAAAGACTATGTATCGGTAAGCGAGTTCGAAGGGAAACCCATCTTGAAAATCGAAAAAGAGGGCCTCACCGCTATGGCAAACGCCGCATTCCGCGACGTATCGTTCATGCTGCGCCGCTCGCACAACGAGCAAGTGGCCAAAATCCTCAACGACCCCGAAGCCAGCGAAAACGACAAATATGTAGCGCTCACCTTCCTGCGCAATGCCGAAGTGGCCGCCAAAGGGGTTCTCCCCTTCTGCCAAGATACCGGTACGGCTATTATCCACGGCGAAAAAGGACAACAAGTATGGACCGGATACTGCGACGAAGAGGCTCTTTCGCTCGGTGTCTACAAAACCTACACCGAAGAGAATTTGCGCTACTCGCAAAACGCTCCCCTCTCGATGTACGAAGAGGTAAACACCAAATGCAACCTCCCCGCTCAAATCGACCTCGAAGCTACCGAAGGCATGGAATACCGGTTCCTCTGTGTAACCAAAGGTGGGGGCTCGGCCAACAAAACATACCTCTATCAAGAGACCAAAGCCATTCTCAACCCCGGTACGCTCGTACCCTTCCTCGTTGAGAAGATGAAAACCCTCGGTACGGCAGCCTGTCCGCCTTACCACATCGCATTTGTCATTGGCGGCACATCGGCCGAGAAAAACCTCCTCACCGTTAAACTCGCCTCGACACACTACTACGACAACCTGCCTACCACGGGCAACGAATACGGCCGTGCCTTCCGCGACGTCGAGCTCGAAAAACAAGTTCTCGAAGAGGCTCACCGCATAGGGCTCGGAGCACAATTCGGCGGCAAATATTTCGCACACGACGTACGTATCATACGTCTGCCGCGCCACGGAGCATCCTGCCCCGTAGGATTGGGCGTAAGCTGCTCGGCCGATCGCAATATCAAATGTAAAATCAACAAAGAGGGTATTTGGATCGAAAAACTCGACAGCAACCCCGGCGAACTCATTCCCGAAGCTCTGCGTCAGGCCGGCGAAGGCAATGCCGTGAAGATCAACCTCAACCAACCCATGAGCGAAATCCTCAAAGAGCTCGACAAATATCCCGTAGCCACACGGCTCTCGCTCAACGGTACCATCATCGTAGGCCGCGACATCGCTCACGCCAAACTCAAAGAGCGTCTCGACCGTGGCGAAGATCTGCCCCAATACATCAAGGATCACCCCATCTACTATGCCGGTCCTGCCAAAACACCACAAGGTATGGCCTGCGGCTCGATGGGTCCCACGACTGCCGGTCGTATGGATCCCTACGTAGACCTCTTCCAAAGCCACGGAGGCTCCATGATTATGCTCGCTAAGGGTAACCGCAGCCAAGCCGTTACCGACGCCTGCAAGAAACACGGAGGCTTCTACCTCGGCAGTATCGGTGGTCCCGCCGCTATCCTTGCCCAAAACAACATCAAGAGCATCGAGTGCGTCGAATACCCCGAACTCGGCATGGAAGCTATTTGGAAAATCGAAGTTGAAGACTTCCCCGCATTTATCCTCGTCGATAACAAGGGCAACGACTTCTTCAAACAGATTAAACCTATCTGCTCCGCCAAGAAATAATCCTGCGGGACAGGCTCAATACACCAGCGGGGCGGCCTCGGTCAGGCTGCCCCGCTGTATTTTTATCGATAGCCGAATATCGCACACGCACAAGTGCCATGCTGCACCGTAACCCGCCAGTCTCTTCAAAAACAAGCATAGCCCGGCGAACGGGTTCCGTTCGCCGGGCTATGTATAGATAGTCAATCGTCCTTATGAGCAAAAGCCCCCGTTCGATTGGATTATTTCTTCTGTTTCTCCCCGATGTAGATAGTACAGGCACCAAAGGTGAGCCGGCGGCAGTAACAATGGTCGAAACCGGCACGACGGAAAATGTCGAGCATCGCCTCGCCCTGCGGCACGGCAGCGACCGAACGGGGCAGGTAGCTGTATGCGCTGCGGTCTTTCGACACCAGTCGCCCTACGAAGGGGATAAAAGTATAGGTATAGAACTTATAAAGCTGACGGAAGGGAAAACGTTCGGGAGTAGACAATTCGATCACGCACAATGCGCCGCCGGGTCGCAACACCCGATACATCTCCCGGAATCCCGCTTCGAGATGCTCGAAATTGCGCACCCCGTAAGCTACGGTCACCACATCGAAACTGTTATCGTCGAAATCCATCGACAGGCAATCCTGCACCTCGTAGAGGATACGGCGCTGCGCATTACGTTTGGCCGCCTTCTCTCGGGCAATCCGCAACATACCCTCCGAAAGGTCGATACCGATAATTTGGTTGGGATTGAGACGCTCGTCGAGCAACAAAGCCAAATCGCCCGTGCCCGTAGCCACATCGAGTATGCGTCGGTGGGGATACCGTCGCAACATCTTTACCGCAATCCGGCGCCACCACCGATCTATGCCCGCAGTCATCGTGCGGTTCATCGTATCGTAAGCCGGCGCAATAGAGTCGAACATCTCGCGCACCTGCGTGGTCTTGTCGGTCTCCTCGTTGTAAGGTTTTATCTCCTCTGCTTTATAATCCATTTATCGTATAATCCTTTCCCCGCTATTATTTCTTGCGGCTGTTCAGGAAGTCGGTCACATTCTTTTCGATTCGGGCAGCCACGTCTTCACCTTCGGCTTTGACAAACTTCTCGCCCACGATGTGCTCGTACAGCTCGATATAGCGATCCGACACACTGTTGCAATAAGCCTCGGTCATTTCGGGAACCTGCTGCCCCTCCTTACCTTGAAATCCATTCTGAATCAACCATTGACGAACGAACTCTTTCGAAAGTTGACGTTGTTCTTCGCCGCGGGCCAAACGATCTTCATACCCCTCGGCATAGAAATAACGCGAAGAGTCGGGGGTGTGGATTTCGTCAATAAGAATAATTTTATCGCCTATCTTACCGAATTCGTATTTCGTATCTACGAGGATAAGACCTTTTTGGGCCGCCATCTCGCAACCCCGTTGATAGAGCGCCAACGTATATTTTTCGAGTTGCTCGTAATCCTCGCGCGAAACGATGCCGCGGGCAATAATCTCGGCCTTCGAAATATCCTCGTCGTGACCGGCATCTGCTTTGGTCGTCGGCGTAATGATAGGGTGCAGGAATTTTTCATTCTCTTTCATACCTTCGGGCATGGTCTCGCCGCAAAGCGTCCGTTTGCCGGCTTTATATTCACGCCACGCATGACCTGTCAAATAACCCCGTACAACCATCTCGACCTTGAACGGTTCGCAACGCAGACCCACAGTTACCATCGGGTCGGGAGTAGCCACTTTCCAGTTCGGAAGAATATCCGACGTAGCGTCCAAAAATTTGGCGGCAATTTGGTTCAGCACCTGCCCTTTGTAGGGGATACCTTCGGGCAAAATTACGTCGAATGCCGATATACGGTCGCTTACCACCATCACCAGCAACTCGTCGTCGATGTTATACACATCGCGCACTTTACCATGATACACACTCTTTTGTCCGGGAAATTTGAAATCGGTTTTTACCAAAGCATTTTTCATTTCTGTAATACTTTTTCGTTTATAATATAGTCGTTGTCTCTCCTCTGTAAAGACACCACAAAGATACAATATAAAAACGAGATAGCACGACAATAAACCCGATTAAGCGCCAACAAAATGTCTCGATCGTTTACCGTAACGATATGGCTCAATCCTCGGCTTTACCGGGAACGCCCCACAACAAAAAGGAGGAGGCGCAATCCCTTACGCCTCCTCCTTTTTCTCTGTTTTTTCCTGCTTGCGGGCTTCGGCCGCCTTACGTACCTTTGCATCGTGCTTCTCGTAAGCCTCTACGATACGCTGTACCAGTTTATGCCGCACAATATCTTTTTTGTTGAACTCCACCCGGGCTATTCCCTCGACATTTTTCAAAATATCTATCGCCTGTACCAAGCCCGAAGTTTGCGAAGTCGGCAAGTCTATTTGCGTCATATCGCCCGTGACAATCATTTTGGCATTCATACCCAACCGGGTAAGGAACATTTTTATTTGATGCGTCGTAGTATTCTGCGCCTCGTCGAGAATAATCACCGCGTCGCTCAACGTACGGCCGCGCATAAAGGCTAACGGAGCGATTTGGATCACATTCGACTCCATATACTCTTTCAGTTTCACGGCCGGAATCATGTCCTGCAAAGCATCGTAGAGCGGTTGCAGATAGGGATCGATCTTATCCTTCATGTCTCCCGGCAGGAAACCCAGTTTTTCTCCTGCCTCCACCGCCGGACGGCTCAGGATTATTTTCTTTACCTCCTTATTTTTCAACGCTTTGACAGCCAAAGCTATGGCCACATAGGTCTTCCCCGATCCCGCAGGACCCAAAGCAAACGTCAAGTCGTTATGGGCAAAAGCCTCTACCAATTTCTGCTGGTTCGCGGTCTTCCCCGTGATGGGCTTGCCATTCACCCCGTAGATAATGAGATTCTCCTGCGGTTTCACCGCTTGCGGTTCGTCGCCTTTGATAATATCGATAATTACCTCTTCGCTCAACTGGTTGTACTCGGCGCAATGCTTTTCGAGCTGTTTGATTTTCTCTTCGAAAAGTTCGGTCTCCTTTTCATCGCCGATTACCTTCATCACATTTCCCCGGGCGGCAATGCGCACCTTAGGGAAAAGGTTTTTAATTACCTGCACATTGGCATTGTTCACGCCATAAAAAATCACCGGATCAACGGCATCCAATATAATTATTCGCTCTATCATTCAATTGGTTTATATTCCTGTCCAAGACAATACAAAGAGCCTGTACCTCACCATAAAATCTCCATCTCGACAACCCTAAGTCTTGTCCCCGACATCACGTATGCAAAAGTAAAAAAATATCTGCTTATTTTTCAAAACAATGAGGGATAATTCTCCGACAGTTTCTCCAAGAAACCCTCGGTAAGCCGCGACACGGCATAATCGCCCAACCGTTCGACCGGGATTCGCATATACCCCGCCAACTGGGGAATACGCTCGGTCTCCACCACATAGAAACGGGCATGGATAATACGATGCGACAACACGTGCTTGCACGCATATACCCGGGCCGATACACTCACCCGACCGGCATCCCGAAACATTCCCGCCCACGCTTCGCTCCGTTGCAAAACGTCGAGCGGCTGCTCCTCGGCCGTCTCGATAAGCGGCAGTTCATACAAGTTTCGCCAAATGTCCCGTCCCTCGCGACGGCGCACCCACGTATCAGCCCCGTGCCACACATAAAAATAATTGAAATAGCGGGGTTTCACCACCGTACGCCCCTGCTTCACCGGCAACTCCTCTACCCGGTTGGTCGCCAAAGCCATACAACGGTCGGCGAACATACAACCACCACACCGAGGCGAACGTGGCACACAATACAACGCTCCAAACTCCATGAGCGCCTGATTATACCCTCCGGGATCCCGGAGGTCGAGCAATTCGTCGGCCAAAGCGGCAAACAATTTCTTGCCCTCGGTCGTATCGATAGGTACGTCGATACCATAAATCCGCGAAAGCACCCGATAGACATTCCCGTCGACCACCGCATGAGGCAAACCGTAAGCAAACGAAGCAATCGCCGCCGCCGTATAGTCGCCTATCCCCTGCAACGAACGTATTCCCTCGTAGGTCGTAGGGAACTCCCCGCCAAACCGGTCCACCACCTGACGCGCCGCCGTAAGCAAATTGCGGGCCCGGCTGTAATAGCCCAGCCCCTGCCACAACTTCATCACCTCATCGTCGTCGGCTGCCGCCAGCGAACGCACATCGGGAAAGCGAGACACAAACCGATTATAATATTCATATCCCTGCGCCACTCTGGTTTGCTGCAAAATAATCTCCGAAATCCAAATACGATACGCATCGGTAATGCCACGCCACGGCAGTACCCGATGGTTTCCGGCATACCACTTGTGTAGATCGGCCGATAACGGGGCCAACTGCTCGTGCTGTTCTTCTGCTTCTTTCTTCATATTCGATACAAAGATAGAGTAAATAAAACAAAGCTCCGCAAAAAAGCATCTGCGTAAAACTATTCTTTTCCAATTTATCACTATCTTTGTAGAAGATCGGAGCGGCTCGGCACAATCGGCCCGAAAACATGAAGTTTTCGTTCGCCTCGGCTCAAGCCTTTCACTATTTTACAAACACACAAAACATCACACTCCTATGAATACCGACAAACAACGTATATACAGCGGAGACTGGAAACCACTACACCCCTATTCCAATTCGGCACCTACCGATCTCTACTACATCACACTGGCCAACAAAGTTTTGGCAGCCATTCGGGCCATCGAAGTACATCTCGACGACGAGGACTATCGCAAACTAAACGATAACGAACAAAAAGAGTTGGCCTGCATTCTTACCGCCTACTTCGAAGATATTATTTCCCAAACCGGTATATTCCACGCATTCACCCGGGTACACCACAAGCGATTCGGCAAACTGTTGCCATTCTATACCCTCGACAACAATTACACCCCCGACGAAATCAACACCGAGGATATACAGTTTCTCATTTGGCACTACCATATGCAACTCAACAACCTCGATATACCCTACTCGCCGGAACTCGATACCTTCGCCGCAATAGCCGCCGATGTGATGGAAATATTCGAAAGCGAATACGAGACCGCACCCGAGAACGAAAAACTCCTACAATATTTCCGTTTCGACGAAAAAGAGGCACACAACCTTTATGCACTCCACTCCCGATTCCTGTGGCTCTGCACCCAGTCCTACCTCTTCTCCAACAACGGATTTTTGCTCGAAGACCAAGCCGAAGCGCTGGCCGAAGAGGCCAAAGAAGCCGGCATGGAAGAACAGATACCCGATATGGTCAACCAGCTTTGCAACGATTTCGGATTCAACCATGTCACCGAATTTATGCGGCTTACACCCCCTCAATGGCTGGCCGAAGTATTGGGCGAAGAGTCGCCCCTCTACACCTCGCTTATGAGCATGGGGCACAAATACACCGGTTACTACCGCTACGAAAGCAGCGACGAACACACGACCCGATTCCGCCACATCGCCTCCGACACGGTTATCGAAGCCACCAACCGGTCGCTCGTAGGTCTGCCCCGAAACATGAAAGACCCCTCGCTTATCCTCCGCACCGGATTCGTGCAATGGAACAACGAATGGTGGCTCTCGGGACAAATAAGCAGCTACGAAGACAATGAGGATTTGCTCGGCCAAATCACCGGCGACGACGACGAATACAACCTCTTCGAACCCGAAGAAGATCTCCCCGTAGAAGAACAGCAAATTATCCTCACCGACATCCTCTCGACAACCGAAGGCGACGAAGGACAACCTCTCGACGAATCGGACACAGCTTGGCAAGCCCTCCTAAACGACGAGATAGGGAAAGACTTCTTCATCGAACAGGTAAAAGCAGGCAAAATAACCGGATTGCAATTTTACGATGCCCCCGGAAACAAACTCCTCGAAAACCTCGAATTTATAACCGAATACATTAAACGATAAATTTAACCTTATAAAAAGAATTCATCATGAAGCGATTTTTGCTATTACCCATCACCCTTCTACTCTGTATTGTCAGCCTTTGTGCCCAACAAGTCGATACCGTAACCATACAGAGCAAAATGGGGCGCGACCTCAAAAATGTGATAATCCTCCCCGAAAACTACGACCAAAACAATACAACCCGATACCCTGTCGTTTATCTGCTGCACGGCTGCGGCGACAACTACGCGGCTTGGATTCGAATAAAACCCGAACTTCCCCAACTCGCCTCGCAATACAACTTTATCATCGTCTGTCCCGACGGTTTGATAAACAGTTGGTACTGGAACAGCCCGCTCAATAAAGATATGCAATTCGAGGACTACATCTCCGACGAAGTGATCCGGTACGTCGACTCGCATTACCGCACCATCGCCGACCGCAGCGCACGAGCCATCACCGGCCTCAGCATGGGCGGACACGGTGCCATGTGGAACGCCATTCGCCACCGCGACGTATTCGGGGCGGCAGGCAGCACCAGCGGCGGGCTCGACATTCGCCCCTTCCCCACAAACTGGAAAATGAGCAACCAGTTGGGCGAATTTGCCGCCAATAAAAAACGTTGGGACGAACACACGGTTATCAATCTCATTCCCTCGCTCAAAGACGGCGACTTGGCCATCATTATCGACTGCGGAGTAGACGACTTCTTTTTAGAGGTAAACCGGCGTGTTCACCAAGCCCTCATTACCTGCAACATAAAGCACGATTACATCGAGCGTCCGGGCGGGCACAATCACGCCTACTGGAACAATTCCATTGAATACCAGCTACTCTTTTTCCACAATTTCTTTTCTCAAAAAAATAAAAAATAGTCTATATTGTTAACAAAACGGCATTTTTCACTCAAATTGTGTTAAATATCGATAGATTTTAAGTTATTAATTTGGGGAATAAAGAATAGCCCTTTATATTTGTACCATGTTTTTTCATAGTATTAGATTTAAGGTTTACAGATTGGCTGTCGCGAGACAGCCTTTTTTATTTTCAAGGATACTCCACCATCGACCGACAACCCCAAAAAACGTAACGGCAGCCAACCCAAACCATAAATAAAGATTACACCCATGAAGCGAAACTCCTCCTCTTAAAAATATAGGCGGTTTCTCTTTTTTTTCTAATTTTGCAAAAAACTCTTTGCGAACGATATGAACTATCAAGTTTTTGCTCCCGACAATTGTCAAACCGAAATCGTTCTGCCGGCATCGAAAAGTATCAGCAACCGGGCTCTTATCATCAATGCCCTGTGCGGCGACGCTATCCCGGTAGAGAACCTCTCGGAGTGCGACGACACCCGGGTCATGAAACAAGCTTTCGACAAGGGACGGGACACCATCGACATACACGGAGCAGGAACCGCCATGCGCTTTCTCACCGCATATTACGCCCAAAAGCAAGGCGGCGAGTGTATCATCACCGGTTCCGAAAGAATGAAACAGCGCCCCATCAAGATTTTGGTCGATGCCCTCCGTTCGCTCGGAGCCCATATCGAATACCTCGGCAACGAAGGTTTTCCCCCGCTTCGCATCATTGGCAAAGAGTTGAAAGGCGGGAGCCTCACCCTGCCCGGCAACGTCAGTTCCCAATATATCTCGGCATTGCTCATGATTGCTCCCCGTATGCAAAACGGACTTACCCTGACACTGACCGGCGAAATGGTATCGGTACCCTATATCGAAATTACACTCGGCATGATGGCTCATTTCGGGATTATCGGCCAACGCAAGGGCAACATCATTCATGTCCCCGCCGGACAATACCGCCCCGAACCTTTCCGGGTAGAACCCGACTGGTCGGCTGCGTCATATTGGTACGAAATAGCAGCTCTTGCCACTAAGGCCCGCATATTACTTCCCGGACTATCGGCCGACAGCCTGCAAGGCGATGCCCACATCGCTCGACTTTTCGAGCCGCTCGGCATCGAAACCCGGTTTACACAAGAGGGGGTTGAACTAATAAAATCGGACAAGCAGGTCAAACGATACGAATGCGATCTTTCCGAGCAACCCGATTTAGCCCAAACAATGGTTGTAAGTTGCTGTTTAACAGGCACGCCCTTTTGTTTTACCGGATTGCAAACACTGCGGATTAAAGAGACAGATAGAATATCGGCCCTCCAAAACGAACTTATTAAATTAGGATACAAACTAATATTTTCGGACAATTCACTGGCATGGAACGGCGAAATGCTTCCTCCACACCCCAACCCGGCCATCGACACCTACGACGATCACCGCATGGCTATGGCCTTTGCACCAGCCGCTTTCCGTTTTCCGGGAATCGAAATTAAAGAGGTAGCTGTCGTTGACAAGTCTTATCCTCTGTATTGGGACGATTTACACAAAGCCGGATTCACCCTCACTGTCCCCGACTTAAAAGAATAGACATCATGATTATTCTCATTACTGCTATCGTTCTTTTAGGGGCCATAACCTATTTTTTTCACCTCAAAGAGCAAAAAAAACAATCCGGCCAGCCCCAAGCCCCCCTGTCGGAGGAAAGCCAAACGCCCCCACAGGAATGTTGCGGGCAACACCTCGTGTGCGAACGCGACAGCCTGCTTGCCGGAGTGAGCAAAACCATAGAGTACTACGACGACGAAGAGCTCGACGAATGGAAGAATACCCCTCCCGACCAATATTCGCCTGAGCAAATCGACCTTTTTCGGGAAATTTTCTATACCCTGCAACCCGGCGACGTACCCGGTTGGGTGCGCAGTTTACAACTCCGGCAGATCGAAGTCCCCGAATCGCTCCGCGACGAAATATTGCTCGTTGTCAACGAACAAAGATCAACTCACAAATAACCAGCCACCAATGGAAATTCTCAACTATACCTTCTTTCAAAACGCCCTTTGGGCGATACTGCTCATCTCCATCACCGGGGCAATCATAGGCACATATATTGTCGCCCGGCGTATGCTCTTCATCACGGGCGGAATTACCCACGCCTCGTTCGGGGGGCTGGGCATAGGTTACTATTGCGGATTCAACCCCACACTCTCGGCACTCTTCTTCGCCATTTTGTCGGCATTGGGGGTAGAATGGTTATCCCGTGGCAAATCGGTTCGGGAAGATTCGGCAATAGCCGTCGTATGGACACTGGGAATGGCTGTCGGCATCATCTTCATTTTTATGACACCGGGATACACTCCGGGCCTCACCGAGTTTCTTTTCGGGAACATACTCACCATAACCCGTACCGACCTCCTCATCTTCGGTATATTCGTCCTCTTGTTGCTCGCCTTTACCCTCCTGCAATACAAACCTATCGTATATACCGCTTTCGATGCCGACTTTGCGCACACCCGAGGCATAAAAACCCGGCTCGTCAACTACATAATGACCTTCTTTGTCGCCACCGCCGTTGTCCTCACCATCAGAATGGTAGGAATCATGTTACTCCTCTCTATCTTCTCCCTGCCGCAAATGATTGCCGAAATATTCTCGCACAAGTTCAAGAACATAGCTATCCTGTCGGGGATTATCAACCTCTTGTGCGGTATAGGCGGGCTACTGCTCTCCTATTGGCTCGATGTTCCGGCAGGAGCGACCATCGTATTTACCCTTGTCGTAGCCTACTTCGCCGTGAAAATACTCATTCCCCGCAAACAACCGGCAAGGCTCAAAAAACAATAAAACCCCGAAATATCAGTTTAAAGAATGATACCCTATCCCTAAATGCATTTGAAAAAAAGAATACTACATATTGTCGGGCTCATTACACTGCTTGCGCTGGCCTCCTGTTCTACCAAAAAGAACACGGCAGCCACACGCTTTTACCACAGCTTTACCACCCGCTACAATGTCTATTTCAACGGGATAGAGAATTACAAGGAACAACTCAAAGAGATGGAGGTGGGATACGAAGACAACTTCACCGACCTGCTTTATATGCACCCGGCACAAGCCTATGCAAACCCCAAAGACCCCCAACCGACCGGCAGTTTCGACCGGACCATCGAAAAGTGCCAAAAAGCCATACAACTGCACTCCATCAAAAAACGCCCGAAGCGGAACTCAAAAAAAATGAGCGATCCCAAATACCGGGAATACTTGAAGCGCGACGAATACAATCCCTTTATCCACAACGCGTGGAGCCTCATGGGTAAAGCCCAATACTACAAAGGCGATTTCTTGGGCGCCGCCGCAACATTTCTTTACATCTCGCGGCACTTCACATGGCTCCCCGATTTGGTAGCCGAGTCGCGCCTATGGCAAGCCCGCTGTTACATCGCTTTGGGCTGGCTCTACGAAGCCGAAGACATTCTCCTCAAAATAAACAACGACAAGTTGCCCCCCTCGCAAAACAGTTGGTTTGCCACGGTCAATGCCGATTATCTCATACATAAAGGCGAATACAAAAAAGCGATACCTTTCCTCGAAACCGCCATCAAAGCGGCTCCGAGCAAGCAGCAACGCATTCGCATGACCTTCTTGCTCGCCCAACTCTATTCGGCCACGCAAGAACCTCGGCTGGCCTACAATACATTCGGAAAAGTCATCAGTATGAATCCGACTTACCGGACCGAATTCAACGCCCGTATCAAACAAACCGAAGTATTCTCGGGCAGCGACATCTCGAAAGAGGTGAAGAAACTGAGCCGAATGGCCTCGCGTGACCGAAACAAAGAGTACCTCGACCAAATATACTACGCCATCGGTAACCTGTACCTGTCGCGCAAAGACACTCTTAAAGCCATAGAAAACTACCGGCTTGCCAATCAAAAAAGCACCCGAAACGGAATAGAAAAAGCCATCTGCCAAATCACTCTCGGCGACCTCTATTTCGAACGGCGCGAGTATGTCGACGCACAACCTTGTTATGCCGAAGCCATACCCCAGCTCAAAGAGGACTACCCGCGCTACGACCTCCTCTCCCGCCGCTCTTCGGTACTCGACGAATTGGTTGTCTACGCCCAAAATGTCGAGTTGCAAGACAGCTTGCAGAACCTCGCCGCCATGAGTGAAGAGGAGCGGAACAAAGCTATACAGAAAATCATCGACGACCTTATCAAACGGGAAAAGGAAGAGGCCGAAAACCTCGCCCGCGAAGAATATCTTGCCCAGCAACAAGGGCCTCAATTCAACAGCGACAACGCAGCCAAACAAAACACCACGCTGCTCACCGGCGACCAATCGTGGTACTTCTACAACAAAACTATGGTCTCGGCCGGTAAAACCGAATTCCAACGGATTTGGGGTAGCCGTAAACTCGAAGATGACTGGCGGCGACGCAACAAGTCGGGATTCTCTATGAGCGACTTTGCCGAACAAACCGAAAACCCCGACGGTGAAAACCTCGACGAAACCACAGAAGAGGGCGAATTGCCTCCCGACAGTGTCGAATCGAACGACGCCGACGACCCGCACAAAATAGAATTCTACCTCAAACAATTACCGTTAACCCCCGAAGCTCTCGCCACCTCCGACGAGGTAATTGCCGAAGGGCTCTTCAACATGGGTATAATCCTCAAAAACAAACTCGAAGACCACCCGGCTGCAATTTCGAACTTCAACCTGCTGGAAGAACGATACCCCGAAAATCCCTACCGGCTCGACGTATATTACAATATGTACCTCATGTATATGCGCGACGGCGACGAAGCTATGGCGGCCATATACCGCGACAAAATTCGCTCCACATTCCCCGAGAGTCCATACGCCCAAGCTATGGCCGACCCCAACTACCTGAATAACCTCCGACGCATGAGCGAAGTACAAGACTCTATCTACGAAGCAACCTATGCGGCATACCTCCAAAACCACAATGCCGAGGTTCACCGCAACTACGCATTCATGAAAGAGGAATATCCCCTGTCGCCGCTCATGCCCAAATTCCTCTTCCTCGATGCGCTCTCTTATATTGCCGACAAGCAATACGACCAGTTCAAAGAAGGCATGAGATCGCTGCTCGAACAGTTCCCCCAAGCCGACGTGTCGCCTATGGCTACCTCTATGCTCAAAGGGCTGGCACAAGGGAAACAACTGGCCGAGGGAAGCGGAAACATGAGGGGCATGATTTGGAAAACCCGGCTCACCAACGACTCTACGGTTATGGAAAACGATTCGGCACAAGTCGCTTTCACGCAAGACCTCAATGCGCCGCACCTGCTGGTCTTGGTCTACGCCACCGACAGTGTCTCGTCCAACCAATTGCTTTTCGATGTAGCCAAACACAACTTCACCAGTTTCGTCATCAAAGATTTCGATCTCGAAATAATGACCTTTAACGAAATAAGTATGTTAGTTGTCAAAGGATTTAATAACTTTGGCGAATTATCCCACTACCGCCGCATTCTCGACAACAGCGACACATTCCGCTTCCCGCCGGGAGTAAGGCCCGTGATGATTAGTGAGGATAATTTCAGGAAACTGCTCGAAGGATACAGTTTCGAAGACTATTTCTTATTCCTTGAAAACAACCCTCAACCCACTGAGAATTATGAAGAACGGTAGAATACTTTGGGCCGACGACGAAATTGATTTACTCAAACCGCATATCCTTTTTCTCCAACAAAAAGGATACGAAGTAACCACAGTCTCCAACGGTCGAGACGCTCTCGAAAAAGCGGCTCACGAAACCTTCGACCTCATTATCCTCGACGAGAATATGCCCGGATTGAGCGGGCTCGACACCCTCAGTCAACTGAAAATGGAGAACCCCTCCATTCCCATCATCATGATCACGAAAAGCGAGGAAGAGAATATCATGAATCAGGCCATCGGAAACAAAATATCCGATTACCTCATCAAGCCCGTCAATCCCAACCAAATTCTCCTTTCCATCAAAAAGAACCTCCACCACAAGGAAATCATACTCGAAAAAACATCGAGCGACTATCGGCAGGAGTTTCAACACATCAGCAGCCAAATAAACGACTCCTATTCGTGGAACGACTGGTACGAAGTGTACAAAAAACTGGTCTTTTGGGAATTGGAACTCACCCAAGCCGAAAGCGAAATGGACGAATTGCTCTCTATGCAAAAGAGCGAAGCCAACAGCGCATTCGCCAAATTCGTCAAGAAAAATTACGAACGGTGGATTACCGGCGGCGAACACCCGCTCATGAGCCACGAACTCTTCAAAACCAAAGTCTTTCCCCTTATCGACAAAGGCGAAAAAGTATTCTTTATCCTCATCGACAATTTTCGCCTCGACCAGTGGCGCGTGATCAAACCTATTCTCAACGAATACTTTACCGCCGAAGAGGACCTCTATTTCAGTATCCTCCCCACGGCCACACAATATGCTCGCAACGCAATCTTCTCGGGATTGCTGCCCAACCAAATTGCACGTATGTTCCCCGACCTTTGGGTCGACGAAGATGAGGAAGAGGGTAAAAATCTCAACGAAGCCCCCCTTATCCAAACACAACTCGACCGGTTCCGCAAACGCTATACCTTCTCCTACAACAAAATCAACGAATCGGCTTTCGGCGAAAAGCTCATTCAAAACTTCCCGCAGATCGAGAACAACCAGTTAAACGTGTGCGTACTCAACTTTGTCGATATGCTCTCACACGCCCGCACCGAGTCCAAAATGATTCGGGAACTGGCCTCGACCGAAGCCGCCTATCGGTCCATCACCGAGTCGTGGTTCAAACACTCTTCGGCCCTCGACCTTTTCCGCAAAATCGCCGAGAAAGAATTCAAAATCATTCTCACCACCGACCACGGAACCGTACACGTCAACAACCCCATCAAGGTTATCGGCGACAAAAACACCAATACAAACCTCCGCTATAAAGTGGGAAAATCACTCAGCTACAACCCCAAACAGGTGTACGAGATAAAAACGCCCGAACGCTATGGATTGCCTTCGCCCAATGTCAGCTCGGCTTACATTTTCGCCACGAACCACGATTTCTTTGCATATCCCAACAACTACAACTATTATGTGGGATATTACAAAGACACGTTCCAACACGGAGGAATATCAATGGAAGAGATGATGATACCCCTGATTACACTTACCAAAAAGCAATAACACCATGCACAAACTTACAATACCGAACCTCGACCAAATACACGAAACCGCCCGACAATTTATCGCACTCATGGGCGACAATACCGTTTTTGCGTTCCACGGGAATATGGGTGCCGGCAAAACCACCTTTATCAAAGCGCTCTGCGAAGAACTGGGCGTCGAAGACCCGGTCAACAGTCCCACCTTCGCCATCATCAACGAATATCGCTCTGCCACCACCGGCGAACTTATCTACCACTTCGACTGCTACCGTTTGAACAAAATCGAAGAGGCATACGACCTCGGAGCCGAAGACTACTTTGCCAGCGGTGCCCTCTGCTTTATCGAATGGCCCGAAAAAATAGAGGAACTGCTCCCTTACGACTGCGTAAATGTAGAAATTACCGAAACCGACAACGGGGAACGGATCATAACTCTCGACCTCTAACCGATTTACTACCTCCCCCGGAAAATGGAACAATCACCGGCACTGATTCCTGCCATCATCGTCTTGGCTCTTTTCCTCTTGTCGGGCATACTCTCTCTCGGCGCGGCAATAGCCAATTGGAATTGGTTTTTCAACAGCAAAAACTGCCGTATGCTCACAGCCAAACTTTCCCGCAATCAGGCACGTTTGCTGTATGGTATCATCGGCAGCCTCATTTTGCTTATGACGGCCATCATGGCTCACGATATTCTATCGAAAGCAAAACCGGCTCACGAGCCACAACCGGTACAGCACACCACCGCCATTTACCGAGACTGCAAAATATCGACGAACGATTTGGGCAGCACGATATTTTCCACGGTCAAAGCCGCAGCAAACAAAGGGGCTATTTCATAGTCCTCGAATCCGGCTATACCGCAACCGATACGGGTCACATAGAACAGCAATTCGCTATGTTCCCGCGCAAATAAAATAAATTCATCGACATACGGCTTGATCGTTTCCACACCCCCTTGCATGGTAGGTATGGCATAAGATTGCCCCTGCAATCCAACACCTTTACCCCATACGGCACCGAAATGCTGCATGGCTACACGAGCAGCGCCGCCACCATGCATCCCGGCCAAATTACTGCCAAACACAAACACCTCGCCGGGAGCCAACGATGTAATACACTCTGGCGTAAACCTCCTCATCTCACTGCCTCCATTATTCTTTCCACCCGCCAATTTTACGGAAGCCTTCGGCTTTTCCTTATCATTCCTGTTTTCCATAAAAATAAGTGCTTGCTAATTAGCCAAAAATAAAAATTTATTTTCTATTTTCCATCCCCTCCTTTTGTTTTTCATCACCAAATCCTCATGCACCGGCGCACGATTTTTTCCACTAAAAAATCCAACAAAGAACAATTTACCCCACCTGTTGTTATACATCTACAATATTACTGAATCACTTATTTAAATAACGACATTATGAAAAAAATCTTGTTTGGGACAACAGCCTTGTTATTCCTACTTTCCGTCTCTGCTTGTTGCGACGATGACGACAAAACCAACGACGAACCAGCCCAACCCGAAACGGTACAACTGGTTTCCCCCGACATAAGAGCCCGAATTGCCGACCCTCTGAACCAAAATCCCTTTACGGGCATTCTCGAAATCTATCCATGTAATCCCGAATCGTCTATCTACTACGGGAATTACGTCAACGGTAAAAAAACCGTGTTCAACGGCTACTATACCATCTTGGACGGTCACATCTACGGCGAATACAACCGTCCCCTGAAACTCCCGATAGGCACCTATAATATGGTCTACTGGGGAACCCCGAAATACGACGAACCTATCTATAACACCCCGGCCATCAACGAACCCGGACTTACTCAGGGCGCCGATCTTTCTACCTTGTATTTCAGACTTCGAGCCAACACCGACGGCACTTATATGCCTGTATACGACCTTGTTCACGCGGTAAAACCCGCCAATATCGGGACAGAGGACTTACAAGCCGCACTCACCCGAGTAACGGCCGGCATTAGAATTATCGCCAAAATGCAGGACAACGCCGAGTTCAATTCGGCTATAACCGGCATACAAGCCCGAATCGGAGGCATTGCCGAGAAAATGAATCTCTATACGGCCGAAGTCGAAAATACTACCAAAATTGTCAAATTCGATTTGGAACGCTCCTCCGACAACACCATCATGAGCAACGCCACGGTCATGTTATTCCCATCGGCCGAAAATCCTCTGTTGGAGCTCATCATTACATTGGCCGACGGAACCCAACACACCCTATCCAAAAACCTCGGTTCGACTCTCTCGCCCAATACCAAACTCACTTTAAATATCATTTTAGGCGAAATCATATCGGGCGGAAATCCGGGCGATTTCTCCATCGAAGACTGGAACGAAGTGAGCGAAACTATCGAATTCCCTATTATCAACTAACCGGGAAAACTTCACCACACAAACAAGTCTTTTGTCTTTTTTGAACATGAGGACGGTTCACCGTAATGGCGAGCCGTCCTCATGGTTATTTCTACTCTCCCGAAAAATCCACTTTTTTATTCCTCACTCAACGAGGGGTCGCCGTAAGCGGTTCGATGCAAAAAAGATCGCGGCATCGCACCCCTTCAAGCTGCAACAGGGCCTCCTTGCGAACAAGGCCTCCGGCATAACCTGTCAAACAACCGTCGCTCCCTACCACCCGATGGCACGGCACAATCACACTCACCGGATTGTGTCCCACAGCCCCGCCCACAGCCTGTGCCGAAACCGCTGTTCCACCGCACTGCTCTTTTATCTTTTGGGCAATCGCTTTATAGGTAACCACCTGTCCGTAAGGGATATTTTGCAACAGTTTCCACACCGTAAGCCGAAAAGGAGTACCCTCCAACCGGAGCGGTGGAACCATTCCCGGATAACTTCCCGAAAAATACCGGTCGAGCCACACCCGTGTCTCGTCAAAAACCGGCAACTGAGCCGGTTGCCAATCGGCCGACACATCAGGGAAATACTTTTGCCCATCGAACCACAAGCCCGTCAGGCACTCACCGTCGCTCGCCATAGTCATAGCGCCCAACGGTGAAACGTATTCACCCCTATATCGCATATCCTATAAATACACAACAAATTTACGCTTGTCCGAAAGGGATACCGGTTTACTCGGCATCCTCGGGTTCTCCGGGCTGAGCTGGATTTTCGTTATCAAACAGGGCAGGTCCAGTTGCCGGTTCCACAGCCTCTACAACAGCAGGTTGTTCGCTCTCTTTTATCTGTTCATACATGGCCACAATCATAAAGGCCGAAATAACAAGCGTCACCACAACACCCACTATCAAAGCGATAAACCCTATAATATTCAAAACTATAATCATCAAGAAACAGAGAATGATTGTCCAAACATTCCCTTTGGTCATATCCCAACTCCGCCGAACAGCGCCAAACACACCAATGGAGAAATCATCGACATAAGCATAAAGCACAAACATCAAGCGGATATACAAATAAATAGATACAAGGGCACATACCAAAGAGACAATACCGGTAGTTCCACTAAACATCAGACCCAGCGTATAACCCAACGCATAAGGATCGGAAAAATCCGATACAGCCAAACTCGCGCCTAAACCTGCAATCCTTACAATCAAACCTACACACATGGGGATAAGACAGATAATACCTATCAAAAGATTTACTCCAATCAATCCGCCCAGTTTCGGCAACACTTCGCCAAAGGTCGAGAACGACGGTTCCTCGCCCGCATAGGCATTCAGCATAATTTTAATCATACCGGCTCCCAACCACATCGACAAAAGGAGGCTCACAATATAGAAAATCCAATAGCGAATCGAAAATATATCGCTTCCACCGAGCAAAGATACGATCCACGACAGAATCATGATTCCCAAAAAAAGACCGAGCATGACAATAAAATGTTTACGGGTCAATGCCCAACCCGTTTTAAGCGCACCCGTAGGCGATAGCAAATGAGCTTTCATATAACGTTGATTTTTTAATAGTACTCTTACAACTCTTGCAAATATAATATTATTAACAGAAAACATACCTATACCCGAAACGAAAAATAGAAATTATCGCTATTTTTGAAATCGAGTTCGGTTAAGTTCCACAGAAAGGATTTATTCTCAAAAGCTTCGACCGCAACTTTACACCCTTCAAACGCAAATATCGTATGAAAAACGTCTCTATCGAACCCCACTTTGCCTCCACTTGTCCAGCTCTCCGAATCGGTGTCGTCGAGGCTCGGGTGGTCAACAGCGAAAGCAACCCGGAGTTGTGGCGCCTCATCGACAACGAGGTATCGCACATTGCAGCCACCTACAAACTCGACGAAATCAACAAACGTCCCGCCATACAGGCCACCCGGAAAGCGTATCGGGCCTTTGGGAAAGACCCCAATCGGTATCGGGTATCGTCCGAAGCCCTTTGCCGGCGTATCGTCAAAGGTATGGGCATATACCGAATCGACACGCTGGTCGACCTCGGCAACCTCATCTCCATACGGGCAGGATACTCCATCGGAGCTTTCGACGCCGACCATATCGACGGCGACCAACTGACATTGGGGGTAGGCCGGGACGGAGAACTCTTCCACGGTATAGGCCGGGGAGTACTCAACATCGAAGGGCTACCCGTCTACCGCGACCGCACCGGCGGCATAGGCACCCCCACCAGTGACGAAGAGCGCACCAAAATCACCCTCGACACCCGTAATCTGCTCCTTCTTGTCAACGCCTACGGCGAGGAAATGCCGCTCGACGAGACCCTCGCTTACACAACCGAATTACTGCGGCAATTCGTTTCGGCCACCAACATTACCACGACCATTATCCCCGCCTCGCAATTTGCCGAGCCCCAATAATCAAATTTTCAAACACCACCTTAAACACGCTATAAAATGAAAACGGCCATCTCTACCATTCTGTTTTTCGCACTGAGCCTCTCTACTTTATGCCCGGCTCAAAAATACCACGACGCCCTACTCAACGAAATAAAAGGCCCGGTAAAATTATTCGGCAACCAACACAACCTTTTGTATGAATACGATACCGACGGCGCCCTAACGGCCTTCTATTACGGCAACAGGGAAGAAGAGTACGGATTCAAATGCGAGAGAAATGCACAGGGCTATGTCACCGCCCTTCACCTGTTCAAAGATTTGGCTTGTACCGAATTTGACTATACGATAACCTATACGTACAACAGCAACTGGCAAATCGTATCGGAATCGTACACAACCGACAGCGAGGCTCGTACCGACTATTATACCTATAACGAAAACGGGTACAGGTCACAACAAAAAGTATATATAAACGGGGAACTTATCGAAACTATCAACTTCGATTATGACAAATTCGACGAAATGGGGAACTGGACAACCAGATATGTCGATTACGGATCCGAGGACGATTTGGAACAAGATATCCATTTAATCGAATATTGGGACATTCCCTCACCCGAACCGGCTACCCCATCGGAAAAATTACAGGAGAGCCCATCGTCCATGCCATTGAGGGAATTCAACGACCCTGTACCCACGGGTTGGCAGGCACTCATCGGGAAAAAACTCCTGCTCACCACCTACGGACTCTCGAAAAACGGACAGGAGGCAACCCGGTTTCAATGCCAAACGGGCGAATACATCGAGTTGAAAAGCATCCATCGCCTCCATTGGAACAATCGCTACGACGGCAACATCATCTACCATTACGACATTGATGGCAACCGAATCAACCTGATTCAACTCACAGGTAAGGAGGAAACCGACGACAAATGGTTCGAGTTGGTCTGGCAGGAGGGCAACCTCATCAAGACCGAAAGCAACTTAGGTACCTACCGCTATTTCAGCATAACCCAATAGCCCTATCTTATCGCCTCTTCGGCGACAAGGCCGCCGGCCTCCCGAAGCCCGAATCCCGGCAAAACAGCAACAAGAATAACAAGCCCGGTCCTTGCCGAGGTCCGATTATTTTCCTACTTTTGTTAAAAGCAAAATCTTCTATATGAAAAAGTTTCGTCTTTCGCTCCTGTGGCAAATCGTCATCGCCATCATATTAGGCATTGTCTTAGGACAATTCCTTCCCGTACCCATCGCCCGCATTTTCGTCACGTTCAACGGGTTGTTCGGGAACTTTCTCAACTTCATTATTCCCTTGATCATCATCGGGCTCATTATTCCGGCCATTGCCGATTTGGGGAAAGGAGCGGGCCGACTGTTGCTCATCACCGCGGCCATTGCCTACGGCTCCACCGTATTTTCGGGCTTTTTCACCTACTTTACCGGCGAAGCCATTTTCCCCCGATTAATTGCCGATTCGGTCCAAACCTCAACGGCCATAGATAACCCCGAAAGCATGACCCTTAAACCCTTCTTTGTCGTCGAAATGCCAGCTCCGCTCGACATCATGACGGCCCTCCTCCTCTCTTTCTGCATAGGGCTGGGTATGGCAGCCATCAAAGGCAACACTTTGAGAATGGCGGCAGGCGATTTTCACGACATTGTCACCCTGCTTATCGAAAAAATCATCATACCCCTGTTGCCACTGCACATCTTCGGAATCTTCCTCAACATGACCCTTTCGGGACAGGTTGCCTCCATCATATCGGTATTTGTAAAAATCATCATTGTGATTTTCGTTCTGCACATACTCCTATTGCTCATTCAATTTACATTGGCGGGGCTCATCGGCAAAAAGAATCCGCTGCGATTACTTAAAAATATGCTCCCTGCCTATGCCACGGCCCTCGGCACCCAATCGTCGGCAGCTACCATACCCGTCACATTGGCCCAAACACTCAAAAACGGAGTAAGCAAAAATATCGCCACCTTTGTTATTCCGTTGTGTGCCACCATACACCTGTCGGGCAGCACAATGAAGATAACTGCTTGTGCCATGGCCATTATGATGATGGCAGGAATACCTGTCAACACATTCGATTTCAGCGGCTTTATCCTTATGCTCGGTATTACGATGGTAGCCGCTCCCGGAGTTCCCGGAGGCGCTATTATGGCGGCGTTGGGCGTTCTCGAAGGTATGTTGGGATTCGACGAAACGGCCCAAGCCCTCATGATTGCACTCTACATTGCTATGGACAGTTTTGGTACGGCTTGCAACGTAACCGGCGATGGGGCCATTGCCGTAGTCGTAGATCAAATAAATGGGAAAAAAGAGATACCAATGCAGCATTCTTGACATAAATAACGTCTTTTTAATTGTAAACAATTAAGTAAAATTTATTTATATCAATCCAATATATTAACATCTCGGATATGAAAAAAGGAATATGGATTATCGTGGCTGCGCTCTTTTCATTAGGAGCTATCGTTGGAGCCAACACGCTGATTAACACGACAGGAACAGATACTATGAAACAAGAACTATCGGCCGAGGATCAAATCAAAATTGCCCCCAAAGATGCCCTCGACTCGGCAAGCATCGACCTGAGAAAGGCTTTGGCAGAGCATAACGCCCCGGCGACTATCGCCGCCCTTGTCAAACAATCGGCAGCGCAATTGCTCATCGACCAAGACAGTCTCCCTGCCATCATCGATCAAACCGAATCATTGGCCAATCACTCGCAAAGCCCTGTCGAGCAGAGCCTTTTGCGGCTATTATCGGCCCAATTGTACAATATCTATCTCGACAACAACTACCAAATACGCTGGCGAGAAAAAGTCGAAGACTTTTCGCTTCCGCTCGAAGCATGGAGCGAAAATATGTTTATCGCTAAAATCGACACCCTGCTCACCCAAGCCACAGCTCCCGTCCAAGAGTTGCTGGCCACACCGGTCGACACATATCGCGAAGCTCTTTCTATCGGAAGCGATACCCTCTTTTTACCCACGCTTTACGACTTTGTAGTAAACGGGGCTATCGAATCTTACGAAAAGATAAACCGCACTTCGCCCATACAACCCATCGTCTGCAAAAAATTGCTGGTACCGGCACAAGAATTTTCCACCGCGGTTCTAAGTAGAGCAAACGAACCCGACGGCCATATCCTGCAACTCTATGCCGAAGCCCTTAAAGCACACGCCGCCGAAAAACTCTCCGCCCCGCTTATGATGTGGGACTTACGCCGGCTCGAATACATTGGTGAAAGCATCTACTCCCACGAGGACAACAGTCTCTACCGCAACTATATTGCCCAGTTGAACAACCTGTTGGAGAACTTCCGCGAAAAGCCCTATTCGACCGAGATTGTATCGACGCTCGCCTCGGCACTGTGGGAAGCAGACCGCTACGACGATGCCCGCCAAGCACTCGACCTTTGCAACCGCTGGATAGCCACCTATCCGCACTACGAACGCATAAACAAGCTGGTCAATCTGCGTAACACCATCACTACTCAGGAAGCCGAGTTCGACATACCCAACGTCGCCTATCCGGGTGAAATCGACAGTGTGGAACTATCGTTCCGAAACGTCGATACGCTCACCGTGCACATCTACCAGCAACCCTTCCCGCTCCCGATAGGAGAACAACAAGCCTATCGCCCGCAACAGGAATGGGATCGCACCAATCGTGTATACGACCACAACTATGCACTCAACGAACCCCTCTCTCTCATCACTCAAAAAAAGACCATCGACTTCCCGCAGTTGCCTACCGGTCTTTACGTAATAGAACTGCTTCTCGACGGTAAAGAGCCAAATTCGGCCATCTACCATACCGTATCGGGAATAAAAACCATTGTGCGACCCGCCGCAGAAAAACGGATCGAACTGCTCGCGCTCGATGCTCATACCGGAAAACCTATCCCCAAAGCCGATGTAACGCTCCTCTCTTCATCGGATTATCAAGGTAAGCAAGCAACCGAAAAAGCCCGGTTCCAAACCGACAAAAACGGGCTGTGCTCCATCGATGCCGACAGCAAAGATTACCTGTTCGTGCAGGTTTCCACCCCGCTCGACCGCTTTGCTCCGGCCACACGGCTCTCGTCGCCCGGTCTCTACAACCGCGACGACAACAATATCCAGACAGCACTCTTCACCGACCGCTCGCTCTACCGACCGGGGCAGACACTCTATTTCTCGGGGACACGCTACATCAACTCCGTCCGCGAAAGTCGCACTATAACCGGAGAACGCTGCACGGTCGACCTGCTCGACCCCTCGTCGCGTGTCGTAGCCACAACCGAAGTCACCACCGACACTTACGGCCAATTCACCGGTTCGTTTGTCATTCCCCGCGGCAATCTGCTGGGCAACTACACCCTGCGCGTAAACCAATCGTGGAGCCATACACTCTCCGTCTCGGTCGCCGAGTACAAACTCCCCATGTTCCGCGTCGAGTTCAAACCGGTAAACGAGGGTACCAGCTTCGGCAAGCCGGTTACGATACAAGGCTCGGCATGCAGTTACAGCGGCGTGCCGCAAGCCGGAGCTTCGGTACAATACACCATCTACCGGCAGGCCAACCCCTTCTTCCGTTTCTACCTGCCCGCCGATCGTGAAGAAATCGAAAGCCGCACGACTACGGTCGACGCTTCGGGCAATTTCGCCATCACGTTCACCCCGCAACGCGACTCCTTCGAAGGGAATATCAACCGCGAACAAGCCTATCTCTATCAAATCGCAGCAACCGTAACCGCCCCCACCGGCGAAACGGTAGAGCAATCGACCTCTGTGCAGGTGGGCGACTCACCCTATTTCATCACCGTCACAGCGCCTCGCTACCTCGACAAGTACAAATCGGCGGGACAAATCAAGGCTCAGGTTCGTACCCTCAACGGGCAAACGATTAAACGAGGCTGCCGGCTGGTATTCTACTCCCTTTACCATGCCGAAGGCCAACCGCTCGACAGCCTCAAAATAAAAATGCAAGTGGGCGAAGTCTCCATCGACGCCGACGGCAAAGCCCTCTATCCCGATTTTACCAAATGGCAATCGGGGCCCTACCGCATTGTGGCTTTCAGCAACGACGAGGCGAAACGGATTATTCGCTCGGAATGCAACTTCGTATTGTACAGCGAGAAAGATAAACAACCGCCCTGCTTTGCCGAAATTTGGCTCCCCCGCACCGACATCACCGCCCAAGTAGGCGAAACGGTGAAAATACCCGTGGGGACCTCGCTGCGCGAAGGGTACATCTTCTACTCGATCTACACGCCCGACCATTTGGTCGAAACCCGCATACTTAAACTCAGCAACCGTTGTAAAACGCTCTCGCTTAAATTCGACGAATCGTTCGACGGCCTCGCCACTGTCAGTCTGCTCGTCGTACGCGACGGAGAAATGAAAACCGCCCAAGTGACTATACGCAAGGCGGTACCCGACCGGCAACTGAAAATCAAGACCTCATCGTTCCGCGACAAACTCTTACCGGGGAATCTCGAAAAATGGGATTTTGCAGTGACCGACGCTCAGGGCAAGCCCGTCACAGCCCGCTTCATGACCGAAATGTTCGATGCCTCGATGCAAGCCATCAGTTCGCACGACTGGCATTTCAACGCTCCGGTGCCAATGCAGCAAATGCGCATTTCGGCTCGCCCCTCGACCAACTATCATTACAACCATACCGTTCAGTCGATAATTCGGCCCAAGCTCTTGAACTACCCGTCCGAAACCGCTACCCAGTTCCTCTATTTCAATCTTTTGGAGAGCAACAGTATCCGGTTCCTGATGGCGGGGACAACCGCGCCCAACTTACGGCTCGATGAAACTGTCGTTGCCAAAGGGGTTGCCACGGAACAAGAAGAAATCACTAAATCGGGCATCGCCGAAAACGATATTGATGAAGAGACCGGGACCACCGACGGAAACGACCTCCGTACCAACGAAGTAAGTACAGCATTCTTCTATCCCTCACTCACCACCGACTCACTGGGACAAGTGGCGTTCTCGTTTACCGTACCCGATGAAAATACCACATGGCAATTCCTTGCCCTGGCCTATACGCAAGAGCTGTTTACCGGACAATACGAGGCTCAAACCATTGCCAGCAAACCGCTCATGGTATCGCCCAATCTCCCCCGTTTCGTACGACAGGGCGACGAGGTTACCATTGCTACCGCCATACAAAACCGCTCGGAAGCCGTACAAGACGGGACGATACTCTTCGAGTTGTTCGATCCCTACACCGAAACCGTACTCGATTCCCATAAATATGCCTTTATTGTCAATATCGACGAAAGCCGAACCGTCAACTACTCTTTCACTGTACCCGAAGGAATCGAATTATTAGGGTTCAGAACCAAAGCATCGACCTTACAGCACAGCGACGGCGAGCAACAAATTCTACCCGTGTTGCCCACCCAAGTTTTGGTCACCGACAGCAAACCCTTCTACATACCCGGCGGACAACAAACTACACCCATTGTCCTGACCGGCATGGAAGAAAAGTTGAAATCGCCCACAGTCGAAAACTACCGCATGACCTTGCAATATTGCAACAATCCGGCGTGGTATGCCGTACAAGCCTTGCCGGCACTCACCGATATTTCGGACGACGATGCCATCTCTATTTCGGCCGTACTCTACGCCAACAGCATAGCCTCGTCGATCGCCAAAGGCAACCCGCGCATAGCCCAAGCCATTGAGTCGTGGAAAGCGGCCGACGGCAAAAACCTCGCCTCGCTCCTCGCCCAAAACGAAGAGCTGAAACAGGTATTGCTCTCGGCTACCCCGTGGGTACTCGAAGCCGACAACGAAACCGAACGTATGCAACAACTCGCCACCCTCTTCGACACCAACCGCGCCAACAGGCTATCCCATGAGGCTATTCTCAAATTGCAAAACCTGCAAAACAGCGACGGCGGTTGGAGCTGGTTCAAAGGTATGTCATCGAGCCAATGGATTTCGATGAACATTTTGGAAAGTTTTGCCCGCCTGCGCACCTTAGGTATTCCACTCGACGACAGCACAATACAAACCATGCAAATCGATGCGGTGGCTTACCTCGACCAAGCTATGGTCCAACAGCGTAAAAACCGCCCCAACGGAGCGCTCTCGTACAACGACATCTGCTACCTGCACGTACGCTCCTCCTACCTCGACATTCCGCTGGCCGACGAAGCCCTCGATCTGCACAAAGCCATGACCGAGAAACTCAAACAATGGAGCAACTTCTCCACCATCGAAAAGGCATACGCTGCCGTAGCGCTCTATCGGTATGGATTCGGCGCCGAAGCAAAAGAGATTGTCGCCTCGCTGAGACAATATGCCGTCACACGCCCCGACGAAGGTATGTTTTGGCCCAACAACCGCTCGACCTACGGATATAGCAACAGTGCCGTACAAGAGCAATGCGCCCTCATCGACGCCTTCACGCTCGTCGACCCCATCACCGCCGAACTCGACGCCATGCGCCAATGGCTGCTTGCTCAAAAACGAACCAACGAGTGGGAATCGGTACCCTCCACCCTCGAAGCCATCTATGCCCTGCTCCACGGCGGTAGCGACTGGCTGGCGGCCGACAACACCCAACCCGTTATCATGTGGGGTGGCAAAGAGATGAAATACAACCCCGAAGAACCGTTCTTGGGATTGACCGAATACACCATTCCGGGCAACCAGATTACCCCGAACGATGCACAGGCTGTCATCTCGACCAACCACGCACAACCCTCGTGGGGTGCCATCTACTGGCAATATTACGACAATGTGAAAAATGTATCGGCTGCTTCAACCAAAGAGCTGTCCATCGATCGGCAAATTCTCGTTAGACAACCGTCAGGCAGCTATATACCTATCAATACCGTCGCTCTTAAAGCCGGCGACCGCATAGCTATTCGATTCACCATCACTGTCGGACAAGATATGCAATTTGTATGCCTCACCGACTCCCGCGCGGCCTGCCTTGAACCGGTCGACCAGCTATCGGGATATGATTGCCGCGAACGAATATGCTACTATCAGGAGACAAGGAACACCGAAACCCGCTTCTATTTCGATTTCTTGCCCAAAGGCTCTTACGTCATCTCCTACGAGTTGAATGTCGATCGACCCGGCGATTACACGCAAGGGATTTCCACCATACAGTGCCTCTATGCCCCGCAAATAATTGCCCGAAGTGCGGCCCAAACACTCATTGTCAAATAACACCCCCGATAAATACAGAAATAGCAGACCCTCTTCCCTTTATCGAGGAAGAGGGTCTGCTATTTCTGTCTCATTTCCATTTAAACCTTTGAGCCTATTTTGAAACAGAAATGAAACAACTATTTCATATAAAAATAAATGTTTTTCAAAAAAAATCAATACATTTGCACTCGAAAAAGGGGCCTATGTTAAAAGCATTAAAAATAATTGACCAAATAATTTTATGAAAATTAAAAAAATTATGGCAATTAGCCTTGTTCCCGGGCTATTGTTAAGTCTTTTTTCGTGCATAAACAACGATTATGATTTAGGGAAAGATATCAGTCTCGAAATTAGCGTAGGGGGCAACCTAAGCATTCCTATCGGGAAAACAGAAAAGATATGTCTCGACCGCATTATCGAAGAAGGAGATGTACTCCACGCAGTAGACGGGAAATATGTCATCACCAAAGCCGATAATATTTCTGAAAATATCGATGCCATAGATCCGGTAGTTATCGACGATTTTGCTCCCGATTTCAATTCTTACACCACAACATTCGAAGTCCCCACCCAAGAAATTCCCCAAATCCCGGGATTGAAACTTCCCGACATTGAAGTCGCTTTCGATGCCAATATCAACACAACCGAGCACTTCAATATCCATACCGATATCCCCAAAGAGATAAAAGAAATAAGCACGGTAACCGTAACCGATAACAACGGCGAAATATTGAAAACATCGCTCGATATTTCCATAACAGGGATCCCCGAATTCCTGCCTCAGATTCATTTGGCCGGTATGAGACTTGCGTTGCCAGAGATACTCGATTTCGAAATCGAAGAAAGCGACGAAATGGTGCGTATCGACAACGCCATTTACATTTCAAAAACCATCGAACTGACACAGGGCAACGGCTTTGTATCCATTCCTATCACCCTTAAAGGGATCTCCAATCCTATCATCGAAGAAGGCACGCTGATCCTCACCGACGAAATATCTATCGAAGGACGGGTATATGCCGACAAACAATCGGTGGGACTCGAAGACCTCAGCAACTTTACAATCTCTGTACAACCCGAATTGACTTTGCCTACGCCTGAAATACGTTTGAATAAAGTGGCCGGGTCCATTGTTCCCAATGTCGATATAAACACCTCGGTTTCACTTTCCGACTTACCCGATTTCCTCAAAGAAGAAGGGACTTCTCTCGAAATAAAAGACTTGACCCTAAACCTTTCGGTACAAAATCCCATCGAAGCATCCATCTCTACACAATTCGAAATAACCCCGCTCGACGAAAACGGGAATATCATCAACAACAATGCAGTTACGCTGGATATGGAAATTAAGGGTGGCCAACGAAGCGAATTCCACATCTCGAAAAACTCTCCCGAAATTACATCGGGCAAACTCACATCGTTACTGCAATCCATACCCGATCGAATAGACCTAAAAGTCAACAAAATAGAAATCGAAAGTAACACCGAAAGCGAAGCCATCTCCTTAGGAAAAGAAGATTACAATCTCGATATAGATTACGATATCAATGTACCGCTGGAATTCGAGAACCTTAATATTATTTATAGCGATACTATCGAGGATCTCAGCAGCGACTTATCGGATATCACCGATAAGGTGAAAAACATCGAACTCTCTATAACCGTCGATAATGCTATTCCGTTGGAATTGGCCTTGTCAATCAAGCCTTGCGACAAAGACGGTAACCCCATAACGGGCATTTCATACCCCGAAAGTCTGAACATAGAAGCAGCTCCCGATGACAACCTCACAGTACGGTCATCGAACCTTAAAATTATCCTCAAAGAAGAGCGGGAAAAAGCACTACAAGAACTCGACAAACTCTGTTTCAGAGTAGAAGGTAAAAATGCAGACAATAGCGACATAACCCTTCGGCCCGATCAATATTTCATTCTTCACCTTTCGGTAAAACTCCCCGACGGAGCTCAAATGGATTTAGAGGATTTGTAATACAATAAAACAATAAAGCAATGAAAATCAATATAAAACAAATAATCAGCCTTTGTATGGGTGTTGCTTTGGCTGCCGGGGTGTCTGCCCAAACCCTCAACTCCTCCTATTTTATGGAGAAAATGACAAAGCGCAACCAACTTAATCCCGCGTTAAAAACACCCGATGGATATGTCAGTTTCCCATTCTTTGGCAATTTCTATTTGGGCGTAAACTCCAATTTAGGACTGGGAACATTCCTCTATCCCAGAGGGAACGAACTGGTTACTTTCTTGCACGAGAGTGTAACCGCCGACGAATTTTTGGGAAAACTTACTCCCAATAATACCATCGAGCTCGATTTGGGAATGGATATTATCTCTTTCGGTTTTTGGGCATGGGGTGGACAAAACACATTCAATTTAGCGCTCAAAAGCCAAACCGGTGCATATATGCCCAAAGAGATTTTCCAATTTCTTAAAACCGGACAAGAAGCTACCGGAGTTACCCGCTACGACATGAGCAATATCACGGTATCGACCAACAACTACCTCGAACTTGCCTTAGGGCACGCCCGCGACATCACCGATAAATTGGGTGTCGGTGCCAAAGTGAAACTCCTCATAGGTGCTGCTCATGCCGAGGCCCGTATCGACCGCATGGACATCTCCATGTCGCAAGACGAATGGATCATCAAACAATCGGGACATATACAAGCCTCTTCGCTTCTCCAATTCGAAACCGACCCCGTAACCGGCGAAATAACCGACTACTCGATCGGCAATAACTTTGGGCTTTCGGGATTTGGATTAGGATTCGACCTCGGCGCCACCTATAAACTGCTCGATAACCTCACCTTATCGGCCGCTCTCACCGACATCGGGTTTATGAACTGGGGCAACCTCTCCCGCGGTGAAACCGATCCCAACAAAGAGTTCCATTACACCGGATTCGACAACATCGGGGCCGAAGATGACGAAAACGGGGAAAATCCTTTCGACAACAAGGTAGACGAATTGCAAGACGACTTAAAAGCACTGACCAAATTCTACGAATCCAAAAGCCAATCGGTTTCCCAATCCCTACGTACAACACTGCGTGTAGGTGCCGAATATAGTATTTTGGACGAAAAGATTTCATTCGGAGCGCTCTCTACCACCCGGTTCGGAGGCTACCGCACCTATGCCGAAGGTATGCTGGCTGTCAATTTCCGTCCCCTCTCGGCATTGCACATCACACTAAACGGATCGGTATCCAATATGGGTAGCTCGGTAGGTGCCATACTCAACCTCTGCGCACGAGGGTTCAACATATACTTCGGGACCGACTATTTTGCCACGCAATACTCCAAACAGTTTATCCCCATCAACCATGCACGGGCTAATTTCAGTTTTGGAATAAACTTTACTTTCGGGAAAATACACGAAATATAAATCGAATAAATCTTTCCACGAAAAATTCAATACAAAGGGCAGCTCACGACGGGCTGCCCTTGCTTTTGGCTCCAACTCACTTGCTTGAAAACCCATGCCATAAGCCTGAAATTCCTCCGATACGAATCACCCCCGAATAAGACAAACCGCCCGATAAAAGAACTGCCGCCCGGCGATATCGCCGGGCGGCAGCCTTTATAAGATCTATCTAAACGTCTTATTTCAAAGCGTCGGCAAGAGCGGCATTTGTTTTGTGAACAGCGGCTGCACTCTTAGCAAAAGCCTCTTTCTCGGCAGCATTCAACTTCAACTCAACCACTTTCTCGATACCGTTGCGGCCCAATACACAGGGGACACCGATACAAAGATCGCTTTCGCCATATTCGCCTTCCAGCAAAGCGCTACACGGGATCATACGTTTTTGGTCACCCAATACAGCCTCAACCACAGCAGCCGAAGCAGCACCCGGAGCATACCAAGCCGAAGTTCCCAGCAAACCGGTCAATGTAGCACCACCTACCATAGTATCGGCAGCTACCTTTTGCAGAGTCTCTTCGCTCAAAAATTCCGAAACCGGAATACCTTTGTAAGTTGCATAACGAGTTACAGGAATCATGGTCGTATCGCCGTGACCGCCAATTACGAAACCTTCAACCTCGCCCAAGTTGGCATTCAAAGCTTGGCTCAGGTAATATTTGAAGCGAGAGCTGTCCAACGCGCCACCCATACCGATAATGCGGTTTTTGGGAAGGCCCGATACTTTATGAATCAAATAAGTCATCGTATCCATCGGGTTACTTACACACAAGATAACTGCGTTGGGCGAATATTTCAATACGTTTTCAACTACCGATTTTACAATACCGGCATTCACACCAATCAACTCTTCACGAGTCATACCCGGTTTACGAGGAATACCCGAAGTAATCACTACCATATCCGAGTTGGCGGTAGCTTCATAATCGTTCGTCACACCTTTGATACGCGATGCAAAACCAGCCGTTACAGCAGCTTGCATCATATCCATAGCTTTGCCTTCCGAAACACCTTCTTTAATGTCGAGCAAAACTACTTCATCTGCTATTTCTCTAAATGCCAAAACGTTTGCGCAAGTTGCACCCACGTTTCCTGCTCCGATAACCGATACTTTTGACATAATTGTTTGGTTTATTAAAGGTTAGTATATAATTATTTTTTCTCTTTCTTCTATCTTTGGCAAATTTACAACTATTTCAACATTATGGAAAAATTTCCACAATTAAATTTTTATAAACTTTGCATATTCTTTTAACCAATCACTTAAAATAAATATCAATCTAAAAATCAACAAATTAAACATTCATTCCTGCAACTCGCCTTTCCCTTCGCGCAAAACCACAGGGTCGTCGGCGGTACAATCGACCGTAGTCGAAGGTATCATACCTCCCTCGCCACCATCGATAATTAAATCGGCCACCGATTCATAGCGCTCGGCTATCAACTCAGGATCCATACCGCATTCGGGCTCTTCCTCGTTAATCGCCACCGAGGTGGTCAGCAACGGATTTCCCAAAGCCTCGACCAAAGCCAACGTAATCGCATTGTCGGGAATACGGATCCCCACGGTCTTACGATTTTTGTATATCTTGGGTAACGACGAACTCGTTGGTAAAATAAAGGTAAACGCCCCCGGTAAATTTTTTTTCAATAATTTGAAATAGAAATTGTTCAACTTGGCATACTCGCTTACCCAACTTAATTCTTTACAGATTATCGACAAATTTACCTTCTGCGGGTTGATGCCTTTTATCTGACAAATCCGCTCCACCGCCCGCACATTCAAAGCATCGCAGCCAAGCGCATAAATCGTATCGGTAGGGTAAATTACCACCCCGCCGTCGCGCAACACCTTCACCGCTTTGGCGATCTCGGTTTCACTCGGATTATCTTCATAGATTCTCAGTCGTTTCATAATTCCGGTTTAAGGTTCGCCAAGATAGTAATTTTTTTATATTTCAACAAAATTTAAGGCTCTAATCCTATCGCCGTGGATTAAAGTCATCATTTACAATTCCTTTTGTTCGACTAATTGAAAAGATGTTCCATCTTCTAAACGCTCGAATCGAGCGTTCAACGCCACAAGTTGCTGTCCGCTATCCGACAAACAAAAATTAAATACCAATCCATCATCGGCTACCAGCTGCCACACCACGGCATTTTCATCATCGGCACTGCCTCGAAGCGTAAAAAGCCGTCCCGAACAAACCGACACCTCCTCTTCCACACCGGACGAATAAATACGACGCTCCCACAAAAAAGTTCCGTCGCCACTGTGTTCCCGATTTCGTATCACCAACATACTACAATCGGAACCCGGCAACCCACCTTCGTAAATCCGCTCCTGCATACGACCTAAATCCTCATCGGCCACAAAAGCCGATTCCCGACAAACAAGTCTTCCACGTCTCTCGACAATCCATAATCCATCTATCCGACGCACATTCTTCGTATCGTCATCTTCCACATTCCAAACAACTGTCCCCGAAGGCAATACCCGCCGTTCCAAAGTTTCATTCGAAACCCCATTCGAGAAAAAGAGCTCTACCCGCGAAGAATCGGTCGAAAAAACCAAATAGGCCGCCCCAGAATTTCCATCGACCGCCTCCGTTCGTACCCCACACTCAAATACCCGTATACAATCTTGCCACACTTCGCTCCACACATACCCGGCAGAGCCCCGACAGCCATGACTGTCCATGTCGCCACCCATAGACCCGGGTTGAGCGGCAACCGAGCGGAAGCTACTCCTACACCCCCAAACTGTACCACAAAGGCACAGCACAGCGGCAATCACCTTCGCTACACACATAAACCTTTGTATCATCTCAAAGCCTCCTTATTCCATATCAAGTCACACTATACAACATAACACCCAGCAAATATAACGACAATCTTACTGATTATCAACAGATACCGCATAAATGTATCACACTTCGCCCTTATCGAAACCGAAAAGGGTGCACCCACAAAAGAGGAAGAAGCTACCGGCACAAAAAAAGCCGCTGCAACAGAATCGCAACGGCTTCGGGGCGGAGTAAGGGGGATTCGAACCCCCGATACGCTTTTGGCGTATACACGCTTTCCAGGCGTGCCTCTTCAACCACTCGAGCATCACTCCATAGGGTTGTTCCCGTAAAAACGGGGGCAAATATAATACATTTTTCGGGTTTGACGAAAATTTTCCCCAAAAATCACCCTTCGCCAAACAACTGCAAAGCATTGGCCGTGGTAGCAGCCTCGACCTCGGCAACCGTCACGCCCAAAATATCGGCTATGCGCTGGGCCATACGGGGCAGATACGACGGCTCGTTGCGCTTGCCCCGATAAGGCACGGGAGCCAAATAGGGAGCATCGGTTTCGAGCAAAACGCGATCGATACCTACCTCGCGAACCATTTCTTCGAGATGGGCATTCTTAAACGTAACAATACCGTTTATCCCGAAATAGTAATCGCCCGTTTTTCGCAACGTACGCACCTCGTCGACCGTACCGGTAAAGCTGTGGAATACCCCCCGAAATGCCGGTACTCGCCCCGATTGCAACAAAGCAGCTATTTCGTCGAAGGCATCCCGACAATGAATAATCACGGGCAAATCCAATTCTACCGCCCACCCCGTTTGCACCACAAAAGCCTCTTCCTGTTCCCGGACATAAGTCTTGTCCCAATACAGGTCGAGACCTATCTCGCCCACCGCACAATACCCGCCGGCAAACAACAACTCTTTCGTCCGGTCGAGTTGTTCCCGATAGTCGGGCCCTACCGAAGTAGGGTGCAGTCCCATAGCCATGCGGCAGTATCCGGGGAACAACCGGTCGGTAGCCTGCATGGCCTCCACCGTATCGAGGTCGACATTGGGCAAAATCACCCGTTCAACGCCCGCCTCACGGGCACGACGGACCACCTCGGCACGGTCGTCGTCAAACTCTTCGAGATAAATGTGGGTATGGGTATCAATCATTTTCGGGTTTCTTTTCGCCGCTACGGTAGTAATAAATAATTCCATAGGCTTGACAGCGGCTTATCCGAATGTCGGGAGGAAGAGTAGCGTAATAAGCCTCCACTTGATTCCACAAATCGAGAATGAGGCTATCGACTTCGCTACGCAAAGCATCCAATCCCGACTGGGCTCGGGTTGTATTCAACTTATAATTTTGCTGTTCCCCGTAGGCATCCTTAAAAATATCGTAATGGACTTTTACTTTGGCAATCGTAGGATTATAAATAGGAGCGCCACCATGCGAAAGGCGTTCACGCTCGCCATCGATAAGGCGTTCGCCCCACACGATAATATGTTTCTCGCTTGTCAATTCGGGCACAGTGAAGTCATCGGGTTCAAGCCCGTAAAAGAGTTTATGCTCCTTGCGCACCTCGTTGCGAACGACCGCCAAATTAAGCACTTGAATGAAGTGCGAGATATAGAGCCGCGCCGTTTTCAAATGCGTTTGATACTGGCGGTTGGCCTCGGCTTGCGAAGTATAACAGAAACGGAATTGCTCCACCGCATTTTTAAACCGCCTCAGCAATACCCGCGCCTCGTTCAAAGTCTTATACGATGCCGCCTGCTCGTTCACCCCATACACGTGTTCCATCGACACCGCCTTTTCAAGGGCGGCAATACGGGCTGTATCGGTATTTGGCAAACGGCGGTAAGGCATATATATTTACTTTTAATGATCTCGTTTGATGAGCGATGTAGCCAAATCGTACAACGGCTGTTTGGCGGTTTCGGGAAGAGCGATTTCACGTAAAGCCTCTATCGCCCGGCGGCTGTATGCGTCGACCTGTTGCAAACACAGTTCGCCAGCACCTACCCGATTGTACAAAGCAGTCACAGCGGCAATCTTCTCTGCCGGGTCGTATCCGGTGGCCGACAGCCAGTGCGACAACTCCTCGGCATCGGCACCCTCGGCCCTGCGCTGTGCATTGATGAGCATATACGTCTTTTTATTGTTGAGAATATCGCCACCTATCTTTTTCCCGAACCGAGCCGGGTCGCCATATACATCGAGCCAATCGTCCTGCAACTGGAAAGCCAATCCTAACGACTCGCCAAAACGATAGATACGGTCGGCATCTGCCGAATCGGCACCTCCGATAATGGCGCCTATCTTCAACGCCCCGCCCAACAATACGGCGGTTTTCAGACGTATCATTTCGATATACTCCGCCTCGGTTACATCGTCGCGGGTCTCAAATTCCATGTCGTATTGCTGACCCTCGCAAATTTCGAGCGCAGTTTTCAAAAACCAATCGATCACCGCTCCCGTATGCGGAGCCGGCGTGCGGGCAATATAACGGAAAGCGATAATCTCCATGGCGTCGCCCGAAAGTATCGCCCTATTTTCGTCCCACACCTTGTGTACGGTAGGTTTTCCCCGGCGCACATCGGCCTTGTCCATCACATCGTCGTGCAACAGCGTAAAATTGTGGAACACCTCCAAGCCCACTGCGGCATGAAGAGCACTGCGGCAATCGCCGCCGAACATTTCGCAAGCCAACAGCGTCAACAACGGCCGTACCCGTTTGCCTCCCAGCGACAATTCATAACGCACCGGGGCATACAGCCCGTCGGGCGAAGCAGCATATTCTATATCTGCAAGAGCAGATTCTATCGTATCGAAATATTTTTGCAAACTTTCCATAAAATAAAATTGATACCTACTTTATGCATTTACACAGTTCAGAGGTCAAATTTAATCATTTTATCGAGCCAAACCAAATTGTGTCTAAATAAGTTGCATATAAACCCCTCACATTATATACTTTATTCCCCTTTTTCTCGTTATTAAAACATCGGCAGTCATTTGGCTGCCACGCAAAATTAGCATATCCCGTTCGGTCAACCGGGAATTTTGGTTATCTTTGGACCCCGAAATTAAACTATGACGTACCCGATTCGATACATATCATTGTTGTTGGCTCTCACCGTTTGTTTGGCGGGGCGAGGACAAGAAGGTACCAGTTCGTTCGACTTTCTCAACATTCCCACCTCCACCCATGCCTATGCTTTGGGAGGCACCAATATATCGGTTATCGACGAGGACATCAATCTCATCAACCAAAACCCTGCCCTCATGGGGCCCGAATCGGATTTGCAACTAGGATTGAACTACATGAAATATGTAGGCGGCATTAATTTGGCCGGGGTTACTTTCGGCAAAGCTGCCGGCGAACGGGGCGCTTGGGCGGTAGGTATGCAATACTATGGTTACGGCAAAATGAAAAGTGCCGACGAAACCGGTGTCATCACCGGCGAATTTTCGCCCAAAGACATCGTATTCAACGGCATCTACTCACACGATATTACCACCACCCTGCGGGGTGGAATCAACGCCAAAGTCGTCTACTCCTCCTACGAGCAATATACCTCTTGGGCTCTCGCCGTCGACCTCGGCCTCAACTACTACAATGCCGAGAACGACCTTTCGCTCTCGCTGGTAGCCCACAACTTGGGAGGACAGATCAAACGCTTCAACGACACATTCGAGCGTATGCCTTTCGACTTACAGGTGGGCTACACCCAAAGCCTCGAACACGCCCCCATACGTGTATCGATTACCGCCCGGAATCTCACCCGGTGGAATCTGCCTTATCCCACCGTCGAAAACAACTCCTTCTCCGGGAGCAGCGACATTATCGAAAAGAACGACTTTGTCAACAACCTCTTCCGCCACCTCATCTTCGGTGTGGAATTTCTACCCACCGACCGCATTTACTTCGGGTTGGGCTATAACTACAAAACCCGTACCGACATGAAAACCGCCAGCCGCAATTTTCTTTCGGGATTCAGCATCGGCGGCGGTATTAAAGTACGAATGTTCGGCATAGGCGTAGCCCTTGCCCAACAACACACGGGAGCTACCACCCTCATGGTAAACCTCTCGACAAACCTTTTTGAATTCAAAAAATAAACCCCAATGGATACACCTCGAATTATCATCGCCATCGACGGATTTTCGTCTTGCGGGAAAAGCACCATGGCCAAATCGCTTGCCCGCCGCATAGGCTATATCTATATCGACAGCGGTGCCATGTACCGTGCCGTTACCCTCTATTGCCTCGACCACAACCTTATCGAGGGCGATACTGTCGACACCGACGCATTGCAATCGCACATGGACGACATACACATCGACTTCCGCCCCGACCCTGTATCGGGCAAAACGCACACGTTCCTCAACGGAATCGATGTCGAACAGGAGATTCGTTCCATGCGGGTATCGGACAAGGTAAGCCCCGTAAGCGCCATACCCTTCGTGCGCACGGCTATGGTAGCCGCACAGCAGAAAATGGGAGAACAGAAAGGTATCGTCATGGACGGTCGCGACATAGGCACCACCGTATTCCCCCATGCCGAACTGAAAATATTCGTTACCGCCTCGGCCGAAACCCGGGCACAACGCCGTGTCGACGAACTACGAGCCAAAGGTGTAGCGGTCGACTTCGACGAAGTAGTCGACAACATCAACAAACGGGATCACATAGACCAAACCCGACAGGAGAGCCCTCTGCGGAAAGCCGACGACGCTATCCTCCTCGACAACTCCTACATGACTATCGAGGAGCAAGACGCTTGGCTCATAGCCCGTTACGAAGAGACTATCGACAAACTGAGATAAAAAATACAAAAAGGACACGAAAATGGCACGCATAGAGATAGACGAACATTCGGGTTTCTGTTTCGGAGTAGTCACAGCCATACGCAAAGCCGAGGAAGAGCTCGACCGAAGCGGTAAACTTTACTGCCTCGGCGACATCGTTCACAACAGCAACGAGGTAGAACGGCTCAAAGCCAAAGGTCTCATCACCATCGACCACGAGCAACTCAAACAACTGCACGACGTGAAAGTCCTGCTTCGTGCCCACGGCGAACCGCCCGAAACTTACCGCATTGCGGCCGAAAACCATATCGAAATTATCGACGCCACTTGTCCCGTGGTGCTGCAACTGCAACGCAAAATCAAAACCGCCTACGACTCCAATCCGCCCGAAGAGGCGCAAATCGTTATCTATGGAAAAACCGGCCACGCCGAAGTGAACGGGCTGGTAGGACAAACCCGGGGGCAAGCCGTCGTCATCGAAAACAGCCAAGACCTCGGCAAAATAGACTTGCACAAAAAACTGCTTCTTTACTCGCAAACGACCAAGTCGGTCGAAGGATTCCGCCATATAGTCGACGAAATCAAACAACTGAAACCCGACGGCCGCTTCGAATCGTTCGACACCATCTGTCGGCAGGTTGCCAACCGCATACCCAACATCAGGGAGTTTGCCCGACGGCACGCCCTCGTGCTATTCGTCTGTGGCAAAAAGAGTTCCAACGGTCGCGTACTGTTTGGCGAATGCCTGCAAGTGAATCCCCAATCGCACCTCGTCTCCGATGTTACCGAAATCGACCCCGCTTGGCTCGAAGGGAAAGAGAGTATAGGTATTTGCGGTGCCACCTCCACACCCCGCTGGCTGATGACCGAAGTGCAGGAATATATTGCCCGCCTGCTCGACAAAAAACAATCCCCAAACCATAACGAGGAATAAAAAACCCCAACCGGACCTATCCTAAAAAGGAATGGGGAATTCCAAAAAATCGCCATATTACAAAAACATTAATTCACAAATAATCGTTAATTACCCCGTATAGGTTATTCGATTTTTATCTTTATCTTTGCCACCAACTAAATAACATAGGTTATGTCGCAAATTAAATGTATAGGTATTTTGACTTCCGGTGGCGATGCTCCCGGAATGAATGCAGCCATTCGTGCGGTAACACGTGCCGCTATCTACAACGGCTTCGAGGTAAAAGGCATTTATCGGGGATATAAAGGCCTCATTACAGGCGAAATAGCTCCTTTCAAGACTCAAAATGTAAGTAACATCATACAGCAGGGCGGCACCATTTTGAAAACAGCCCGTTGTCAGGAGTTCAAAACTCCCGAAGGCCGGAAGACCGCCTACGACACACTTGTCAAAGAGGGTATCGACGCCCTTGTGGTAATCGGGGGTGACGGAACACTCACCGGAGCCCGCATATTCGCTTCGGAATTTAATTTCCCCATCGTAGGATTACCCGGTACGATAGACAACGACCTCTTCGGTACCGACACCACAATCGGGTACGACACCGCCCTAAACACCATCATGGAAGCTGTCGATAAGATCCGCGACACCGCCACCTCGCACGAGCGGCTCTTCTTTATCGAAGTCATGGGTCGCGACGCCGGATTCCTCGCCCTCAACGGAGCAATTGCCACCGGAGCCGAAGCCGCTATCATTCCCGAAATATCGACCGAAGTGGACCAACTCGAAGAACTCATCAAAAACGGATTCCGCAAATCGAAAAACAGTAGTATCGTACTCGTAGCCGAAAGTCCTACGACGGGCGGCGCCATGCACTTGGCCGAGCGCGTACAAAAAGAATATCCACAATACGATGTACGGGTAACTATCTTGGGCCATATCCAACGAGGAGGCTCCCCCACGGCCCACGACCGTATTTTGGCCAGCCGTATGGGATCGGCAGCCATCGACGCTCTGCTCGAAGACCAACGCAACGTAATGATTGGTATCCGCAACAACGAAATCGAATATGTTCCCTTCAACAAGGCTATCAAAAACGACAAGCCTATTGATCGCGAACTGCTCAATACGTTGAGAAGACTTTCCATTTGAAAAGCAAAAATCGCCTCTTATACCGAAGCTGCCCGTATCGGGCAGCTTCTTTTTTGTCTTTACCACAACCCTTTAACCCCTCCAAAAGAAGGCAATAGCTGCACCAAACAAAACCCTCGTTTCTTTCTTATATCGAGAAAATAAATTGCCATTGGGCAAAATGCAAATAAAATTTGCTTTTACAATCGACTTACGTTATCTTTGTGAGAATTAGATTTCATAATTATGGAACCGTCCGACCTAACATACGACAACGAAGAGCAACTTATCGAAGATAAATTTCAAGAACTGCTCAACGGCTACCTCAACTCTAACCACCGGAAAAAAGTAGAGATTATCGAGCGCGCCTTTAAATTTGCCAAAGAAGCCCATAAAGGAATAAGACGACGTTCGGGTGAGCCCTACATACTCCACCCGATTGCCGTAGCCCGTATCGTAAGCTACGAAATAGGACTTGGCTCCACGTCGATATGTGCAGCGCTCCTCCACGATGTAGTAGAAGACACCGAATATACCGTCGAAGATATCGAAAACCACTTTGGGAAAAAAATTGCCTCGATTGTCGATGGATTAACCAAAATATCGGGAGGTATCTTCGGTGACCAAGCCTCGGCACAAGCCGAGAATTTCCGCAGGCTGTTGCTCACCATGTCCGAGGACATTCGGGTAATCCTCATCAAAATGGCCGACCGCCTGCACAATATGCGCACCCTCGGCTCCATGCTTCCCAGCAAACAATACAAAATTGCCGGCGAAACGCTCTACATCTACGCACCGTTGGCTCATCGGTTAGGCCTCTTTGCCATCAAAACCGAATTGGAAGACCTCGCTTTCAAATACGAACACCCCGAAGCCTACAACCAAATCAAACAAAAAATAGCCGAGACCGAAGAGTCGCGCCAACAAATCTACAACAACTTCTCCAAACCCATCGTCGCCAAACTCAAAGAGTTGGGCCTCGAATTCGAAATGAAAGCCCGGGTAAAATCGATCTATTCGATTTGGAACAAAATGGAGTCGAAACATATTCCATTCGAGGAGGTATACGACCTGTATGCGGTACGTATTATCTTCAAATGCCCAAACGAAGCCGACGAGAAGAAGGAATGTTGGAACATCTACTCGGTCATCACCGACATTTACAAACTTCACCCCGAACGTACCCGCGACTGGGTGAGCCGACCCAAAGCCAACGGATACAAAGCCTTGCACCTCACCGTAATGGGTCCCGACGGAAACTGGATTGAAGTTCAGATTCGAAGCGAAAAGATGGACGAAATCGCCGAACGCGGATTTGCCGCCCACTGGAAATACAAAGTAGGAAACTCCGACGAAGAATCGGAACTCGACATTTGGCTGAAAACCATCAAAGACATACTCGAACATCCCGAGCCCAACGCCATCGACTTCCTCGATACGATCAAGCTCAACCTGTTCAGCACCGAGATTTTTGTCTTCACCCCCAAAGGCGAGCTCATCACCCTTCCCAAAGATGCCACGGCCCTCGACTTAGCCTTCACGCTCCACTCCGACCTCGGCTTCCACTGTATCGCAGCCAAAGTAAACCACCGGTTGGTTCCGCTAAGTCAGAAACTCCAAAGCGGTGATCAGGTAGAAATTCTTACCTCCAAATCGCAAACCCCCAAAGAGGAATGGCTCAACTTTATCACGACAGCCAAAGCGCGAAGCCGGTTATTGGCAGCGTTGCGGAAAGACCGTCGGAAAATTATTGCCAAAGGCGAGAAACGGATAAAAGAATTTCTGGACAACAACCACTTAGAATACAACAACGAACTTATCACCAAAGTCATAAACAATTTAGGATTGCAAAACCGCGACGACCTCTTCTACAAAATTGGTAACGAAGAGATTACGCCCAACGAAAACATCAAAAAAATTATCAAGAACAAGAGCGTAAATCCTTTTTTGCGATACCTAAAACTCTCGTTCGGAAACAACAACAGCAAAAACGAACCGCCCAAAACTACACCGATACCACAGCCTACGATAGACCGTAAACAAACTTATATTCTGCGCGACGAAAACGGTGTAAAAAACTACAAAGTAGCCGACTGCTGCTGCCCCATACCCGGCGACGATGTATTGGGTTATGTCGAGGACGACGAAACCGTAGTGGTTCACAAACGCGAATGCCCGGTGGCCATGCGATTGAAATCGAGTTTCGGTCCACGGTTGGTCTCTACACAATGGGAAGCCAGCAAATCGCTCTCATTCCCGGCAAAGATAGAGATCGAAGGTATCGACCGCATGGGAATCCTCAACGAAATAACCCGGGTGATCTCCAACGAACTCGTCATCGACATGAGAGGCCTCTCCATACAAGCCAACGAAGGTGTTTTTTTAGGAACGGTCAACATCATGGTTCACGACACGCGCGTGGTCGAATCGCTATGTAATAAATTGCGTAAAATCAAAGGTGTACAAAAAGCTGCCCGCTGTAAAGAATAACCCCGTTAAATCATGGATAAAAATCGTATACAAAAATTCCTGTCCAGTACAAGAGTTTTACAATTTGTCTTTTTCGTAGCCGCCGTAGCATTAGTCATCTATTTTTTCCCGAGAGAAGGGAAATTCAGATATACTTTCCAAGAGGGAAAACCCTGGAAATATGGGTTGCTCACGGCTCCGTTCGATTTTCCCATCTACAAAGACGAAGCGGTAATTCAACAGGAACAAGACAGCATTTTGCGAAACTTCCAACCCATATTTTCCTACAACAAATCGATCGAGACAAAGGCCGTAAGCGATTTTGAAAAAACGCTGAACAGCCATACCGAAATTTCCATATCGCCCACGTTCCGCAACAACCTGATACAAGCCCTGCACGAAACCTACCGCAAAGGCATCTTGTCGTCCGAGGCCTATACCCAGCTCCAATCAGGGAAATACAAAGATATACGCATACTCGAAAACAACATTGCCCGCGAAGTCCCGGTCGCCGAACTGCAATCGGCCCGGAAAGCCTACGAAAATATTCTCGCCCGTTTCCCCGACTACTATTCGCACCACATTCTGCAACAATGCAATTTGAATGATTTTCTCCACATAAATATCACATTCGACAGCATTGCCACCGACCGTCTCAAAGACAATTTGCTGCAACGCATTGCCCTCTCCGACGGCATTGTCCAAGCCGGAGAACGTATTGTGGATCGGGGCGAAATCATTACCCCGCAAACCTATCGCATACTCAAATCGCTCGAAACCGTTTCCTTGAAAAAGAGTACAGGAAACGACCACCGAGGCTACACGCTGCTGGGGCAAATTATCGTCTTCACGTGCCTGTTCGCTTTCTTCTACCTTTTCCTCGCGTTGTTCAGGCCGCAAACTTTCAACGAAATGCGGACACTCGGTTTCATGCTCATGCTTATCGTCGGCATTTCGCTCATCGCCTTCCTGCTTTCCGAATTTAGGCTACAAGGTATATATTTGGTACCATTTGCCATTATCCCCATTATCATCGTCACCTTTTTCGACTCTCGCACAGCCCTGTACGTCCACCTCATCACCGTACTCATCTGTGCCTTCACCGCACCGTTTGCCCTCGAATTTATATTCCTGCAACTAATCGTGGGCATGACCGCCATCGACAGCCTCAGCGACCTCTCGCGCCGTTCGCAACTCATGCGCTGCGCCGTATTGGTTTTCCTCGCCTACTGCTTCGCTTATGTGGGATATACGCTTCTTACCGAAGGCGACCTGTCGAAACTGAATTACACCATGTTCATCTATTTCGGAATCAACTGTATATTCCTGCTCTTCGCCTATCTGCTCATCTACATATTCGAAAAAGTATTCGGATTCATCTCCACCGTTACACTCGTCGAGCTGTCCGATGTCAACAACCCCATTCTACGGCAACTTTCCGAAGAGTGTCCCGGCACCTTCCAACACTCGCTGCAAATATCGAACCTCGCAGCCGAGGCCGCCAATAAAATCGGCGCCAAAGCCCAACTGGTACGTACCGGAGCCCTCTATCACGACATAGGCAAACTCAAAAATCCCGCATTCTTCACCGAAAACCAATCGGGATTCAACCCCCACACCCCTCTCTCGTTCGAGCAAAGCGCACAAATCGTCATCTCGCACGTCAACGACGGGCTCAAAATGGCCGACAAACAACGACTGCCACAAGCCATCAAAGACTTTATCGCCACACACCACGGTCGAGGAAAAGCCAAATTCTTCTACAACTCTTATTGCAACAAATATCCCGACCGTCCCGTCGACGAAGCCAAATTCACCTATCCCGGCCCCAATCCCTTTACCAAAGAGACCGGAATCCTTATGATGGCCGATGCCGTCGAAGCCGCCTCGCGAAGCCTCAAAGAATACACCGCAGAGAGTATCTCGCAACTCGTAAACCGCATTGTCGATTCACAAATCGCCGACGGCCTCCTGCGCGACACCCCCCTCAGCTTCCGCGATGTAGAGACCATAAAAGCTACCTTTATCGAAAAACTCAAAACCATTTACCACACCCGTATCAGCTATCCCGAACTCAATAAACCCGAGAAGCCCAAAGAGGTGCAACCGGTCAATAACGAGACGGGGAACGAATTGGTCAAAGAAAACGGCACAACTACCGAAGAAAATCCCGCTTCGAAATAACCCACAAAATATACGGCAGCTATTGTAAGGGAAATACAATAACTGCCGTAAAAACAACATATTACAATGCCTTAATGGTATGGTACACCTTTTCTATGAAAAGTTCATAATCGTTCAATATCACACTACTTCCAAAATGGGAATACTCATGTTCTGTCAAAGTAAACGATGGATTCAATGAACGATAATAATCCATATACTCACGATTATTGCACAAATTATCATTTTCGGGGATATGTACAATATAAATCAAAGTCTTATTAGGAGTATGATAATACACATCGGCATTATCATGAGAAAGCATAATATATTTTTGAACATTATGCTCAGTAAACGATTCCCATTTAGACAATATTCCTGAACGCTGATAATAAGGCAGTTTATCCAAGATAATAAAAATTTGGAAATAAGGGCAATTCCCACACCGTATATTAGCTGTTTCTCCCAACATATTCTCAAAATAATTATTAGAATTTTGTGAATAGTTCTGCATAACAAACTTAATGGATAAACCAGCTACAACTTGATCGCCCTTTTTTACCGTTATATCTACAGCTTTATCAATATAGCGGCCTTTTATTTTCACCTCTTTCCCAGCTTTATAACCTTGCGAAAAGACATCGTAATCGGCGCCCAATCTCTCGGCTAAATCTTGCGCAATGGCCCCATGCAAAGGTTTAAGTTTAGCTGTACTCCTAGAAGTTCCCGATTTTATAAATTCTTGAAATGAGTTAGACAATACTCCCAAAAAGCTCGAGTTGTCGAGGGGGAATGTTTTTATTTCTTCCTGCATACTTCTGCTCTATATTATAATTTATATATAGTTCTATATCTTTTGAATTAAAAGTATAATACCCTCCACTTTTATAATTTTTAAGAAGTGACACATAATGAAGAAATTCTTCACTTCGAACTATTCTTTCAAGTTGTTCCAATGAAATCTGCTCGTTCGGAAGGATATATAAACCACTATACAAACCACACCCTGGAGGAACCACGGTTAATTTAATACTTGAAACATCTTTAATACAAGTATTAATAGCATACTTCATCGTATAAACATCTCTCAATGCTTGTGTACGCCCATACAAAAACCAATCTGGGGTTTCTTCTTTTTTTCTTCCCTTCAATAGTCTTTCCGCATTTTCCTCCAAATAATCACAAACAGGCTTATACACGGCTAATTGTTTATACGAAAGCGGATCTCCTTTTTCATCATAAGGATAAAAAGCCCGTGCCCATTTTCCTGTCGAAGCTTTTACTACAGGAATAGTATACTTTTCAAAAGGCAATTCCCCAATAAATATTTCATCAAACAATGTAGCAAAACCATTCTTTACACGAACATGGGATTTCGAATTCGAACATCTTACTCGCTTCAACAAACTCAAATCCTCTCTACTCGAAAAATAAAACTTACGATGTATATTAATCTCTTCATACGACAATCTATCAACAAACCGTATTTGATATGTTTGAGGATCATATACATTATAGTCAATCCCATCGTTTTCTTTTTGGGTTTTCTCAAATCGAGAAATTAAGGTATAAGTTGTTACTTTAAATGGCTGGAAATGACCCATATCAACCACACCGGTCAAAGACTTGCTACGAATAATTTCATTACGCATATTTTCTCCTGCAAGGCTATTCAACCAAGAACTAGGCGTAATGTAACACAAAATCCCCTCTGGCGACAACATACGGAAGCCCAATTCAAAAAAGGCCAAAAATAAATCTGTCATTCCGCCATTAGCAAAAATGTATTTTTTTACATCGGCATAATCACTCTCCAAATTATGAACTCTCACATACGGCGGATTTCCCACTACAAAATCCATTCGTCCATCATATTCCCTTATTTTAAGAGCATTACCTTCTACTATATCCCAAGTAACATCAGAAAGTCCAAATCGAGAAGATACCGCATTTAAATTCTTTATACATTGTTTATGGGTATCTGTATCTACCTCTATCCCATGCACATATTTTTGGAGCTCTTCTTTAAGGAGTTGAAGATTATTATTTCTTTCTAAAAAAGATTGGCAGTACCGAATTACTATTTCACATAAAAAAGCTCCATCACCACAACTATTATCAATAATATGCTTATTCAATATCTTCGCAGATACTGAATACCCACAATAGTCCAAAATATTAGATACCAAATACCCAGGAGTAAAAACTTGCCCGCTATGTTTTATGTGTAGTCTTCCCATATAAGGCAAAGATAATATATTTTTATGTTTAGTCTTTCCCTATCTACTAAAATTCTCTTTCTATTACCCTGCCATAAACCCGGAGGGATACGGTATTTCCTTTGCAAAAAATTGCAGGAGATATGGGGAATACTATTCACAACGAAGAGATAACGGTCGAAGAAAACCGATTGAGAAACGAGCGGTTACATCAATTTTATTGTCCCGAAACGGGCGAAGGCAGCGACATCGGAGATCGACAGCCTCTACACCTGCCCGACGCGCCTCTGCCTACCCAATACATACCGGCCAACCTGTTCCGTCGCGAAAAAATGGCTCAACGATTGGCAAGAGCCGGAAGCTTGACCGGGTATATCGAACAATATGGATTCGATATACCCGCCTCCAAAGACACAGATGAAAAAGCCACAGGGAAGAAAAAGACAAAAAAGAAGCACGACGAAAAGTCCGAAGAGGAGACCGAAATATCGGGAGCCTCGGCGCATACTCCTCTCGAACGACTATGGCAAGAATGGGTAAAAATACGCATACAATACGATTTTGAATTTTGGGCTTACAGTTTTGTACGCATTAAGGACAAGCAAGGTGCCGAAGATATACCGTTCAAGTTGAATCGTCCGCAACGCCGCATATTAGGTATGCTCGAAGAGATGCGTACGGCCGAAAAGCCCATACGCCTCATCTTACTCAAAGCCCGCCAATGGGGAGGCTCTACCCTCATACAAATCTATATGGCATGGATACAACTGGTACACCGCCGCAACTGGAACAGTGTAATTTGCGCCCACATCAAAGAGTCGGCTGCCAATATCAAGGGAATGTACAGCAAACTCCTCGCCAACTATCCCGAATGGTTGCTCGACGGGGAAAAACCCAAATTCAAACCTTTCGAGCGTATGGCCAACACATCGGTAATTGCCGGTCGCGATTGCCGGGTAACCATCGGGTCGGCCGAAAGTCAGGAGGCGGTACGAGGAATCGACGCAGCGATGGCTCACCTCTCGGAGGTAGCCTTTTGGCGCAACAGCCGCATGAAATCGCCCGAACAATTAGTGCGCTCGGTATGCGGTTCCATCATGCTGCTACCCTGCACGATGGTCGTTATGGAAAGTACGGCCAACGGTACAGGCTCTTATTTCCACCAAGAATGCCAACGGGCCAAAAACGGCGAAAGCGACAAGCGGTTTGCCTTTGTCCCGTGGTTCGAGATAGAGATGTACGCCGTCCCGGTCGACGATTACGATTCGCTCATCGCCACGCTCACCGACTACGAACGTATGTTATGGCACCGGGGAGCCACCCTCGAAGCGATTGCATGGTACCGCCGCAAACGAAAAGAATATGCCCGGCACACCGACATGATGGCCGAATATCCCAGCGACGACATCGAGGCTTTTTGTTACTCCGGCGAACGGGTCTTCGACCCCACTTTGGTCGAAAACCTGCGCCGTTGCTGCTGCCCGCCCCGTTTCGAAGGCGATATTCACGGACAAGAACTTACCGGGAAAGAGGCTTTGCAAGGCATTACACTCGAAGCCAAACCACAAGGACCGCTCAGCATTTGGGAATACCCCTCGGAGAAACACGAAATACGCGACCGCTATTTGGCAGTGGTCGACATCGGCGGCCGTTCCGACTCGTCGGACTATTCGGTCATCGCCGTTTTCGACCGTTACTGGATGCTCGAAGGCGGTCCGGCCGAAATTGTCGCCCAATGGCGGGGGCACATCGACCACGACCTGTTGGCATGGAAAGCGGCTCAGGTGGCTACCTATTACCAAAACGCCTTGCTGGTTATCGAGAGCAACACCCTCGAAACCGAGTACGACGACAGCGAACACTCGGTCTATATCCTCGATACCCTATCGCGAAGTTACGCCAACCTCTATGCCCGGCAATCGCCACCCGAAAACATCGGACAAAGGCCGCCCTCGCGCTGGGGTTTCCACATGAACCGGGCAACCAAAGTATTGGTTATCGACGCTCAAAAAAACGCCTTACGCGAAGGTGCCTATATCGAGCGCGACACCCAAGCCTGCTACGAGCACGACGTGTTCGAGCGCAAACCCAACGGAAGCTACGGGGCGATGGACGGCCACCACGACGATATTCTCATCACACGCTGCATAGGGAATTATATCTGTGGAAAAGATTTGCCCTCCATTGTACAACAGCGGCATCGAGGCGACCCGATCGTCAACGAATCGTCGATATGACAGTGCAACAATTCAAAGAAACCCTAATAATCCCGAAAAATATACGCTTTGGTCTCTGTTTTACAGGACAAAAGCGTATATTTGCCACCGTACGGCCGATATTCGACAAGCCAAACGAGGATTCCAATCCATCGGAACGGCTGTACATATTCCGAAATCTGTTATTTCATTTACTGCAAATATGAAAATCAAACCAATAATCGGCTTAATAGCTTGCACACTGTTTATCTTTTCGAGCCAAGCACAAAGCGAAAACAAAGAGAACAAATCGAAAGCGGCACAAGAGCAACGGGTAAAACCCCGCCACCTCAACAAAGCCGAGTTTCTCTCGAAAGTAGCCAACTTCGAAAAGACACCCGATCGTTGGGAGTATCTAGGCAACCGCCCCTGTATTGTCGATTTCTATGCCTCGTGGTGCGGACCCTGTCGTCAACTCTCCCCCATCTTGGAAGAGATCGCCGGCGAATATGCCGGAAAAATCGACGTCTATAAAATCGATGTGGACAAAGAGCCCCAACTGGCAGCCATATTCGGGGTACAAAGCATTCCCACCCTGCTCTTCTGTCCCATGAAAAACCAACCGCAAATTGCGACCGGGCTCATGGACAAAGCAACGCTGCAACGAGCCATCAAAGAGGTGCTACTCCCGTAAGGAAAGGTACCACCTCTACTCCATAAATCAACGGAGGGACAAAAAATTATTCATCATCGGGCCACAAGCGGAGGGCAATATGCGCACACCCTTCGGCATCGGCCAAAGCATGGTGATGATGATCGAAAGGAATACCCAAATAGGCACAAACCGTGGGTAACCGATAATTGGCAATAGCCCTTTTGGGAATCACCCGGCGAGCCCGCTGCAATGTACATAAGAAATCCCCGTAACAATAATCTATCCCATACATTCGACAGGTAGCCCGCAATACCCGTTCGTCGAATCCCTTGTTGTGGGCCACCAACGGAAGCCCCTCAATAAACGGTTCCATCTCGCGCCACACCTGCCCGAAGTTAGGCGCATGGCAGGTATCGGACGGAAAAATACCGTGAATCTCCTCCGAAAAACGACGCACATAATAATCGGGTTCGGGACACACCAACCGATGTATGCGCTGTACCACCTCGCCGCCACGTACCACCACCAATCCCACCGAACAAATACTGGTAGGCTCGTAATTGGCGGTCTCGAAATCTATGGCGGCAAAATCTTTCATAAGCATAACTCTTTCGAGCGATAAAGGTACTGAAAAATCGGGAAAATCGCCACATCGAATTTCGTTGCTCAAATTTTGCCATGCGTAAGATAAGCCCTACCTTTGTTCCAACAAAGCGGTAAAAAAAATAGCAAGCATGAAAATAGGCATTATCGTAGCCATGACACGCGAATTGGCGTGTGTTCGACGCCTCCTCGAAAATCCTCGGGAAGAACAGCACAACTCCAACACATCGCTCTTTATCATCGGCAACAGCGGGAACCACCAAATAATCCTTACCCAAAGCGGCATTGGCAAAGTAGCCTCGGCCATACGAACCTACGAACTCATCGACCGTTACGCCCCCGACTGTATCCTCAACACCGGTGTAGCCGGCGGCATAGACCCGTCGATGCAAGTCATGGACATAGTAATAGGCCACGAAATTGTCTATCACGACGTATGGTGCGGCGAAGGCAACGAATGGGGACAGGTGCAAGGATTCCCCGCCCGCTACCACAGCGACCCCGTCTTGGTAGAAAAAGCGTTGCAGGTCGAAAGCGATTTGCGCCTCTACAAAGGATTGATTTGCAGCGGCGACAGCTTTATCACCGCCCCCGGAGAATTGGCCGAAATTAAGCGGACTTTCCCCGAAGGTATGGCCGTCGACATGGAGTCGGGCTCCATTGCTCAGGTTTGCTATATGCGCGGGATACCCTTCCTCAGTCTACGAATCATCAGCGACACCCCCGGTGTCGAAAAACACATGGCCCAATACAACCACTTTTGGGACGACGCACCTCACCGCTCGTTCGAAGTACTCACCCGCCTTATCGAAAAATTATAATTTACCTCATATATAATACCTACCGATATGAAAAAGATACCCAGCTTTACCATCGACCACATTCATCTGCTGCGTGGCATCTATGTTTCGCGCAAAGATTATATGGGCGACCACGTAGTCACCACCTTCGACATTCGCATGAAAGAGCCCAACCGCGAGCCGGCTATCGGCTACGGAGCCCTGCACACCATCGAGCACCTTGCCGCCACTTTCCTGCGCAATCACCCGGTATGGGGCGACAAAATCGTCTTTTGGGGACCTATGGGTTGCTGTACAGGCAACTACTTCCTCGTGCAAGGCGACCTCGAATCGAAAGAGATTGTCGAACTCATGCGCGAGACCTTCCGCTTTATCCGCGACTTCGACGGCGAAGTACCCGGAGCCGCTCCCCGCGACTGCGGCAACTACCTGTTGCACGACCTGCCTATGGCTCGCTGGGAGGCCGACAAATACCTGCGCGAGGTTCTCGACGTTATCGAAGAGAAAAACCTCGTCTACCCCACGGTCGAAGAGTAAACCATTCCCCCCCAATATTCCCCCCGGTATAAGCCATTTATGCCGGGGAATTTTTATCTCTACATATTCACATTGGCTCTTTTTCCCATAAACTAAGTAGTCGGCAACTGGAAAAACCCTATAATTAGGTATTTAGAGAATTGTGAGAATACCGTTACTTTGAATCGTTAAACCAAACAACGATTAAGACAATGAAAAGAACCGGTATATTCTATGGCTCCTCAACCGGCATGACCGAAGGAGTAGCCCATGCAATCGCTCAAAAACTGGGAGTATCTTCTAACAATGTACACGAAGCCGCTCGACTATCCCAAGAATTGGTCAACGAATACGACATACTGATATTGGGCAGTTCGACGTGGGGCTGCGGCGAGTTGCAAGACGACTGGTACGACGCCGTGAAAGTATTGAAAAACATCGACCTGAGCCCCAAAAAAATTGCGCTTTTCGGTTGCGGCGACTCGGAATCGTATCCCGATACCTTTTGCGACGCCATGGGGTTGCTATACGAAGAATTGAAGGGTACAGGATGCTGTTTTATCGGAAATCATGTAGACACAGATGACTACAACTTCTCGTCGTCGGTATCGGTCATCGACGGTGAGTTCATAGGACTTCCTCTTGACGAAATAAACGAATCGGAGAAAACCGAAGTCCGTATCGAAAATTGGATAAAAAATTTACCCATATAATCCCATAACGGCAAGCCCATGATTACCTGTCAATCTTTTTCAGCCGAGTTGAAAGTATTTCTGAACCACATGTACGAATACAAAAAAGGAGTACGAAACATGGTTCTCTATACCACCAACAAGCGATACGAAGAGTTTGCCGTCAGTCGGCTGAACAAACAGAACATCGATTACTGCATACAACCCATCGGCTGCAACAAAATCAACCTCTTCTTCGGCCGTCGGGAATGTATCGAAGTGATTCAATCTTTGGCCTCACGCCCCTTGAACGAATTGACACCCGAGGAAGATTTCATCTTGGGAGCCCTGTTAGGATACGATCTGTGCGGACAATGCCTGCGCTATTGCAAACGTAAAGCCAAATAAATAATTAAAATCTAAAAGAACTGATCTATATTGCAAGGAAAATCCAAGAGATTGGAGTTTGTTTTTAGTTAGCAAAAACCCACCGCGCCGCGAGGCACAGTGGGTTTTAATTTTTCCAATTCCAAACACGATTTTATTTCAACCGGGCAAGCACCTCTTTCATACGGCGCATGGCCTCGGTAATATTCTCTTCGGAGGTAGCATACGAAAGACGCAAATAATTGGGTGCGCCGAAGGCATCGCCGGCTACGGTGGCCACGTGTCCCACTTCAAGGATATACATGGCCAAGTCGGACGAGGTCTTTATCTCCCGCTCCCCATCGGCTTTACCCAGATAATAGCCGATTTCGGGGAAGAGGTAAAAGGCTCCTTGCGGATTATTCACCTTCAATCCGGGAATCTCTTTGGCTAAACCCACTACCAAATTGCGACGGCGCTCAAAGGCTTGACGCATAGTCTCCACACAACTTTGGTCACCGGCGAAAGCTGCTGCGGCAGCTTTCTGTGCGATAGACGATGCCCCCGAAGTGTACTGTCCCTGCAACTTATTGCACGCTTTGGCTATCCACAGGGGAGCCGCAATAAATCCAATACGCCAACCGGTCATGGCATACCCTTTGGAAACACCATTGATAATCACCACCCGGTCGCGAAGAGCGGGGAACTGAGCTATACTTTGATGTGCTCCCACATAATTAATATGTTCGTATATCTCGTCGGCAATTACGAATATTCCGGGGTGACGTTCCAACACCTCGGCCAACGCTTTAAGTTCATCTTGCGAATAGACACTGCCGGTAGGATTGGAGGGAGAACAGAGTATGAGCATTTTGGTCCGGGGCGTGATGGCTGCTTCGAGTTGAGCCGCAGTCATCTTGAAATCCTGCTCGATACCGGTCTCTACGATTACATTCGTACCCTCGGCCAATTTTACCATTTCCACATAGCTCACCCAATAAGGAGCCGGCAAAATGACCTCATCGCCGGGATTGATCAAAGCAAGAATCGTATTGCATATCGATTGCTTGGCACCGTTCGAAACGACAATCTGCTCAGGAGTAAAATCAAGCCCGTTTTCGTTTTTGAGTTTTGCACAGATAGCTTTTCGCAAATCCATATAACCGGGCACAGGCGAATAAAACGAAAAGTTGTCGTCTATCGCTTTTTTTGCGGCCTCTTTAATATGTTGCGGCGTATTGAAATCGGGTTCACCCACACTCAGGTTGATCACATCGACTCCCTGCGCTTTCAGTTCATTACTTTTTTGCGACATCGCCAATGTTTGCGACGGCGCAAGAGCTGCCAAACGATCGGATACTTGATTCATGAGAATAGCTTTTTAGGTTTTATATTTCCTGCAAAGATAGGAAAACCAAATCAATTCGCCAACAATTCGGCACATTCTCCCACAAATTTCTGTTTATAAACTTTTTTCAAGAGCAAAAAGCAATGTTGAGATGGCATTTTCAATAAAAAAACTCTTTTTGCCCGGAGTACATACTTCCCAAGCAAAAAGAGTTTTCAAAAGAACACAACTAATTATCTATATCGTTTTATCTATCGTCCCCTTTTTTTAGGATCGGATATGAGACCGACCATCATACTTGACCCATAGCGTAAACCATTATGCCGCAAGAGTCGCAGCGGCAATCTTCTTCACCTCTTCGCCTTCGAAACATACGGGGTTCATTACCGGCTCGTAATCAAACGGAATAAACTCCGAAACTTGTGCCGTGGCAAATGTATGGTCGGCATCGATAAAGAGGGTAAGTTTGGCTCCGGCCTTATGACCTACGGCACGATGCAACGAAGAAACCGATTGGAAATTACCGCTCTCGACAATTTGTTTCAAACGAGAAACTTCGGCACTTTCGAAAAGGAGTTCGTGTTTTTTCAACACTTTTCCGTTTGTCTTGCACACGGCGATTTTATTCCCCATCGCTATTTTTATCAATCCATAAATAATAAAGCAAACCCCTACGACAATCAAAAAGAGTTTTAACGACGATTGCGGATCCGTAAGAATTGACGAACCGGCAAACGCCAAGATGGCAATCAACACCGAAAATACTCCGTTCATGGAGATTTTCTTTTTCATTTCTACATAGGGATTTTCCACAAATTTCGATGCGACGGTATTTTTTTCTATATTTTCCATTTTAATAAGCTGATGTTTATTTATAAATTTGTATTAAAGTTGCAGCCGCCAAACGCTCCTGCCGGCAAGGCAAGAGCCCGTATGCCGCATAACCGCATACGACAAACGCTCCCGAAAGTAACGGCCAACTTCCGGTAAAAAACAGGGCAAGCCCTTCTACATCAGCTAAATGAGAATTTTACAGAACGTGTAAAGATAATGCCCGTCGTAGCATAACCGGGATTTATAATTACCGTAGCAATTTTTGATTTCCTTTTCGTGCAGCGAAGCTAACTGGCAATAGAATTGTTGCTCACTGGTAAAATCGGAATGAGTCCATATCCTCGCCACCATAGGCGAAGCCGGAACCCTCGACTGGGTCACAGCGGCAATCCGTTCGGCCGGAACAAGGGCCACGAAATTCTGTATAGGTGCCGACTGCGCATCTCCGTCGATGAGCGAATAGGGATATTGCGGATTTTCAACCTTCACATACTCTTTCTCCACATCGACCGAGCAAAGTGCCGCAGACGATAGCCCAAAGACAAGAGCCAGTGTAAAAACGAGTATGTTTCTGATAAAACCTTTCATGCCGCAAACATACTAAAAATTTGGAAGTCTACGAATTTATTTCTTTAAATTATATGTATAACCCTCAAATGTAGTTTATAGTTTATCAATTTCGATTTATAACTTCATTTAACTTATCGAAAAACCAATTTATTTCATAACAATATATCACAAACATCATTATTTTTCTTGAAAAAAGAAAAATCTAACCATGAATAGGGAGTAAAAAAACTTTCAAATACCTACAAAATGCGATTGTGCCGCCTTTGGGGGTACGGTAATTTTGCAGCGAATTCAAAACCACAAAACAACTCGAACGTGAAAACTTTGATTTCGCTCTTTTTATATTGTATAATTTTAATTATTTCATTCCCGGCACAAGGTCAACATCACCATCACAGACGGGGTGGCGGAGGCGAAATATCGGGACAAATCGTCTCGACGGAAAAAGGGGAAAAAGCGGTAGACTTCGCCACTGTTTACTTGAAAGGTACCACTTTTGGCGGAACCACCAACAACGAAGGCTACTATCGCATAAAAGCACCCTGCGGCAACTACACGTTGGTCGTTTCGGCCCTCGGGTACAAAACGGTCGAGAAACCGGTTTCCCTGAAAAAACGGGAGCCGGTGACAATCAACATCACACTCACCCCGGAGGAACAGATATTAAACGAAGTAACGGTATTTTCAACCGGCGTGAACCGAGTACAACGCTCGGCTTATAATGCCGTAGCCGTAGACACCAAAGAGTTAGCCAATACGACCAAAAACCTAAGCGATGCCCTTGCCAAAGCACCCGGTATGAAGTTGCGTGAATCGGGAGGCGTAGGCTCCGATATGCAGGTAATGCTCGACGGGTTCAGCGGCAAACACGTGAAAATATTTATCGACGGCGTGCCGCAAGAAGGGGTAGGCAGTTCATTCGGGCTGAACAACATTCCCGTGAACTTTGCCGACCGTATCGAAATCTACAAAGGGGTGGTTCCCGTAGGATTCGGCACCGACGCTATCGGCGGGGTCATCAACATCGTCACCAACCAAAAGCGCAGGCGGTGGTTCTTGGATGCCGCCTACTCCTACGGTTCATTCAACACACACAAATCGCACGTCAATTTCGGGCAGACGTTCAAAAACGGATTCACCTACGAAATCAACGCTTTTCAAAATTACTCGGACAACACGTACCATATCGATGCCGACCACGTGGAACAGTGGAAGGAGGACGGTTCGTCGGTCATTACCGACGAGGTATTTCGGGTAAAACGATTCAACGATACCTTTCACAACGAGGCTCTCGTCGTAAAAGCAGGATTCGTGGACAAGCCGTGGGCCGACCGGCTGATGATAGGGGTAACCGGCTCGAATATGTATAAAGAGATACAAACCGGTGTACGCCAACATACCGTATTCGGGGAGAAACACCGCCGGGGACAGTCGCTCATGCCCTCGATCGAATACAGCAAACGCGACCTTTTTGTCAAAGGATTGAAAGTATCGCTCACCGCCAACTACAACCGAAACGTCACCACTAACATCGACACAGCCGATTACCGGTACAACTGGTTCGGCGAGCGCAAACTGCAAACCAACGGCCGAGGCGAACAGAGCGAACAATATGCCCGCTCCTACAACAACAATTGGAATGCCACGGCTACTGTCGTTTATCGACTTTCGCAAGCCCACACCTTCACGCTGAACAATGTATGGAACGCTTTCCACCGAACCAATTCATCGCTGCTCACCGGTACCGAAATTGAGAATGAATTTGCCAAAGATACCCGTAAAAACATTGCCGGGCTCTCGTACCGGCTCATGCCCTCGGAGCGTTGGAACCTCTCTCTCTTCGGGAAATATTACCACCAATATGTGTCGGGGCCTATGGCTACCGACGATAAAGGTACCGAATTTGTGATGGTTAATCGCACCGTCAACTCGGCTGGTTACGGAGCCGCCGGAACTTGCTTCCTGCTGCCCGAACTGCAAGCCAAACTCTCCTACGAAAAGGCTTATCGCTTGCCCTCGATCGAAGAGATGTTCGGCGATGAAGACTTGGAAAGCGGCGAAGTGAATATCCGCCCCGAAAAGAGCGACAACTACAATCTCAACCTCAGCTACTCGAAAACCGCCGGCAAACACTCGATCTATGCCGAGGGAGGGCTCCTCTACCGACACACCAAAGATTATATCCAACGCAATATTCAGGACCTGAGCGGCGGCAAAGAGAATGCCACCTACACCAACTACGGGAAGGTGGTGACCAAAGGATACAACCTGTCACTACGCTACCGCTTCGACCGCTGGTTCGACATAGGCGGGAACTTCACACAGATGGACGTGCGCGACATGGAAAAATACCAAATAGGCAGTACAGGGAACTCTACCCCCAACCTCACCTACAAAGCCCGCATGGCCAATATCCCCTATATGTTTGCCGACAGCGACATCAATTTCTACTGGCATGACTTCGGCCGAAAAGGCAACCTACTCACCCTAACTTACGACAACCGCTATCTGCACAGTTTCTGCTATAACTCCGAAGTCATCGGGACAAACAGCAATGCCTATATGATACCCGACCAGTTTTCGCACAACCTCGCCATCGGGCTAAGTCTGAAAAACGGTCGATACAACCTCTCGTTCGAATGCCAAAACCTCACCGACGAGAAGCTCTACGACAATTTCAGCCTACAAAAAGCCGGTAGGGCTTTCTACGGGAAAATACGGGTCCATTTCGGAGACTGATTTATCGACAGCATTAAACGTTATCACTTCATAAAAATAAAAGCAATGAAAAAATTTTCCTCTCTTACCGGTTTCTCAGCTATGCTTATGACCGGTTTGTTATTCGTATCGTGTGAAAAAGACGGCCCCGCCGTACCCTCGGACGTAGCCGGCATGACCGAAGTATCGAAAGGCAACTACGTAATCGCCGCCTCGGTAGGAACCGGCGACAATGCCACCAACGTACTGCTCACTGCCGACCGGCTGGACGACCCCAACTATAAAGTAACCCCAACGGTACAGGGGACCCAAAACGACGGAGCCACCTACTGGCTTTTCTACGGCCAGAAATCGCTTTTTGCCCTCAACTACAATCAGGGCGAAGCCGGGCAAACGGCGTCGTACAGCATGAATCCGAATTTCGAAATGGTAAAAAACTCGAACACCTACAAGTTGAGCCGTTTCACGACCTACGGCTTTTACAACGACTATATTATGACCACCTCGTCGGGCAACGGAACGATTGACGGACAAAACTATACCTACACCAACACCCAAGGCGAAACACTCACCGAGACCTACTACCCCAAACATTTCTTGCCGGCCTACATCGACGCTAAAAACGAAACGGCCAAAGACGGAGCCGGTGCCACCAATGCAAAACTGCGGTCGGAAAATCTGCTCGGCAACGGTGAGTTCGTGACCTTAGCCGGCCTCGAACAGGTAAACAATTACCTCTATTCGGCGGCCGTTCCTATGGGATTGAGCCAATGGGGATATATACAAACCGTAAACGGGAAAGAACACGGTTATGTGCGCGAAGGATACGAGGATTTGGTTAAAACCGAATCGGGCGGCTCGGGCAGCAGCTCGTACAATGCCAACGAATTGCAATGGACACAATATCCCGACGAGTGCTGGGTAGCCATCTTCAAAGACGAAACCCTTCAAGAGCACAAAGTCATCAAAAGCGACAAAATCAGTTATGCCTGCGGCCGTAACCGCTCGCAATACTACCAAATGTTGTGGAAAGCCGACGACGGTTACATCTATGTACTCTCGCCAAGCTATGCCAAAACCATGAAGGACACCCGTCAACAAACCACCTTGCCTGCCGGAGTGGTACGTATCGATACTAACTCGGCGTGGGACAACATCGATTTCGACCCCAACTACTACAAGGCCTTGAAAAATCCTGATGGTACGGCAGCTGCCTTCCTGCGCAGTTGGTACATATCGGGCAACTATATCATGCTGCTCGCCTATGACGAAAAAGGATTCAGCGGCACAGCCAACCGCCTCGTCATTTTCGATACACAAGGCGACGGCACCCTGAAAGAAATCACAGGGCTGCCCTCGAACGTAAGCGGATTCAGCAACACACCTTACATCAGCGACGAAGGTAATGCCTATGTAGTGGTAAGCACCGAAAGCGGATATCCTACCGTATATAAGATAAATCCGGCAACAGCCACAGCAACCAAAGGACTTACTATCGTAGCCACTAGTGTGAGCGGCATAGGCCGATTGGAAACAAATTAGCTCCATCAGGGGATACTCAAAACAAAAAAAGGCCCGGCGGTAAACATATTCCCGCCGGTTCTTTTTATAATACATGAAAGGAGAATATCTAATGAAAAAAATATTTCGCAACATACACCTGTGGTTGTCGGTTCCCTTTGGATTGATTATCACGCTAACCTGTTTTTCGGGAGCTATGCTGGTATTCGAAGACGAAATTACACAACACGCAAACCGGGAGCTCTACTATGTAGAAAAAGTAGGTAAAAAAACTATTCCCATGCAAGAGTTGGCCGATAGCATATCAACCCGGTTAACCGATGGAATAACCATAACCGGTATCACCGTTTACCCCAACCCGCAACGGACCTATCAAGTGAACTTATCCAAACCCCGTCGCGCTGCGATATACGTCGACCCCTACACTGGCGAAGTCAAAGGTCAATCCCAGCGTTTGCCTTTCTTCCGAACCATGTTTTCACTACACCGATGGCTACTGGACAATCGTCCAACGGGAGACGGGATCTTTTGGGGTAAGATTATTGTAGGAACAAGCACACTGATGTTTGTATTTGTACTGCTTTCGGGTGTTGTCATTTGGTGGCCTCACAATCGAAAAGGATTAAAAAAACGATTGAAAATATCGATGCATAAAGGGCTGTCCCGCTTTTGGTACGACCTGCACGTTGCAGGCGGAATATATGCCTTGATCGTAATATTGGCAATGGCACTAACAGGGCTCACCTGGTCGTTCGAATGGTATCGCAATGCCTTTTATTCGGCTTTCGGTGTGGAAATGAAAGCAAATCCAAGAGATAAAAACATCTCTTCCGAAGAGAAAACCCGAACAGAAAAGGGAAAAGACAAGCTCCCAATGCAACAACGAACTCATGGGAAAGAATCGGACTTTCTCTATTGGCAACCGATATATGACCGACTGGCAAAAGAGAACCCCGATAACCGACAAATAACCATATCAAACGGAGAAGCCCAAGTATCGAACAACCGATTGGGAAATATCCGGGGGACCGACCACTACTCTTTTGACCCTCAATCGGGCGAAATCACCGGAGTTTCCCGTTATAAAAATGCCGAAAAAGCCGGGAAGATACGGGGTTGGATCTACTCCGTACATGTAGGCAGTTGGGGGGGCACAACAACCCGGATACTTTGGTTCTTAATTTCATTATTAGGCGCAAGCCTCCCTCTTACAGGTTACTATCTATGGATAAAACGGCTCTACCGAAAGAAAGAAAAACGAATCGTCCACTAACAAAAGACAGCGGGGAAGAACGAAAGGCAATCGCTCTTCCCCGCCGCTTGTTTTATCAGGATTCCAATTAGAACTTCTGCATATCGACCAACCGCTTGTAATAGCGGTCGAGTTTGATAAGTTCGTCGTGGCGGCCCCGCTCCACAATTTCGCCCTCATGCATTACACAAATAAGGTCGGCATCCTTGATGGTCGAAAGCCGGTGGGCAATGACCAGCGTAGTGCGGTTACGCATAAGGTTTTCGAGCGCCTCTTGCACAAGCCGTTCCGACTCGGTATCGAGAGCCGAGGTAGCCTCGTCGAGAATAAGGATAGGCGGATTTTTAAGAATAGCACGCGCAATGCTCACCCGCTGGCGCTGTCCTCCCGAAAGACGGCTGCCCCGATCGCCTATGCAAGTGTCGTAACCCTCCTCGGTAGCCATGATAAAATCGTGGGCATTGGCAATTTTAGCAGCCTCGATCACCTGCTCCATCGTCGCATTTTCCACCCCGAAGGTAATGTTATTATAAAAAGAATCGTTAAACAAAATCGCTTCTTGGTTGACATTCCCCATCAATCCGCGCAGGTCGCGCACCCTGAAATCTTTAATGTTGACCCCATCGATGTAAATACCTCCCTCGTTGACATCGTAGAAACGCGGCAGCAAATCGGCCATAGTCGATTTCCCGGAGCCCGACTGCCCCACCAAAGCAACAGTCTGCCCCTTTTTAATCGTGAGATTTACATGCTTCACCACATCTTCCGAGCTATACCGAAAAGAGACATTGCGATACTCGATACCCTCCTTCATGTCGTCCAAAGCCACAGGTTTATCGGGATCTTGTATAGGGTTCTCAGCCGAAAGGATAAGATCGACCCGCGTCATGGAAGCCAAACCTTTTTGTATCGAATATGCCGCTTTGGAAAGATCTTTCGCCGGGTTGATAATGCTATAAAAAATAACCAAATAATAGATAAACGAAGCCGCATCGATACTGCTCGTTCCCGAGAGAATGAGCGAACCGCCATACCACAGGACAATACAGATGGTACAGGTTCCCAAAAATTCGCTCATGGGGTGTGCCAACGCCTGCCGACGGTTAATACGGTTTGATATTTTGTAAAACACATTATTTTCTGCGTGAAACCATTTAACCATCTTGGTTTCGGCATTAAATGCCTTAATAATCCGCAAACCGCCCAAAGTCTCTTCGATAATCGACATCAGCTGTCCCCATTGGTTCTGGCCTTCGAGCGAACGACGTTTCAGTTTCTTTCCCACTTGTCCCATAATATATCCTGCCGTAGGGAGCAAAATCAAGACAAAAATCGTGAGCTGCCAACTAATCGCAAACATGGTTCCCAAACAGACAATAATCATGATAGGATTTTTAAACATCATGTCGAGCGAAGCCATAATGGAGTTCTCTATCTCTCCCACATCGCCCGACATACGTGCCATCACATCGCCTTTTTTCTCACTGGTAAAGAATCCTATGGGAAGGCTTACCACTTTTTCGTATACATAATTGCGAATATCGCGCACTATACCCGACCGCAATGGTATCATAAAATGGGAACTCAAATAGGTAGCCGCAGTCTTGAAGAAAGTCATCACCATAAGGAATATTCCCAACACAAGCAATGCAAAACCGGGCCCGCGAGTATCGATAATCGTCGTAATATAGTAATAGAAATTATTGATAGCCACGTCTTTGAAAGAAGCCGAACCCCACTCCATAAAAGTATAGGTTGCTTGTTTGAGCTTGAACAATATTTCCAAAATAGGGATAATGAGCGCAAACGAAAAAAGCGTGAGTATCGACGCCAAAATATTAAAAAAGATGTTGAGAACAAGATAATATTTATAGGGGGGCACAAATCGCCGGAGAATGGAAAAAAAATCTTTCATAATTCGCGTGTTGGGCCCGGAGAGAAGCCGGGGCAATTTTGCTGCAAAGATAACACAATTACCACGAAGAGAGCAGGAGAAGAGCAAAAAGTTTTGTCCCACAGGGCAAAACCGCTCTATGGTTCTATCGCAGGTCCCCCATTCTTTCGGAACAAATTCTTGCATAGGCAAAATTATTATAATACTTTTGCACCCAAAGCGGGAATAGGGTATATTATCTATTTCGCTGATAGTACGTTATGAAGAAAAGTATTTACACTTTATCGATTATTGTCCCTGCTTATAACGAGGAAAAAACCATTGCCGAATTACTGCAACGGGTACTCGACGCCAATATAGGTGAAAATATCGAGAAAGAGATAATTGTGGTGAACGATTGCTCCACCGACTCGACCGAGTCGTGTGTAAAAGACTTTATCGTCTCCCACCCCGCAGCCCCCATCACCTATCTGAAACACGACCGGAACTATGGTAAAGGAATGGCGGTGCGCACGGGAATACAAGCCGTAACAGGCGACTATGTGGTCATGCAGGATGCCGACCTCGAACTCGATCCAAATGACTTCGCCCAAATGCTTCCGCATCTTTTGTCGGGAGATTACCGGGTGGTATATGGCTCGCGATTCCTAGCCGAAGAGAACTCACACACCTATTTCAGTTACCAGTTAGGGGGAAAATTCCTGTCGATGATGACCAATATCCTCTACCACCAGCACATCACCGACGAACCCACCTGTTACAAAATGTTTACCGCCGACTTGCTGAAATCCATTCCGCTCGACTGTACCGGCTTTGAATTCTGTCCCGAAGTGACTGCCAAAGTCTCGCGATTGGGGCATAAGATAAAAGAAGTGCCTATCCGATACTACCCTCGCTCCATCGAGGAAGGAAAGAAACTACGCCTAAGCGACGGAATCAAGGCGATAGGTACTTTGTTGAAATATCGTTTTTGGAAAAATCCTTACCGATGAGAAATAAAATTTCCGACAAAAAAGAGAAAAACCGGCAAAAATCGAAAAACAACCCGGTTCCCAATCGTAAAGGAATCTCGTTTGCATGGGTTGTTAAAAACATGGTTGCACTGATTGTAGTCTTGTTTCTGTTGAATAAATTCGTCATAAGTATTCAACCGGGGTACAACTGGGCTTACAATATGTTGCAAAAGAATCTCGAATACACCCGGCTCTACGCCCAAACGACAACCGATAACCGATTCGAAATGAAGTTGGGCCTTTCGCACGTTTATCTACGTTATCTCAAAGAAAACACCCCCGAAAATGCCGTCATTCTGCTTCCCCCCAAAGAAGCCTTCTACCCCGAAGGCGAAGAACGAATTTTTTCGGGCGAACCTTACAACAAGCTGTGGGCTACGCGATTCCTGTATCCCCGCCGAGTTGTTATTCCTTCGGAACTGGGAGTAACACCGTGGAGCGAAAAAATAACTCATGTGGCTATCGTCAATGGCCGAGGATATGAATACCTCGACTATGAAGTCCCCGAAAAAACACCTCATATCGTATTACCCATACACCTTAACCAGTAATCGCCATGCTTATTTTCGGAATCATATTGACCTGCCTCACCGGCATACTCCTGACAGGAATCGTAGGAACTCGATTTTCGTGGGCCGAACGTATAGGATTGTCTTTCCCTTTGGGCATGACATTACAAACCATCGTAATGGCTTTGCTCGACTTGATGCATATCCCGTTGACTGCCACATCGGTATTGGCTGCCGAGGCTATTGTTTTCGCCTTGTTGCTGTTTATCGTAATCCGTTACCGAGGCATAGACAGCCTCCGTTTCACCCCTGCGATGCTCGACGATTGGAAACAGGCCAATTTAGTATGGATACTATTGCTGTTCCTCATCGGCTATTGCGAATACATGAACTTCTCGAAATGTATTTTCTTCCCGCCCAGCGACCGGGACAGCCTCGCCGCTTTCGACACGTTGGGTTTTGTGGCAGCTCACGACCATACCTATATGCGCATGAGCCTGTTCGAGGCCGACTATAACCCCTCGATACACCAGGCCGGCGGCAGTATAGCCTACTCCCCATTCGTACAAATGAGCTATGCCTACGTCTATCTGTTAGGTGCCGAAACCTCAAAAGCCATACCGGCTTTGATGTACCTCTTTTTCGTTGTTGCTTTTTACGCTATCCTGCGGCGCAACACCGGAAAAACCGTTGCGGCTCTCGCTACCCTTTTCATGATGATGACACCCGAAATGCTCGGCTTCTCGTCGCTGTCGGGTACCAACGTCATGCAAGCTATTTTCGTAGGATTGGGAATCGCCTATACCGCCAGTTGGTTCCGCAACCGTCACGACCACGATTTGTATGCCGGGGCCTTGCTCTTAGGGGCGAATATGTGGTGTCGTAACGAAGGAATCGTCTTTATCGGGGCGGCTTGCGTAGTATTGCTCATCGACTGCATTCGCCGCAAGAGCTACCGCAAAGGATTGTATTTCACAGGAGTGGCGTTAATCCCTGCCGTCATTTGGTTCATCTACATGAAAATAGGCGGGCTCTACACCGAAGGAATGGCCATTACCCATTTGTTTTGGGACGGTGAGAAAGCGGGAAACATCGTCAATGGATTTTGGACCCTGTTCAACAATACGCTTTATTACGGCTGGACATTCGTCGTATTCGCCATTTTCCTTTTAGGGAATATTTGGTTCACCATCAAAAAGCGAGACAACCTCGCTCTGCTGGGTATGATTGTATTGAGCGTCGTTTTTTACGGGCTGGTCATCTACCACGTAGATTATGTGTGGGACTCGATACAAAACGTGTTGGCCTACTCGGCCAAACGCTTTTTCTTCTGCTATGCACCCCTGTGCTGGTACTATGCGGCAACCACCCAAATAGCTCGTAAAGGTTCGGATTACATCGAAAATCTTCTTTCTCTGAAATAAATATTTGGCTAAAATAATGAAACGGCTCCCATTTGCAACTCCAACTTCATTGCTCACCGCCATTTCGGTAAACGCACAAACATAGAGAGGGGAAATACGGCATTGCTTCGATTACGACCTGTTTAAACAAGGCATGTGCCCGGTAAAAAGCAACGACGACATACGCCATTTTCTCGAATCCGAGTTCCACATTCCGGCACACGAAATCGACGGTAAGTTGCGGCAACTTATCCATCGGGTTGTTTCAAACGGGGACAAGCCTGTGAATTTTACAAGAAATTTCTAAGGGAAGATGAACAGGCTCTAAAAAAATGTAAAAAATACGAGGGACATTTAAACCTTGCCAACGGGGCAAGGTCATATAGACATTGTGATCGATAGATTGATTTTTTAAGATGAATAAGAGAGGTTTTTTGGTCTTGTCGCTGGGCTTTCTGCTGTCGGTATTCGCACAAGGAGTAATGGCTCAGTTTTCTATTGCGGGCATTGTCAAGGATAAAACCGACGAAATGCCGTTACCCAAAGTAAGTGTGCGGCTTCTGTCGGCCAAAGACAGTACTTTCGTTACGGGTGTTTCCAGTAAAGATAACGGCTCTTTTGCCCTGAATGTAACCAAAGCCGGCAAATACATTGCCGCATTTTCCTATTTAGGGTACAAAACAACCTACCAACCCGTACAACTCACCACCAGTCAACGACGACAAAACATAGGTTCGATTCTGCTCGAAAGCAACGATATATTACTGAGCGAGGCCGTCGTCATAGGCAAAGCTCCCGAAGTTGTAGTCAAAGAAGATACCGTAGAGTTCAATGCCGACTCTTACAAAACCCAACCTAATTCGGTAGTAGAAGACCTGTTGAAAAAACTGCCGGGTGTCGAGGTCGACAGCGAAGGCAAAATAACCCATGCGGGCAAAGAGATTACCAAGATATTGGTCGACGGGAAAGAATTTTTCTCCGACGACCCCAAAGTAGCCACCAAAAACCTGCCGGTAGACATTGTGGAGAAACTGCAAGTCGTCGATCGCAAATCGGATCTTGCCCGCCTCACCGGTGTAGACGACGGCGAAGAGGAAACCGTGATAAACCTCACCATCAAAGAGGGCATGAAACACGGTTGGTTCGGCAACATATCGGGCGGCTACGGACCCGACGGACGCTACGAAGCCGGCGCCATGATCAACCGCTTCTTCGGCGACAACCAAGTAACCATTCTCGCCGGGTCGAACAATACCAACAACATGGGATTTACCGACATGGGCGGCGGCCGATTCCGCCGGTTCGGAGGCATGAACGGTATCAACACCAGCCACAATGTGGGCATAAACTTCAACGTTGGCAAAGAAGAGATTTTCCGTGTGGGCGGCGATGTAAGCTACAACAACAGCAATCGCAACGTGTTGCAACGTACCGAACGCCAAAACCTCTTTGCCGACAGTACCTCGTATTACAGCGGCTACAACAAAATGAACGACCACGGGCAGAATATCCGCGGTAATTTCAGGATGCGGTGGAACATCGATTCGCTCAACACCATCGAGTTCCGTCCCCGGTTTGCCGTAGCCCTCTCCAAATCCGACAGCTACGACTCGGCTCTCACCACCGCCGGCGATTTGGCTCGCAGCAAAGTCAATTTCAGCGAAAGCAACAACTACAACAAGGGAACAGGCTACGACCTATCGGGCGAAATTATTTACAACCACAAATTCCGTTCACGCCCCGGACGGTCATTCAGCATACAAGCCGAATATAAATTCAGCGATACCCAAGAGGACGGCTGGACAAAAGCACTCTACGAATACTATCAACTCGGCACCGACAGTACCCTCGACCAAATGGACGACAATCACACATGGTCCAACAGCTACGGAACGCGGCTCACTTGGACCGAACCGCTGGGCGACGTGACAAAAGGGCGCTTCCTTACCTTCTCCTACCGGTTCAAAGCCAATTTCAACAATGCCGACAAATATACCTACGACATACTCACCTCCCCGCTCAACACACAACCCTACGACACTGTACGGAACGACGAGCTGAGCAACAGTTTCCGCAACGATTATTTGATGCACCGGGCACAAGTGGGATTCAAGCAGGTAAAACCCAACTACACCTACGACGTGGGTGTGGCCGTCGAACCCTCCTCTTCCCAATCAATCGATCTGATAAACAGCGATCGCAATATTCCCAAGCGTACCGTCTTCAACGTGGCACCCTATTTGCGTTATCGGTATAAAATGGGAAAACAACGCTCCTTGCGTATCGACTACCGGGGTTCTTCGTCACAACCCACCATGACCCAGTTACAACCGGTCGAGGACCGGTCGGACCCGCTACGAATCGTCGTCGGTAATCCCGAATTGAAACCTTCGTTCCAAAATCGGTTGAACGTGCGTTTCAACGACTACGACCAAGCCAGCCAACGCGCCATCATGGCAATGATCAATGCCGGGTTCACGACCAACAGCATCATCTCGGAAACCACCTACGACGACCTCACCGGCGGACAACGCACCACCTACCGCAACGTAAACGGCGTGTGGAACGCCTCGGGTATGTTGATGTACAGCACCCCGTTCCGTAACAAACATTGGCAACTGAACAGTTTCAGTCGACTCAGTTACAACAACAACGTGGGATATAACAACGGGATGCGCAACGATGCCGGGTCGTTCAATGCCATTGAAAACTTAGGGTTGTCGTTCCGCTCGGACTACTTCGATGCCGAATTGCGAGGGAACTATCGCTACCTGCTGGCGACCAACAGTATGCAAAACCAAAGCGACCAAAGCACCCACAACTACGGAGGGACATTCAACGTAAACGGATATTTGCCGTGGTCGATTACGCTGGGGACCGACATCACATACAGCGGTTCATCGGGATACTCGGCCGGCTACAATACCGAGAGCTGGTTGTGGAACGCCCAAGCTTCCTACCAATTCCTCAAAGGCAAAAATGCCACCATCGCCCTGAAAGTATACGACATACTAGGGCAACGCAACAGCATACGCCGAACCATCACCGGTAACTACATACAGGACGTAGAATATAACACCCTCAATACCTACGGACTGATAACCTTCACGTACCGGTTCAACACCTTCGGCGACAAACGTCCGGGCGGCGAACGGTTCGACCGGGGACCTCATGGATTCGGCCCGCCTCCGGGACCTCCGGGAAGAAGATTTTAACCGTTAGGGACTTTAGGGACTATACTCATTTAACCTTAAAACAAAAGCTGCGAGGCGATTTTCATTCCTCGCAGCTTTTGTTTTGCTAAAATCGCCACCGGCTCAATGCACGGTAACCATCGTAGCCCCGAAACCGTACTCCCGGAAAGAAGCATCTTGGCAGGAGCAGTTTTTATATTTGTCGCGAATCTCTTTCAGCAGGGCATTGCGCAACACACCCTCGCCCTTACCGTGGATAAAAACTATTTTGCGCCCCTTCGCCTGCCGATACTGATCGAGTGTCTCGCGGACCTTACTCAACTGATAGTCGAGAATCTCCGAATTGGAAAGTCCGGCAGTCGTATCGAACAATGCCGAAGCGTGCAAATCGACCTCGATGATACCGGGTTTCTCGATATGCCGGGTTACCGGTTTACGCACGGGCGCGTCGGCACTCTTTTTCATCTTCATGGCTCGTTCGAGGTCCGAAGCGTCGAATACCACCGGGCGCACCGGAGTATCGTTCTTCACCAAATCGATACACCACGACGGCTCATCGAAATAGAGACTTTCGCGGAACGTATGCAACTTGAAAAATTTGGTGGTATCGAGCCGGTACTCCACAGCGACCGGGCTCTTCAACGAAAAATGTTTATCCTTTTTGAAAGCGATGTACTGGACGCAAATCCGTTCGAGGGTATTCACTTCGTCCTGCCCGAACTCTTCGAGCAGCACCTGTATGTTGGGTTCTACCACACCGGCATAACGGGTACGCCACCCCTCGTCGTCGCGACTGAGATACGAAAAATAGAGGTAATAATTGCTGTCGTTGACCAAATACGTCGAGAAACGAGTAGTGTTAAGGTGCTTGCTCTCATCGGGGAGATAGGCCAAAGTAATGTTCAACCGTTCTCCTTCGGGACGCTCCTCGACAGCGGGGAGATCATCGTCATCATCTGTCGCTTCGCGGGCAAACGGCTCTACCGGAGCCACCTCCACCACCTTCGAAACCGGTACCGGGGCACTCTTTTTCGCCGGTTCGGCTGGTTCTATCACCACACATTCGCGCGTCAATACAGGTGTTTCGAAACCATCTTCATCGACATAAGCTATATCTTTTACTATCCTCACGACTACCCCGCCGCCTACGGCATTCAGGTAGCGCACTCTATCACCAACTTTTACCATAATTCTATGCTTTTTAAATCGAGCAACGTTTACCACGGGTACAGATTTCGTCCCGGCAAACCGTGCTATATTCGGCAAAGTTGCTTATTTTTGCACGATATTCAAAACAGATTATGCTAAAAACTCAGAATATTCGTATCGAGGATTTCAATTATCCGCTGCCCGACGAACGTATCGCCAAATTCCCGCTGCCGCAACGCGACCACTCCAAACTGCTGGTCTACCGCAAGGGCGACATCGAGGAACACCGTTTCTACGAATTGCCCCAAGTGCTGCCCTCCGATAGCCTTTTGGTTTTCAACAACACCCGGGTGATACAGGCTCGGCTTCACTTCCGAAAAGAGACCGGAGCCCTCATCGAAGTCTTTTGCCTCGAACCGCTCGTCCCGCACGAATACTCCCTTTCGTTCCAATCGACCGGCTCGTGTTCGTGGCTGTGCCTGATAGGAAATTCAAAAAAATGGAAAGGCGGGCTCTTGTCGCAAGAGGTCGAAATCGACGGTAAAAAGGTAACGTTTTGTGCCGAACGCGGCGCTCTCCACGGCAACGCCTACGAAGTGCGGTTTTCGTGGGACGACCCCGAAGTGACTTTTGCTTCGCTGCTCGACCACGCCGGCGAACTGCCTATCCCGCCCTATTTGAACCGAGAGACCGAAGAGAGCGACAAAACCACCTACCAAACCGTCTACTCCAAAATAGAAGGGTCGGTAGCCGCCCCCACCGCCGGGTTACATTTCACCCCCGAAGTGCTGGAAGAGTTGAAAGCCCAAAAGATACCCCTGCTCGAACTGACTTTGCACGTGGGTGCCGGCACGTTCAAACCGGTAAAAAGCGAGACGCTCGAAGGCCACGAAATGCACACCGAATATATCTCGGTAAGCCGAGACCTCATCGACACCCTCTGCCATACCGACCGCCGGATAATTGCCGTAGGCACCACCTCGGTACGCACTCTCGAAAGCCTCTATTACATAGGCAAAATGTTGGCCCATAATCCCAACGCCACCCCCGACACACTCACCGTGGCCCAATGGCAACCATACGATGGAAGCGACGAAATCGACTCGCGCGAAGCCCTCCGCCTCATCGTCGAATACCTCGACCGCAACGGCTTGTCCCGGCTGGTTACCGCCACACAAATCATCATTGCTCCGGGCTACCGATACCACATCGTGCAAGGCATGGTCACCAACTTCCACCAACCGCAAAGCACCCTGCTGCTATTAGTTTCGGCGTTTGTCGACGGGCGATGGCGCCAAATATACGACTATGCCCTGAGCCACGATTTCCGCTTCCTCAGCTACGGCGACAGCTCGCTGTTGCTCCCTTGACACGCCATTTACACACCCCCGACACAATAAAACACGAAAAAAAACGTATCTATAATAGTAAGCACACGACCAACGAACGGGCGGAATAATCGTCCGCTCGTTTGTTGTCTGCCCAAACAAAAAAGATGAAGATAAAAACGGTACTTTGGGGATTGGCGACTGCCGGATTATTGGTGTCGTGTTCGGGGGCAAAACTCAGCGTCGCCAACGAGCAGTATGCCCGTGGCGAATTTTACGACGCCGCCCAAACCTACCGGAAAGTGTATGGCAAAACCAATCCCCGGAAAGACCGCAAACTGAGGGGAGAGATAGCTTTCAAGATGGGCGAATGCTACCGGCGAATCAATATGGCGGCCCGCAGTTCGGCGGCCTATCAAAACGCCATACGATACGAATACCCCGACAGTATGGCTCTCTTTTACCTCGCCCGAAGCCAACAATACGAAGGGAAATACAAAGACGCCATCAAAAACTACCAAGCCTTTCTCGAAACCAACCCGTTAAGTTCCCTTGCCAAAAATGGGATACGAGGCTGTAACCTTGCCCCCCAGTGGAAAGAGAATCCCACCCGGTATGTCGTAAAAAAAGCAGCGATTCTCAACTCGCGACGCAGCGACTTCGCCCCCATGCTTTTAGGCGAAGACCTCGACCAACTCTATTTTACCTCGTCGACCGAGAAAGCCTTAGGGAAAAATAAAAGCAGCATTACCGGCGCTAAAAACTGCGACATCTACTTCTCTAAAAAAAACGAACGGGGAGTTTGGCAAAAACCCGAACCCATAGAGGGTGATGTCAATACCGAAGACGACGAGGGGGTAATCAGTTTCAGCCCCGACGGTACCACCATGTACCTGAGCAAAGCCCGCCGGGAACCCAACGCCGACACCTCGGTCGAAATCTACACCTCTACTCGAACCGGAGCCCAATGGAGTGCACCGCAAAAATACGAAATTACGGCCGATACCCTATCGGCTTTCGGACACCCTGCCGTCTCGCCCGACGGCGAATACCTCTACTTCGTATCGGATATGCCGGGCGGATACGGCGGTAAAGACATTTGGCGCATATCGCTCACCGACAAAGAGGGTTCTCTCGAAAACTTAGGTGTACAAATCAATACGCCGGGCGACGAAATGTTCCCCTATATCCGCGAAAACGGCGACCTCTATTTCGCCTCGGACGGCCACCCGGGAATGGGCGGGCTCGACATCTTCAAAGCCCGAATGAATAGCAATGGCTTTTGGCAAATCGAAAACATGAAAGCCCCCATCAACTCGCAAGCCGACGACTTCGGGATCACCTTCGGGGAAGAGGAAAGCGGATTTTTCTCGTCGAATCGCGGCGACGGTCGCGGATACGACAACATATACAGTTTCGTACTGCCTTCGATAAGCGTGTGGATAAGCGGCGTTGTCATCGACAAAGACGACGAACCGGTACCCGAAGCCATTATCCGTATCGTGGGCAACGACGGCTCGAACCAAAAAGAGGTGGCCCGCAAGGACGGCAGTTTCCGGTTCAAACTCGATCGAGGCGTACACTATGTCATGCTTGCCAGTTGCCGGGGATACCTCAATTCGAAACAGGAGTTTATCTCGGATGCCGAAGAAAAGGACGCCGAATACGGGGTCAACTTTGTACTCTCCTCCATCAGCAAACCAATCCTCATCGAAAACATCTTCTTCGATTTCGACCGCGCCACCTTGCGACCCGAATCGGAAACCTCGCTCAACGAATTGGTTAAAATGCTCGACGACAATCCCAATGTATCTATCGAATTGGGAGCGCATACCGACATGAAAGGCTCCGACCAATACAACCTGCGACTCTCGGACCGTCGCGCCCGTTCGGTTGTAAATTACCTCATCAAATCGGGCATCGATCCCCGCAGGCTGCAACCGAAAGGATACGGCGAAAGCCAGCCCAAAGTCATTACCAAAAAACTGGCTACCCAATATCCGCAATTCAAAGAGGGTGATGTCCTGAACGAAGAATACATCAACTCGTTAACTCCCGAAGATCAAGAGATTGCCAACCAAATAAACCGGCGCACCGAGTTCCAAGTACTCTCCATCACATGGAATCTGTACTAACAACATAAAGGAAGTTTTACCGCAAGCGCAAAGTATCGCCTACCGAAGGCGAATAATCGTCGGGGAGCTTATTCATCTTGTAGAGATTCTTCAAACGGATTCCATACCGTTGGGCAATGGAGTGCATCGAGTCGCCCGAACGAACCACACAATATTCATAACCCTTTTCGGCCTTTTTCTTTTTCTTTTCGAGGTAAACAATATCGCCAGCCTCCAACGGGAACTCTTTGGGCAACTCGTTATACTTGGCCAGTTTTTTCACCGAAAAACCAAATTCCAGGGCTATGGATTCGAGCGTGTCGCCGTCGCGGGCCTCTACATAAAGCAATCCCCACGAACGATATACAGGGTGCGGATTGGCAACCACGACCGGCGGGAGGTCCTGAACCCGTATCGGCTTGAAGTTTTGTCGGTCATATTTATAAAGCTCATACAATTCTATGGTCTGTATCAGTTTATTGGCATACGACTTATCGGTAGCATAGCCACACTGTTTCAACCCTTTTGCCCAACCGCGGTAATCGGTAACTTTCAACTCGAATAACGAAGCGTAACGCTGGCGTTTGAGAAACCGGGCATGATCTTCGAAAGAATCTTCGGGCTTATCGTATTTCCTGAAACAATCGTCCTTCTTGTCATCATCGTGATACACTCGTTTCCCTTTCCAGTCACTATGACATTTGATACCGAAATGGTTGTTCGACTTACGGGCAAGTTCGCTGCGGCCGGCTCCCGATTCGAGCAATCCCTGCGCCAAAGTGATACTGGCCGGTATACCGTACATCTTTTGGTGTTTTACGGCCAACGAGCTGTATTTTTCGATATAATCGATGTAGGCTTTGTTTTTATGCTGCGCCGAAAGATGCCCCAGCGAAAGCGTTACTGCCAATAAGGTTATGACGAATCGTAATCTCATATTCTGTTTTAAGCTAAAAAATAGACGATAAAAATACCCGTTCTCAAAAATATAACTATATTTGTAAAGTGAGTAAAAACACACTTAATTGAAGTTATGGAAAACCGGAATATCACTGCAAAGATAACAGTTTGCTCGTACGAAGAGCTAACCGATGGTGAGAAAAAATTAATCGACGCTGCCAAAGAGGCGTCAAACCGTTCATACGCGCCCTATTCGCGTTTCCAAGTAGGGGCCGCAGCGCTCTTGTCGGGCGGCACTATGGTAACCGGGAGCAATCAGGAAAACGCCGCCTACCCGTCGGGAACGTGTGCCGAACGCACCACCCTGTTCTACGCCAATTCGCAATACCCCGACCGGGCGGTCGAATCTTTGGCCATCGCAGCCCAAACAGGTGGGAAATTTATCGAACACCCCACCGCTCCCTGTGGAGCCTGCCGGCAGGTAATACTCGAAACAGAACAACGCTACAACCACCCCATACGTATCTACCTCTATGGGACCGACGAAATCCTCATTATAGAGTCGGTACGCACTTTGTTGCCGCTCTGTTTCGGGAAAAACGACTTGCCCGAACAAGCCGAATAGGACAAAAATCGTATCTTTGTAACAGCAAAGCGAAAACGGTAATACCCCCGCGCCCACAGGGGAACATATCCTTGCAACCCCAATGGCACGTAATTCCCGCTCCCGCTTTGCCAAGCGTATATTGAACAGAATTTAGAAAAATCCAATATGGAGAACTATATCGTTTCGGCACGGAAATACAGGCCGTCGACATTCCAGTCGGTCGTAGGGCAAAAGGCACTGACCCAAACCTTGAAAAATGCCATCGACTCGAAAAAACTCGCTCACGCCTACCTCTTTTGCGGTCCGCGCGGCGTGGGAAAAACGTCGTGTGCCCGTATCTTTGCCAAAACCATAAACTGTTTTCACCCCACCGAAACCGGCGAAGCCTGCAACGAATGCGAATCGTGCCGGGCGTTCAACGAACAGCGCTCCTATAACATCATCGAACTCGACGCCGCGTCGAACAACTCGGTAGACGACATACGCGCCCTCATCGACCAAGTAAGAATACCGCCACAAGTAGGACAATACAAGGTATTTATCATCGACGAGGTACATATGCTTTCGCCTTCGGCTTTCAACGCGTTCTTAAAAACCCTCGAAGAGCCGCCGCACCATGCCATCTTTATCCTCGCCACCACCGAGAAACACAAAATATTGCCAACGATTCTGTCGCGCTGTCAAGTATACGATTTTCACCGAATCACCACTACCGACATCGCCGACCACCTGCAATATGTCGCCTCGCAAGAGGGAATCGATGCCGAACCCGAAGCGTTGAACATCATCGCCCAAAAAGCCGACGGAGGTATGCGCGACGCCCTTTCAGTCTTCGACCAAGTGGTGAGCTTCTCCGGTGGACACATCACCTATAAATCGGTTATCGAAAACCTCAACGTTCTCGACTACGAATATTATTTCCGACTGGTCGACGCCTTCTTGCAAAACGACGTCCCGCAAGCGTTACTGCTCTTCAAAGAAATACGCGACAATGGATTCGAAGGGCAATTTTTCATCGGCGGGTTGAGCCGCCATTTCAGAGACTTGTTGGTCAGCAAAGACCCGGTGACACTCCCCTTGCTCGAAGTCGGCGAATCGGTGGCACAGCGCTACGGCGAACAGGCGGCAAAATGTTCCTTGCCATTCCTCTATCGCGCTATGGAATTGAGCAACCGATGCGACCTCGACTACCGCATAAGCAACAACAAGCAATTTTTAGTAGAGCTGACACTGATACAAATCTGCCAAATAACCAATCCCATAACTGTTACTCCCGAAGAAAAACCGCTCCAAAAAATAACACCAGCGCCGCAAACCGCACAGCCGGCGGCGCAATATCAGGCCACGAATCCCGACGTATCTGCCCCGAAACAACAGGTAACAGTCAATACCGCTGCCCCCCAAACGGCCGAACCGCAAATAACCTATAAAATTGCGGCTACCCCGTCGATGAGCAGAACGATGAAATCAAATTCGCCCGCCACACCGGCGCACGCAACAGCAACCCCCAAAAAGGCAGCCCCACCGATGCGAATCTCTATTCACCAAAAGAATGAAGAGGCAGCCAACGAGGCACAAAACAAACTGGAAAAAGAGGTTGTGCTCAACACCCCCTTTACCGAAGAGATGCTCATCGCCGCATGGCTGAAATATACCCAAACGATACCCACCGAGGTAATCCTCGTAAACACCATGCAAAGCTGCCTCCCGAAATTGCTCGACGCCAAACTGTTCTCCGTATCGGTCGACTCCCAAATACAGGTAAACATCATTAACGAGCATTTCTACGAATTAATGTCGTTCCTGCAAAACGCATTGCAAAACAACCAGTTTTCCATGCAGTTACGTATCAACCAGCCCGGTGAAAAAGAGATTATTTTCAGCCCCAAAGATGTATTGATGAAGATGATTGAGAAAAACCCCGACGTCAAAACGCTTTACGATACCTTCGACCTCGAAATTGCCTGACACCGTGATGGCTCCACAACCGGGAACGGCAATCGCCCTGTCGCAAAACCATTGCTTCCACGCGGAACAGATTACAAGGGAATGCCATACTCGTGTTTCACCTCGTCCATTACAAAGGTACTCATCAGCGAACCCATACTCTCGATTGTACCCAGCACGTTGATGATAAACTCCTGATAATATTTCATATCGGGCGCATGGATTTTAAGCAAATAATCGTAGTTCCCCGAAATATTGTAGCACTCGGTCACCTCGGGAATTTCGCGTACGATACGGGTAAACTCGGCAGCAATGTCGCGATTAAGCCGGCTAAGTTTCACACTGCAAAAGACCACAAAACCACGGTTCAGTTTATCGGGATCGAGCACCGCCACATATTTGCGGATATAACCGTTCGCTTCGAGCCGTTTCACCCGCTCGAACACCGGTGTGGGCGACAAATTCACTTGCGCCGCCAACTCTTTGGTCGTCAGGCGCGAATTGTTTTGCAGGACGCGCAGAATCTGCAAATCGGTTTTATCGAGTATTTCCATAGAACACCATTCTCCGAAAGAATATTCCCGGTATATAAAATTTTCAATTTATTCTCGTTACAGCGTCAAATATAGATATATTTTCCATTATTACAAATTTTCTTGTTTGATATTTCTGCAATATATAGTTTTGCATAGTGTAAAGACAAAAACGAGACAAATTTAAAATCCAACGATAATGGCACAAAAGAAACTACATTTCGAAACCTTGCAACTCCATGTGGGACAAGAGCAGCCCGACCCTGCCACCGATGCAAGAGCCGTACCCATTTACCAAACCACCTCGTATGTATTCGAAAACTCGGCACACGCCGCCGCCCGCTTCGACCTGAAAGAGCCGGGCAACATCTACGGCCGGCTGGGGAATCCCACCCAAGAGGTATTGGAAAAACGAATCGCGGCCCTCGAAGGGGGTGTCGACGCTTTGGCCGTAGCCTCGGGGGCGGCAGCCGTTACCTACGCTTTCCAAAACCTCGCCGTCGCAGGCGACCACATCGTGGCAGCCAAAACCATCTATGGCGGCACCTACAACCTGTTGGACCACACCTTGCCCGCCTATGGAGTAACAGCAACCTTTGTCGACCCTACCAACCTCGACAATTTCGAAAAAGCCATACAGTCCCATACAAAAGCGGTCTTCATCGAAACGCTGGGCAACCCCAATTCGGGAATTATCGACATCGACGCCGTAGCCGAAATCGCCCATCGGCACCGTATCCCGCTGGTAATCGACAACACCTTCGGCACTCCCTACCTCATTCGGCCCATCGAACATGGAGCCGACATCGTAGTACACTCGGCCACCAAATTTATCGGAGGCCACGGAACCTCGCTGGGCGGTATCATCGTCGATTCGGGACGATTCGACTGGGCCGCATCGGGGAAATTCCCCCAATTGAGCGAACCCGATCCCAGCTATCACGGGGCCCGGTTTACCGACGTTGCCGGTAACGCCGCCTATATCGCCCGCATACGCGCGGTAATCCTGCGCGACACCGGTGCCGCCATCAGCCCCTTCAACGCCTTCCTGCTGCTGCAAGGGCTGGAAACCCTATCGCTGCGGGTGGAACGGCACGTGGAGAATGCCCTCAAAGTGGTCGACTTCCTCGCCCATCACCCCAAAGTAAAGCGAGTGAACCACCCGGCACTCCCCAACCACCCCGACCATGCGCTTTACAAACGCTACTTCCCCCACGGAGCCGGTTCGATATTTACCTTCGAAATCGACGGCGGCGAAGCCGAAGCTCACCGCTTTATCGACAATCTCGAAATATTCTCGCTGCTCGCCAACGTAGCCGATGTGAAATCGCTGGTTATCCACCCGGCATCGACCACCCACTCGCAACTGACCGACAGCGAAAAAAAGGAACAGGAAATTTTCCCGGGAACCATACGCCTGTCGATAGGGACCGAACACATCGACGACCTCATCGACGACCTCACCCAAGCATTGGAAAAAGTATAAACTCACAACTGTACGGCTCCGTCGGGAGCCTCCGTCGCCCTGCCCCGCACTCTACCGAGGCAGGGCGATGTAATTCCGGGAGAAACGAACGGGACAGAGATATAGCCTTTTTTATACCATAAATTCGAGGTTTTTCGATAACTTTGCAGCCAAAACCATAAACAAATAACTTGTGTCACTATTCGCTCTTTTTGTTTTGGCAGTAGGATTGTGCATGGACAGCTTTGCCGTATCGTTGACATCGGGTGTCCTGTTAAAGCCTTTCACACTACCTCGTATTTTGAAAATAGCCGCTTTCATGGCCATTTTTCAAGGAGGGATGCCCCTTATCGGCTGGTTTTTGGGAATCGGATTCAAAAGCTATATCGAAGATTACGACCATTGGGTTGCATTCGGGGTCTTGCTTTTCTTAGGAGTCAAGATGATTTGGGAAGGTTGGCCCCGAAAAAATGAAGAGGCACCCTGCTGTATCGACCCGGCCGATACCCGCACCCTCGTGGGCTTGTCGCTGGCCACGAGTATCGACGCGCTGGCCGTGGGCATTTCGTTCGCCTTCCTCAATATGTCGATGATTGTTCCCACAATAGTCATTGCCGCAGTTACCTTCGCCTTCTCGATCGCGGGTATCTACATCGGCCGCCAGTTTGGCCGTCACATACACAACTATGCCGAAGTGCTGGGCGGTATCATCTTGATAGGCCTCGGCGTAAAAATTTTATTGGAACACCTCTATTTCTAAATCGATATGGACAGACGATACGGCCGCTCGTGGGGAGCGATAGTTTTATTTTTGGTGGCCTTTTTGGTAATTAGCGCCATACGCCGTTGCGATAGAGCGAGCTATCAATACGACGAAGGTATCATTTTCGGCACCTTTTACCACATCACCTACAAATCGTCGGCATCGCTGTCCGAAGAGATAAAACAACAACTGTTGCGATTCGATGCATCGCTCTCTCCATTCAACGACACGTCGCTCATCTCGCAGGTCAACCGCAACGAACCGGCCGCAACCGATCGCTGGTTCAAACGCGTATTTACCGCATCACAACAGATATACCACCGTACCGAAGGGGCATTCGATCCCACCATCTCGCCGCTGGTAAACGCATGGGGATTCGGCTTCAAACAGGGAATTATCCCCGATTCGGCACAGGTCGACAGCCTGCTCACCCATGTGGGTATGGATAAACTTTCGCTCGAAGGAGACCGGGTCATAAAAACCGACTCGGCCGTTACCCTCAACTTTTCGGCCATTGCCAAAGGATATGCCTGCGACGTAATCGGCGAACTGTTTGCCGACCACGGTATCGACAACTTTATGATAGAAATAGGCGGCGAAATATTGGCCCGTGGCAAGAATCCCGACGGAGAAGTCTGGCGAGTAGGAATAAACCGGCCTACCATTGCCGACGGCGAGGCCGGAACCATCGAAGAGATATTGCAGGTAACCGATGCCGGAGTAGCCACCTCGGGCAACTACCGCAACTACCGTATCGTCAACGGCAAACGCATTGCCCACACGATAGACCCCGTAACAGGCTATCCCGTACAACACTCCCTGCTGAGTGCCACCGTATTGGCACCCAATTGCATGACAGCCGACGCCTATGCCACCGCCTTTATGGTAATGGGACTCGAACGCAGTCGGGCATTAGTCGATTCGCTGCCGGGAGTGGAGGCACTTTTCCTCTATCAAAACCCTACCGATACGGCTCAAATCGATTGCTGGGTGACACCCGGAATGGAAAAACGGTTGTTGAACTTGTAAATCTTACATGGTATCTATGAAACGATTTTGGCGCGAATTCCCGGCAATTCTTTTTCTCCTTTCCTCTTTTGCCGTAGCCTTTTGGATCATAGCTAACACTCCTGAAAATATTCCTTTGCACTTCAATGCTCAGGGCGAAATAGACCGTTGGGGCGAATCATGGACCATTATCGGGCTTCCGCTCATTGCATTGGTCCTATACGGACTGCTCACTTTGATTCAACATCGACCCCAGTGGTGCAACTATCCGGTTAAGATAACCAATGAGAACCGGGAGCAGGCCTACCGACAAATGTCGCGCATCATCTGCCATATCAAAAGTTTGGTGATTTGCCTCTTCCTCTATATCACATTGGGCGTGGCACAGGTTGTGGAGATCAATATCTTCTTGATTTTGGCCTTTGCGTTTGCCATACCTTTTATTATCGTTACCGGCTGGTCGAAAATAAATTCAAAGACACCACAATAACCGCCCGAATACAGATTCCAAACGTTTAAATAAAACGTTATCGCCGATTTAGTTATGTTGTGTAAGGGTAATCTCACCGCTCAACGAGCAATTCATATTCTCCTTAACCACTTTGGCCGGATAATCGTGCCCGAAGAGGAACATCAGTTTGGTCAACACCGCCTCGGTGGTACTGTCGTAACCGCTTACCACGCCAACATTTTCGAGTTTGCTACCCGTGCCATATCGGCTCATCTGCACAGTGCCACCCATACACTGGCTCACATTGACGATAACGACTCCCTTCTCTACCGCCTCTTTAAGCAAATCGAGGAACCACGGCTTGACCGGGGCATTGCCCGATCCGAATGTTTCGAGTACGACCCCTTTCAATCCCGGTATATTTAATATGGAACGAACCGTCTGTTCCGAGATTCCGGGGAAAAGTTTCAACACCACGATGTTGGTATTCATCAGGTAGTGCGGCCGCAACGGTTTGCGCGAAGCCCGGGCTATTTGGTTCTCGTCGTAATGGATATGCACGCCCACTTGCGCCAACGGAGGATAATTGGTCGAGACAAAAGCGTGGAAGCTCTCGGCACTTATCTTGGTAGTGCGGTTGCCCCGCAACAAATGGTTGCCAAAGAAAATACACACCTCGGGGACCAGCGGATCGCCGTTGGAATTTTTGGCCGCAGCGATTTCGATGGCTGTGATGAGGTTCTCCTTTCCATCGGTACGGAGCATTCCTATGGGCAGTTGCGAACCGGTAAGGATAACGGGTTTATTGAGGTTTTCGAGCATGAAACTGAGGGCCGAAGCCGTATAGGACATGGTATCGGTCCCGTGCAAAACGACAAACCCGTCGAAAAGGTCGTAGTTGTCGGCAATAATATGTACCAGTTTTATCCACGAATCGGGTTCGATCTCCGAAGAGTCGATAGGCGGTTCGAATTGCACGGTCGAAATAGAGAAACCGAGCTGTCGCAGTTCGGGAACTTTATCGAGCAGGTGATGGAAGTTAAAGGGTTCAAGACTTCCCGTCTTGCTATTTTCAACCATCCCGATAGTTCCACCGGTGTAAATAATAAGAACCGATGTGATATTTTCAGACATACGCAATGGATTTTCCTTAAAAAAATAGTACAGGCAGAGGCGAAAAACCGAAAAGGCAAAACCAATCACCCTGCGCTCTGTTTTGCTGTACAAAAATAGTAATTTAGAAAATAAAAATATCATTTTGCCGATAAAAATATTTGCAACCAGCAGTTACAACGCAGTTTTAATAGCAAAAAGATATTTTCAAATTGCCGCATAAAACCCACCATGAAATATAAATTTGTAAAAGAACAGAAGCATTAATAAATCATTTTGTGATTATTTTAGTTGAAAGTCAAAAAAAAGATTACTTTTGCACAATGGAATTTGTTTTTTCGAAAACCAACAGTAAGTTTTTACCGGTACCAATCCTACAAAATCCTACCGTATGAAAAAGCACAAAGCGATGACACTCAAACGTTACTACACCTACACCCTTTGTAACGGTGTTACAGCAACGACAACCACCCCTTAGGGGGGAGGACGCTTTTTCTTATACTCGATTTACCGCTATGCGGTACAGCTATAAATTAAGTTTTGTAACTTTGTATAGCTCTCCCTGCCCTAAATTGCAAGGAGAGCAGGACCGATAGAATTATACAAATATGAAAGTATTGAAATTCGGAGGGACATCGGTAGGCTCGGTAGCGAGTATGTCGAATGTCAAACAAATAGTTGAAAATTGCCAAGAGCCTGTCATTGTCGTTGTATCGGCTTTGGGAGGCATAACCGACCAACTCATCGAAACCGCAAAAATCGCCGCAGAGGGTGGGTGTGCCTATGAAAATCGATTCCAAGCGATTGTCGAACGACATATTGTCATGGTACACGAAGCCGTTGCCTCCGACAGACAGGCCGAATTGCTGGAACTCATAAAACCGCTGCTCGACGAGTTGGGCAATATATTCAAAGGGGTTTCACTCATCAAAGACCTCTCGGTAAAAACCCTCGACACAATCGTAAGCTACGGCGAACGGCTTTCGTCGTTGATTGTCAGCCGGGTCATCGAAGGGGCCGTTCATTACGATTCCCGCTTTTTTATCAAAACCCGGGTACAATTCGGCAAACATATTGTCGATTTCGACGAAACCAACAGACTGGTCAAACGATATTTTTCCGAACTACCTCGTGTAACCGTCGTACCGGGATTCATCGCCTCGGACAAAAACACCGGCGACGTCACCAATTTAGGACGGGGAGGATCGGACTACACCGCTTCGATTTTAGCCACGGCGCTCCGTGCTTCGCAACTCGAAATATGGACCGACGTCGATGGGTTCATGACGGCCGATCCCCGGGTAATCAATACGGCCTATGTCATCGAAAAACTATCGTTCATCGAGGCTATGGAGCTTTGCAACTTCGGGGCGAAGGTCATCTATCCCCCCACCATCTACCCGGTATTTCACGAGAACATACCTATTCTCATCAAAAACACCTTCAACCCATCGGCACCCGGCACCCTCATATCGGAAGACAATTCGCACACCGAAGGAAAGGCCATCAAGGGAATCTCGTCGATCAACGACACTTGCCTCATCACCCTTTCGGGCATGGGTATGGTTGGTGTCATCGGTATCAATTCGCGCATATTCTACCGGCTGGCCAAGTCGGGGATTAGCGTATTCTTGGTCTCGCAAGCTTCATCGGAAAACAACACCACCTTTGCCGTACGTAACGCCGACGCCGATTTGGCCGTAAAAGTTCTCCGCGAAGAGTTCAAGGAAGAGATGACAACCGGCGAAATAAGCGCCATCGAGGCCGAAAAAGATTTGGCCACGGTAGCCATCGTGGGCGAAAACATGAAACATACGCCCGGCATTGCAGGTAAACTGTTTAATGTATTGGGCCGAAACGGTATCAATGTAATCGCCTGTGCTCAGGGTGCATCGGAGACCAACATCTCGTTCGTTATCGCCCTCGGCAGTCTGCGTAAAGCGCTCAACGTCATACACGACTCGTTCTTCCTTTCCGAATCGCAAGTGCTCAACCTCTTCGTCGCAGGTGTGGGAACCGTGGGGAAAGACCTGTTGCGTCAAATCTGTAAACAGCAGCAACGCCTGCTCGAAACGAAAGCCTTACAGTTGAGGCTGGTAGGAATAGCCAATTCGCGCAAATGCCTGTTCGACCGCGAAGGTATCGACATCGAACACTATCAAGAATTGCTCGACCGCTCCGAGATGAAGGCATCGCCCGAAAAGATACGGGACGAAATCTTCAAAATGAATATCTTCAACTCGGTCTTTGTCGATTGCACCGCCAGCGCCGAGATAGCAGCCCTCTACAAAACATTGCTCGACCACAACATCTCGGTCGTAGCCTCGAACAAGATAGGGGCATCGGGCTCGTACGACTCTTACCGGGAGTTGAAACAAACCGCCCGCAAGCGCGATGTAAAATACCTGTTCGAAACCAACGTAGGGGCCGGGCTACCCATTATCAACACCATCAACAACCTCATCAACAGCGGCGATAAAATACTTAAAATCGAAGCCGTCGTATCGGGCACACTCAACTATATATTCAATGTGGTGAGCGCCGAGGTCCCGTTGAGCCAAGCCGTGCGCATGGCGAAGGAGGCCGGATACAGCGAGCCCGACCCGCGTATCGACTTGTGCGGACAAGACGTAATCCGCAAACTGGTAATTTTGGCCCGCGAAGCCGGATACCGGGTGGAACAGGCCGACGTGCGTAAAAACCTTTTCATTCCCGAATCTTATTTCGAAGGTTCCCTCGACGATTTTTGGGCAAAGATTCCGCACTACGATGCCGACTTCGAACAATATCGCCGGCAAGTGGCCGATCGAGGCAAAGTACTGCGGTTTGTCGCCACGCTCGATCACGGTGATGTTGAAGTCGGGTTACAGGAAATCGATCCGGCTCACCCCTTCTACCACCTCGAAGGGAGCAACAACGTAATTATGTTTACCACCGACCGGTATCGCGAATACCCGATGGTAATCAAAGGGTACGGCGCCGGCGCCGAAGTGACCGCAGCCGGTGTCTTTGCCGATATTATAGGAATTGCCAACATTCGATAATTAAATTTGACCGATGAAACACATCATAGTTTTAGGAGACGGAATGGCCGACGAGCCTATCGAACAACTGGGTGGACGCACCCCCCTGCAAGCTGCCGATACTCCCGCCATGGATTGGCTGGCCGCTCACGGCCGCTGCGGAATGCTGAAAACAGTCCCCGAAGGGTATCACCCGGGGAGCGAAATCGCCAACTTGGCCGTACTGGGTTACGACCTCGACCGGGTATTCGAAGGGAGAGGCTCATTGGAAGCGGCCAGTATGGGTATAGAGATCGAGCCGGACGAGATGGCCATGCGCTGCAACATCATCTGCATTGAAAACGGGCTTATCAAAAACCACTCGGCCGGTCACATCACCACGGCCGAGGCCGCCGAATTGATCGACTTTTTACAAAAACAACTGGGGGGTACCGACGCCAATTTCTACCGGGGGGTATCCTATCGCCATCTGCTTAAACTCAAAGGGGGCGACAAACGAATCGATTGCACCCCTCCCCACGATGTCCCCGGCACCCCATTCCGCGATGTAATGGTTCGTCCGCTCGTTCCCGAAGCTGCCGCTACCGCAACCCGGTTGAACGAACTCATTCTGCGTTCGCAACAAATATTACCGTCGCACCCCATCAACCTGCGGCGCGTATCCGAAGGAAAAGATCCGGCCAACAGCATTTGGCCGTGGTCGCCCGGATACAAGCCCCGTATGGAAACCCTCGCGCAACGATACGGAATAAAAAGCGGGGTGGTCATTTCGGCCGTCGACCTTATTCGAGGCATAGGCGTATACGCCGGCCTTCGCCCCATCGAAGTGGAAGGAGCAACGGGACTTTACGATACCAATTACGAAGGAAAAGTTCAGGCCGCAATTAATGCGTTACATTCGCACGATTTTGTATATTTGCATATCGAAGCCAGTGACGAGGCCGGACACGAAGGCGATGTAAATTTGAAGGTGCGAACCATCGAAAACCTCGACCATCGCGTCTTGCAACCGCTCATCGAGGCCGTAGCCCAAATGGAGGAACCGGTGGCAATAGGCCTATTGCCCGACCACCCCACCCCTTGCCGGGTACGTACTCATACGGCGGCACCGGTACCGTTCGTAATCTACAACCCCACCGCCAATCCCGACGGGGTGACACGTTACGACGAGTTCTCCACTGCCGAAGGCGCTTTCGGGTCACTGGCCGGCGAACAATTTATGGAAGCATTCTTTCGAGAATAAAAGATACAGAATCATGGAATTTTACAGTACGAATAAACAAACTCAGCCGGTATCCCTCCACGACGCAGTCGTAAAAGGTCTGGCAGCCGACCGAGGGCTCTTCATGCCCGAAGTCATTCGCCGGTTCCCCCCGGCTTTTTACCAAAACATGAAAGAGATGTCCTTGCGCGAGATCTCTTTTGTCGTAGCCGAAGCCTTCTTCGGCGAAGAGATAGAGGCCGATAAACTGAAAGAGATCGTTTACGATGCGCTCAACTTCGATATCCCTTTGATTCCGATAGCCGAAAACCGGTACTGTTTAGAACTTTTCCACGGACCTACACTCGCCTTCAAAGATGTAGGCGCACGATTCATGGCTCGGGTACTTGCCTATTTCAACCAACAGGAAAAACGGCAAGTCAATGTATTGGTAGCCACCTCGGGCGACACCGGCAGTGCCGTGGCAAACGGATTTTTAGATGTACCCGGTGTGAAAGTCTTTGTACTCTATCCGCAGGGGAAAGTCAGCGAGATACAGGAAAAACAGTTTACAACCCTCGGGCACAATATCACGGCGCTCGAAGTGAGCGGAACTTTCGACGACTGTCAGGCTTTGGTAAAAAGCGCCTTTATGGATAAAGAGTTGAACGAAAAACTCTACCTCACCTCGGCCAACTCTATCAACGTAGCCCGATTCCTGCCCCAAGCATTCTACTATTTTTATGCCTATGCACAATTGTGCGGCATGGTGGAAAACCCCGAACAGGTAGTATTCAGCGTACCCAGTGGCAATTTCGGGAACATTACCGCCGGATTGATTGCCAAACGCATGGGGCTGCCCGTCAAACGCTTTATTGCCGCCAACAACCGCAACGATGTCTTTTTGCAATATTTGCGTACAGGAGCCTATACACCCCGTCCCTCGGTAGCCACCATTGCCAATGCCATGGACGTGGGCGATCCCAGCAACTTTGCCCGCATACTCGACCTGTACGGACATTCTCACGAAGCCATTTGCGCCGACATAAGCGGTGTAAGCTATACCGACGAAGAGATTCGCCAGACCATGCGGAAAACATTCCGCAACGAACAATATCTGCTCGATCCTCATGGAGCTTGCGGGTATCAAGCCCTTATCGACGGATTAAAGCCCGGCGAGATAGGTATCTGCCTCGAAACAGCCCACCCCGCAAAATTCCGGGAAACTGTCAACTCGACCATCGGCGAATCGATTCCTATCCCCGAAAAATTGCAAGCCTTCATGCAAGGCGAAAAACAAAGTATTTTCACGCCGGTTGCGTTCAACGCTTTCAAGCATTTCCTGCTTAACCAGCAGTAAACAAAACCATTACAAGATAAAACGATAGGGCAGAAGCGATTTAACACACACTTCTGCCCTATCGCGTTATCCCCCATATCCAGTTGGGCGACCGCATTTCCATCGCCCGACTGCACAATGCATATCTTGCCCAAAAGGCAACATACAGATCCCAAACCCACACCCGTTTTACACCTTAATATATAAAGAGGCTGATAAGATTTTACAAATATTCACTTTTTGAATAAAAATTTTATA
>DXFL01000007.1 GCA_019114445.1 Candidatus Barnesiella excrementigallinarum
CAAGACATATATCCGACAAGTTCAGTACAAAATTAATAGAAGACCCAGAGAAAAACTTCGGTTTGATTGTCCCGTAAGAGTATTTTTTGCTTCTTTGCATTTATAGTTGCATTGGTGACTTTAATCCACGGATTCTAATTATATATTGTATATTTGTGAAATAAAAACATAAAAACATAGAATTATGCTCAGTAAGAAAATGGAAGAGGCTCTCAATGCCCAAATCAATGCCGAGTTTTGGTCGGCCTATTTGTATCTGTCGATGTCGAACCATTTTGCGGCAGCCGGTAATCCGGGTTTTGCCAATTGGTTCTCGGTACAGTTTCAAGAGGAACAGGCTCATGCCACTATCTTTACGAAATACGTGCTTTCTTGTGGTGGAAAAGTGACTTTGGCTCCGATAGCTGCTGTAAAAACAGAATGGGCTTCGCCCCTCGAAGCCTTTGAGGATACGCTGGTTCACGAGAAAAAGGTGACTGCCATGATTCATGACCTGTGTGTATTGGCCGATGAGGAGAAAGATTTCGGTACCGCCAATATGCTGAAATGGTTTGTCGATGAACAAATCGAGGAGGAGGCCAGTGCACAAGAGTTGATCGATAGCCTCAGAATGATTAAAGATAACGGTTTTGGCCTTTATATGCTCGACAAGGAGTTGAAAGCTCGCACCTATGTAGAGCCTGCGCCGTTAGCCAAATTGGCCGAATAATAATATTTTAACTTTGTATAATGATAGGCACAGGGCAACTCTCGGCGTGGGAGGTTGCCCTGTTTCTGTTTTTAGTTATAATGCGTACGGCCTTTTACTCAGGAGTGTAAAAGGTGGGTGACTTGCGCGACGATGTGTCGCTTCCACGATTGCAGAAATTGGGAATATTCCTCGGGGTTTTCGTGGAAAAAGAGTTTTTCGGAAAGTTTGCGGCTAAGGAACGGGAAGACTAGTTGGCTGTAAAAGGTCATAAAGACAAATTGCAGCGGTACTTTTTTGAGGTGGTTGTCGTCGATTTCCTTTTGGAGGAGTTCGCCTATGTGGTGCAGGTATTGGTCGTAATCCAAAGCACAGAAGGTGCCGATGAGGTGGTTTACATCGCGATAGATTTCGCCGACAATGAATTTGGGCAACATGGGATTGGCCGAGAAGATGCCGAAATAAACATCGATAATCTCTTCCAACTTTTTTTCGAAAGGCTCCTGCTTGGAAAAGATGGCGTCGATATGGGGTAGAAAATTGCTTACAATCGAGGAAAATACCGCTTGGAACATCTTGTCTTTTGTCCTGAAATAGTAATGCAGGGTGGGGCGGTTTATCCCTACCACGGCGGCGATGTCGCTCATCGAGGTTTGTTCGAACCCCTTTTCGATAAATTCTTGCTTGGCGGCTTCGATGATACGAGCTTCTATATTTTCGCTTGTCCCATTTTTGGGAGTCGGGCGGTTTGTAGTCTGGGAATACATGGTAGTTTTTGTTATTAAGCTCTTAAATGGTGCGTGAAAAGCAATAATCGGTTGGTTATATTTACACTGCTTACTCCACTGTCAAAATCCAAAGATAGTAAATTTAATTCAGGATAGAGCATACGCAGCCGCTTTTCGATTCCTTTCGACACGATGTGGTTGGCAATGCATCCGAATGGTTGTAACGAAATGACGTTGTTGATGCCTTGTTTCGTAAACTCGATAATCTCGGCCGGAAGCAACCACCCTTCGCCGAATTGGGCAGCTCCCGAAACGATTCCTTCCGTTCGGCCGGCTTCTTCATAGATGTCGCTGAATGGGACAAAATAGCGGAATCCCGAGGCGGTGCGATTGAATATCGCTATCCGTTTGTCGATGAGCCGGTAGAAACTTCGGGAGAGAAAATGGGGTATCTCTTTTTTGCGTAGAAACATCTTCTCCTTATTGTCTCGGTTCACAAATCCTTGCATAAAGAAGGGCAACAGCAGAGGCGGAGCCACTTCAATGCCTTGTTCGGTAAGGGTGCGAACTATATGTTGGTGGGCAAAGGAGTTGAATTTTAAAAATATCTCGCCGACCACACCGACCCGAGGGCACTCCTTGTCGAGACAAATATCATTAAAATCTTGGGCAGCCTGTCGAGTGTATTCTACCAGTTTTGAAGGGGTGTTTTCGAGGATAGGCTGTTCGGCCAGTGACAGGTACTTGTCGCGCAGGCGGGCGGCGGCACCCGGTTCCCGTTCGCGCACGACAGAGGCATGGTAGAATTTCGAGAGGGTATCGGTATAGAGCAAAGCATTGAGGGCGACCGAGAGTATTTTGCCCCATTTCAGGCCGAAACCCTCTTGCTCGTTCACAGCCTTTCGTCCCAACCCTAAGGTCACGACCGGTATGTCTCCGAATCCCGCGTCGAGCATGGCTCGTTTGATGAGGGCCAAATAATTGGTGGCGCGGCATTGTCCGCCGGTTTGAGTAATGGCTACGGCGGTGTGGTCGAGGTCGTAGCGTCCCGATTGCAGAGCCTTGATAATGTCGCCTACGATAAGTGTGGCCGGGTAGCAAACCTCGTTATTGGCATATTTTAGTCCGGTTTCGGCCGAAGATTCGTTGCTTGGCGGCAGGACTTCGATATCGTATCCCGACAGTTTGAAGAGGGGTACCAGCATGGGGGTAATGTACTCCGACATGAAGGGGACGATGATTTTTCGCCGACGGTCGTCCTTGCGGAATATCCGGGTTGTGCGGAAAGGTTCGGTACTTCCCGGACGGTTGTTTTGTCGCAGGCTCTCGACCAGCGAGCGCACCCGCAGTTTGAGGGAGCCGATGTTGTTCACATCGTCGATTTTCAGCAGGGTGAAGGGTTTGCCGTTGCGGTGCAATATGTCGCGAATCTCGTCGAGCAGGAAGGCGTCGGGGCCGCAACCGAAGGAGGTCATTTGTACAAAATGAATGTCGTTTCCTTGATGGGCTACCCATTCGGCCGCTTTTAAGATACGGTTCATATAAGCCCATTGTTTCACAAGGTAGGTGTCGTGGGTGTCGATGCCGGTATCTTCCCGTACGATGTCGTCCGAAATGACGTTTACTCCTAAATTGGCAATCATTTCCGAGAGTTTATGTTGTATGAGCGGATCGGTGTGGTAGGGTCGTCCGGCCAGCAAAATGATAGGTTGACCTTTCTGTCGGCTTTCCCGTACGATCTCCTCGGCTTTATGGCGAATGTCGAGGACGTATTGCCGTTGGGCTTGCCAAGCCTGTTTTACCGCTTCGCGGGCTGTCTTTTGCGATACGCCTAAGGTTTTGAGATAGAGTGTGCATTGTCGGGTGAGCAATTGCGGGTCGGCAAAGGTGATGGCCGGTGAGTCGACGGGAATATCGGGCGACATGGCACTGCGTATAACGTCGGAGTATCCGGCGACGATGGGGCAGTTGTAGCTGTTCGACATTTTGCGATCGCTTTCATGCTCGTAGATTACATAGGGGAGGAATATGCGGTCGACTTTTTTGTTGATGAGATTTTGTATGTGGCTGTGTACCAATTTGGCGGGGAAGCAAATGTTGTCGGACATAACGGTGTGGAGCGCCTTTTCGTAATTGGCGAAAGTCGACAAGTCGGAGAGTGCCACCCGAATGCCGCAGTGGGTAAAGAGCGCGTGCCAAAAGGGGTAGTTTTCGTACAGGTTCAACACCCGGGGGATTCCCACAACTGGGCTGCCCTGAGCCGGAGTTTCCCGGTCGAACAACAACTTGTATTTGAAAGGATATAGATTTTGGCCGGGCAGTTCGCTTTCTCCCCGGTTGGTAAAAACGCGCTCACATTTGTTGCCGGAGTAGAACGTGTTTCCGTTGGGGAAGGTATAGCGGCACACGAAACAACGGTTCTCACAGCCGTTGCATTGCACTTGCCGACTGGTATAGTCGGTCGAGGCGAGTAATTGGTCGAGGGTACGGGGTGCCGATTGTTGTTCCATTGCCTGCAAGGCGCAACCGTAGGCTCCCATCAGTTCGGGGTGGTTGCTTCGAGCCGCCTGCCGACCTGTTTCCAATTCGAAAGCCCGCACGATGGCATCGTTGTGCATGGTGCCCCCTTGTACTACGATGGTATTGCCCAATTCTTGGCTGTGTTTCAGTTTCAATACTTTGTAGAGGCAGTTTTTTACTACCGAATAGGAGAGCCCTGCGGCGATGTCGGCTACGGTAGCCCCTTCGCGCAAGACCTGTTTTATTTTCGAATTCATAAATACGGTACAGCGGGTTCCCAAGTCGCAGGGGTGTGTCGCGGTGCAGGCGGCATGGGCAAAGTCGGACACTTTGTAATTGAGGGTGCGGGCAAAGGTTTCGATGAAGGAGCCGCACCCCGATGAGCAGGCTTCGTTCAGTTCCATGCGGATAATCGCCCCTTGTTTGACAAAGATGGCTTTCATGTCTTGCCCGCCGATGTCGAGGATAAAACTCACATCGGGCTCCATTTGCCGGGCGGCTTTGTAATGGGCCATCGTCTCGATCATGCTCCCGTCGAGGGCAAAGGCAGCTTTGATAAGTTCCTCGCCGTAGCCAGTCGAGCACGAGCCGATTATATCCAGTTGGGTTTGCTGGGTGTCGCATTGCTTTTTCAACTCGGTAAGTCCCCGGCGTACCGCTTCGATGGGATTCCCCAAATTGGAAGCGTAATAGGTGAAGAGAATGGCGCCGTCGGGAGCTGCAACGACGATTTTTGTAGTGGTCGATCCCGAATCGATGCCGAGTACGGCCTCTTGGTGCCCCGATACCAGCGGTCGAGTAGGCCAGTTGTATCGGCTTTTCGCCTCCCTCCATCGATCGTATTCCCGGGATGAGGCGAAGAGCGGAGGCAGAGAGGTTTTCCCCTTCGGGTTACTCTTTCGTGCGAGTGATTTTGCCAAAGAGGATAGTGTGGTGATATGTTTCTCGTCGGCACACAGGGCGCAGCCCGAGGCCGGCAGCAGATTTCCGCCGGCAGGGAGTATAAAATCGCTCTCGGCAATTTGCAGGTAGTCGGCAAAAGCTTTGCGCAGCGCCGGAATAAAGGTGAACGGGCCTCCGCAAAGCACGATGGGTGGATGGAATGTCCACCCTCGCGATAGGGTGACGATGGTTTGCACGGCGACGGCGTGGAAAATCGAAGCGGCAATGTCGGCAAGAGGTACGTTGCGGCTCACCAAATTCTGAATATCGGTCTTTGAGAAAACCCCGCAGCGGGCGGCAATGGGATGAATGTGTTCGGCTTGCAGAGCCAAGTCGTTCAGTTGTTTGATACTCAATCCCAACAGAACGGCCATTTGGTCGATGAATGCTCCTGTGCCACCGGCACAGTTCCCATTCATGCGCAGGTCGATGTTCCCTTCTTGGAAGAGAACCACTTTGGCATCTTCTCCACCAATGTCGATCAAAGCCGAAGCCGAGGGGTAGCTTTGCTGCACATATTGGGTGGCAGCTACCACTTCTTGGATAAATCCGGCGTGTAATTGTTCGGCAGTACCCATACCTACCGAACCGGTTACGGCAATGGTCGTTGCTATGTCGCCCAGTTGTTTTTGAGCTTCGTCGAAATAAGAGGCCAGTAGCTCGTTCACTTGGGCATTATGTCGTTCGTAACGTGAAAAAACAACCTCGCCATGTTTGTCGAGGATCACCATCTTGGCGGTTGTAGAGCCTACGTCTAATCCTGTTCTGTAATAGTTGGTCGCTTGCATGGGGCTCTGTTTTAGAAATTTAAATTAACTGTCTTATATGTTTGACAATATTGTCAAACGCAAATGTAAAATTTATTCTTGGGAGTTGGAACAGGCATTAAGTTTTTTTGGCTTTTAGACAGAGGATAGCATATTATCCTTTAAGGAGGAATTTGTGTTCGAAATGGCCGATTTAACACAATTTTGTTATAATAACTTTTGCATTAACATATATAATGCGCTATTCCCTATATATTTGCAGCGTTGAAACGGAAATAGAGAGCAAACAAGTGTAATTGAAGTTTGTTTTTTATGTAATAAAAAGAGATATGGTTTACATTCTGTTTATAGTTATCGCATTGGTTAGTTTTGCCGTACAACGTACGTTGCAAAACAAATTTGAACAGTATTCGAAAATTCCTATTCCTTATGGCCTTACCGGACGTGATATTGCAGAACGCATGTTGCAGGAGAATGGGATAAACGATGTTACGGTTACTCAGGTCGATGGCCATTTGACCGATCATTATAACCCATCGAACCATACGGTCAATCTCAGCAAAGCGGTTTATTATGGCAACAGTGTGGCGGCTGCGGCGGTAGCAGCACACGAGTGTGGCCATGCCGTGCAGCATGCGCGAGCCTATTCGTTCCTGAAAATGCGTTCGGCGCTGGTTCCGTTTGTTAGTTTTGCGTCGAACTGGGTACAGTGGATTTTGTTGATAGGTATCCTTACCATACAAGTCTATCCGGCGATTATGTTTTTGGGAATTATACTGTTTGCGGCTACGACATTGTTCAGTTTTATTACTTTGCCGGTCGAAATTAATGCCAGTCAGCGGGCTTTGGCTTGGTTGAACAATGCAGGAGTAACCGATGTCACTACTCACGACAAGGCTAAGGACGCTTTGAAATGGGCCGCCTATACCTATGTAGTTGCCGCGTTGGGTTCGTTGGCTACGTTGGTATACTATATTCTTATTTTTGTAGGGGGGCGAAGGAACGATTAGAAGAAATAATAAAACAATATTTTATGTGAAAGGGAAAAGCCGTTTCTCCATGAGGGGGAGGCGGCTTTTTTTATATAAAAAGGAGGCAAAAAAAGAAAATTGTTTTGTGTATAGAAATGATTTGTTTATTTTTGCTCTGTTTTTTTGAAAATATTTAACTTTATAGAAACGTAAATAGATCATCACCGTCTCCGTTATAGGGGTCAAACAGTCGAGAGACGATTTGGAAATATGAAGTATGAAAAAAGTTTTGTATAGGTGTTGCTTTATTTTAGGGGTAATAATCCTGAACATACAATTTATCAATGCTCAGCGTGTAGCTCTTAAAACTAATCTGATAGATTGGGCTACGTTATCTCCCAATATGGCTTTGGAGGTGAGGTTAAACCCAAAATTCTCTTTGGATATGAGTGCAACGGCAAATCCGTTCCTGTTTAAGGTTGCCGATATTAAAGCTACCCATTTCAGATTCCAACCAGAGTTGCGTTATTGGTTTAATCGGCCTATGGCACGGCATTTCATGGGTATAGGCTTGTTGGGCGGATTTTACAATATGCGGTTTGGCAGCCATATTTACGAGGGCGATATTTTGGCCGCGGGTTTAACTTACGGTTATGTATTAGTTCTGAGCCGGCATTGGAATATGGAGGCAACTGTGGGTGTGGGAGCGGGTAAGCTGAGAGCTTTCGATTATCGGGAAGGCGAGGACAAACCGGCTGCTCCTAATTTGCATAAATGGGCACCTGTTCCGGTTCGTTTGGGCCTCTCGTTTTCTTATATATTCAAATGATTATAACGTGTGATTATGCTGAGTTTTAATAAATTCCGCTTGTTACTCCTTGTGGGTGTTTGGCTCGTAATTGGTACTTTGTCGCTGTCGGCACGCGATATAAATGTTCGAGGTACCATAACCAGCGTTGAAGGGGAACCTTTATATAGGGTGAGCATTTATAATGCAGGAACCAATAAGCTGGTGGGTGTGACCAATGAAGATGGTAGATATTTGGTAAAAATAGACTCGGAGGGCGAATTGCTTTTTACTTCGTTGGGATATGAAGAGAAAAAAGTAGCCGTGCGCGGCGAGTTGACAATCGATGTTATACTCGATCCTTCGTCAATCGCCCTCGAAGAGGTGATTGTCTCGGCAAAAAAAATTACCGATAATGTGATTCCCGAACCTACCGATATAGAGGTAAAAGGGAACTATTTCCATATCAAAACCCGGGTGAAAATACCGCGTGAACTCTTTTCGACCAATGCCCGCATGATAATCCAACCGGGTATTTATAACGTCTCCAAAGGGAAGATGATTTTCCTCAATCCGTTGGTGTTCGACGGGAAAGAGTATGCTATTACGCAGGAGCGTATGTACGATTACAATAGTGCGCAAGACCCTCTTTCGAAATATGTGCAAATTAAATCTACTTCGTCGCGTAGAGACGATTTGGTAGGTTATAACGATTCGACTTATGTAGAAAACCCGAATGACGATTTCCGTTGCGATATGATGGTTGCCATGGAGAATTACAATCGGGTGCTTTATCGCGATACGTTTGTGATTGCCCGTGGAGTGGTAAATCCGTTGCGGTTTTTGAAATATGAGATTCCGGGGAGTATGGTGAAAAACGAAAAATTTTTCCCGCAGCCCGAAATGCAGTTGCGCGATACCCAAGGAGATGTGAATCTTACATTCCCCGTTAATAAAAGCGTTTTAGATCTCAATGCCGGGAATAATCGGGCTGAAATGGAGGCGCTTATTACCCGGTTGCGGCAGGTCGAGAACGATCCCAATGCCCGGTTGAAAAGTTTCTCTATTGCGGGAACCGCGTCGCCCGAAGGTAATTATGCCAAGAACAAACAGTTGGCAAAGGCGCGTATGTCGTCGGCCATGTCGTTTATAATGAAAGAGTTAAATGAATCGACCCGGAACCAAATAGAACTTGCAACAGATGCTTCGGTCGAGTCGTGGGACCGAGTGGTCGCTTTGCTTCGGGCCGATGGGAAGGCGGAAGAGGCCGATGCCATACAGGCTATTATCGATAAGTATCCCAACGATCCGAACAGACAATCGATAAATGTAGTGAGGTTGCCTTTCTACCGGCCGATGATAACTACACAGTATTTGCCGCAATTACGGCGGGTAAGCTATGAGTTGCTTTTTTCGCAATATCGCTACCTGACCGATGAGGAGATTGTGGCGCTTTATCGGAACAGGAGTTCGGAGCTTTCGCGAAATGAGCTTTGGCGGTTATATAGTGGGGCCGATTCGATAGACGAACGGGAGGCTATTTGTCGCCGGGCGTTGGAAATTTATCCTAAGTTCTTGGTGGCTGCGACCGATTTGGCTTCGATTCTAATCGAAAAGGGAACTCCCGATACAGAGCTATTGCTTCCCTATTTGGACATGAAGGAGTTGCCCGATGAAACCCGGTTGAATCAAGTGTTGGCTTGGTTGTCGGCCGGACGTTACGTACAGGCCGATTCGTTGGCCTCTTATTTGCCCGACGAAGGCGTCTATCACAAAGCACGGGTATATGCCGCTGCGTTGAATGGCCGTTACGAAGAGGTTATTCAGGAAATATCGGCCGAGTCGCCTTTTAACGAAGTGCTTATGCTGTTGGCCATTAAAGCCAATGACCAAGCATGGGAAAAGGCTAAATTGTTAGGAAATTCACCAAAAGAAAATTATATCAAGGCTGTGGCTGCCAATCGGGTCGACGAGGTGGTGAAAGCCCTGTCCTATTTGGAGAAAGCATTTAAAGATGATCCCTCGTTACGCGATATTGCCAGTATCGACGGCGATTTGCTGGATTTGTTACAGGAGGAAGATTAAGGTATGAAAAGAAGATACATTATGCGCTCTTTTATTTCGGCTGCTCGATATATGCTCCTTATTGTCTTTGCTTTGAGTTTCCGGGCTATGGCACAGCAGCAGGAGACCGAAAGTCAGTTCAACGGATTGGACTATATTTTGCAGAAGCCGGCCGGGAATGAGAAATATGGTTCGAAAAAATTTGGCGACCATTTGTTCTTTACGGGTGAAGCCGGTATTATGGCAGACCGAAGCCACAATAGAATGTTTATCCCTGCGGGAATAGGTGCCCGCGCCGGATTGACGGTAGGCGATTGGTTTACACCGGTGCATGGTATTCGCTTGGGATTGAATGCCGGGTTGCACAATGGTTCGCTTGTGAATCCCTATTTTGCCGGGCTTTCGGTCGATTACCTAATGAATCTTACCGCATTGTTGCATAAAGATAATCCGTCCCGGATTTTCGAGTTGATAGGCGTGGCCGGTGGTGAATATCAGTTATTGTATCATCGCAGGCAATGGACGAATGGTGGAGGATTTCGGTTGGGTTTGCAAACTCGCTTTAATTTCTCGCCTCTCACCTTCTTTTACCTTGAACCCCGTTTTGGCGTTTACTCCGATGGTATAGATGGTGTAGAAACGTGGATGAATTATGACTGGGAGGCTTCGTTGATGGCCGGGTTCGGTTATCGGTTGCTGCCGGCTCCGGTTCGTCGGAACGCATCGTTTTTGGGAGTCGATCAAGGATTCTTTATTTCGGCGGCCGGGGGGGTATCCTCTACAATAGTTGGCTCGTCCGATATTTTTCTCGATCCCGGGGCAACAGCTATGCTCGCCATAGGAACTCGTTTTACTTCCATTTCGTCGTTGAGGCTGTCGGCTTTGGTAAAATACTTGGGATCCGAGAAAAGTTCGTTGGGCGCACAACTCGATTATTTGTTTAACCTCCATACCCTGTTTGGCGGATATGATCCTTCGCGGGTTTTCGAACTGTCGGGACTTTTAGGTGCCGGTTATCATGCGGTGGCAACCGGCGGTCCCTTGAATGGCCAATGGAGCGGTGGCGCCGGTTTGCATGGAGAGTTCCGGTTGTCCAACCAGTGGTCGTTGTTCTTGGAGCCTCGGGTAGATGTTTTTCCGAATGGAGTATGGAAAGATGGGTTGAGCCTTATCGATCCCCTACCATCGATGTTGGCCGGTGTGACATTCTATCCTGTATCGCCATCGATCGACAGGAAATCGATAGAGGAAGATGAGTTTGATTTTCCCAAACCCATTGGAAATCTTTATGTGACTTTGGGAGGTGGATTTGCCGGTGTGCTGCAATCGTCCTTCTCCGAACCCTTCCCGAATAAAGGATACCGTTTGTTTGGCGGATTGGGTACTTGGTGGAATCCGGTTTCGGGAGTACGGGGAACGTTGAATTTTACCTCGATCAATGCTCCACGTTCTTTGCATAATACATTGGCGGCTGGGGCTCAGCTCGATTATTTGTTGAATTTTTCCAGCCTGTTTGGCGGGTATGACCGGAGCCGTTTGTTCGAAATAAGCGGAGTGGCCGGACTCAATTATGATTATGTATCGTCCGAGGGTTATTTCCGTCATAGTTTCGGTTTGGGAGTCGGGTTGCAAGGTTCATTCCGAATCAACGAGATGTTCGATCTTTTTGTCGAGCCTCGGCTGAATGTGAACCAAAACGATCGTTGGTCGCGCTATTTCTTGTCTAGTATAAATGCCGATGTCGTTCCTACGATTACGGCCGGTCTCTCGTACAACCTGTATGGATATGGATTGAGACACGGATTGTTTCATAAAGAACAAGAAGAAAAGGAAGAGTTTAGCAACGAGTCGGCCATCGATCATATCTTCTATGGTGCAGGTGTAGGTGCAGCTTCTATTTTGCATCGGGGATTGTTTTCAGAACCTTTGGACCGCATAGGGCCGATGGCTACATTCTATTTGGGTAAATGGTTTACGGCAGCGTCGGGAGCCCGGTTGTTGGCCGGTGGCGGGTTGTATGGCGATTCCAGACAAGGACATCGTAAATTCGGTTTGGTGCAGTTGGATTATTTATGGAATATCAATACGACGTTGTATGGTTATAATCCTTCCCGCATATTCCAAACGACATTGGGCGTGGGTGCCGTGCTGTCTTATGCAACCGGTAACCATACGGGCTTTTATCCCGGATTGGGGTTGAGTTTGCAAGGTCTTTGGAAGGTTGGGTCGGGAATTGGATTGTTCGTAGAACCCCAGTTGCGAGTTTTTGATAAAAAATATTCTCGCGAGGCTTTATCTCGTTTACCGGTCGATATATTGACTTCGGTCAATGTGGGGCTCCAATATCAACTCGATCGTTACGACTACAAAGCAAGTCATGCCGCACACGACTTGTCCGACAAATATTTCCTTTCGTTTGCTTATACAGGCCGTTGGCTCAGACAATCTGGCGCTTTTGCCAAAGGGTATGGGGCGTCGATCATGTTTGGCAAATGGTATACTCCGCTGTCGGCATGGCGGTTGGGCGGCGATTATGGATATTATAGTGCCTCCCCGCGTTACATGGCTTTGTCGGTATCGGCCGATTATCTGTTCAATTTGTCGGCGTTTACAGCCGGGTATAATTCCGACCGTCTGTTCGAAGTCCTTTTGTTAGGCGGTGTGTATGGAGGCGTTGGAAATAGTGAAAGACAAAATCGATTTGAATATGGCGTGAGAGCCGGCGTTCAGGGCCGTTTCAATGTATCGTCGGGAATCGATTTGTTTGTGGAGCCGCAATTAGTGGCCGCACATATCCCTCATAGTTATAATAACGTCGATCCAGAGGCCCGTCTATTGGTAGGTCTCAATTACAAATTGGGTAAAGATGTGGCTGCACGGGAAGATCGAAAAGTTCCTGCCAAACCAAGTTATCTGTCGTTTACGATAGGACCTTCGATGTTCAGCGAAACAATCTTGCTCGATAGGTATCGCAAGGTTTCGACCGGTATTGATTTTTCGTATGGACGATGGCTTACGGCAGTTTCGGGTGTCGAAGTAGGAATGAGTTACGATTTTATCGATTCACGGATGCCGAAAACGTTGAATTTAGGTACGCTTCACGCCGATTATATGCTGAACTTCAATTCGTTGTTCGATGCCGATCCCGATCGCCGTTTCCATTTGATAGGTTCGGTAGGTACCGGTTTTGGGTGGAGCAATTATGACAGCGAAGGAGGCATTGGCTGGATGGCTCAGGCTGGTTTGCAACTTCGGTGGAACGTATCTTCTTCGGTCGATCTTTTTGTAAAGCCGTCGATGACTTTGTGGGACGACAAACTTTACGAAAACAATACCCACCATTTCGTGGGGGTAGGGCGTGTTTCGTTAGGAGCAGCTTATCGATTCTGACCTGAAATTTTTATTATAGCTTGGTGGTCGTCGGTTGCGGCGGCCACTCTTTGTTTTTGGGGATAGCGGGATTGTACCCGTTCGCACAAACAGACGATTCCGTTATGGCGGTGTATGTGTGGAATTTCTATTTTCGGGAGGTTTGCTCGTATCTCACTTTTTTATATTATCTTTGCACGGAAAGTAAAGATTGCGAGTGCCGTATCGTGGGGGGAAGGCTCCTTCTTGTTTCATGAGAAGGCATGGTAGCGATGTTGACCGGGGTGGTATACCCTCTGTTGAATTTTATAGTATAGATTACAAAAAAGTATGACGGCAAAACCTTGTATTCCGAAAGGAACGCGCGATTTCTCTGTGGAAGAGATGGCTAAGCGCAATTATATATTCGATACGATAAAGAGTGTTTTCGGCCTGTATGGGTTCAGACAAATAGAGACTCCGGCTATGGAGACGTTGCAGACGCTCATGGGCAAGTATGGCGAAGAGGGGGACAAACTCTTGTTCAAAGTACTCAATTCGGGCGATTTTCGTTCCGATGTTTCCGATTCGGATTGGGCCGATTGTAATCTCAACCGTTTAGCCGCCCGCTTGTGCGAGAAGGGGTTACGCTATGACTTGACAGTGCCTTTCGCCCGCTTTGTGGTTATGCACCGCAACGAACTGACTTTCCCTTTCAAACGTTATCAGATACAGCCGGTATGGCGTGCCGATCGTCCGCAAAAGGGACGTTACCGCGAATTTTACCAATGTGATGCCGATGTGGTTGGCTCCGATTCGTTGTTGAACGAAGTGGAGCTGATTCAAATGATCGACGAGGTCTTTGCCCGTTTGGGGATAAGGGTGGCCATTAAACTGAACAACCGCAAGATATTGAGCGGTATTGCCGAGTGGATTGGGGCTCCCGAAAAGATTGTCGATATTACGGTGGCCATCGACAAACTCGATAAAATAGGGCTCGACAAGGTTAATGACGAGTTGCGCGAGAAGGGTTTGACCGAAGAGGCCATCGCTCTTTTGCAGCCGATTATTTTGTTGCAGGGGAGCAACGAAGAGAAGTTGCAGGTATTGCGCCGGGAGTTGGCAGTGTCCGAGACAGGCTTGAAAGGTATCGACGAACTGGAATATATTTTGCAGAAACTGTCGGCCTCGGCGTTGCGCTCGACACTCGAAATAGACCTTACGCTGGCACGTGGGCTCAATTACTATACGGGAGCTATCCTCGAAGTGAAGGCGCTCGACGTACAAATAGGCAGCATTACGGGTGGCGGCCGTTACGACAACCTTACCGGCGTGTTCGGTTTGCCGGGTGTTTCGGGGGTGGGTATTTCGTTTGGTGCCGACCGCATTTTCGATGTACTCAATCAGCTCGATCTTTATCCCAAAGAGTCGCGGCAGTCGACGCAAGTGTTGTTTGTGAACTTCGGGGAAAATGAATGTGGCGTTTGTCTTTCGCATTTGTCTCGGTTGAGAGCTGCCGGGATACGGGCCGAAATCTATCCCGAAGCTGCCAAGATGAAAAAACAAATGAGCTATGCCGATTCTATCGGTGCCGAGTATGTGGCCTTAGTGGGCGAAAATGAAATTGCCGAAGGGAAAATAACGCTGAAAAATATGGCTACCGGGCAACAGTCGTTACTCTCTGTCGACGAGGTGATTGCATTGTTCGTATAATGAAAGGGCTTAGCTCCCTGAAAATAAACTACATAGAATAAGATAATGAATTCGAAATTGGAATATACCGGCCTGAGTGAATCGGAGGTATTGAAAAGCCGGGAGAAATATGGCGAGAATGTGTTGACACCCCCCGCCCGAACTCCCATGTGGAAATTGTTTTTGGAGAAATTTTCCGATCCTATTATCCGAATCCTGTTGGTCGCACTTCTGCTTTCCGTGGGCGTGTCGATTTACCATATCGCTACCGGCGAGGCCGGAATGTCGGCCTTGTTCGAACCGGCAGGAATTGCTTTGGCCATTTTGCTGGCAACGGTGGTGGGCTTTTTGTTCGAGATGAGTGCCGCCAAAAAATTCGATATTCTCAATCAGGTGAACGACGATCTCCCCGTGAAGGTAATACGGGGAGGCCATATCCTCGAAATTCCCAAGCGGGAAGTGGTTGTGGGCGATATTGTCATGCTTAACGCCGGCGACGAGATTCCGGCCGATGGTATCCTGTTGAGTGCGGTGTCGGTACAAGTCAACGAATCGTCGCTTACCGGCGAACCGATGGCCACCAAAACAACTGTCGAGGCCGATTTCGATAAGGAGGCGACCTATCCCTCGAATGCGGTCATGAACGGTTCGACCATGTTGGGCGGATATGGCGTCATGCAAGTGACGCAGGTGGGCGATGCCACCGAGTATGGCAAAGTTTATACCGGCTCGCAAATCGAAAACAATACCCAAACCCCTCTCGATAAGCAACTCAATACATTGGCTTCGTTCATCACGAAAGCCAGTTATGTGATAGCTGCTGTTATTTTTATTGCCCGTACGGTTATTTATCTGACCGAACATCCGGCAATCGACTGGATTTCGTTCGGGAGTTATCTGCTTTCGACGGCCATGATAGCCGTTACCGTTATTGTGGTGGCGGTGCCCGAAGGATTGCCCATGAGTGTGACGCTCAGTTTGGCGATGAGCATGAAGCGTATGTTGGCCAATAATAACTTGGTGCGAAAAATGCACGCTTGCGAGACGATGGGTGCGGCTACTGTAATTTGTACCGACAAGACGGGTACGCTTACTCAAAACCAAATGCGGGTTTCGGAGGCCGATTTCGATTATGCACCCGACTCGGAGGTGAAAGAGATTATCGATGAAGGGATAGCTGTCAATTCGACGGCTCATCTCGATGAGGGAGCCAATGGGGTGAAGGTACTGGGTAATCCCACCGAAGGCGCTTTGTTGCTTTGGTTGGCCGATCGAGGGGTCGATTACTCCTTGTTGCGTCGCAACGCCCGGGTGGTAGAGCAACTCACGTTCTCGACCGAGCGTAAGTATATGGCTACGGTCGTTGAATCGCCTTTGCTTAAACATCGAGTGGTCTATGTGAAAGGCGCTCCCGAATATGTGATGAATTTCTGTTCCGAAAAAATTACAGCCCGGGGGCTTGTGCCGATGGATAAATGTAGGCCGCAAGTGGAAGAGAAGTTATTACAGTATCAAAATCAGGCCATGCGTACGCTGGGATTTGCTTATGCGTTGGTGAGCGACGATGAGCCGTACTTTTTGGCCGGACATTTGGCTCCTCATATCCGGCTTACCTTCTTGGGTGTTACCGCTATTGCCGACCCGGTTCGCAAAGAGGTCCCCGAGGCGGTTGCCAGTTGTTTGAATGCCGGCATTCAGGTGAAAATAGTGACGGGCGACACCCCTGCTACGGCTCGCGAAATCGCTCGGCAAATCTCCTTGTGGACACCCGAAGACGGCGACCGCAATATCATTACTGGCCCCGAATTTGCCAATCTCGACGATAATACTTTGTTGGAGCGTATCCCCGATTTGAAGGTAATAGCCCGGGCCCGCCCCATGGACAAGGAGCGATTGGTGAAACTGTTGCAATCGCAGGACGAGGTCGTGGCGGTGACGGGCGACGGTACCAACGATGCGCCGGCTCTTAACGCCGCACAAGTGGGACTTTCGATGGGCGACGGTACGTCGGTAGCCAAAGAGGCCAGCGACATTACCATTATCGATAATTCGTTCGGCAGTATTACCAAAGCTGTACTGTGGGGGCGTTCGCTCTATCGCAATATCCAAAAGTTCATACTTTTCCAGATGACCATCAACGTGGCGGCCTGTTTGATAGTGCTTATTGGAGCCTTCCTCGGCACCGAGTCGCCGTTGACCGTTACCCAAATGCTTTGGGTCAACCTCATCATGGATACCTTTGCCGCATTGGCTTTGGCCTCGTTGCCGCCCGACGAGCGGGTTATGCGCGATAAACCTCGCCACCTCAACGACAATATTGTTACCCGGGCTATGGGTAAAGGCATTATTGGTACCGGCATTGCGTTTGTGCTGTTGCTGTTCGGCCTGTTGCAGTATTTCAAACACGTCGAAGTGATCTCGATAACCCAGTTCGACCTGCGGATTTTCTTTGCGAATTTCTTCAATTTTGCTCCCGCGCCCGAAGGACTTACCCGTTACGAGCTTACCCTCTTTTTCTCTATATTCGTGTTCCTTCAATTTTGGAATATGTTCAATGCCAAAGCCTTCGGCAATGTACAGTCGGCATTCAGCCGCTTGTCCTCCTGCAAAGGTTTCTTATGGGTAACGTTGATTATTTTGGCTGGACAAATCCTTATTGTGAGTGTGGGAGGAGCCCTTTTCAGTGTAACGCCTTTGCCCGTGATGGATTGGGTTTATATCTTTGCCGCTACCTCGATTGTTTTGTGGGTGGGTGAGATATATAGGTTCATTCGTAGGTGTGTGGCTTGAATTTGCGAATAAAAAAGTGCGCCGATTTGTTGCGTAGTACAAAATAAACTTTTATCTTTGCACCGCATTTGACAATAGGTCGTGTTCACATACACATGATGGCGAGATAGCTCAGTTGGTTAGAGCGCATGATTCATAATCATGAGGTCCCGGGATCATACCCCGGTCTCGCTACGAAGAGAGCGCAGGTTTATTTGGCGCTCTTTTTTTTGTAAAATAATTTGGTTCAGTGTTGGCGAAGGGATAGATCGTCCCGATACAGCATCGGGACGAATCTAAGATCTTGTCACAGGCTCGTTATAAAAGGAATTCGATAAAACAAGGGGCTGTCCCCTGTTATTAGGGAGAGCAGCCCCTCGGTAGTTTTATTTCCAAATAGGAGTTTGTTCGGTTATGAATCCGTCGTTCAGTGTATATTGTTCGAGACTGCCTTCTTTGGCTTGAATACAGATATAGAGCATACTTGTCGCCGATGTACAGCGTAGGGACCGGCTGCTGTGGGTGGCTATGCGTACGATCGAACCTTCGGCGACGGGGAAGGTGATGTTGTCGATTTGAAAGTCTCCAGCACCCCGCAATACGATGTATATCTCTTCATTTTGTTTATGGCTGTGAAAGAAGGGGGCTGTTTGTCCCGGATTTAAGGTGCCGAAAGAAATTTCACAACTGGTTGTTCCTACACACTCTTTGATAAATTGTTTACCGACAAATGTGCTTAGCTCGCCTATTGTGGCGTGAGTGAATGTTTTGCCCGAATTGATTTTACAGATTGTTTCCATTTTTTTAGTGATTAAAGTTTTTTATATTGGTTACTAATAATAACTTTATTATTTTTGTAGTGCTAAGATGATGATTTTGGGCTGTATTTGCAAGAGGGTACAAAGATGTGGGTAAGTTACATTGAGGTAACGAATACAGAAAGTCAATGAATTTCAAAATGTTAAATAAAATGAAAACATTCCTTCATACCGGAGTCTGTCCTGTACGGGATATTTTGAATCGTTTGGGTAGCAAATGGTCGATATTGGTACTTGAAACTTTGTATGAAAACGGTACAATGCGTTTCAACGATATACAACGCTCGTTGGGCGATATTTCGCAGCGGATGCTCACAGTTACGCTGCGAACGCTCGAAGAAGATGGAATGCTTACTCGTAAGATTTATGCCGAGGTGCCACCACGAGTAGAATACACTCTTACCGATCGAGGGATCAGTTTTATACCTGTACTCGGAGAAGTGGTTCGGTGGGCAGCACAAAATACCGATGCTATTTTGGTAAGCCGATTTGAAAAGGGGAAGTTAGGAAAGTGAGCGAACGTTACAGGCGTTTCTATCAATTAATATCATTGGGAAACGTAACAATGGCTTACTCAATCTCTATTAAGGTTCTCTCTGTTCGTTTGAACCGGGGAATAGGTTTGTTTTTAAGGAAGTGGTGCGATGTCGATTACCTCTTCGACTTGATAAACGCCATCGTATTCGGCCGCAAATCCCTCTGTCGATTTTCCGGTGTCGATAACCCTCAACGAGGCTTTTACGGCGGTATAGGGCTTGGCATTTTCGCCCACGGTCTGTTCGTACAACGGTTTCAAGGAATCGGTTTTGTCGATGATCCAATATTCCGTGCTATCGCCCTCTGCGATGAACGAGCGTACTTCGTGGCCGATAATCAATCGACCGGTTACTGGAAAGGATAGAGAGTCGGCATTTTGTATGAGGGTAGCAGGAGTCGAATTTTGCGGTCGTGCAAAATTCCTCATGTAGCTGCCTTTTTTAAGAATGAGGCTGTCGGAGGTTAATTGGCAGATTTCAAGGGTATCGGAAAAGGATATTGTTTGATGATTACCTATACTCTCGCCGGACAGTATCAGTCGATCGCCTTCTCGTACCCATTGTTTGTATTGGAGGGTGGACATATTGATCGATGTAGCTTCGCCGTTTTCTTTTAACTCGAATCCTTGTATGGCGTCACGAGACCCCGGTATCGGTTCTATCCATTGTCCCGTTAGAGTAGCTTCGTTGCGACAAGCCGAAAATAAGATAGCGATTGCGGTTAGGAGGGTAAACATTTTCTTTTTCATCATCGAGTATTGTTTTGAGGTTATGAAACTTTCTACAAATCTATGGATAAAACGGATTTTAGGCTAAAATCCTTGATTTTAAAATCAGAATGTTTTTGTGAGAAGGGGTTATTTTGAAAATTTTAATATTTCATGGTGCAGTATTAAGCCTTGTTTTTTCATTCTATATACGAACGGTTCAATAGTGGATCGAAAAAATAGGAATTAAAAAAGAAGAATATGAAAGCAAATTGGTTTTATGTAGCAATGGTTGCAGCCTCGGTGTTGTTGGTTTCCTGCCATACGGCAAAGGAGACTGTTTCGGGTAACGATATTCGGGGTGAGTGGAATATCGTAGAGATCGAGGGTACTCCGGTAGAGGCTCAGTCGCAACCGTTCATCGGGTTTGATGTAGCAAACGGACGTATTTATGGATATATAGTGGGTGCAATCGTTTGATGGGCAGTTTGAACCTTTCGGGTGAGAATAAAATCGAGTTGGAGCAGATGGCCTCTACAATGATGGCCTGTCCCGATATGGAGGTCGAGCGTCGTGTACTCGATGCGTTGGCTTCGGTAAAGAGTTTGAAAAACGAAGGCAACACTTTGGTATTATATGGTCCGGCTCGAAAACCGCTCATGTTGTTGCAGAAACGTTTTGATGTGGTCCCTTTGTCGAGTTTGAAGGGAGAATGGGAGGTGGTAAGCCTTTATGGTACGGCTTTACCTGCCGATATGGAGAATACACCTTCGATCGACTTGGATATAGCGACAAATCGGGTGAGTGGAAATTCGGGGTGCAACCGTTTGACGGGAGAGATTCGTCGTGACGAGGCTGTGGAAAATTCGATTTCGTTTGCCCATGTAGCTTCTACCCGTATGGCTTGCCCCGATATGGCGACCGAAAACCAAGTCCTCTCGGCACTCAATAGTGTGCGTACTTGTGGTATGCTCGATAATGGCCGTTTGGCTCTTATGGACGAGGGGGGTACGATCGTATTGGAATTGGAGCGGAGCAAATAATCTTTTGCAACATATAAGATAAAGCGAGGAGCTTCCCATTTGGTTATAAAGATGGGAAACTCCTCGGCTGTTTTTAAAAGCGTAGAGGAAGCGGATTTTTGATTCATGCTTTTTGAAAAGATTTTTCTATTTTTGTATAGGTTGCTGGGATTTACAAGAAGTGAATGTGCAGCGATTAATAGGTATGAAATACAAAAAACAAAGAGCGATGAAGAAATTGTTGATAACGATTGTATGTTTTTGCGTTTTATCTATTTCTGTGCAGGCACAGACGTATGTACCGACCGCCGAGAATCTCCAAAATAGAAAAGAATTTGCCGAAAGCCGTTTGGGAATTTTTTTGCATTGGGGCTTATATAGTATGTTTGCGCAGGGAGAATGGTATATGAACAGTGCCAATGTCGATGCACAGGAATATGCCAAAGCGATGAATGCCTTCTATCCGCATCGTTTCGATGCCCGCGAATGGGTATCGGCTTTTAAGGCGGCGGGTGCGAAATATATTTGTTTTACAAGCCGCCATCACGACGGGTTTTCCATGTGGAATACGAAATGGTCCGATTATAATATTATGAATACGCCGTATGGGGAGGACGTGGTACGTCAGTTGGCCGATGAATGTCATCGTCAAGGTATCAAGTTGCACCTGTATTATTCCCATATCGATTGGTCCCGTGAAGACTATCCTGCCGGTAAGACGGGTAGAGGCACCAAATGTTTGGATAGAGCCGATTGGCCCGCGTATTATCGGTTTATGAACAATCAATTGACCGAGTTGCTGACCAATTATGGCGAGATTGGTGCTATTTGGTTTGACGGGTGGTGGGATCATGCGGCAGATTCAATCCCGTTCGATTGGGAGTTGGAGGAGCAATATCGATTGATTCATAGGTTGCAACCCGGCTGTTTGATCGGGAATAATCATCATCAGTCACCTTTTGACGGAGAGGATATTCAAATTTTCGAACGCGATGTGCCGGGCGAAAACAAAATGGGTTTTTCGGGACAGGATATAGGTGTATTGCCTCTTGAAACTTGCCAAACCATGAACCATTCGTGGGGCTATAAAGCGGCTGACCAAGATTATAAGTCGGTTAAAGAGTTGGTCCATTTGTTGGTTCGCACATCGGGTAAAGGGGCCAATTTGCTGTTGAATATTGGGCCGCAACCCGATGGGACCCTGCCGGAGGCTGCCTTGAAACGGTTGTCCGAGATGGGGAAATGGTTGGCCTCTTATGGAGAATCCATTTATGCGACGGGTGCCGGAGGATATAGTTTGGGCGATAGTATCATTACTACTCGTAACGACAACCACCTTTATATCCATCTGCTCGATACCGCCATCGACCACGTGAGTTTGCCTGTTCCCCAAAAGGTGAAGAGCGTAGAGGCATTGGGCGAGAACTGCCGTGTCGATTATACGTATCGTCGCGGGAATCTCGATTTGAAAGTCGATATACCCGATGATTGCATAGACTATGTCGTGAAAGTAACCTTTAAATAGGGCTTGCGATCGTAGGGGTGCTGAACACGTTTTTTATATAAGAGAATTCTCCCCCGACGAACCCGCTGTTGACAACGGGTGATGGCCGGTTGGGGATAGGTCTTCGAAATAGAGTTTATTAATATGATGCGACACCCCTACATATAATCTTATCCGATTGATATAGCATGGTAGTGAGAATATTCGTTTCCGGTAACGGGCGAATATCCTCTTTTGTTTTGGGGCGGAGAGGACAGGTAAAGATTTTAGAGGCGAGGAAGATATGCGGTTGCCGGCCGCTTTTTACCTCTCCGGCAAGCCGGGACGAGGCTAAAAAACGGGAGTAAAATTATAAATAGATACTTTGTAAAATATTGATAAATATGTAGTTGTGAAAAATTACCCGAATTGAAAACAATTTTACCTATGTATTGACATGGGGGAATATAATTTTGCGATACCAAATTTAATATACGATGAAAAAACTAATATTGCAGAGTCTGTTTCTAGCGGCTTGTTTTACAAGTTTTGGAACAACCGTTCCTCGGCCGGAATACCCGCGCCCACAATTTGAGAGAGAAAATTGGGTGAATTTGAATGGGACATGGAGTTATGAATTCGATTTTTCGGAAAGCGGAATCGAGCGCTCGCTATTCAATTCAAAAGGATTCGACAAACCCATTACAGTTCCGTTTTGTCCCGAGAGCCCGTTGTCGGGAGTAGATTATAAGGATTTTATCAAGGCTATGTGGTATCATCGCACCTTGACTATTCCCCAAGATTGGAAGGAGAAACACATTTTCTTGAACTTTGGCGGAGTTGATTATAAATCGACCATATATATTAATGGGAAGCAGGTGTTTGTACATTACGGAGGTTCCTCCTCTTTTTCGGTTGACATTTCTAAATATGTGACAGCCGGAGCCGATAATGACTTGGTGGTTTATGTGCAAGACGATGTCCGTTCCGAAATGCAGACGGGTGGAAAACAGTCGCGCCGGCTTTATTCATATAGTTGTTTGTACACCCGTGTAACCGGTATTTGGCAAACCGTATGGCTCGAAGCCGTAGAAAAGGGCGGGTTGAAAAGTTGTCGCATTACCCCCGATTTGGACGGGAAACAATTTGTTTTCGAACCTGTATTTTACGATTTGAATGCCGATGTAAGTTTGCGTATCGGAGTTTTCGATAACGGCAAGAAGGTGTCGGAGCAGACGGTGAAGGGCAGCAACAGCACTGTTGCCTGTGCAAAAATTAAGAATGTGAAAACATGGTCTCCCGAATCGCCGTTCCTTTATGATATAGAATTTACGGTTCTCGATGCACAAGGCAATGTGATCGACAAAATAAAATCGTATGCCGGGATGCGCAAGACCGAGATTAGAGGTACTACATTTTATTTGAATAACGAACCGTATTATCAACGTTTGGTACTCGATCAGGGCTATTATCCCGACGGCCAGTGGACGGCACCCTCCGACGAGCAGTTAAAACGCGACATCGTGTTGGGCAAAGAGGCTGGTTTTAACGGAGCTCGTTTACACCAAAAAGTCTTTGAACAACGCTATTTCTATTGGGCCGATAAACTGGGGTATTTGACTTGGGGCGAATCGGCCAGTTGGGGAATGGATTGGACAAGCCCTGTGGCAGCAAGAAACATGATTACCGAATGGGAAGAATGTGTGAACCGCGATTACAATGCCACTTCGCTTATCGCTTGGTCGCCTTTGAATGAAACTTGGAAGGCCGATATCGACGGACAACGTGCCCGATTGACCAACGACCTCTACTTTATTACCAAACGGTTGGACCGTACCCGTCCGGTTGTGGCATCGAGCGGAGGCTATCATGCCGGCTTTACCGACATTTATGCCGAGCATACCTATACGCAAGATCCGGTCATGCTCTATCACGAACAAGAGTTGAAAGAAGATGGAATGCCCTATATCCATCACCCCGAACATAGCGTGCCCTACAATGGCGAAGCTTATATGATCGATGAGTTTGGCGGAATCCAGTGGATTAAGGAGATGAAAACCGCCGAGGTAGCCGGCTCGGAAGAATTTTGGGGATACGGGAAACCGCCTGTAACCATAGAGGAGTTCTATAAACGGTTGGAGGAACAGGTAAATGTGATTTTGAGCCTCGACCATATTACGGGCTTCTGCTATACCCAAATTGTCGATGTAGAGTTGGAAAAGAACGGCATATATACCTACGACCGAAACGTGAAATTCGATATGGACCGCATTTACAAGATTTTTACGAAATCTCGTGAACAGGCTAAGAAAGAGGTAAAAAAGATGTTGGAGGAAAGAGAAAACAAGAAATGAAAAACAAAGGGGGCTGCTATTGAGGCGGCAGTCCCCGCTATTTAATATTAACCATCTAAAATTTTAAGATCATGAAAAAAAGAAACTTTTTATTGGCTGTTGCCATGATGACAGTCGGCTGTATGGCTGCGGAAACGTTGCCCGAAGGTTTAGTGAGTCTTCTCCCAGACGGTGTAAAGGCAAATATCAGCACCGAACGTAAATTGTCGAAACTGAAAAATCTGGTGGTTGCAGGTTCGCCCGAAAAAGGGTATAAAGCATTCTTTGCCGCATCGGACGATGCTCACGGTGAAGAACTTTGGGTAACCGACGGAACCCCCGAAGGTACCAAATTGGTAAAGGATATTGTACCGGGAAGCGCCAGCTCGAATGTAGGCTATCTGACTCGTTTCAACGACAAGGTGGTTTTCCAAGCATATACCGATGACGCAGACATGGAATTGTGGATTTCCGATGGAACCGAGGACGGTACCTATATGGTAAAAGATATCAATATGGTAGGCGCTTCCGATCCTCGTGGATTCACTCAGGTAAATGAAAATCAATTTATTTTTGGTGCCAAAGATTTCGAAAGCGAGAATTATAGCGAACGTGGAGCCCAATGGTGGTTGTGGGTGAGCGACGGAACCGAAGAGGGCACGAAGATGATTTATCAATGTGACATGAGATTCCCCGGTCAGGACAATACAACGTGGATGACCCCCTATTGCCGGGTGGGAAGAAAAGTATTCTTCAAAGCCGACAATGTCGAAGGTACAACCGGCGAAGAGTTGTGGGTAACCGATGGAACCGAAGCCGGAACCAAATTCGTGAAGGATATCAATACCGAAGCTATTGCAACCGGAACAGCCAACTCGGCACTCGACAATATGGTCAACTTCTATAACGAGAAACTGTTCTTCAAGGCATTCTCTATCGAGAGCAGCAACGAACCGTGGGCCAGCGACGGAACCCCCGAAGGTACCTATCAGATTTATGACTCCAATCCTACTTCCAACGAAACCGGATTCCCTCGTGGCGGTGGTGCCTCCGATGCTGCCATGTATCCGTATAACGGCCGTATCTATTTCCGTGGATACTCTTTGGATGGCGGTTGCGAATTGGCTGCTACAAACTGCGAAAAAGGCGATTTCGTATTCTTCGATATCAACAAGAACGACCCGTCGGTAGATAACAATGGTTTTGCCGATCCCGGTGTAGAATTTGATGGCGTGTATATGTTCTGTGCTGCCACAGGTTTCGATCCTTTGAAAGAGGGCAACTACGGTGGTGAATTGCACTATACCGACGGTAAGACCGTAACCATGCAATCGGACCTCGGCCCGGGCACACAAAGCAACTGGGTAAAAGAGTTGACCGTTGTTTCGGGTAGTTTGTATTGGTGGAACGAAAGTGCCGAAGATCCCGAAAAGAAACAAAAACTTTTCCGTATCGACAGCAAAGATCAATTCCCCGTACGTGTAACCAACCTTTCGGCCGATGGCGACAAGATCCATTCGCTTCGTAACTTGGGCGGCGACTTGCTGTTTGCCACAGACGACGAGAACAAGAGCCTCTATCTCTACCACTATCGTAAAGAAGGCTTCGATCCTGTGAAAGATGCCGATAATTTGGAACCTGAATATCGTACGCGTGAAGAAATCGCATCGTCGGTTGAGAGCGTAGAACAAAAAGTTCAAAATATAACGATTTACCCCAACCCGGCGAGCGAACAATTCAGCATAAACACCAATGAAGAGATTCAATCGGTTAGTGTTTACGATTTGACCGGACGTTTGGTCTTGACCCAAAACAATCCTAACAATACCATCAATATTGAGGATATGGTACAAGGCCTTTATAAAGTGGTTGTCGTAACCGCCAGCGGATCGTTTGTATCGAGCTTGATTGTCAAATAAATCGGGATAGTGAACCTTACAATGTATCACAGGCAAATCGCCTGTGATACATTTGTCAAATGAATACATGAAAAACACATAAAGCCTAACAATAAAAGGTAGTATGAATAATTCACTTAATAACGAAACAATGCGTCATTTCATATATCTTAAACCTTTTGTCATACTATTAGCCTGCTTTATATCGATGACCGCTTTTGCCCAAAAGACGGCTATGACGGGTGTTGTTCTTGATGCCGACAATCAAGAGCCGCTGATAGGGGTTACTGTAATGGAAAAAGGCACGACTAATGGAACGATGACCGATATTGATGGGCGATTCAGTATCAGTGTCAATTCAAATGCTACGTTGGTATTCTCGTATGTCGGTTATACCAATCAGGAAGTTAGCGTTAAAGGAGAAAAAAATATAGTAGTTAAGATGGCCTCGACCAGTGTGGCTCTTGACGAAATGGTGGTTATCGGTTATGGCGTTCAGCGAAAGAGCGACATTACCGGATCTATATCTTCTGTATCGGGAAAGGATATTAACGATGTTCCCGTGTCGTCGGCACTTCAAGCACTTCAAGGGAAGGCCGCCGGTGTAAATATTATTCAAAATACGGGTGCTCCGGGCAGCAATACCACGATAAAGATTCGCGGTACCGGTACGGTGAACGATGCCGACCCGTTGTATGTGGTCGATGGTTTTATTGTAGATAATATAGATTATCTCAATCCTAATGATATTGCCAATGTAGAGATATTTAAAGATGCGGCGTCGAGCGCCGTGTATGGAGCCCGTGCCGCCAACGGTGTGGTTGCCATTACTACCAAAAGCGGTGAAGAGGGAAAAACAAAAATAACATTCGACAGTTATGTGGGCATATCGAATCCCTGGAAAACGATCGATGTTATGGGTGTGGAAGATTATGCGTTGATGACCGATTATATCAATGGATTATCCAATTACTCGGTAGATGGCCAACTCTATTATTCGAAAGATGGAGCGGGTAATCTTGTGTTTGACGATTACAAATATCACCGTGTCGATACGATTCGGAACAATTCTCCCAAGAATTGGTGGGATGCTATTACCCGTACCGGGTTCAAACAACAATATAACTTGTCGGTATCGGGTGGTACGGCAAAGACCAAGTTTATGGTTAGCGCCAGCTATTTCGACGAAAAAGGTATCGTAGAGACTTCGAGATACCAACGCTTTAATACGCGTGTCAACATCAACCATCAATTGACTTCGTGGCTCAATGTAAATGCCAATATTTCGTATGCCAATGAAGATAACCACGCCGTTCCCGAAGGGCAGAACGGTGTATTGAAACGGGCATTGTATCAAAATCCGTTGATTTATACTTACGATTCGAAAGGATATTACTCCGAAGATCACCCCATTGCCGTGATCGACCGGAACCACCAGCGAATAAAAACCGACCGGTTCGATATGAATTTGAGTTTGAACGCCGATATTACAAAGTATTTGACCTATCAGTTCAAGACTTCGTATTACATGGTGCCGGAAGACAATACAAACTTTTACGAGGTGAATAAACTCGATGTCGATTTCTCCATGCCCAGCGATTTGACTACGGTTTACCGCCGCCAAAATCGTACGGACAAGTGGGAAATTAACAACTTGTTGACATTTAAGTGGAACAACAAAGTTCATCACATTACGGTATTGGCCGGACAGACAGCCGAGGGTTACCGTTACAGCTATCAGGAGTCCACTCGCAAGGGAACAGCCAGCAACTCGTCGAACGACTGGTATCTGTCGAGTGCATACACGGGCGATAAAACTTACGGTCTCGACCGGGAGTGGAGCGCCATCGGTTTTATCGGACGTATCAATTACGATATACTCGACCGCTATTTGTTCCAAGCCAATGTGCGTGTAGACGGTTCTTCGAAATTTGCCGCCAGCGAACGATGGGGTGTGTTCCCCTCGGTATCGGCCGGTTGGAAATTCACCAGCGAATCGTTTATGGAAGATGTCGATTGGTTAAGTTTGGGTAAACTGAGAGTCGGTTGGGGCCTTTTGGGTAACAACCGTATCGACGAAACCGCACGCTATACCCTGTTGGCTTCGCAATATAATTATCCGTATGGTATAGGTAACCACATTCTCTATCCCGGTGCCATTGCCACAACGATAGGTAACGATGCTATCCGTTGGGAGAAAGCCGAGACCTTCAATGTGGGTATAGATTTGGGATTTTTTAGAAACAGCCTGACATTGAGTTTGGAATATTTCGACAAGGAAACGAGCGATATGTTGTTGAGGGTGCCTACGATTCTTTCGGCAGGTCTCGACAGCGACCCGATGACCAATGCCGGTTCGGTGCGTAACTATGGTGCCGAGATGAATGTCAATTACCGCAACAGCATAAACAAATTCCGGTACGAGGTAGGTTTCAACCTGTCGTATATCAAAAACGAGGTAACCAGCTTGGGTACCGGTAATGAGCCCATTTATGGTTCGTATCTCGAAGAGAGCAGTATTCTCGATTATGTGACAAAAACCGCAGTAGGTAAACCGATAGGTTGTTTCTATGGATATGTAACCGATGGAATTTTCAACTCTTATGAAGAGGTAAAAGCGAGTGCGCAGTATGAAGTCGGGAAAAATGATTTTGAACAGACTACCTTCCCGGGCGATTTCCGGTTTAAGGATTTGAACGGCGATGGCCGCATTACAGCCGAGGACCGTACCTATTTGGGTTCGCCTCTTCCCGATTTTGTGTTTGGTGTTCCCATCACGTTGGGTTACGGGAATTTCGATTTGAATCTATTCTTCCAAGGGCAAACCGGGAACAAGATTTTCAATGTGATGGACTATTACCTTTACAATGCTGCCGAAGGGAATGTGTATGCCGATATCCGCGAGCAACATTGGTCGGGACAACTGAGCGAGGATAGAATGTTCTTCCCCAAGAATTTGGATGCTACGGTGCCCGATCTCGACCCGAGCGACAGGGCTCGCAACTTCCGGGCTTCGGATTTCTTTGTAAAAGATGGTTCTTATGTGCGGTTGAAAGAGTTGCGATTGACGTATACATTCCCCAAAAACTTGATTTCCAAGTGGAGAATGTCCAATTTGGCGTTGTCGCTCACAGCTTATAACTTGCTGACTTTCACGGCGTATGACGGATTCGACCCCGAAGTCGGAAAAGTGGTTGGGACCGAGTCCAACAACCTGAGTATGGGAGTCGACCACGGAAACTATCCGCAAGCCCGTTCTTTCACAATAGGACTTAAAATTGGTTTATAATAAAATTATTTGCAATGAAAAAACACATCATCATAATTCAAGCCATAGCCTTTGCCTTTCTTTCTTTGACGGCTTGTAGCGACTTCTTGGATAAGGGAGTGCTGGGTGAGTCTGACGCAAAGGACTATTATGATACGAAATATAAGTTGCAATCGGCCCTGAATGCGGTTTACGATATTCTCCAATCCGATGAATTTACGCAGTGCGAATGGCGTTTTGGCGATCCTACTGCCGACGATGTTTGGGGTGGAGACGAAGGGCTGAGTTCGCAAATGGGCCAGTTGGTAAACTTCCGTTTCGATACGAACAACGAGTGGATCAGACGGCGGTATGTTATCAATTATAAAGGAATCCATCGGGTAAACCAAGTGATTGCCAACGCTCACAAAGTGCAGTTGTCGACAACCGATTATTCGGAATATAAGGCGGTGCGTGAAATTTTGGGTCAGGCCAAATTTTTAAGAGCCTTCTTCTATTTCAACTTGGTGAAAACGTATGGCGGAGTGCCCATTCGTCCCGAAGTGGAGGAGGTAGACAATTTGGTAATTCCCCGCAGCTCGGCCGAGGAGGTATATTCGTATATCGAGACCGATTTAAGGGAGGCCGCCATTATGCTCCCTGCACGCTATTTGGGAAGCGATTGCGGAAAAGCCAGCGAGGGTGCGGCGGTAGCTTTGCTGATGAAGGTTTTGATGTATCAGGCAACTCCGGGTACTCCTTCCGAAAAATGGGAAGAGATGGTAAAGCTGGGCGATTTCTTTGTGAATGGAACCCCGATGAGCTTTGAGGAGATATTGAAATATGATTCTGAGCAAGAGGATTGGGAGGCTTTGCGTATGCGGTTGTGGTTTAAGCCTCAATCGGAGAATAAAGATACCGATCCCTATGAGACACCTCAAACGTTGCTGCCTTCGTTGAATACCTCGTATTCGTTGAAGTATACCGATTATTATGGCAAGAACTTTACCTATATCGATCAGTTCTTCCAGGGAGGCGAGTTTTGCAGCGGTTCGATTTTTGAAATCGTGTTTAAGGAGTCGGCCGATGGTTCGGCAGGCGATACCAATGAGGGTGGATTTATTTATGACGACCTCTATTCGACCTCTCCCGCCATGTGGACTACTTCCGATATTATTACGGAGATATTCGGTAGCGATCCTCGACGCGACTATGTCATAGGGCATCAAGAGTATACCCCCGATGGCGATTTGTGCCAAAGTGGTCCGGGACGATATGTGTCGTTGAAATGGTATACCCCGTTGAAAGAACGTCCGCAATACGGAGGCGACAACGGAAAGAACCGTCGGGTAATCAGATTCCCCGAAGTGGTGTTGATGTATGCCGAGGCTTTGAATGAGTGCGGTAACGGCATGGAGGCTTTGGAGCAGTTGAACAAATGTAAGGCACAGGCAAATACGATCAATAACGGCTCTACATTGTATATCGGAGGCGGTTACGGATATATGCGCGATCAGATTTGGAAAGAGCGCAGAATTGAACTGTGCTTTGAATGGGATCGTTTCTTCGATTTGGTCCGTCAAAAGAGAGCCGCCAGTGTCATTAAGACTTATGGCTCGAAACGCGCCAACAAACGCGGATATTATTTCCGCGAAGGAGTGAACGAGATATTCCCGATTCCCCAAAGCGAAATAGATGTGTCGAATGGTGTTGTTACTCAAAATCCGGGATATTAATCTTTAATCTTATTTGTGACATGAAGAAGTATATCAATATATTTTTAGGAATATGCTTGGTCTTTCTTTTGGCTGCTTGCGAAAAAGACGAAGCTGCTACGCCGCACGCATCCATGACGGTAAACAAAGATTTGTTGGCGATTAACGAATCGATGGTTGTCACTTTTAATGGATTTGCCGACCAAGTTGTCGTTTATACGGGCGACGAGTCGCACGACTATGAACTGCGGGACCAAAACAATACCGGCTTTGTGGTCAACAAGGGTGTATTCAGTTATTCGTATTCGGTTCCGGGTACGTATAAAGTGGTTTGTGTAGCATCTACCCATACCGACGGGGCGACCGATTTGAAACGCGATACCTGCTCGTGTTATGTGAAAGTTATCGATGACCAAACGGAAATCGAGAAGTTGTCTTGTCCGCAAATCCTGTATGACGAGGTGTTTGCCGAGAAACTGAACGAGTCGGATTGGTTGATGACGTTGCCGAGAAAAGTTAAGTACAAAACCAGTGCGATGACCATTTCGTTAAGTCAGCGTCTCCGCTTTTACATTCAATCGGAGTTGACAAAGGTCTTTATCGACGGGGTAGAATATTCGTCGACAGGGAAATACAACTTAGAGAATGACCTCGCTATCAAGGTTCAGTCCGACTTTGGTACGGTGCGCGATTATAGACTGTTTACGATCTATTATCCCGAATTTAAGTCGATGTCGATTCTTGGTGTAGAGGGAACTTTGGTACGCAACGAATTTAAGTACGATTCGTTCGTTTATGAGTTCACCTTACCCGCAGGGAGCGATGTCAGCCATGTAACACCTACGTTTGAACTTACCGATGCAACCGAAAAAGCCTATATCGGTGACAGCGAGCAAGTGTCGAACGTGACGGCCGTCGACTTTACCCAACCGGTTACATACAAACTGGTGGGTGTAGACCCGAACAATGCGAACGTGAGAGCCGAATCGAATGTCGAAATTAAAATCGTGTTTGAATAACCACCTATTTTTGTGTGATTAAATAGGGTATTTATTGATGAGAGGTAAATTCAAAGATTGTGCAGTGTAATTCCTCTTTCGAATATAAAAGAGGAATTACCTGCATGGAATAAATACCGGCGAATATACTTACTCTTAAAAGAAGAAATATTATGAAACGAATATTCCTGTCTGTTATATTTTGGGCGTGCATAGGTTTTTATACTCTTGGCGAACGCGTAGAACCATATTCGGGGTCGAGAATCTTTTGGGATATGAATAGCCAAGTGACTGTGTTTGCTTCGGGCAACTATGCGCGAATGATTGAGTTGCAAGACGGCCGCTTGCTGGCTGTGGCTGAGGTCGGAGGCGGAATCTCTATTGCAACGAGTGAGAATAAGGGTAAAAATTGGAGCGACCCGAAACGAATTGCCTCTAACCCGAGCCAAGTGTTTTTAGCAGTCCCCGATGTGATTCAATTGAAAGACGGGACCATCGTGGTGGGTTATAATCCCCGCCCTCAGGAACCTTATTCCGAAGAGCGCAAGTTTGGAATCCGTGTTGTGCGGAGTACCGATAACGGCGAAACATGGAGCGAGCCTATTTTTGTTTTCGATGCCCAGCATACGTTCAACGATGGTTGTTGGGAACCCTCTTTCCTTGAATTGCCGTCCGGTGAATTGCAATGTTACTTTGCCAACGAAAACGACTATACGTCGAGTAACGAACAATGTATCTCCATGTGTCGCTCTTTCGACAAAGGACTCTCTTGGGGTGAACCTGTAAAAGTAAGTTTCCGGGCAAATTCGCGCGATGGTATGCCTGTACCTATTTTGTTGAAGGACGAGAGCGAGATAGCTGTAATTATCGAGGATAACGGTTGGCCCGGGCGAAATAATTTTGCGGCTACGACAGTTCGCACGACTTTGTCCGACAACTGGACATCGGGTTATGTCGATGCCAATAGCCCTAACCGCAATATGATTTTCGAGACCATTCCGCCGGTGGGAATCGTTTCGGCGGCTCCTTATATCCGGGTATTGCCGTGGGGCGAAACCGTAGCTTCGTATCAAGGCAGCGAAAATCGCAGCTCTTTGGATTTGCAGTATTTCGATATGTTTGTTTTGGTAGGTGACGAGCGGGCCAAAAATTTCAAGGCCAAAAGTGCACCGTTCTCGCTCGATGTAGCTCATCATTCGATTTGGAATTCGGTTTCGGTAATCGAAGATGGGGTAGTTGTTGCCGTAGGCTCCATAGGTGAGCCCAATAAGAGCAACAATGTACAGATAATCAAGGGGTATCCCATACGTCAGGTGAAAGCCTGTTATTCGACAATAACGGTCGACGGGAATCGCGGTTCGCAAGAAAATTGGACCACCAAGAATGCCGACCAGTTGAAGATGGGTAATGTGACCAAAAACAAAACGACCATCGACTTTGCCTATGATAATGAAAACTTGTATCTGACAGCCCGGGTGATAGACCGCAACCTCATCAATACGGGAATAGATAACGACGGTATCCGTTTCTTTATAGATGCCGATAATGTTTCCGATACGGAACCGGTCGAGGGTATGTATAGCTTCTTCTTCGATACCGATGGCAGTATCGATTTCCGAAGGGGCGAAAACGGCCGTTGGGTAACCGATACCAATACCGAGGGTATACAATATGTGGTAAACATTAAATCGTTTTATTACGATGTCGAAGTGGCTATTCCGTGGAGCCTCTTAGGCAAATCGGCGGCTCCTGTCGACCAACGTATGGCTATTGCGCTGGAAATAGCCAATAAAGAACAATATCGATTGACCAACGAAGTGATACCCGATGTGGACAATGATGCATCGTGGACTTGGCTCGAATTCCTTCTTGACGAGGCCAGCGGGGTTGCCGGGGTTGTAGCCGGTGATGACGTACAGATTCGGCAAACCGAAGCGATGGTGGAAGTTGAAAGTAGCAAACCGATGGAAAAAGTCGAATTGTATTCTTTCGGCGGTATGCTTTTAAATGCGTTGAAAGCCAACGGTTATTATATACAAATGCCTTTCCCTAATCATGGGGGAGGTATTTTGAAAATACAATTCGAAGATGGTCGGGTAATTAATAAAAAGTTGATGTTTTAATTAGATTCGAAAACCTTAGTCTTTAATTCCGGGATATGAAAACACAATTACATTTCTTTTGGGTCGTGATTGTTGCCTTGTGGGGCCAAAGTTTGTTCGCTCAAAATATTCAGAATCCGGTGCTCCCGAAAGTGGCCGACGCCGGGGTGATGAAATATAATGGCAAGTATTATATTGGAGGTGTGAATACGTTTGGCGATTTTTATATCTCCGAGGATTTGGTGAAATGGGAAGGCCCCTTTCATGTGGTGACGATGGATAATGACTGGACAAAAGGCACCGGGGCTAAAAACAATCAGATTCATGCCAACGATTTGTTGTATTATAACGGCGAGTTCCATTTGTACTGGTCGGTAAATTATTGGGGCGAGGATAGGCACGCCGTGCATATTGTACACGCTCAAAGCGACAGTGTCACAGGGCCATATACCGAACCTCAGAAAAAGCATTGGTTGGATAACCGCATTGATCCTAAGGTCTTTAAAGATGATGATGGGCAGCTCTATATGTATATGGTGCGTTTTACCGATGGAAATACGATATGGGGCCGCAAAATGAAAAATCCGGGAGAATTTGCCGGAGAACCGGTGTGCCTGTTTGCTTCGTTGCCGAATACTTGGGAAACGATGGACAACCGGGTGGCCGAGGGGCCGTGGGTTATAAAATACAGGGATCGCTATTATATGATGTATAATGCGAACCATACGAGTACCGAATGGGGAAATTACCAGTTGGGTGTTGCCGAGGCCGATTCGCCATTGGCATTCCAGCATGGGAATAAATATAGTTATCCGGTTGTTGTCTCGAACCAAATGGTTCTCGAAGAGCGTTATGTCGATGTGCTGCGTTATGATACGACTTACACGCCGTTGTTTTCGTATACGGTAGATCGTCCCGAAGGTAAATGGGTTGAACCCGATTATGATGCGACTGCTTGGGAAAGCGGGGCAGGCGGATTTGCTTCGGACGAGATAGAAGGTTCTACCGTACGAAAATTGGGTACGCGATGGGATACCCCGTCGTTGTGGTTACGCAAACAGTTCGACGTGAGCGATCCCAAACACAACTTTGCATTGAGAGTGACGCATAACGGCGATACCAAAATATATTTGAATGGGACACTTATATACGAAAAGAGTGGTCGCGATTATTGTATCGTAAACTTGAATAAGGAACAAAAGCGAGCTTTGAAGCAAGGTGGGAATATCCTTGCCGTCGAAACGGAAAAAGGGCGTACAAGAAATTTTTTCGACCTCGCGTTGTTCGATATGGGGCGCGATAAGGCCGATGATATTCTCATAACTCCGGGGCAACCCAATATCGTGAGGGGCCCTAACGGATTCGAATGGTGGCTGGTATATATGGCAAACAAGAATGACGAGCCTCGGGGGCAACACATCGACAGGGTTCAATTTTTTGATAAGACTTTGTATGTCGATGGTATCACCGGACCTCATACGACAGGCTACCATCCTGCTCCTTCGCAACCCACTTTTTCTTGTATCGACGAAGTTCCCTCGTTTGGATTGTTGGACGATTTTGAACCGGCGTTGTCGTACCTGTTTGAAACTAATGTGAAGACTACGACGAATGCCGGGGTCGTTGCTTGGTGGCAGGATTCCGCAAATTGCGCGTATGTCGGGCTGGACGAAAAAACAAACAGTTGGTATTTGCGGATTCGGCTCGACGGGAAGGAGACCCTCCGAACCTTTGCATTGCCCGCTGATTTCCGTTGGGGTGTTTATCACCAACTGAGGGTGGAGCGGAACAATACCGGGTTGAGGGTTTGGCTCGACGAAATTCCGGCTCCGGGAGTTCATCGGTTGAGTGGTGTGATTCCCGACAACCAACCCGGTAGGGCAGGGGTGTTTGCCGAGGATAACCGTTCGTTGTTTGCCGGTAGCGTATATACGATTGGATTCGACGATGTGGATATGACTTTGAACAGAGGCGAGCAGAAGATATTGGGCGAGCCGCTCGATGCGTATGAATTCAGTTTCCAGCTTTACGGTTTGTCGGGAGAACGGTCGGCCGGTTGCTATCCGCTGTATGTCGATGCCGAAAATTATGTGAAGGCTGTTTTTAATGGAGAGACGGGAATGCTCGATGTCGTTTCGGTCAAAAATGGTCGGCAGCTTTGGACGAAGTCGTTCCCTTTGGCCGGGAATAAAATAGTATATCCCGATGTGAAATATACCGATTTTATAGAGAAAACTTATAAATTTGCAAACCCGGTATGGTTGGATTCCATATATTTGAGCCGTCACGATGCCGACAATGAGTTGTTGTTCGCACAGAATATGTTTGACCACTTCGACGTGTCGTATCTGGCTGAGGGTGAGTGGTATCCGATCGATGACTTGGAAACGGGAGTGTGCTCCCACCCGGCATACAACTATGCGAAATTGCCGAAATTGAAAGTCGATGGATTGCGTTTCATCAATAAAAATGCGACCGACCTGCAACGCCATATTTATAAGATAGGCATTCACGAATGTTTGAAAGAGTCTTATAATTTACGGGTTGTAAGAAGAGCCGATCAAATGTATCTCTTTGTCGATGGTCGGGAATTGGGCTCGGTAAAAGTGGACAGCCCTAAGTCCCGAATCGGTGTTTATGCTATCGACTATGCTCCTGAATACAAAGGAATTTTGTATTACCACATCGGCGGTGAATAGTAGAAGTGTGTATATGGATACTCGTTTTTCGGGGTTCTATTATTTTTGATAACCTAACCAATAAACCTATGTCGAAGCGCCTTATACGTCTGTTCTTTTTGTTTTTTCTGTTGGTATCCGGCATTCGTGCCGAAGCGTTGAGTAACAACTATCGGTTTACGCATATAACCAGTAAGGAAGGGTTGCCTCATCAACAAGTGGAGGCGATGGCTTTCGACAACAAAGGTTATTTGTGGATAGGGACCCGAAACGGATTGTCGCGTTACGACGGCTATTCGATGGTGACTTATTACAACAACGGCCCGGACGATATCAATTCCTTGTGTCATAATTTTGTTCGGGCTTTGTATTTCGACTCCAAAGGGCGATTATGGATTGGTACGCCGGGCGGGATTTGCCGGTTTCGGGAAGACAGCGAGGATTTTAAGTGTTACGATACTCATGGAATTTCGGCTATTGTCGAGGACAAGCAGAACCGTATATTTTGTTCGGGAGCCGAATTGTATGCTTACGATGAGCAGAAAGACGAATTCCGAATGATAGAGCGTGCCAACTCGGAGTATATTATCTCGTTGGCTTCCGATTCCAAAGGACAGTTGTTCCTTTCGACAAATCAGTCGATATTTTATTACGATTCGTCATTCTCGAAAACGACGCAAATCGATTCGAAGTATTTTGCCGATTTTGTTACCGGTGTCGATGGTATCATACCTTTGAAATTCGACAGCAAGGGGCGTTTGTGGGTAGGTCGAAACGGGAAAGGGGTTTCTTGCATAGACTTGACTACCGGCGAATGCCGGGTATATGCTCCGCATGAGATCTCCAACGGTACCGTGAGGACGATTGCCGAAGATAAGGAGCATAAGATATGGCTGGGAACCGAGAAGGGAATTACCGTGATTGATCCCGATGGAACGATAGATATTATCCGGCAGAATTTTATTGATAAAAACAAACTGAACGATAATGCCATTTATACCATTGTACCCGATAAAAACGACAATATTTGGATAGGTACCTATTTTGGCGGAATCAATATTTTACTGAAAAACAACGACCAATTCCAGTGGGTGGAACCGGGGTATTCCAATACCAATGTACGGGGGAAAGCGGTTAGAAAAATTATAGAATTGCAAAACAACGTACTGTGGATTGCGACAGAAGACGGTGGAATAAATATTTATGATACGAATAAAAATAGCGTAACGCTTTTTGACCGTATTCCCCATTTAGGACATAATATCCACTGCCTGTTTTTCGACGAAACGACCGACGATTTGTGGATAGGTACTTTCCGAAACGGGTTGTTCCGGTACAATATGAAATCGAAAAGTTGTGTACATTATATGCCCAACAAACTTACCGGCTTGGAGTCGGATGCCATTTTTTCCATAACCAAACAAGACGATAAGTTGTGGATAGGAACTACGCACGGGCTGCGCTATTTCGATTCGGAGAACAATAAGTTCGAGAAAATAAATCATCCTATTTTGGATTCTTTTTTCATCTATTGCTTATTAATCGATGATGATAAAAATTTGTGGGTGGGTACAAACAATCAAGGGTTGTATAGTATCGATTACTCTACCAATGAGGTTCGGGGGTGGACGTCCGATACACAAAACAATCTTAAAGACAATTACATTACCAGCCTGTATCAGGATTCCAGTAATAAAATATGGTTGGGAACCAATAACGACGGACTGCATTATATCGACCCTCTGGATTTGAAAATCAGGTCGTTGGACAATGAACTGTCGTTGTCGAAAAGTTCGATTTGCAGTATCATCGAAGACAAGATAGGGAACCTTTGGGTAAGTACCAGTCAAGGGTTGTATAAATTCAATTTGGAGCGTAATGCGCTTATCCGCTATACGGCCGAAGATGGATTGCCTACGAACCAGTTTAATTTCGATTCGTCTATTCAGGCGCAAGACGGGCGTCTCTATTTCGGGAGCGTGAACGGATTGATTTCGTTCGACCCGGAGGTGGTTAAAAGTAACTCGGGCCCGTTCCCGGTTCATTTGGGCCATTTGACCATCAACAACGAAACGATGTCGACCCATACGGAAAACTCGCCTTTGACGGCCGCCCTCGACGATATGGATACGTTGGTGTTGTCGTATGGGCAGTCGCGTTCGTTTAGTATCGATTATTTGGCGGTATCGTTGGAAAATCCGCGTTCGTTGAATTATCAAGTCCGTTTAAACGGGGTCGATAAAGATTGGCGAAATGTCGGACAAGAACGTAAATTCGTGGGTTTGAAATTGTCGCCGGGAACGTATAATCTGCAAATCAGGGCCAATAACTCGAATGAAGGGTGGGAACAAGCCCCGGTTAAATCGTTGACGATTGTTATTGAACCGCCTTTCTATCGCTCTACTTGGGCCTATATGATCTATTTTTTGGTGATTGTCTCGGTTCTGTTTGTGGCATATCGAATCTTTTCTATTCGTTTGCACGAGAAAAATGTGATCCGGTTGGCCAAAATGGAGAAAGAGAAGTTGGAAGAGATCAACAAAGAAAAGATCGAATTTTTTACAACCGTGTCGCACGAGCTGAAAACGCCTTTGTCTTTGATTATGGCGCCGCTCAAATATATCGCCCAACAGCAGGAGTTGAGTGAAGAGTCGATGAAACGGCTGGACATTGCCATAAAAAATACCAACAAGATGGTAGGGATTATCGACGAGTTGGTCACCTTCAATAAAGTGGAGTCGGGAAATTCGCAATTCTTCCTCCAAGAGGGCAATCCGCTTGACTTTATCGAAAACACGGCGATGATGTTCAAAGAGAATGCCCAACAAAAAAATATATCGTTGTTTATCCATTGCGAAAACAATGGCGAAGATGTGTGGTTCTCGCCGTTGTATGTAGAGCGGATAACCAACAATTTGCTCTCTAATGCGTTGAAGTTTACACCGGCTAATGGGAAAGTCATTGTCAAGGCCGAGATAACGAACAAACCTGATGGATATGTCTATTTGCGCATTGAAGTGAGCGATACGGGTATAGGAATAGTGAAGGAGGAGATTGATAACATTTTCTCGAAATATTATCAAACCAAGCGCGGCCATAATGTGAACAATAAGGGTTGGGGCATTGGTTTGGCTTTGGTGAAACGGTTGACCGAGATTCATAAAGGGAGCATTTCGGTTGACAGTACGATAGGGAAAGGAAGCACATTTGTCGTTTATTTAAATGTAACGGCCGAGGCTTTTGACCCGAAAGTCCGTATCAATGACGATAAAATGGTGGTTCCTCTCAGTAAATATGTTTATGAGAAGCCGTCGCTCGTGTATAAGCCGGGAGAAGACTCGCCGGAGATGGTCGCCGAAAAAGAGCCGGTAGATACGCAAATGTCCATTCTTATCGTCGAAGATAATAAGGAATTGTTGCAGTTCTTGTTCGACTATTTCTCGCCCCGGTATAATGTGTATACTGCCGAGAACGGGAAAGAGGGATTGGAGATTGCACAGAAATCGCCTATTCAGTTGGTTATTTCCGATGTGATGATGCCCGAAATGGATGGATTCACGTTGTGTAATATTTTGAAAAACGATATTCAAACTTCGCATATCCCGGTCATTTTATTGACGGCCAAGAGCGATACCGAAGATGTGGTTAAAGGTTATGAGAGCGGAGCCGAGGCCTATGTTTCCAAACCGTTCGACCCTCAAATTTTGGAATTACAAATGAATAATATTATCAGAAACCGTAAGATTAACCAAGCGCAAATTGTGAATGCCGATAAAGCCGATATTGAAGATTCGTCGTTGAGCAAATTCGACAAGGATTTTATTAACCGGATAAATGAGTTGATCGACAATAATTTGGACGATAGTGAATTTTCTATCACATCGATTACCCAGCAGTTGGGTATTAGCCGCAGTTTGCTTCATGTGAAAATGAAGAGTTTGCTCAATATGTCGACCGGCGACTATATTCGGAAAAAACGGCTCAACAAGGCTTGCGCTTTGCTTTGTGAAGGGTATAATGTTTCGGAGACGGCGTATAAAACCGGTTTCTCGGATCCCAATTATTTTTCCAAGACATTTAAGAAGGAGATAGGCATTACCCCTACCGAATATCTCGAAAACAAGAAAAAATCCCCTAAATAATACCCTTTGGACATTTGTCCCTATTTTGTGGACACAATTACCCTACGGCTCTTTGCCGATAGGGTAATTTTGTATATAAACCAAAGAACAACGATTTTTACTAATTCCCCGGTATGGCCGGGATACTAATGCAATGTTTATGAAAAAGCAACTTGTCTTACCGTTTCTTTTTTTGAGTTTGTTCTCCTGCAACAAGGCGGAGAAGGGTATTGTATTGATGGATGCCGAGAATTACACGAGTACCATAGACGGCAAACCGGTAGAGTTGTATACGCTCGAATCGGAGAACGGTATGGTCATGCAGGTTACCAACTTCGGCGCTCATGTCGTATCGCTTTGGGTGGCCGACAAAGATGGTAAATACGACGATGTGGTTTTAGGGCACAAAACCCTCGATGAGTATATCGACTATCAGGGAGAGCGGTTTGTGGGTTGTGTCGTGGGACGATATGCCAACCGAATTGCCGATGGGAAATTTACGTTGAACGGCATTACATACAATGTCCCGAAGAATAATAACGGGCAGAGTTTGCACGGTGGCCTTAAAGGGTTGGATCAAGTTGTGTGGAATGTCGATTCGGTGGGAAAGGATATGATTTGTCTCTCGTATCTTTCGCCCGATGGCGAAGAGGGATATCCGGGCAATTTGTCCATAAAGATGACTTATAGCCTTACCGGGGATAACGCTTTCAGAATAGACTATTCGGCAACGACCGATAAACCTACTCATGTGAATTTGTCGAACCATAGCTTCTTCAATTTAAAAGGAGAGGGCGGCGGAACCATCAACGACCATTTGTTGACGATTTATGCCGATTCGATCACTCCTGTAAACGAGTCGCTCATTCCTACGGGAAATCTTATGGCAGTCGATGGGACGCCGTTCGATTTTAGAACCGCCACTCCTATCGGGCAACGGGTGAACGAAGAGAACGAACAGTTGAAAAACGGTAACGGGTATGACCACAATTGGGTGTTGAAGAAAGTCCATGAGGGTGATATAGAGTTGGCGGCTACTGTTTATGAACCGCAAAGCGGACGTTTGCTCGAAGTCTTTACCGACCAGCCGGGGCTGCAATTTTATGGCGGGAATTTCTTTAATGGAACCGGCGATGGCAAATATGGGGCAAAATTCAACTATCGGGAGGCACTTGCTTTGGAAACGCAAAAATTCCCGGATAGCCCGAATTGGCCGAATTTCCCGTCTACTCTGTTGAATCCCGGCGAAGAGTATAGTCACACTTGCATTTATAAGTTTTCGATAAAATAGAATTCACCTTATGCCGTTTATATTTGTGGACTGTTTGATACGATAGGGGTCTGCCGGCTGAAAAATGAAGTATATGAAAGTTAGATTTTTATCTGTCCTTTTGTCGACGCTTTCTTTGGGGACGATTGTTGCACAGGATAACCAGATTTATTTTGCCGACCCGACGGTTTTTGTCGAGAACGGGAAGTATTATTTGACAGGAACGATTGGCGATGGCCCAAAGGGTTTTGCTATTTTGGAGTCGACCGATTTGAAGCATTGGAGGTCGGGCAACGGAGACCCTTTCCGCATGATTTTATCGCCCGGCGAAAAAGTGTTCGGCACCGATATGTTTTGGGCTCCGCAAATTTTTAAGGATAATGGCCGTTATTATTTAACCTATTCGGCTAATGAACAGACGGCTGTCGCTTCGTCTTCGTCGTTGACCGGGCCGTATCTCCGAGATGTATCTGATGTCCGGCCCATCGATGGCTCTGAAAAAAACATAGACTCGTTCATCTTTAAAGATGACGATGGGAAGTACTATTTATATCATGTGCGTTTCAACCACGGGAATTATATTTGGGTAGCCGAATTCGATTTGGCGAAAGGAACCATCAAGAAAGAGACTTTGCGTCAATGCCTTCGGTATACCGAGGATTGGGAAAAAACCGACCCCGACCTTTGGGACCCGATTATGGAAGGGCCGACGGTTATAAAACGAGATGGGGTATATTATCTGTTCTATTCGGCAAATCATTTTTTGAACAAAGATTATGCCGTGGGATATGCTACTGCCCAATCGCCGATGGGCCCGTGGACAAAATACGAAGGCAGCCCCATTATTCATCGCGATATTGTAGGTGAAAACGGATCGGGGCATGGCGACTTTTTTGTGGGTTTGGACGGGAATCCCTATTATGTGTATCATGTGCATTATTCCGATTCGGTTGTGGCCCCGAGACGAACTCGTATTGTCCCTTTGGTGATAAAGAAAAACGAGAAAACCGGCCAGTGCGATATCTCTGTTGACCGTGAAAATGTTATTGTCCCGATTATCGGGAAGTAGATAGCGGATTGTGCATCCCTTGATATAGATTAAAAAATTGAGGATACTCCCTTATAAAAAAGGAATATCCTCAATTTTATTTTCGGGCGACGGAAAGGCTGTCTGAATTTTCTTCCTCCCCCTCCCGGTTGCATTTATGTTTTCCGGTCGTTTTGCGTGAGTGATGTTGTTATTGCATATACGGTTGCAATACCTCTTTCCAAACCAAATAGGCGTCGCCCAGCAAATGCAGGCCGTCGTTTGTGTAGGCGGGATTGAGTTCGGTGGTTCCCGGCGTGATCAAATGCGAATAGAGATCGATGTAGGTGCATTGCTCGCTCGCGGCGAGTTGTTCCAGTTTTTGGTTGATCTCGACAATTTGCGGCGCTTTTCCCACAATCTTTCGATATTGCCCGAACGAGTCGTTTGTAGGCAACATACTTTGTATGTAGAGCTGTGTGGAGGGAGTCTCCTTTCGTATTTTTCTCACGATTTTTGCAATGTTCCCCACGATACTGTCGGTCGAGAGGTCGTGTGAGACATCGTTGATACCTATCATTAAGAAAATCTTGGCCGGTTTACCCTGTACAATGGGTTCGAGCCGGTCGTATACGCCCATCGACACATCGGAACTGATACCCCGGTTTTTGATGTTGGGGTTGTCGAACAGTTCGTGCCACTCGCAGTTGTCGGTAATGCTGTTGCCCAAAAAGATGATGTCGTCGCTATCGACCGGCAGTTTCTCGAACAGTGTGGCACGCTGGTAGTAATAGAGGTTGTAGTGATATACCTCTTGGGCGGTTGCCGCAACTGTTGCGAGGATTGCCGACAGGAAAAAAATCGAGATTCTTTTCATGATGTCCGGGTTGACGATTATGCATTGGGATTTTCGGCGTGGTAAGCATCTACGGCTTTTTTTACCGAACCATGCAGGAGCAGCAGGCGTTTGGCGTGTTCGTAATCCATGCCTAACTCTTCCGAAACCATGCGGGTACCGCGGTCCACCAATTTTTGATTCGAGAGTTGCATATTGACCATGCGATTCCCTTTTACACGTCCCAGTTGTATCATTACCGAGGTGGTAATCATGTTGAGAATCATCTTTTGTCCCGTTCCCGATTTCATGCGGGAGCTACCCGTTACATATTCAGGCCCTACGATCATCTCGATAGCCACATCGGCCTCTTTCGAGATGGGCGATTCGGGGTTGCTCGATATGGAGCCGGTGAGGATTCCGTGTTCGCGAGCCGCACGTAAGGCTCCGATAACATAGGGAGTTGTACCCGAAGCGGCAATGCCTATAACGGTATCTTTATTGTTGATGTGGTGTTCTTGCAATTCTTCCCAACCGCGGTTCATGTCGTCCTCGGCATTTTCCACCGGGTTACGCAATGCAATGTCGCCACCGGCAATCAACCCGATAACCAGTGTGGGAGGCATACCAAACGTGGGCGGGATTTCCGACGCATCGAGAACTCCCAATCGGCCGCTGGTCCCGGCACCCATATAGAAGATACGTCCGCCTTGTTTCATACGAGGTACGATTTGGGTAACGAGTTTTTCTATTTGGGGAATGGCTTTTTGTACGGCCAAAGCTACTTTTTGATCCTCGGTGTTGATTTCTTGTAAAATCTCCAAGACCGATTTCTTTTCGAGATTGTCGTATAGCGAGGATTGTTCGGTTATTTTTACGAATGCCATAATATATACTGTTTGGTGTTATAAATTTGAATGAAACTCAATGAGCCCTTTCATAGGGCTTTTAATAATATTCCCCAGCTCTATTTGCAAGGCCAAAGCGGCCTCTTCGAGCACCTCTTTGTAATAATATGCGATAGAACCTATAAAATGTACTTTTACATTTTTATAGTCGTATTGCATGACGTTGCGGGTGAAGAAACTCTTGAATCCGTTCAGCACGATTCGGTGAATGCAGGGTTCTTCGATATTCTCGATAAGGAACGGCGATACCGATGCCAAGAAGCGGTTGGGGAAAGGTTTCTTATACACATTGTCCAAGATCTCTTGGGGCGTGAGGTTAAAGCGTTTGAAGAACTTCTCTTTCAATTCGGGCGTGAGTTGGTTTTTCAAGCAGTCGCCTACCAACAGTTTCCCTAAAACGGCACCGCTGCCTTCGTCGCCGAGGATATATCCCAACGGCGAAATGTTGTCGACAATATCTTTCCCGTCGTAATAGCACGAGTTAGAGCCGGTTCCCATGATACAGGCGATACCCGGAGTGTGGCCGCAGAGACTGCGGGCAGCAGCCAACAAGTCGCTCCCCACTTCGATTTTTACCGGTATATGGCGGTATATGGCTTTTTGTACGATTTCGTTTTTTTCGGGGAAAGCGCAACCGGCTCCGTAGAAATAGATGGCGTCGATAGGCATACCCTCCAAATGAGGTAAAAGTTTATCCTTTATGACAAGACTTATCTCTTCTTCGGTTTGAAAAAACGGGTTTGTACCTTCGGTAGTAATTTGTTTTACTTGGGTTCCTTGGTTTACTACACACCAATCGGTTTTGGTAGAACCACTGTCTGCAATAATAATCATATCTTTATATATATTTTCTTTTTATACAAAACGTATCCTACAATCCAATTTACGCCTACGAACAAGAGCGCGAATACGAGCGACGCAAAAGTTTTGTCTTTGCACAAGGGCACGAGCCACTCGTTGTAAACCACACCTTTCAGCGTCATTAGTTCTCCGCCATAGGTGACGTAGATGTTTCCGATGAGAATGCTCAGTACGGCACCCAATACATACATGAACAGGGGATTGATACCGAATGCCTCGAAAAATCGGCTCCACTTTTTGTAGCCTTTGATGTCGATAATCCAAATGAGCAGTGCCAAAGAGCTGGCCGCCAGTCCACAGGTGGTGAGGGTAAAGGTGGGCGACCATATTTTTTTGCTGATGGGACAACCATATTCGAGGAGCAATCCGGCAAAAGTGAGTATGGTACCGGCAATAAAGAGGTTTTGCATTCGCACGGCGTTATCTTTTGTGCGCATGATGAGGCTTCCGCAGAATAGACCTATGAGCACGTGGCATATCGACGGTATGGTGCTGAGCAATCCTTCGGGGTCGAGGGCCAGCCCGTTGTCGTGGTACATATGGTTGGGACCCAAAACAGCCCGGTCGACTACCGAGATGATGTTGTCTTCGGAAAACTCAAACCCTTTCCCGGTAACCAATATCACGAAATAGGCCAAGAGGGTAACCACTACGATGTGCGGAATGTATTTGTGTTTTACCAGCAATGCAATAAATGCGGCAGCCCCGTAACAAATGGCCAATCGGGGCATAACTCCCAGTATGCGGATATGGTCGAAATTCCACATGGCAGTACCTAAGCGCTCGAAAAAGGAGAGCGACTCTTCGCCCAGTTGGTGGTAAGTGCGCATGGTCAATCCCAGCCAAGCGATGGCCAAACCTATGGCAAAGATGACAATCGTGCGGCGAATGATTTTCCAAGCTACGGGCCCCGATAACTTAAAGTCGAATTTCCGCAACGACATATAAGTCGATATTCCCATGATAAACATGAAGAAGGGGAAAACGAGGTCGGTAGGTGTAAGTCCTATCCATTCGGCATGGCCGAGAGGTGCATAAATATGGCCCCACGAGCCGGGATTGTTTACCATAATCATTCCGGCTATGGTGATACCCCTCAGAATATCGAGGGACAGGAGGCGATTGCTGGGCGGTTTATTCATGGTTATTGTTTTTTGGGCGTTGTACATTTATCTACTAAGTAAACGATCGATACATAGGGTATCCCGGCGTTTGTGGTTAATCCTATCTCGCAGGTGCGGCTGTTGGAGTAACCCATTTTTACACCGGCCTTTTCCAATTGCGGTTTCAACTTGCGCAGGGCATAAGCATTGACTTCGGGGTGGGTGAAGCCGCGGTCGCCGGCAAATCCGCAACAGCCCACCTCTTCGGGTACGATTACGTGGGTGGAACAGAGCCGGGCCAGCTCGACAAGCATATTACCCAAATTCATTTTCCGCATCGAGCAGGTGATGTGTACGGCTACCGGGGTATCGATGGGCGAGAATATCAGTTTCTCTTTCAAGAAGGTATAGATAAACTCTACCGGTTCGTACAGTTTCACTTTGGTCATCACTTCGCGCATACGGTGCAGGCAGGGACTTTGGTCGCAAAGTACGGGATATTCGCCTTCGTGACTGGCTTCGTATAGTGCCTCTTCGAGCTCGGCCGATTTGCGGTCGGCTATATCCATCATACCTTTGCTCTCCCAAATGGTACCGCAGCAAAGGTTTTTCATATTCTTGGGGAAGATGACTTCATACCCGGCTTTTTGCAACAGGGCTACGGTCTTGTCGATGAGCGGTGTTTGGTCGGGCGAATTTTTTGCCGTGCCCATTGTTTGGTTGATACAACTGGGGAAATAGACTACTTTCAACGGCTTTTCGCGTTGCTCTATCCGGTGCGGGTAGTAGGGCTTGGGCATAGCGGCGGTCCACAGCGGCAGTCCTAATCGGTGCAGTCCTTTGCCTATGGCACCCATCGATTTGCTTCCCAATAGTTTGTGCGCGGTGTCGGCCAAATAGAGTATGGGTCGCAATCCGGCTTTGGTGGCCGCAAAATGGTTGGCGACGAAATCGCCGGTTTTGTAGCCGATACTTCCGACCGGCAAATTTTCTTGTCGTATGTCGTGGGTAAGGTCGCCTACGTTTATTCCCATCGGGCACGACATGGAGCATAGCCCGTCGCCGGCACAAGTGGCGTTGCCCAGATATTTGTATTGCTGTTGCAGGGTGTGCAACCGCTTTTGGCTTTCGGGATCGTTGCTGTTTTTGAGCCGGGATATTTCCCGCCGGATCACGATACGTTGACGCGACGAGAGGGAGAAACCGCAGGTGAGGCAGTTTACTTCGCAGAATCCGCATTCGATACACCGGTCTACGTGGCCGTTGGTCAGCGGCATGGGCTTGAAATTCTTGATGTGGCAATGGGAATCGTCGTTGAAGATGACACCGGGATTGAGCAGCCCTTTGGGGTCGAACAGCTCTTTAACGGCTTTCATGTAGCCGTAGGCTTTTTCGCCCCATTCGTATTTTACGAACGGAGCCATGTTTCGACCGGTGCCGTGTTCGGCTTTCAGCGAACCGTCGTACTTGTCCACTACCAAAGTTTTCACTTCGTCCATCAGTTTTTCATACCGGGCTACTTGCTCGGGCGTGTCGAACGATTGGCTGATGATGAAGTGGTAGTTCCCTTCCAGCGCATGGCCGTAGATACAAGCGTCGTGGTAGTTGTTGGTTTCCAACAGTGTTTGTAAGTCGGCGGTAGCTTCGGGCAGGTCTTTCAAGGGGAAGGCCACATCTTCTATCAATACGGTGGTCCCTAATTGTCGGGTCCCGCCTACCGAGGGGAAAATACCTGAGCGGATAGCCCAGTATTTCGAATACTCTTCGGGCTTTTCGGTAAAGTGTATGGGAACCGCCGTTGCAAACGGGGTCAGTATTTTCTTTATTTCCTCGATGTGGGCTTGCAGCTCTTCGGGCGAATCGGCTTTGGTCTCGGTGAGTACGGCTGTCAAACCTTCGCCGGTGGTGTCGTTGACCGAGGCGAGCGATTTTTTGTCGAGCAGCTCGGCACTGAATACGGGACCCGGTTTCATGGCTACTACGGCGCGGCAAGCCTCCTTGATGTCGGAAAAATAGAGCATGGCGCTTGCCGAGTAGGGGTAGTCGTGTTCGGTTTTCATCGTGACTTCGGAGAGGAAAGCGAGGGTGCCTTCCGAGCCTACCATCAGGTGGGTGATGATGTCGAACGGGTCGTCGTAAGCGACGAAGGGTAGCAAATTGAGGCCGGTCACATTTTTGATGGCATATTTTTTACGGATACGTTCGTACAAAATTTGGTCGTTTCGTATGGCGTCGCGTATCTCGACAATGCGGTTCAAAAACGGAGCCCGGCTTTTCTCAAATGCTTGTCGGCTGGCCGGGTTGCCGGTGTCGAGCACCGTACCGTCGGCAAATACGATTCGAGCCGACAGCAGTTCTTTGTCGCTGTTGGCGTGGGTGCCGCAGTTCATGCCCGAAGCATTGTTCATGACAATGCCGCCTACCATAGCCGATTTTACCGAGGCGGGGTCGGGTGCGAATTTTCTGCCATAGGGTTTGAGTATTTCGTTCACACGCGACCCGATAATGCCCGGTTGTAAGGTTATTTGTTTGTGGTCGTCCGAGATGGAATATTTCTCCCAGTTCTTACCGGCAACGATAAGAATGGAGTCGCTTATGCTTTGCCCCGATAGTGATGTGCCGGCGGCCCGGAATGTCACAGGCAGTTCGTATCGGTGTGCCAGCGCGAGAAGGCGGGACACTTCTTGCTCGTCTTTCGATCGGATAACGATTTTCGGGATCAAACGATAAAACCCGGCATCGGTACCCCAAGCCAACAAGCGAAGTTCGTCGGTATATATCCGTTCTTTGGGGATAAACTTGCCGGCCTCTTTTAGATAAGCGTTATATTGTTGTTCTTTCATCTCGGTGGGTTAAAAACAAAGTTTATTTATAGAGGTAATATTTGCGGGAGAGGTTTTTGAAATCCTCTACGTCCTTATACCAATAGTCTTTGATGTCGTCGAAACGGTAGTTTTTAGAGAACCGTTCGCGTATTTGGTTGCTGCCGCATACTTTGTCGAACATATCGAATCGTTTTTCGGTCTCTTTGCCAAACGCCTTTTTATCGGGATACATGGCAGCCAGTTCCTGTAAGATGTAGAATTGGACTTCGGAGAGCCGAGCCTTTTTGTAGTCGAGGATATGGACTTGTACTCCTTGCAGGTGTTCTCCCTGACCGAAAGCATAGAAGGGTTTGAGGTGCATGGGGCGGAATTTGATACCCGGCAGGTCGAGGGCATTCATGCGGTCGGCCAGTTTTTCGGCGTCGATCCATTGTGCCGCAAACATTTGGAAGGGTATGGTGTATCCCACGCCTATCGACAGGTAGGGCAGTTCGCCTACGATACCCGACAGGGGATAGAAATAGGCCGAATGGGGGTGGGGAATATGCGGCGAAGAGGGAATCCATTGCAACCCCGTTTGGGTATAATCCATGCTACGTTTCCAGTGCTTCATGGGTACGACCGTGAGGTTGCAGTCCTTAGCCAGCATATGTTCGCCTACGAACATACGGGCGAGTTCGCCACAGGTAAGTCCGTAGATATAGGGTATTTTGAATTGGCTGACAAAAGAGAAGTAACCGTCCTCGACGATATTGCCTTCTACTTTTTCGCCGCCTATGGGGTTGGGACGGTCGAGCACGACAAATTCTATCCCGTTTTCGGCAGCGGCTTCCATAGCTACGCCCATAGTGCTGATGTAGGTGAACGAGCGGCAGCCTATGTCTTGTATGTCATAGACGAGCACGTCGATATCTTTGAGCATTTCGGGGGTAGGCTTCCGGGTCTTTCCATACAGTGAATAAACGGGGAGTCCGGTCGAGGGGTCGGTCGAGTTGTCCACTTTATCGCCGGCGTGTACATCGCCCCGTACTCCGTGTTCGGGTCCATAGAGGGCGACTAAGTTTACGTTGGGCGCTTCGAACAGAATATCGATGGTCGATTTCAACGAATTGTCCACGCCGGTGGGATTGGTGATGAGACCAACTCGTTTACCTTCCAATATTTTGAAATTGTCTTTTTTCAGAACTTCGATTCCTGTCATTGTTTTTTGTGCGCTCAATGCTCCTGCTGTAATTGCAATAAGGCACAAAATTATATACTTTTTTAATTTCATAGACTTTTCTTTTGTGTTATTTTGATTCTATTTCTTTTTCTTCGTTCTCTTTCTTCCCGTAGTTGGGGTCTATTTTGATGAATGCGCAGACGGCGATTGTGGCAACGCAGCAAATCATTACCCAATAGAAGAAGTGTTTATAGCCGATAAGCTCTTGCAGCCAGCCGGCAGCCATACCCGGCAACATCATGCCCAATGCCATGAATGCGGTACAGATGGCGTAGTGGGCGGTTTTGTGTTCTCCGTCGGAGAAATAGATGAGGTAGAGCATATAGGCGGTGAATCCGAATCCGTAACCAAACTGCTCGATAAAGACACAGAGGTTGATGATAAAGAAACTTTCGGGTTGATAGTAACTGAGGTAAACAAATGTGGCGCACGTGAGCGAAATACTCCAAGCCATAGGCCAAAGCCATTTTTTGAGACCGCCTTTGGCTGCCACAATTCCACCGATAATACCGCCGATGGTCAAGCCCAAGATACCTATCGTACCGTATACCAAACCTACTTGGCCTGTGGTCAGTCCCATACCGCCCAATTCGCGGGGATCGAGCAAGAAGGGGTTGATGAGTTTTACCAACTGGGCTTCGGGGAGGCGATAAAGCAGCATGAACAGTACGGCCACCCATACCTGTTTCTTTTGGAAGAAGGTAACGAAAGTGGCAAAAAACTCTTTGAAGATGTTCGAGGCCGTAGCTTCGCATACAGCTTTATCGGATGCCGGTTTAGGCAGTATATATTTGTGATAGAGGCAGATGGCAATGAAAAATCCCGCCAGTACGAAGAAGGTGATAGACCACGCCAACGAGATGTTGCCCGAGGTCGATTCGAACGATGCGCTCGAAGCCTCTTTCAATTTCGGGTCTATTTGTATGGTGATGTAAGCCGGTTTGTCCCAGTTCGCTTCGGTAAATTCAAAGCGGTCGCCTTGTGTCAGGAATATACTTTGGTCACCTTTTTTGTGGGCTGTATTCAAGACCACTTTTTCACCTTTATCGGGTTTTTGCGAGAGGCATACTTTTACTACGCCTATGTTCCCGGTCAGTTGGTGTTGGGTTCTCTCTCTATTTTCGCCAAAGGTCTCTTTGATAAAGGTGTTGATTTTTTCACCCAGTTTGCTGCTCTTTTCCTGAGCTACTTTTTGAGTGCCGGTGGCTTCGGCCACGACAAATCCGTTGGCAATGTTTTGCTGTTTCACCCAAGCGTTAATGGAATCGACTTTGGCAGGATCGGCGGTCGTACCTATTTCGAGGACTGCGGGCGATGCAAAAAAGTGCATTTCGTTGTCGGTGGCGTCGATTACATAATCGTTGTTCGGTAGCGATATTTCGTTGGCGTATTGCGGTCCGGCGTTCACTTCGAGCGACAAGGGGGTAAGTCCCGTATTCGATTCGAGCAATCCGGCGAGAATTACCAGCAAGCCTTGTCCGGCAATGGTGGCAATACGGTAGAATGTGCTTCGGATACCCACATACATGGCTTGGTCGTGTGTGTCGAGCGCCAGCATATAGAATCCGTCGGCCGCTATATCGTGCGTAGCCGAGCTGAATGCTACGAGCCAGAAGATGGCAAGGGTGATTTGGAAGAAGTGCGGGGCGGGAATCGTGAAGGCGATACCGGCCAGTCCGGCACCTACCAGCATCTGCATGGTTACTACCCACCAGCGTTTGGTTTTCAGCAAATCGACAAAGGGGCTCCAAAAGGGTTTGATAACCCACGGCAAGTAGAGCCAACTGGTGTAGAGGGCTATATCGGTGTTGGATATTCCCAGTCGTTTATACATGATAACCGAGATGGTCATCACAGCTACATAGGGCAGACCTTGCGCAAAGTAGAGCGTAGGAATCCATGCCCAGGGCGATCTCTTTTTCTGCGAATTCATGGTTTATGTTTTAATATAGTTTTTCTATGGTTGCTCCTACGAAATAGTGCAGGAGGATTTCCCGGTAGGAGAACCCTTGTTCTCCCATAACGGCTGCTCCTATCTGGCAAAGGCCTACGCCGTGGCCCCAGCCGGCTCCCCGCAGCACAAAGCGTTGCGGTATGCCGTCGACGATCTCCTCGCGTTCGACAACGAAAGCCGAACTGTACAGGTGCGAAGGCGACAGGGTACGGCGTATTTCCAACTCTTTGCCTATGGTGAGGATTTGTTTGGTGCCTACGATTTGCAACCGTATCAACCGGCCTGAACGACCGCGTTCGATGGGTTTCAAGTCGATGATTTCGCCAAAGTCGATTCCCGATTTTTCACGAATCAAGTCCGATAATTCCTGTTGGGTATAGCTTACGCTCCAACGGTAGAAGTCGGTGGTTTCTTGATCGTAGTTGTTGAGTACTTGCGAGAGTATTCGTTTGTCGGTGGTGTTGCAGAATGCGTCGGGCGAAGCGTATATCCAAGTTCGGGCACTCTCTTCGTCTCTTAAATCGGGGAAGTTGTTTTCGTCCCGGCTGTCGCGCAAGGGTACCAAATAGGGGTGGTTTATGTTTTCCCAGCAGGTGGCAAACTCTTCGACAACTCCGCCGCAACATTTCGAGAAACGGGCGTCGCAGATTTTCCCGTCGTAGGTGAGTATTTCGCCGCGGGTGGCTTGTATGGCGCGGGCAACGATTTCGGTACTGGCGCGGGTGATACCTTGATAGCGCTGGCAATGGTCGTCGGCACATACGTCGAATTTATCGTGGTCCTCCCGGTCGTACCAGCGAATCAGTTCGCTGTCGGTACGGATAAGCGAAACCGGCTTTTCCCCTTCCAACTCTTTGTTCTTTTGGATTTGAGCCAACAGCCAACTGCGGGAGATGACGGCATGGGATTTGAGCAGTTCGAGCGAGGCGGTCGCGCTCATCTCGGACGAGATGACGCTCAGCAGATATTCTTCGATACTCAATTCGTTGATGGCCGTAATGCGGTCGCCCTCGACAATCAGTTTCAAAGAACCTTTGAACACTTGGTCTTCTTTTCGTTCCCAATGGAATTTTACTCCTATGGTTACTCCTTTGAGGCAGAATGAGTTCTCGTCGCATTGCGGGGCGAAAACGAGTTGGTCGAAGCACTTCCCGTTCCACTCGATTTTCCCTTGTTCGAGGTGTACTTTTTGTTCACCTTCAACCGGTCGGTTGTCGTGTATATAGGTCCCGTTGAAAGCGAAGCAGATCTCTTTCTCCGACATGATACCTACGGTTACCGATGGCTCTTTCATAAGCAGCACTATTTGAGTTTTTCTATGATTTCATACATCTTTTCCCTACTGAGGCATACCTCCGAGAGAATTTTTTCGAGGTGCTCGGCACCGATTTTCTCGAAGTCTTTTTCGAGGGGGGTGATGAATACACCACCCATATCGACCGATGCGGGGCTGAGCAGGATATTCTCGTCGCCTTCGGCAAAGTAGCACGAGGGGCGATGCTGGGCTCTTGGGAAGATACAAGCTATCCATTTCCCGTTTTCATACCAAGCGAGGAGGTTCATCATGGGTTCTGTTTCGCCTTCTTTCTGTTCGAGTGCGTGATAAAGCCGTCCGAACAGTTTTTCGGCGTCTTCGGCCTTCTCGGCTTCGATCAGGAAAAACGGGCATACATAATCTTCTACTTGGCTCAGCCGGGCAGTTCCCTCGCTACGGACAGGAATGAGCCGGCAATGTTTAAGGGCTTGTTCGAGCGGCAGGAATCCTTTGTTCCCGGCTTGGAAGTGGGCGTGGTCGGGTGCCGAGGCTCCGCATTTAGGCCCGTTGTAGAACAGCACATAGTTGTCGGCAGCTTGTGCGAGACCGAGCATATCGCCGAATCTCTTTTCGATGAGCTGGGGCAAATGTTCGTTTACGGGAATGGTGAAGTGTTCGGGGAAGATGGGGAAGGGGTTGATGAGCCACGTATAACCGCCGGCCGGAAGTCCTTCCTGCACTTCGGGACGGTTGGCGGCACACAAAAAACATTTGCGCTCCTTCAACGATTTCGTATCTACTTTGGCGGCCGACGAGACGATACGTGCCGGGTTGAACTGCACCTTTACCATGCAGTTCCCCAGCGATACCTCTTTGACGCGTACCGATTCCAATGCTTTGTAGTTGTTACGGGCCGACTCCCATGCGGCGAGTTGGCTGGTAAGCAGTTGTTTGGCTTGTTGCGATGTGACACTCATGGCAATTATTTTTTATTCATGGCTACACGAGCTTGCAACTCCCAGGTGCGAATGCGGTCTTTGTACAAATTGTTGGCGTTCATCTTCTCGATGCTCAACGAAGCGTCGGAGTTGTCGTCCCAGCGACGGCACAGATACACAACGTCGTAGATACGGCCTATTTGGAAATGGCGTGAGATGTTCAATCCCAAAGCGTAGTCTTCGCCGTAGCTTGTGTTAGGCACTTTTACTTGGCGCAACAACGGGGTGTAGAAGGCGCGGGGCGCACCCAACCCGTTGATACGGAGTGCGTTGTTTCGTCCGTTTTCGGGGGTCCACTCTTTGTGGTCGATAATGCCCGGAGCAATCATGTTCATGTTGAAGTCGGTCATCATGTAAGTACCTACCACCATGCCGCAATTTTGCTCGTAGAACGCGTTGACCATAGTTTGCAGGGTGTTTTCGCTGCTGTATACGTCGTCGCTGTCGAGCTGTACGGCAAATTTACCGCATTTGGGGTGGTGTACACCCATGTTCCAGCAGCCGCCTATGCCCAAGTCGTTCCGCTCGGGGATAATGTGGATTACCCGTTCGTCGTGGGCGAATTTGTCTATGGCTTCGGTGGTACCGTCGGTCGAATGGTTGTCGATGATAATGAGGTTGAACTTGAAATTGGTTTTTTGGGCCAGCACCGAGTTGATGGCGTCGGCAATGGTGCGAACACGGTTGCGCACAGGGATAATGACCGAAGCTTCGTATTCGAAATCGCCTTTGTCGAATTCGATCTTTTCAAATACGGGTTCGAGGTATCCGCCAATCTCTTTGAGGTGTTCGGTGCAGGCCGCTTCCATTTCTATTTGTACGCCGCGGTTTTTGGGGTCTACATAGTCGAATATTTTTTCTCCGCTCTTGCGCGTGTCGTTTTCGACCTCGGAGTAGAGGAATTCGTTCATGTGGACCAGTGATGTTTTTTGTGATAATTTCAGACGGAGGTCATAAAGGCCAGCAAATTGGAAGTCGGTTTTCATACGGGAAACGGCCTCTTTGAATGCAGCGGCGTTGAAGAGAAGCAGCGACCCGAAGTTGAAGTCGTCGCGCAAGCTGCCGTATTGGTAGTCGATGACCGGGGCTTTTTGTTGTTGGCCGTCGACCACGTGATAGGAGTCGGCATATACCATTCCGGCGTGGGAGTCTTCGGCGATATGGACCATACGTTCGAGGGCGAAGTATCCCAGTTCGAGGGTGGTGTATTTGGTGTAGAGCAGCGTGAAGTCGGCATCGCTGTGGGCTGCCAGCAGGTGCATGGTGGCCGACGCATTGAGTGCGGGGATATGGAGAACCTCGCAGCCTTCTACTTGTTCGTTGCTCTTTTCGGTGGAGAGCAGGTAGATGTTCTTTACATATTCACAGTTGTGCAGCCCTTTGAGGGTTTCTGCTACTTGATCCTTGTTCGAAAAAGGAATGAAACAGTTGATTGTTTGCATAGTGAAAATTATTTGTTGTTTTATTTATAATCGATGACCAGCAGGCCTATTTCGCCGCCCGTGGCGGTAAAGAGGCATTCGTTTTTCGACAGTGGCACGAGGGTGCTGATGAGCGAGTTCCCTACTTTGTGTTTCCACAGGAGTTCTCCCGTGCGGGCATCCAGCCCGAACATCAACCCGTTTTTGGTGCTGCCGAATACGACACCCTCTTTCTCGACGGGCATCGAGGGGGCGTGTTCGTATCCGAATCCTACATTCGAGGCCCATATCTTTTGGGGCTCGGACGATACGGCAGAGTAGCATACCACGCTGTCGTTCATGGTTTTGCTATAAATGCGCTCGTTGTCTTCCGACAACCCTACGGTTTCGCGTACCATCGATTCGGCGGTGCGCCACACGGTTTCCCCGGTCTGGGCATCGATAGCGGTCAATACCCTTTCGGGGTCGGCGATAAATACCTTGCCGTTAGCCGCTACGGGCCATACGGCCGCTGCCGAATAGAATTTTCCGGGTTTGCCTTCGTGCCATCTCCATTGTTCTGCTCCGGTTTTTTTGTCGAGGGCATAGAGGTTTTTATCCCATGCACCGAAGATGACGAGGTCGTTGTAGACAAGAGGTTTGGTTTCGATATAGCCTTCTACCCGGTCGTAGCACCATATCTCTTTGCCCGATTTGATGTCGATGGCTCTGAAACAGTGGTCGCTGCCGCCTATGTAGGCTATTCCGTCGTGAATGGTGACGGCTCCCAGAACGGGGGCATCGGTAGCGATTTTCCATCGTAACTGTCCGTTCGAAGCGTCTATACCGTATATGTTCATGTCGGCGGAGCCGAATACGACTGTGTTTTTATCGGCGGCCGGGGTTCCTATGATACGCATGGCCGATTTGAAACTCCACAGCTTTTCTCCGTCGGCAAGCGAATAGCAGGTGAGGGTTCCCGAATCGTCGCCTACATACACCTTTTTGTCCCAGCAGGCGGGCGACGAGAATATTTCATAACCGCTTTGTACGAGCCATTGCTCTTTTACTTGCGGATATGCTTGGTTGACCGAATAGTCGGGGCGGGGATATCCGGTGTTGCTTTCGGGGAAACTTTTGCCGGTCATGGCGTATGCTCCCCGGCGGACGGGGGATTTACCTATTTGGTGTTCGTATACGATAATGGAATCGGGAGTAACCTCGCACAACGAGTATCCGCCAACGGCTTCTTTGGCCCGTAAATTCGAGCGGCACAGGATTCCGGGAATGCCGTCGTATTGCAGTTGCATATATTTGTGGTAATGGCCGCCCATGACGAGCCTGATATTGTAGGGCCGCAGGGCATCGGTTACATCGTACCAGTTGTCTACATCGCCCGGTTGGAGGGGGTAATGGGTGACGAAGATTACCGGTTGTTCTTTCCCGGCTTGGGCGAGTGTAGCTTCTATCCAGTCTATGTCTTGCGGTGCCACGTGGCCGTCGGCCATGCGGATAATAGGCCCTGAGTTGACCCCTAAAAACAGAATGCCGCCGTGTTCGAATTGGAAACGTTCGCTCCCGAATACCCGGGCAAAATCGGTTACTCCCGATTCGCTCCATTTGGTTTCGTGATTGCCGGGGACAATGTAGTATTTGACGGTGAGCCGGTCGAGCAGCGATTTTACCACTTCCATCGACCGCCGGTCGCCTATGTTGGTAATATCGCCCGAAATGATGGCGAAATCGACACCTTCGGTGGCATTAATTTGTGCGACCGATCGGGCCAAATCGTTGTAGGGGAGTGAATCGCCGGCCGTGATGTGTATGTCGGTGAGGAAGGCAAATTTGAAATTTGCCGCATGGCTGCCGGTAAAGGCAAGTATTATAAGCAGGAGTGAGAGATGAATTCTTTTCATGGGTTATCGATTGTTTGTTGATGTTTCGAACGTCGACAAGATGGCTTGCATGAAGGCATCGCGTTGCGTTTGGGTCTTTATGGTCTCAAAGGGGTACCCTGCGATACAGGTATCGTAGTTGTCGCCTCGGTAAAAAATGGCGGCGCTGATGTTGTTTTCGCCGTAGCGTTGTATCGTGTAACTGCCTTTCCCGAATGGCTCTATCCCGTCGGGCGATTCTACGGCATAACATTTTTCGTTGAGGGTGTTGAAATATTCGAGGGATAGGTGGTCGAACAGGACGAAGGGCGAAGCCGCCGGTTTCACCTTGCCGCTTATCGAGGCTTGCCCGGTGCGCCATGTGTAGTGCAACACTTCGTTGGCAAATTTCTTGTCGCTCTCGTTTGACGTGCCGTTGTCCCACAAATCGGTGGCGACGTAGGCTCCCGATACGAACAGTTTCCGTCCGCCGTCGCAGTAGTCGGCGATGGCTTTTTGCAACGCTTCGGGGAAGGTCTTGAACATGGCTTTTGCTACTCCCCGACCTATATTTACCTGTTTCTCTTTCCCAAGAATCAAGTCGGCAATGCGGTAATCGTTAAGCGGAACCAATTGTTCGGTTATGGCTTCGTCGCTGCTCGACAGGAACGAGTATCCGGCATTGACAATCGATTGGCCGTGTATGTAGGGGTAGTCGAATGTATTCCCGGCAATGACTTGGGTTTCGTAGTTGGCTCGGCTGGCTCCGAATCCCGGATTGTCGTCGTCGAGCCACGGTATTTCGCGGCGGAATTCATATTGCTCGCCGATGAAACTGATGTCGTAGAGGTAGGGTACCCCGAAATCTTTGCGGGTGTTGAAGCCTGCGGTGAGGGTGTCGGTTTGGAAACTGTCGGGGGCGCTTATGCGGTCGAATCCGTTAATGACCATGACGATACCTTTTTCGTGCGAGGCTCGGCAGAGCGACAGCGTTTCGGACGGGAAACTCTCTCCGCCGCGGTTTACAGCCGTGACCTTGAAACTGTAAATCGAGTCGGGCTGTATACGGACGGTAAAGGTGGTGTCCGATACGAGAGTGCCGTTGTCGAATGCTCCGTTGCCTGTCCGGGTGTAGACGATGTATTTTTCGGGCGAGGCTGTGGGCTCCAACGGGTCGTCGACAGGTCGCCAAGCGAGGGTCGCTTCGTTCTCGCCGGTGAATGCGGTGCGCAAGTGGCTTACCGGCAGGGGTTGTATGAGGTAGTCGCGATCATTTTGTTCGGCGATGAATTTTACAATTCCCTTGTAGATGGCTCGCGAGACTAAGAAACGGAACCGGGGATCGAGACCGTAGCGCATATCGGCGAAATTCTGGTGGGAGAGCAGTTCGAGCAACATGGTGGGGACTTCGGGCGTGCGGGCTTCGAAGTAGGATTTGTTCCACATACCGCGGCGGCTCCATTCGGGTTCGTAGTTTTTGCGAATGTCGTCGGTGATTTGGGTGAGTATCAAGTCGGTAAGATAGCGCGATGCCTGCCGGGATATGTTGTCTCCATAGGTTTTTCGCTCTTTCCCGGTGAAATAGATTCCCAGACTTCCTATGATCGAGTCGTTTTTGGTGGTTCCGGCGTCGGAGTGGAAGGCAAAAGCGAGGTCGATGGGCACGTTAAGGCCGATGCTGTCGGGGAGTACGGCCGAGCCTCCGGCCAAGTAGTTGACCCATTCGCCCCGGCATTTATAGTCGTCGGTATAGTCGTTTGTTCCCTCGCTGGGCGAGTATACTTTTTCGGGGAATCCGGCCCATTGCAACCAGTAGCGTGCGGCTTCGGTGAAGCGGGGGTATCCGCTGGTAGTCGGGGTATAGTTTATGGCCGGGGCAAGGGTTTGATTGGTTTCTGCCGGCGATGGCTGCCGGGCGATATTACCGTATCCTCCGCCTATTTTTACGGCGTCGGCCGTGATGATTTTCCCTTTTTCACGGGAGAGATTGCTCAATTCTATGCGGGCTTCTTGGTTCCCTTCGAAATCGAAATGTCCTAAATAAATCCACGTGCCCCCTCCCATTGTTTGGTTTACTCTGAATTGCGTTTCACCACCTTTGTGAACGACGGTATAGAGCGCGTCGTCGGTACTGTTTTTAACGGTTTGGTAGGCTACGTAAACGGCATATTTCCCGGTTTGGGGAATATGGGCAACCCACCGGGCGGCTATGGCGTGAGCCGGGTGGGTGGTGGTAGTGGTTGTGCGATAAGTGCCTTGTTCGAACGGATTTTGTCCTTGTGTATATACCTCGGTGGTATGGGCGAATCCCCGGCCTCCGTTTTGCCAGTTATATTTTTCGTTAGCCGTTTCGGTATAGGAGGCGGGATTGTCGTTGTCGGCAATGAGTTCGTGGACGTTGATGTCCCGTTCGCGGGGCGAAAATACATAGGCTCCTGCGTTTTCGAGCATGGGGGTAAGGAAGGGTATGACGAAACTTTGGGTGAAGAGGTCTTCGACCGTTTCGAAAATACGGGCGCGTTGCCACTCCCAGCGGTTAAGCGATTGTTCGAAGTAGTATCCGTGGCTTTGCCAGAGGGCGATGTGCCGGTTGAGCAGCCCTTTTGTGGGTGGATATAGCCGGGTTATGGGCGAAACCACCGGGTGGTCGCAATGCGTGGCAAATTTTGCGTGTTTGTCGGCAAAGGGGATTAGCTGGCTTATTTCATAACCGCCGGCACAAATGGCAAGTTTTTTCTTTTTGAGATCTTGGGGGAGGAGGGCACGAACAGAGTCGTACATATCCTTGACAAGCTCTTCCCGAAAGGGTAGGTAGGAAAACTCGTCGTTCATTTCGACGGTGAGCCGGTTGTTTTTCTCTACCACCAGTTTTTTTAGTTTTATTTCTCCGATATTCAGATATTTGGGCTTGAAAGAAACGAGCGATTTTTCTATCGCACTTTCCGTCGGGGTTAACTCTTGCGAATATCCGCTGAGGACTATCGACAAGACGATTGCAAAGGACAGAAAATATTGTTTCTTTTTCATGGTTTTCAAATAGATGAACCTCGGTTTTTTGCTTTTTTTCTTGTTCCGACCATGGGGCTGACCTGAGTTGGTAAATCGAACCTGTTTCTTAGGTCAAGTTTCCCTTTATAACTAATACAAATATAACGTAAATTTTTGATTCGAGAACATATATTTAGTATTTTTTAATATGATTTCGTCTCTGTTACCGTCTGCGAAAAAAAAGCAGAACCGGGGCATACGATTCTGCATGAATAATCTCTGATGAAGAGATACGATTATCCGTAAATCGAATGGTATTCGATAAGACCTTGCATAGGGCTTTTCTCGGTTTTTTCGATGGTGAGGCCGAAATCTTTTGCCACCAAATCGAGAATGTCGGCATACGTGTAGGCCAAATTTCCCATGAAGTAGACCGGATATGACTTGTAGTCATATTGGATAATGTTTCTTTGGAAAAAGTTCATCAGTTCCTCGTAGACTAAATTCAGGGCATATTTGTTGTCCAAGTGGTCTTTCAAGAAATAGGAGAATGACGAGAGCGACCGATTGGGGAATGGATGATTGTAAATCGAGTTCATAATTTCGTCGGGAGAGACTTTGAACTTTTCGTAAAAGGCTTCGCATAGCTCTTTGGGGGCGAGATTTTTCAAATAGTCGCTTGCAAAGCGGCGACCCATGGCGGCACCACTGCCTTCGTCGCCCAAAATGTATCCTCCCGAACGTACGTTTTTGATAATGCGTTCGCCATCGTAAAGGCACGAGTTGGAGCCTGTGCCCAAAATACAAGCGATACCCGGTTTGTCTATCAGCATTCCTCTTGCTGCGGCCAACAAGTCGCTTTCGGCCGAGATGGGAGTTTTGAATTGGGCAACCAGCGAAGCTTCGAGAATATTTTTTTTATCTATATTGGCGCATCCGGCTCCATAAAAATAGACGCGTTCCCATCTTTTTTTGAAAAAGGTATCCGGGAGATTAAGCCGAATGCTATGGCTAATTTCTCGGCGGGTTTGAAAAAAGGGATTTATACCTTCTGTAAAACTCCTTTCTACCACATTTTTGCCATCGACCAATACCCATTCTGTTATGGTGGAACCGCTTTCTGCTATGATTTTCATAAATACAAACTATTGTTCGTTGTGCGTTTTTGGTATTTTTAACTTGTGATAAAAATAATGCAACCCTCTGCAATAAAGCTTTTTATTGTAGGAAGTAACTTATCGTTTACAAAGATAAAATTTCTTTCGTCATTTTCCAAACAGAATGGCTATTTTACCGCATATCGAACAATTTATGTAAAAAAGGAACGGGCGGTAAAACGAGATTGTTTCCAATAACGTTTTATCGCCCGCTTTATTTAAGAGAGGATTAGTGGGTAATCAGTACCGGATAGCAGAATTCTTTTTCGGCGCTTCGGATTTTCAGCAGGTATGTTCCTGTGGGAACATTCGATACGTCGATGGCCGATTCTGTACTTGATTTTACACAACTTCCTGTGAGGCTGTACAGGGTGAGGAGTTGGACAGGATTCTCGGATTGGACGTACAAAATATCGGATGCCGGGTTGGGATAGACTTTGATTGCTGTTGATGTGGCAATGAAGTGAATATCCGATGAGGTATATACCAGCATATTGTCCAAGAAGAAACTGCCCGAAGCAGAGAAGAAAGGCGATTTACGCACTACTTTTATTCCGCTTATTCGATAGCTCTTTCCGGGGGTGAGCGGGTCTAAGCGAACTTCTCTGAATTGCCACCCTCTGAAATCGATGTTGGTGAGCAACAGCTCTTGCGTGTCGGTGTCCGAAGTCAGTTGCAGCCATATTTCGTCGCAAGCCAAGTCGCCATAGATGTGCATACCTATGGTTTGGGTGTTGTCGACGGTTGTCGAACCGGCGAACGAATCGGCGGTGGAGTATACGGCATAGGCTTCGGGAGCCGTAAATGTGTAAGTGAAGTTGTACGATGCGCTTCCGAACAAGGTTTGCGAGGTAGACCGGGTGGCTTTGGCCGTGGAGGTAGCCGTGCTCTTTTCTGCTTCGAAGGTTACCATATCGGCGGTTTCGAAGGTCTCGGCCGCTGTTTCGGTACGGCGTATGTCGCCGGCGGTGAAGTTGATTTCAATAGGATCTATGATGGGGAGGCTATTGACATCGTGCAACGAAGCATCGATTTTCAGTTTGTAATTGGCTCCCTGAACCAAATCGGACGCCGTGGTGAAGTAGTAGTTACCATAAGTGTTGCCCAATTGGTTGTATTTGGCGGAGCGCAAATTGATGCTTACTTCGTTCCCGTCGTTGTCGTAGAGTTTGATAAGGTTACGAATGTCTACTGCGTCGAGTACATTGTCGAAACGCACTTCGATAGTAGGTTTCGGGTAGTGGAGTGTGGAACCTTCGGAGGGGCTTGCGGCCAGCAGTTTCAGTTGATTGCGGCCTTGTGTGAGGAAGGTGAAGGAGAAATCTTCTTCCATGCTCATGTCACCCGGGTGTTTGGCGCTCTTGTCAAGGGTTACGGTGTAGGACGTAGCTACCTCGTAGGGGCGTTTGGGCGTGAATACCATTCGATATTGCGAATCTTCGAAGGTGATGGTTCCCTCTACCGGCGGGTCGATCGAGAAGGCTTTTTCGACCGATTCCGTATCCATGTCCCAGTTGAAGTTGAGTACGATGGGTAGGGTACAGTTGATACTGTCGGTTTCGTTATCCATTACGGGGCTATACGAAACTACTTCGGGCGGAGTGCTTCTCACGCGGTCCATAGGAATGTTGGTATAGCTTATGGTATTGGCGGTAACGGTTACGTCGATTGTCCGGGAATAGTGGTCGTCGGCTTCGACTTTGAGTTGATAGTTGCCCGGGGCAAGGTCGCGGAACATATATACACCGTTGTAGAGTTGATCGGTGGTGTAGGTGATGTTGTTGGGTAACAATGTTACGGTAGCCCCGCATAGCGGAACTTGCTTGTCGCGACCGTGTTGTACGTACGATTCGGTGCGGGTCATGCGGCTGTCGTAAACGACACCGGCGATGTTACCGGTGGTGAATCCGTCGGTACTGAAATATTCCATTACAGCTTTGGTAAAATGCCAAGCCTCGATGTATTTGTAATCCATGTTGAGCAGCCGATAGGTCTCGGGCACATAGTCGTGGTAGGAGCCTTCGGAGAGGAATCCCGTGACGGTGAGGTTACGCAGTACGCCCAGTCCGGCGTTGTTCCATTGGGGATAGAAGTCCCAGTCGCCCACCACATATTCGCTGGTTTGAGTCCAGTAGGCTACCTCGTTTTCGATGAGGTGTTTGAAGAGGATTTTGGCCACCACTTTGTCTTCGGGTTTTGCCGGGTTCTCGGTATATCCCTTGAAGAGCATCATGGGGAAGTTGACCCGGTTGCTCGTTCCCGTGGCGTTACTGTGTATGGAAAAGAAAAGGTCGGCTTCGAACTCGTTGGCTTCGCGGCTGATTACGTGCAGGTTGAGGTCGTCTTGGGTGCGGTTCAGTACGCGCGACATACCTACTTTGGCACCTTGTCCTTCGAGTAATTCGCGCAACATCAATCCTTTGTGTAAGTTCGACGAGGATTCCCAAAATCCCAAAGTGTCGCCTTGTGCAAATGGAGCGACGGCTACGTTACGGTCGTCCGAATCCCAACCGCCGTGACCGGGATTGATATAAATTTTCAGTCCGGTCATGTCTTTGGCTTGCATTCCCAGACAGCCCAACAGGGCTATAAAGACAATATATAAACGTTTCATGGCAAAGGATTTATTTGGTTATACTCAGTTCCAACATAAAGATTTTCCCGTCGAGGGTGTTGTATACTATCTTGCCGGTTTCGGCCGATACCGACGGATTCATGCCCATTTCGTCGGGCGAGGTCAAGTCGTGTACCTGTTTGGTGTTGCGGTTCAGCAGAACGATTTTCGACGAAGTGTATTGGTGCCCGTCGTCGGTTGCTTTCATGGCAGCGACGAAGTCGTTCCCATACCATACGGGGGCATCGAAATTTCCCAGTTCGGCCAAAATATTGCCGTTCAGGTCGAGAACCACTACTCCTTTGCCGATGGCGTAGGTAGCTATTTTGTTCCCGTCGGGCGAGAGGCTGGTCCACAAGTAGCTCTCAACTTGGTTGCCGTAGGGGCGCAGTACTCGGGTGCTTTTCCCGTCGCATACGACGATTTTCCCCTCTTTGGCAATCGAATAGACATAGTTCCCTTCGATTTTTGCTCCGGTACTTTTTATCAGTTTGCTGTCGGCTACAACTTCCATACCGCCGGCAATGGCGGCCGGACGTTTCAAATCCCGCGAAGGAGCTATGAGTTGTTTTGCACTTTTGGCCTTGAAGTTAAACTCGGTAAGAGCCCGGTGTACTTTCCCCTCGATACGAGTTTGCGGACGGTAGTAGAGGGTAGAGCCGTCGAGGCTGAATACCGGGTCGAATCCGGCACCTTCGGCGGTGGTGATAACTTGTGTTTCTCCGGTGGTGAGATCGTACGATTTCAATCCGGTGAAACTTTGGGTCGTATATACAATTTTGCTTCCGTCGGGGCTGATAATCGGGAAGAAAGCCGATTGTCCCGTGAGCGGCGTGATTTCGTAATGGTTGGTCACCTCTACGGTTTGGGCCGAAAGGGTTGCGACACACGCCAATAGAACGATTGTCAGATTTAGTTTCATGGTTTTGAGGTAATTGGGTTATTGAATGACTATTTTACTTATTTCGCTTTTTTGAGCCGAAAGCACCTGAATGATATATACTCCCGGCGATTGGTTACCTATGTTGATGGCTCCCTGTTCGTCGACGGTTTGTTCTGTTACGAGAACTCCGGTACGGTCGTATAAGCGCACGAGGGTTTCGGGTTGGAGGGCTTCTCCCGTCAAGTAGATGGTGTTACCGGTTACCGGGTTGGGATAGACGGTGAAGTTGCCTTTTTCTCCCGCAATTGCTTCAATACCGCTTTCTACACCGTTGTATACCAGCGCAAACTCTTTGAAGGTTATTTTGTAGGCCTGCCCGCTGGTTGTTCCGGTGGTATTGATGTAGAATTTGATATAGTTGAAGGTGATGGGGAATCCGCCCCGGTTGTTTTCGCCGGTGATTTGCTCGGCGGGAATGGCGATGAGGTAATCTTCGCCGACTGCAATGTTGTCGTATTCGTGATATTGTTCCTTACCGCCGTTGGCTTTGCAAGCGAGTTGCACTTTCGAAATGGGTATCTCGCTGTTGAATATCAAACGAATAGTGTCGGGTATACTGTACATCGTGACTGATTTATCCATCTCGACATAGGGTTGCCGTCCCGATTTGTAGGTAAAGGCCAATACCCCTTCGTTACCCGATGGGGTGACGGTGGCATCGGTTATCGCACTGATGGCTTTGGTGGTCCAGCCGGTAAAATCGTCGGCGGGAATTTTGGGCGAGGTGGGAATTTCTACGGTCACGGTCATGTTGCCTGTGAAGTTGCCTATGCTTCCGTTAATTTGGGTTGTTCCGTTTTGGAGGCCCGTCAATATGCCGTTTTCGATTTGGCATACGGTGGGATCGTCGATTGTCCAGTCGAGAGTTGTCGGGTCGTATACAAAGGTGTTTTCGCCTATTTGCGAAACAACTTCGAGTGCATAGGGGTGTACTTCGTCGGCAAGGACAGCGTCGTATTTCATGGCAATCTCGGTTTCGCGCACGGTAACTTTTATTTTACCCGTAGCGGCTCCCGAGGTGACATTCAGATACCCGGTAGTTGCCGAAGGAGAGGCATAGAATTTCTTCCCGTCGTCCGAAATGGTTCCCAGTGAGGCATCGCAACTGAGGGTAAAGTCGGCAACGTTGGTGTCGACGAGTACGCCATATTGGTTGTATCCCAAAATCGTGGGCTCGAAGCACGAATAGGCGGGTATCGTCAGGTTGTAGTTGTCGAATGCCAAGCTGGCCAGCGCGTGATCTTCGGGGGCGTTGGTAAAGACCATGAATCCGTTCGATACGGGACGTTCTTTCCCGTCGGCCGGATTGTTCACGAGGCTGCCCCGCAACATCATTTGGGCCGAACCGCCGGCATCCATATTGGCTACGTTCCAAGCTCCGGCCTGTTTGAGTATGTAGCACATGGTGGAGGTGTTGGTTCCTACCGAGGTGCTCGACTTGTAGTCGATGACAATGAGGTAGAGGGTTTTCCCGTCCTGCGACATTCCTATACCCGAACGCGAATAGGTTTGGGAGTTGTAGGTTTCGTTTTCGTTCCGGGGGGTAAGTTCTCCATCTCTCATCACAAGGGCGTTGCCGGTGAGCATTTGCCGGGCCATCGGTACCAAGTTGTCGGTGCGGGTGGTGAGCGAGGTGCTTATCGTTACGGTTTCGCCTACGGTGAGTTTGTTCAGGAATTCGGCTCCGGTACCGGCTCCCGACAGGGCATATTCATTGCCTTCGATTGTTGTGCCGCCTGCACAGGGGACGATTCGTGTGACTACACATTGTACCTCTTTGTTGACACCCCACGTTTCGCCTTCGACCGGTTCGATCACTACGTCGACACCGTCGATATAACTTTTGGTCACGCCGGTGAAGTGGTTGTAGAGTACGATTTCATTTTCGTTGCGGATACGGTTTACTTCGGCGATAGCGAAACTTTCGTTGGCCGAGTTGGTGACTTGGGCACTGAAATACATATCGTCGATCCACATCTTTTTCTCTTCGTCGAGTACGACGAAGCCTATTTCCTGCAATTTTTCGATGCCTTCGCCGCGTCCGGCACGGTTCCAGCTATTGGGTTCGGTAGCAATTTCGCCGTTTACCATACAGCCGCTATGGGGTTGCCCCAGCAAGTCGTCCATTCCTTGTCCCGATACGATCCAGAAGTTACCGTTGATCGATCCGATGGATTGGTGGTCGGGGGTAGAGAGGCGGGTGTAGGCTTGGGTCATGGCCTCGGTAGTGCCGGCATGGTTTTTACCGATAAAGGCATTGACATCGTTGTACGGATTATTCAAGTCGATGGTGAGGGTGTATACATCGAGCGGATATTCGGGCATATGCATACGCACGTATTGTACGCCCGGCCCCACGACGCGGCACTCCAACGTATCGACTTGTTTTTCCGAGCCTGCAATATTTATGGTCGCTTCTGCGGTTGTGCCGAAGAGGCCGCATAAAAAGCAGAGGAACAGTACTTTTTTCATAATTGTAGTTGCTAAAAAAGGTTATTTTATAATTACTTTTACCGTTTCGTTTTTCCCGTTTACCGTCAGTTGCAGCAAGTAGTTGCCCGGTTGCAAGTCTGCGGCGGGCAAGGCGATGATACCGCTTTCGCACCGGCCGTAATCTTTCGATACGAGCAATTTCCCGTTCAGGTCATATACGCTGGCTTGCAACTCGCCGGCTTCCTCCATACGCAGGTATAGCTCCGATTCCCCGGCTTTCAAGGGGTTGGGATAGACTAATAACTGCGAGGCGATGGCAACATTTTCCACACTCAAAGTGATGTGATCGTATATCAAATCGAATGCTTTGATGTGAATGTTGTATTTTTCGCCAGAGGTTTGCGACGAGGCGTCGAGGAAAAATTTGAGGTATTGGAATTGTACGGGGTAGTTGCCCAAATCCTCGCTATCGTCCATAAAATCGCTCATGGCAAGGGCGTAGGAGTAGTCCTCGTTGGAGGCGACTTCGGGCCATTCGATCACTTGCGATGTGGCCATGAGTTTGCTTTTGAGCGACATGGTTATTTTTGAGCATTTGGTTTCGCCCGTATTGATGGTTATTTTGAACGTGTCGGGAATACTGTACAAGTCGAGCGTCTTGGCTATTTGTATATAGGGTTGACGTCCGCTCTTGTAGGTGTATTCGAGGTTGCTTCCGCCGGTTGCGGCGGGAGTGAGCGTTGCATCGTTGATGGCCGATATGCTTGTGATAGTCCAGTCATCGGTAAAGGGGTCGGCCTGTTGTGCGTGATATTCGGGGATCTCGACTTTTACTTTCAGCGAGCCTGTAAAGTTGTCGAGAGTTCCGGTCACAGTGGTGGTCCCGTTTTTCAAGCCCGATAAAACGCCGTCCGACAAAGCGCAAATTTCGGGGTTGGCTACTACCCATTGCGGAGTAGAGGGGTTCAACGTGAACTCTTGTTCGTTGAGGATAGCCGATATTTCGATGGGGTAGTCTCTGTATCCGTCGAGGATCACCGAATCGAGCCGCATGGCAAAATCGGTCTCCTGAATGCTTACATTTTTAGTTACCGAGATGCCGTTGTAGGTAGCGGTAATGGTTCCGCTTCCCGGTTTCCCGCTGGCGACAAAAGCGTTATTTTCGTCGATGTAGCCTATTTCGGGCGAACAAGAGAGGGTGTACTCTGTGAAGTCGGGATCGACAATCAGGCCATATTGGTTATAGGCGGTTACTTGTGGAATGAACCGGCAGTAGGTGGGGAGCGTGTAGTTTATGGGCTCGAATTCCAGCCGGGCGGGATTGTTATCGACCGGGGCATTCGAAATAACCAGTACGCCGTTACCTACGGCTCTCTCTTTATTGTCCGACGGGCGGTTTACGATTTCGTGGTTGATTACCATAGCCGATGAACCGCCACCGTCGAGGTTCACGGCATCGTAGGCTCCCATAGCGAGGAATATGTCGCCCAGTACCCGCAGTGTGGCGCCTGCCGAATAACCGGTTCTACGACCGTCGACAACCATCAGGTAGACTTTGGTTTTGTCTTGCGAGATACCCATACAGGTTCTTGGGTGAGCCTCGTCCCAAAGGTCGGCAACGGTTCCGTTTCGCAGAATAATGTGGTCGCTGCCGCCCATTTGTTCTTTAAAGTCGGTGAGTAAACCGGGAGCCGAAGCGAGGTCGGTTTTCAAGAATATCGTTACTTCGTCGCCGGCCGACAGGGTTTTCAAAAAGGTTTCGGCAGTTCCTACGCCATACAGTACGGCCCTTTGTTGGGGTATGGGCGATACTCCCGGATTGTCGAAGACCGAATCGACCACACACACGATATTTTTGTTGGCGCTGAAAAAGAGGTCTCCCTCTTTGGCGTGGAGCATAACTTTGGTCCCTCCGGTGGTGGCATGGGTCTCTTCGCCATAGGCATTGGTGTATAGCAGCATGAAATTGGCGGCTGTTTCGGGTTCCCATTCGAGCCGTTGCATATTTACGGCGTGCAACCGGTGGCTGTTTTCGCCGGCACTCACCGTTCCTGAGAAGTTCACGCGGTCGATGTAGGGTACCCGGTCGGGGGTGAGCACAAACGAGGCGCGTCCCACCGGATTGGTAACACACTCGTTGCGACGATATTGTCCGCTACGGGGTATGCCTATTTCGATGGGGTCGATGTACTGGTAAAAGTCGCCGTTGGTAGCGCCAATAACCTCGTGGCCGGGACGGTCGTTGCGTGCCGCCATACTCGACGGGGTCTCGGTGGCAACTGCTTTGTCGCCGCTGAGGCAGGTCTCTATATCGACATACGGGTTGGTGAGGTCAACCTCCATGACATGGATTTTTAGCGGATAATCGGGAACATCGTAAAAGGCGTATTTGGTTCCCGGACCTATGTCGTGCGGCTGTACCAGCGTGTCCAGTTTGTAGGAGGTCCCTTCAATGGTGATGCCCCAGCCCGGAAGGGCGAGGGCGATCACTCCTATAAGGAATAAGCCAACTCTTTTTTTCATAAACAAGGGCTTTTATAGGGATTGGATTATCGGATAATGAGTTTTACCGTATCGGCCTTGTTGCCGCGATGAATGGTGAGCAGGTAGGTGCCACTGGCGAGGTTGCCCGTAGGCAGAGCGATTTCGCCGGCGGGCATCATGCCCATCTCTGTTTTGTTCAACAGTTTTCCTTCAAGGTCGTACAATTCGCAAGTTACGTCGGCACTTTCGGGCAGGACGAAATGAACCTGTGCGTCGCCGGCTTTTACGGGATTAGGATATACACGCAGAGCCGAAGCTATTTCGGGATTCGATACATTTACCGTAATGCCGTCGTAGATGAGCGAAAACTCTTTGAGTGCGAGCACATACTGGTTGCCGGCTGTTTGCGACGAACCGGTGACAAAGAGTTTGAGGCTTTGGAATTTTACGGGATAGAGCGACATATCGCGATAATTCTCGAAATAACCGTTCATGGGTATGGAAATTTCATAATCGGTATTTTGAGGGATATTTTCGAACTCGGTGAGTGTCGAGGTTTTCGAACTGTTGTTTTTCATCGACAGAGCTATCTTGCTAACCAGTGTCTCGCCTGTATTGAGGGTAATACGCATGGTATCGGGGAGGCTGTACAGATAGATGTCTTTCGCGATTTGCAGGTAAGGAGCACGTCCCGACCCGTAGGTGTACCGGAATTCGGTACCTTGTTCAACCGGTACGATTGTAATATCTTTCAAAGCCGAGCTGGTAACTGTCCACGACGAAGCGTCGGAAAAGTCGTCTATGGCCAAATTGCGACGGTCGGGGATTTGTACGGTTACCGAGAGTGTGTCTTTGAAATCGTCTAATTGGCAATACACGTCGGTTTTACCATTGGCGAGCCCTTTCAGTACCCCTTCGGTTACGCTGCATATTGCGGGGTCTTGAACCGTCCAAGAGAATACGTCGGGCGAGATGATCATGGATTCGTTGTTTGCAATTGCTGTTATCTCGATGGGATATTCGTAGAGACCGTCGTTGATGATAGAGTCGAGGCGTAGGGTAAGTCCTTGCGGTTCACTGATGACAATATCGATCGATGTTTCTATCCCGTTGTACGATGCATACAGTTTGCCACTGCCTGAGCCCGAGGCTACGAATGTGTCGGTGCCTTTGATGTAACCGAGCGATTCGTCGCAGTGCAAGGTGACGCCTTGCAGGTTGGTGTCGATGAGGTAGCCATATTGGTTATAGCCCATGAACGAGGGCGTGAATACGCCATTCTTGGGCAAGATGGAATATTGCAAGGTGGATAAGATTTCGGCGATGGTGTTGTCGTCGGGGGCATTCGATACCACAAAGATACCGTTGCTCACGGCGCGTTCGTGACCGTCGCTGGGGCTATTCACCTGTCCGTATTTTTCGATGTACATACCGCTCGAACCGCCGCCGTCGAGGTTCATACCGTTGGCAGCGCCGGCAAATTTCAACATATCGGACATTTGTTTGGTGGTGGCACCGTCGGAGTAGCCGTTTTGGCGCCCGTCAACTACCAGCATATACACTTTGCTGCGGTCGGCCGAGTAGCCTATCGAAGTTCTGGGGTGGAGTTCGGCCCAATCGGTTTCGAGGACTTCGCCGTTTTCCAGTATCTTGCGGTCGCCGCCCACCATGCAGTTGATGTCGGGGTAGGTTTGGTCTTCGAGTTGAAGCAATATTTTTACTTCCAGTTCATCGCCGGCTTGCAATGTTTTGAGGAAATCGGCTGCGGCTCCGTGCCCCGATAGTACGGCTCCGTTTTCGGCAATAGCCATGTTACCGGCCGTATTGCCTTCGCCGGCCACTTTCAGTTTTACACTACGGTTCAATCCCCAAGTCTCACCGTCGGCGAGGCTTACCGGTATTTCATATCCGTAAGCGTTGGTATGAGTGTATTTACCCACATAGCGGTTGTAGAGTACTAATTGGTCTGTACCCCGTGAACCGTTTACATTGTCGATGGTATAGTTGATGTCGTTGTAGGTGAGTTGTCCGGCATAGGTTACATAGGAGATGTAACATTCGTCGTTATGGGTGAAGGAGACTTGAGGTCCCGACGATACGGGAACTTTGGCAAGCTGGCTCTCTACGGCACAGCCGTGTACCGGGGTGCCTATGGCTCCCGAGGTGGCGAAAAAGTCGGCATTTGTACCGGCAAAATAGCGGTTGCCCTCTTTGCTTTTACGGGCGGCCATATTGGTGATTCCCTCGCAGGTGACCAGCGAGTCGCGTCCCAAAACCGATTGGAACGATATATAGGGGTTGGTAGCGTCGATTTCGAGATAAAAAGCCCTCATGTCTTTGGTCCCGTAGAAATGAACGTAGGTATAATAGGTTCCGGGGCCTACTTTATAGTGGGCAAGGGTGTCGGCTGTATAGGTACTACCGCCAATTACTGCCGGTCCTTTGGCGCTAAGCAGCAGGGGCAGGGCTACAATTGCTGTGAGAAGGGTAAATATTTTTTTCATAGGATAACCGTGGTAATAAGTATAATTTGTTTTAAGAAGCAAGCGAAGGGAAAATACTCTCCCGATAGAGTTATGTGTTATCGGGTGAGGAAACAGCGAGATTCTTCGGCTGGATCGTGTGTGTTTGGTGCAGACTCGATTAAGATTTTTGAAAAATGAAGGGCGATATATAAGACATATATCGCCCTTCGATTATGAGTTAAACCAAAATGCTATTGAAGCATGAAGGGCCTTATTTTACAACTACTTTTTGAACTTTTTGTACACCGTCAACAACAGCTTTTACGATGTAAACACCTTTGGCAACAGGAGCGCTCATGGTTTGTACACCGTCGGCTTCCATTACTTTTTGTCCGGCCAAGTTGTAAACAGCAGCGTCGGCGTTGCCCGAGAATTCGATAGCGTCACCGTTTACGAATACTTTCACGTTGTCGGCAGCTACGTTGGCGATACCCGATTCTTCACCGAATCCGTCGGGAGTCATTTTGTAAACAGCAGTACCGTTGGCTTCGGCATAAACTGCGATGTAAGCGGCTTCGAGACCTTTTTCGTCAGTAACTTTGGCAATACGGGGCAATGCGGTACGAACAATGTTCGAGTTAGCTCCGATACCGTTTGCGGGAATTGTCCAGTAGTAAGTAGCACCGTCAAATGTGGGACCTTCGCCCATTTCGATAATCTTCCAAGCTTGAGCAGGAGTTACTACGTTGTTCGAAATAACGTATGCGCAGAAAGGTTTGTTGTTCAATGTAAACTCGGCTACACCGTTGTTACCAACGTTTACAAGGCTACAAGCTTCGGGAGCGTTGTATACGCTTTCGATGAGCGAACCGCTCATGTCATACAAAGAAGCACCGCTATTGAAGCCATCAAGGTAGAAGTAGTCGTTGTCGATGATGGCTACACGAGGACCGGTACCATTGTCGGCTGCACTTTCGGGAGCATATTGTTGGATTTCGATTACGCTGAATTTATATCCTTCATAATCACCTGTTTGATCGGCTAATTGTCCGTCTTTGATGTCGCAACGGATTACTTGGCTACCGCTCGATACGGGGAACATTACGATAGCGTCTTTCGTTACATCACCTTTTACAGCAAAGTAGTCAACGCGGAATCCATCGAGAAGACCGTCGGCGTTTTGGAGTTCCATGACTACGGTCGGTTCGCCGGTTTCCATGTTGATGTTCCAAAGACGGATAGCCTCACCGCTCAACGAAGTAGACATATTGAATACGATTACATTGCCGGCATCGTCCACTTGGATATCGTTGCACAAGAATCCGGGCACTTTTTCTTCTACCATCGGAGTTTTGTTGAATATGGTGTCTTCGGGACCATTTATAATCGTATCTACTTTGGTATAGCTGTAATTAACTTTGAATTTCTCGGTGTCGAATTTGATGTCTCTTTTGAAAGCGCCGGTTTTCAAGTCATATACTTTGATACCGGTGAAGTCGCTTCTGTAAGAGTAGAGCAATTCGTCACCTTTTACCGTCATACCACGAGAACGGTTACCGCCTACCAACTCGTCCATGTTGTTGTTGGTAGCAACAGATTTGATCCACAAATTCTCAATTGTGTAATTGCCCACTTTTTCGTAGGTAGCGGGGTCTTTCACAACTTCGCCTTGAGCGAACATCGGAGTTGCCATCAATGTAGCAACCATCCCAAGTAATAATTTTTTCATAATAAAATAATTTAAATGAATAAATAAATTAAAAACTATATTGCATAAATCAATATATTCCAGTTTGTTAACGTATCAATCGTAATATCTCTCTCTTTCCGTCGATATGGACGACGATGGCGTAGACTCCACGCGGAAGTCCGTTCAGTTCGATTCGTTCGCCGGCTGTTACATTCGTGAGGTCGGCAAAACGGGCTACGATTTGTCCCGACAGGTTGGCTACATCGACCGTGAGGTGCTGTGCGTTGCACCCCATTACAAGAGCCGCGTTTTCGCCCGATATTACGTAACAGTTGCCGTCGTTCTTCGTCAAGTCGATTCCCGATGTACTCTTGAAGGTGAACGAAATGGTGTCGCAGTATTCGGTAGCTCCTCCGGCATACTCCGAACGAGCCCTCAGATACCATGTGCCGTCGGTGAGGTTGTCGAATTCGGTTTCATAGACGAAGGCATCGACCGTTTGCCGTTTCACGCTGCGGGCCGGCGAGAAGGTATCGTCGGTGTGCAATTCGATACGGAACGTTTTGGCCAGCGGCTCTTCGGCCCAACGAACCTGCAAGGTTTCGGCTTCGACGGTAGCCCCTTCGGTGGGGAAGAGGATCACCGGAATGGCGGGCTCTTGCGACAGGGTAGTGAAATAGGTGATTTTACTGGTGTTTTCTATTTCACCGACGTATGCCGTTACCCGGGCATAATATTTGGTGTTCCCTACCAAAACGCCTTCGCTAAGGGTTGTGGTACAACTGCTGTACCGTTCGTCGAGGATTAGACCCATCGAGCGGAAGTCGCGATATTTATTTATTTCGAGGCGATAGCTCTCGGCTTCGGGGATCGCAACCCATGTAATCGTGGGGGTAATGGCGACCTCGGTAGCGGCTCTGGCGGGTGATTCTATTTCGAAGGTGCCTCCGTTGAATGCACGTGTTTCCGAAATACCGTCGGTGCAATTGGCTTTACGGGTACGTACCCGCCAATAGTAGGTGCCTTTGGCTATATCCGGCAGGAGTAATGCCGACAAAGAGGTTTCGGCTGTTTCTCGGGAGAATACTATATGGGTGAACTCTTCGTCGCGGGCAATATCGATATAGTATGATGCTTGGTCTACTGCATTCCACGAGAAGGTATAATTGCCTATTTTATTGGCGTTGTTCTCGGGTGCAATCAGTGTCGTGGCGGGACTTGTCCCTATGCTTTCGCCCATGAAGAGGGGGGCATACTCGTTGTTGTAGCGGTCGACGATGGCGATGGCATAGGTATATCCCGAACGATATTTTTCGGGCAGGGTATAAGAGGTATCGTACGAAAGTCCCAGCAGGTAGCGGGCATCGTGGCAAGCGGTAGCCTGTTCTACATTGTTGGGCACGGCATAGATGGCATAGCGCATATTTTCTACTCCGTTCCAAGTGAGGATACCGTTGTTGCAGACAATGTTCGATACCAGTCCCGGATCGGTTGTCTGTTTCCAGTAGGTTGCCGGGATCAGAGCCGGGTATTTGTAGACATCGGAACGCAGAAGTTCAAGCATTCCCCGCGTCTTTATCGCTTTACGCATGGAGTAGATCATGCTGCCCGTTCCTCCCCGCTTGTCGAAACTGCGGGTCATTTTGATTTGGTTTACCAATTCTGTGCCTTTGATGGAGGCTGTTGCTCCATAGATGATTTCGTCGTTGCCGGTATCGGCGGCAAGTTGTCGTTCGATAGTACTGAGGGATTCTATGGGTACTCTCTCTTTGCCGAGGGTGTAGAATTGTTGTTGTGCGATTCTGGCGGGTGCTTTGGCCGAGGTCAAATCCGAAGCGGTTTGACTGGCGTAGAAGTTGATACCGTACATACGTACGATTTCGCTCCACCATTCGGCGGTGATGGAATATCCATCGGATATGGTCCAGTAGATTTGCGGCGAGATGTAGTCGAGGCTGCCTTGCTGTATCCAAGCGAGGGGGTCGCAGTGGATATCGTAGTAGGCCCAACTCGACCCTGTGTTAAGGGGTGGAACGCCGTATTCGTCGGCTACGTTGGCATCGCTGTTCCATGTTCCGGGAGGCGATATACCGAATTTGACGTAGGGTTTCACCTCTTGAATCATATTGAAAATTTGCGCAACGAACTTGTTTATATTTTGCCGACGCCAAGCATCTTGTGCCAAGTTATCGGGGTTGTATGCCGAGTATTGTTCTTGGTCGGCAGTCAAGGGGACATCTGACAGGTAGAAGTAATCGTCGAATACCAAGCCGTCTATGTCGTAGTTGGTGACAATTTCACGTATGATGGCTGTTACGTGGTCGCGTACTTCGGGGATACCGGGGTTAAGAATCGACATATCGCTATGGTCGATTAACCATTCGGGGTGAGATTCCCGATAGTTTTGGGGTGTCCCGTCCCATTGATGTAGAACGCTTTCGTAGCGGAACGGATTGGCCCAAGCGTGTACCTCGATACCGCGTTTGTGGCTCTCTTCGATGACAAATTCGAGTGGGTCGTATCCCGGATCCATGCCACGGGTAGCAACGAGGTCGCTCGACCACGGTTCGTAGGACGATTTATACATCGCGTCGCTGCGGCTGCGCACTTGGAAATAGATGACGTTGCAGTTGGCTGCTTTTACCGAGTCGAGCAACTCGATCATTTCGTCCTTTTGTTTTTGTATTTGTTGAGCATTACCGGTTTGTTCGATAGGTTTGGTGGGCCATGTCAATCGCCAAGCAGTCGATAGCCAAAATCCCCGGAACTCCTTTTTGGGAGTTTGAGCCGAAGCCGGAACCGCCAACATAAGGGCAAGAAACAGAACAACAGTTTTAGCGATGTATTTCATTATAAGTTTTGTTTGTATTTAATCCCGCCGACCGTTAAGCCGGCGGGATATTTAAGAGTTTATATTTTTAGAACAGATTCGATGTATTGTTATTCAAGGTAATACCGTAGGCATTCACACCCGAAACGATGGTTTCCAGTTTTTTCGTGGCAGGATTCCAACGTTTTATACCCGAAGCCTCGGCGCTTCCTTCTTCTGCACGGAGTGCAAAATAAACCGATCCGTCGCTGCTGTCGAGTACCATTTGGCAAACATCGATAAACTCGCCGGAGCTTCCTTCCGAGTCGGATTTGAAGCTGGCAACAAGGTATTTGTTGTCGGCTTTGGTACCGGTCTTGGTGGCGTCGTTGGCACTGATGTCAGCCATCGGTACGGCATAGAGACCTTTCTCGCGGATAATGGCATAGAGTATTTGGTTGTTGGTATCGATAACAAACGATTTCACAAACTCTTCGGGGAAGATAGTGGGATAGGGCGGGTTGCTACCGCGACTGATGTCTACGGGGCTGATGTCGCTTTCGGCAAAGCGGAAGATACCGCTGCCACTATAAGTTTTACCCCAGTACCACAAACCGTCTACTTTGCAGAAGCAAGCATTCATGGCACCATAGGCCCACGGATTTCCGTAGTATTCGAGGCGGTTGTTCATTACGAAATAGTCGTATTTGGAATCGCTCGTATTGAGGGCGAGGTTACGTTCGTTGACACCAATGCGGCGGATACCGGTATTACGGTCGGCGTAGTAGAGCATTTCGCTGTCGATCCACCCGTAGAAGGGGTCGTTGAAGGCGGTATTGCCCACGTTGGAGAGAACGGTTTCCATGCTGCTGCCGTCTTTGGCCACAGCGGTGATTTTACCGTCGCCACGGTTTCCGTCGGTATCGTTTATGTAGTTGAATTGTGTACCACAGTCGAGGATAAACAAGATGTCGTTGTGGAAGAGGAGGTTAAGCGGGTGAGCTCCCGATTTTACACCCAAGTCGAACGGCAAGTTGCTACTGCCTTCGGGTACATTGTAGTCGAGTTTGTAGGCCATGATATTACCGCTCTTTACTGCATAGTAGAGGGTTTTCGATGCATTGGGCGTACCTACTTGTACGTTGGCCTTCACGTCTTGCAACGCACGTCCACCGAGGGTCGTCTTCAACGTAATGGTTTGCGAACCGATGTTTTTGAAAATCAATCGACCCGGATTTTCACCCACGTAGGTATTGTCGGTGATCCCGGGGTGGTCGACCAATGTGGTCCCTTCGGGCAATACCCAAGTATATTTGGGTTGTTCCGATTCGGCAGGGTTGCGCAAGGTGACTTCCAAAGTTACCTCTACGTTGTTGATCACGCACACGGCATCGTTTGCAGTTTTGGCAACGATGGTGGGCTTGATGTCGTTGATGAGCAGGGGACGAGTTGTATATTCGTCGCCGATGCTAAGTTTCACTTCGTATTGTCCCGGCAGGTTGTAGGTGTGGGTGGGGTTGGTTTCGTTCGAAGTCTCACCGTCGCCGAATTCCCATGTGCAGGCACCCGAAAGAGCCGAGGTATTGGTGAATTGTATGGTGGAACCCGCCAAATAGTCGAGCTCATATCCTTCGTTGGTGACGGAGTAGGTGAATGCTACGTCGTCGCTGGGGAATACATTGTAAGTGGGGTCGTTCTCCACACAAGCAGATAACGAAGCCAACAAGACAACCGTCAAACCTATGTTTCTTAATGTTTTCATTGTTCTTTTCGTTTCTATTAGTTGACAGTAATATTTTTAATATCGGTATTGCTCTTCACTCCCTTCGAGTCGGTTACTTGGAAGCGGGCGCTGAGCGTATAAGAGCAGTTGTAGTTTACACCGTATTCCTTGCCGTCGAAAATGATTTCGGGAGTGGTCAAGGCGGCAACTATTCCGTCGAGAAGTGCTTTGCTTGCATCATCTATGGTGTATACCATTTTGCCTTCGGCATCAGGTTCACTGGTGAAGAGTGCTTCGAATTCTTCTTCTTCCATCTTCATGAATCCGTCCACTACGATTTTCTTCATGTTACCGTGGTAGTCGGTAGCGATTTGGGTCGTAAGGGCAGTTCTGAAATTGTTTTCGAATTCGGTGGGGAAGTAGGTTTGGAAGAGCGTTTCGGTGAAATCGGCATTTCCTACGCTTACCCAACTTACGCTACTCCACGAAGACGAAACCGGAAATGAAGAGTCGAGTATATACGACGATTTAGCGTCGTCCCAAGCTACGGTGCTGGGATCGATTTCTTTTACCAAGTGAGAAGCTACAACTTCGTTACTTTCGGTTTCGGTATAGGTGTAGCTGATATAAGGGCAGGTAAGGGAACGGCTTATCGAGTTGTTTACCCCGTACCATACTTGGGCCGATTCTACGGTGCTGCCGTCGGTATAATAGTATACTCTGAAATCGAGTTCGCTACCGGCACTGACCGCATCTTTCAACTCCCAGTAAACGTATGCAGTTTGTTGTCCCAAATCTGCCCAATCGTTTATGGGGTCGTTTACTTCACACCCCGACAATCCGGCGATTGCCAGCAGAAGAGATGAGAT
>DXFL01000008.1 GCA_019114445.1 Candidatus Barnesiella excrementigallinarum
AGGATCACCCATTAAGGTGGTTACAGCACGGGGGCTCCACCTCTACCCATCCCGAACAGAGAAGTTAAGCCACGTCACGCCGATGGTACTGCGCAAGTGGGAGAGTAGGTAGCCGCCACTTAAAGAAGAGCCGGAAGGAAGTCGAACGAGACCATCCTCCGGCTCTTTTTTTATGCCTATATGTCTATACGAACCCCGCCCTGCATGAGGAGGGGGGAGAAGGAAGGGGGGAAGGGGGGAAGGGGGAGTGACGGAATACAGATACCGATGTAGACGATGTGGAAAGCCGATGTAGAGGGAACACCTGTTTTATGCCCGTTCGCTTGTTCGCTCCTTCATAAAAATGCGATGTCGAGGCAAGGGTGTGGCGAGGACAGCCCTGTCTCGAAACCTTGCGAGTGAGCGGGATAGATGGGTTATTTTGTCGTATTGGTCGCCGATAGCGGCGGTTTTACGACAATGTGGGGATTGATACTCAGCAGGTGATCGATAAAGGCTTGTTGCTGCCGGGGCGAGATAATGATAGTTTGGTGTTTGGAGAATCGCAGTTGAATGCGGTTCATCGAGGCAGCCGGTGAACTCTCCAAACTGGTACTTTTCGAGATAGTTGTAATGCGTTCGATATCGAATTGGGTTTTATAGAATATGCCGCATTGCACTCGTAGTGTTTTTCCCTCGATGGTGTATCGGGTGTTGACAAAAACGTCTACGATAAAAACGGTGGTGATTAATAACAGAATGACCCCTATCCACGGGAGTAAAAATAGAATAAACAGGTAGCAAAGGAGTATGACGAGGGCTATAAATGTAACTAATCCCCAACTTATCCCAGACTTGTAAACGGTTTTCATGGTGGAATAGGCTTAGACAATTCCACCACCGATTATGAGGCGTAGCAGCCCCACGACGATCGATACGATACAGAGGGTTTTCCCGTTGTCCGATTTGAGGATAGCACAGATGATGAGAAAGATAATCGAGATGGGTATGGCTATCCAGTTGAGAAATCCCAGCAGGGGAATAAAAGCGACGAGGGTAATGAGCAATGCTACGATACCTAAGAATGTTCCCATTGTGCAGTTCGTTTTTAGGGTATAACCAATTTGTTGCCGTGAGGGTTTATCTGTTCGGGTCAATCCATACGGTTTTTATAATCGTTGTAGTCATATTCACGCCACATTTCCACCTCCCCGTTGCTTCTGAGGCAGGCAATAGAGGGGTGGGGTATACCGTTGAACATGGTGGTTTTTACGGTGGTATAGTGAATCATGTCCTCGAAGATGATTCGTTCGCCTATTGCGAGTTCATGGTCGAAATACCAGTCGCCTATGTAGTCGCCGCTCAGGCACGAATTACCCCCCATACGGTAGGCATACAGACCGGGAGAGGGTACTGTCACGGCTCCGCGAATGGCGGGTTGATAAGGCATTTCGAGGCAGTCGGGCATATGGCAGGCAAAAGAAACGTCGAGTATGGCGGTGCGGATGCCGTGATTTTCGACAATGTCGACGACGGTCGAGATGAGTGTGCCGGTTTGCCAACCGAATGCGCTCCCCGGTTCAAGTATGAGTTCGAGGTTGGAATGGCGCATTTTGAAGTTGCGCAGGAGTTCTATCAAGTGGTGAGTATCGTATCCTTTGCGGGTCATAAGGTGGCCACCTCCCATATTGAGCCATTTGACTTGGGGCAGCAGATGCCCGAAGCGTTTTTCGACTTGTTCCAATGTTTTTTCGAGGTCGTAGGAGGTCGATTCGCACAGGGTGTGGAAATGGAGACCTTCGATACCTTGTGGCAATTCGGTAAGTTTGTCGGCTGTGATACCCAGTCGGGAACCGGGGGCACAAGGGTTGTAGAGGTCGGTTTCTACCTCGGAATATTCGGGATTGATACGCAATCCGCAAGATACCCGGTTGCCGTCGGTTACCACTTGGGGATAGAACCGTTCGAATTGAGAGAGCGAGTTGAAGGTGATGTGGCTGCTGTACCGCAGTATGGCGGGAAAATCGCGCTCGGTATAGGCGGGCGAATAGGTGTGAGCCGGGCTGCCCATCTCTTCGAAAGCCAGCCGAGCTTCGTGTATGGAGCTGGCGGTGGAGCAGGGTATATATTCCCGAATTATGGGGAACGATTTCCACAGGGCGTAGGCTTTGAATGCCAGTATAATGTTGATTCCTGCGGCCTCTTTGACCGAACGGATCAATTCGAGGTTGCGACGCAACAAATCCTCTTCGAGGAGGTAGCAGGGCGAGGGTATTTGCGATAGTTTATCGTTGAGCATGGTTATGAAAAATTAGTCTATAATACTGAATTTGGCAAATTTGAGCAGGAGTTGTTTGCTCCCTACATTTTCAAATTCGACGGCTATTTTGCAGTTGTCGCCCGTGCCTTCGATGGCCGTGACAGTTCCGTTACCGAAACGGGCATGACAAATGCGAGTGCCTATTTCGATTTGTCCGGCAGCGGTTGTCGCCGAAGTTTGTGCGGCCGGTTGGACGCCCGAAGGCGATGTTGCGAGTTTGGTGAGCCGTTTGGCTGGTGCCGAAGTGGGCTCGTCGTTGTCGTATCGGCCGAAAGGTTTGCGTAAACGTTCGTTCCCGAACGGTCGCGATTCCCACGGTTTATTTCCCCGTGTCGATTCTTGTTCGATTTGCGCCGGCATATCTACATACCGGGGATCGAGGTCTTTGATAAACCGACTGGGAGGCGACGATACCGTCTGCCCGTTGCGATAGCGCGTGAGGGCGTAGGTGAGGGTGCAGTTTTCTTCGGCACGGGTGATGGCTACATAGAGCAACCGACGTTCTTCTTCGATTTCGCGTTCGCTCTCTTGACTCATGGACGACGGGAAGAGATTTTCTTCCACCCCGACGATGAAAACTTGTTTAAATTCCAACCCTTTCGAGGCATGGACTGTCATTAGCGTCACTTTGTCCTGTTCGGCTTCATCGCCGTTATCTTGGTCGGTGGCCAACGATATTTCGGCCAAGAAGTCGGAGAGTGAGGTTTGTTCTTCGCCGGCTTCCTGTCGCAAAGTGCAAAATTCGCGTACTCCGTTGAGCAACTCTTCGATGTTCTCTTGCCGGCTGATATTTTCGGGAGTGCGGTCGGAGGTAATATCGCGCAGAATACCCGATTGCCTGATAATGGTTTCGGCCAAATCGGCTGTATCTTGGCGGGTCGCTGCATTTCGAAATCCGTCGATTAGATCTTTGAAATCTTTCAGTTTATTCAGTGTCCCGTTGTTGACGGCGAGTGCATGGTTCACCGGGTCGGATAGAACACTCCATACACTGTGACCGCTTTCGTGTGCCCGCTCGATGAGTTTGGTGAGGGTGGTGTTTCCTATTCCTCTGGCCGGATAGTTGATTACTCGTTTGAGCGCCTCTTCGTCGTCGGGATTTATGGTAAGCCTGAAATAGGCAATGGCATCTTTAATCTCTTTTCGTTGATAAAACGAGGTGCCACCGTAGATCCGGTAGGGTATATTACGTTTACGCAACGCCTCTTCGAGAATACGGGATTGGGCGTTGGTTCGATAAAGAACGGCAAAATCGTTGTAGTTGCAGTGAGTGGCCAAACGCAATTCGGCAATTCGGTTCGAGACGATGAATCCCTCTTCGAAATCGGAGTAAGCGCTGATGATACGAACTTTGTTGCCTTGTTCCTTCTCGGAAAAAATATGTTTGCGTATTTGTTCTTTATTTTTGGCAATGAGGCTATTGGCTGTATTTACGATATTTTGGGTGGAGCGATAATTCTGTTCGAGCTTAAAGATTTTAAGTCCGGGATACTCCTTGCTCAATCCTAAAATGTTATGGATATTGGCTCCGCGGAACGAGTAAATGCTCTGTGCATCGTCGCCCACCACACAAATGCGGTTATGCTCTTTTCCCAACTGGCTTACGATAAGGTGTTGGGCGAAATTGGTGTCTTGATATTCGTCGACCAAGATGTAGGCAAATAGGTCGCGATAGTGTTGCAACACGTCGGGGTGGTCGCGAAACAGAATGTTGGTATTGAGCAACAGGTCGTCGAAATCCATCGCTCCCGATACGAAACAACGATGGCGATAGATACGGTAAATCTCGTAGATAAGCGGCCGTTTCGAACGGGTGTCCATCTCGATAAGGTCTCGATTCTTTGCATACGCGTGCGGTTCGATGAGCGCATTTTTGGCATTCGAGATAATCGCTTGTACGGTAGAGGGCTTATAGACCTTATCGTCGAGTTGCATTTCCTTGATAATGCTTTTGATGAGCGAGAGGGAGTCGGAGGCATCGTACACGGTGAAGTCGTGGCGATATCCCAGTCGGTCGGCATTGGCTCGGAGGATGCGGGAAAAAATGGAGTGGAATGTGCCGGCCCATAACCGAGCGGCCGTTTCGATGCCCACCAGCGTAGCAATACGCTCTTTCATTTCGTTGGCCGCCTTGTTGGTAAAGGTAAGAGCCAGTAGGCGATAGGGGGGATAGCCCATTTGAAGGAGGTGGGCTATCTTGTAGGTAAGTACCCGGGTTTTCCCCGAACCGGCTCCGGCAATAACCAATTCTGGACCTTCGGTGTAGATTACGGCCTCGCGTTGCTGTTCGTTCAGTTCGTTTAGAAACTCTTGTTCCACTTTTTTTTTCGCAGTTATATATGTATGCAAAGATAGTGCAAAGCAAAAATTTATACAACGATGTCCCCGGTAACTTCGAGGTTTTGAAAGAGGAGAAATTAAAAATTTCGGAAATGAAAAATATAAGTATTTGTTTTTGTGCAAGATAATAATTGACGAAAAATATTTTTGCAATTTTCTTGGAAAAGTTGTTGTACGGAAGTAAAAAATGAGCTATCTTTGCCGTCGCAAAACCAAACTGGTGCGGTAGTTCAGCTGGTTAGAATACATGCCTGTCACGCATGGGGTCGCGGGTTCGAGTCCCGTCCGCACCGCCAGTAAGGAAGAGCAAAACTCCTTACGTTGTTAAAAAATGGTGCCTGTAGCTCAGTTGGTTAGAGCATCGGATTGTGGTTCCGAGGGTCGTGGGTTCGAGTCCCATCTAGCACCCAAGAAAAAAGCGAGAGTCGGTGGCTCTCGCTTTTTTTTGTTTTTAATTGGAATAAAATAGCGGAGGCAAATACCCCCGCTATTTGCTTATTTAGCGGACAATAACTTTGTGTATCGTTTGTCCGTGAGCGGTCACGACATTCAAGATATACATTCCGGCCGACAAATCGGGAACGAGAATTGTGCCATTCTCGGCGGCATATTGGTTGAGCAATAGGCCGGCAGGGTTGTATATTGCAACCTGTTGCAGACCTTCGGCCGATACTTGAACCGTATTCCCGGTTTGGGCAATCGATACCGGCAGATTGGCTGTATCGATACCCGATGCCTCTTCGACAAGTACCGACAAAGGGATATAGGCATCGGCAGCTCCACGGGAGGCCAGTTTGATATAGGCTTCGTGAACCCCTAAATCGTTGCTGTTGAACGATACGGTGAACGATCCGCCTTCTACGGGGAGGGAGTTTGTCGAGAGTTTGAATTTGCTTGGGTTTGCTCCGCCAAGCGACAGTTTTATATTCTCGGTAAGGTTCTTCCCGGTAATCGTGATTACGTCGCTTACTTGGTCTTTCCCTTGTGCAGCTTTCATAACGATTTGTGCGGCACTGCTTTTTATTTCGGGGAGGTCGGTACGACCCCAGCCTACATCGTCGATGTAGTAAGTAACGGCATTTTCGTTACCCCATTTACCGGTATATTTGAATGCCATGAAGAATACATCGGCAATGTTTTTCCCTTCCAGATTCAAGTGAATTTCGTTCCATTCGCCGTTTTGATCGGGTGTAGCAGGTATTCCCACTTCGATAGGTTGCATGAATATCGGTTCGTTGGGAATGGTGTCGATGTAATAGAGTTCGAGTTTTGTGGGACAGTTCTCGAAGATATTCTCGCCCATCACCCGGAACGTAAAGGTTTTCCCTTCTACATGGTAATTCAAAGGCGGGGTGACTAACCACATCTCTACTTCGTCTTCACTTTGTACTTGATAAACGTACCCGGTAACTTTGGCAACCTTGTCGCCATCTTTTTCGTAACCCCACCACGGACGGTTCCCTTTGGGTGTTACATTTTGCCAGCCGTCGATTTGCAACTCCTCGTTTTTAACAGCACTGTCGAAATGTTCGAACAGCAAGTCGGTGGGATTACTGATGTCCCAGTTGAATACTCGGTTCAACGGGTCTTCGCCCGGAGTATCGCCTGTGGTAGCGGTTCCATAGAGGTCGACGGTGAGCGGGGTTCCCTCTAACGTCGAGAAATGAATTTGCGAATGGTAATTCCCCGCTTGTTTCGGAGCAAAAGTAACGGTTATATTGTTGGAAATATTCTTGATGAACAAGGTATTGGATATGCTGAATGCAGCACCTTCGATGTGGCTTACCGAAGCATATATATAGTCTATGCAGTTTTCGCTCGACAGGACAATTGTCGAGGTGCTTTGCTCGTCGACTTGGGCTGTAAATGCAGGAACTGTGGCCGGCGATATTGACATCGAGGGAGGATTGTTGGGGTCGATACAATATCCTTTCAGTTGGATGGTTTGCGTGAGTTCGTAATTGCCGGCGCTTTCGACGGTCACCGTGGCTGTGTGTCGACCTACTTCGGTGGGGGTATAGGTGAATACCACATTTTGAGTAGGCTCGGTGGTCAATTCTACCGATGAGCTGAACTGGTTAGCATTTTTCCCGGTAATGGTGACAGTAACCGGGTTGGAGAGATTGGCTTGTTTGATGGTTACCGTCGGGAAGTCGACCGGTACGTTGAGGTGGGTCGATACTTCGGTAAAGGTAGTGGGCGATACTGTTAGAGTTGGTTCCGTAGGAACAGGGGTACTTCCCTCTATCTTTTGGAAACTGAAATCGTCGAAGAGTACGACTACGTTTTTGGCGATTATTACTCTGAAACAGAATTTTGTAGCACCTTCGGGGTATGTGGTTTCGACGGTTTTCTCGGTCCATGTGTCGGCCGTGAAGAAATCGGTATGCAATTTGATGGAATCTTGGTTGAGCATCCCGTTTTGAGGGTGATTCCAAAAGCAGTCGAGTTTAAGGTCGTTCCCGTTTTGCGAGGTCAACACTTTGTATTTGATGCGCAGCCGGTAGGTCGCCCCTGCTTCGAATCCATTCTCAATATCTTGATATAATATGTTTTCGGCGATTTTTGCCTCGGTTATTTTTAATGCTTGTTCTCCTTCGACCTTGTCGGTTGTTTCGGTTGCAAGAACAGTGCCCGATGTGTACCAGTCTTCGAATTCTGTCCCGAAAAAGATATTCGATGACGACTCTTCGAATCCCGCATTGAATAACATTTCATTGGCTGCAAATGCGCCGGTGAACGATAGCCAAAGTGCAAGAAGTAATGATAATTTTTTCATAAAGATGTCGTTTAGAGACATATAGAGGAGTCTGAGAATCCCAGGCTCCTCTATATGGTTAGGTTATTAATAGGTTTTATTTAACGATATATTTCCCGGTTTTAGCTCCTATCTTCACCAAGTAAACACCGCCGGGCAGGGTGAAGGAGGCTTCGCCCGATACCTCTTGGCGAACGATTTGTTTTCCCAAGATATTGAAGATTTCGACGGCTTGGGGAGCTGCGGTTTCTACGTGGAGGGTGTTGTGCGTACTCCAAACCTTGTCGGTGGCCGATACCGATTCGATGGCATCGGGAATGTTCACGATAATATCTGCTTTGCTGCGGGGGGCGATATTGGTCCCGTTAGCGGCCCGTGCGATACCTATCAAGTCGGCTTTGGCCGGAATTTCGTCACCGATAAAGTCGGCGTTGGTGAAAATGTATAGTTTGGCCGTTGTACCTTCCTGTTCGATGTCGAGTTGTGTAGTCGAGAAGACGCCGGTTGACAGAATGTTTACATCGTTTACCCGTACCAGTCGCGATTCGTAGTTTGCCGGAGTAGCCTGCATTTGAGCCAACGTGGTTACGGTGGGTTCAACGGCTTCGTTGCGGATAGGGGCACCCATATCCATCAGTGGATAGAAGAGCGACAACCCAAACAATTTGCCTACGTTGCCTATGATGTTTTTAATGCGGTCGCCACTGGTGTAGGTGGTGGTGAGCATTCCGTATGTATCGTTGATGGCGATGGCCGATGTTTCGTCCTGAACATAGATGTAGGGGTTGAAGGTGTGCGATACGGCTACTTCGTTTTTAATACGGAACAGATCGTCTTCGGTAGCAATGTCGATATATTCTCTTAACTCAGCGAGATTTTCCACATTGATGACCGGATTGGTGTACCAAATAACCGGGACAGAAACGGTTTCGGCACCTTCCGACGAGAGGGTCAACGTTTGCGATTGTTCGCCTTCGGCGTTGGCGGTCAAGGTCAACGTCAGGTCAAACCCTTCTTCGCTCATGGCCTCCTCTTTGGCGATGGTTTCTACCGATGCTTGTAAATCGCCCGATATACCGCCCACGGTGATGTCGCCGGTCAAATATTCGGCTTTGATATTGATTGTTTTTTCAACAACATCATCGGTGAAAGGATACCCCATATCGAGTGTTAACGGCGATACATGGATGGCCGGTTTATCGGCACTGGGGGTAGTGGGGAACAAGTCTTTCCATTCTGTTGCAACTCGTATGGCATCGATCGTTACATTAGGCGTATTTGACCCTTGTCTTAAATTTACCGACGAAATAGAGGTGGCATCGTTTTTGGAATTGGCCCCTTGTTGAGACCCGGATCCGCTCACGGCTTCCTGATTGCAAGCGATTGTGTATGCGGGTTCTACATCGCCTATTACAGGATTGATAAATAAGTAAACGGTGTCGTTCTTCGTCCCTTCTACAAATCTATATTTGGCAACCAGTAAGATAGGTGTATTAGAGGCATATTCCGTATCGTCGAAGTTGAGGTATGTGGCACTCTCGCTATATTTCCCGATACCGAATGTTACTTTGTCTTTGGTATCGTTCGATTTAGCATAAATACGGGCATACATATTGGATGCTCCACCGTCACCGAGTGCTAAAAAATAATCGGCCGAAGTCTTGCTTTTGGGAGCCGAGATTCTGATAATGGCTGCCATATAGACGTCACCCGATTGGATAGCGGGGAAACATCTTAGATCGTCGGCACCACTTTTTACCAATTGAACGGCTTTCCCTTCGGGGGTGTCTTGATACTGGGGATAGGTCAATGCGCTGTCTACGACTTGGATATAAGGAGTGCTACCGCTGTACGAGAACCACTGTTCGTTGTTTGTGGCAGGTGTTTGTCCTACATTTAGGGTACCTAAGTCATAGTCGAAATTTTCGGATAAGATTAATTCTGCATGGACCGGATTAATGCAGAAAAGTGTAATGAGAGCCATAAAAATGGCCTGCAACGTGTAGAATTTTTTCATAAATAAAAATTTAGAGATTACTATTCCTATATATTCACATTATTTAAGCCTATAAATATATGGAATTGAATGTATATAAAGGTAAAATAGCTTGAATTTTTATTATTTTTTAATAAGTCCGATATTCGTTGTATTCTGTTTTTTCTCTTCTGTTGGGGAGGAAAAGTTAAGATGTCGATTTTGGGAATAAGGGCTATTATATGGAGAATCTGCGTTTATTGGTGCGAGGGAATATGGTGTAGCGTTTTATAATCCCATTAAATTTTTTTACATTTGTCTCTTCTAATTGTAATTGTATGGGACGAAATTTCGGATTCGTGAAAGTGGCAGCGGCTATTCCCCGTGTGGAGGTGGCCGATTGCGGATATAATGCCCAAGAGATAGCGGCGCAAATTATAGAGGCTTCGCGCCAAGATGTACAGATAATTGTTTTTCCCGAGTTGTCGATTACGGCTTACACGTGTGGCGATTTGTTCGGTCATACGTTGTTGATCGAAGAGGCGCAAAAAGCGTTGTCGCAGTTGTTGGAACAGACCGCCGACTGCCCGCTGTTGTGTGTCGTAGGTATGCCGGTTGTATCGGGGGACAGTTTGTTCAACTGTGCCGTGGTTTTTCAACGTGGACGAATCTTGGGTGTTGTTCCCAAAAGTTATTTGCCCAATTACAAGGAGTTTTACGAAGCGCGTTGGTTTGCTTCGGGGCTTTCGGCTATGAACGATACGGTTGAGTTGTGCGGCAATTGTGTGCCGTTTGGTACCGATTTGTTGTTCGAGAGCCGGGGAGCTGTCATCGGTATAGAGTTGTGCGAAGATTTGTGGGTGCCCATACCGCCCAGTTCGCATTTGGCTCGGCAGGGTGCCGACATTATTCTGAATTTGTCGGCTACCAACGAATTGATCGGGAAGCATACCTATTTGCTTTCGCTTCTTCGGCAGCAGTCGGCAAGGTGTATCGCAGGATATGTGTATGCGTCGGCCGGGTTTGGCGAGTCGTCGACCGACCTTGTGTTTGCCGGGAATTGCGTCGTGGTGGAAAACGGTACGATTTTGGCCGAGGCGAAACGCTTTTCGTTGACACCCCAGTTGGTGGTGAGCGAAATAGATGTGGATAGGTTGCGTACGGAGCGGCGGGTAATGACCTCGTTTGCGCAAGATTCGTGGGTAACGGAAAATCCGGTTCGGCGTGTGGCATTTGAATGTGCCGACGTGCCTTTGCATTTGACGCGCAAAATAGAATCGCGGCCTTTTGTCCCGTCGGATTCCATGGCGTTGAACGAGCGTTGTGAGGAGATTCTCAATATTCAAGCCGCAGGGCTTGCCAAACGTGTGGCCCATACGAAGGCGCAGAGTGCGGTTTTGGGAATTTCGGGCGGCCTCGATTCGACATTGGCGTTGTTGGTGGCCGTGAGGGTATTCGATAAACTGGGTTTGTCGAGGTCGAAGGTTATTGGTGTTACCATGCCGGGATTCGGCACTACGGGACGTACCTACCGCAATGCCATGATGTTGATGAAATCGTTGGGAATTACGGTTCGCGAAGTTCCTATTCGCGAGGCTTGTGAACTCCACTTCAAGGATATCGGGCACGATATAAGCCAGCAAGACGTGACGTATGAAAATTCGCAGGCACGGGAGCGTACTCAAATTTTAATGGATATAGCCAATCAAACCGGGGGGCTGGTCGTAGGTACCGGCGACTTGTCGGAATTGGCGTTGGGGTGGGCTACCTATAACGGCGATCATATGTCGATGTATGGCGTATCGGCAAGTATTCCCAAAACGCTTGTCAAGTATTTGGTACACTGGGTGGCCGAGCACGAGTTGACGGGCGATGCGCGGGCTACTTTGCTCGATATAGTGAATACGCCTATCAGTCCCGAATTGATTCCTGCCGACGAAAACGGGGAGATTCGGCAAAAAACCGAAGATTTGGTGGGCCCTTATGCACTGCACGATTTCTTCTTGTATAATATGTTGCGTTACGGATTCCCGCCGGCCAAGCTCTATTTCTTGGCACAACAGGCTTTCGATGGAGAGTTCGACGACGATACGATAAAAAAATGGCTGAAAGTTTTCTGCCGGCGTTTCTTCAACCAGCAATTCAAGCGGTCGTGTCTGCCCGATGGCCCGAAGGTGGGGTCGGTGAGCCTTTCGCCGCGAGGCGACTGGCGAATGCCCAGCGATGCGTCGAGTGCGTTGTGGCTGAAAGAGTGTGATGCCTTGTAAGAGGCTATACTCTTTCTCTTTGGGGGTGTTGGTTGTCTTACTCTTTGGTATCCTCTTCGGGTTGGATATTTACGGCCGGAGGCGGTGTCGCCACAGTGTCGGTAGGCAATGTTGTTGTGGGTTCTTGGGGTGTTTCCTCGGGTTGTCTTTCGGGTGATTTCTTTTTGAAAATATTGCCCCAGCGGTCGAAATCGTGTCGCAACAAAATACCTACGCCCTGTGTCGTTAAGGCCGATTTGATATAATAGTTACGGTCGTTGTAGTGGTTGTAGGCTTTCAGCCGTATTGTCCCGCTCTTGTTCAGCAGGTATTCCAAATCGAAATCGCCGATGAAGGTGCTGTTGTTCATCGTGTTATCCCTATATCCGAAATTGCCGTTGAAAATCAGTCGGTTGTTGAGCAGTTGGCTGGATAGAGCCAACTCCACCTCCATGTCGGAGAAATCGCCTTTCTCGCTGCGGAAATTCGGCGAAATATTCCAGTTGTCGCTCAACTGTCCCAGTATGTTGCCCAACTGCGACGAAAGGGTAGAGGAGGCAACCGATACCAGTTCGTTGTTCCGGGTTTGTCCCATATTCATAAAGTCGGGGGTATAGAAACGGTTCAACGCCAACAGATAGATGATTTGCCGGTTCATCATGTCGTTTGTGCTGATGATACTCCGCACTCGGCGATCTATATCTTGGGTGAGCGTGGGGAAGGCGATGTCGAAACTCAAATCGGGCCGTCGCACGTCGCCCGAAACGTTCAGGATCGTTTGCACCGGTACGGTGGTCCTTGTCAGTTCCTTGTCGTTGGCGAAATTCTCGTCGAGGTCGAGCAGGTTGGCCGATAGCGAATAGATGGCCGATATGTCCAAGTCTGTTGCCATAGGATTTCCGTGGAACGAAACTCGGCTGCCTTCGCTGATGGAAAAATCGCGGGTAATGATATCTTGCAGGCTGAAATTGTAGCTTCCCTTTTCGAGGACATAGGAACCATACAATTTTATATCGTCGTTTATCGAGTTGTATTCCAGTCGTATACTGCCATGTCCGGTTGCTTTTATCATGTCGCCGGTCGCTTTGTCCATGACCAAATTCATTTTGGCAAGGTTGGTAGCCTCTATTTGGAGGTTGAGATTAAAGATGCTGTTCTCTTGCATTTGGGCCTTCTCCAACATACGCGCATTGTTACGTATTACCATACTGTCGATTTGTTCCTTGCCGCTCTCTTTCTTTTGGCGGGAGGTGTTGGTAAATGTAATGAAGTCGTATTCTCCGGCAGCTTCGGAACCCGACAAGACAAATGTAAATTTCGATTGGTCGCCCGTAGCCATGTTTACGTCTATGAAGTTTTGTCCCGGGTCGCCTTTTATGAAAGCCGTTCCGGTACCGTAGATGGTACCGTAGTATGTGGAACTTTGCCGTTCGGTCATGTCGTAGGCCAAGAAATCGCGGGCGTCGGTGATGGCAATGTCGTAACGCAAGTCTTTAAAATGGTTGTGTTCCAGCCAGCCTGAGCCTTTGGCCGTATGCCGCAGTTTGTCGTAAACGGTTACGTTGTCGAACCAAATGCGGGTGGGCGACATATGTATACTGTCGGATAGCGTATATCGGGTGTTGAGGTATTCGATTCCGAAATTTAGATTTTCTATATACGCATCGCCCGTTACATTCAATTCCTTGAATCGCCCGTACAAGTCGATATGGCCGCTGCCGACACCCGAAATATCGCTCATGACGGTCGATACAAAGGGGCGTAAAAATGCGATATTCAGCCGGTCGGGATCGAACGAAAGAGCCAGTGAGTCTCTCGTAGGGAATATATACCCGTCGATATAGGTTTGTTTCTCCTCTTTGTTTTCGACAAAGCCTTTCATGAGAATACCTTGATTGTCGTTGTCCCACATACAGAACAAGTGTAAATCGCCAAAAATGGCGTCGTTGTACGAGAAATCTTTTACGTCGAGTTGTTCGGTACTCAGTCGGGGAGCTCCGGTAAGCAAGTGCGTGGCTAACAGGTTTCCGGTGGCGTTGCCCCCGAAAGAGACATTCTTAATGTTAAGCGATCCAAAAATGTAATCGAGGTTTACGTCGTTGAGTTGTATGTTCAATTCGTCTTCTTCTCGGTTCGATGCAATTCCGTCGATGAGAATGTATTGAGGAGAATGAGAAATCTCGAAATTGTTTACCTCTATCATCTTGTCGCGATAGGTAATATCGGCGGGGTTCATTTTCCAAATGGTATCGTTGAAGATGAGGGTAGAGGGGTTGATATGGGTTTGTATCTGCAATTCGTTTTCTTCGGCCGTGCGCGAAAAGCGGGTCGAAGTATTCAGCTCGCCGTAAAAAGTCGATTGGGTATCGTTGTTCCAGTTGAGAATCAGGTCGAGATTATCGTGTTTGGCGCGGCTTCTGAGGCTCCAAACGGTGCGGGTTTGCTTTTTGTTATAAGAACTGGTCTCTATGGATAGAACCATTTCGGTAGAATCTTTGTGAGCCGAGATGAAGGCATCTTCGATATGTGTTTTTTTGTACCAAAAATGAGGTATCGATCCGGTCACAAACGCGGTATTGGCGAGACTGTTCATTTCGCCTTCGAACGTTGCCCGGTCGGTAAAGGTGACGGGCAACTCAAATACTTGGGCCATGTGTATGTTGGGCTCTACGGTAAATCGGAATTTAAATCGGTTGGGCTCTGGCGAAATTTTTTTCTTCCGTTTGGTGGCCGGAGTGCGTTTCTCCTCTTTCTTCGGGAAAATGGAGGGCAGCGATTCGACCAAGAGGGCTTGTAGCGATTCTGTCAAGGTGGAGAATTTGTAATTTCCTTCGATCCAGCCGTTTATGTAATCCGATGTAATGGCAATACTTTGTGGCGTATTGCGGTTGTGTGCCTCTATGTTGAATCGGTTTAATTTGAAAATGTCATTTTTATGGGTAAACGTAAGGCTGTCGACCGACAGGGTTCCCTCGGCATTGTCGAGGTTGTTGCCGACAAATTTGGCCGTAATGCCGAATCCCAGTTTGGAGTCGGGATACCGAGGCATTAATTTCAACTTCGACACATCGATGTTGCGAGCTTGTAAAGTGAGGTCGAATTCCGACTCTTTATTTTTCAGTATCGACAGTCCCTCGACTCTTACTTGTCCGTTGGGGTCGTTTATCTCTACGATACCGTTGTATCGGTTGTTGCCGAATTCGCCGTTTAGCGCGATACTTTCGTAGGGATATTCCTTGTATTCGAAATAGCTGATTTCACCGAGCAGTTTCCCGGTGGGGGCTCGATATTTATCCTTCCGGCTGTTGAGATTAACCTTGAAAATAATTTCGCCGTAAGGGTTTCCCTCGGCAAATAATCCGTTTAGGTTGAATTTTTTAGATTCGATAAGTCCCGAAAAGAGAATGGTTCCCGGTGTGTGGTTCTCTCTTACGGTTATATCGGAATGGATAGTCCCCAGCGAGGTTTCTAATGTCCCGCAAGCGACGATGTCGCGGTTGTGGTTCGATATATTGCCGTTGAAGTGGATATCTCCGAGCCGGCCAATCATGTCGTGCTGTTCTTTGGATAAATTCGATGCCGTTTGAGAGATGTCGGCTATGCTTGCTGCCGAAGCGTTTATGGCAATAGGGTCGCATATAATCTCCCGCTCTTGGGGGCGAGTTATGTTCTTTGCCGAAATTTGGCTGTGGGCGGTAATTCCACCTTTCCCGAAGTTGAAATCGAATGTGTGTACAAAAAAATTGTCGGGAGTTCCAGAGAGGTGTATCGAACAGTCAAGGGGTGTATTTATGGAATTCAAAGCCGGGAGGAACGGCGCTATGTCGTGGGGTGTAATTTGTGCCTGTGACATTTGTACCGAAAACCGGGTGCCAGAGAGCAATGCCTCTTGCGTGAGCGTATCGGGCAGTGAGGCCACAACCGGTTTTATTTCGATGAGGCTGTGGGGCAATTGTATTTTGAAGTCGGACAATATGGCTTGTTGGCGGTTGGCTTCCAACCTGAATTGCAATCGGTTTAAGGAAAAGCCCGATTTTTCGTCGAATCCCAACCGCTTGATCGAAATGTTTACCGAATCGTCCGAGAAAGCCTTGATGGACAATTTCGAAAGCAGGTTTTTTATTTCGATATGGTTCGGGTCGAATTTCCCCGGTTGGGCCGTAGGTGCCGATAAAAGGTCGTATTTGATTTTCCCTCGACGGACGATGGCGTTGTTTATCCTAAACCGTATCTTCTCTTTGGGTTCCGCTCTGTCCGATTTGAAAGCGTCGATAAGGAATTGCAGGTTCGTGTGAGATTCTGGGGTCTCTTGGGTTATGCGGGCATCCAGCCCGAAGAGTTGGATATTCGTAAAGGTAAGCTCTTGGTCGAATATCAGGTCTGAAAGGGCGATACCTGCCGATATTTTGTTGGCGCACAACAACGTATCGCCATTTTGATCGGGGATATATGCGCCGAACAGTTCGAGCTTGTTGAATGGCGATATTTGTATACGTTCGATAGATATTTCGGTACCCAGCAGTTCGGTAAGCTCTTTTGTGCCAATACGTCGTACCTTATCCTGTATGCCGGGTATCGACAACAGAATATATCCCAACGTATATACCGCTACCGCCAAAAAGATAACGATATGTACAAACCATCGGAATGCCGAGTAAAATCTCTTCATATTTAAAATCATACAAAAATAATGTATCCTTTTGAAAGTTCCCACAGAACGCTGGTTTTCTTTTTGGGTGTTGTGAAAATTTATGGAATAGGAGCGGTCTTTTTCGGGTATAAATATGTACTTTTGCAAACCCTTTTTTTGGGGAGGAACCAAAAAGAAATCAATCGTATGAGTGTAACTATTTTAGGTATAGAGTCGTCGTGCGACGATACCTCGGCAGCGGTTATTCGCGACGAGGTGATGTTGTCGAACGTCATTGCCAGTCAGGCTGTGCATGAGGCTTATGGCGGTGTAGTTCCCGAGTTGGCCTCTCGCGCCCATCAGCAAAACATCATTCCGGTTGTTTCGGAGGCTTTGAAACGGGCGAATGTAACGCCCGGCGAATTGAATGCGGTAGCCTTTACGAGGGGGCCCGGTTTAATGGGTTCGCTGCTTGTGGGAACTTCGTTTGCCAAAGGATTTACAACGGCGTTGAATATACCGTTGGTCGATGTCAATCATTTACAGGCCCATGTGATGGCTCATTTTATTAAACGAACTCCCGACGACAATACCCGTCCGCCTTTCCCGTTTTTGTGCCTGTTGGTGTCGGGCGGAAATTCGCAAATAATTAAGGTGGAGTCGTACAATAAGATGTCGGTTATCGGGCAAACCATCGACGATGCGGCTGGCGAAGCATTCGACAAATGTGCCAAAGTAATGGGGTTGCCCTATCCGGGAGGACCCGTTATAGACCGGTTGGCCAAAGAGGGAAATCCCAAAGCCTTTGCGTTGAGCAAACCGCATATACCGGGATTCGATTACAGTTTCAGCGGGTTGAAGACTTCGTTTCTTTATCTGTTGAGGGATAAAATCAAGGAAGACCCCGATTTCATCGAGAAAAACAAGTGCGATTTGGCTGCTTCGTTACAGGCTACGATTGTCGATATTCTCATGGACAAGCTCTATAAAGCCTCCAAACAAACGGGGATAAAACACGTGGCGGTAGCCGGAGGCGTGTCGGCCAATTCGGCTGTGCGAGGCGCTTTTGAGGCGTATGCCAAAAAATATGGCTGGACGGTTTATTTGCCGCCGCTCTCTTTTACAACCGACAATGCCGCTATGGTGGCGATTACGGGATATTACAAATATTTGGACAAAGAGTTTTGCAGTATAGAGAAAGCTCCCTTTGCCCGGGTGGAGTTATAAAAGTATACGAAAATGAATGTCGAGATTATTGTTATCGGCGACGAATTGTTGATAGGACAGGTAACCGATACCAATTCGGGTTGGATTGCTCGGGAACTGAACCACATGGGGTGGGAGGTGATTGGAATCACGACCGTGAGGGATCGTGCCGGTGAGATAACCGATGCACTGGACAATGCATTCGGCCGAGCCGATGTCGTATTGATGACCGGGGGGTTAGGTCCTACGAAAGACGATATCACCAAGCAAACCCTTTGTGAATACTTTGGCGGGAAGTTGGTTTTCGACGAAGCCGTATATGCCAATGTGGAGGCTATATTCCGCCGTCGCAACTTTACGATGAATACTCCGACCCACAATCAGGCTTATGTGCCCGATGTGTGTACGGTCATTCAAAACCCGGTGGGCACGGCTCCTGTCATGTGGTTCGAGAAAGATGGCAAAGTGCTGGTGTCGATGCCGGGCGTTCCCGTAGAGATGAAGACGGTCATGAAAGAGACCGTGTTGGACCGCTTGAAAATACATTTCAAAGATCATTCCTCCATACTCCATCGCACGTGTTTGGTAAAGGATTTTACCGAATCGCGTTTGTCCGAGACGTTGACCGACTTTGAATTGCAGTTACCCCCTTGCATCAAGTTGGCCTACCTGCCCACTCCGGGTGTTATTCGATTGCGGTTGACCGCTCGTGGTGGCGATGAAGGCCATTTGAAACTCTTGCTCGATGAACAATTTGCAAAACTTTCTGCATTGTTGGGGAGTCATCTGTTTTGCGATGTTGATACCACTTTGGCCGGGGCTTTGGGGCGCATTTTGACCGGTCGGGGAAAAACTTTGGCAACGGCCGAAAGTTGTACCGGCGGAAATATTGCCCACGAAATAACCCGTGTCGCCGGCAGTTCGGTCTACTTTAAAGGCAGCGTGGTAGCCTATTCCAACGAGGTGAAGCAAGCAGTACTGAATGTGTCGGGCGAAACTTTGTTGCAATGCGGTGCTGTCAGTCGCGACACGGTGGCTCAAATGGTGCAGGGAGTACAGCGGTTGCTGTCGACCGATTGTGCCATAGCCACTTCGGGTATTGCCGGACCGGGTGGCGGCACTCCTGAGAAACCGGTTGGTACTGTGTGGATTGCCGCACGATACGGTGAGCGCACACACGAGGAATGCTTCCATTTCGAGGGCGATCGCGAGCAGGTAATTGCCCGGGCAACACAGTCGGCCATATTGATGTTGATACAGTTGGTAACAGAGGAGGGATAAGAAAAAGTTCCTATTTTAATGCACTAAAAATTTGGAACATATTTTTAAAATGCTTTACTTTGCACTCTGTTTGCGAAAGCAGTAGAAAAACAAATAAAAAATAATAGATAGCGATGTCAAAGATTTGTCAAATTACAGGGAAAAAAGCAATGGTTGGCAACAACGTTTCGCACTCAAAAAGAAGAACGAAAAGAAGATTTAATGTCAACCTCTTTACTAAGAAATTTTATTGGGTAGAACAAGATTGTTGGATCACGCTTACACTTTCGGCTGCCGGTCTTCGTACGATCAATAAAATGGGATTAGATGCAGCTATCAAACAAGCTGCCGGAAATGGGTATTTAAGTGAAATAAAAATGTTGTATTAAGATATGGCAAAGAAAGCAAAAGGTAATAGAGTTCAGGTAATCCTTGAATGCACCGAGCACAAGGCAAGTGGTATGCCCGGAACGTCGCGCTATATTACTACCAAAAATAGAAAAAATACCACCGAAAGATTGGAATTGAAAAAATACAATCCTATCTTGAAACGAGTTACAGTACATAAAGAAATAAAATAAGGAAGGATTGAACCATGGCAAAGAAAACAGTTGCATCGTTGCAAAAAGGCGAAGGCCGTACTTATTCTAAAGTAATTAAAATGGTGAAATCGCCGAAAACGGGAGCTTATATCTTCCAAGAAGAGATGGTTCCGAATGACGCGGTAAAAGATGTGCTTAGTAAGTAAGTCATAATTAGCGTAATATAAAGAAAACTTTCTTATACAAAATGTGTAAGGAAGTTTTTTTTTACCACGATAATTTTATAGTTTTGCATATCTGCGCGGGTTTTGCGCGATTACGGTTTTAAAAATTCATATATGGGATTGTTTGATTTCTTTTCGAAAGAAAAAAAAGAGACCTTAGACAGAGGTTTGTCTAAAACCAAAGAGGGCGTATTCTCCAAACTGGCGCGTATCGTGGCCGGGAAGTCGCAAGTCGATGAGGATATTTTGGACGATTTGGAGGAGGTACTCATCACTTCGGACGTGGGCGTAGAGACTACGCTGCGTATTATCGAGCGGATAGAAAAACGTGTCGCTCGCGATAAATATATCAATACGAGCGAATTGAATGCAATCCTTCGGGAGGAAATCACAGCTTTGTTGACCGAAAATGATGTGGAAGAGGCCGGCGAGTTTACCGTCCCCGACGACAAAAAACCCTATGTGATTATGGTCGTGGGGGTGAATGGTGTGGGGAAAACTACCACCATAGGTAAATTGGCATACCAATATAAGAAGAACGGGAACAGCGTCTATTTGGGCGCAGCCGATACGTTTCGCGCCGCTGCCGTCGAGCAGTTGATGATTTGGGGCGAACGAGTGGGGGTACCTGTGATCAAACAGAAGATGGGTGCCGATCCCGCTTCGGTAGCTTTCGATACGTTGAGTTCGGCCAAAGCCAATAATGCCGATGTGGTCATTATCGATACGGCCGGCCGTTTGCACAACAAACTGAACCTGATGAACGAACTCACCAAAATCAAGAAGGTGATGGAAAAAATCGTTCCGGGTGCACCACACGAAGTTTTGTTGGTTCTCGACGGTTCTACCGGGCAAAATGCCTTTGAACAGGCCAAACAGTTTACTGCGGCAACCGAGGTGAACGAGTTGGCCATCACCAAACTCGACGGTACAGCCAAAGGCGGTGTGGTTATCGGCATATCCGACCACTTCAAAATTCCCGTCAAGTACATCGGCTTGGGCGAAGGAATGGAAGATTTGCAAGTATTCCGTCGGAAAGAGTTTGTCGACTCGCTGTTCGGCGATTGATTTTTAAGTTTTCAGATAAACGGCTGTGGAGCCTTACAGGGGCTTTCGTAGCCGTATTTTTTTCATGTAATGGCAAATGATAAAAAATAGCGTCGATATTATTACGTTGGGCTGCTCCAAAAATCTGGTAGATTCGGAGCGGTTGATGCACCGGTTTGCCGAAGCCGGGTATAAAGTACGGCACGATCCCGAAAAGGTTTCGAGCGAGTATGTGGTGGTAAATACCTGCGGATTTATAGGTGACGCCAAAGAGGAGTCTATCGAAATGATTCTGCAAATGGTCGAGGCCAAGAAGGCCCGCAAGATAGGTCACCTGTATGTAATGGGTTGCCTGTCGCAGCGTTACCGTACCGAATTGGAGACCGAAATTCCCGAAGTGGATAAATTTTATGGGAAATTCGATTGGAGCAACCTCCTCGAAGATTTAGGTTCGCTTGCCGGCGAGGAGAAAGATTTTGGGCGAATATTGACCACTCCGCTTCATTACGCTTATGTGAAGATCGCCGAGGGGTGCAACCGCTTTTGTTCCTACTGCGCTATACCTTTGATTACGGGACGTTTCGTCTCTTATCCGATGGAACAGTTGCTCGACGAGGTAAAATCGTTGGTGGAGAGCGGCGTAAAAGAGTTCCAAATTATTGCGCAGGACCTTTCGTCCTACGGGCTTGACTTGTATGGCGAGTTGAAGTTGCCCGAATTGATCGATCGCATGGCTCAGATTCCGGGAGTGGAATGGATTCGGCTACACTATGCCTATCCTTCGCAATTCCCTTACGAGATATTGCCGGTCATGCGTCGTCACGACAATGTGTGCAGTTATCTCGATATTGCATTGCAGCACATTAGCGACCACATTCTCGTCGATATGCGCCGCCATGTAACCAAGCAAGAGACTTACGAATTGTTGAAGCGCATACGTGCCGAGGTCCCCGGCATACATATCCGCACTACCTTGATGGTGGGTTATCCCGGCGAGACCGACGAAGATTTCGAGGAGTTGAAACAGTTTGTGCGTGAAGCCCGTTTCGAGCGTATGGGAGCATTCGCCTACTCCGAAGAAGAGGGTACCTATGCCGCCAACCATTTTCCCGATTCTGTTCCCGAGGAGGTGAAGCAGGCACGGCTCGACGAATTGATGGCCTTGCAAGAGGAGATTGCCTATGAAAGCAACCGTTCGAAAGTGGGGAAAATATACAAGGTGATGGTCGACCGCGAGGAGGACGATTATTATGTGGGGCGTACCGAATACGATTCGCCCGAAGTCGATCCCGAGGTGCTTATCGCTAAAAAAGAGACTTTGACGATTGGCGATTTCTGTTGGGTGAAGATTGTAGAGGCCATGCCGTTTGAATTGATGGCCGAGCCGGTAACTGTCGATCGATAAGGTGTAAGAGATGGTAAAGACGCCCGCAAACCCCGTGAGCTTGCTTGCGCAGGCTATTGAATTGAGTATTCGTCGAGGAATCCCCGCATTTGCGTTCAGAATGCCGGGTGACGATCGGTTTTATTGGGGTGCTTGCGAGTGCGATGCCCTTACCCCGTTGCCCGAAGGGGTTGCTTCACGGGAATCGGCAGGTTTCCTTTTTGCCCCATTCGACCCTACACAATTTCCCCGGTTCTTTTTCCCCGTGGCTCCTCAACCGGTCGAGGCCATAGATTTGGAGGTGTTGAACCAATGGCCGGGACAGTTGTTGGACGAAGAGGCGGTGATCCCCGATGACATTTCGTACGAAGCGTATGAAAAGGAGGTGCAAATGTTGGTTGAGGCGTTTTCTGGCGGGGAACTGAAAAAGGCGGTGCTATCCCGTACGGTCACATTGCCCCGGGGTGAAGTCCCCGATAACCAACTCTTCGTCCGTCTTGCCGAGAAATATCGGTCGGCCTTTGTCAGTTGGGTTCATTTGCCCGGTAGCGGTAGGTGGATAGGTGCTACGCCCGAAACCCTGCTCCGTTACGATGGCCGACAGGTTTCGACTATGGCGCTGGCCGGGACACGAAAAGCCGGTACGGCAGCTCCGTGGGGAGAGAAGGAGAAAGAAGAGCAACAGATTGTAACCGATTATATTGTAGCGGCATTTCATACTTTGGGATTTTCGCCCGAAGTGGGTGAGCGGTTTACGTGTGTGGCCGGACAAGTGGAACATTTGTGCACACCCGTTTCGCAGAGGGGGAATTTCGGTTTCGACCGATTGAACGGACTCTTGTCGGCTTTGCATCCTACGCCCGCGGTGGGTGGGTATCCCAAGAGCCTTGCCCGGGAGTGGATTGGCCGGGTAGAATCTCATTCCCGCCGATATTACGGAGGGTATTTGGGTCCTGTATCGCCGCAGGAAATAGCGTTGTTTGTGAATTTGCGCTGTATGGAGGTGACCGATTCGTATTTGCGGTTGTATGTCGGTGGCGGTTTGACGGCGAAATCGCAGCCCGAAAGCGAGTGGAAAGAGACCGAGGCGAAGGCACAGACTTTGCTTTCGGTGATCAATCAGAAAGATAAAACAAAATAACAGGATATGAAAACCACAGATAAACAGGGCTGTCAGGCTCTTGTCGAGATTTTGGTAAAACAGGGTGTAAAACGGGCGGTACTCTCGCCCGGTTCGCGGAATGCTCCTTTGTTGATGGCATTTTCGCGTACCCCCGAAATCGAGCATCAAGTGGTGGTCGATGAGCGTTCGGCCGCGTTTATGGCTTTGGGAATGTCGCAACGCAGCGGTGAACCGGTTGCGCTGGTTTGTACTTCGGGAACGGCATTGCTCAATTATGCGCCGGCCGTAGCCGAGGCATACTACCAGCATATTCCGTTGATTGTCGTTTCGGCCGACCGCCCCGAGGAGTGGATCGATCAGGACGACGGGCAAACCCTTCGTCAATACGGGGTGTTGTCGCATATTGTAAAGCGTTCGTACAACCTGCGGGCCGAGTGGACATTGTCGACCGACGGTTGGTACTTCAACCGTTGTGTGAACGATGCTTTGTTCATGGCATTGTCGGGCGAAAAAGGGCCGGTACACATCAACCTCACGATTACCGAACCACTGACGGGCGAGAGCGAACAACTGCCGCGCACCGAACGTTTGGTCGTGCGGGTACCTTCGTCGAGTTTGCCCGATGAGGCTGCCTTGTCGCTCTTGTGCAACGAATTTATGTCGGCTCGCAAAGTGTTGATATTATGTGCATTTGCCCAATCCGACGAGGCATTGAGTAGAGCGTTGGAGCGATTGTCCGAACTGCCCCAAGTCGTTGTCCTTACCGAGAGTGTCGCCAACGTGCAGGGCGAGCGGTTTATCCCTACGATCGACCGGGTTTATTCGGTTATCGACAAATCGCAATGGCCCCACTTTGCACCCGATTTGCTCATTACACTGGGCGGTTCGTTGGTCTCGCGCATGATAAAGGCTTTCTTACGGCAACATAAACCGCAGGCACATTGGCGCATTTCGCAAGGCGACCGTTTGGTCGATACCATGCAGGCGTTGACCCGCCATATCGAAGCCTCGGCGGCTTTGTTCCTCGGCGAACTGTCGCATCGGGTTGCTCCCGTTGTAAGCGATTATTCCGAGCGGTGGCACGCCAAAGAAGTGGTGGCAACCCGGTTGCACAACGAGTATATAAGTCGAGTGGGGTGGTGCGATTTGAAAGCCTTTTCACTCATTCTCCCTGCCATACCGGCAGGGACCGCGTTGCAACTCTCCAACGGTACAACGGTACGTTATGCCCAGTTGTTTGAGTGCAATCAACTGTTGCGAAGCGATAGCAACAGGGGGGTGAGTGGCATCGACGGTGCTACTTCGACGGCTGCCGGTGCGGCTTGCGTGGGGCAGGAACTGACGCTGTTGATTACCGGCGATATGAGTTTCTCGTACGATGTGAACGGGCTGTCGCTGCCATGCCGTTCGCCCCGGTTTAAAATTATCGTGATGTGTAACGGGGGAGGCGGGATTTTCCGTTTTATCAAGCCTACCAGCGGGTTACCCGAATTGGAGAGCTGCTTGGAGGTGCGGCGGGATATTCCGGTGCGGAAATATGCCGACCTGTTTGATTTCCGTTATTTCGAAATTACCGATGAGGCTTCGGCTGTCGAGGTGTTGCCTCGCTTCTTTGCCGAGGCCGAACAACCGGCCATCTTGGCCGTTTATACTCCTACCGAGTATAATGCCGAAGTGTTGCGCGGCTATTTCCGTCGGGCAAGGGAATAATTTTTTCGATTCTAAAAAAGAACAAGATATGAAACAGATTGAGTGGAAAACCATCAAGGAGTATGAAGATATTCTCTTTGATTTTTGCGATGGAATCGCAAAAATAACAATCAACCGTCCGCAAGTGTATAATGCGTTTCGTCCGCAAACCAACAGCGAGATGCTCGATGCCATGTCTATTTGCCGGGAGCGTCCCGACATAGGCGTTGTGATTCTTACGGGAGCCGGCGACAAAGCGTTTTGCTCGGGTGGCGACCAAAAGGTAAAGGGGATAGGCGGTTATATCGATGAAAATGGGGTTCCCCGGTTGAATGTACTCGATTTGCATAAGGCTATCCGCTCCATTCCCAAACCGGTAATCGCTATGGTTAACGGCTATGCGATAGGCGGCGGCCATGTGCTGCACGTGGTGTGTGATTTGACCATAGCTTCGGAAAATGCCCGCTTCGGACAAACCGGCCCGAAGGTCGGCAGTTTCGACGGAGGGTTCGGCTCGTCCTATTTGGCCCGTATTGTAGGTCAGAAGAAGGCCCGCGAAATTTGGTTCCTCTGTCGGCAGTATTCGGCCCAAGAGGCCGAGGCGATGGGCTTGGTCAACAAAGTGGTTCCTTTCGAGCGTTTGGAGGAGGAGACCGTGGAGTGGTGCCGGACAATATTGAAACGGAGCCCGATGGCCATTCGCATGATTAAACGGGCGTTGAATGCCGAACTTGACGGTCAACGGGGATTGATGGAATTTGCCGGCGATGCCACGTTGCTCTACTACCTCATGGAAGAGGCTCAGGAAGGGAAAAATGCCTTCCTTGAAAAACGGGACCCCGATTTCCAGAAATTTCCCAAATTCCCCGGATAAGATGTTGAAAGCGTGTTATACCCCTTATACGCTCCGTTTTAAGGTGCCGAGCGGTACTTCGCGCGGTATCCTTACCGAGAAGCAAACCTACTTCATCAAGGTGTGGGACGAGGCCGATCCCGATCGCTTCGGGTTGGGTGAATGTGCCCTTTTCAAGGGGCTAGGTGCCGATGACCGCCCCGAATATGAGACGGTTTTGCAACAAGTTTGCAGGGATATAAACCGTTACGAGACATTGGATTTGTCGGTATGGAGCTCTATTCGCTTCGGGGTAGAGACGGCTTTGCTCGATTGGCGGAATGGCGGTCGGCGCGTCGTGTATCCGACCGATTTCGTCGCCGGAAAACAGGCTATCGAAATTAACGGGTTGATATGGATGGGCGATAAACGTACTATGGCTGCCCGTATCGAGGAGAAGTTGGCGGCGGGATTTACCTGTATAAAGTTGAAGATAGGGGCCATCGACTTTGACGACGAGTGTGAGTTGCTGGCTCACATACGCCGCCGATATAGCCCTTCCGAGATAGAGTTGCGGGTCGATGCCAATGGAGCCTTCTCGCCCGATAACGCGTTGGAATGTTTACAACGTTTGTCCCGCTATCACCTGCACTCGATTGAACAGCCCATACGAGCCGGCCAATGGGAGGCGATGGCTCGCCTGTGCGAGCGGTCGCCGTTACCGATAGCCCTCGACGAGGAACTTATCGGGATCGACGGTTTTACCGAAAAAACAACTTTGATAAAGGCGATTTCACCGCAATATTTGGTATTGAAACCTTCGCTTGTGGGAGGCTTTCGGGGGGCGGGCGAGTGGATAGACATCGCTCGTGCGAACCACACAGGTTGGTGGATAACTTCGGCATTGGAGTCGAACGTGGGGTTGAATGCCATTGCACAATGGACCTCTACGCTTCCGGTGGATATGCCTCAGGGGTTGGGTACCGGCGCGTTATATACCAATAATATAGAATCTCCGTTGGAGCAGGAGGGTAATCTTTTGAGATACAATCCCCAAAAAGGGTGGATTTTTTCGATGGAATCATGGAAATAAGGCTTAATCATACCCTTTGCCGTACCCGTTCGGAAGTGATAGCCGCGGCTACTCCCGAGGTTGCCGATTTTCTCGACGAGTGGTTTTCTCCCGCCGGTTTCGTGCAGGGGCATACTTCGGGTTCGACGGGCGAACCTAAGCCGCTCCGCTTGTTGAAAAGCGACATGGAGGCTTCGGCACGATTGACGAACGACTTTTTCGGGATTACAAGCGGGACGGTCATGCTGTTGTGTTTATCGCCCGATTATATAGCCGGGAAGATGATGATTGTAAGGGCTCTCTTGGCCGGTGCCGATTTGCTGGTTGTTCCTCCTTCGTCGTTACCGTTGGCCACGATCGACGAGCCCGTCGATTTTGCCGCTATGGTTCCGGCACAGGTCGTCGAGAGTTTGAAGCGCGATGTTCATCGGTCGAAACTCTCTCGCATAACTTCGTTGATTATCGGGGGCGCACCGCTTTCGTCGGCTACCGAAGCCGAGTTGGATACGTTGCCGGTTTGCTCTTATGCAACGTATGGCATGACCGAAACCGTGTCGCACGTAGCTTTGCGCCGTATAGGCGATCCCTCCATGAATTACAAGGCTTTGGGGAATGTTACCTTTACGGCCGATGAACGGGAATGCTTGGTGATTCATGCGCCTCATTTTTCGGTACGGCAGTTTGTGACAAACGATGTCGTGGCATTGGTCGATGACCGGAATTTTCGATGGATTGGGCGTTACGACCATGTAATAAACAGTGGTGGGGTAAAAGTTTTCCCCGAACGGGTTGAGCAGAAAATTGCCGCTTTGCTCTCCCGGCGTTTTTTTATTACGGCTTGTGCCGACGAAAAGTGGGGCGAGAGTGTTCTCCTTGTAATCGAGGGGGATGCATTTCCTCCCGACAGGGAGGCCGATTTGCTTGCTCGGATTCGTGCCGTTGTCGATAAATATGAGTACCCGCATAGCGTAGTCTATTTGCCTGTATTCGAAGAGACTTCATCGGGCAAGGTTATACGGGCCCTATAATTTTTAGGAGCGGTAAGTGAGCCTTTCTCCTCTTCGCTTTCCCCGGCGAATGTTTTAAAATGTTATTTGTGCACCGCTGTGTTGGCGGGAGCTGAATTTATGTTTACCTTTGTCCTTGCTAGATTTTTTATCACATTTGCTATTTTAACCATGAAACGCGTGCAAAGTTTAATGGGAGTAATACTCCTTTTTTCTACGAGCGTAGCTATAGCCCAACCCCCAGTTTATCTTGATGATACCCAACCGATGGAGGCTCGAATCGACGATGCGCTGTCGAGAATGACACTCGAAGAGAAAGTGGCTTTGTGTCATGCCCAGTCGAAATTCAACTCTCCGGGAGTTCCCCGCTTGGGAATACCGGAAATATGGATGACCGACGGCCCTCACGGAATCCGTGCCGAAGTGGCTTGGGACGAATGGTGCCCCGCCGATTGGACCAACGACTCGTGTATCGCCTTTCCGGCACTGACTTGTTTGGCCGCTACGTGGAATCCCCAAATATCGATGCTTTATGGGAAAGCCGTAGGCGAGGAGGCTCGTTACAGAAATAAGACGGTACTGTTGGGGCCGGGTGTGAATATATACCGCACCCCTTTAAACGGTCGCAATTTCGAGTATATGGGCGAGGATCCCTATTTGGCTTCCGAGATGGTTGTGCCCTATATCGAGGGGGTGCAGTCGAACGGGGTGGCCGCCTGTGTCAAGCATTTTGCATTGAACAATCAGGAAAAATACCGTCATACCATCGATGTGGAGGTGAGCGATCGCGCTTTATACGAACTCTATTTGCCGGCATTTCAGGCCGCTGTGCAGAGGGGAAAGGTGTGGACGATTATGGGAGCCTTCAATAAATACAAGAATCAACATTGCTGCCACAACCAATATTTGTTGAACGATATACTTCGCGACGAATGGGGTTTCGATGGGGTGGTCATATCGGATTGGGGCGGTACGCACAATACGATGGAGGCTGCCTATAATGGACTGGATTTGGAATATGGTTCGCTGACCGACGGCTTGGAATTTACCGTAGATAATGCGTACGACGATTATTATCTTTCGCGCAAATTTTTCGACCTGTTGCGATCGGGGACGATTCCCGAATCGGTGGTCGATGCCAAAGTCCGAAATATTTTGCGGTTGATGTTCCGCACGACGATGGATAGGAATAGGCCTTATGGTTCGTTTCGAACACCTGAGCATATTTCGGTGGCCCGTCGGGTTGCCGAAGAGGGAATCGTGCTGTTGAAAAACGAAGGCAACTTGTTGCCCCTCCGTTTGGAGGAGACGAAACGGATTCTTGTCGTAGGCGAGAATGCCATCAAGATGATGACCGTAGGCGGTGGCAGTTCTTCGTTGAAAGCGTGGTATGAAGTTTTACCGTTGGAAGGGCTGCGGGCGAGAGTTGGCGATGCCGTTGAAGTGGACTATGCCCGGGGATATGCCAGCCCCGATCCTCCGAAGAGTGTAATGTACACGATTCCTTCGTTGCATACCGATTGTTCGGCCGAAGAGTTGCTTGCCGAGGCGGTTCGTAAGGCCAAAGATGCCGATTATGTAATCTTTGTCGGTGGGTTGAATAAGATGCAGGATTGCGAAGGCGGCGATCGTAAATCGTACGGACTTCCGTATGGGCAAGACCAAGTGATCGAAGCGTTGGCGCAAGTCAATCCGCGTATGGTGGTTGTGTTGATTTCGGGGAACAGCGTGGCAATGCCGTGGGTCGATAAAGTGCCGGCGATTGTCGAAGGCTGGTATTGCGGCAGCGAGGCGGGTCGTGCGTTGGCTTCGGTATTGGTGGGCGATGTCAACCCGTCGGGGAAACTGCCCTTTACGATGTGCGCCCGGTTGGAAGATTATCATGCTCATGCCCTGAACGATTCGGTCGTTTATCCCGGTGTCGGTGGGCGGGAGATTTATAAGGACGATATTTTTGTAGGTTACCGGTGGAGCGACCTGCAAAAGAGAAACAAGCCGCTGTTCAGTTTCGGCCACGGATTGAGCTATACGACCTTTGGTTATGGAAAGGCTGCCATCGACAAACCCTCGATGGGCGCCGACGAGACTTTGCAGGTGCGGGTGGCGGTAACCAATACGGGCGAGCGAGCCGGAGCCGAAATCGTCCAACTCTATATCGGTGACAAAAAATCGTCGGT
>DXFL01000009.1 GCA_019114445.1 Candidatus Barnesiella excrementigallinarum
TCACTGCTGCCTCCCGTAGGAGTTTGGACCGTGTCTCAGTTCCAATGTGGGGGACCTTCCTCTCAGAACCCCTATCCATCGTCGCTTTGGTGGGCCGTTACCCCGCCAACTGGCTAATGGAGCGCATGCTCATCTGTAACCAAAATTGCTCTCTTTCATAACACCCTCATGCGAGCTCGTTATGGTATGGGGTATTAGTCCGGATTTCTCCGGGTTATCCCCCTGTTACAGGCAGATTGCATACGTGTTACTCACCCGTGCGCCGGTCGCCAGCAGAGGTATTGCTACCTCCCTGATGCCCCTCGACTTGCATGTGTTAGGCCTGTCGCTAGCGTTCATCCTGAGCCAGGATCAAACTCTTCGTTGTATATCTTGTTTTTATTTCTTTTTTTCCCTCGAAAAGTGCCCCGGCCGAAATTGACTTCTTACTCTACTTTGCTTGTACTACACTTGCTTCCTTCCAATCTTTCAATGATCTCGCTCCCCGTTTTCCGAGCCCCTTGCGGAGCCCCTCTCTCGAAAAGCGTTGCAAAGGTACACCCTTTTCCCTTTTCCTTCCAAATTTTTTATCAACTTTTTTATGCTCTACAACATACTTTTTTCTCAATGCATTGATTGATACTCCTTTATTATCCTACTTTTTTTACTAAAAATCGAACGGAGATTTAGAAAACATAATTTAAACACAAAAACCGGGTATCACGAGCGACGATTTGCCCGTGATACCCGGTTGTTCTACGTACAGGACCGACTAAATTTTATGGCAGGGAAGTCCAAATGCTTCGGCCACAGCCGGATAAACAATTTTTCCGTCGATGATATTCAGCCCTTTATATAATGCCTCATCTTCGGCACAAGCTTTTTGCCAGCCTTTATCGGCCAGTTGCACGGCATAAGGCAACGTGGCATTGGTCAACGCCAAAGTCGAAGTCGCCGAAACCGCTCCCGGAATATTGGCTACACAATAGTGTATAACACCATCGACCTCATAAACAGGTTCGGAATGGGTTGTAGGATGCGAGGTTTCGAAGCAACCGCCTTGATCTATGGCTACATCGACCAATACGGAACCCTTCTCCATAAGAGACAACATATCACGGGTAATCAAGTGCGGCGCCTTAGCTCCGGGGATAAGAACCGCCCCAACCACAAGGTCGGTTACAGGGAGTTCGGCTCGTATATTGAACTCGGACGAATAGAGGGTTTTAATATTGGCCGGTTTTATCTCATCGATATATCTTAACCGAGCCAATGAAATATCGGTAATCGTCACATCGGCTCCCATACCGGCAGCCACACACGCAGCGGCATAACCTACAACACCGGCACCAAGCACCAAGACTTTTGCCGGCTTCACACCCGGTACTCCACCCATCAGTTTCCCCTTTCCGCCCTGAGGCCGTTCCAAAAAGCGAGCTCCTTCCTGCGTAGCCATACGCCCGGCTACCTCCGACATGGGTACGAGCAAAGGCAGAGTGTGGTCTTTCAGCTCGACTGTTTCATAGGCCAAACAGGTAGCACCGCTTGCCAACATAGCATCGGTCAAGGTACGGTCCGAAGCAAAATGGAAATAGGTAAACAGCAGTTGTCCTTTTCGGATAAGCGGATATTCGGGCTCGATAGGTTCCTTTACCTTTACAATCATATCGGCCACCGCATACACATCGTCGATGGCAGGCAATATTTTCGCACCTACTTTTTCATACTGGCTATCGGGGAAACCACTGTTCAACCCGGCATCTTTTTGTACATATACAACGTGGCCGCGACGCACCAACTCATTTACTCCGGCGGGAGTCATTCCCACCCGATTCTCGTTGTTTTTAATTTCTTTGGGGATTCCTACAATCATAGCTTAGTCAATTAAGATTAGATTAAATTCGGTGTGAAAGATAATAAAATTATTTCTTTTTTCGGTCAAATCGAGGGCGCTATTTTAAAGATGGAGCCAAAGGGAAAAGACAAAAAGAAAAAAGAGAGGCGAAAGCCCGTAAATACACGAGAGCTTTCGCCTTTTTCCATATCTGATATTCAAAGTTAAAATGGCAAATCGTCGGTAGGCGAAGGAGCCAAATCGGGAGCTGCCGGCGCAGGAGGGAATGGAGCTATGTCGTTGGGCATGGGCGGCATATCGGGCACAGCCTGCGCTCCGGCCGATTTCTCGATTTTCCAAGCTCTTACATCGGTATACCAACGGCCGTTAAATTCACGACTTTCGAGATCGAAGCTAACCACAACGTCGTCGCCGATAGCCGCTGGATATTGGTCTACTTTGTCGCCAAAAAGGTTAAAGCATACTTTTCGAGGATACTGTTCTTCGGTTTCCAGCACGTACTCTTGTTTTTTCCACGGATTGCCGGCTTTCGAAACCCCTTCTTGCAACGGCAGTACATGTATTATTCTTCCTTTAATTTCCATAGTTATTATTGTATCTGTATTTTTTTCGGGAACAAATATAGCAAAAGCAAACGGACTGCATGCGCAAACTTTTTTATTTTTTATCTGTTTTATTCTTAAAAAAGACATCTTTTCCACCCCATTCAAAAAGGAGTTTTAACTAAACCCTTAATTTTATAACAAAGCACCTTTCTCGAAATCGGAAAAATCACATTATCTTTGCAAACTGAGATTATAGACAAAAACAAATGAAAGAAAAACAACTGATTAAAACAATAGTTGAAGGTATTCAAGAGAAGAAAGGGAAGAAGATTACAACCGTAGATTTGTCGGAGATTGAATCGGCTGCCGCCTCGCATTTTGTCATTTGCGAAGGCCAATCGACCACACAGGTCGCCGCCATCGCCGACAGCATTCGGGAATATGTACAACAAAATACGGGCATCAAGCCCTTCGGCTACGACGGTTATCAAAACAGCCAATGGATTATTATCGATTATGGTAGTATATTGGCCCACATTTTCTTACCGGAATACCGGAACTATTACAAACTTGAACAATTGTGGAACGATGCCAAATTGGCAGAAATTCCCGATTTGGAATAATTTTTGACACGCCATTGGCATATATTATATTATAGAATATGGGAAATAACAACAGGTCTCCATTAAGCCCCAAGAAAAAGGGTTTCCGATTCAACCTGTATTGGATGTATTCGATCATAGCCCTTTCGCTATTGGGCTTGTACTATATCAACGACAGCTCCATGAGCAAAGAGGTGAACTGGACAGAGTTTGAGAAAGTCGCCAAAGATGGCGGCATTACCAAACTGACAGTCTTTGCTAAAAAGGGTTATGTCGAAGCTCAACTGAACGACAGTACGGCCAAAGCCATTTTTAAAACCGACCAAATAAACGGCAAGGCTGTGATCTATACCAATATTCCGTCGAGCGACAGTTTTGCCACAACTCTCGAAACTTGGAAAAAAGAGGACGGATTCAAGGCCGAAGTGTATTACGAAAACAGCAGCGATCTGTCGAATATCTTATGGACATTCGGGCCCATCATCTTTTTTATCATATTTTGGATTTATATGGCCCGCCGAATGACCAATCAAGGAGGTGGCGGAAGCGGTGGTGTATTCAATGTAGGGAAAGCAAAAGCACAACTTTTCGATAAAGACGGGGCCGTAAAGGTCACATTCAACGATGTGGCAGGTCTGTCGGAAGCAAAACAAGAGGTCGAAGAAATCGTAGAGTTTCTTAAAAACCCCAACCGATACACCGACTTGGGCGGAAAAATACCCAAAGGCGCCTTGCTCGTAGGTCCTCCGGGAACCGGAAAAACCTTGTTGGCCAAAGCCGTAGCGGGCGAAGCCAACGTACCTTTCTTCTCGTTGTCGGGATCGGACTTCGTAGAGATGTTCGTGGGTGTAGGTGCTTCGCGTGTGCGCGACCTTTTCAGACAAGCCAAAGAGAAAGCTCCTTGTATTGTCTTTATCGACGAAATCGATGCCGTAGGACGTGCTCGCGGTAAGAATCCGAACATGGGTTCGAACGACGAACGGGAAAATACGCTGAACCAGCTCTTAACCGAAATGGACGGTTTCGGGTCGAACAGTGGTGTAATTATTTTGGCGGCTACCAACCGGGCCGATATTTTGGACAAAGCGTTGTTGCGTGCCGGCCGTTTCGACCGTCAAATTTATGTCGAACTCCCCGAATTGAACGATCGAAAAGAAATATTCAAGGTACACCTGCGAAATGTAAAAATAGACGACTCGGTAGATGTAGATCTGCTGGCTCGACAAACGCCCGGATTCTCAGGTGCCGACATTGCCAACGTGTGCAACGAAGCCGCTCTTATCGCAGCTCGTAAAAACAAGAAGAGCGTACAGCGTCAAGACTTTATGGATGCCGTAGACCGTATCGTAGGCGGACTCGAAAAACGCTCCAAAATCACAACTCAGGAGGAGAAACGCTCCATTGCCATACACGAGGCCGGCCATGCATCCATCAGTTGGTTGCTGCAATATGCCAACCCCCTTATCAAGGTAACCATCGTCCCCCGGGGACGGGCATTGGGCGCAGCATGGTATCTGCCCGAAGAACGACAAATAACCACTCGCGAACAAATGCTCGACGAGATGTGTGCCACATTGGGCGGACGTGCCGCCGAAGAGGTATTCCTCGGACGTATCTCCACAGGCGCCTCGAACGATTTGGAACGGGTCACCAAACAGGCCTATGCCATGGTGGTGTATTTCGGCATGAGCGAAAAATTGCCCAATCTTTCGTACTACGACTCCACCGGACAAGAATACGGGTTTACCAAACCATACAGCGAAGAGACGGCCAAACTCATCGATAAAGAGGTGAGCAAAATAGTAAGCGAACAATACGAAAGAGCCAAAGCTATTTTGTTAGAAAATGCCGATAAGCACGCACAACTTGCCGATGTGCTTATCACCCGCGAAGTAATTTTCGCCGAAGATGTTGAACATATTTTCGGGAAACGCCCGTGGGTATCGCGCACCGAAGAGATACTCAAAAGCGAGGAATCGGCCAAACAAGGAGAGCAAAAAGCTGTAACCGAAGAGGATACTGCGCCAAACAACCAACCCGAAAAACCAGCCGAGAAAGACAATACTCCCCAAAAGACCGACAAACAATAACCGCAATTGCCATCTCCACATACCAAAAAGAGGTATCGGAAATTCCCGATACCTCTTTTTTTATAGAATAGCGCTCTAAAAAGAGCTTTAAACAAGAATATTTTTTCGGAGAATAGCTATCTTTGTGAGAAATTCATCAAAAATAAAAAGGCCGTGAAAAATCTATTGACCCGAACCTTTACTGGTATTTTATTTATCGCTATCATTACAGCCTCCATTTTAGGGGGTGCCTTTTCTTTTCTCATTATCTTCGGGCTAATTGCCTTACTCGGATATATCGAATTTCTACACCTCACACAATTTGGACGGGGATTCGACAAAATACTGTTACCCATAGATCTTTTTGGAGCCTGTGCCCTTTTCTTGGCCATATTTTCCTCTTCGGGTCAGTTGCCCGCCAACATTCAGCAAGCCACCATTCTCACCTACTTCATCTACCTGATAGCCCGCCCCATAATACAACTTTATACCAATCCCGAAAAACAACCTGTCACCAGTTGGGCATACAGTATCTTAGGTCATATCTACGTAATACTGCCCCTTGCGCTCTTAGGGAAATGGGGATATGGCATAGAATACCAATTATTACTGGGACACCCCGAATACCTGCTTATGGCGCTATTCGCATTTGTGTGGACAAACGACACCGGTGCATATCTCGTAGGCTGCACCCTGGGCAAACACCGGCTCTTTGAACGCATATCCCCTAAAAAATCATGGGAGGGGTTCTTCGGAGGACTGGCATTCTGCATACTCCTCGCAATCTTTATCAACCACATCATACCCAATATGTTATCTACGCCTCAATGGATAGGCATGGGAATACTCATCTCGATATTCTCCACATGGGGCGACTTGTGCGAGTCGCAAATCAAACGCACAGCGGGAGCCAAAGACTCGGGAAAAATACTTCCCGGCCACGGCGGCATACTCGACCGTTTCGACAGCGAATTGATTGTCTCACCCGTCATATTTATTTATCTTACACTTATTTTATAAACCCGATTGTTTGCACCAATATCATTTTTGCACTAATTTTGTAATCATTCAATCACCCCACCTATGAGCGACCAACGTTACAATCTGCGCGGCGTATCGGCTTCGAAAGAAGATGTACACAACGCCATCAAAAATATCGACAAGGGAATATTCCCCCAAGCATTTTGTAAAATAATTCCCGATATTTTGGGAGGGGACCCCGAATATTGCAACATTATGCACGCCGACGGAGCCGGCACCAAATCGTCGTTGGCCTATATGTATTGGAAAGAGACCGGTGATTTAAGCGTGTGGAAGGGTATCGCACAGGATGCTCTCATCATGAACATCGACGATCTGCTGTGCGTGGGAGCCACCAACAATATTTTGGTATCTTCAACTATCGGGCGCAACAAACTGCTGATTCCCGGCGAAGTCATTTCGGCCATCATCAACGGCACCGAAGAGCTCCTTGCCGAACTGCGCGAACTGGGAGTAAACGCCTATGGCACCGGAGGCGAAACCGCCGATGTAGGCGATTTGGTACGGACAATTATCGTCGACAGTACCGTCACCTGCCGCATGAAACGAGAAGAAGTCATATCGAACGACCATATCCGTCCGGGCGATGTAATCGTGGGGCTATCGTCCTACGGGCAAGCCACTTACGAGAAAAGCTACAACGGAGGTATGGGCAGCAACGGATTAACCTCGGCACGCCACGACGTATTCGGGAAATACCTTGCAACCAAATATCCCGAAAGCTACGACAACGCCGTACCCGACGAATTGATTTACTCCGGGCAACTGAAACTCACCGACCAAATAGCCGAGTTGGGAATCGATGCCGGCAAACTGGTTCTGTCGCCTACCCGCACATACGCCCCCGTCGTGAAAAAACTGCTCGACGAAATGCGGCCGCTTATACATGGCATGGTACACTGTTCGGGCGGCGCACAAACCAAAGTCATGCACTTTGTAGAAAAGATGAAGGTCGTCAAAAACAACCTCTTCCCCGTGCCGCCGCTATTCCGTATCATACAAGAACAATCGGGGACCGACTGGCACGAGATGTACAAAGTATTCAATATGGGGCATCGTATGGAAATTTACGTAGCCCCGGCCGACGCCCAAAAAGTGATCGAAATAAGCCAATCGTTCGGTATCGACGCCCAAATCGTAGGATATACCGAAGCCGCCGACAACAATGTATTGATTATCGAATCGGAAAAAGGCCGATTTGAATATAAATAAAAAATTCGTTTCATCTACTTTAAAACCAATAAGAGCTATGTTAATCATAGGAATAGCCGGTGGAACCGGTTCGGGAAAAACCACCGTTGTACGAAAAATCATCGAAAGCCTCCCCGCCGGGCAAACAGCCGTTATTCCGCAAGATTCCTATTATTGGGACAGTAGCCATGTACCCGTAGAAGAACGACAAAATATCAATTTCGACGAACCCGCCGCCATCGACTTCGACCTGCTGGTTAAACATCTTAAAGACCTGAAAGCCGGACGTCCCATCGAGCAGCCCATCTATTCGTTTCTCTCCTGCACCCGGTCCAGCGAAACGATTACCGTAGAGCCGCGCGACATCGTTATTGTCGAGGGAATCCTTATCCTCTGTAACGAAGAGTTGAGAAATATGATGGACATGAAAGTATTTGTCGACGCCGACGCCGACGACCGCCTTATCCGGGTAATCAATCGCGACATCATCGAGCGAGGGCGAACCGTCGAAATGGTCATCGAACGCTACGAACGGGTATTGAAACCCATGCACCTGCAACATATCGAACCCACCAAACGATATGCCGACATTATTATTCCGCAAGGCGGCCACAACTCGGTAGCCATCGAGATTATGACCAACTTCATTTCGCACAAACTCAAAGGTTAAACGCCATGCGGAGGGCCTTCTCCTATTGGATATATGTACTCTGCACGCTGATACTCATCTCGGCTTGCGGCGGAAACAAAAACCACTCTTCGGAGGAGGTTCCCAACGACTTCGACTCCATTTGCCAACGAGGCGAATTACGGGTTCTTACCTTATACAGCTCTACCTCATACTTCATCTACCGCGGTGAAGAGATGGGTTACGAATACGAACGTATCAAACAGTTTGCCGACCATCATAACCTGAAAACGACGGTTATCGTTGCCGATAACATCAAGCACCTCACCGAAATGCTGCAAAACGGCGAAGGCGACATCATCGCCTACGAAATGCCCATTATCGGCGACAGCAAAAACGAATGGCTTTATTGCGGGGCCGAGAACATTACCCACCAAGTACTTATTCAGCCGCGAAAGGCCAAAAGCGAAATGATCAACGACGTAGTCGATTTAATCGGGAAAGACATCTACGTCGAAGCCGGCTCGAAATACGAAGAGCGTATAAAAAACCTCAACAACGAGTTGGGCGGAGGAATACACATACACCATATAGACAAAGACACCGTCGTTACCGAAGAGCTCATCGAAATGGTCTCGACCGGCGAAATACCCTATACATTGGCCGACAACAACCTTGCCCAATTGAACCGCACCTACTACAACAACATCGACGTCCACCTCAAAGTAAGTTTTCCGCAAAGGGCGTCATGGGCAGTAAGCAAGCAATCGCCGGGTCTTGCCCATGCCATAAACCAATGGGTAAAAGAGAATCAAAAATCGCCCTCCTACCGGAGCATATCCCGCCGATACTTCGAACTGAGCAAAACCCTGCCCCACTCGGCCATGTTGTCGGTATCGAAAGGACAAATATCCATTTACGATGCTCTATTTAAAAAATACGCCAAACTAATAGACTGGGATTGGCGAATACTCGCCGCACAGGCCTACAACGAATCGCATTTCGATACGCTGGCCGTATCGTGGGCAGGCGCAAGAGGCCTCATGCAACTGATGCCCCGGACGGCACAAGCCTTCGGGCTCTCCCTCGATGAAATAACAAACCCCGAAAAAAATATCGAAGCCGCCGTAAAGAGCATACAATCGCTCAACAAAAGTCTGTCGGTAATCGAAGATAAAAACGAACGGCTCAAATTTATCTTGGCTGCCTATAACGGCGGCCTCGGGCACATACTCGATGCCATGGCTCTCGCCGAAAAATACGGGAAAGATCCTCATATATGGGAAAACAATGTAAGCGCCTTTATCCTGCTCAAAAGCAATCCCGAATACTTCAACGACGAAGTTTGCAAATTTGGTTATTTCAAAGGCCGACAAACCACAGCCTATGTCCACGAGGTTTTGCGCTATTATAAAATGTATCAAGAAAAAATACCGCTATAAAAAAGATTTCTTAAAAATTTTTCTATCTTTGTAATAAATAATAAGTCTCAGCGCAGTATTCAACAAAATGGCTGCCTCGTGCCTTTTTATATTGCAAATATTCATATACAACCAATATTGACAATCTAAAAATCAAAACAATGAAAAAGAACAAATTAAACATGGCCTTAGCCATAACATTAGCAGCTACTCTCTGCTTCTCTTCTTGTATTGGTTCTTTCAAACTGACCAACAAGGTGCTTAGCTGGAACGGAAGCGTCGGAAACAAATTTGTAAATGAGCTCGTGTTTATTGCATTCCATATCATCCCAGTATACGAGATTACCGTGGTTGCCGACCTTATTATTCTCAACTCTATCGAATTTTGGAGTGGAGAAAATATCGTAGCCCAATCGTCGACCAAAGAAGTCAAAGGCGAAAACGGCGACATCTATCTGGTAAAAACCGACAAAGACGGTTACACGATTACCAACACAACCGACAACTCGACCATCGGGTTCGTATTCGACAGCAACGACAACTCTTGGTCGGTATCGGCCAATGGCGAAACGACAAAATTCATGACCTTCGTCGACGACAACCATGTGAAAATGATTGGAGCCGATGGCAACAACATGATTGTAGAGCTTTCGCAAGCCGGTGTAATGGCTTATCAAGAAGCTGCACAATATTGCAATTTAGCGATGAAATAAACTCAATTAACGACCAAATAAAAAAAGAGAGGCAATCGCCCCTCTTTTTTTATACCTGTTCGGCTCGGAGATCCGGCAAAATCGGCGAGGGAAAGCCCCCGCAGAAATAGATTCATCACTCGGCAGCCACCTTTTCCAAGATCAACACCAAATGGTTCCAAAATTTCTCCACCGCCGGGATATGCATCATCTCGTCGGGAGAATGCACGCCACGCAAAGTGGGGCCAAACGAAATCATATCGAGCTGAGGATATTTCGTCAAGAACAATCCGCATTCGAGACCGGCATGGATAGCCTTGATAGCCGGGGTCACACCGTACAACGACTGGTAAGCCTCCACGGCAATGTCCTTAATGCGGGAGTGCATATTGGGTTTCCAACCGGGATAACCGTCGCCATGCGAAGGCTCCGCCCCTGCCAAACGGAACAGGCTCTCTACCTGATAGGCTATATCGTACTTTTCCGATTCCACCGAACTGCGTTGGCTCGTAGCCACCACAATTTTGCCCGGTTCGGTCATTTTCACCGAAGCCAAGTTTGTCGAGGTCTCGACCAACCCCTCTATGTCGTGGCTCATGGCAACAACCCCGTGAGGAGCTGCATAAAGCGCGCTTATCAACGAACCGGCCACCTTATCCTCGATCATAAACTCAGGAGTATCGGCGGTCGACATATCTACCGTCACTTGGGGATCTACCCTGCTCAACTCGGCAGCCACATCGGCAGCATAATGGTTCAACTCCACACGAATAGCCTCTTTCTCTTCGGGATTTACCGCAATCACAGCCATAGCCTCACGAGGAATAGCATTGCGCAAATTTCCCCCGTCGATGGCACACAAGTGCATTTCGTGGCGCTGCATACAAGACCACAAGAAGCGAGCCAGCAATTTATTGGCATTTCCCCGACCCAAATGAATATCGCCGCCGGAGTGTCCGCCCAACAAATTCTTCACCTCTACCCGCAAATAGAATTTTCCTTCGGGCAGCGGTTGAGGAGTATATGAGAACGTGGAGGTCGTGTCGATACCACCGGCACAACCGATAAAAATTTCGGCTTCATCTTCCGAATCGAGATTCAACAAATATTTACCGTCGATCATACCCTCTTCGAGGCCGAAAGCACCGGTCAATCCCGTCTCCTCATCGACCGTAAACAAAGCCTGTATACGGCCGTGCTTCAACTCCTTATCGGCTAAGACAGCCATAGCAGCCGCCATACCTATGCCATTATCGGCCCCCAACGTCGTACCCCGGGCCTTCACCCACTCGCCATCGATATAGGTCTCTATGGGATCGTGATCGAAATCGTGTTTCACGTCTCCATTTTTCTCGCACACCATATCCATGTGGGCCTGCAAGATAACAGTAGGTGCACCCTCGCAACCGGGGGTCGCCACTTGGGTAATAACCACATTACCGGTTTTATCGACTTTCGCATCCAAATTTTGCTCTTTGGCAAAATCCAACAAGAACTCCCGAATGCGTTCCTCTTTTTTCGAAGGGCGAGGCACTTTGGTTATTGCATCGAAATAATGCCAAATTGATGTAGGTTTAAGCTCTTTTATCTCCATATTATTATGTTTTAGTTACAATTTGCTCATTGCTAAACTTTCTATACTCGAAGAAAATTATGTTAAATTTTACGCTTTTGCCCATTCTATCGGCAAAATAATTCTATTCTTCGGTCAAAATCACATTTTCCTTTCCTATATTTGCACAGCAAAGATAACCGTAAGAATATATATGCGAGCATTTTGTTTTTGCGCGATAGAAGTTATCTTTGTTTTACTATACAAATATAGTGAAAGGCGAGTGCAGAGGCAAATGAAAACAGAAGTTTTCAACATTTGACGATACCGAGCCGAATCCTATATTATTTAAGATAGTGAAAATGTGGAATATTTTGCTTTTCACCACCGGGTTTCTCCTTTTGGCCGTTCTCCTTTTGGGGATAAAGGTATTTTTTGTAAAAGGAGGGAAGTTTCCCAATCCTCACATCGGCGACAGTAAGCCGCTGCGCGAGAAAGGGATTATGTGTGCCGTATCGACCGACGCTCAGGAACGGAAAAGCAAACCGACTAATGACAAAAATTTTAGACTGATAAAATAAGATTATGAAGACTTTTACCCTTGCAATCCGCCTCTCCACTGTGATTGCCTTATCTTTTTTGATGGTGCAATGCGGGAATAAACAAACCTCATCGAACCAATCGGCAAACGACGGAATCGAAGCTGCATCGTTTGGGACCAAACTGCCCATCGCCTATATCAATGTAGACTCTTTGCTTTCCAAATACAACTATGCCAAAGATCTCAACGAAAAAATGATCAACAAGCAGGAGAATGCCCGCGCTTCGATCAACGAAAAAGCCAGACAGTTGAAGAAGGAGCAAGACGATTTCCAACGCAAATATCAAAACAACGCTTTCCTTTCGCCCGAAAGAGCCCAACAAGAGTATCAACGGTTGGAAAAGAAAGCTGCCGATTTGCAAGAATATGCTCAACGTCTCGAAAATGAGAATTTGATGGAACAACAAAAAATGCTGATGCAAATGAACGATTCTATCAATAACTTTATCAAAGAGTACAACGCAGACAAAAAATACGAAGCTATCTTCAACAACGCCAGTACGCTCTACATCAACCCCGAATACGATATAACCAACGAGGTCGTAGAGCTCTTGAACAAACGATATACAAAAAAATAAAATAGTAACAAACTTTTTTCGAGACCTGCTACTTCGAACGGAATAGCAGGTCTTTACATATTCATCACTTATGAAAGGTCTCTATCACGCCACACTAATCGGCATCTTCTCTACCCTTCTCTTATGCTGTCAATCCCAAGAGGGAAGTGCTACCGAGAGTATCGTTACTCTATCGGGGAAACAGATGGTAGCGATGGGCAACAGTATCACAGCACCCCAAAATTCATGGGCATGGGTCACCGCCCAATATTTCGACATGGAGCTAACCAACCTTGCTGTATCGGGAGCCCAATGGACCGAACGTCCCCAAACCACCATCGATACCAATCCCAAGCCGGTATACGACTACAACATAAACAATGTTATCTCCAACCAAGTATTTCGTTTCTTGCAAATGATCGTCCCCGAAGGAGAAGTTATCCCCGAAACCGACGGCAAAACATTCCACAACGGCACCCCCTCGCCACTGACCGGACTTCGACCTGCCGATTCTTCTTTCGACCCCTTTATTATAATTATCTCGTGCGGGACAAACGACTCGAACGAACGAGAACTCGGCGACATTTCGGAGTTGGACAAGCCCTACCAAGAGGCCAACAGAGAAACCCTATACGGAGCCATTCATTGGGCGGTATCGGTTATTCGCAAATATTGTCCCGACACTCAAATCGTCCTGCTCACTCCCATTCAGCGTTCTCCCTGTCCTCCCAGATTACCGCAATTTGTCGAAGCCATACAACTGGCGGGCGAGAAACTGGGCTGCCCCACCATCAATATGTATGACGAATCGGGAATCACCGAAGAGGAAGAGGCACAAGGGCACAAATACCTCTACGACGGGCTACACCCCACAGCCGAAGGCAGCCAGTTGTTGGGCAACACCGTAATCCGGCATTTAGAAACTTTATACAACGTGAAATAAAACCGGCCCGCTGCGAGTATCACAAACGGTCCTCATCGGCATAGCTGAAATACCCCTCCTCGCCCACGATAATATGGTCGAGAACGGCTATGTCGAAAAACGCGGCAGCCGACTTGATTTTACCGGTCACTTTATCGTCGGCCGCACTGGGAACAAGGTTGTTCGACGGATGATTGTGACACAAAATAAGAGCCGATGCCAACTGCTGCAAAGCCGACCGCATAACCAGCTTTACATCGACTACCGTAGCCGAAGTGCCTCCTTGACTCACTTTCAGCGTATCGATTACCCGGTTGGCCCGGTTTAGCAAAAGTACCCAAAACTCTTCATGCGGCAAATCGATCATCTGTCCCCGCAAAAGATTGTACACATCGGCACTGCTGCTTATCACAGGACGTTTGGGCAACTCCTCGTCGCGGCGACGGCGCCCAATCTCCAACGCCGCCATAATCGTAATGGCTTTTGCCTCGCCTATTCCTTTAAACGGTTTTACAAAATCGTCTATCCCGTATTTTCCTAAATTATTCAAGCTGTTTCCTGCCGCATTGAGAATACGTTGCGAAAGCTCCACCGCCGTCTCATCGACATTCCCCGAACCGATGAGAATGGCTATCAGCTCGGCATTGCTCAATGCCCGGATTCCATGCAACATCATCTTCTCACGCGGACGGTCCTCGACAGCCCACTCGGTAATTTTTAATTTCTCCCGCTTACTATCCATCGTCATTTCCCTTTACGCAAACGTATCTCCTCGGCTTCGTCTCTACCGCGCCCCAACACGATCTTCAAGAAAAACGCTTTCAGAAAACCCAAGCCGTAGCCGCCCAGTTGTATCACACTGGCCACTACCGACAGAGCCGCAATTTTCAGCCGTTTGTTCACACACCACGACACAACGAAGATAGCCAACAAATATGCGGCCAACGGCAAAATGGCCGGCCACCAAAAGAACGCCCCGACAATCATCGCCAACGAACCCACCACAAAACAAGCCGGGAACCAATGGACAAGTTTCAGGGTATCGGGATAGAGCAGATAAAGGGTGATACGGGACATTCCGAATACATATATCTGACGGAAAAAGAGCCGCATATTTACCCGACGTTTGTGATATACGTATGCCTCGCGAATGAGAGCTATGCTAAATCCCGCCTGACGAATGCGGGTACTCATGTCGATATCCTCGCTGAACATCTCCCTGAAACCTCCCACCTTTTCGTAAACCGCCCGTGAGAAGCCCATATTAAAGGTACGGGGTGTAAATTTTTCGAGTTGTACCTTTCCTCCCCGAATGCCACCTGTTGTCAGGAACGAAGTCATCGAATAATTAATGGCCTTCTGTACATCGCTAAACGAATCGTGAGCGGCATCGGGGCCGCCGAAGCAATCGACATAACGCTCACGCAAAGCGTCGCCCAGCGCCTCGAAATAGCGTTCGGGAATCACACAATCCGAATCGAAGAAGATAAAATATTCCCCCGAAGCTCGCTCCATACCGTAGTTCCGGGCTATGCTCCGCCCCTCGTTCTCCTTATAATAATAGCGAACATCCACCAACGGAGCATACCGCTCAACGGCATCGGCACACCGCACGGTAGAACCGTCCTCGACCAAAACCACTTCGAAATCTTTACACGTCTGTACCGACAAGCTTTTCAGCAAATCGTTCACCTCGTCGGGTCGGTTATAAACCGGAACTATAATCGAAAAATAGGGCATAGCGACAAATATTCTGTTTTTACAAAAATACATTTTTTCATTAAATCCGACACAAAATTCAAGAAACTCTTAAACCGGCGAGAGACAAAAAAAATGGAGTTCCGTCGTGGAACTCCATTTTTCCTATTCTTGGATTCTATCCTTTTAATTATTTAGCACGTTCGATATACGAACCATCGCGAGTATCTACGACAATCATCTCGCCGGTCTCGATAAAGAGAGGCACACGTACCGTAGCACCCGTCTCGACCGTAGCGGGTTTGGTTGTATTGGTAGCGGTATCGCCTTTCAACCCCGGCTCGGTATAGGTAACTTCCAATTGAACTTTTACAGGCAGTTCGGCAAACAAAACCGTCTCGGACGAAGCGTCGGAAACGACCTCAACCACCATACCCTCTTTCAGGAAATCGACACCCGTAATCAAATCTTTGTTGATAACCAAGTCGTCCCAAGTCTCTTGATTGAGGAAATGATATTGTTCACCTTCGTTATACGAGAATTGATACGGACGACGTTCTACACGAACATCTTCCAATTTCTCACCTATATTGAAACGGCGTTCGAGCACACGACCCGATACCACATCTTTCAGTTTGGTACGCATAATCGTGTTTCCCTTTCCCGGTTTTACGTGTAAAAATTCTACACAGAAATAGAGTTTCCCGTCCAAACGGATACAAGTTCCGTTTTTAATGTCTTGCGAGTTAATCATACTTGTTATTTTATTTTGAATTTATATTGTTCTTTATTCCTGTTGTTTCGGCCTACAAAAGTATATTAAATCGGCAAAATCTCAAAAAGAAATTCCCAAAAATGGGCTAACTCTTGGTTTATTAAAAAAAAGTATCTATTTTTGCAGTCCGAAAAAAGAATAATAACGATAAAAATATAACGGCAATGAAAAGAACATTTCAACCTTCGAACAGAAAAAGAATAAACAAACACGGATTTCGTTTGAGAATGTCCACTGCAAACGGTCGTCGCGTATTGGCCAGCCGTCGTGCAAAAGGTCGTGCAAAATTGACGGTTTCGGACGAAAGACATCCTTTCTAATCGAAAGCTTTTATTCGACATAATAAGTAGGGGCTGTATTTTTCGATACAGCCCCTACTTATTTTATATTCCTTTATCAACGACGATACAAAAACCGCTCAAAACAGAATATTGGCCGAAGCCCCCCAAGTAATCGAGCGAATGGGTTGATTGCCCGACTCGGCCGCCGATATGCCCAGCTCGTCCGACGGGGTGAGTTTATACGAAGCGACAGTCGATGAATAATCGCAGAAAAGACGAGCTCCAAAATGGCGTTTCAACACATATCCTATCGAAAGGCCGCCGCTCCAAGCAAAAGCACCTTTATCGAACCGTATCGACGATTCTCCGATAGACCGGCCGAGGATATAGTTGTATCCCGCCAACACTTTCCCGCCTACCGACCAGCGATTCGTAAAGGGGTAAGAAAAATAGGCTCCCCCCATTGCCCGGCCCTCGTCTATCCCATCGAGAGTTACATCGGGACGCCCTTGCAACGACACCGGCACATTGGATATGGTTGCCAATCCACCGCAACCCACATATTGGTTAAAGAAATAGGCGCCTTCCACTCCCATACGGCTACCTATTCCGGTATCCAAAGTCACACCGTCGGAGAGACGAAGAGAGCCTAACCCCGAAGAAAATCCCATATACAAACCTAAGAACGAAGGAGTCTCCAATAACGGATAATACCGGGGCGTATCGAAATTAAGCCCCTTTTCCTTGAAAATCAAATCGGCTAAATAATAACCCAACTCTGTCGACAAAATTCCTATCCCGGCACCGGCCAACACATCGGAAATCCAATGCCGGTTGTTCAATATCCGGCTTACTCCCGTAATTGTCGCAACCGTATAGGCCGAGATGCTATACCACGGACTGCGATCGCCATACTCCTTGTGCATCATGGTAGCCGCCATAAATGCCGTGGCCGTATGTCCCGATGGGAATGATTTATAATTGCTGCCGTCGGGACGCTGCACATGGGCCGTATACTTTATCGCATTGACAACCGAGGCCATAATCGCTACCGAAAAAGCATCGGAGGTCAACATTCGGCCCCACGAACTGCGGCTCTCCACCCCAAAACCTTTCAAACCCAACATGACCACGGCTGGGGCATACTGTAAATAATTATCGTATTCGTAATGGAATTTGGGCACAAAATCTTCTCTTAACTGATGGAAACGGTCACGCCCGTGCATAACCGACACTCCGGCCACCACCAGCGGCGCCCCTACACAAGTCATCTGAACCCACTTTTTCGACATGAAATCGAAGGTTGGTTGCTCCATAGCCTTCGGTGCAGGCGTCACAAGCGGACGTAAATCGGCCACACTATCGTCGGCCAACGAATATGGATAAGCTGCATTCCCCGTAAAAACCGAAGAGAGCATTATTCCTATAAGCCATAACCTCGTAATAAATCTCATGATGTTGTGCGCATAATTAGTGATTGACAGAACAAATTTCTGTCATTTATTCCATTTATCCAAATATATGTTTAAATAAACTTAAACAGCCACTAACTTGTCCAAAGTTACGTACCAAATGAAGCCCGATACCCGGGGATAACCCATCTCGGCAATCAGCGAGACATAGGTATTTACCTGTTTTTTGTACGAAGCCCGCTCGACACGCCCAAATTTATAATCGACCACCACTACCTCGCCGCCTGTTTCGATTACCCGGTCGGGGCGATAGAATGAGCCGTCGGGCTGCAAAATTTCCTGCTCGGTCCACACTTTTACGTCGCGCGAGAACCAAGAGGCAACCCGCTCGTCGGAAATCCACGCCTCTATTTTCCGTAGAGTCTCTGCCTCTTCGACTTCCGAAAGTTCACCCGTACGCACAAACTCCTCAACGGTTTCGCCTAAACGGTCGGCCGTCCCAACCCGACTTAAAATGCGGTGCATCAACGTCCCATAAGCCCGATCGAGCCCCTCCCCGAAAACGCCTTTCCCTTGCAATCTCAGGTGCAACCGGCTTCCCGGGTCGACCGAGCGATAGGCACCGGCGTAAAGACGGTCAACCGACGGGTGTCCTTTCTTTCCCGATTCGGGTCGCCAGTCGTCACCCACCTCGTAATGCAACACATCGCCGGTGCTTCCGTCGGGGAACAAAATCTCGTTCAACAAGGCCGACACACTTCCCACCCGCTCTTTCGCCGTTTTGTTTTTAAGCGCCGGAGCAAAAATATGCAACTCCTCCTCGGCACGGGTAAACGCCACATACGCCACATTGAGGTTGTCGATATAGGCATACATCTTTTCGTCGAAGTATTCGGGGGCATAATAGGTTTGGGCAAGGCTGCTCCCATAGCGTAACGGCAACACCGGAATACGGGAAAAAGGCTCCTCGCGGGTAGGGCACCAAATGAGGTTGCTGTTGGCCAAATGGTCGAGCGACCAGTTGCAGAAGGGTATAATCACCACCTTGAATTCCAATCCTTTGGACTTATGGATAGTCATCACCCGCATGGCATTTTGCTCCTGAGGGGTGGTCACCGACAACTTGTTTTCGTTTTCGCTCCACCACACCAAGAACGAGCCCAAATCGGCGGTGTGCGTGCGGCAATATTCCAATACATAATCTTGAAAAGCCTGTATATACACCCGTTCGCCTCCGTCGTTTTCCCCATCGGGGAAGCGCGATATAATCTGTTCGCACATCTCGAACAAAGGTTCTTTGCGGACACGCTCTATAAATTGCAGGAAATCGCCATCGAGATGATGGGCTATATCCTCACGATTCTCGAAATAAGAGAGGAAAGCTGTCGTGTCGCGGGAATTCTCGCCCCTCTTCCGGTTGTATTCATAGACGGCTATCAACCGGTTCAACTCTACCGAAGGATCTTGTATGTAGCGCAGGATAGCGATTAACAAATTCACCGCCGGCGAATTTTTAATCAACAACGATTCGCTCGATATTACATCGTAGCGGTAACGCGAATCGCGATTCTCGGCATTCAGCCGCAACAACAAATCGACAATGGCTACTCCCTCTTTGGCGGTTCTTGTCAAAAAGGTGATGTCGCCGGGCGAATATCCCCGGTCTTGCAACTCTCTCAACAAACCGGGGATGCGCGAAAGGGATTCCTGACAAAAAGTGTCGCGTTTGTCCGATTCCCACATCGTCACCGCCACACGACCTCCCCGGGAACGATTCGAGGGAGCTACCTGCTGCACAATGTCGGCATAGGCATTCTCGATCTTCACCTCGAAATCGTCGTTTACCAATGCCGACTCCTTCACCTCGCCCTCCAACTCCCGTTGCAACAACCGGGAAGCCTCGCCGAAAATGCGATTGTTGAACTCTACGACCCGGGCACAACTGCGATAGTTTGTCTCCATAGAGCGTTCGCTATATTGCGAAGGACGGAATTGCGACCGAATACCCTCGTTGAGCAGCGACCAGTCGGAATTTCGCCAACGATAAATACTCTGCTTCACGTCGCCCACAATCAAATCGGAATGTCCGTGGCTTAAACTTTCGCCTATGAGAGGAGCAAAATTCCGCCATTGCAAGTTGGAGGTATCCTGAAACTCGTCGATCATAAAATGGTTTACCCTCGTCCCTATCTTCTCGTATATGAACGGGGCATCGTTTTCATTGATAACGGCATTGAGAATCCCCGCCGTATCGGAAAGCAATAGCACATTGTGCTCCCGTTCGTACTCTTCGATACGACGGTCTATATCGACCAATATGCCCAGCGCATAGATATATTTGGAGCTTTGAACCGCCGTATTGTAACGGACATAGGGTTGCCCGAAACTATCGGCAACCGACTGCATAACCGGATTAAGCTCGGCGTAAAGGCTCTCCATGCACGCCGGCACATCGCTTTTGGCAAACCACAGGTCGCCATTGCCTACATTGTTTCTGAACGTTTGAGTGGGAGGCGTTATTTTCCCGTTGGCCAACCGTTTGAAATAGAATGCCCACGAACGGCCTTTCCCCTTGAATGCATCGAGCGGAAGTCCATGCCGGTCGATACAATCGAGTGCCGTCTCGCCCAATTTCCGTAAAAGCGACTCGAACTCGGTACAAATACGCCGCATATCCTTCAAATAGGTATCGAGTACCCCCTTATCCTTAATTTGGGAAAGAATCGAAGCCCGGAACATTTTATACGTCTCTTTCGACAATTCGCCCGCCAACTCCCGCAAATCGTCTTTCCGTTCGGCTCGGTTGCCCAAGCTCCACCAGCTACCCGATTCGATACGTTCTTTGGCGTAATGCACCAACCAATCGAGCAACCCCTTTTGAGCCGTATCGGAGAGGTCGGAATACATACGATCGATAGCCGAAGCCGTTACAAAATCGTTATCCATCTCGATTTCGAAACTACCTTGCAACCCTACCTCGCGAGTGAAACTACGCAACACCTGCTGAAAAAAACGATCGATGGTGCTGATATGAAAATAGGAAAAATCGTGCAGCAACACATACAAAGTCTCGGCAGCAATCGCCCGAATCGCTTCGGCCGAACAACCAAACTGTTGCATCAATTCACCGAGGTAGGGCGACCTGTCGGTATCGTGAGCCAAGATGTCCAACTGCGACACAATACGCTGCTTCATCTCCTCAGTAGCCTTGTTGGTAAAGGTAACCGCCAAAATACGGCGATGAGCCCCGTCGCTTTTTTTGTACAGGCGGGAATTTCCGGCTTCGTCGCGATAGCCCAGCAACAGTTTTATATATTCCAGCGTAAGGGTATAAGTCTTTCCCGAGCCGGCCGATGCTTTGTAAATATTCAACATACGGTCAAACAATACGAGCCCGATAACCTTCGGACAACAAAATATCCAAAATCTTCTGACGGAAATCGCCCTGTATCAAAATCTCGCCGTCCTTATCCGAGCCACCTACCCCACATTTGGTTTTCAGTTTTTTCGCCAATGCGCTCAAATCGTCGGACGAACCCACAAATCCGGTAATAAGGGTAACCGATTTCCCTTTTCGGTTCCGTTTATCCAAAGATATACGCAACTGCTGTTTCGCAGGCTCCAACGTTTCGGCTTCCTCCTCTTCCCCGGTATCGAACTTAAAATCGGGGTTGGTAGAGTAAACGATATTAAGCCGCTCTTTCCAATCATTATTCTTTCCCATTTCGGTAATTTTATCTTCCAATAAATTATATTTGCTTTCAAATATAGCGAAAGGTGAGAGCAGAGAAAAATCGAAAACACAGTTTTCAGATTTTGCTATGCCGAACCGCATCTTATTTTCTACAAATATAGCGAAAGTTGAGTGCAGAGAAAAATCGAAAACACAATTTTACAGATTTCACTATCCCAAACCGCACCCCGATATTCTAAAATAGAGAGAAAGTTAACAACACGAAACAACCGAACATCTTTTTTCCCTTTTGCAATAAACCAAAGGTTTCCTCGTTATATATGATACGATGAAAGCTATTACACAACACCATAATATATTTTCTGCAAACCTCCTGCCCCGATTGCTCGCGTGGCTATGCGTGGGATTCATGGTACTCTTGGCCAGTCCTTTGCAAGCCCTCAATGCCAGCCACTATGCCTCACAATCGCAGTTGGCCAACGGATTGTGGGTAAAAATTGCCGTTTACGAATCGGGAATACATCAAATTACCTATCGAGAATTGAGCAAATGGGGATTTTCCAATCCCGAAGCTGTAACGATTTTCGGCTACGGAGGAGCCATGCTACCCGAAACTTTTTCGGAAGACGACCCCGACGATCTCTGCCAAATTCCCATTTTGCATACCGGATCCAAAATCCTATTCTATGCACAAGGTCCCATAACATGGACATATAACGGGAAAACGCAAGAGTACGACCACGAACAAAACACTTACTCCACAGCCGGATACTATTTCCTCACCGACAGCAAAAGTAACGAAGCCATCATGGCCGACCGTTCTTTCCCGAACGGGACAGCCGGATTGACCGACATTACATCGTTCGACGAACACGCTGTTTACGAGCAGGAACTATACTCCCCCGGCTCGACCGGACGGCTGTTTTTAGGTGAAGATTTTCGCTACACGACATCACGCAACTTCACGTTCGAGCTCCCCGGTGTGGACAACTCGGAACCGGTAAAACTGCGGACTTCGTTTGGCGCAAAGATTGTAGGAGGAACGGGAAAACTTGTTTTCTCCCGAAATGGACAAACTCTCTCCGAAAGCAGTTCCGACAATATCTCGGCCTGTTCGGAGAGCGCTTATGAATTTGTAAAAATGACCTCTACGCTCAAAGAGATTAATCTCGACAGCGAAGAACTCTCGTTCACCCTTTTATTCCGACAAAACAGCGGGAGCCTCTCGTTGGCCCGTCTTAACTATTTCCGATTTAACTATAAACGCAAACTGCAACTGTACAACGGAAAAATTCAATTCAGGCTGAAACAACTCCCCGAGAACAGTTGCTATAACCTGCAAGGCTATTCATCGAATATTCACATCTGGGACATTTCGGATCCTCAAAATCCGGTGAATATTATTCCTCACATAGAAAACGGCAATGCCCGTTTCGTTCCTACCAAAGCCCACGAAGAGTATGTAGCTTTCGACGAACAAGCCACCCAAACCTCGGTTTCGTTTGTCGAAACCGTCGCCAACCAAAACCTGCACGGTATGGCTACTCCCGACTTGATTATCCTCACCCCCAAAGAATACATCTCCTATGCCCAAAGCATCGCCCAGTTGCACAGCGAACTCGACGGTTTAGAGGTAGCTGTCATAGACCACACACAGGTTTTCAACGAATTTTCGTCGGGCACCCCCGACGCTACCGCTTATCGCAGGCTGATGAAAATGTTTTTCGATCGCGAAGGTGGAATCAACGGCAAACAACTGTACTTGTTGCTTTTCGGAAAAGGTTTGTACGACAACCGCAAAATAGGCGAAACCGGGAAATATGTAAAATACCCCACCCTGCTTACCTACCAATATGGTAGCGGGACCGACGAACGGGCCTCCTATACGACCGACGACTACTTCGGATTTCTCGATGACGACTCCGGGACACGTATTGCAGCAGACAAACTCCGCGTGAGTGTAGGCCGTTTACCCATAAAAAGCGAACAAGAAGCCAAAGATGTCATCTCCAAACTCACCAACTATTTAGCCAATAACGATAAAGGTTCTTGGAAAAACCAAGTGTGCGTCGTAGCCGACGATGAGAACTACGCCACTCACATGGAACAGGCCGAAGATATTTGCAATATTTTGGAAAATAGCGATGCCAACTGTTTCATCAACAAAATTTACACCGATGCCTACACCGCCGAAATCACTTCGACGGGACGCACCTACCCCTCGGCAAAGAAAAAGCTATTCCAAGTACTCGACGACGGCGTACTCGTGATCGACTACATCGGGCACGGCAGTACGGTGGCTTGGACCCACGAAGATCTGCTCAACATCACCGACATACAGTCCATGTATTTGAAACGGCTACCCCTTTTCATCACAGCCACCTGCGATTTCGGCCGTTACGACCACGAGGACATCTCGGCCGGCGAAATACTCTGCCTCAATCCCAGCGGCGGCGGTATAGCCCTCATTACCACCACCCGAGTAGTCTATATCAGCAACAACCACTACCTCAATACAGGTGTGGCCCAACAGGTATTCAAGAAAGACGAGAACTTCGAATATCCCCGGTTAGGCGACATCTTGCGCAAAGCCAAATGCAACATTCTGCAAACCGACAGTAACAAACTAAACTATACCTTATTAGGCGATCCTGCCTTGAAGTTGCTATACCCCGAATACAAAATTAAAGTAACCGAAATCAACGGATACGACATCTCTCAAACCGTCCCCACGATACAGGCTCGCGATTCGGTCTTCATCAAAGGCGAAATATATACCCCACAAGGCGAAAAAGCGACCGACTACAACGGAATTATCTGCCCCACAGTCTACGATTCGAAAATAAACCGGGTTAGTTACGGATACGGTGACGAGGGAAAAGCATTCGAATTTTCCGAACGAAGTAACCGTCTCTATGTAGGAAAAGACTCTATCGTCAACGGCCAATTCGAGATCTCATTCAAAGTACCCCGCGAAATCAACTTCGCCGACGACCTGGGATTGATAAATCTCTACTGCTACAACGACGAAGGTGAGGAGGGCAGCGGCAATGAATCGAACTTCATTGTGGGAGGGTTTAACGACAGTTCGAACGACGACTTCGAAGGCCCCGAAATATACTATGCCTACCTCAACTCCGATGACTTCCAAAACGGCGATAAAGTCAACGAATCACCCCTGTTGATCGCCGAAGTGTATGACCCGTCGGGGATTAACATCTCCGATGCCGGGATAGGGCACCAAATGACCGTAACGATCGACAACCAAACGATATACTCCGATGTATCCTCCTATTTCGAACCGACAGTGGGTGAATTCGGGCGAGGAGTAATCACATACCCGCTCAGTGAATTGAGCGAAGGCGATCATACCCTGCGACTAAAAGTATGGGATACCGAAAACAACTCGTCGGAAGTAGAGCTCAACTTTACCGTGAAAACCGGGCTTAAACCCGTTATCTACGACCTGTACGCCGACCAAAACCCGGCCAGCACATCGACCAATTTCTACCTCAGGCACAATCGCCCCGACGCAATCATCAACGTAACCATATCGGTATACAACCTCATGGGAGTAGAGGTATGGCAATACACGGGCAAAGGCCTTTCCGATATGTTCAAGTCGTACCCCATCAACTGGGATTTGACCGACAGCAGCGGGAATCGGGTACCCGGCGGTATATATCTCTACAAAGCCATTATATCGACCGACAACAAACACGAGGCCACTCGCTCCAAAAAACTATGCGTCACCGCACAGTAAAAACCAATTTCACAGGAAAGGTGTCGCTTAAAAGTAAAAAAAAGATAAGTATGGCGAAAAATAGTTGAATAGAAATTCGCCATTTCGCCATATCTTTCTGTATCGAACGGAGTGGTCGCAACAAATAGGCTCGATTAAGTGAATTTGTTTGTAGCCAAAGTTTTACTATCTTTGTATCGAGAAAACAGTCAAAAGAAAGATGTGTAACTCGGAGTCGAAACCTATAATCAAATTACCGGAACCGTCGCTTCGTCGGCTACCGTGGTACTTGGCTTATATTAAACTGCTGCAAACGAAAGGCGAAGAATATGTATCCTCCACACAAATTGCAAAGGAGATAGGGGTAGATTCGTCGAAAATAGCCAAAGACTTATCATTTATCAACATTTCGGGGAAAACCCGGGTAGGTTACGAGATAAAATCGTTAGTTGCGGTATTGGAAGAGTTTCTTGGCTTTACGTCCATGCACAAAGCCTTCATCTTCGGAGTGGGAAGTTTGGGTGCAGCACTCATGCAAGACTCAGGATTGTCGCAATATGGGCTCGAAGTAGTTGCCGGGTTCGACATCAAACCCGAACTGGCAGGCACCATCATCAACAATATTCCCGTCTACCACCTCTCCCAGTTTACCCAAATGCAAAAAGAGCTGGGGGTACAAATAGGGATACTCACCGTACCGGTAGACCGGGCACAAAGTGCAACCGAAGAGATGATCGCCGGCGGTATCAAGGCTATTTGGAACTTCACCCCCTATCGTATCCGGGTGCCCAAGCACATTGTCATTCAAAACACATCTATCTACGCCCACTTAGCCGTCATGTTCAACCGGCTAAACAACATCAAATAATTTTTCCCTATGAAAATAATTGCCGTCGGTTGGAATTACAAAGCGCACAATGCAGAGATGGAGAAAAAAGATCTCCCCAAAAATCCTGTGGTCTTTTTGAAACCCGAAACTGCCTTGTTAAAAGACGGCAAACCTTTTTTCCTGCCGCAATTCTCGAACCGCATAGAATACGAAACCGAGTTGGTATTCCATGTTTCGCGACTGGGGAAAAATATCGCCCCCAAATTTGCACACCGTTACTACGATGCCGTAACGGTAGGAATCGACCTTACCGCCCGGGACATACAAGCCGAAGCCCGGTCTACCGGGAATCCGTGGGAAATAGCAAAGGGATTCGACGGCTCGGCGCCCATCGGCAAATTTATTCCATTACCCGAAACGGCACCCAAAGCCGACAATATCGAATTTTCTCTACAAATAAACGGGGCGCGTGTACAACAGGGAAACAGCAAAGAGATGATTTTCCCTATCGACGAAATCATAGCTTATGTCAGTAAATTTTATACATTAAAAATAGGAGACCTCATCTTCACAGGAACTCCCGCCGGTGTAGGTCCGGTAAACATAGGCGACCACCTCGAAGGATTTTTAGGAGAGACCAAAGTCCTCGATTTTTTTGTAAAATAACTTATAATGCAGTTCATCAGTTATCTTAAAAAGGGGATTATACGACTCATATCGGCAACCATTGTTCTTGCACTCGCTTTCCCGCTATACGCCAGAAAGGGAGAAGACTATGCCGCCAACTCTATTTTAGCCGAAGGCCGTTGGGTAAAAATTTCGACAACCGAAGCCGGCATATATCAGATACCTTTCGACACGCTTGTCTCATGGGGATTTACCAATCCGGCCAACGTAAAACTTTTTGGCTACGGAGGATTGGTTATCGACGAACTTTTTTCCAACAACGACAATTATATCGACGACCTTCCCCAAATACCTCTTTGGCAACACGACAACAAACTCTATTTCTACTCGACGGGTACAACCAAATGGGAGTACAGCACCAGCAGCGGCGAATTCACCCATCGGCTGCATCCCTACTCTACCCGGGCATATTATTTCCTCACCGACAAAGAGGTAGCACCCGCGATATTCCCTACGGTAAATAGCCCACTTCCTACAACCGAAAATACACCCCTCTCGGTATTCGACGATTACACCGTTCACGAAAAAGAGTTGGTAAACGTGGGGAAAACCGGACAAAACTTTTTCGGCGAAAATTTTCTCGTCGAAACAAGCCAAAACTTCACCTTCCATTTACCCGGAGCACAGCCCGAACCGATGAAAATAAGGGTATCGTTCGGCGCAAAAATCACAGACACCGATGGCTATGTATATATCAGCTACAACAATACGGAACTCTCGACAAACACATCGAACCGTATCACAAAGTACTACGACACCCACGAATTCCTTCGGCAGGCAACCCCTCTCAAAACAATTTCGGCGGCCACCGAAAATCCGGTCATAGGCATTCGTTATTCCAGTTCGGGAAATACTTTGGCGGCTTATCTCGATTACATTCGGCTCAACTACAAACGCAAGTTGCAACTGTACGATGGGCAGGTAGAATTCCGTTTTATCAACCGGAAAGCAGGTGAATATTATCAGATAAGCAACAGTTCCGTTTCGACTTTGGTATGGGATATAACCGTTCCGCACAGTCCCAAGAACATCGCCACGAACTTCGAGAACAATACAACCTCTTTCGTCCCCGAAGATACTCAGTTGCGGGAGTTTATCGCCTTCGATTTGAAACACGATTTCCCCTCGCCTGCATTCGTCCGGGAAATAGACAACCAAAACCTGCACGCATTGGCCTCCCCCGACCTCACGATTATCACGCCTGCCGCCCTGCAAAGCGAAGCCGAGCGGTTAGCCCAGTTACACACCAGCGAGGGGCTTACCGTCGAGGTTATCGAACAGGAAAAAATTTTCAACGAATTTTCTTCGGGAACACCTGACGCCTCGGCATATCGACGATTGATGAAAATGTTCTACGACCGTACCGACGGGAAACTCCCTAAATACCTACTCCTCTTCGGCGACGGATCCTACAACAACCGCCAATCGATGGAGAAAATCCATTCGCCCGAATGCAACACATTACTCACCTACCAATCGAAAACCAGTATCGACGAACGGGAATCGTTTGTGCTGGAAGATTATTTCGGCTTTTTGGCCGACGAATCGGGCGAAGATATAAAAACCGACAAAGTGTGTTTGGGAATAGGACGAATCCCTGTTTCGTCTCTCACCAATGCTCGCTTGATTGTCGATAAGCTCTATCGTTATGCACAAAATACCGATTTCTCTCCCTGGAAGAACAACATTTGTATTGCTGCCGACGACGGAGACGAGACAATACATACCGAACAGGCAAATAAGGGATGCGACACCCTTTTGCTCCAAAACACCCCTACCCCGCGGTTGGGATTCAGGGTCAACAAAATATTTGTCGATTCGTACTATTTGGATCCGGCAACAAGCCAATGCCCCGAAGCAAATCGGGAACTCATGAAACAATTCGAAGAGGGTATGCTCATATTCGGATACATCGGCCACAACGACCCCGAAGTAGGATTTACCGGCGAAGGGCTCTTTTCGCGATACGAAATGGATAACCTTTCGAACCATCGGCTGCCGCTGTTCATTACCATCACGTGCGATTATTGCCGGTTCGATTCCGAAGACCTCTCGGCCGGTGAAAACGTGTTTCTCAACCCCACGGCGGGAGCCATAGGACTAATAACCACTACCCGCGTTGTCTATACCGATGGAAACGACAAAATAAACCGGCGGCTGATGAAACGCATCTTTGACCGAAATCCCGACGGATCGGTACTGCGGATTGGCGATATGCTGAAACTGGCCAAACAAGATTTTGGAACCGAAATAGACAAAAACAAACTCAACTATATCCTTATAGGCGACCCGGCCCTAAAACTTACCTATCCCGAAAACAACATTCAAGTGACCCGGATAGCAGGGAAAAGCAGCGATACCGAGGTAGAACTAACAGCCGGTAAAGGTATTGTCGTAGAAGGCGATATACTTTCTTACGCAGGAGAACCTCTTACCGACTTTAACGGCGAAATATTCTTTTCGCTCTACGACGAGGAACAAACATTCACCACCCTCGCCCATCAAGATAAAAAAACATATACCTACAAATATCGCCCCACCCTGCTCACGACCGGTAAAGGAGCGGTCAAAAACGGTAAATTTACCGTCACCGTTATCTTGCCTGTCGAAAACTCCCATTCGGGGAAATCGGGATTACTCAACCTGTATGCCTACGACGAAACGGGACAGGAAGCTAACGGCTACACCGACAAACTTATCATAGGGACCAGCTACGAAATAGAGTCGACCGATACACAAGGACCCAATATAAATTTTGCCGGGCTCAACGACTACTCGTTTACCGATGGCGCCACAATCGAAAATCCGGCCACCTTCATCTGCCAACTCTCCGACCCTTCCGGGATATGGACAGCTAACGGGATTGGCAAACAAATGACCCTTTTTCTCGACGGACGCGAAATCGAAACAAACGTAACCCGCTACTATACACACTCAACCGAGAGCAATATCCCTTCCGGGACGTTCTCTTATCCGCTCCCTTTGTTGAGCAACGGGCCCCACACAATTACATTCAAGGTATTCGACTCACTGGGAAACTCCTCCGAAGTAACCCGAGGGTTCGAAGTAATCGGGACTGGCGAATCTTATTTCCTCTCGGTCGATGAAGAACCGGTAACCGAGTGCGCCACACTATCGTGCCTCAACCTCGACGGGAATCCCATCGCCGGGAGCAACCGCTCGCGCTTAACCATCACCAACAGTTTGGGCGAAGAGGTATATGCCCGGGAGAGTAGCGGCAATCTCTTCCCGTTCACTTGGAATTTACTGAATACCAACGGAGAACGAGTTCCGGCCGGCGTTTATTATGGTCAAGTATATTTCGAAACCGCAGCCGGGATTATTGCCACTCCCGCAAAAAAAATAGTTGTCGTTACGCAATAATGCCCCCCAATATCTGTTTATTATATACATATAATTTGTAATGACGTAAATAATGAACCGACTCACTTTTTATACCTTAGCGGTTATTCTCGTTGCTCTGTTTTTCCCCGTATACGCCATCGCGGCCGACGGAGGCACAACCAAAAACGAGTTCAACCCCATCAACACCGGTATCACCTCGTTAAGCATCACCCCCGACTCCCGCGGAGCCTCGATGGGCGATTTGGGTGCAGCTACCGACCCCGATGTCAATTCTCAATTTTGGAACCCTTCGAAATATGCCTTTGCATACAGCCAAGCCGGCGTATCGCTATCGTACACCCCGTGGTTACGCAAACTGGTCAACGACATTTATTTAGCTTACTTGGCCGGATACTGGAAACTGGGTAGTAGCGACTTGCAGGCCATAAGCGCCTCGCTGCGCTATTTCTCGTTGGGCGAAATTGTCCTTACCGACAATCAAGGTAATGCACAAAACAGCATTACCCCCTACGAAATGGCGTTCGATGTAGGTTACTCCCGCAAGCTCTCCGAAAAATTCTCGATGGGAGTTGTATTCCGTTATATTTACTCCGATTTGGGATTCCACTATGACGAGTCGAGCGTATCCGACGCATCGGGAGCTTCGGCTTTTGCTGCCGACGTATCGGGATACTACACCACCTACCCCATCATCGGACGCAACGAATGTCAATGGTCATTGGGTTTCAACATCTCGAACATCGGTACCAAAGTCTCCTACGACGGCGGTAACGAAAGCGCGTTCCTTCCCACGAACTTGAAGATAGGTACCTCATTCCTCTTCCCGCTGGCCGAATACAACACATTGGCACTCAACCTCGACTTGAACAAACTGCTGGTACCCGCTACCCCTCAGATAGCCAATTACGAAACCGATGCAGAATATGAAGATGCCAAAGAGAAATGGCAAAATACTTCACCCATAACGGGTATATTCCAATCGTTCAGCGACGCCCCCGGCGGATTCAAAGAGGAGTTGCGCGAGATAAACTTCTCGATCGGTGCCGAGTATTCCTACAACCAACAGTTCTTCCTGCGTGCCGGCTACTTCAACGAGAACAAATACAAGGGTAACCGTAAATATTTCTCGTTCGGCGCAGGTTTCTCGCTCAACGTGTTGAAAATCGATGCCGCTTATATGGTAGCGACGGCTCAAACCAGCCCGCTGGACCAAACCCTCCGTTTCACCCTCTCGTTCGACATGGACGGACTTAAAGAACTCGTAGGCCGGAGATGAAAACACGGGTTGGATTCGGATTTGATGTACACCGCTTGGTCGAAGGTCGCGACTTGTGGCTGGGCGGGATACGCATAGAACACACATTGGGACTGTTGGGACACTCCGATGCCGACGTGCTGATTCACGCTTTGTGCGATGCCCTGCTCGGTGCTGCCAATATGCGCGATATAGGATTCCATTTTCCCGATACGGCCGGCGAATATAAAGACATCGACAGCAAAATCTTATTGAGAAAAACCGTAGCTCTCATTCGGGACAAGGGTTACTCGATAGGCAATGCCGATATTACGGTTTGTGCCGAGCGGCCCAAACTCAACCCCCATATCCCGGCCATGCAAAAATGCCTTGCCGAATGTATGGCTATCGATCCCGACGATATTTCTATCAAGGCCACTACAACCGAGCGGTTGGGCTTCACCGGTAGAGAAGAAGGTATCTCGGCCTATGCCGTCGTCCTGATAGAAAAATAAAATACACGATCGCCTCTTACCTCCCCCAAAGGGAGATGATTTATAGAATTAAAAAGCCCGCCGATTCACAATAACTCGACGGGCTTTTTTACACCGATATTCTTAATCTTTCTTCCGGTCTAAATCCAAAAGTCTATCCAACTCCTTTCCCGTAACCTTCAACACACTTCCATGCCTTATTCCTTCGGGCATTTTCAAACTGTCCGAAATATCCTCCCACACTTTCATATCGGTAGAGCGAACCACACCAAAACGGCCCTCCATATACCTATCGAAATAAAGATAATATTTCGAGCCCAAATCGAGGAATGTCGGACCCTCGGCCCAATAATCGCCGGTTATAGGAGCCGAAGGCTCGGAATAGGGTCCCGTAAGTTTATCGGCATAAGCTATCCGTATATTTTTTTGCGGTGGAGTTAAGGTTTCGTCTTTCAGAAACATAATATATTTCCCCTCCCGATAATGAATCGATGCGTCAATCACATTGAAGCCATAATCATAAAGCAGGAATGTATCGGAAAAGTTTTTGAAATCTTTGGTCGTCACGGCATAAATTCTATGGCAAAGGTTATTTTCCTGCGCTTCGGCCGTCTCCGTAAACCGCCCCTCGATCGTCGATGCCCAATAAATCATATATTCCTGATTGGCCTCGTCGTAGGTAATTTCAGGAGCCCAGCAATTTCTTACCCCGTCGGCCCCTTCAAAAACCGGGATCAACGTCTGCTCACTCCAATGAATCAAATCGGGGCTCGAAGCATATCCTATGCCTTTCTCTTCCCAACTAATGGTCCACACCATGTGAAACAAACCGTCCCCTCCCCGTATGACACACGGATCGCGCATCAATTTATCTTTGCTCAACCGGGGTGTTAACAACGACTTCCCTCCATTCACGGGTTCCCAAACCAGTCCGTCCCTGCTGTATGCAATGTGCAAACCATCTTCCCCATTCCCTGTAAAATACGAAAACAGATACGCCTCGGGCACCTGTCGAGCGCACGACGTCATCAAAAAAAGCGAGACTAAAAAACAATGTATTTCATATAATAGTTGTATTAGATAGCACAGTATCGACCTTTACAATCTTCCTTATCCAAGAAGATTTACCTAATATTTTTTAAAGATAGTCTCTTCTCGAAGAGAATGCCAAAAACAATCTCACTTTTAACACTCCCTGTTTAGATGTTTTTTAAGCAATATTACCACACGCCTCATAAAAGTTCGTTATTTTTGTACAATATGAAAAATTCAGATCCAAACAAACGAGTACTCATAGGTATGAGCGGCGGCATAGACAGCTCTGCGGCCTGCATGATTTTGCAGGAACAGGGTTACGAAGTCGTAGGGCTCACCATGCGTATGTGGGATTTGCCTCGCCACTTCCCCCGCGAAGGACAAACCATTCCCCAATTCGCCTTAGAAGCACGCGAATTGGCGGAGAAAATCGGTATCGAACACCACATTCTCGACGTGCGCGAGGAGTTCAAGGGTTCGGTTATAAAAAGTTTTATCGACGAATACCTCAAAGGAAATACGCCCAATCCTTGTGTCATGTGCAACCGGCAATTCAAGTGGCACTACCTGTTGCAAGAGGCCGACCGTTTGGGTTGCCAATGGGTGGCCACCGGCCATTACGCCCGCATACTGGAACAAGACGGTTACTTTGTATTGGGCAGGGGGGCCGACCCGAAGAAAGACCAATCGTACTTTCTTTGGCGACTTGGGCAACAAGAGCTCTCCCGCACCCTATTCCCGCTGGGCGGAATTACCAAAGAGGAGATAAAAAAATATGTCGGGGAAAAAGGGTTCCACGAGAAAGTCGAGAAAAAAGAGAGTATGGAGGTTTGCTTCATACCGGGCGACTATCGCGATTTCCTGCGGGAACAGTTGCCCGAATTGGAGCAACAGGTGAACGGCGGATATTTTATCGACTCGCTCGGCCGCAAGTTGGGTCGGCACAAAGGATTCCCCTTCTATACGATAGGGCAACGCAAAGGGTTGGAAATTGCATTGGGGAAACCCATGTTCGTCACCCGCATAAACCCCGTCAAAAATACCATACGGCTGGGCGAACGGGAAGAGTTGCTCACCCGCTATATGGTTATTACCGATGTCAACGAAGCGATTCCCGAAATTTTGGAAACCGGGGGGCCGGTCGACATACAAATCCGCTACCGTAGCGCAGCCATACCCGCCACACTCCAAAAAGGCGATACCCCCGGAGAATGGCTCGTCTGTTTCGAGAGCGACGCTTCGGCAGTAACTCCGGGACAATCGGCGGTCATCTATCGAAACAACTGCATCGTAGGCGGCGGCATTATCGCCGACCAACGAGCCCTCAAAAAATATGGCGTATGAAACCGGTTGTATGCCTATTGCTGCTGCTTCTCTTTCCGACGGTCCTCGTGGCCGGAGAACAGCAATACCGAATATGGCTTGTCGACAAGACAGGGTCGCCCTGCTCGCTCGAAAATCCTACCGATTTCTTATCGCCCCGTGCCATTGCCCAGCGCGAAAATGAGAACATTCCCATCGACTCGACCGACTTGCCCGTCTCGACAGAATGGCTGAAACAACTCTCCGAAAGCGGCGCACGCATATTGGCCACATCGAAATGGCTGAACACCGTTACCATTGCTCTGACCGACGCCTCCCAAATATCGGCCATCGGCAACCTCCCCTTCGTCAAGGGGTATGAAGCCTTAGGCTCACCCGTACTTACCTCCCTCTCGGTGAGGAGCCAGAAAAAACAACAAATCGAAGACGACACACCCTATGGAGATGCCACGCTGCAAATCGCCCTCCACAACGGGGACAAATTACATCAAGCAGGATTTTCGGGACAAGGCATGACCATCGCCGTCATCGATGGCGGATTTCTCCATGCCGACCGCAATCCCCGGTTCGACCAAAACCATATTGCCGGGTGGCACGATTTTGTCGACGACCAAATAGATTTCGAGCATGGCGACACTCACGGTTCGTCGGTACTATCGACCATGCTGGTCAACGACAGCAATACATTCATAGGAACAGCACCCAAAGCCTCATATTGGCTCTTGCGGTCGGAGGATACCGCCATGGAATATCCGGCCGAAGAGGATTTTTGGGTGGCGGCTCTCGAATATGCCGACAGTTTAGGGGTAGATGTGATAACCTCGTCGCTCGGCTACTCGCAATTCGACAACCCGCAATTCGACCATTCGTGGGAACAACTCGACGGGAAAACGGCATTCATTTCGCGCGGTGCCGCTATGGGTGTAAAAAAAGGATTGCTCATTATCGTGAGTGCCGGTAACGAACGGGCCGGCAGTTGGAAGAAGATAACCGTCCCGGCCGATGTAGATGGATTGCTTACCGTAGGAGCCGTAGATGCTCAATGCAAACCTGCCTACTTTTCGGGGTGCGGATTCACCTCCGACGATCGCATAAAACCCGACGTCGCAGGCCTCGGCGTCTCGGCCGCCACCATCGACCCCAACGGCGGGCTGTTGCCCAAAAACGGCACCTCTTTTTCTACGCCCATCATAGCCGGCCTCACCGCCTGTCTGCGGCAAGCGTTGCCCGATCTGCCGGCTCGCGAAATCATCGACCTTATCCGGCAAAACAGCTCCCAATATCTCACCCCCGACTCGCTTATGGGATACGGGATTCCCGACTTTTATGCCGCCTATCGGCAAGGGAGCGGCATTGAAACGCCCCAAACACCCGGCTCCCCGTTGCGACTTGCCTATCGTCAAGGGATCCCCATCGTAACCGTCGCAGGGTTACCGGCCAACGAGGGGGAAATTATGCTCGACATATACAATTTAGAGGGGACTATCATTCGGGAATACCGCCTCGGCGAAGGCTCCGAAGTGGTTTTACACGAACTCTCCAAAGGCATATATCTGCTGTCGGCTCGAAGTAAAACACATTGCTGGACCAAAAAAATAAAACGGCTATGACAACCGGGAGAAAAGAATTTTCGTTACTCGAACTGAACAGCTGCGTACGCACGGCCGTACAGGAAGCGCTCCCCGACCGCTATTGGGTACGCGCCGAGATAAGCGAAGCGAGAATACACGCTTCGGGACATTGCTACTTGGAGTTGATCGAGAAAGAAGAATCGACCGGACGAACCGTTGCCAAAGCCCGTGCCACCATTTGGGCAAACATATTCAAACTGCTGCGCCCGTGGTTCGAGGAGACCACCGGACAGCTTTTTGTCCCGGGAATAAAAATTCTCATCGAAGTATCCCCGTCGTTCCACGAATTATACGGTTATAGCTTGACGGTCTACGACATCGATCCAACCTACACGCTGGGCGACGCTGCCCGCCGACGGGCCGCCATTTTGCAACAACTTCGCGACGAAGGTGTCGCCGAGATGAACAAAGAGCTCGTTTGGCCGCTTCTGCCGCAACGGTTTGCCATCATCTCCTCTCCCTCGGCAGCCGGGTATGGCGATTTCATCAACCAACTGCAAAACAACCCTTACGGGTATAAAATATACACCGCTCTTTTCCCCGCCTCGATGCAGGGCGAACAAACCGAACAATCGATTATCAACGCCCTCGATCGCATAAACGGCTACGAACAGTTGTTCGACGGGGTCGTCATCATTCGGGGCGGAGGCGCTACGTCCGACCTGAACAGTTTCGACAGCTATCCTTTGGCTGCCAACATCGCACAATTTCCCCTGCCCATCATCACCGGGATAGGTCACGAACGCGACGACACCGTCATCGACATGGTAGCCAATACGCGGGTAAAAACACCCACAGCCGCGGCCGAATGGATTATTGCCCGCATACACGAGGCCGATACTTGCGCCGCCACTCTCGCCCATACGATAGGCGAAGAGATTCGCAACCGCATTCTGCGGGAAAAACAGCTCCTGCAACGCACCACCTCCTCGCTGCCCCTGCTCGTCGAACGGCGCATTCTGAACGAACGGCACAAAGCCGAGTTGTGGAGCGAGCAACTGAAACACACGCTACGCACCCGCCTCGATGCCGAAAAAAGCCGGCTCGACAACATGGAGAAAACCGTACAACTGGTTTCGCCCCAATCGCTGCTCGAACGGGGGTACAGCCTCACCCTGCATAACAACAAAGTAATCAAACACGTAACCGACCTCGCCGAAGGTGAAATCATAGAGACCCTGCTGGCCGACGGAAGCGTGAAAAGCCGCGTAGAAAACATACAACCTTCGAATAATAAATAAAAAAGATATGACCTCAAAGAGTAAACCCACCTATGCCGAAGCCGTTGCCGAATTGGAGGGCATCATCAAAAAACTCCAAAACAACGAATACGAGATAGACGAACTGCAAAAATGCACCGCTCGCTCGCTCGAACTCTTGAAATTCTGCAAAGCAAAACTATTCGAGACCGACGAAGAGCTCCAAAAAATATTGAACGAGCTGAACGAGTGATCCCGGTATACGGCCCGGTACTCCCGCACCACCGGTGAATATATATGGGAGGATATGCCTAAAATGAAAAAAAATGTTTAATTTTGTCGAGTTTTTCAACATACATGAATATGACCGAAAGAAAAGTCCGTGTGCGTTTCGCACCAAGCCCCACAGGCGCCTTACATATCGGCGGGGTACGTACCGCTCTCTATAATTATCTGTTTGCCAAGCAACACCACGGCGAAATGATTTTCCGTATCGAAGATACCGACTCCCAACGATTTGTACCGGGAGCCGAAGCCTACATCATCGAAGCCCTCGAATGGCTGGGTATCCGTTTCGACGAAGGTGTTAGCTACGGTGGCAACTACGGCCCTTACCGGCAATCGGAACGTAAAGAAATTTACCGCAAATATGTCGACCAGCTACTCGAAGCGGGCAAAGCCTATATCGCATTCGATACCCCAACCGAACTGGAAGCCAAAAGAAACGAAATAGCCAATTTCCAATACGACGCATCGACCCGCACACAAATGCGCAACTCATTGACCATGAGCAAAGAGGAGGTCGACAAACTCATTGCCGAAGGCACACAATATGTCGTACGGTTCAAAATAGAACCGGGCGAAGATGTCGTGGTGCACGACTTGATTCGCGGCGATGTAACCATCAACTCGTCGATTCTCGACGACAAAGTACTCTACAAATCGGCCGACAATCTGCCCACCTACCACCTCGCCAATATCGTCGACGACCATTTGATGCTCGTCTCGCACGTAATCCGCGGCGAAGAATGGCTACCTTCGGCACCCCTGCACGTATTGCTCTACCGGGCTTTCGGCTGGGAAGATACCATGCCCCAATTTGCCCACCTGCCGCTGCTCTTGAAACCCGACGGAAAAGGAAAACTGAGCAAACGCGACGGCGACCGGCTGGGATTCCCCGTCTTCCCGCTCGAATGGCACGACCCCAAAACGGGCGAAATATCATCGGGATACCGCGAATCGGGATATCTGCCCGAAGCCGTGGTGAACTTCCTCGCCCTGCTGGGCTGGAATCCCGGCAACGACCAAGAAATCATGTCGATGGACGAACTTATCCAACTCTTCTCGCTCGAAAAGTGCAGCAAAAGCGGCGCAAAATTCGACTACGAAAAAGGGAAATGGTTCAACCATAAATACATACAGGAGAAGAGCGACGAAGAGCTTACCCGGTTGTTCATGCCTATCCTCCAAGAGAAAGGTATCGAAGCCGACCCCGCTACCGTAGCCCGTATCATCGGGTTGGTAAAAGGGCGTGTAAGTTTCGTGAAAGAGCTGTGGGACCAAGCGGCCTTCTTCTTTGTAGCTCCCACCAGCTACGAAGAGAAATCGGTAAAGAAACGTTGGAAAGAAGAGACCCCGGCCATCATGCGCGAACTCATCGAAATTTTGCGCAACATGGACGATTTCTCCTCGGCCCACGCCGAACAAATCGTACTCGGCTGGATCGAACAAAACGGCTACCATTTGGGTAACGTGATGAACGCCTTCCGTCTGGCAGTCGTAGGAGAGTGCAAAGGTCCCCATATGTTCGACATTACCGAAATCATGGGCAAAGACGAAACCATCAAACGTATCGAAAGAGCCATCGAATATTTAGGTTGATGAATCACAAGCTCACACATATTACACTTTTTATGCTCGCCTTGTGCGCTTTGCTTCCGGCAAAGGCGCAACAGGTGGCATGGAGTGTAGATATGACGGGCTTCTTCGACAACCGGGAGTTCAGCTATGCCAAAACCAAATCGCAAACCTTCTTCGGCACACGCCTCTCCCCCGAAATCGGGCTCCGCATAAACAACAGCGCAATCATGGCGGGAGCATCGTGGGTACAACCCATCGACGGCACCACCGAAAATGCCCGCATACACCCTACGGTGTATTACCGCTATTCGTCGCCCCGGTTCCGTATGTCGCTGGGTATGTTTCCGCGCACGCAACTGCTCGAAAACGTTCCCGCCATTTTGCAATACGATTCACTCACCTACTACCGTCCCAATTTGGCAGGAGCCTTGTTCCAATATGTACACCACAAGGGATTCGCCGAACTTTACATCGATTGGCGACAGGTACAGACCGAACAAATTCGCGAGGCTTTCATGGCCATATTCAACGGCCGGTGGCAACCCCTGCCCTACCTCTTTGCCGGAGGCCATTTGGTCATGAACCACTTGGCCCGTCCCCGCAATTCGAGCGACCTCTATACCGTTACCGACAACCTCATCGCCAGTCCCTACATCGGGGTCGACCTCTCCACCTGCACGCCACTCGACACGCTCACCCTCAAAGTGGGTTATCACATCAGTTTCGACAGGCTTCGCAACGTGGGCACATGGCACCACCCGCAAGGAATCCTCATCGACCTGTTGGCCGAATGGCGATTTTTGGGACTTCGCAACACCTTCTACAAAGGCGACGCACAAATGCCGCTCTATCCACAACTGGGAGCGCAACTCAATCAAGGCGATCCGTTTTACCAATCGCCCACCTACAATCGCACCGACATCTATGCCTATATCTTCCGCAAGAGCTATCTCAACTGCATAGCATCCTGCAATATACACTACACCCCCGGTAATATCGATTTCCAACAACAACTCACGTTACGATTTTTTATCGACGATCAGGGGTGGAAAGAGCGAAAGAGTAAAATTAACCGAGGGGTTTTGAGAAACATCTTGTAACCCCCGACAAGTGAAAAACATCGCTATGAAGTTGATTTATAATTTTGGAATATATTGTTATAAACAATTAGTCGCGCTCGCCGGGACACGAAACACCAAAGCCCAAAAACTGACACAAGGGCAAAAAGGGATTTTCGACTATTTGGAGCAAAACGTCAATCCGCAAGGAGGCTACCTGTGGATACACGCCTCGTCGCTCGGCGAGTTCGAACAGGGTCGCCCCTTAATCGAAACCCTAAAAAAACACCGTCCCGACACACAAATACTCCTCACATTTTTTTCGCCTTCGGGATACGAGGTTCGTAAAAACTATCCGGGTGCCGACTTGGTATGTTACCTCCCCTTCGACCTGCCGGGCAATGTGCGCCGCTTCCTCGACCTCACCAAACCCAAAAAAGCGATTTTCATCAAATACGAATTCTGGGGCAACTACCTCAACGAGCTGAAACAACGCAATATACCCACCTACATCATTTCGGCCATATTCCGCCCCAAACAAATATTCTTCCGGGCTTACGGGGGGTATTTCCGTCGTATCCTCCGCAACTTCACCCACCTCTATATCCAAAATGAGACCTCCCGTCGCCTGCTCGCCGATATCGGTATCACCAACGTGACGATCGTGGGCGACACCCGCTTCGACCGGGTAAAGGATATACAACTTTCGGCCAAAGAATTACCGCTTGTCGAGCAATTCTCACAAGGCAAAAAAACAATCATTGCCGGCAGTTCATGGCCTAAGGACGAAGAGTTTATCATCGACTATTTCAACCGCAAAAACGAGATAAAACTAATTATCGCCCCGCACGAGATACACGAATCGCACCTGCAATTCATCGAAAAATTGTCGAAACGGAAAACCGTACGCTATACACAAGCCACGGCCGCAGAAGTAGCCGCGTGCGACTGCCTTATTGTCGACTGCTTCGGGTTGCTCTCCTCGATCTACCGCTACGGAACGATTGCGTACGTAGGCGGAGGATTCGGTGCCGGCATTCACAACATTGCCGAAGCCGCCGTATACGGTCTACCCGTTATCTTCGGGCCGAACCATCGCCGGTTCAAGGAGGCTCATGAACTTATCGCCTGCGGAGGAGGATTCGCCATTAACCACGGCGACGAGTTTATCGCCATCGCAGACAAGCTGTTGTCCAATCCCCAACTGCTCGCCTCGACCAGCGAAAAAGCCGGCAGCTACATCGCGACCAATACCGGAGCCACCAAACGTATTCTAAAAGATCTATTCGGGATCGACGAATAAACGCAACCGACAAAGGGAAACCACCAAAGGAACTCGGACTTATCTATCTACACAAGTTGTCGAGCAATCCTTCGCAAGCATCTTCAAGGACATTCAACACATTTTCAAACCCATCGGCTCCGCCATAATAAGGGTCAGGAATACAATCGACCGGATAGTGCCGGCAATAATCGGTCAGACGCTGTACCTTAGCCATCTCCTCGGGGGTATCGGCCATCGAGCGCAACGTATCTATATTGTAATCGTCCATACCCAAAATCAAATCGAACCGTTCGAAATCGGAAGGCCGTACCGGGCGGCTGCGGTGTTCCAACAGATACCCTCTGCGGGCTGCATGGGCACGCATACGAGGGTCGGGCAACTCGCCGGCATGGCCGCCGTAAATCCCCGCCGAATCGACTTCAAAACGATCGGCTACACCCCGTTCCCGCACCAAATGGGAAAATACCCCTTCGGCTGCCGGTGAACGGCAAATATTCCCCAAACACACAAACAATATCTTAACAGGCTTCTTTTCGGCTCTATCCATAACCATAATTTTACTGCAAATTAAATAAAAAGAATAACACAAAACCTTCTATATGACATTTTCATTAAAAATATAAAGTTTCTCCCAAAAAACTTTTACTTTCCATTCCTATTTTATATTTTTGTTATCCTCTTGTTTAGGGGATTAAAAACAACATGATAGAATACTTAATAACTCTAAAATAAATATCTATGAAGAAAAACTACTTTTTACGCACAGCTATTTTATTAGTAGCTCTGCTATGTGGGGCAGTATCCGGTTGGGCTGTATCCATTACACAAGCTGTCACATTTATCGACTGGTCAAAAGTAACAGGGAGTGGCACTTCTTATGCACCTTATCAAGGAGATCAAACACTACCCGGCAGCGATGGAATCGACTATACTTGGAATTTTACTTCTGTAATGCCCAAAAATGGATCGACTACTGCTACCGAATTACAAATGAAAAAAAGTAATGGTATCTTAGTATCTCCTGTTTTCGAAACCGAATATGGTTTTACTGTAACAATCACCTATTCCTGTTCTAAAAACGATGCTTCCATTACCGAAACCGGGACCAGCAATACCATAAAGGGAGAATCTCCGCTTTCGCTGACCGTATCTTCTCTAAGCGCAGGTATCACTATCAACGCAGGTTCTGCGGCTACCTACATTTCGCAAATCGAAATTGAACCTATCAATCCCGCATTGCAAGATCCGGCTTTGGCTTTCACCTATATTACAGGTGACATCACCAAACAGTTAAGCGACGGCAGTTACAGCAGCGTTGCCACTACGGTATCCGATGCATCTATTGTATATAGCAGCAGCGACCAAGAAGTTGCTACTATCGATCAAACCGGTCTCGTTACACTGGTTGCCGGCGGTACGACAGTTATCAAAGCCGAAGTAGCCGAAACAGCTACTTTCAACGCAGCTTCTATTCAATACACCTTGACCGTTGTCGATTTGGCAAATATCAAAACCTTTACCAAAGTAACCAACGGTGCGGTAACCGACGGGAAATACATCATCGTATATCAAGCCAGTGACGACGCCACTTCGGTGATGGCCATGAATACCACCAATACGAAAAACTATTTCCTCCATACCGTAGTCAATCTCACCAGCGGTACAATCATTACCGAAGACGAATCGATTATATGGAATATCACCACCGAAAGCGATGGTAACTACTCTATCTATAACAGCGGTATCTATGCAGCATTTAATGGCTCGACGTCTACCAGCGGCAACAACAATGCTTATGCCGACAGCGAATACACGACCGAAAGAGCTGGTTGGAAAATTGAATATGACAGTGAAAAGAATGTATTCCTCTTCAAGAATGCAGCTGTTGAAACCCGTCTTTTACAATTCAACGCCAATTCGGGGTCAGAAAGATTTGCCTGCTACCGCAGTAGCCAAAAGAACCTCACCCTCTACAAACTCGACGAGGGAAAAACGGCTGTAAAAGTGACATTTGACGAAGTTAGCGGTAACAAAGATATATTCTTTGCCGAAGGCCTCACCTACAACAGTGCTGCCACGGCTACTCCCGAAAGACCTATCACATACAGCAGCAGCAACCAAGAGGTAGCCACCATCGACCCCTCCGGCCTCGTTACCGTTGTTGGCCCCGGAACGACCATTATCAAAGCTGTCACCGAAGCCGATGATACATATCAAGAAGGCGCTGCCCAATACATTTTGACCGTAAGAGCTACAACAGTAACACTGCCTTATTCGATCGATTTCAAAACCTCTCTCGGCGACTGGCTCACTTACACTACCGTGGGAACAGCACAATGGGAATCGACCCAATACGGTGCCCAAATCAACGGTTATAACAAAGGGGCTACCGAGGCCTACCTGATTTCGCCCAATATCGATGCTGCTAATATCTCATTCTCTTTCACCAACGAAAAAGCATACTCCGGGAATGACCTGCAACTGTTCTATTCGACCGATTTCGATCCCAATACCATGCAGCCGACTGATGTTACTTGGAACGAAATTACCAATATGGCTATTTGGTCAACCTCTGGAGCAACCGAATCGGGAGAGATCGAATTAACAGAGTTGACTGCCCCCATTCGCTTGGCATTCAAATACACTTGCAGCGACGATGCCGCAGCCCGTTGGACTATTCCCACCCTGTCCATCGAAGTTTTAACACCAAAAGTGGAACTCACATTTAACGAGGTTAGCGGTGACAAAACATTAGTTTTCACCGAAGGATTTACCTACAACAGCGCCGCTACGGTTACTCCCGAAAGAGCTATTACATATAGCAGCGAAAATCAAGAAGTAGCCACCATCGACGAAAATGGTATGGTAGCCCTTGTAGGAACCGGAACAACTGTAATCAGCGCAGCAACCGAAGCCGACGAAAATTACCCGGCAGCCTCGATCCAATACACGCTGACCGTCATAGAAGCATCGGCCACACTGCCTCACGAAATCGACTTCCGTCAAGGGTTGGGCAACTGGCTCTCCATTACCACAACAGGAACAGCCATGTGGGAATCGACCCAATACGGTGCCCAAATCAACGGTTATAACAAAGGTAAGACCGAGGCTTACCTCATTTCGCCCGAAGTAAACAACGCTTCCATCATACTGTCGTTCACAAGCCTCAAAGGATTCTCCGGCAACGATGTACAACTGTTCTATTCGACCGATTATGCACCCAACACCATGAATCCCCTCGCAGCCTCTTGGACCGAAATTACCGAGATGGCAACTTGGTCGACTTCGGAACATACCGAATCGGGTGACATCGAGTTGAAGAATCTCACCGCCCCCATTCGCTTCGCTTTCAAATATACTTGCGAAGAAAACTTGGCTGCCAGCTGGGGAATCTCCGACCTCACGATCAAAGCGGGAACCTCTACCGGAATAGAAAATGCCGTTGCCAACGGTATGAAGATCATCAACGGTAAAGGTCAAGTAACCATCGAAACCGCCGAAGCCGCTTCGGTAGCCGTTTATGCACTCACCGGCGCACAAGTTCGCCACATCGAACTCGTCGAGGGAACCAACGTTGTAGAATTACCCGCCGGTATCTACTTGATTAACAATCAAAAAGTAGTTGTATTCTAACAATACGATCTTATACTCACAAAACGAGGATAGTCCCGGTTGGGACTATCCTCGTTTTGTATTCTCTTATCGACAATGGGGAAGTGGGGAATTTTCTATCGAACCACCGCCCCTCCCCCCCCATAAGGGAGGGAATAGGCATTATTTCGCGTCCTTCAAAAGATCCAGTAAAAGTTCCGGTTCGTTGGTCGTGATAAAATCGGCCTTATGGTCAATGAAATATTGCAAATCATCGGCCTTATTAACCGTCCAGACATTCACGGTCAACCCCAGTTCATGAGCCTCACGAATCCAATTATCGTGCTCCTTCAATACCCCAAGATGATAATCGAGACCGGTATAGCCTAACTCTTTCAGTTGTGCCGGAGTTTTGTCGCCTTCGAGATAAGCCACCTTCGCATTGGGCGCCAAACGGATAAGCTCGGTTCCCACAAGATTGCTGAAAGCTATATATTCTACCTGCTCCTCCATCTCCATCGCTTTAACCATAGCCACCACTTTTTGGGCAATTTCCCGGTTCCGTTCGGGAGTAGATTGAGTTTTCAACTCCAACACCAATATCATAGGCTTCAACTCTTTCCCGGCCTTCAAATATGTTTCAAGCGAAGGTATCGTTTCGCCATTCTTCAACTTCGATTTCGTCACGGTCTCAAAATCTGTTTTCTCGATGACCAAACCGTCGAGGGTTTTAGGGTCGTGATTCACAACCAGCTTACCATCGGCCGTAAGCCATATATCCAATTCCGAACCCCAGCAACCGGCATCATAAGCCCGTTGCAACGAAGTCAACGAATTTTCGGCCGAGCCTTCGCATTTCCAATAACCCCGATGAGCCACAGCCTTAGTAGTTTGCTCGGCCCTGATTCCCGGCACAACCACCAATCCCATCAAAACAAATGTCAACAACTTCAATTTCATCATGATATTTTTAATTAAAATGTTATTCTCCAATTATCCCGGTTATCGGCTTTCGAAACAACCGGCAAAAGCAAATATACGAAATTATCCCCTATACAATACCCTGCGCACCAAAATATTCAAATAAACAATCGCTCTCCCTCGCATTCTCCTTCTTAGGAATAAATGCACTCCCCCTCAAAAAAAACACGAAAAATTTTTCGAATCCGAAGTAGGGGATATTCCACACAAGTGCGTTATATCAACAAAACCGCATAGCTAAGCGTATTTAGATGGAGAAGGAGAAAAAGAGCCGAAACTTCCCAGACTGTTATCAACAGCCCATAAAAATGGCTCGCAATATTCATTAAAAACCAAATAAGTTATGAAAACTAAATTTATTGCATTATTTTTGTGTGTAGCAGCAACAAGTGCCAACCTGGTAAACGCCGAAGGACCCGAGAAAGGTATGAATCCGACCGAGAAAAACAGACATGAGATTCGCCTTTCGGCAAGCGACGGTCTCACGCTTGGAGTAGCAAACATCTTTGGCATGGGTTTGACCGATGCCGTAACAGGGAGCAAACGCAGCGATGAAAAATCGAGCTTGGTATATGGATTAGGATACAGATACTCGATCTATCGCTTCAAGGTGGGAGCCGACGTAGGATTTGCAAAATCGACCAGTAAACTGGCATTGATAGGAGAAACGTCTCCTTCGTTAAAAGAGAAAGACCTAAACTTCATGTTGTTACCGACTGTCGAATTTACATATTTCAAACGAGGTATTGTTGAATTATACGGAGGTGCAGCTGCCGGAGTAAACTTAGTTAATCACACCGAAAAGAGCCTAAACAAAACCGTTCAACACACAACAAAGAAAATCGATATATCCACGTCTTTCGCCTATCAGGTAAACCCCATCGCCCTGAGAGTAGGGAACGACCGTATCGGCGGATTTTTGGAAGCCGGACTGGGCTACAAAGGTTTTCTCACGTTGGGTGTAAGTATGAAATTCTAACTCTTTACAAATAGCATAACGAGTTCACATCCATGGAAGAGGATAGAAAAGAGATCTTCAAAGTCAGGTTCCTGAAACATTATCCACGGCTATGTCGCATAGCCTACGGATATGTTTCGGACAAAGACGACTCGGAAGATATTGTCCAAGAGTTGTTTATCAACGTTTGGAACAAAGGGAAAGATGCATTACCCGAAAACGAGTTTGCCGCCTATATGACCGTTTCGATACGGAACTGTTGCATCTCGTTTCTCCGCAAAAAACAAGAAGCCTGCATTTCGATCGACGATTATCCCACCGCAGCCATCGACCGTCCCGACGAGACGTGCGAAGAAAACGAAGCGGCTCAATCGACCGAAAATCTACTGCAAAAGGCCCTTGCAATTCTTCCTCCCAAATGCAAAGAAGTATTTCTTCTTGCCAAATTACATGGATTGAAATATCGCGAAATTGCCGAAAAACTAAATCTTTCGGAAAAAACAATCGAGAACCAAATGACAAAAGCTATCAAGCTATTGCGCACCTATGTAGAAGAGCATAAAGTCTTGCCCATCGTCGTTACTGTTATTGTTTTATCTATTCTTGCAAACTGGAAATAAAATGGAAAATCACAATCACATAGATGAACTGTTGGCCAAGCATTTCGCCCACGAAACGTTGACAATCGACCAGCAAACCGAATTGAGCCGATGGATAGAATCCAATTCGGAAGAATACCGACGGTTGCAGGAAATCATTGATATGCCTGTCTTGCCTCAAATTCCATTCAACGTCGATACCGAAAAGGCATGGAACAAAATAGAACCACAACTTAAACCCAGAAGGAACAAAATAGGTATAGGCCTCCACAATAGATTCCGGCAATATTCCATAGCTGCGTCTGTTGCCCTTATCCTCGCCTTTACTGTCTGGTACATACTCCGCGATACCGATTCGCAAACCATACTCTACGCCGATATAACCCAAACCGAAAACATTCTATTGCCCGACGGGTCGGAGGTCACCCTCTACCCCAACGCCACATTGGCATTCCGATATGCCGACGACGGTATCGCCCGACAAGTAGAACTGAAAGGAAAAGCCTTTTTCAACGTAAAGAATCGCGACAACGCTCCATTTAAAATCACTGCCGGTCAAGTGACAGTCGAAGTCCTCGGAACTTCGTTCCTCGTCGATGCCATTCGCGACAACAAATCGGGCGTATTTGTCAAAAGCGGACGAGTAAAAGTCTCTACCTCATACAACAATGTCATTTTGGAAGCCAACGAAAAGGTCGAAATTTCCGATGACCAAATGACACTGGGAATTATCGAAAATCCACTTGAATTCTTCGGAGACGAGGAGTCGACATTAACTTTCCGAAATACACCTATCGCCGAAGTCGTCCGGGAGATAGAACGACAAACCGGCATAAAAATAGAGTTAGGAAAAGGACTCGAAAAAAATTCGGTAACAACAAAAATAAATACAAAAGAAAAAGAAAGTATTGCCGCCGAACTGGCATTCTTGTGTGGTTGCCGATGCGATACTTTGAAACCGGGAAAACATTACCAGCTTTATAATGAATAGATTAAAAATCTTATTCTATATAACAGCATTCTTGTGGGTAGCTACGTCAAAAGGTGAAACAAAAGCCTCGCCCCACACCTTAGCAGAAGAGCCGATAACCATCGCCGCCTCTTCTGCTAAGGTGTTACAATGGTTCGACCAAATAGAACGCGACTGTGATATTATACTCTCTTACAACCCTTCGGCCATCGACCTCGACCAAGTGTGTACCGTAAAAACATCGGGAACAACAACCGTAGGGGAACTTTTAAAAGAGATACTTAAAAACTACTCCTTCAAAACTACCGATATACCACCTCGCAAAATAGTCATACAAATCAACGAGAAAAAGCTTTTCACCCTATCGGGAACCGTTTATGAAGAAGGAAGCAACGAGAAACTCTATGGTGCCATCGTTTCGCTATACGACCCGGCGGGAAAGAAACAATATACAATCTCCGACGAAAACGGCCGCTTCAAACTTCCCCTGCCCGAGGGAGACTATCGCCTGTACATCACCTGCATGGGGTATTCGCCTCACGAACAAACGATCGTTGTCAACAAAAACATCACCCTGCAACCCCAACTCAAAGCCCACCTTTTCGAAATCGAGGAGGTCACCGTAAAATCACATAAATTGAGCCATTCGATCGACGAACTGGCTCCGTCGAGTATGCTATCGTTCAACAGCAACGACCTGTTCTCTCAAATATGGATTCTTCCGGGAGTAACCGGAATCCCCACCGGCAACAATTTTCTGGTAGATGGGGGCGGATATGACGAGAACCAACTTCTACTCGATGGTGTCCCCGTTTATCACCCGGGACACCTCAACCTAATGCTACCCGTATTCAACGGCGATGCCGTGAAAAATATCGTCTTCCACAAAGGCTTCTTCCCTACCAAGTTGGAAGGGAAACTATCGTCCATTACCGAAGTAAACCTCAAAGATGGGAACAAACAAGAACATATTCGCACCCTCTCTATCGATATGCCTGCCGCCTCGGTGCTGCTCGAAGGACCCATCATCAAAAACAAACTCTCCTATTTGGTAAGTGCCCGCCGAAGCTGGCTCGACCTTTTCGACGAGTTCCTTTCGGAAGACGAGCGTTTGAACCACTCCTCGCTCGACTTTAACGCCAAGCTGTCGTACGACATATCGCCTTCGAGCTCAATCAAAGCATTGGCCTACAATGCCCGAGACAACTATCGACTGCCGACAGGCCCCAAAGAGAAAATCACCGTCCTGCGATGGAACAACCAAATATACCAACTGGCCTATAATTTTTCGAAAGGGAAACTGAGCAACACGACCTCGCTCTTCTACACCTCTCACGAAAACATCGCCCACGCCGGTATGCTGGGGTTCGATATCCAATCGCGCACTTATATTCACAGCGGCATTAAGTCGATGAACCTCTCCACAGAATTCAGTTTCAGTTACGACAATATCTACACAACCCGTTGGGGAGCGAAATACGCCCACGAAATCTACGATTTGGCCATCTTCGGCGACACTGTTCGCGTGCGTCACGAACCCATCGACCAATTCTCCCTCTTCTACGACAACCTCATACGAATCACGCCGCAACTTTTCACGCAAGTGGGAGTCCACTTCATCGGGTATTTACCGGAAAAGCACCGCGACTATTACAGTATTCAACCCCGGTTCTCACTCAAATACACGCCGTGGGCAAACGATCTTTTCTACCTCAACTTCTCCAAAATGGAGCAATTTTACCACTACCTGCGATTCAACACGTTCTATATGCCCACCGATTTCAGAATGCCCAGTATCGGGGACTATAAACCCCGTTCGTCGGAACACTACGAAGTAGGTTGGAAACACTATCTGAAAAACGGGAGCATAGAGGCATCGGTCTACTACAAAACCCGCCGAAACATTGTCGCACTACGTCCCGAAACGTTTGTCGAAGATGCCGAATGGGGCAATTACATCATGACCGGCGACGGCGACAGCTATGGGCTCAAATGCTATTTCTACAACTACTGGAATCGTTGGCTGCTGCAATTTTCCTATACCTACGCCCGCAGCCGAGAGTGGTTCGACGAACTGAAAGCCAACGGGAAAATGCCCTCTCTCTACGACATTCCCCACCAACTAAACGGAGCAATCTCGTACAACCTCGGTTCGCACTCCACCCTCTCGCTGGGAGGGTTGCTGCGGTCGGGCAAAGTTCTCGAAATCGACGAAGAGACATTCGACCCTATCCCCGTTAAACAGTTCCGCAAAAAGCGTGCGCCTCTCAATTATCGGGTCGATGCCGGCTACTCCTTTAAAAAGAATTTCGGTGACGATAAACTGTTGTTGCTTCGAGTGGGACTTTACAACATCGTGGGAAATCCGCCCGAAGAAGAGATTCTCGACTTCTATTCCGTACACTGGCCATATAACTGCCTTCCCTACGGAAGCATCAGTTTCAAATTTTAAATATCGGAATCCCCCCGATTCCATTTATGTAAAAACCCCGAAAAGTAACTTTCCCTCGCGGCCGAGGGATCCCCAAAGGTGTTTACCAAAATTTGTTCTGATTGGGATTGTATTCAAATCCTACGCTTCCCAACTTAGCTATCAAATCGACTTTACTAATGTGCATATCGTCGCACAACTCGTCGAGCGATGCATAATTGTCGCGTAATTTTGTATTGATGAACGAAAATAAAATCATCGGATCCTCAGGTAATCCATTCATATTCTACCTCTTTTTATTTCGAGGGGCAAAGATAGTGAAAGGCGAGTGCAGAGACCGTGGATTAAAGTCACCAATGCAACTATAAATGCAAAGAAGCAAAAAATACTCTTACGGGACAATCAAACCGAAGTTTTTCTCTGGGTCTTCTATTAATTTTGTACTGAACTTGTCGGATATATGTCTTG
>DXFL01000001.1 GCA_019114445.1 Candidatus Barnesiella excrementigallinarum
GTTATTTGAAAGCATGAGAAATATGGCGGTTCGGAACAGTCCGGCTTTTTCTTATCCATTGCCCGTTCTCGTGCGAGTTTTATCCAATCTGTTGATAGTCAAATAAAACCTACCTGATTACAACAAATATAGCAAAAGGTGAGTGCAAAGAAAAATCGAAAACACAGTTTTTCAGATTTTACTATGCCCAAATACGACCCAATCCCAGTAATTGCAAAAATTTTTCTTACCTGTTTTTTTATAAATATATGATAAGCGAATTAAAAAAATCGTATCTTTGAAGTAACTCGAAATGCGAATCGGCATCCCAATTTCAATACATACCGATATGAATAAATTCTTGTTGACCCTCTCTCTTCTGTTTGCATTCCCCATAGGGCAATGTAAGGCAACAGAATGGTACACTGGGAGAAATCCGCTTCGGGAAGCAACCTTCGAAAAGGGAATCTTGCAAGATGGAAACTATCGGGAAGGGCTCAGTGTTGTCAACCTTACCGAAACCGGCATACAACCGGGCGAAGGATTTCGCCCAAATCTTTCGCTCGACTTGGCAAATCTGCACAACCGGGCGGGGAAAAAATATCCCGTATACAGAATCGACGAAAAGGGCAAACCCCAAAAATGCGGTTCAATAGAAAATCCGGTATGGGGTGTCGTATGGGGGTATCGCGATTCGCTGAATTTTCATGCACTCCGGCTTCGTTCCAACCCAACGGGTAACGACGAATACGGCGACCCGACCATACGTTACCAAATCATTACCGTTGCGGGTGGCGATACTGTTTTTCACGCGCCGTGGAGCGAACTCTCTTCGCGACATCTCAACCCCGAAACCGATTATAACCACCTGTATATCGAACCCGTCGAAGGCGGTTACGAAATTTTTATGGGGCGAGAACGGGAATGCCGCTTGGGGATATGTCGCGATGACAGGTTGTTTGGCAGTTTAGCCGGAGTATATATAGGAAGCGGAGCCCAAATAGGCATGAAAAACTGGACGATTACACCCGTGCCCTATCCCGAACGGGAGATATTTTGGACACCCGACGATATAAAAGAACACCTCTCGAAAAAAGCGCATCCCGCCGAAGGATACTACGAGTTTCTACAAGCCTCGTCGGCCAACAGCAATGTACGGCTGGGTGGAGACTACCGGCTCGCCCTTCTCAACTGCGAAGGGGGTATGGCGCTTGTCTATATAGCCGGAGCACAACGATTGCCCGACCAGTGGAAAACCGGTATGGTAAAAGCTATATTACAACCGACAGGATTGCAAAACCTCTTTAACGTCATTTGGTTCGACACCCGGCACAAACGCCTAAGCGATGGAATAAAAGCGACATTCTCGGAAAACGGGATCCTCACCATATACTTCACCCAGTTGGGTGTGATCTTGGAATGGAACCGATGTGCGGGAGACCCAGAAGCCGAACAAAGTCAAGAACTATACCGGCAAACATAAAACCCATTATCCCCTATCTATCCCCCCAAAAACCGCTAAAACACAAAAAAGGGTGTATTGCTACACCCTTTTTTGCCATATTCGAATATCGTATTTTCCTTTTTAATACGAGCGGGCAAACAGTACGCGACGTGCCGAAGGTTTACCGGTAACCATGCACACGCCCGGCGTGGTATCGCCATCGAAGGGAATACAACGAATGGTTGCTTTGGTCTCCTCCTTGATACGCTCTTCGGTCTCGGTTGTTCCGTCCCAGTGAGCCAAAATAAACCCGCCCTCTTCGATTTTCTCCTTGAACTCGTCGTAGCTGTCGACGGTAATCGTGTGATCTTCGCGATATTTAAGAGCCTTTTGGAAGATATTGGCTTGAATTTCGTCAAGCAAATTCTTCACCACTTGTTCGATATTGTCGACAGAGATAGTCTCTTTCTCCAACGTATCGCGGCGCATAATTTCGATAGTTCCGTTTTCGAGGTCGCGTGCACCCATCACAAGACGCACGGGTACACCCTTCAACTCGTAATCGGCAAATTTGAATCCGGGACGTTTGTTGTCGGCATTGTCGTATTTTACCGAAATGCCCAAAGCCCGCAACTTGTCGGCAATCTCGCCGGCCTTCATGTCGATGGACTGCAACTGCTCGGCATTCTTGTAAATAGGAATAATTACCACTTGTATAGGAGCCAACTTGGGCGGAAGGACCAAACCGTTGTCGTCGCTGTGGGTCATAATAAGGGCACCCATCAAACGGGTAGAAACGCCCCACGAAGTAGCCCAAACATATTCGAGCTCGTTGTTCTTGTTAATGAACTGTACATCGAACGCTTTGGCAAAATTCTGACCGAGGAAGTGCGACGTACCCGATTGCAACGCTTTCCCGTCCTGCATCATAGCCTCGATGGTATAGGTATCGAGAGCGCCGGCAAAACGTTCGTTGGCCGATTTCACACCCTTAACCACAGGCACAGCCATGAAATTCTCGGCAAAGTCGGCATAAACGTCGAGCATACGACGAGCCTCTATTTCGGCCTCTTCGCGAGTAGCATGGGCAGTGTGTCCCTCTTGCCACAAAAACTCGGCGGTACGCAGGAACAAGCGAGTACGCATTTCCCAACGGAAAACGTTAGCCCACTGATTGCACAAAATAGGCAGATCGCGGTAAGAGTGTATCCAATTTTTATAGGTGTTCCAAATAATTGTCTCGGAGGTAGGACGGATAATCAACTCCTCTTCGAGTTTAGCCGCCGGATCGACCACAACGCCCGAACCGTCGCTGGCATTCTTCAAGCGGTAGTGTGTAACTACGGCGCACTCTTTGGCAAACCCTTCGACGTGCTCGGCCTCGCGGCTTAAAAACGATTTCGGTATCAACAAGGGGAAGTAGGCATTTACATGGCCGGTTGCCTTGAACATATCGTCGAGCTGACGCTGCATTTTTTCCCAAATCGCATATCCATAGGGCTTGATAACCATACAGCCCCGCACAGCCGACTGTTCTGCCAAGTCGGCTTTTACTACCAAGTCGTTGTACCATTGCGAATAGTTGTCGGCACGCTTGGTCAATTCTTTCAACTCTTTTGCCATTATTTTATGCTGTTAATTTATTACACAAGAATTTTCCTCTCCTCTCATTTTCACAAAGGATTTGCAAAAATAGTGAAAGGTAAGCGGAGTGGCAAACGAAAAACAAAGTTTTTCTGATTGGCTATCCCAAACAGATTCTCAGCTTATCAAAAGACAGGGAAAATGGACTACCCCGAAGCAAATTTCGTTGAAACTCTCAACATTATCGTTTATCCAACTCTCCCCGGCGAGCCATATCGATCATTTTCTCTCCGGGAATCAAATAGATGTCGAGACGCCGGTTTTGGGCACGTCCCTCCATGGTAGCATTCGAAGCAACAGGTGAAAAAAATCCGGCTTCATAAATGACCACATAGTCTGTATTGCCACCGTTACGGGCAAACCAATCGCGTACGGCACGAGCCCGGGCCCGGGTAAGGTCGAGGCTATATGCTTCGGAACCGGTATCGTCGCTGTGCATGACCAACATCATGTGATAGTAATCGGGAATGCGCAGGGTCGACAAGAAAGGTCTTAAAAAAATATCGGCTTTTTCGCTCAATACGGTATCATTGGGTAAAAAAAGGTTCGAGGCCGACAACGTGGCCTTGATTACCTCGTAATTGCGCATGAGCCTTACCCCCGAAAGACGGGCTTTTTGCAGACGCTTCATCTCCCGCGACTGCACACTTCGGATCTTGCGGTCTTGATTTCCCAAATCGGGTATGGAGAGATTTTCGTCGAGGGTCAACTGCCTGATGTCTATATGTTCGGCAACTTGCGCGGCCTCTTTCTTCGACGATCCCGAAAACCACGACGAAACGGTTTCGGCTACTTTCTGAAAAATATTTTGCGACATCGCCTCAACCGGCGAAAACATAACCGTACCCAGCAACAAGGCAAAAACTGTTTTTCTATTCATCACACCCTACTCCTCAGAAAACGCCCAACGACTCTTCATAATCCAACTCTCCCCGAACCAGAAACGGCATATCCTCGTCGTCGATCTTCACCCCGTCTTTATGTGCACTTTTGCAGGCAAAAGCGATCATATCTGCTTCGTCGATTTCTACCTCTTCTTCGTCTTGTTCTCCAAAGAGCCCTTTTTGCTCGTAATAATCATATACCACATCGGTAATATAGACGATATCGTCGTGGCTATATTTCTCTTTCAACTCTTGGGGCAATACATTTATTATATAGCGAACAGCATCGTCCTCGTCGTAAGTAAACAAATCCTCTTCTTGGCTCATAACATTCTTGTTTTTTGGTTGGGTAAAAGTACAAATCCTTAACGGCTTTTGCAAATCGACGAAAAAAAAATAAGAATTTTTGTTGGATTTAAAAAAAGTTTATCTACATTTGCAGTGTACTATTAAACTAATACACCAAAACAGTAAAACCATTCAATTCCGAGATATTATGTTACAGATTGAGAATCTTGAATTTAGCTATCACAAAAAGAAGGCTCCCATCTTCGATAGCATCAATTTAACGATACAACCGGGTTCGGTTTACGGTCTTTTAGGGAAAAACGGCATAGGCAAATCGACCCTGCTTTACATGATGTGCGGATTGATGTTTCCCCACAAAGGAGCTATCCGGCTCGACGGCGTAGAGGTAAAACGCCGTTTACCCGAAACGCTGGAAAAAATATTCCTCGTCCCCGAAGAGTTCGACCTCCCCGCAATCTCGGTCGATGCCTACGTACGGCGCAACAGTGTATTCTATCCCCACTTCAACCGCGAGCAGTTCGACCAATATTTGGCCGACTTCGAATTGGAGGAGACCAAAAACTTGGCCAAGACCTCGATGGGACAAAAGAAAAAATACTTGGTCAGCTTTGCGCTGGCCACCAATACCCCCTTGCTGCTCATGGACGAACCTACCAACGGCATGGATATTCCCTCGAAAAGCCAATTCCGCAAAGTTATTGCCTCGGGTATGAACGAACAAAAGAGTATCGTTATCTCTACCCACCAAGTACGCGACCTCGAAAACATGATCGACCGTATCGACATTCTCGAAAACGGACGCCTGCTGCTCGACGCCGATACCGGCACCATCACCTCGCGCCTGCAATTTATCAAAGGAGCGACCGAAGCGGAGACTGCCGGAGCGCTCTACAAAATATCGACCATTGCAGGATATAGCGCCATACTACCCAACGAGACAGGCGAAGAGACCCCGCTCGACATCGAAATGTTGTTCAATTACGCCATCGAAAATCCCGAAAGTATCCAACGTATATTCTCAACCTCAACAAAATAACACGACCATGAACGAATATCCTATAACCGATAAAGGAACAGCGGTTGCCACCGTCGCCACACATCCGGCTGCCAACAATTATTTCAGTCCCAAGCGTTTCGGCCGGTATTGTTCCAAGCAGATACACGAATGGAAACGGGGGCTGTTGCTCCATTTTTTTGCCCTGGCAGGGGTTTATACACTCTTGATGTTCCTCTTCCACTCGACCGACAAAGCGACGATGACACCCTCTATCGCCTCGACCGGGATACAGATGCTTGTGTGGCTCGGATTTTTCATCTACACGGCCAAAAGCGGTTCGAGCCTTGCCGAGCAGATTGGGCGCCGCTCCAAACGAGTACTCTACTTGGCAGTTCCCGCCTCGACAGCCGAAAAATATATCGCCCACCTGCTGTGGACCTTGATACTCTATCCCATTCTTTTCTTTGCAGCCATCATCGTAGCCCAATATGCTTCGGAAATAATCTCCTCGTCCATACGCGGCGAGGTCTTCAACCCGGGCACGCCGCTGCAAGGGATGCTCACGGTTTGGAACGACCTGTACAGCCTCTCCACAATTATTGTCTGGACCATCAGCAACATTGTCACCTTCACGCTGGGAGCTACACTGTGGCAGAAAAACAGTTTTCTCAAAACCATTGCGGCGCTCTTCCTGCTGGGTATCATCATCATCTTTTTCTACACCATCTTCGTAGGGAAAGCCGAATTCGGGTCGCTGTTTACCTACATAGCCATAGGCAATTACTTTGAGAACTTCAAAAGTATCGATCTCTTATGGATAATCAACGGAGTTACGATAATTGAATCCATCATATTGGGATACATCGGCTATATGCGCATGAAAGAACTCGAAATAAACGAAACCAAACGATAAGTATGCAATTCAAAGAGAACCAAACCATCTACCTGCAAATCGCCGAGCGCATCAGCGACGAGATTTTGTTGGGACGCTACGACACCGGCTCCCGTATCCCGTCGGTACGCGAATATGCGGCCCTCGTGGAGGTAAACGCCAACACGGTGATGCGTTCCTATGAATTTTTGCAGACTCAGGGCATCATCTTCAACAAACGGGGAATCGGATTCTTCGTCTCGCCCGACGCCAAACATAAAATTAAAGAATACCGGCGCAACGAATTCCTCAAAAACGAACTGCCGCGCTTCTTCATGCAGCTATACACCCTGCATATTCCTATGGAGGAGATCGACTCCATGTACCGCCAATTTATCGAAAACCTCACGTCAAACCCCTCAAACCAACAATCATGAAACGCTCGACCATAGCCCTGTTAATCTTTTTGGCCGTGATGATATTCGTTCCCATCATCGGCATCAAAATCATCAGCCACCTTTCGCCCGAAATGAAAATAGAGAGCTTGAAAAATCTGCTGAATGAATCGGACGAAGATGCTCCCGTACGCTACCTCATCATCGACAACGATACGACAACCCACTCGGAGAATATGCTCATTACCATCTCGACCCGGGATAAAAAGGATTCCCGACAGGGCATTACCCTCATCGGCGGGCAGGAAAATTACTCGGGCGACACCCTGCATATCACCGGCCAATGGCTGGGACAATCGTCGGCCGACGACACCGAAACCTCGGTCCCCCAATCGTGGCTCGACCACCAGACGCTCGACTACGACTACAACACGCGCCTCATCGTCGAGAACCACAACCCCAACGTCTCGCTACACGTCCCGTTTGCCAACTTCGAGAGACTTACCGTCCAATCGCCAGGCAAGCTCGTAGTGGAAAGATCGAACATGGGTATACTGGTCGTACAAGACAGCATCGGCTACTGTAATACCGACATTCGAGAATGCAATATCGGCACACTATTTGCATATCTCAACAACAAATGTTCGTTGGCTCTCGCAAACAACAACATAGGCTCGGCCTTCTTCCCCAGAGTCCTCGACGGCCTGTCGCTCGTGAGAAACAACATCGGGGTGACCGGCACCACCGAACTCATGGAGTTCAAGGTGTCGAAAACCCTCGGCAACGACAGCACCGACGCGGTGAGCTTAGGGGTCAATATCAGCTATACGAACGACGATAAAGAAGATAAAGAGTAAAACAGATAGTACAAAATTTCATCACACATTTTAATCGACAACCAAACCGATGAAAAGAGTTTTCAAACTGGGTATTGTACTGGGAATGTTATTCTCGGTATTCTCAATGGCCGAAGCCGCTGCGGCCGATTGCAAAATAAGCGGTACAGTAACCGATTCGATCAGCGGGGAGGGTATCCCTTTCGTTACAGTAGGCGTGGAAAACACCGACGGGAAAGTGCTTTCCCGCGTGGCCTCGGACGTGAACGGGCGCTTTACCACCACGGCTGCCGCCGGCAACCGCTATACGCTGGTCATCTCGTCGGTAGGCTACTCGACACAACGCATCGACCTATCGATTCCGGCCGGTGAACGAAATAAAGATATGGGTAATATCGTGCTCACCGAAGGAACGGAATTGAGCGAGGTGACCGTCGTAGCCCAACGCCCCCTCATCAAAAGCGACATCGACAAGATAACCTACGACATGGAGGCCGACCCCGAAGCAACCAGCAACAACGCGTTGGATATGCTGCGCAAAGTGCCCATGATTACCGTCGATGCCGAAGAGAACATACGTCTTAACGGACAGAGTAACTACAAAGTGCTGCTCAACGGCAAAAGCTCGGCCATCATGTCGGGCGACAACGTCAAAGATGTACTCAAAAGTATGCCCGCCAGTTCGATCAAGAATATCGAGGTCATTACCAATCCTTCGTCGAAATACGAGGCCGAAGGTGTGGGCGGTATCATCAACATCGTGACCGTGACCCGCCGCGATGCCAATGGCATAGTGGGTAGCGTGGGAGCCAACGCCGACAACCGAGGGGGATTCGGAGGCAACGTCTACCTCTCCTCTCAAATAGGCAAGTTTGCCTTTTCGGGCCGCTACTCGGGCAACCGCTACACCAACGGACACGGAGGCCACTCAAAAACATTCTCCGAGACATACGACAGCGACGAGTTCAACCACTCCGAAGGTTACGGCAAATCGCGTTTCGAAGGCCTCGGCCACAACATCTCACTCGAAGCCAGCTACGAAATCGATACCCTCAACCTCATCAGTTTTTCGGCATGGGGCTGGCTGGGCAGCAACCAATCGAACTCCAACCTCGACTATACCTACTATAACCGAGCCAACGCGATAAGCAGCCAATACGGCACATCGAGCCACTCGCACAACAACTACGGTTCGGTATCGGGTACGCTCGACTACCAACGTTCGTTTGCCAAAAAAGACCGCACGCTCACCGCTTCGTACCAGTTTGAATACACCCCCAACAACTCGGACTATACAACCGAGAGCAACGGTATCGTCAACTGGGACAGCTACATCGAACGGAGCAAAAACAAGGCTCACGGCACCGAACAAACGGTACAAATCGACTACTTCGACCCCCTTACCGAAATGCACCAAATCGAAGGCGGTGCCAAATATATCATGCGTTGCAACGTGAGCGACGGCGACCGTACCCAAAGCCTGTGGGACGAGCCTACCGACACGTGGAACGACATTTTGCTGCCGGTCAACGACCTCGATTATACGCAGCACATACTGGGATTATATGCCGGCTATGTACTCAAAATCAAAAAATGGAGCGGCAAGGTAGGTGCCCGCCTCGAATCGACTTGGAACGACGGCCGTACCACCAACTACGACGAAACGGCTACGGCCCAAAAGATTCGTTTCGACAACGACTTTTTCAACATCGTACCCTACGTGACCCTCTCGTGGCAACCTCGCGAAATGCAGACATTCAAACTCTCTTACACGCAGCGCCTCAGCCGGCCGGGTATTTGGCAGCTCAATCCCTTCAAAGACAGTTCCAGCCCCATGCAACTGACCTACGGTAACCCCAACCTCGACTCGGAAGTGTCGCATACCTTCTCGCTGGGATATACTCTCTTTACCGCCACAGGTATGAGCTTGGCCGCCGAACTGAACGGTCGCCTCCAAAACAACGGCATCGAGCAGACCATTTTCATGGACGAAAACGGTATTGCCAACGTCACCTACGACAACATAGGCCGCGCCCGGGAGTGCAAACTCAACGTATTCTTTTCGGGCAACGTGCTGCCTACCCTCAACCTCTACACCAACCTGTCGGGGGGATACGGCGATTACAGCTCGACCCAAGCCGGATATTCCAACAAGGGGTGGGACTACAACGGGTTCCTCGGCGCCCGCTGGAATGCGTGGAAAGATGGAGCCATCAGCGCCAACGTAGGCTATTATTCGGGATTCCGTATGCTGGTAGGAACCTCGGCTCCCCTCGCCTTCTGCGGGTTCAGCGTGAGCCAGTCGTTCTTCGAAAAACGGCTGCAAGTAAACCTATCGGTAAGCGATCCCTTCTCGAAAGAGCGCAAATTTACCATGCACATCAAAAACGATGCCTACCGCATAGACAGCTACAACTACAACCCTTGCCAATATATACGGCTGGGCATAACATACAGCTTCGGTCAAATGAAAGACTCGGTAAAGAAAGCTCGCCGCAGTATCAACAACGACGATCTTAAAAGCAGCAGTAGCGGCACCGGCGGTGGATCTACCCCCAGCGGAATGGGCGGTGGCGGAGGTATGTAACAGAAGGACTTTTTATGACTTCCAAATTTAAATAAACGAAAAGACCCGGATTCACACAATGCAGAATCCGGGTTTTTATTTCGGTTTCGAATTATTCTTAGACAACCCGTCTTAAACCAACTGTTTCTTATAGCTTCTCAACTCTTGTTTAATACGAAAGATTTTCACCTTTACCGTACCCAAAGGCATTTTCAGCCGGGTAGCAATCTCATCGTAACGGTATCCCCGCAAATACAAACTGAAAAGAAGGCGGTTATCGGCCGACAATAAATTCATGATACGCTTGAAATCGGTTGCCGACAAAACCTCTTCGGAATCTATTTCGCCCATGAATCCGCTTGTACTCGGAATTTGAAAATCGAAAAACAACTCCTCTTCGCGGGACGAATGCCGACGACAATTCAAGAAAAGATTGAACATAATCGTGTATAACCAACTTTTTATACTTCCCGAATCGCTATACAGCCCCCTACTGTTCAACGCTTTAAGAGTTGTATCTTGCAACAGGTCCTTTGCCTTGTCTTCATTATGGGTAAGACGTCTGGCGAACCCCAACAGAGCATTCTGTAAATTTACTACATTCTGCTCAAACTCTTCTTGAATCATTCTTTCTTTAAGAAATTAAAATATAAGTGGTAAAGATAAGGGTTTATTTCCACACGAAAAAATTTAAATCGATTTTTATTTGCGAATGGAGAATATTTAAAATTTATTTGGGGGCTTTCTTGTACAAAACCACAGCTATAACCGTATAGATAATATTGGGAATCCACATGGCCAACATGGGCGAGGTGGCGCCCGATACTGCAAAAGTAGAAGTTACGGTCGAAAATAGTATATAGGAAAAGCTCAACAACAAACCTATACCAATGTTGATACCCATGCCTCCTTTTACCTTCCGGGAGGAGAGCGACATACCTATGGCCGTCAGAATAAAAGCAGCCGCAGCCATGGCAAAGCGCCGTTCATATTCGATTTCGAAATTTTTGATATTGGCAACGCCCCGCTCTTTCTGCCGGATAATATACCGCCGCAAATCGGGGGTAGTCATCATTTCACTGTCGTTTTGGGAAATCAAAAAGTCCGACGGCTCTATGGGTACAATCGTATCGAGCGACGAACCTTTCACCAACTCCTCGCGCATACCGTTGAAATTACGGATCATATAGTTGTTCACCCGCCAATGATAAGCCGAATCGTAGTTGATCGTCTGAGCCGTGAGACGCGATTTAAGGACTTTGTTATCGAACTTTTCGAGCGAAAACCGGTATCCGGTCTTATTGCTGTTGTCGTAGCGGGCGATATAGGCGATTACACCCGGTTCGACTTGCAACTGGATATTGCTGGCATAATCCACCCGTTTGTTCTTTACGTAAGTATTCATATACTCAATACGGGTGACATTGGCCGGCGGAATGACATAACAGCTCAAATAAAGGTTCAACGCGGCAATAATCGCCGCCGAAATCATATAGGGGACAAACAACCGTTTGAAGCTGATACCGCTCGACAACATGGCTATGATCTCGGAATTGTCGGCCAGTTTCGACGTAAAGAAGATAACCGCGATAAAGGTGAACAGCGGGCTGAACAGATTGGCAAAATAGGGCAGGAAGTTGAAAAAATAGTCGAACACCGTAGCCGACAAGGGGGCTTTCAAGAAGGAATCGAGCTTCTCGTTGATGTCGAACATAATCGTAATAGCCAAAATCAAAGCTATCGCGAAGAAGTATGTTCCCAAAAACTTCTTGATGATATAGATGTCTATTTTTTTCAATACCTTCATGGAGCTACTCTTTACAAACGGGTAGTCACCCGACGCACCATCTCGTCCTTCCACGGTTTGAACGTACCGGCCAATATTTGGCGACGGGCCTCTTGGGTGAGCCACACATAAAAGGCCAAATTATGAATAGAGGCTATTTGCATGGCCAAAATTTCCTCGCTGATGAACAGATGGCGCAAATAGGCTTTGCTGTAACAGGTATCGACATACGATGTGCCTTCGGGATCGATGGGCGAGAAATCGTCGGCCCATTTCTTGTTGCGCATATTCATAATGCCGTTGCGGGTAAACAACATTCCGTTGCGACCGTTGCGAGTAGGCATGACACAATCGAACATATCGACCCCCCGCTCGATACCCTCCAAGATATTGGCAGGAGTACCCACTCCCATAAGATAGCGAGGCTTGTCTTGGGGTAAAATATCGTTGACGATCTCGATCATCTCGTACATTTTTTCGGTAGGCTCGCCCACCGCCAAACCGCCTATTGCATTCCCGTCGGCACCCAAATCGGCCACGTGCTTGGCAGCCTCGGTACGCAGGTCGGGATAGACACACCCTTGTACAATGGGGAAGAAAGTTTGGCGATAACCATATAAACCCTCGGTCTCGCAAAAGTGTTTCCAGCCCCGGTCGAGCCAGCGACGAGTAAGCGCCAGCGACTTTTTGGCGTAGTCATAATCGGCATCGCCCGGAGTACATTCGTCGAGAGCCATCATAATATCCGACCCGATAATACGCTGAGTATCCACAACATTCTCCGGCGTAAACAGGTGTTTGGAACCATCGATGTGCGAACGGAAATGGGCGCCCTCCTCGGTGAGCTTACGCCGATCGGAAAGTGAAAAGACTTGGAATCCGCCACTGTCGGTAAGAATAGGACGCTCCCAGCCGTTAAACTTGTGCAAACCGCCGGCCTTGTACAAAATATCCAAACCCGGGCGCAGATACAAATGGTAAGTATTCCCCAAAATAATTTGAGCCTTGATGTCGTCCCGCAGCTCGCGCTGATGCACAGCCTTGACCGACGCCACCGTCCCCACAGGCATAAAAATGGGGGTCTGTATCGTCCCGTGGTCGGTCGTTATCACTCCCGCACGCGCACAACTGCGTTCATCGGTATGTACCAGTTCAAAATCCATCGTTTGTCGTTCAAATTCGAAAATCGCCACTCCACAAACACCGGGCAAGGAGGCAAATATCTTGTCGCCGGCCGTTGTCGGCAAGCGCAATTTCCGGGGCAAAGATAGTGCAAGCAAAGGGCAAAATCAAATAAATTCGCATTTTGTAAAAAAGTAAACGAGAAACGGGGAAGATAATCGCAACTCACCGGCTGTATCGGGGCCGATTTATAAATGTTTTTATAATATTATAACGGTTAATTTCTAAAAAAATCGATAGCATATCTCCTAAATTGAGGATATATTTGCAACCGTTATGCCGAAACCACGAACAACAAGACGCCTACGATTATGGATGTGCGGAATGTTTATTTCCGCGACTTATATATTGTCGGCCGACTCACCCACCCCACCTCCCATGCGTCCGGGCAACGGATCGGAATTGGAGATTAAGGGCGGAGAGTTGTCGTGGCCCCGCACCGAACAATTGCCCACTTCTACCCCCAACGACCGCTTCATACAAAAACGGCTGGACGACCATTTGGAAAGCGCTTCGCTCCAAATCATGAAACCCTCGACCCTCTTTCCCGAAAACCCGTCGGAGTTCATACTCAACGTGATTTTACTGCACGCCGTAAAGGATAGCATTGCCAGCCAGTACGACGAAAAGATTGCCCGCATGGTCGATATGTTTTTGGTACGCAACCTGCTGCAACCCATATCGGACGACCGTCCCGCACCGGTCAACGGATTCACGATGGGAATGCCCAACACCATGTCGACAAGTGTCGGCATAGCCTATGTGGGTGTAATCGATCCCGTGGAGCTTTATCGCGAATGGCAACGCAAGAAACGAGCCTTGCGCACCAAGATGGTGTTGATGACACTCTTCGGCGACACCACCCGACTGCTCACCAAACACGAAACCGATTCGATAAAACAAAGTCTCGACAAAAAACGGAACGCACCGGTAAGCCGTATCGCCAATCCTGTGCTCATCTCGACACTCTTGGCCAACGATACTATCGTTGCTCCGTCGAAACCTAAATTTACGGCTCCGCTTTGGGGCAAGGAACGTCCGAAATTCAACCTCGAACCCACCTTCTCTCCGGCCGATTCGATTCCCGCCCGACCCGGAACCGCACCGCTCCTCCCCGATTCGACGATTCTCCTGCCCGACTCCGTTTCGTCCCGCGCCCGGGAATAAATATTCCACACACTCCTTCCGACCTTGCCGCGAACGAACTTTCCCGGCCCACGCTTGTTGTACAGAATAAATCAAGACATTTTGTCAGAAAAATAAAAAGGCTACAAATGACCTCTTTATGCGCCCCTCTACCCATCAATCGTCGGCGCAAAAGACATTTTGTCATATTAACAAACTGATTTTCAGACAATATTTCACACTCTTGCAACTGGCATTTCTTTTGACTATACAGGAGTGTAACCCTAAAAAAGAAAAAGAAAGGAGAATAAAATATGAACTTCGACAATTTTACCATCAAATCGCAGGAGGCTATCCAAAAGGCCGTGGAGATTGTTCGCAACCACAACGAACAATCCATCGAGCCGGTACACCTGCTGAAAGGAATCTTACAAGTAGGCGAAAGCCTTACTTCGTATCTTTTCCAAAAACTGGGTATTAATGCGACCTTGCTCAACAATGTAGTTGACCGGGAAATAGAATCGTTGCCCAAAGTAAGCGGGGGCGAACCTTACCTAAGCCGGGAAGCAAACGATGCGTTGCAAAAAGCCATCGACTACTCTAAAAAACTGGGCGACCAGTTTGTCGCTTTGGAAGCCATGCTCATGGGACTTTTCCTCACGAAAAGCTCGGCATCGGATTTTATGAAGGATGCCGGTATCACCGAAAAGGAACTGGGTACCGCCATCGACGAATTGCGGAAAGGCAAGAAAGTAACTGCCGCTTCGGCCGAGGATACTTACAATGCATTGAGCAAATATGCCATCAACCTGAACGAACGTGCCCGGGAAGGCAAACTCGACCCGGTAATCGGGCGGGACGACGAAATCCGACGGGTTCTGCAAATTCTGAGCCGACGGACCAAAAACAACCCTATCTTGATAGGCGAACCGGGTACCGGTAAAACCGCCATCGCCGAGGGATTGGCTCACCGTATCGTGCGCGGCGACGTGCCCGAAAACCTGAAAAGCAAGCAAATCTATTCGCTCGATATGGGTGCGTTGGTGGCCGGCGCCAAATACAAAGGGGAGTTTGAGGAACGGTTGAAATCGGTAGTCAACGAAGTGATTCAAAGCGAAGGCGAGATAATCCTCTTCATCGACGAAATTCACACATTGGTAGGTGCCGGCAAAGGCGAAGGCGCCATGGATGCCGCCAATATCTTGAAACCGGCTTTGGCCCGAGGCGAATTACGCTCGATTGGTGCCACCACGCTCGACGAATACCAAAAATATTTCGAAAAGGACAAGGCTCTCGAACGTCGATTCCAAATCGTCATGGTCGATGAACCCGACGAAATGAGTACCATCTCGATTCTGCGGGGGTTGAAAGAACGGTACGAAAATCACCACAAAGTGCGGATTAAAGACGATGCCATCATCGCCGCCGTACAGTTGTCGGAACGGTACATCACCGACCGGTTCCTCCCCGATAAGGCCATCGACTTGATGGACGAGGCCGCCGCCAAACTGCGGATCGAGGTCGATTCGGTACCCGAAGCTCTCGACGAAATCACACGCCGTATCAAACAGCTCGAAATCGAACGCGAAGCCATCAAACGCGAAAACGATACCGAGAAACTGCAACAACTGGGCAAAGAGATCGCCGACCTGAAAGAGGAGGAGACCAAATTCCGCGCCAAATGGCAATCGGAGAAAGAGTTGGTCAACCGCATACAGCAAAACAAGATCGACATCGAGAACTTGCGATTCGAAGCCGACAAGGCCGAACGTGAGGGCGACTACGGCAAAGTGGCCGAGATACGGTATGCCAAAATCAAAGCCAAAGAGGACGACATACGCGCCACCCAACAAAAGTTGCACGAAATGCAAGGCGACAAGGCCATGATCAAAGAAGAGGTCGACGCCGAAGATATTGCCGATGTGGTATCGCGTTGGACGGGGATTCCCGTGAACAAAATGATGCAGAGCGAAAAAGACAAGTTGCTCCACCTCGAAGAGGAGTTACACAAACGGGTAGTAGGTCAGGACGAGGCCATCACCGCCATTGCCGACGCCGTGCGCCGGAGCCGTGCCGGGCTGAACGATCCTCGCAAACCTATCGGTTCGTTTATCTTCCTCGGAACTACCGGTGTAGGTAAAACCGAACTGGCAAAGGCTTTGGCCGAATATCTGTTCGACGATGAGAATATGATGACGCGTATCGACATGAGTGAATATCAAGAGAAATTCAGCGCTACGCGACTGATCGGTTCGCCTCCGGGATACGTAGGTTACGAAGAGGGTGGACAGTTGACCGAGGCCATCAGGCGTAAACCCTATTCGGTTGTTCTGTTCGATGAAATCGAAAAGGCTCACCCCGACATCTTCAACATTCTGTTACAGGTCCTCGACGATGGCCGACTTACCGACAACAAAGGCCGGTTGGTCAACTTCAAGAACACCATCATCATCATGACCTCCAACATGGGGTCGTCGCTGATACGGGAGAATTTCGAAAAAATGACCGATGCCAACCGTACCGAAGTGATCGAAAAGACCAAAGAAGAGGTACTGAATATGCTGAAACAGACCATACGGCCCGAATTCCTCAACCGTATCGACGAGACGATCATGTTCACCCCGTTGAATAAGAAAGAGATCGAGGAGATTGTTTTACTGCAAATCAACAGCGTGAAGAAAATGCTGGAGAAAAACGGTGTCACTTTGGAAATAACGCCTAAGGCATTGAGCCTCATTGCTGCCGAAGGGTACGACCCTGAATTTGGTGCCCGTCCCGTAAAACGGGTAATACACCGACTCATCTTGAACCAGTTGTCGAAAGACTTACTAGCCCAGAAAGTCGACCGGTCGCGTCCCATTGTAGTCGACGCCGAAGGCGACCAAATCGTATTCCGCAACTAACAACGGCTCAAATAAAAAAGCCTCCTTGCCAAATTCGCAAGGAGGCTTTTTTATTACCTATCAAACACCTATAAATATATGGAACACTTCTTTACTTATCGGCAGGAGCATCGGGAGCTTGATTGAGCGGACAATCGGGTCTCAGGTGACGGCGTCCGTCAAACCGCTTGTTCATCATCGGGCGGGCATTCCGGTCGAAGCGCCCTTCGGGACGACGTTCGAGCCGCTCCAACTTTTGTTCGAGATACTGTATGTACTGGTCTTTCGTCAGTACCGATTTCATGGTGGAATCGCGACGCTCCTTAGCAGCCTTCATCGACTCGCGGCAAGTTTTCTGAGCCTCCTGTTTCTTCTCGCGAATAGCTTTCATCTCGGCATCGAAAGCCTCATCGGCCTCTTTCAGTTGTTTCACCTGCTTGTCACTCAGGTTCAAACTCTTTACCATCTGCTCACAAGGGAACTCACACTTTTCCCGTGGCTGTTTTCTATGTTGATTGCCTGCAAATGCACTCATCGACAATGCTAAAACCAATGCTACCGATACAATTGTTTTTTTCATAATCAATTTCCTTTCTTAAAATAATTCTATCATTAATCTATCTGTTACCAATTCGAATTGCGTTTCTGTCTATATGACTGCATTTCCCCCCGAAAGTTTAATTGCACCCCCGATTTTAATTCTTAAATTTAGCACTTTTAACAAAAAAAGAGTGCCTGCATAATCTGCAAAGCACTCTGAACACACTCGTTATCAGTAGATTACAATTATTTCTTGCGTATCAAATCGGTAAGTTTCAACGTTTGGAAAGTCATGTGAGCCACACTGCTCTCATACAAAATACCCACGGTTTCGCGGTCGACCATCGTCAAGCAGGTATATCCCCACCCCTCGTCCTCGTCCAGCATGACCCGGTTCTCGGGCAGCCAAGTCACCCCCTTATCGAGACTGGCTTTTATCGTAATGTGGTGCCGCCCCTTCGTCGTATCGGGATTCGAAAAGAGTAATATATCGCGGTTAAGAGCATTGTCCTCGGCCTTTACAAAAATGAGGCTGGCCATACACACCGGTTCCCGCAAGGCTTTCCGGGACGATATATGTTCGGTCCACGTCTTTCCCAAATCGCTCGTAAGAGCCACAGCCCTGCTTCCGCCCCGGTTATCCCGCATATTCAACATCAATACCCCCTTCTCGATCTCCACGACTTGCGCTTCGGTGGTATTGGTGCGTGCCCAATTGTGAATGTGCCAACTTTTGCCCGAATCCTTGCTATACATAACTCCGGCATTGGGCACATTTGTCGAATCGATAAACTGGATAGGAAATACCAAAGTCCCGTCGTGCATGGTAATGCCCCGTCCCGGGCCTTGCAGCAAGAAACGCCACGACGAGTCTTTTACCTGCTCGGTAATATTTATCGGTTTCGACCACGTTTTCCCGTCATCGGTACTTTTGGTAAGTACAAGTTGACCCGTATAATTCATATCCATACCCGGACGGGAGCATCGCCAAGCCCGTTGGTTTCCCATTCCATGCGTCCATGCCGCAGCAATCCATATCGTATTGGTTTTCGTATCGACCAATATCGAGGGGTCGCCTACCCCGTTTTGTGCCGCAGGCAAACCGCCATACTCGCCAAAAGCGAGGGGCAACCGCATGGGCTCCCACGTTTTCCCGCCATCGGTGCTTCGGCTCAGCCCCACATCGATATGCTCTTGCAAATCGACACTGCTGTTGTAACGCACATCATATACGCCCAGCAACGTCCCCCGATTGGTTGTCACCAACCCGGGAATACGGAACGCCGCCGCTCCATCGTTACCGGCATGACGCACCCCGATACCCATACGGTGTTCTACCCCGTCGGGCGAAACTCTTTTGCAAGGAGCCTCCACGCCATCGATCTTTACCGAACGAATTTGCGACGTCACCTTTGCAGTGAGCGGAGTTCCCGGTTTCATCTGCAAACTCACCCAAAAGAAATTAATTCCCGGATACAACGCATAATCGGCTTTCAAAACAACCCGCTCAAACGAATCGGCCTCCTCGTCGCACAAAATCGAATAAGATGGAGATGCCGACAAGGTACGTCCGGGAAGCGTATTCGAAATATAACCGACAGGCGCAAAACGATTTTTCTTCTCGTCTGGACGAGCTTCGGTACCGCCATAATAGAGCTTTACCGAAGCTATATTGTCCCGGTCGGCACATTGTGAGAAATCCAACACCACCTCGTCGAGAACCCGGCTCTCACGCGCCGATACCCGCAAATAAAACAACACATTGTCTTGACGTTCCAACAAAACAGGAATCTGCGCCTCTTTGACAAAAACCGTGTCCGAAGCACCTGACAGGCACCAACTGCCTAAGGCCAAACAAAAGAGTAAAAATCGTTTCATAGTATGTCTCATCAATTTACGGAATAAAGATAATGCTTTTCCCCTCATATATGCAAGTGCCGTACAGTTTCCCCACCGAAAACACAAGAGAATTCAAAGTCCCCCACCGAGTATCTTTCTCGCCCATTCCTTGCAAAAACGCCCCGAAACAAGTATATTTGTATCAACAAACGAACCACGTATGTTACAACCGCTGGCAGAGAGATTAAGGCCCAAAAACTTAGATGAATACATCGGGCAGGAACACCTTGTGGGCCCGGGTGCGGTGTTGCGTCGCATGATCGACTCGGGGAAAATCTCGTCGTTTATCCTTTGGGGACCTCCGGGCGTCGGTAAAACCACTTTGGCCCACATCATATCGCAACAACTGCAAGCACCGTTTTTTACGCTCAGCGCCGTACAGTCGGGAGTAAAAGAGGTACGCGAAGTGATAGACCGCTGCAAGGCCAACATTTTCTCCAAAGTCCGCCCCATATTGTTCATCGACGAAATACACCGGTTCAGCAAATCGCAACAAGATTCGCTGCTGGGGGCTGTCGAATATGGCACAGTCACACTCATCGGAGCCACCACCGAAAATCCCTCGTTCGAGGTCATACGCCCGCTACTCTCGCGCTGTCAGGTATATGTGCTCAAATCGCTCGAAGTAAAACATCTGCAACAACTGCTCGACCGTGCCATTCACACCGACACCTATTTAAAAACCCGCGAGTTTGAAGTGAAAGAGACCGATGCCCTCTTCCGCTATTCGGGCGGCGATGCACGCAAATTGTTGAACATTATCGACTTGGTTTCACAAGCCGTAGGTGAAAACGAAAAAATCGTCATCGACGACGCCATTGTAACCGAACGGTTGCAACAGAACCCGGCCGCCTACGACAAAAACGGCGAAATGCACTACGACATCATATCGGCATTTATCAAATCGATACGCGGGAGCGATCCCGATGCTGCGATATACTGGTTGGCCCGTATGGTCGAAGGGGGCGAGGATCCCGCATTCATCGCCCGCCGGCTGGTCATCTCGGCGTCGGAAGATGTAGGGTTGGCCAATCCCAATGCCCTGCTTTTAGCCAACGCCTGTTTCGATGCCGTACAAAACATCGGGTGGCCCGAAAGTCGTATCATCATGGCCGAAACCACAATCTATTTAGCCAGCTCGCCCAAAAGCAACTCGGCCTATATGGCCATCAACCAAGCGATGGAAACCGTGCGCGAAACCGGGAACTTGCCGGTACCGCTGCACCTGCGCAACGCCCCCACCCAACTGATGAAAGAGCTCGATTACGGCAAAAACTACAAATATGCCCACGACTACGCGGGGAACTTTGTCAACCAACAATATCTGCCCGACCACCTGAAAAATTCGGGTTGGTGGAAACCGCAGAATAACCCGTCGGAAAACAAACTGAAAGAACATTTGAACAACCTATGGAAAGATCGTTATAAATAATTAGTCCAAAATGCTATCTCAATCTATCAAATAGATACCATTTTACATATTTTTGTAACAAATGACCACAATATTAAACCATATATTGAAAAAAAGAATTATTTTTGCAATCTATCAAAACCAAATTTATACCAAACACTAAACAAATATCGTTATGAAGAAGCACAATTTCTATGCAGGACCCTCTATTCTAAGCGAGTACACTATCAAAAACACGGCCGAAGCCGTTCTCGACTTTGCCGGGACAGGTCTATCCCTGATGGAAATTTCGCACCGCAGTAAAGAGTTTACAGCAGTTATCGAAGAAGCTAAGGCTTTAGTAAAAGAGTTGCTCGAAATTCCTGCCGGATATGAAGTACTATTCTTAGGTGGAGGTGCAAGTATGCAATTCTGCATGGTTCCCTATAACTTGCTGAAAACAAAAGCCGCTTATCTCGAAACCGGTACTTGGGCCGTAAATGCCATTAAAGAAGCCAAACTCTTCGGCGAAGTTGATGTGGTAGCCTCTTCGAAAGAAGCCAACTTCACATACATACCCAAAGGCTATACAGTACCCGACGATGCCGATTATTTCCACTTTACGTCGAACAATACCATCTACGGTACCGAAATGCGTTTCGATCCCGATGTAAAGGTACCTCTCGTAGCCGATATGTCGTCCGACATTTTCTCGCGTCCAATCGACGTATCGAAATACGATGTCATCTATGCCGGTGCACAAAAGAACTTGGCGCCTGCCGGTGTCACTATCGTTATTGTCAAGGAAGAGGCCCTCGGCCATGTAGACCGTGCTATTCCCACCATGCTCGACTATCGCACACACGTGAAAAAAGGCTCCATGTTCAACACGCCTCCGTGCTTACCCATCTACGCAGCACTGCAAACCTTGAAATATTACAAACAGGTGGGCGGTATCAAAGAGATGGAAAAACGCGACCTCGAAAAAGCGGCTATCCTCTACGACGCCATCGACGCCAGCAAAATGTTTGTCGGGACTGTCGCCCACGAAGATCGCTCGATCATGAACGTATGCTTCGTCATGAAAGAGGAGTACAAAGAGCTTGAAAGCGCATTTATCGAATTTGCTACCGCACAAGGTATCGTAGGTATCAAAGGGCACCGTTCGGTAGGCGGGTTCAGAGCTTCGCTCTACAACGCACTGCCCAAAGAGAGTGTCGAAGTCCTCGTGGCTGCCATGAAAGAATTTGAGAAAAAACACTAATGTCGAAACAGTCATGAAAGTATTAGTAGCTACCGAAAAACCGTTTGCCGCCGTTGCCGTAAACGGGATTAAAGAAGTGCTCGATGCCGCAGGTATCGAAATGGTTCTCTTGGAAAAATATCCCGATAAAGCCGCCTTGCTCAAAGCGGTGGAAGATGTGGAGGGCCTTATCGTACGTAGCGACATCGTCGACGCCGAGGTTCTCGCCGCTGCCAAAAACCTCAAAATCGTAGTACGCGCCGGTGCCGGATACGATAATATCGATTTGAATGCCGCTACCGAAAAGGGCGTATGCGTCATGAACACTCCGGGACAAAACTCCAACGCCGTAGCCGAACTGGTATTCGGTATGACCGTGCTGATGATACGCAACCACTACAACGGAACATCGGGCACCGAGTTGAAAGGCAAAACACTGGGAATCCATGCTTATGGACAAGTGGGACGCAATGTGGCCCGCATAGCCAAAGGATTCGGCATGGGAATTTGTGCATTCGACCCCTACTGTCCCAACGAGATGATGGAAAAGGACGGCGTAAAACCCGTTGCTTCGGTCGAGGATCTTTACCGCACCTGCCAATTCGTTTCGCTGCATATCCCGGCTACTGCCGAGACAAAACAGTCGATCAACCATGCCTTGCTGTCGATCATGCCCAAAGGCGCCGTCCTCATCAACACCGCCCGTAAAGAGGTGATACACGAAGAGGACTTGGCACGAATACTCGACGAACGTCCCGACTTCCGTTACATTGCCGACGTGGCTCCGGCCAACGCCGAGTCCTTGAAAGAGAAATTCGGCGACCGAGTGTTCTTTACCCCGAAAAAAATGGGAGCCCAAACCGCCGAAGCCAATATCAATGCCGGTATCGCAGCGGCTCGCCAATCGGTAGGATATTTGAAAGAGGGTATCGACAAATTCAGAGTTAACAAATAACCCGATTGTCAAATAAAAAAGAAAAATCCGATGTGTTGTTTTAGACACACCGGATTTTTTCTTTTACAGTACCATACTACCCAACATCTCTGCTAAATATTTTTCATAGCTGCAATGGTTTATGGTACAATATGCGCCTAATTAATAATTGGTTAACAAACTCCATTCACAATTTAACATTACCTTTACAAAGAAAAAAAATAAATTTTAATTCACAACAATCAATCCTGTTTTTTCGTATTTTTGTACTCCTTTTGAACAGGGTAATTACCTTTGTGTTTGAATATTACTTATCAATCTCTGGTTAATATAAATTGATTATGAAGATAACAGAAATCGAAAAAGGCATACACTACGTAGGAGTAAACGACCGTTGCAAATACAAATTCGAGGGCCTTTGGCCGCTCCCATACGGAGTATCGTACAACGCCTATTTGATAACCGACGAGAAAAACGTACTGGTCGATACCGTAGATGCGGCCTATACCGACAGACTGTTGGACAACATAACCGAAATTATCGGCAACGGTACTCTCGATTACCTCGTCATCAACCACATGGAGCCCGACCATTCGGCCTCCATACAGTTTATCCGCCAAAAATACCCCCAAATCACCATCGTAGGAAATGCCAAAACTCTCGAAATGGTGAACGGATATTATGGTATCGACAGTAATACACGGTGCGTGAAAAACGGAGAATCGCTCGCCATTGGCAAACGGAACCTCACATTCTACCTTACCCCTATGGTTCATTGGCCCGAAACCATGATGACCTATTGCGAGGCCGACAAAGTATTGTTTTCGGGCGACGCTTTCGGCTGTTTCGGCACACTCGACGGCGGTATCACCGACGAGCAACTGAATACCGAAAAATACTGGGGCGAAATGGTTCGCTACTATTCCAACATCGTGGGGAAATACGGACCGGCCGTACAAACCGCTTTGAAAAAATTGGCTTGCTTAGAAATGAGAACCATCTGCTCGACACACGGTCCTATATGGAAGAACAAAATAAGCAAGGTAATAGACATTTATGACCGGCTGAGCCGTTACGAAGCCGAAGAGGGCGTCGTTATCGCCTACGGCAGTATGTACGGTCACACCGAACAGATGGCCGAAGAGATTGCCCGGGAGTTGGCTGCCAACGGTATCCAAGAAATCGTGCTACACAATGTATCGCACGACGACCCGTCGTATATTCTTCAAAGCATATTCCGTTACCGGGGACTGATTATAGGTAGCCCTACCTACTCCAACAAACTGTTCCCCGCTGTCGAAAGCCTCACCCACATGATTTCGACCCGCGACATCAAGCACCGCACATTCGCCTATTTTGGCTCTTATACTTGGGCGGGAGCAGCGGTAAAACATCTCGCCTCGTTTGCCGAATCCATGAAATGGGACACCGTACCGTGCTGCGTGGAGATGAAACAGGGTATTACTCCCGACATCAAAGAGCAATGCCGGGCATTGGCGCGGGAGATGGCTGCCCGATTAAAAAAACAATAATTGACACACCTAATAAAACAACAGATTTACACAAGAAAAACGCCCGATGAAAAAGAAATTCACCGGGCGTTTTTTCAGCCTTCTGTAACTATATTCTAATATTTTTTACTGCGAAATATCCGTTTATACCACGGCTTAGCCTCCTCAACATTGGCATAACCGTATCCATAACCATATTTTTTTCCACCATACTGACGGTACGAATAAGAACGGGAATCCATATTCACATCGTTCAAAATAAGATAAGTAGGAATTTCGATACGCTTACTCTCAATCCAACTATTCAACATCTCGACAGACTGCTTGTTCGTATAATTGGCTCGAACCACATAAATAAACACATCGGCTACACGGGTCAGCAAGAACGAGTCGGATACCAATCCCAACGGCGCTGTATCGAGTACTACATAATCGTAATGCGAACGGCCATATTCAATAAGCTGGCTCATACGGGGATTCATCAACAGTTCATTAGGATTCGGGGGTACAGGCCCGGCCGGTAAAACATCTAAATTCGCATCTATCCCCGACGGCTGAATAAGCGTTGAGAGATCGGCATTTGCTCCCGACAAATATGTAGTCACACCTTGCTTGTTCGAAATTTTGAAATATCGCGACAATCGTGGACGACGTATATCCACACCAATCAAAAGTACCCGTTTCCCCGTCAAGGCAAAACTCAAAGCCATATTCGAAGCTATAAAGGTTTTCCCCTCATGCATAACCGATGAGGTAACGGCTATAACTTTTTTCTCGGAATCGGTTAGAACAAATTGCAAATTGTTACGCAACAATCGGAACAATTCGGCAATAGGCTTCACACTCTTTTTGTCGACTACAAAGAAATTGTCGTCGGGTTTTTTAGCGATTTCAGCCAAAAGGGGTACCGAAGTCAACCGTTCCAATGTTTTCTTATCCGTCAAGATGGGGAAGAATCGCATCTTCAAATAGATAAAGATCACAGGTATCATTACACCCAATAAAACGGCTGCACACAAAAGCAACATTTTCTTCGGCGAAACAGGAGTTCCCGTAGAGTCGGGATCGTCGATAATACGAGCTACCGGCACAATCATACTTTTGGCCAAAGAGTTTTCTTCCCGTTTTTCCAACAAGAAGATATACAGGTTTTCCTTTATCCTTTGTTGACGAACGATGTCCGAGAGTTCCCGCTCATACAGCGGTACATTTTTAATTTTGTTCTCGATACGACTATCTTGCCGTAAAATGTCCCGTTTTTGAATTTCAACACCCTTGCGAATGCTCTCAACCCCTTTCAGCACCAAAAGGCGTTGTGTCTTTACTTCGCGGGTCAATTCAACGACAATGGGGTTCGAATCCGACGAAGAGAGTAACAGGCGTTCCCGTTGTTGCAAACTTTTATTATACTCACTTATGAGTTTGGCCAACTCTTCATCGTTGATACCCAATACGGGAATAGGCATATATTCGTTTTGGGGAACCGACAAAAATTCTTCCACATAATTGAGCAAGCTCTTTTGCAATTCCAATTGAGCCAATTTCTCATCGGTGGCACCGGTCTGCTCCAAATAGAGTTTTGCCTCCGACGAAATATCTATCAGGTTATTATGCCGGCGGTACTCCTCTACTTGTGCTTCGACGGCCGACAAATCGCCCGAAATGGACGACAACCGGCTATCAATAAATTCTTGTGTTTTCTCCGTCCCCTGACTTTTTTGATTGGCGGCATCGATATTATAGAAATCGACCAGCGTACTTACAAAATCTTTTCCCATTTTAATTACGGGAGTACGGAATGCTATATTCAAGATCGTGGCATCTTTCGAAGCAAAAGAGACGTTCAAATCGGACGACAAAGTCTTGCTCATACTCCGGGGATTCTCAATAGTGATCTTCAACGATTTTTCTATGACCGGGATCGTATCGCCCGTATATCTCAATCGCACAAGGCCGCCATTGAAAGGAATAGAATATGGGAACGCTTTTACCTTCGTATCGCAAATTTCCACTTTTTTGTCATCTTTACGAGTAAAGGCGGTCAAACGGAACGTTTTATCTTTTTGGGGTTTTATCGTAATATTCAATTTCGAGTCCAACGACCGGGGATTGATCGAATCGAGTATGGCCTCAATCGGAGAGTTTCCATACAAAGGTTCTTCCCTCAACCAAGTTTTCCACGAATACGAAGTATATAAATTAAGGGCTTCAATCACATCGGTAATTTGGTTTTTCGAACGCAATACCTCTATCTCATTATCTACATTTTTATTATAGCTCGACAAACCCAAACTTTCCAATAATATATTGCCGCTGTCGCTTCTGCTGTCTTTTATATAGACTGCCGAAGTTACCTCATATACAGGAGCTTGCTTTAAGCAATAGAACGCTACCAAAGCCACCAATATAAATACACTGGCAACGAACCACTTCCAATACGAAAGGCATTCCAAAAGGAGGCCGGTAAAATCAAATACCTCTTCCGTTTTATCTGCTACATTCTTTTCTTTAGTTTCCATAAATTCTATTTCGAAAGGCTCCAAGCCGTAATAATAAGGTTAGCAATAGTCAATAAAATAGAAGTCGCACTAAATACCAATGATGTGGTAGGTGGCACTACAACCGCCGAATTGGCCTTAGATTTATTAGGCTGAACATACAACACATCGTTCTGCTGCAAATAAAAATAGGGCGAAAGGAGAAGATTTTTATCATTCAGGTTTAGGCGTTGCACCTCTTTGGAGCCATCGGCATTTATTCTTATCAACAAGACGTTATCTCTTCGACCGGTAATTGCTAAATCGCCCGCACAAGCTATTGCATCCAGCACACTGGCACGTTCGTTCTCAATTACAAATGTTCCCGGTTTATTTACATCGCCCAATACCGATACCGAAAAATTCTGAATCCATACCGATACCTGCGGTATCTCAGTCAAATATTTTGGATAAAGTGCCTCTTGAATCATACGTTCAACTTCCGACTTATTCTTCCCGGCTACATGAAGCGTGCCAATAATAGGAAACTCTATATTTCCTTTTTGATCGACCAAATAGTATTCTACCGCTTTCGACATATTTCCGCGCACATAAGCTTCACCTTGAGTCAACCGTTTGTTAAAAGGCTGCACCACTTCTTGATTTTTGGCCATAACGGTGATATCTATTATATCCCCCGGTTTCAAAACTGGCGATGGAAGATTGTCCGACGCACTAAGTACTTCGGCAGGTATATCCTCTACACCAGACATATATGGAACATTTTTAGAAGAAGAGCACGATGTAATTCCCCCCAATATGATAATAAATAAGGCTAAATTCAAATATTTCATTATGATTTCTATTTTCTTTTATTCGCAGTATTGCCACAATTGCCTCGCAAAAATAACACTTTTTGCAAGGGGAACAATATTTTTTACAAAATAAATATCTCTTTATAATATACCCGGTACAAATTTATACCTAAAAAAAGCCGTCCTCTCTTGGTATCAATGATCAAGAGAGAACGGCGGCCAAACGACAATATATACGTCTTAGAAATTATATTGAATCATAGCATTGAAGCGATTAGCCTGTCCATCTTCCCGGTTGATGTTTGAACGACGGCCATACAGATATTCCAGTCCAATGCTGCAATCGGGAGTTAAATTATAAAAAGCGTTCCCCACAATGTATTGGGCATACCGATAAGCATTTTCCGAGAGGGCTCCCGTTTTGCTGTACAACCGACTTTGGCTATACGATGCCGATATAAAAAACTTGGGCGAGAACGAATAACGCAATCCGGCCACATAGCCCAACGTCTCAGGGGCGTAAAGTCTTCCACGGCTATCGGGATCGGGAATCAAATCGAATCCTTCACCATTCAAGCCATTCAAATACTCGCCATAGCCATAACCGTAAACGCCTTGATAGAAAAGCGTCATTTTAGGTGTAATATTAGCTAATCCAGAGAGCTGAATAGCCCACCCCAACACCGATTTGTTACGCGAAGTAACAAGATCTCTGTAAGAGAGGCCGCGAAGCAAACCCGATGCCCGTATATGACTGTTCCCTTCGTTCCAAGCATATTGCACATAAAAAGGAATATCGGGCATACGTTGCCGTATGTACATACTGTTGCTTTCGTCAAGCGTATAAGTAACCGACGGAGACTCGGCTGCCAATGCCACTTGCCAATGGTTGCTCAAATCGAAAGTGTAACGCAACATCACATTCCGTACGCAAGTCATACCGTTGGGACCTTCGTAATCGATTGTAGGAGGCGCAGCGGCCGGGTCGACAAAGGTACTCCATGTTTGCCCTATCAAAAAGCCTCGGGCATTCACATAAGCTTGTTCAAGGCCAAATCCATAATTCTGTCCGGCTCGGAAATTACCCTCTACATAGACTGTATATTTCCCCAGTACGGTATTATTGCCAACCAGTTTCAAAAACAATCGGGTAGTCGACGCATCCATCTGATACTGGTTGCGTTCGATAGGATTGCGCGGAACCGGAATATCGTATGTAACAAAATCTCTATTGGGCAAAGCGCCATCGAAATCGTACGAAGCTGTTGCCTTTACATAACCGCCTATACCCAAAGCGGCTCTTCCTTTACGGTCCACGAACAGAAACCGAGGTGCCCGAGGATCCTGAAAATGGAGATAACGGGTATCGTAAAACATTGCCGCCAATTCTTCGTTCCCCGAAGTCTCACCCCAAAAAAACATAAACCGGTCCAATGTTTGCGGCTCACCTTGATTGGCGGGTTCATTCGCAACTGCGGCCTGTTCCCCGCTCTTCTCTGTGGCGAAAACCGACAGTGAAGGGATTAAAAGTATACAGGCGCAAGAAATAAATAATTTTTTCATACACACTTTGGATTTAAAAGTTTTACCGTTAAAACAACGAGCCTTTCAAAATGTTGAAGCAACCATAAAAATAAGTACCTTTGCGACCGATATGACAACAAAAACACCTTTGCAACCCGAGGTTCACCCATTGCCTCCATTCCTGCCACCCGAAGCCCGCATATTGTTATTAGGCAGTTTCCCTCCACCTCGCAAACGCTGGTCGATGGATTTTTTCTATCCCAATTTCACGAACGATATGTGGCGAATATTCGGCCTCATCTTTTTCGACAACAAGGATCGTTTCGTAGATGTGGCGCACAAAAAATTTCGGAAAGATGACATCGAACAATTTTTGCAAGAAAAAGCTATTGCCGTAAGCGACACGGTAGCCGTGGCCAACCGATTGAACGGGAACGCCTCGGACTTGACTCTCGAAGTGGTCGAGCCGCTCGACCTCGGCAAAATTCTGGGTCAACTGCCTCTTTGCCGCATATTGGTCACAACCGGACAAAAAGCGACCGATACGTTGCTTACGGTCGTCGGAGCCGCCGCCCCAGTTATCGGCCAATACGTCGATTTTGTTTATCAAGGGCGCAATCTCAGGCTTTACCGTATGCCCTCATCGTCGCGAGCCTACCCCAAGCCCCTGCCTCAAAAAGCCGAAATTTATCGTACGGTTTTCCAAGATCCACGCTATTGCGAATATTAAATTTCTGTTACATTTTCACGAAAATTTAATATTGTAACCCGAATATATTACTTTTGCAAGCGCAATTATTTTTATACTTTTTATGGAATCATTATCTTTTATACAATGGTGTCTCGATAATTTGAACTATTGGACCATCACATTCCTCATGATGATTGAAAGTTCATTTATCCCTTTCCCTTCCGAAATAGTCATTATCCCGGCGGCATATAAAGCAGCCTATGGCGAATTAAATATGTATTTGGTAGTTCTCTTCGGAACTCTCGGAGCCGACATCGGCGCTATCATCAACTATTATTTGGCACTCTGGATAGGGCGCCCGCTGGTTTACAAATTTGCCAATAGCCGCGTAGGACATATGTGCTTGCTCGACCAAAAGAAGGTCGAAACCGCCGAACGTTATTTCGACAAACACGGAAGTATTTCTACCCTGATAGGCCGATTGATTCCGGCCGTACGGCAACTCATCTCCATACCGGCAGGATTGGCTCGTATGAAATTCTCCAAATTTATCCTTTTCACCACCCTGGGAGCCATGTTGTGGAATATTATATTGGCAGCCATCGGATACGGATTCCATGCCGCTATCCCCGAAGATGTCCTGATCGAAAAGGTTCAAATGTATAGCCACGAGATTCTCTATATCCTCATCGCCATTTGTGTATTTATCGTGGGATTCCTCATCTACAAAGGCACCAGAAAATCGAAATAACACATAGATTTTCCCGATAACAGCAGGGGGCGCACAAAAATTGTGCGCCCCCTGCTCTATTTTATCGACAATGCTTCGGCTCGGTTATACCCAACCCTTAATTTCTCCAAAGCACAATACAAAATACAATCCCAGTAGTACCCCTCTGCGGATTATCTACACGGCCTACGCCGTTACAACTGTTTGAGTCGAGCAATGGTTTCCGTAGGATCTTCGGCATGGAAAACAAAACTACCGGCAACCAAAGCGTCGGCTCCGGCATCGACCAACCGACGACCGGTCTCTAAATTCACACCGCCGTCTATTTCAATAACCGCGTGCGAGTTCCGCCGGGCAATCATCTCTTTCAACGCCGCTACCTTATCCAATATACGAGGGATAAACTTCTGACCGCCGAATCCGGGATTCACCGACATGAGCAGAACCAAATCGACATCTTCGATAATATCTTCCAACAACGATACCGGAGTATGCGGATTCAGAGAAACTCCCGCTTTCATTCCGGCGGCGTGTATCTGTTGAACAACCCGATGCAAATGGGTACAAGCCTCGTAATGTACGGTCATAATGGCACCCCCTACCCGCTTCACCTCGGCAATAAACTTTTGCGGCTCGACAATCATCAAATGCACATCGAGCGTTTTTTCGCAACGACGATTCACAAATTCCAGCACGGGGAAGCCAAACGAAATGTTCGGTACGAAAACACCGTCCATCACATCGATATGCAACCAGTCGGCGGCACTGGCGTTGATCATATCTATTTCGCTGTTCAAATTTCCGAAATCGGCCGACAGCAACGACGGAGAAATTATTACGCTCATATACTCATCGATTTTATTTTCCTTTTGTACAAAGGTATAAACATCTGCCATATCTCAAAAATCTTTCTGCCCATTTATAGAAAAACATTCGTCTAATTAAATTTTAAATAAATAATATTTCGATACAAATTTTCAATATAGATAACTGCCTAATTAAAAAAAACTATCTATCTTTGTTTTTAAGGGCACGACCGATTCTCGAATCGGCTATAAGCCGTTACTACCGGCTGCCCCGAAGATACGGAAAAGAAATACAACCTGTAAAATCTTACTAATAACATACAAAGCACATGAGAAAAAATCTTACTTCATTAGCCTCGATAACAATGGGCATATTCGCGGCTTCGGCCGCCGCTCCCAATTGGGGTGTAGCCGATACGCTGGAACACTACGAGATAGGTCCCGGCATAGAATACATTAAAATACGATATGAATCGGTGCCCCTTACGCTATGGGCAACAACCATCGACATGACCAATCCCTACAATGTCGTCGAACAGGTACAGTCGAACAATAGCGTGCCCGACCTTTCCCGCGAGCTGGTACAAGATATGTCGAAACGGCTCACCTATCCGGGACACAAGGTATGCGCAGCCTTCAACCACGACTTTTTCAGTTACGATGCCGGAGTGAGCATAGGGCTCAACGCCAGCAACGGGCTCATTACATGGTCTTCGGGAAGCGGCCGCTCGACCTTTGCCATCACCCAAGACAAAACAGCCTCGGTATTCTTCCCTGTGCCCCAATGTACCGCTTCGCTGTCGACCGGCGAAACGGTAACCATCGACCAATTTAACTGGGGAGTAAACCTTTGCAACGGCGACTGCGTACTCTTCACCAACCTCAACGCTCTCACGTTGGATGCCGAGGGACGATATATCAAACTGCGTCCCCTCGGCGAATGGATCATTAACGGCGAGCCTACCGAATGCGAAGTTATCGAGGATTCGAATTCCCCGCTGCAAACCTCCGACACCGAATTTGTGCTGTTTTTGCGCAACTCGAAACTGAACGCTCTCCCGCAAATGGCTGCCGGCAGCAAAATAGAGATTTCGCAAAAATTGGTTCCCGGTAAATTCGGTACGCCGCCCGAAAATATTCTGCAAGCCTTCCACGGCTATCCCAGCATCGCCTTCGAAGGGAAACTCCACGACGGCGAATACAACGACTTCGAGAACGGCCGGGAGTACGAACTCTCCTGCCGCACGATGGCCGGAATGTCGGAAGACGGCAAAACCGTCTATTTCGTTGCCACCGAACTGTCGGCCAACAGCGTGGGAATAAACTGTATCGATATTGCCAACTGGATGCTGGCACACGGGGCATGGAACGTAGTGAATTTCGATAGCGGCGGCTCTACGGCCGTGGTGGTCGACCATACCATGCTCAACCTTCCCGGCCGAGGCTCCTTACGACCTGTAATGGACGGAGTTTTGGTCGTATCGACTGCCCCCGAAGACAATACCATCGCCCACTATACATTCTCGAAAATGCAACTGAACGTGCCCATCATCTCATTGGCGCCCCTTACCCTACACGCCCAAAACCAATATAAAGATGTGATTGAACGAAACGTGGGAGAGGGATTCTCGTTCCGCTGCGAACCGGCCGAACTGGGCTGGGTGGACGACGAAGCCGTATTCCATGCGGGAGAGACGGTAATGTCGGGGAAAATCATTGCCGAAAAAGACGGTATCGTTGCCGAATTGCCCGTATCGACCCGCCCGGTGGAGGGTATCCACATCGCTGCCGACGAAGTCCTCATCGACAGCGTACGCCCCTATCGAATCAACTTGGAGGGCAACATCAACGGGCAAACATATACACTCGACCCGGCAGCTTTCGACTGGGAGTTGAGTAACCCGGCCTGCTGCCGTATCGAAAACGGCATTCTCAAAGGTATCGAAAACGGCGAGACCACCATTACCGGTACGCTCAACGACATTTCGGTAGAGCTGCACGTAACGGTAGAGGTTACTCCGGCAACCCTCGTTCACGAAGACTTTGCCGACCTCACCGACTATCCCCTCTCTTCGACCGTAAACAACAATATCCTTTCGATCGTCCACGAGGATTTACCGACCGGCTGGGCCAACGGTGCCGTGCTGAAATTTGACCAAAAAGCAGGCCGCAACCCCTATGTCCAATTGGATAAAAGCTATCGCCTGTACAGCCTCCCCGACTCCATATCGCTGCAAATCGACCTCTCTGCCGAAGCTATGGAGGCCATCAAACACATACGTTTCGACTTCACGAACAAAAACGGGAAAAACTATTGGCAACCCGAATATGTCCCGGCACAAACGGGCGACCAAACTATCGTATGGGCCTTTGCCGAAGAGGGTAGCGAATATCCCATCGAAGACTTCCCCCTTACGCTCAACGCCATTCGTTTTGTACTCAACGCCGGTAGCCGCTCCGAGATATCCATTCCCTTGCGGGAGTTGAAAGCCTACTATCCGGTTCAAGAAAACTCGGCCATACAAACACCATGCGCCGAAGAAAAATTTGCATGGATAAGCACCGAAGGCGAACAACAAACCCTGCACTACCGCCTCCAAAAAACCGACGCCGCCGACATTGCCATTTGGACCATCGACGGACAACAAATCGCGGCGTATACCACCAACCGGGAATTGCCGGGGACATATGCCTACAACATTCCGTCGCGCTTCCTCTCGCCGGGTGTATACCTCCTGACGATACGGACAAACGGGAAAAACCAAAGTTTGAAATTCTCAGTAAAATAACCGAAGACAAGCGAGTAAGGGGAACACCTCTTACTCGCTCTGTTTTAAACGATAGCAGAAGCGGTGGCCTTCGAATCCGATGTCGAGAATGCCGAAACGGACAAACCGGGCAATGTGTTCGATCGCTACCCGATAAGGGATACGCGCCAGCCGGCAATAGTGTGCGATAGAAATTTCGTGGTGCAAGGCCAAATAGTCGAGCAACAACTGTTCCCGTTTGCTATATTTCACCAATTCGCCACGAGGGCTGTTTTTCTGTCTCCATATAGCCAAATGGACCGGTGTAGCCAATATGTTTTCATCGGCCACGCGCACATAGGCCAAATACCGGCCCGACTCGTCTTGTGCTTGTACCGGTTTCTTATCGGCCCGGGGAATTTCGGCAATAAGCACACACTTCCCCTCGACCTGAAAATTTTGCACAGTTATCTCCACCTGAGGCTTGCAATAGAGTTTGGCGGCAGCCTCGATCATATAAATCTCCTCCTCGGATCGCACCCCGGCAATACGGCCGTTATCCTTCACCCCAATCAACAACCTACCTCCGTCGGTATTCGAAAACGCCGACAGCGAACGGGCTATCTTGCGGGCATCGGAAATCTCGAACTTAAAATCCTGCTGCTGATGCTCGCCCTCGGCTATAAGTTGCTGCAAATAGGCTTTGTCGGAATCGAGTTTCATACCGCACCCTTTCCTCGCAAACTGCGCAACCGATAACGGAACCGCCACCAAAACAAAAATCCAGCCGTGAACAACCCGGCGGGGAAAGCCATCCACACGCCCACGACACCGCCGTGCCAAGTAAATCCGCACAGGTACCCCACCGGCAATGCGACGACAAAATATGAGAAGAAGGCTATCCACATCATGGGTTTAACATCGGTTATTCCCCGCAACGCATTGGCAAAGGTTATTTGCAAGGCATCGCCAAACTGGTAGGCAATGAGCGAATAGATAAGTACCGAAACGACAGCCATTACCTCAGGGTCGTCGGTAAAACTATATGTGATAGGAATCCGCGCCAAATAGAAAAAGAGGCTGGCAACCACCGCAAGGACCATGATAATGCCCATGCCCGAGTTGACGGCCCGGCGCAAATTGGGCCAATCGTTACGCCCCATGAAATGGCTCACCCGTACGGCCAACGCGGCTCCCATACCATAATATACCATAAATCCTATGGTGCTGACCGAAATCATGATTTGGTGTGCCGCCAACGCAATACTGCCCAACCACCCCACCATAATGGCACTGAGCGAAAAGGCCGCTGTCTCCATTCCCATTTGCAAAGCGATGGGCCACCCCAAAGCATTGAGTTGGATAAAATCGTTGCGATTGAAGCGGGAGCGGACAAGGGCATCCCGATATACCCGATAGCGCTTGGCACAAGCTACAATCCCGATAAAAACCAGCAGCATGACCACCCGCGAAAACAATGTACTCACGCCGGCTCCGAACAATCCCCACTCAGGAAACCCGAAAGTACCGTAAATCAACAGGTAATTCCCAAAAATATTCAAGGCATTGCCTCCCAACAAAATCCACATGGGCGTGCGGGTATCGGTCAACCCCTCGGCAAACTGCCGGAACGCGTTGAACAACATGATAAACAGCAACGATACCAGTTGCAATATGAAATAGGGACGTATATAGGGTAACAACTCTTCGGGCTGTCCCAACTTATCGACAAAACAGTAAACAATATACATGACGAGGGTCAGCAACACCGCTATCGCCGCATTGGCCCAAAGGGCATTGCGGAATACTCGGCCTATACCCTGCGTATTCCCTCCGCCCTGCAACATACCAATGAGGGGTGTCAAGCCATAGGAGAAACCGGTAGCAAAAATAATGGCCAAGTTGAACACGTTGTTGACAAATGCGGCTGCCGCCAACTCTTCGGTACTGTGATGTCCAATCATTATGGTATCGGCCAACCCTAAGATAATCATTCCCAACTGCCCCACGACAATAGGGAGACCCAAGCGGAGCAACGAAGTGACTTGTTGCCGGTATGGTATCAACGGTACAGTGTTCATATTGTAATGGATTTAACAAATAGAGCGCAAAGATAATGCAAAGCGCGAGGAGAAACAAGACTATCCCGGCAGTTAAAACCACCGTATTTCCTACAAGTATGGCAAACTCGCATAAAAACAAAATTTTACGCCCCATTATCGCTTGTTGGGAAAATACAATCGTGAAAACATTGCAATTTGTCCCTACCCATATACCATACTACATATCTAAAAAATGTAGGGAAATGGCCATCTTTTGGACAACCACTTCCCTACTTATAAAATTAACCGTTAAAAACGAATCGGTTAGAACAGTTTTTGAGGATATTCTCCGGCAGCAACCAAAGCGGCAATCTTGTCGACTACCGACTGACGATCTTCGGCATACGTTACACCGAACCATTTCGACGGAGTGTCGAGCACCGTTACCGTGGCTTTGCCCGATTGTATCAGGTCATTTACCAACAGCGGAATGAAAAATTCGGCTTTGATATTCCCGGCGTTTTCTTTCAGGAATTGTACGAAATAATCCTCGGAATATTTGAAATAATCGGGTGTAAAGCCCCACATATTCATCGAAACCGGAGTATTGTCGTCGATAGCGGTCCAAGAGCCATCGTCCTCCTTGAACATCACTTTACCGTCGCGACGCTCTATTTGAGTGCGCTCTACCACCGAGGTCAAATGTTTGGCTGCATTCGTTTCGCATATACCGCGGGCCACCGTTCCACTCTCGGACAAAGTATTGCCCACGCGATAACCTACCATGCAATAGTCGCCCGACTTCCCTTCTTGATTTTTCAAATAGTCGGCCAAGATAGCGAAACTTTCACGGCCATAAAAGTCGTCGGCATTGATCACGGCAAACGGTTCTTTAATCACGTCCTTACCCATCAATACGGCGTGGTTGGTTCCCCACGGTTTGGTACGGCCTTCGGGGCATACGAAACCTTCGGGCAGGTCATTGATAGACTGGAATACCAATTCGCAAGGAATATGTCCTTCGTATTTAGAGAGGATCTTTTCTCTGAAATCCTGCTCAAAGTCTTTACGAATGACAAAAACCACCTTGCCGAATCCGCCCCGCAAAGCGTCGAATATCGAATAATCCATAATTGTTTCACCATTGGGACCAAGACCGTCGAGTTGCTTCAATCCCCCATAACGGCTACCCATACCGGCGGCCAATACAAAAAGAGTCGGTTTCATAGTAATTGTTTTTTATTAGTTTTCATGTGGTGCAAAAATAGTTATTTTTTATCAGAATCATGTGTATACACCAACTTTTATCCTCAAAATTTTTCCTTTATCCAACCCCCGATGCCAAAGCTCAAAACCGATTTTGTTCATGACAATAATGTTAAAAATGGAGCATTAACATAAAAAAATTCTACTTTTGCTTTCCATTCTGAAAAAAAACATCTTTATTTGCAACGAATAATAACTATTGAATCACTCTAAATTAAGATTGCCTATCGACAAAACATTACGCTTAAATCAAAAAAAAGAGAGGTAGTAATGAACGATTTATTCGACCGCACCGACGAAGATTTGGTTGCGTTGTATGCCGAAGGTAATAATGAAGCTTTTGATGTCTTACTTAAGCGTCATCAAGTTCGTACTTTCAATTACATCTTTTATATTGTAAAAGACAAAGAGTTGGCCAACGACATCTTTCAGGAGACCTTTGTCAAAGCCATCATGACCATTAAACAAGGCCGATATACCGAGAACGGGAAATTCCCCGCATGGATTTCGCGTATCGCACACAACCTCATCATAGATTTCTTTCGCCAAGAAAAAGCCGAAAACTATATCGTCACCGATAACGAGAGCATGGATATATTCAACCGCAAAGAACTGAGCGAGGGTACGATAGAAGACTCGATGGTACAAAACCAAATAGAAGCCGACATTCGCAAACTCATCAAGGCTCTGCCCCACTCGCAACGCGAGGTTCTTGTTATGCGCTATTACAAGAACATGAGTTTCAAAGAGATTGCCGACCGCACCAAAGTAAGCATCAATACGGCTTTGGGACGAATGCGCTATGCAATCCTCAACTTGAGAAAAATGGCCGAAGAGAACAATATTGTACTTACTTTGTAAAAAAACAAGAGGTTACAGATAATAAATAACGGGGTATAGACGTTTATAAGACATAAACATCAATACTTCGGGCCTATGAAAAAAACCTCTACTACAAAAACTCAAACAACAGTACAAATTTCAAAAGGGTTACACCCGGCAGACTCGACGATCGATTTTATCAAACAATTTGCCAGAGCATATTCGTTCGAGCCACAATTGCCAACCGCATTAGGCGGATTTATCAATAACTGAAAAATTTAAAAAGAGGTTGTGTTACCAACGAACACAACCTCTTTTTGGTTATTGACGAATAAGATTTGTCAAATGTTCTGGATCCGGGTTTTTGGCAATGATCACACCCTCGGGCGAAATCAAATAACTGGCGAATCCTTTGTTCAGGCGGTAATTGTCGAATATATCCGACCGAGACCCGTCCTTGTCATAAAATTGGGTAGCGGCATTCAGCCCGTCTCGCTTAATGGTCTCTTCGAAAACTTTTCGATTGGTATCGAACGAGACCGATACGAGGCTGATGTTTTCGAGTCCTGCTTTGTCTATTTCCCGAGCGAAACGTACATTTTGCATTCGTGACATGGCATCGTAGCCCGCCCAGAAATTCAACAACACATACTGGCCTTTCAACTCTTGCAGGGTAACTTTTCCCGCTGTATTTTCCACATACAGTTTCGGGGCCTGTTTACCCTCCTTTAATCCGGTCTCTACCGGATTGAAAGCCGACGAAAACAATAAAACCAACGCCAGCATACCAATAACTGACTTTGTTTTCTTCATATCGAAGTATTATGGTTCATACTAAATCCGACGTTAGGGCGTCACACCGAAACGGCAGACCCCGCTGATTTTCAGCGGTTAGTTCCTCTCGCTCGGGACGCTTCCTTCGCTACCGGGAACCCATAAAATCGGACGCAAAGTTGGAGGTTTTTAGGGAATTAACCAAATATTCTCCCGTTTTTAACTTTTCGTAATTTATAATAGCTTGATTTTTAAATATATAAATCGACATATATGCTATATAACATATTGTTTAATGCTATTTTTTTCAGAAGCTATTTTCACACCTATCCTCTTTGCAAATTCTCTTAGCCAATGAGTGGTATCACAAAAAGCATACCACAACCAACCGCACGGCTGACACCCGTAAAAAAAAGCATATATTACTCGGAAGTTTCAAATAAAATTTGTTTCTGCCTCTGTTTGCATTATCTTTGCCATGAAATGCGCCCGCACTCTGCAATACGGACGGGCTTTAAGCTCCTCCTCTGTTTGTCGGCGGGTATCTGTCAAAAAAACAATAGATTTTTACAACCATGAAACCGAAAACCGAGATTATTCTTATCAACATATCGGGTGATGATAAGCCGGGTGTAACAACCGCTCTAACCGAAGTGTTGGCTCGTTACGATGCTTTTATTTTGGATATAGGTCAAGCCGATATTCACCATACCCTCTCGTTGGGTATCCTCTTCAAGACCGACGAAGAAAAATCGGGCGACATCTTGAAGGACCTCTTGTTCAAAGCCTATGAACTCGACGTCAATATCCGATTTTCTCCCATCAGCGAAGACGAATATACCCGCTGGGTGGGGTTACAAGGCAAGAACCGCTACATCATTACCATTTTGGGACGATGCATTACCGCCCGACAAATTGGCGAAGTCACCCGTATCGTGGCCGAGCAGGGACTAAACATCGATGCCATTCAACGGCTCACCGGACGTATTCCCCTCGACGAAAGCATTCGCGCGCCCAAATCATGTATCGAACTATCGGTCCGCGGTACCCCCAAAGACCGAATAGCCATGCAATCGTCGTTCATGCAACTCTCATCACAATTAGGTATGGATATATCCCTACAAGAAGACAGCATATACCGTCGCTGCCGTCGGTTGATTTGTTTCGATATGGACTCGACGCTCATAGAGACCGAGGTTATCGACGAATTGGCTATGCGGGCCGGTGTGGGCGACGAAGTAAAGGCAATTACCGAGTCGGCCATGCGCGGCGAAATAGATTTCTGTGAAAGTTTCGCACGCCGGGTAAGCCTGCTGAAAGGGTTGGACGAATCGGTCATGAAAGAGATTGCCGAATCGCTGCCTGTTACCGAAGGGGTAGACCGGTTAATGCAGGTACTCAAACGGGCCGGATTCAAAATTGCTATTCTTTCGGGTGGATTCACCTACTTCGGCAATTACCTGAAACAACGTTACGGTATCGATTACGTATATGCCAACGAGCTGGAAATCGTCGACGGCAAACTCACCGGACGCTATGTTGGCGATATTGTAGATGGCCGACGCAAAGCCGAACTGTTGAAACTGATTGCCCAAGTAGAGAATGTAAACATTGCCCAAACCATTGCCGTAGGCGACGGAGCCAACGACCTGCCCATGCTAAGCACGGCCGGCTTGGGCATAGCTTACCACGCCAAACCCAAAGTAAAGGAAAACGCCAGCCAATCGATTTCGACCATCGGTCTCGACGGAGTACTTTACTTTATCGGATTTAAAGATTCGTTCATCTCGGAGACGAACTAATCGAGGGCATACATTGTTGCGACTATTGTCAACCATACAGAATATGAAACGAATTTTGTCGATATTCGTGGTAACCCTCTGCGCCTTGATGCCGTTGTCCGCCCAAACCGTAGGGTTGGTTTTGAGCGGTGGCGGAGCCAAAGGCATAGCGCACATAGGCATTATCAAGGCGCTCGAAGAGAATAACGTACCCATAGACTACGTGGCAGGCACATCGATGGGTGCCATCGTAGGAGCATGGTATGCCATGGGGTATACCCCCGACGAAATGCTCAGTTTGATTCTGTCGGACGATTTCAGCCTGTGGTCGCGAGGAATTTTCGACAAACGGTACATCTACTATTTTAAGAAACCCGATCCCTCCCCCGAAATCGTATCGTTCAACATCGCGCTGCAAGACTCCACCAAATTCGAGCCACATTTCCTGCCCAACAGCCTCATCAATCCATTCCCCATGAATTATGCTTTCATGAGCCTGTTCGCCCCCTATACGGCACAATGCGGAGGAAATTTCGACCACCTGTTCGTTCCCTTTCGGGCTGTCGCCTCGGACGTATACCACAAACGCGAAGTAATCCTGCGAGACGGCGACTTGGGCGATGCCGTGAGGGCCTCGATGAGCTTCCCGTTCGTATTCAAGCCCATCGAAATAGACAGCGTATTGGTCTACGACGGCGGTATCTACAACAACTTCCCGGCCGATGTCATGAAAGCCGACTTTAACCCCGACATCATAATCGGGAGTATCGTCGCGTCCAAAATAGACAAGCCCAAAGAAGATGACCTCATGAACCAAATCGAAAACATGGTCATGCAAAAAAGCGACTATACCCTCGACCCCGAAGAGGGTATACTCATGCGATTCAATTTGAGCGACGTAGGCCTCCTCGACTTTCCCAAAGCCCAGCAAATAGCAAAAATAGGATACGACTACGCCATGTCGATCATGGACTCGATAAAAAGCCGTATCCCCCGTGAACTCTCGCAAGAAACCCGCCAATTGCAACGCATGGTATTCAAGAGCCAAACTCCCGACCTCGTCTTCGAAGAGGTTACCGTCGAGGGCGGAAACCACCAGCAACAAGAGTACATACGCCGGCAATTCCAATCGCCCGAACCGTTCACCGAAAGCCACGCCAAAGCAGCCTACTACAAAACCATCTCCGATGGCAAAATATCCGATTTGATTCCCCACGCCCGCTACAACCCCGAAACCGGGATGTTCAACCTCGACATCAAAGCCAAAGTCCACGACCAACTCGCCATGAGCATGGGCGGATTCATATCATCGACCAGCTCTAACCAAATATATATCGGGACCCACTACCGCACCGTAAGCCTCAATTCGCTCGATCTCGATTTAAGCGGACAAATAGGACAGTCGTATACATCGGGAATGTTAGGCGCCCGATTCGACCTGAAAACAGCCATACCCATGTACCTAAAACTACACGCGGTCGTCTCCAAACAAAAATTTTACCAAAACGAAACCCTTTTCTACTCCGACCGTATGCCATCGTTCATCACCCAGTCCGAACAATACGTAAAACTACGGCTGGGGCTTCCCTTCCTCACCACCGCAAAAGCCGTGGTATCGATGGGCTACGGTTCGATGATCGACAAATACTACCAATCCAACGCCGTCGACTTCTCTAAAAACGAACAAGACCGCAGCCGATACAACCTGTTTGTGGCATCGATGAAATTCGACAAAAACAACCTTAACAACTATATGTATCCCACATCGGGAACCGACTGCTCCGTACTGGGTTTATTGGCATACGGGAAAGAACGATTCACCCCATACAATACCACGATACAGCCCAATAGCACACAAACACTCTCGTGGCTGCAAATCGAAGGCAATATACACACCTACATACCCCTTTGGAAAAACTTCGTACTGGGAGTCCGCGGAAAAGCCGTCGTATCGAGTAAAGGCTTGTTAAGCAACTACACCTCCACCTTAGTACAAGCCCCGGCATTTACCCCCACCCCCCACAGCAAAACAGTATTCAACCCGGCATTCCGAGCCACACAATACCTTGCAGCCGGCATAATCCCCATTTGGAAAATCCGAAACAACCTGCAATTCCGAAACGAATTCTACCTGTTCGCCCCCTTCCGTCAAATTTGTGAAGGCGAAAATATGTATCCCTATTACGGCAAAGCATTTACAAAATATCACTTTATGGGCGAAAGCTCAATCGTGCTCGACCTCTCCTTCGCATCGATAAGCCTCTATGCCAACTACTACGACTACCCGGCACGCAACTGGAATTTCGGAATCAACATAGGATTATTGGTATTCAGTCCCAAATTCCTTGAATAAACAAGCATTGGTATCTCCTTGAAAATAGAACAAATAGCCCTCGGCAAAAACATCTTTCACAAAAAAACGCCACAAAAAGATACAGGGAAATAAAATAATTCCTATCTTTGCAACCGCAAAAGGCTCCGTAGCTTAACTGAATAGAGCATCTGACTACGGATCAGAAGGTTACAGGTTTGAATCCTGTCGGAGTCACTCAAACAAAACACCCTCCAAGCGAGGAAGGTGATAAAACAACAAAATCATCTACGGCTCCGTAGCTTAACTGAATAGAGCATCTGACTACGGATCAGAAGGTTACAGGTTTGAATCCTGTCGGAGTCACTCAAATACAACGTCCTCCAAGCGAGAAGGACAATATGAAAAAACAGAACAAAATCATCTATGGCTCCGTAGCTTAACTGAATAGAGCATCTGACTACGGATCAGAAGGTTACAGGTTTGAATCCTGTCGGAGTCACCCAGAGACAGCCTCAAAGCAGACTGTCTCTTTTTTTATTCCCGCCCGCTATACTACAAAACCTTATCCCATACCCCAGCTATTTATTCCCCAAAACACGCTATTGCCATTCATTTTAATTTGTATCTTTGACATTATATTTAACAGGGAGTTATCGTATTTAAAAGTAAATTTAGTTAATGTTATAGTAAACAATGAATCTAAAATCACTAAATAACAATCTCACAAGGATATTTGGCATGGCCCGTGTTGGATTTTTACCAGTCTCAGGCTATGAGGTTTACATTAAAGTAAAAACATACCGCACGTTCATATTTGGGATAAAGAAACAAAGGGTAAAAAGTTTAGTACCTGCGTTAAATTGACATCTCCAAAATATTTTCCTCATGGTGGTAGGTATAAAGATGTTTTTGACTCGAAGCAAAAGAAGGCATTTGTTGATTTTATGTTAGCTATGAAAACCCCTACCATTAAGAGAGAATCGGTCATGACAAATTATGAGTATTGCTGCTTGCTATGGAATGAAAATAATTTAAATGTGAAAGTTGAAGTACAGTATGATGAAAGTGACAACCCAATAATTCCGGACTATTCCAAGCTTTAATAAATCCTTATAAAGGATTAAGTAATTAAAGTATTGAAGTATGAATTTAGAAGAATTGTAGATTCCCTATCTAAGGATAAGTATAGTATTTCACTCGACCGGTTCCAAAGAAGAATTGGCTGATATTATAGTAAAGAGGGAGGAGTTTAAGGCAGAAAGAAGAGGAGGTTCAATGATAGGCCCCAGTTTTTAAACCCAAGTATTCTGTATATGGTAAAATTGCACCTCTAATGAGGAACACAGAAATAGTAAGTTATGCAGACTTGGCATTAGCGTTTCCGTCAGAAAGTTCAAAAGGAACGTATTCCTGTCCTATTTGGAAAATAAATCATTAAATACTTAATATTTACAATAAATTAATTAAATACCTATGAGTGCATTAATAGAGGTCAATACTGATGGATTAGCCAAATTAGGAAAAACCATCTGCTATGGATTAGGAATTACAGCATTTGGGCACAAACAAATGGCGAATGCAGAAGCTTATGCTGCTATAAAAAAAGCCGAAACCGACACCAAAATTAAATTATTAAACTTAAAAAGAGATGAGGAAATTGCAAATTATATACGAGCTAGAGAATCTCGTAAAATGAATAATGCAAAATCTATTGTAGAAGAAGCCATATCCCACTTCGAATGTGGTGAAAAGGTATCCGATGAACCTGTAAATGAAGATTGGACAAATCGCTTTTTCAGCATTATTGAAGACATCTCAGACAAAAGCCTACAAAAAATTTGGGGACAAATTTTAGCCGGAGAAGTTAAACAGCCTAAATCATACTCTCTAAGGACATTAGATGTACTACGCAATATAACAAAAGAAGAAGCAGAACTATTTATCAAAGCCACCCAATTTTACATTGAAAAAAATTTTATCTGCACAGAAGAACAATTCCTTTCACCTCAAGAAGTTTGGCTATTAGGAGAAACTGGATTAATTAACAATGACGACCTCATAAAATCTTGGGATGTTGAACCTAATAGTAAATTGGAAGTATTATTAGATAAAAATATTTTAATAGTCCTCCACAACAATAGCAATAAAAAAAACTTTTGCTCCATATCAGTAAGAAAATTATCCAAAGCAGGAATAGAAATTTTATCACTTATTGATAAGCAAGTTGACAGAGCAACATTTTACAATGCACTTACATCTATTTTAAAATCAAGAGGTCTCTCACGTGTAGTCAAACATGAAATTCTACAATATACAGACAACCAATGCTCTTATAAAACCATTGGAGAAGAACTATAAAATTTGAATCCCCCAAAAGGCTCTATCTAAAATACGAAATAAATTAGAGATTCCCTTATAGATAGCAAATCACAATCAAGCACACGGGCATAAAACAGGTGTTCCCTCTACATCGGATTTCCACATCGGAGTCTCCATTCAACTTCCCGCTTCCCCCGTCTTCCCCCGCCTCATGCAGGGCGGCGGGGTTTCGTATAGACATATAGGCATAAAAAAAGAGCCGGAGGATTGTCGTGTATCGACTTCCTTCCGGCTCTTCTTTAAGTGGCGGCTACCTACTCTCCCACTTGCGCAGTACCATCGGCGTGACGGGGCTTAACTTCTCTGTTCGGGATGGGTAGAGGTGGATCCCCCGTGCTGTAACCACCTTAATAGGTGATCCTTGTCTGATAACTCTGAAAACGATCCTCCGCTCCATCTTCTACCCTGAACTATTCCCTCTCTGAAAGTTTCGGGAGATTAGTTTCGCTCGGCTGTGACATTGCTGCCTGTACACCTGCGACCT
>DXFL01000010.1 GCA_019114445.1 Candidatus Barnesiella excrementigallinarum
GCAATCAATAACAGGCTAAATATTTTTATAATTTTCATGATACTTTCGTTTTAATGATTAATTAGCTTCAACAACTCTCACGTTATCAATATGGAATGTAGGTGTACATGCTGTTCCCATTACGCCGCCGCTTGAGCCTACAAACAGGGTTATTCCCGAATAATGGCCCGGCCCGTTTACAGCTACGCTGCCACCCGTTCCGTTGTATTTGAAATCGCTCATGGGTATAGTTACCGTTATCCAGCCGTCGGTGGTATACGAACCGGTTTCGGTCCACGGCAGCCACAATGCTCTGGGATAGGTGCTACTGCTTAAATAAGCGTTGTTGGGGTTTCCTCCGTTCGAGGTCTCTTGCCAGTTCATCCATACATCTTCGGCACCGGTAAATACAATTTGGAACGCGCAGCACGACCAGGGATCGGGTATATTTACTTCGAATTTGAGTACATAATCTGCAAGGTTTGAAGCGTCGAAGAAGTCGGGATCGGTTTCGCGGTAGGTCCATCGTTCGTAGCCGAAGTTCGTATCGTCCCATACGTCGTCGGCCAATTCGCGGCCTGTGAATATAAGATATTGTCCGCAGCCTTCCAATCCGTTTTCGGTGCCGTATCCGTTACCGGCGTGCCAGCCGTGGTGGTATCCGCCATCGGGGAAAGTGGTGTCGAAATCGAGAATGGTGTTTCGGTTGTCCCGGAAGTGGAAACTGCTTTCGCCCGTACCATAGGCCGATGTAACGGAGATGGGGCCGGGTTGTGCGCCTGCGGGAACGGTTACATAAATATTGTTTACATCAAAATCGACAATTTCGCCCTCGACATCGCCGGTGAACGTGACGGTAAGGGGATAGTTGGGGTCGTCGACAAAATAGAGCCCTTCGAGGTGTGCCACATCGTTGGTGTTGACATATTCGCACGTCATGCTGGTTACAGAGGGCACAGGCACTACACTCTCAAATGTATATAGGCAAGAGTCGTTTTGGGTATAAAGACGGATCAAATCCTCTTTCTTCCCGGGAATGGCATTGGGAACGTCGACGATTATTGCGTTGTCTGTGACAAAATTGGGATTCAATGCCGCTTTTTGGTCGTTGAAGTAAATTTTGTTTACTCCACCTAAGTTTTCACCGATGATGGCAATTCTCGATCCGAGGTAAGCTCTCACGAGCAGCGAGTCGGAGGCGGCAGCGTCGCAGGGCCGTATGTATTTGACTACGGGGGCTCCCCCGTTTTTCGAACCCGACAAACCGTCATCTTCGGAACATGAGGCCAATGCTGCAAAGGCAAGTACCGACAACAATATATGATAACAATACTTTTTCATAATTTTCATGGTTTAATAATTAAAATTGATATTCAACGGGTTCGGCCAAGATAGAAGGTGTTTTTGTGAGTGTCTCGGCCGGGATAGGCAATACGAGTTGGCTGGCAGTGATCGTAATTCGAGGTATATCTTGGTTTATGTAGAAGATAGAACCTTTTCCGGTGGGATCGTCGGCCGGGCTCAACTGGGTGAATCCTTGATGGTAGGCATTGGATGCATTTTTCTCGGAGGCCGTATAACTTCCGTTAGATACATATTGTCTGTGCCGATCCATTTGGTTCAGATAGTCGAGAGCTTTGTTCATGTCTCTATAACTCATACGTTTGATGTCGAAGAAGTTGATACTTTCCAATGCAAATTCTACGCGGCGTTCTTTAATCAATTCGTCGTAGGTTATTTCGCTCTTTGTCCAGTTTAGACCGGCACGGTTGCGCACGAGACCGAAAACGTTCAACGCAAGCGGGTCGTTTGTAGAGCTACCGCTGCCAATGCAGGCTTCTACGTAGCACAAGTATACGTCGGCCAGACGGAGTAAGTAGATATTGTTCCCGGCGTCTTGGTTGGTGGCACCCGACATTCCGCCGCAGTCTTCATTAGCGCCGATTACGTATTTTCGTACGTGGGCAAGCATTTCGTTGGAGACTTCGGTGGTTTCGTCTTCCGAGAAGTTGTTGTAGGTATAACCTCCACCACCGAGGTTGTCGTAGTGGTCGCCTTGTCTCATGTAGGTAGCTTTACGACGGACATCGCCGGTTTCGAAACTTTCCTGCAAACTGAGCGTGGGGCCTTTACCGCTACCCCACGAAGAGCCGAGGGTGATGAGGGCATTGCGCGAGAGAGAAACATTGCGCGAATTGCCATATCCATAGCCATCTGTTGTGCATTGGATAGCAAATAACGATTCCGAATTGTTGTTGGCCAGCGGGTAGAACATATCCGAGAAGTTGTCATACAGTATTAAATTTTCGTTCTTGATAACCTCTTCGGCATAGGATTTGGCCAGCCGGAAATTTTCGGCCGAGTTGGCGTCGTCCAAGTGAGAAGCCATTGTCAAGTGCAGTTTGGCCAGCATCCCCACGGCGGTATAGTACGAGCAACGCCCGGCTTGGAATGGTGTTTCGGGCAAAACGTTTTTGGCAAATTCGAGATCGCGGCGGATAAATTCGTAAATGCTGGCTTGCGTGTTTCGCACGACCTCGTCGCCCGAGATATTGTTATTGGTAATGATGGGTACATCTTGCCAGTATTCGGTCAACAGAAAATAGGCGATACCGCGTATGCAACGGGCTTCGCCCAATGCACGGTTGATAACGGTCTCGTCAACACCGTTTTCTCTGGCGGGTTCGGGCATACCGTTGATAATGTTGTTGCAGTAGGATATTACCCGGAAGAGGCCGTTCCAGCCTTGATTCAGGAATGTATTTCCGTTTTGGAAGGTCATGTAATAGAAATGGCCCTCTTGGTCGTAAGTATAGAATAGGTCGCCGGCCAGTTCGTCGCCAGCCATCCACATGAAGTTGATGGAGAAATCTTGCCATACGGCACCATACAGCGAGGCTGTATTGGCATTCACGGCATTTTCGTCTAAGTAATAAGTTTCCAGTACGATTTCATCTTCGGGGACGATTGTCAAGAAATCTTCGCAAGAGGTCGTTCCCAGCAGTACCGATGAAAGCAATAATGTTTTAAATATATTTTTCATGTCTGTAATCTCTTAATGGTTAGAAAGTAATGTTTGCGCCGAATGTATAAACACGAGGAGAGGGGTAACGTCCCATATCGATATTCGACAAAAGGGCTTGCTGGTTGTATGACCCGATTTCGGGGTCGAGACCCGAATAAGCCGAGAATGTATAAACGTTCTGGACATTCAGATAGAGTTTGCAGTTTGCCAAATGGCATTTTTTGAGCCACGATTTCGGGAAGTTGTAAGAGAGAGCGATGTTTTGGATTCGCAGGTAGCTGCCGTCTTCGATCCAGCGGTCGCTCATACGGTTGTTACCGTTCAGGTCGTTCCCGCTCCAACGGGGCAGTGTGGCATCGCTGTTGATGATGTAACAGTTATAGGGATCCGAAACGTTCATGTTGTTGCCATCGTAGTATCCCAGTTTAGCCCGATTCAGAGCTGTTACGGCTTGGTTATCCCATTGCGAAACAAGTCCTTCGGTTTTAACCCTTACATAGTTCAAGATGTCGCCTCCGTATGCACCGGTAAGTCCAATGCTAAGGCCCCAGTTCTTATAGGTAAAGGTGTTGGTGAATCCGAATGTGAAATCGGGATTGGGGTCGCCGATGATGGTTTGGTCGTATTCGTTGATGATACCGTCGGGCACACCGTCGGGGCCGCTTATATCCTTGAATTTAATATCGCCTACCCACGAACCGGTTGTCCGGTTTATGGTTACACCTTCGGGTTTGGGCGAGTTCATCAAATCTTCGGCATCTTTATAGAGACCGTCGGTTTGGTATCCGTAGAACACTCCGATGGGTTGACCTTCGGTAATCATGGTTACCGTTTGGAAGCCGGCATACCAGTCGAGTTTCCCGTAGATGGTGGTTCCCAAATCGTCGAGTTTTACCACTTTGTTGCGGTTCATCGAGATGGTGAGGTTCGAATCCCAAGTGAAGTCTCTTGTGGCGATGTTGTGCGTGTTCAGGGCGATGTCCAAACCTTTGTTCTCTACCTTACCGATGTTCATATAGGGTGTTTGAATGTCCCAGTAATTCGAGCCGCCCAGTACCGGCGAAACGGAGGGTTGTAACAAAAGGTCTTTGGTGGTTTTGTAGTAAGCGTCGACAACCAAGTCAACACGGCCGTTGAACAAGCCGAGGTCGATACCTACGTTGTATTGTTCCGAAGCCTCCCATTTCAAATCGGGGTTGGAGTTGTTCGACATACGGTAGGCTGTACCGAAAGCCGAGGGATAGGCAATCATGGTAGAGCCGTAGAGATAGGTGCCGATGTTGTCGTTACCTACTTGTCCGTAACCCAAGCGCAGTTTCAGGTTGGAGAGCCAATCGCGGGTGTTCTCCATAAACTCTTCGCTGGTGATACGCCATGCAGCGGCAAAGGAGGGGAAGTAACCCCAGCGGTTGTTGACACCGAATTTCGAGGATGCGTCGGCACGCAGGGTGGCAGTCAACAGGTATCGGTTGGCATAGTTATAGTTGGCACGACCAAATACCGAAACTCGTGTAACGGCATCTTTCCAACCCGAGTTGGAGGTGTATACACCGTCTTGGCCGATCACGTGAATCAAGTTGTTCGACAACTGGTTCTTTTGGAGTTGGGTTCCTTCCCAAGCCGATTTTGAGGTTTCGGTACCGGCCATTACATTTAACGAGTGGCGACCGAAAGACTGGTTGTAGGTGGCATAGTTTTTCCAAATCCAGTAGAGGCTGTGCTCTTCGCGTTGCATAATCATAATATCGGTGTTTTTCAACTGACCGTATTCGTAGCTTGGTTTGAAACCTTTGTTGAGGTTGTTCGAACCGTCCATACCGAATTCCGAGCGGAAATTTAAGAAATCGGTGAAGGTCAACTGGGCATACACATTACCCATGAAGCGTTCGCGCAAAACGGTGTTGATTTGGTCTTTGGTCAAGGCCACGGGGTTGTAGATGGACGAGCCGTTGACCGATTCGGGACCGGCATAGTTGCCGTCGAAGTCATAAACGGGAACCGAGGGCGACATCAGTGCGGCTTGCATGACTACGCCATTGATACCGTCGTTGTTGATAATCGCCTCGTCGGTGCGTGAATAGGAGAGCGAGGCTCCTACCTTTACATATTTATTAAATTCGTTGTCGATGTTCAATCGCCCGGTAAAACGTTCGAATTCAGAGGTCAGCATAATACCGTCTTGCCCTGTATAACCGATAGAGGCGGCATATTGGGTTTTGTCGGTACCTCCGGTCAAAGAGACATTGTGGCTGTGCATGAGTGCATCTTTTGTCACTTCGTCCTGCCAGTCGGTTCCCGTACCCAGCAAAGAGGGGTCGAGGTAGGCTTGGTCGACGTTGTACATCACGCCTTCGTCGTACAACGATTTTTGATATTGGGCAAATTCTCTCAGGTTCATCATGTCGAGTTTGCCTGTGCGTTGTTGCAACGCTACGTAACCATCGTATGTGATGTTGGCTTTACCGCTTTTACCTCTTTTGGTGGTGATGATTACTACACCGTTAGCACCGGCCGCACCATAAATGGCAGTGGCGGAGGCATCTTTCAAAACGTCCATCGAGACAATGTCGCTGGGGGCGATAGAAGCCAACGGGTTCACTTGGTTTTGTCCGTTAGACCCTCCCGTCCAGTCAAAACCGGCGGTCGTCGTACCGGCACCACTCATGGGGATACCGTCGATAATATACAACGGTTCGTTGGTGTTGTTGATTGAACTTGCACCACGGATTCGGATCGAAGTGGCAGCACCCGGTGCACCGGAGTTGGTGGCTACTTGTACACCGGCAACTCTACCTTGTAACATTTGGTCGACATTGGTTACGATCGATTCCTTCAACTTGTCTCCCGACAAACTGGCTACAGAGCCTGTAAGGTCTGTCTTTTTCATTGATCCGTATCCTACGACAACTACTTCGTCGAGAACTTCGGTATTTTCTTCCAAAGTGACTTTGAGAATTTGGCCGGGTTTAGCTTGGACTTCTTGTGTTTTATATCCGATACTTGAAATAACAAGGACCTTTTTCCCGGCAGGAGGAACGATTTTGAAATTGCCATCTAAATCGGAAACCGTTCCTACCGATGTGCCCTTTACCAATACGCTAGCTCCAATTATTGGGGCGCCATTTTTGTCGTCCAATATGACACCCGTGACAGGTGTTTCTTGAGCTACTACTCGACTACTCAATAGAATAGCCAAAACAAAAAACATGATGTTTTTCATGATTCATATAAGTTTTTAAGAAATTATAAATTTTTATGATACAAAAATAAGGTGTTGAGAGAGCGTTGGCAAGTACAATTTTATCATATGATAACACTTTTGAAACATATATTGCATTTAACAGTTGAATAGAACTGTTGGAGAGCTAAACCTCTTTGTGTTTGACGATAGATAAGGATTTCTGTTTGGGTATATACCTATTATATTAATGGGTGTTTTGTAGATTTATAGTTAATATGTTGATTTATAGCGTGAATTTTGCCCAGCCTTAATTCTCCTTTCTCCCGGAATCCTTTTATTGGAGTGGGGCTGTCGAAATTAAATCGATTGCAGGTATGAAAAGATATGATACAAACGGGCGGGAATCCAGTGTGTAAAAAAACAATCACTATGGTTGTTTACTTCTGCAAAAAGGATAGTTCGCCTTTTCTCTTCCGAAAGAACCAAAGTAGGGTATAATGTCATAAAAGATGTAAATTGTGTCGCAGGGCTCTGCGGCGGGTAGAACGATTTTTTTGGGGGGGAGAGGGAGTGGCTGCCCCCAAAAGTGGAAGGCAGCCATTTGTTCCAAAAACTATCGGTCGATGTTATCGGTTTGGACTTTCCCACTTATGGGTTTCGGTACATTCGACTTTTACCGACTGGTTGCCGGCGAAGATCACAAATTCGCCTTTTTCGAGAATCCATTTCCCGTCGTACCCGACGAATGCGAGATCGTTGGCGGGAAGTGTAAATTCCACCGTGCGGGTTTCGCCCGGCAAAAGTTCCACTTTGGTGAAATTGCGTAAGCGTCGTACGTCGGGGGTTAACGAAGCCACTAAATCGCTACTGAAAAGTAACACGCTCTCTTGTCCGGCTATTTTCCCGGTATTGGTTACATCGACGTGTATAACAAGAGTATCGCCCGGTTTGAATGTGTTGCAATTTACTTTTATGTTGGAATATTCGAAGGTCGTATAACTCAGCCCGTAGCCGAAAGGCCATTGGATATTCATCACGGCATCGTAGTTGTATGCCCCTTCCATAGGTTCCGAGATGTTTTCGCAAGGTTTGTAATCGTACGTTACCAGCGAATTGATCTCTTTCGGGTAGGTATAGGGCATTTTCCCCGAAAAGTTTACATCGCCGGCCATCAGTCGGGCAAGGGCATCGCCCCCGTAGTTACCCGGGAGCATGGTATGGATTACTCCTTGTGCAAGAGGTTCTATGTCGGCAATGATACGGGGACGTCCTTCGTTGAGGACAAGAATTATAGGCTTGCCGGTTTTGGCCAACTGTTTTACCAATTCGCGTTGCGATTGCGACAGATAGAGGTCGGTCAAGTTCCCCGGAGTTTCGCAGTAGGAATTTTCGCCTATGCACGCTACGATGTAGTCGGCTTTTTGGGCTTTCTCCAATACTTTTTCAAGGGAGAGTTCGCTCTCTTCCCACCATTTCCCGTCGGGGCGATAGGTTACTCCCGGTTCATACATGACATTCTCTGAGCCGAATCGGTTTACAAGGGCTTCGAGAATGGTATTGTATCGTGCTCCGTATTGGGGAAGGTCGGCTTTGTCGCCTTGCCACGAATAGCTCCAACCGCCGTTGAGCGTGCGCATGGAGTTGGCGTTGGGTCCTGTAACCAAGATTTTAGCCCCTTGTCTCAGAGGCAACAGGTTGTTGTCGTTTTTTAAGAGTACGATAGATTCTTCGGCGGCACGGAGCGCTTCGGCGGCAAATTCGTCGGAACCGAATAGAGGATAATTATTCCGTTTAAATACCGGGGTCTCGAATAGTCCCAGTCGGAATTTCAACCGTAATATCCGGCGTACGGCATCGTCGATACGGCTCATAGGCACTTCCCCCTCTTCGACAAGCTCTTTCAGGTATTTGCAGAAGTCCCAGTCGTATGGAGTCATCGACATATCTATCCCGGCATTTATGGCCAGTTTTACCGCTTCTTTCGGGGAGGCTGCAATGTGGTCGCGAGTGTATAGGTTGTTGATGTCGGCCCAGTCGGTTACGATCATACCGTCCCAGTTCAAATCCTCTTTCAACCACTGTGTCAACAATTCGTGGTTTGCATGGAAGGGTAGTCCTTTGTTCATGGCCGAATTGACCATGACCGACAAGGCGCCGGCTTTGATACCTTCGACGAAGGGGGCAAAATGTTTTTCGCGCATATCCTGTACCGAAATCGACGAGGGGGTTCGGTCTTTCCCCGATACCGGTACACCGTAGCCCATATAGTGTTTCAAGCAGGCGGCCACGTGGTTCTTGTCTATTCGGTTGGGGTTTTTGCCTTGAAATCCAAGAACCGCCTCGCGGCCCATTTCGGCATTCAGGTAGGCATCCTCGCCGTAGTTTTCCCACATACGCGACCAGCGGGGATCACGACCGAGGTCGACTACCGGGGCATACGTCCAGGGTATGCTTCCGGCTTTGGTTTCGTAGGCCGAGATTTCGGCACCACGCCGGACGAGTGAACGGTTAAAGGTAGCTCCCATATTCACACTTTGCGGGAAAAGCGTCCCGCCGGTGGTATATGTGGTGCCGTGCATTTGGTCTACGCCATATATGCATGGGATACCTATATGTTTCATGGAGAGCTCTTGAATATGGGCAATCAATTCTTCCCAAACTTCGGGCGTTTGAGCCTCGCCATAAGGTACGTTCAGAATGGAGCCTACTTTGTACACCCGAATGAGGGTGTCGAGAATGGCCTCGTTGAAGCAGAAAGGAGTTTCGCCCCAACGGCTTCGGTCGGTAATCACGTCGATGGTAATTTCGGTCATTTGCCCAATCTTCTCGTCCAGTGTCATTTGGCTCAACAATGCCTCTACACGCTGTTCGATGGTTGGGTCGACAGGAATTGCAGGTTTGGTGGTTTGTGCCCAGTGGTTTGGTCCGGGTAGGATCATTAGGGCGACAGCGATAAATAATGATTTCAAATTCATGGTATTCGGTTTGTTTTATTATTCTATGCCCAGTTTTTCGAAGAGCCAGTTTTGCCATTCGTCATATTGCTCTTGATACCAGTAGTGTCCGGTTTCTAAATAGGGATGCAGTTCTTTGGGCGATGTAATGATGTTGTAGGCCGAGAACATCGATGTGGGTGGACATACGTTGTCGTTGTATCCCCAACTGAACCAGCCGGGAACTTTCAAAAGACGGGCGAAATTGACCGTGTCGTAATATTTCGAAGTCTCGATTTGTTCTTTACTTGGAGTGGTGTTGTAATAAAAATAGTGAGGCCACCCCCCGGCACGTTTTTTCAGAAAGGCCGAGTGATCGCATAGGGCGGGGTGAATGGCGGCATAAAAGGTTATTCGGTTGTCGAGGGCGGCCGTAACTACCGACAGGGCACCTCCCTGACTCGAACCGGTCACACCGAGCTGTTCGCCGTTGAATTGGGGTAGAGAACAGATAAAATCGACGGCTCTCAGCGCTCCTACGAATACGCGTTTGTAATATTGCTCGTCGCGATTCGAGGTATTTGCATTCCAATAGCAATACAGTGCCCCGTTGGAGAGTTTGTCGTAATACTCCTGACTCATGGTTACCGGTATGCCGTGTATCCCTATTTCGAGCGTGATCGCACCTTTCGAGGCGGTGTATATGTCGCCATAATAGGGGCGTATGCCGGCTCCGGGTACCCGCAGCAATGCCGGATATTTTCCGGGGGCTTTCGGGATACACAGGATTCCATAGGTGCGCGATCCCCAGCGGATATTTTGGAAACTCACGTGATACACGTCGACCTTGTCGGTGCAGCGTTCGGGAAGTAGCTCCATAGTAGGTTCGAGCGGTACATACCGAGCCTCTTGCAATGTGTTTTCCCAAAAGGTCGAAAAATCGGTTGGCATATCGGTTACCGGTAGGAGCTTTTCGGGCGAGTAGGCTACGTTGGCAATCCCTTCGTATGTGTATTTGCCTACATGGGCTTTTACTTTGCAACAAAAGAAACCCGGTTCGTTCATATCTCCCTTTACCGTTAGTTTACCCTCTTTCAGTACGATACCGCTCTTTTTTTCGATTGGGTAAAATTCGGGACCCAGCTCATAATCGATAGTAACGTTTTCGAGTAAGTTTTGAGCTTTGAATACTTGAATGGTGAAACGGCACTGCTCGCCACAAACGTAGGTCCAGTTGGTGTGGTCGGGCGATACGACGACCCGAATTTCGTTCCCTTTGATTTGTCCGAAGGTCAGCGATGTCCACCAGAACAGGACAACGGAGAAAAAAATAGTTCTTTTCATAATAGGTTATTGATGAAGATGTTTTTTTACCATAATTCCCCACTCTTTCAGCTCACTGTCGGGCCACGGCCCGGAAGAAGATCCGTTGGGCATAATCATCGAGCAAGTCTCGTTCTTGTCGGCAATCGCCCAAGCTATCCAACTCAGTGATTCTCGGTTTGTCCATTCGAGCCAGCGGTTCCACTCGTTCATATCTATGGGGCCGTCGCCGTCGGCATTCATGCCGGCACATTCCGATACAAATAGCGGCAAACCTTTTTTCAAGGCATAGTTCGCACGGTCGCGCAGATCCTGTTTATGACTGCCTGCATAAAAGTGTAGCGAATACATGATGTTGGAGTACCCTTCGATGGGATTGTCGGCAGCCAAGTGAATGTCTTGGTCCCAGTGCGGAGAGCCTACGATGATAATCGCTTGTTTGTCGATGGCGCGTATGGCGGCGATAACCGCTTCGGAATATTGTTTTACATCGTCCCAACTGTCGTCGACAGGTTCGTTGAAGATTTCGTAAAGGACATTGGGGGTTCCATTGTATTTGCGGGCTACCTTTTCGAAAAATTCGATAGCCTCTTCTTGGTGTATTCCGTGGCTATGCCAGTCGATAATTACATATATTCCGTTTTGTATAGCCCCGTCGACTACTTCGTAGAGGCAGGAGAGTGCATATTGAGGATTGTCGAGGTAGGCGTTGTCGGGTTCTACACCTATGGCAGCACGTACAATATCGGCATTCCAGTCGTTGGCTAATGTCTTGATACACGATTGGTTGAAGAATCGTCCCCACCAGTTGTGCCAACCTAAGCTCACTCCTTTTAGGACAATGGGGTTGCCGTTTTGATTAACCAGTTTACTCTCTTTGACAGATAAAAATCCGTTCTCCTCGACGATACTCATCTTTTCAGCTTCGTCTTTTTGGACCGGTGGGTTGCAGCCGGATAATGCCGGACAGAGACAAAGAAGGGTTAAAGCCGTTGCAACGATTTTTCTCATTTCAGTAGCGAAGTGTAATTTTTAATGATGGATATGGTGCTGTCCGAAACGAATACCGAGTTGAGCCCCTGTTGTTCTTGTGCGGGATCGCCGGTGTAGTCGTCGCCGCGTTGCCAATAGGTGTGAGCCGGTTCGGCAAAACCTCCCCATGACCAAAAATTGCACCCCGTCAGCAGTCCGCCGTTTTGAGCTTGTTCGGCGATGAGGTTGAATACATAGGAGTAATAGCTGTCGCGAGCCGTAGTTGATGAATGTCGGTCGAACGAGAATCCGTCGCGCGGGTACCCGAATTCTTCGAGTACAATCGGTTTTTCATATTTGCGGGCGACTTCGAGGTGCTCGTCGATGTAAGTTCGGGTGTTTAGTTGGGCTCGTTCTACATTTTGTATCAGGCTGTCGGGGTGTACCCACCCCCAGTTGTACGGCCAAATATGAATATTCATATAGTCGATGTTCGGGTCGCTATGGATCTTTTCGAACAATAGAATATCTGTTTCGCAACCGTGTTTCCCTTCGCTACCGGTAGAGACCAAATGGTTTTTGTCGAGGCTTTTTATTTGGGCGGCTACATCAGATACCCAAGCTGCAAATAATTCTTTGTTTTCGTTGGAGAAGGCACGGGGTTCATTCCCTATTTGCCACGACATAATCGTGGGGTCGTCGATATATTTCAGGTGTGTATATCGGTTTTCTCGCGTCAAAACATCTTCTACATATTTCGAAAAAAGCAATTTAGCGCTGTCCGATTGCACGAATTGTTTGGCATATTCCATGTAGGCGGGCCAACCGTCAACTGCGGGAATAATGGCTTTACCGTGGCCGGCCCATTCCAAGTACTGGCCGTATCCGCCGCTCCACTCCCATGAATTATTGAGGTACAATATGGCTACCATATTTCGTTTCTTCATTTCGGCAAGCAGGTAGTCCAACCCGTCGAAAATCGTGTCGTTGTACACGCCGGGGGCTATTTGCAACGTGGGTTCCACTTTGGTGGGAACACCCCGTTTCCCATCGGCCCCAACGAGTATGCGCAGGTTGTCGATTCCTATACCTTTTAAATAATCCAATTCGCGGCACAATCTATCCCGATTGCCGCCTTCTCCTTGTGATCCCAAAATGGCACCATACCAAAAATTGGTTCCTATGTAGGAATAGGGTTGTCCGTTACGGATAAATTTGCCGTTTTCGACTTTTATGAATGTGTTGTCGTCGTTTTTAGGGGTTACCGAACAAGAAACGGTCAGGATAAACGAAAGTAAAATGAAAAAAGATATTTTTCTCATGATAATTAGACTTGTGATTTTTTTACAAAAATAGAGTTTGTAAAAAAGGATTTCCAACACTATTTTATCAAATTATTGCATTTTTAAGGCAAATTTTAATACATATATTGCTCACGTCTCAGGCCATTTGTTGTCTATATTAATTAATTGAGGTATAAGGTCGAAATGCTAAGTTGAAAAGTGTATTGTATACTTTTTGTCGCGATAGCAAATTGTGTCTATTCATTCGCGAATACGTTGGTAAAATTTTAACACGACCGATGAAAATGATACCATGATTGGATAATACAATGTTATTATAAAAGGTTTTGTATGCTTACATTTGTTCCATCAACGAAATACAATAATACCATTATGAAAACATTCAAAAAAACGGTACTGACCATGGCGTTGCTGCTTGTTTCTGCGGGAAATCTCGCGGCAGAAAAAGTATGCGTGTCTACCCCGAACAACACTTTGTTGCTCCTTGCCGAAAAAGGGAGTGAATTGAAATTTGTATATTATGGGAATAAACTGTCGGGAGAGGATATGGAAAATATCTTTTATAACGAAAAGTATATGCCGGCCGCTTATCCCGTGTATGGCTTGTATTGTCAAGGCGAATCGGCGCTTGCCGTCAGACATGGCGATGGGAATATGACCCTTCAAATGGAGGTTTCGGAGGTGGAAAAAACTTCGGACGAGAACTCCGAGACTACGGTCATAAAGATGAAGGACAAGGTATTTCCTTTTTATATCAATGTGTATTACAAGGCATATATCGATGCCGATGTCATAGAGACATGGACCGAGATTTTCCATGCCGAAAAGAAAAACGTGGAGTTGAACAATTTTGCTTCGGCTTATCTTCCTATCAGGCGGGGCGATGTGTGGTTGTCGCATCTTTACGGTTCGTGGGCAAATGAGAGCCGGCTCATGCAAGAGCCGCTCGAAGCCGGCATGAAAGTGATAAAGAATAAAGATGGTGTGCGTAACTCGCATACAGCCCATGCCGAAGTGATGTTTTCGCTCGATGGTAAACCGCAGGAGAATTATGGAAGTGTGATAGGTGCAGCTCTTTGTTATAGTGGTAATTATAAATTGAGAATCGATACCGACGATAGCGAGTATCACCATTTTTTTGCGGGGATAAACGAAGAGAATTCGATGTATTCGTTGCAAAAGAACGAAGTATTTCAAACGCCCGAATTGGCTTTGACTTTCAGCGACGAAGGCCTTAGTGGGGCAAGCCGTAATTTCCATTCGTGGGCTCGGCTTCACAAGATTGCACATGGCTCTACCCTCCGCAAAATACTGCTCAATAGTTGGGAAGGGGTATATTTCGATATAAATCAAGAGGGTATGGACCAAATGATGGCCGACATTGCATCGATGGGAGGAGAGTTGTTTGTAATGGACGACGGCTGGTTTGGCGGAAAATATCCTCGCAACAACGATTCGTCGTCGCTTGGCGATTGGGTGGTCGACAGTCGAAAACTCCCGAATGGTATCGAAGGTTTGCTGGCCGATGCGGCTAAGCATAATATCAAATTCGGGATATGGCTCGAACCTGAGATGGCCAATACTGCCAGTGAGTTGTTCGAGAAGCACCCCGAATGGGTGATAGAATCGGCTCAACGCGATTTGGTAACGGGCCGGGGCGGAACGCAAGTCGTACTCGATCTTGCCAACCCCGAAGTGCAGGATTTCATTTTTGACCTTGTAGATGGGCTGATGACAAAATATCCCGAGATAGACTATATCAAATGGGATGCCAATATGTCTATCACGAATCATGGATCGAATTACCTCGATACATCGAGGCAAAGTCATCTGTATATCGAGTATCACCGAGGTTTCGAAAAGGTGTGCCAAAGGATACGTCACAAGTATCCCGATTTGACCATTCAGGCCTGTGCCAGTGGCGGAGGCCGGGCTAACTATGGGGTTATGCCCTATTTCGACGAGTTTTGGGTAAGCGACAATACCGATGCCCTACAACGGATTTATATGCAGTGGGGTGCCTCTTATTTCTTCCCCGCGATAGCGATGGCATCGCATATCAGCGCAGCGCCCAACCACCAGACATTCCGATCTATTCCGCTTAAATACCGAATCGATGTAGCCATGAGCGGACGGCTCGGTATGGAAATACAGCCCAAAAATATGACCGACGAAGAAAAGAATCTTTGCCGAAAAGCCATTGCAGAATATAAAGAGATAAGGCCCGTAGTCCAGTTGGGCGACATATACCGTTTGATTTCGCCTTACGACAACTTGGGCGTTGCTTCGTTGATGTATATCTCCCGGGATAAAACGGAGGCTGTGTTCTATTGGTGGAAAACCGAGCATTTTGTAAATCAACATCTCCCCAGAGTGAAAATGGCCGGTCTTGATCCCGATAAAACATATACGGTGAGGGAGTTGAATAGGATAGATAACGAGCCGTTGAGTTTCGAGGGTAAATCGTTTAGTGGCCGTTATCTGATGAATACAGGGTTGGAAATACCCTATAATCACATTGTAGACTATCATAAGAAAAACGATTATTCGAGCCGTGTGTTATATCTCGAAGTCAAATAGGAATAGCAATTCGCAGGAATTTTAGTCGATAAGACAGTATATCAAACCGTGTATTTTCAATAGGTGATTTTATATGAATGGGAGGATGAAGTTAGAAAAACTTCTTCCTCTTTTTTTCTATATAGGTGATAAAATCTATTAAATAGTTTTACAGAGGTTGTCGCTTTCTGAAAATATGTTTATGTTTACAAATAAATTGTGAATATGTTTATTTGTAGATGATACCATGAAAAAAATTGTGTTGTCTTTATTGCTGACCGGTAGTGTTTTGGCCCTTTGCCAAGCCGAGGCTCGCGTGGTGGTAGGTGCCGAACGCACGGGAGAATATTATCCTGCATTGGAAGGTAAACGGGTGGCTGTTTTTTCCAACCATACGGGTATGGTTGGAGATCGTCATTTGGTAGATATGTTGGTTGCCGACGGCGTGAATGTGGCGACGATATTTTCGCCCGAACATGGATTCCGGGGTGATGCCGATGCCGGAGAGCACGTATCGGGGTCGGTCGATCCCAAGACGGGTATAAAAATAAGTTCGTTGTACGATGGCAAGTCGGGACGTCCGTCGAATGAATCCATGCGCACCTTCGATGTGCTGCTGGTCGATATACAAGATGTGGGTTTGCGGTATTATACCTACTATATTTCGATGGTGAAATTGATGGATGCCTGTGCCGAGTTCGGGCGCAAGGTGATTGTACTGGATCGTCCGAATCCCAACGGCCACTATATCGACGGGCCTATCCTCGATATGAAACATAAATCGGGAGTGGGGTGGTTGCCCATACCGGTGGTACATGGCATGACATTGGGCGAGTTGGCCCGCATGGTGAATGGTGAACATTGGCTTCCCGATAATCGGGTGTGCGATTTGACGGTGGTCCCTTGCCTTAATTATACGCACCAGACGCATTATGTATTGCCTATTCCGCCTTCACCCAATTTGCCCAATATGCGTTCGATTTACCTCTATCCTTCGACCTGCTATTTCGAGGCCACTCCTGTGAGTTTGGGACGGGGCACCGACAAGCCATTCCAAGTGTATGGCCACCCCAATATGATTGGATACGACTTTTCGTTTACTCCGCGCAGCGTACCGGGAGCCAAGAATCCGCCGTTGCTGGACAAAAAATGTTATGGTGTGGACTTGACCGCACTTTCCGACGAGGAGATTTGGGCTAAGGGCATTAATCTCGAATATGTGATCGATGCCTATCGTAACCTTAATTTGGGCGATCATTTCTTCCGTCCGTTTTTCGAGAAACTCATTGGCGTGGATTATGTGCGCAAAATGATTAAAGAGGGTAAATCGGCCGACGAAATTAAAGCCATGTGGAGCGACGATGTGAAGAAGTTCGCAGAGCAGCGTCGTCCCTATTTGTTGTATGCAGAGTAATAATCGTTAAACCTGAATAACTAAACCATGACATCGACAGTTGTCTTAATCACCATTTTTGCTTATTTTATCGTATTGTTCGGCATCTCTTATGTGGTAGGCCGCAGAGCCGACAATCAAGGTTTTTTTGTGGGTAATCGCAAATCGCCGTGGTATATCGTAGCCTTTGCGATGATAGGTTCGATGATTTCGGGTGTGACATTCATCTCGGTTCCGGGTATGGTTGCCGCCAGCGGTTTCTCCTATCTGCAAATGGTTTTGGGGTTTGTGGTAGGACAGTTGCTGATAGCCTATGTGCTGGTGCCGCTTTTTTATAAAATGAATTTGGTCTCCATTTACGAGTATTTGGAGAATCGGTTCGGTATTTCGTCCTATCGTACGGGGGCTTGGTTCTTCTTTATATCCAAAATGTTGGGAGCTGCGGTGCGCCTGTTTTTGGTTTGCGTGGTTCTGCAACTGTTGGTTTTCGAACCGTTGAGGCTGCCGTTTATCCTGAATGTGATCTTTACCGTGGGGTTGGTGTGGCTCTATACCTTCCGGGGTGGGGTGAAGTCGTTGATTTGGACCGATACGCTTAAAACCTCTTGTCTTATCATTTCGGTTATCCTCTGTATCTACTATATCGCTACCGATTTGAACCTCGATTTTGGCGGGCTGTGGCAGACGATTAGCGAGTCGGATATGTCGCGAATGTTTTACTTCGACGATGTGAACGACAAGCGATATTTCTTTAAACAATTCTTGGCGGGTGTCTTCACGATGATTGCCACGAATGGTCTCGACCAAGATATGATGCAGCGCAATTTGAGCTGCAAGAATTTCAAGGATTCGCAAAAGAATATGATTACCAGCGGTATTTCGCAGTTTTTCGTGATAGCCATGTTCTTGATGCTGGGCGTATTGCTGTATGTCTATGCCGAAGAAAACGGAATACAGACCCCACAGAAGAGCGACGAGTTGTTCCCGATGATTGCGACGCAAGGTTATTTCCCGGTAATCGTGGGTATCTTGTTTGTGGTGGGGCTTATCTCTTCGGCCTATTCGGCTGCCGGTTCGGCGCTGACGGCGTTGACAACCTCGTTTACGGTCGACATATTGGGCGTGAAGGGGAAGAGCGAAATGCAGGTCGTTAAGTTGCGCAAACGTGTTCACGTAGGTATGGCCGTGTTGATGGGGCTGGTGATATTTGTTTTCAATATACTGAATAATACCAGTGTAATCGATGCCGTCTATATATTGGCCAGCTATACGTATGGCCCCATATTGGGATTGTTTGCGTTTGGTATCTTTGTGAAAAAGTCGGTAAAAGACAAATACATTCCGTTGGTTGCCATTTTGTCGCCGGTGCTTTGTTTCATTTTGGACCGCAATTCGCAAGCGTGGTTCGGAGGTTATTCGTTCAGTTACGAGTTGTTGATATTGAATGCTTTGTTTACATTCATAGGGTTGTTGTTCTTGGTTAAAAAGTCGGAACCGACACCCGAAAAAGTTTGAATGATATGAAAAAATTTCTTTTTGGGGCGTTGGTTGGAATTTGGATCTGGTTTGCCCCGGTACAAGCGAGCGAATGGATACGGGTCAACCAGTTGGGCTATTTGCCCAATACGCCCAAAGTAGCCGTATATATGAGCGATGAGCCGACAACTGTCGCCGAATATGCGCTTATCGATGCCTTTACCGGCGAGGTTGTGCAACGGTTTCACAATCCGAAGGCTGCCGGCCGGTGGGGCAATATGGAGTCGCTTTACCGGCTCGATTTTGGGAGCTATACCCGTCCCGGTACCTATCGGTTGCAGGCGGGGAATGCACTTTCGCCCCGCTTTGTCATCGGCAACCGGGTGTACGACGGCACCGCCGATTTTATCTTGCGGTATATGCGCCAGCAGCGTTGCGGTTTCAATCCGTTTGAGCGGGACAGTTGCCATACGCACGACGGCTATATTGTCTATCACCCTACCCGTAGCGGCGAGCGAATCGATGCGCGAGGCGGTTGGCACGATGCCAGCGACCAGTTGCAGTATGTCACCACATCGGCCAATGCCACTTACCAAATGATGTTTGCCTATTTGGCGAATCCCGAAGTCTACGGCGACGAATATGATGCCAACGGCTTGCCCGGGGCTAACGGTATTCCCGATATTGTCGACGAGATTAAGTGGGGGCTCGATTGGCTCAACCGCATGAATCCGTCGAAAGGCGAAATGTACAACCAAATAGCCGACGACCGGGATCACAAAGGATTTAAATTGCCTTCGCAAGACGAGATTGACTATGGTTGGGGCAAAGGTATGGGGCGTCCCGTCTATTACTGCACGGGAGAGCCGCAGGTGCGGGGCGAGTTTACCAATGCTACGACCGGTGTCGCCAGTACGGCCGGCAAATATGCCTCGTGTTTTGCGCTGGGCGCCGAAGTGTTGGGCGATTTTTATCCCGCAATGGCCGATACGTTACTTGCCAAAGCTCGCGATGCCTATCGTCACGGAGTGGAAAATCCCGGAGTGTGTCAAACGGCTTCGGTGGTTTCGCCCTATATTTACGAGGAGTGCAACTGGACCGACGACATGGAGTTGGCCGCTGCTCAACTCTATCTTTCGACCGGCGAACCGGCTTTCTTGCAGGAGGCTGTCGAATACGGACGTTTCGAACCCGTTACCCCGTGGATGGGCGCCGACAGTGCCCGCCATTATCAATGGTATCCCTTTATCAATTTGGGGCACTACCATTTGGCCAAGACAGCCGATGCCCGCATAAGCAAGGAGTTTACCCGCAATTTGCGCAGCGGTATCGAGCGGGTATTCGAGCGGGCGCAAGGCAATCCGTTCCTCAACGGAGTACCGGCCATTTGGTGTTCCAACAACCTTACCGTGGCTATGGCTACCCAGTGTCGGCTTTATCGGGAGCTAACCGGCGATGATCGTTATCGCGAAATGGAGGCGGCATTGACCGATTGGCTGTTTGGCTGTAACCCGTGGGGGACGAGTATGATTACCGAATTGCCTTTGTGGGGCGATTATCCGATAGACCCGCATACCCCGTTGATTGCTTTAAAGGCAGGTACGACGGTGGGCGGCTTGGTCGATGGCCCCGTATACGCCGCTATTTTCAACAATTTAAGGGGCGTGCGCTTGTCGAGGGAAGACCCGTATGCCCGGTTCCAGTCGTCGGAGATTGTCTATCACGACGATATACAAGACTATTCGACCAACGAACCTACGATGGACGGGACGGCCAGCCTCAGCTATCTGCTCTCTTCGTTGCAAAAAGAGGGGATCGCGGCGCAAGGCGAGGATAAGAATCGATATGCTTATGGTGGCATAGTCCGTACCGATACTTCGAAAAAACAGATTTCGCTCGTTTTTACGGCTGCCGATAAAAACGATGGAGCCACCCGCATTTTGGAGGTTTTGGAGAAGTGTGGTGTAAAGGCTTCGTTTTTCTTCACCGGCGAATTTTACGAGCTTTTCCCAAAAACGATACAGGCTCTGCACGAGGCCGGCCATTACGTGGGGGCGCACAGCGACGGCCATTTGCTCTATTGCGCTTGGGAGAATCGCGACTCTACATTGATAGATCGGTCGTTGTTCGAGGAGGATATGGAGAAAATCTATGCCCGTATGCACAAGGCCGGAATCGATGTAGCCCGTGCAAATTTGTTTATTCCGCCGTATGAGTATTACAACGAGACTATATCGGCTTGGGCCAGAGGTATGGGATTGAGACTGGTGAATTTTACGCCCGGTACTTGGACGAATGCCGATTATACCACCCCCGATATGAAGAATTATCGCAGCAGTCAGGCAATATATAACCGGGTAATGGAGGTCGAAAAGCGCGAGGGGCTGAATGGCCACATCATGCTTCTCCATTTGGGGACCGACGATGGGCGAACCGATAAATTTTATGACCGTTACCTCGAACGGCTTATCCGCTCGTTGCAAAAGAGAGGATATGAATTTGTACCGCTTGTCGAGGCTGTGGGCGAGTGAAAAAAATGCGGCTGGAATCTCTTTCCCGGCCGTTTTTTTGTGTTTGTATATGGTGTTGTTGCGTGATCTATTTTATAACCTGCGGGGTAGGTATGGCGGACTTTCGTTTTGGATAATAAGTCCAAAAAACATATCTTTGCGAATCCATAAAAAGAGATAAGGTGAATCGATTGCTCCGCCCGATAGCGAAATATTTTTTGCCTATATTGTTCATTACGTATATGGGCTGTATTTCGTTGTTTACCCATACCCATGTGGTCAATGGGGTAACGATAGTCCATTCACATCCTTACAAATCGGGAGCGGAACACGAACATACGACCGCTGAATTTCAATTGATACATATCCTGTCGAACGTTACGACGGTAGAGCCGTCGATGTGGGCGTTCTTTGCGGTAGTATTGTTTGCGTACAGTTGTCGGTTATACAATCCGCATTCTGCATTTCGTCGCACGGTTGAAGAGTGGGGGGCACACGGGTTACGCGCACCGCCTGTTTCGATTCGATAATACCCCAAACATTTGTGAGTAAAATGATCGTTTTCTCCCGCTTGTGAGAGTTCGGAGAAGACCAGTTGTGTATTATTATTTAGAATCGAAAAAATGAAAAAGCATTTAATTTTATGGATATGCCTGTGGCATATCGTTGCAATTTCGTATGCCGAGCCGGCCGTGCGAAAATCGCTCGATATTAATATTGTGGGCCATGTATTGAATAAAGATACGAAAGAACATTTACCCTATATATCCATTTCGTTGAAGGGAACTACCGTGGGGACGATGACCGATGCTTCGGGTCACTATTTCTTGAAAAATCTGCCGGAGGGAGAGTTTATTCTCGAAGCATCGTCGGTGGGATATAAGACCGAAAGCCGCAAGGTATCGTTGAAAAAAGGGATTACGCTGGAAATCGATTTCGAAATCGAGGAGAGCTCGATTGCGCTGGACGGAGTTGTCGTTTCGGCTAACCGAAGCGAGACGACACGGCAGTTGGCTCCTACACTGGTCAATGTATTGAATATAAAGACCTTTGAAAATACCAACTCCAATACGTTGGCTCAGGGACTGAATTTTCAACCGGGCGTGCGGGTCGAAAACGATTGCCAGAATTGCGGATTCCAGCAGGTGCGTATCAACGGTCTTGATGGCCCCTATACGCAGATTCTGATGGACTCCCGTCCTATATTCAGCGCTTTGTCGGGGGTCTATGGATTGGAGCAGATTCCCGCCAATATGATCGAGCGGGTAGAGGTTATGCGAGGCGGCGGGTCGGCTTTGTTCGGAGCTTCGGCCATTGCGGGGACGATTAACATCATCACGAAAGAGCCCATGCGTAACAGCGGTTCGTTGTCGCACAATTTAATTTCGATAGGGGGGAGTGACGATTTCGAGAACAATACTTCGTTGAACGCTTCGTTGGTGACCGACGACAGTAAAGCCGGCTTGTATGTATTTGGACAAAATCGCCAGCGGGGAGGTTATGACCATGATGTCGATGGCTTTACCGAATTACCCAAACTGAATGCACAGACGTTGGGTTTCCGCTCTTATCTGAAAACCAGCGACTATTCCAAACTTACTTTGGAGTATCACCATATCAATGAGTTTCGTCGAGGTGGAAACCTGTTGAATCGGCCCCCTCACGAGGCTGACATTGCCGAACAGCTCGACCACTCGATCAATGGCGGAGGAGTTAGTTACAACCTCTTTACGCCCAACGAGAAACATCGGTTTTCGCTCTATGCGTCGGTTCAACATATCGACCGAAACAGCTATTACGGTACGGAACAGAATCTCGATGCTTATGGCGAAACCGGCAATTTGACGCTCGTGACCGGCGGACAGTATATATATAGTTTTGACCGTTGCCTCTTTATGCCGGCCGACTTGACGGCAGGTATCGAGTATAACTATGATAAATTGCGCGACGAGATGAAGGGTTATGATCGCACGATCCGCCAAGAGGTACATATAGAAAGTGCTTTCTTGCAAAACGAGTGGAAAAACGAACGTTGGAGCTTTTTGGTAGGCGGGCGGTTCGATAAACATAATCTTATCGATCATGTTATTTTTAGTCCTCGGGCCAATGTGCGTTTCAATCCCTCGCCCAGTGTCAATTTGCGGTTCAGTTATTCGTCGGGATTTCGTGCGCCGCAGACTTACGACGAGGATTTGCACGTGGCTGCCGTAGGTGGCGAGGCCACGATGATACAGCAGGCCGAGGGGTTGAAGGAGGAAAAATCGCACAGTTTGAGTATGTCGGCCGATATGTATCGACGTTTCGGCGCGTTCCAGTGCAATTTGTTGCTCGAAGGTTTTTATACCCGGCTGAACGATGTATTTGTGCTGGAAGAGATCGGGTGGAACGACCAGCATAAGGCTATGGTGAAGGAGCGGCGCAACGGACAGGGTGCCGAAGTGGGCGGTATTACGGTGGAAGGTAAGGTAGCCTATCTCTCCCTTGTACAGTTGCAGGCCGGTGTCACATGGCAACAAAGCCGATATACCCAAGCCGAGCGGTGGAGCGAGGACGAGACGGTTCCTGCCGAGAGGCGTATTTTCCGTACTCCCGACTGGTATGGTTATTTCACCGCTACCTATACGCCGCTGAAACCTTTGAATATAGCTCTATCGGGGACCTATACGGGTTCTATGCTTGTGCAGCACATGAAAGGTTATATTCCCAAAGATGTAGCGGAGGTTACTCCCGATTTTTTTGATATGAACCTGAAAGTATCGTACGATTTCACGCTCTATAAGTCCATTACGTTGCAGGTGAATGCCGGGGTACAGAATATTTTCAATGCCTATCAGCGCGATTTCGATCGGGGTAAAGAGCGCGATTCGGGTTATATCTATGGCCCCTCTATGCCTCGCAGCTACTTCGCCGGTATGAAGTTGATGTTTTAGGTGTATTAGGATGGTGATGAGATCATCGCTCTGAAAAAAGGAGACAAAAAATAGGCCCTTATCGAGAAGAACCGAATTCTAAAAGGTGGTTATCTAACTTTTAGAGGTCGGTTCTTCTTTCAAATATTTGCCGTTCGTCATAAAAATGCATAGAGGAATAAATAGAGATTCTATGCCGTTGTTATGGCGGAACTATTTTTAGTATAAGCTATAATCCTATGGCTTTTGCGTGATTACGTCAATAGCCAAAACGTTGAGCGGCCTGTCGCATCGACTCGATGATTTTTACCCCAAAGGGGCAACGGGTTTCACAAGCGCCGCAGGCGATACATTCCGAGGCGTGGTGGTCGAGTGCCTTGTAATGCTCCCGCACGGTTTCGGGAATCGCTCCTTGTGCAGCCGCCAAATTATAGAATTTATTCACCGAGGCAATGTCTATTTTCGATGTGCAGGGAGCACAGTGCCCGCAATACATACAGTGGCCTTGCCACGAAAAACGGTCGAGCCGGCTCATTACTTGGGAATAGTCGCGTTCTTGGGGTGTCGCTTGGCACCAAGCTACGGCCTGAGCTATTTCGTCGCGGCTTTTGCAGCCCACCATGACGGCAGCCACGCCGGGTCGGGTGAGGGCATATTCGAGGGCTTGCACTGGGGTAAAGGCGCAACCGAAAGGTGAGTTCGTTCGATCCAGTAGATCACCTCCGCCAAAGACCTTCATCACGTCGATGGCTACCCCTTCGCGCGCGCACAAGGCGTAGAATTGTTCGCGTGCCGGGTCGATGTTGTGCAAGGCACCGGTGTAGCTCGTCTGGTCGAAAAGGGCGTTGACATCTTCGTTGGGAGGGAGCAGGTCGTAGCAAGGGTTGATCGAGAAAAGCACAACGTCGATGAGCCCGGTTTTTACCGCCATACTCGCCACCACGGGGTTGTGGCTGCTCATGCCGATGTGCCGAATCTTCCCTTCGCTTTTCAGTCGTTGGGCAATCTCGATGATTTCGTGGTCGAATACGGTGTGGAAATCGCTTTCGGCGTCGACATAGTGAATCATACCTATATCCACATAATCGGTTTTCAGTTGGTTGAGCAGGGCTTCGAACGATTCGACCGTCTTTTGCGGGTCGCGGGTACGCAGGTATTGCCCGTTTTCCCACGTGGTACATAAGTGGCCTTGTATGACGAAATTTTCCCGACGCCCCTCCAATGCGGCTCCGATATGAGAACGGAGCTCTGGATTCGACGAATAGATATCGACAAAGTTGATACCCTGTTCGATGGCAAAGTCAAAATCGGCTTTCACCTCTTGGGCGCTTTTGTTCATAAACCCTTCGCAGCCGAGGGCGATGGCGCTCACTTGTATCCCGGTGCGGCCTAATGTGCGGTATTCCATAAACAGACTTAAAATTCTTTACCTTGTTTCAACTCTTCGACAAAGCGGTCTATCCGTTGCAACTCTTTGGGAATGTCGATACTTTGCGGGCAGTGGGGCACGCACTGATGGCAGCCGATACAGTGGTTGGCTTGGCGCAATTTAGGCACACTGCGGTCGTACCCGATGAGGAATGCCCGGCGGGCCTTCCGGTAATTCTCGTCCTGCGACGAGGCGGGTACATTCCCTTCGTTGATACATTTGTTGTAATGGAGCAAGATACCCGGAATATCCAGTCCGTAGGGACAGGGCATACAATATTTGCAGTCGTTGCAGGGTATGGTGGGATAGCGTAACATGAGTTGGGCTGTCTCTTCCAAAAAGTCTTTCTCGTCGTTGGTGAGCGGTTGTAGCGGCGAGTAGGTGCGCAGATTGTCTTGCAAGTGCTCCATGTAGGTCATTCCGCTCAGTACGGTGAGTACGTTGGGTAATGAGCCGGCAAAGCGGAACGCCCACGAGGCTACGCTGGCTTCGGGGGTGCGTTGTTTCAATTTAGCGGCAATGTGGTCGTGTACGTTCGACAGCCGGCCGCCCAGCAACGGCTCCATGATAATGGCGGGAATGTTGCGTTTGGTCAGTTCGGCGTAGAGATAATCGGCATTGACATTCCGTCCCGATGCGTGTAGCCAGTCTACGTAGTTGAGTTGTATTTGTACGAAATCCCAGTGTACCGATTCGTGCATGGCCAGTACTTCGTCGAACACCTCTTGGGTGCCGTGGAACGAAAATCCCAAATTGCGAATGCGTCCGGCTTTGCGCTCCTCCAAAAGGAAATCGATCATGCCATTATCGATGTATCGCGCCCGGAAGGTTTCGATACCGCCATTGCCGATGGAGTGGAGCAGATAGTAGTCGATGTAATCGACTTGCAAGTCGTCGAACGACTTGCGGTACATGGCGATGGAGTTCTCGCGCGTGTAGTTGGAGAAGTTCGATAACTTGGTGGCGATAAAATATTTGTCGCGGGGATAGCGCTTCAAGGCTATGCCGGTCGATTTTTCCGACCCGCCTTGCACGTAAACGGGGGAGGTGTCGAAATAGTTTACCCCGTGGGCAATGGCATAATCGACCAACTCGTTGACAGCTTCTTGGTCGATACTGTCGTGTGTGCCGTCGGGCGAGGGTATGAGCGGCAGGCGCATCATGCCGTAGCCGAGCAGCGAAACTTGGTCGTGGTTGGCGGGATGGGTACGGTAGGTCATTTGACCGGTGGGCACATCGGTGGTTGCCGTGTAAGCCTCTTCCTGTTTATTTTTGCATCCGGGGAGCACAGTGGCCGAAGCGAGAGTTGCTCCGCCTAACACTTTCAGGAAATTCCGTCTATCGATTTTATTATGTTCGTTTTTCATTGTTGGCTGTTTTGGGGATTAGATGATACGGTGGTTTTTGTGCCCTTCTACATAGATGGCGCTGAATGGTCGTGCCGGGCACAGGTTCTCGCAGCTTCCGCAACCGATACACCGTTCGACATTGATGACCGGTATTTGGGGCGAATCGGTCACATCGGGATCCGAGGGAACCATCTGAATGGCTCCGGTAGGACAGTGGCGGGCGCAGTTTCCGCAACTCACACCGTCGGTTACAGGTAGACAGTTTTTCTTGATCCATACGGCATGGCCGATTTGGATACTCGATTTCTCGGCTAGGGAGGTCAGATGAATGGCGTCTGTGGGACAAACCTCGGCACATTTCGCACATTCCGGGCGGCAATAACCCCGTTCGTAAGACATTTCGGGCTGCATGAAGGTTGCCGGGTTACTCGACGGGCGCAACACTTGATTGGGACATACCGATACGCACAGTTGGCAAGCGGTGCAGTGTTGTGCCATATTGGCCGCACTCAACGATCCCGGAGGGGTGATGGGTGTGGCGCGTTTGGGAATTTTTTTGTCTTCGATGATAGCCAGTCCGCCATCTACTTTTTTCTCTTGGGCTTTCAGCAGGGCGGTGGTGGCCAGCAGTCCGGTGAGCGAGAGGAACGCTCTTCGCGAATGGTTACCCCCCTTTTCGTCGGGAGCCAAACAGGCCTGTTTGGCTTTATGCCGGGGGATATAGCGTATGGCACCCTGAGTGCATTTTTCGATACAGTCCATACATACCACGCAGCGGCTGTAATCGATGGCGTGATTTTTAGCGTCGATACACGAGGCTTTGCAATTACGGGCACACGATTGGCACCCGTTGCATCGGGTCGTATCGATAACGGGACGAAATAGCGAGAAGCGCGACAGCACTCCCAAAACCGTACCTACCGGGCAAATCGTGTTGCAATAGGTGCGTCCGTTCCGCCAAGCCAGTATGAAGAGGACGACAAAGGTGGCTATGGCGACAATGAGGGTGGAGGTTCCTTTTATCCATACCTCGGTGGAATAGAATGCATAGCTGTCGGCCCGTTCGGCAAAGTAGGCGAGCAGATTGTTTCCCCATTGGTAGAGCGGGGCGAACAGGGTGGAGGCCATACGTCCGTAGGCGCTGTATGGGGCGATGAGGGCGGCCCAAGAGGCAAATCCTGCCAACAAGGCGGCGACGAAAAGCACCAATACACTGTATCGCAGCCACGAGAGCGCGGGCGAATAGCGGAACCGGTTTTTCTTGCGTTTGCCCGCTATCCACGAGATGATGTCTTGGAATACGCCGAGCGGACAGATGACCGAGCAATAGACGCGCCCGAAGAGCAGGGTGAGGGCTACGAGCAGGACAACGACGCCTACATTCAGAGCCAATACGGCCGGGAGAAACTGTATTTTGGCAAGCCACCCGAACCATGTGTGCAAACTTCCGGTGAAGTCGAGGAATAATAATGTAATGAGAGTAAAACAGATAGCAGCAGCGGCTATCCTCGTTTTCCGTAACATAAGAGTTTGTTTTTGTTAGCTGTTAGTGATGTGTCTTGATGATTTTGCTTGTGAGAAAAATCTTTACGAAAATACGCAAAGATTTTCTATTTTGGGAAGTTTTGGCTTGGGAAAAGCGCATTTACCTGCTATTTTTTAGATAGGCAAGTGCTTTCTTTCCCGGTTATGCGAGGTGCCGTGTGGCTGTTCCTTCGCTTTGTGCGGTGGAGCCTCTTATTCCCGGGTACAAAGATAGGGGACGCCTGCACTTTGCGAAAGAGACAAATTACAGATAGTAATACCCGTTTTACAGATTATGATTTATTAGGGAGAGTTTATACTTTGAGACCGGGAGTGTGCGTTTATATATAAATATGTTTGTTATGAATATTCAATCGAAAGAATCTCTTGCGTGGCTCGATTGGGCTAAAGAATTGCAGTTTATTGCTCAGGTAGGATTGACCTATTCTAAAGACCCGTTTGACTTGGAACGTTTCCAGCGCATACGGGAAATTTCGGCCGAAATTATGAATAGATATACGGGGCTTCCTTATGAGCAGGTGTATGATCTGTTTTGTAGTGAAACGGGATTTCAGACGCCTAAGCTCGATACTCGGGCGGTTATTTTCGAGGGAGACAAGATTCTGCTGGTTGAGGAGCGCGATGGTACGTGGTCGCTGCCCGGAGGGTGGGTTGATGTGAACCAAACCCTCAAAACCAATACCGAGAAAGAAGTTTTCGAGGAGGCTGGCCTCGAGGTGGAGGTGGTGCGCCTGTTGGCTCTGCAAGACCGCAATTTACACAATAGGCCGCCTTATGCTTATAATGTGTGCAAGGCCTTTTTCCTTTGCAGGGTTAAGCAAGGCTCTTTTCGCCCCAATACCGAGACTTTGGGCAGTGCCTATTTTGCTTTGAACGAATTGCCTCTACTCTCAGAAGACAAGGTTACTCGTGAGCAGATAGCCTTATGTTTCGAAGCTGCCAAAAGCGAGAATTGGGTGGTGCCTTTTGATTGAATGTTGTTTCTCCGGTTAAATAGAAAATGAATCGCAAGTCTTTTGCAGACATTTTTATGTGTTTGTAAATGAGGTTTATGAGTAGTTATAAGACTATTTTTTTTATGAAAAAATAGAGTTAAAAAAGTATTTTTTCGTATCTTTGCACCCGGATGGGGTCATTTAGCCCCACGTATTTGATGAAACGATATACAGCAAATCGCATTTATTTTTTTCGCACAGGAGTATTGACAAAACTCGATTCTTTTCACCAATGGGGAATGGCTAATTCCGATTAATAAATAGCGTGTCAATACAGTTTTAAGCTAATCCTAATTTTTTAATCATAATTTATTACGAATGAACAAATTTAATTTGTCCATAACGGTATTGTGTGTATCGTTATGTGTAGAAGGCGTGTGTGCGCAGGATACGATTCGGCAAACAATTACTTTGGACGAGATATTCACATTGGCCGATCGCAACAGCAAATCGTTACGTCCTTCGGTTACGGCAATCGACGAAGCCCGCGAAGCGGTGAGGATTGTCAAAAACGACCGCTTGCCCGACATCGAGGCTTCTCTCTCGTTTAGTTATTTGGGCGACGGTACATTGATGGAGCGTGATTTCACGCAGGTAGAACGGGCTCCCATGCCTCACTTCGGTAACAATTTCGCTTTGGAAGTTTCGCAAATCATCTATTCGGGCGGAGCAGTTCCCAACAGCATTGCAATAGCCCATTTGCAAGAGGAGATAGCTCGACTCAACTGGAAGAAAGATCGCAACAAAATACATTTTTTGTTGGCCGGATACTATTTTGACCTCTTCAAACAGCAGAATATCTTGAAAGTGTATGAGCGAAATATCGAACAGACCAAACAGCTATTGAAAGATATTCGCGCCAAACAGGGGGAGGGGTTGGCGTTGAAAAACGACATTACCCGGTATGAATTGCTCCTTTCCGATTTGGAGTTTACCGTGGTGCAGTTGAAAAATACGATGGATATTCTCAACCGGAATCTTACCACACAACTGGGATTGGACGAGACGGTACAGATTCTCCCCGACACGACCCTCCTCTCGCGGGTGCTCCCGCTGGGCGACGAGCCTTATTGGCAGGGCGAGGCTGTTGAAAATTCGCCCGAACTGAAACAGTTGGAACTGGCGGTACAGCAGACCAAGCATCAGGATAAAATCGTGAATTCCGACCGCCTGCCCCATGTGGCTTTCATCGCCGGGAACCATTTCGACGGTCCCATCACCATCGAAGTCCCGCCCATCAATAAAAACTTCAATTACTGGTATGTAGGGGTGGGCGTGAGCTACAATTTAGCTTCGCTCTACAAAACCAACAAATCGGCCAGTCGCAGTAAACTGACTATCCGCCGCACACAGGAGCAGTATGCCGATGCCCGTGAGCAAACCGAGTTGGCGGTGCAGGCGGCTTATGTGCGTTATATCGAGGCTTACGAACAACTCAATACCCGTGAGAAAGGGGTGGAGCTGGCCGCCCAAAACTATGCGGTGATAGCCAATCGGTATAAAAACGAACTTTCGCTCATTACCGATATGCTCGATGCCAGCAACGCCAAACTGTCGGCCGAGGTACAGTTGGCCAATGCCCAAATCGACATCGCTTTTAATTATTACAAACTTCTTTATTTAACAGGTACATTATAAAATTGGTTACAGTCATGAATAAGAGAACTCGAAAAATAGTGTTTAACGTAATTGTCATTACCTTGTTGGTAATAGGTTTCGTGTGGGTGTGTTCCCGGTTTGTCCATTTGGGACGGGTTGAATATACCGACAATGCACAAGTGCGTCAGCAGATTGTCCCGGTGAACAGCCGGGTACAGGGATTTATCAAGAAAATTTATTTCGATGAATATCAGTTTGTACACAAAGGCGATACCTTGTTGGTTATTGAGGACACGGAGTTCCGCCTGCGGGTGGCTCAGGCCGAGGCCGACTATGCGAATGCGCTGGCCGGCCGCACGGCTATGGGTACGGCAGTTTCGACGGCTTACAACAATTTGGCGGTATCCGATGCCGGTATCGAAGAGGTGGAGGTACAGTTGAAGAATGCCGAGAAAGATTATGCCCGCTATGCCAAATTGCTCACCGAAGAGGCGGTTACCCAACAGCAATACGATGCGGTAAAAACCAACTACGATGCATTGAAGGCCAAATACGAGATGCTCGTGCGCCAAAGACGTTCGGCGGCTTTGGTAAAGGAGGAGCAGTCGCAACGGCTTTCGCAGAACGAGGCTGCTGTTGCCGTGGCTTCGGCTGCTTTGGAACTGGCTCGATTGAATCTCTCGTATACTGTGGTATTGGCTCCTTGCGACGGGGTGACTTCGCGCAAGACCATACAGGAGGGGCAACTCATACAGCCGGGGCAAACGCTGGTGTTGGTGGTCGATGAAAATGACAAGTGGGTGGTGGCCAACTACAAGGAGACACAAACGACCCACATCGCCGAAGGTATGGAGGTGAAAATGAAAATCGATGCCATTCCCGGGGTGGTTTACTACGGTCGGGTGCAGGCTATCTCGAAGGCTACGGGGGCACAATATGCCGTTGTGCCGCAAGACAATTCGGCCGGTAATTTTGTGAAGGTAGAACAACGTGTCCCGGTGAAGATTGTCTTCTCGGCCGAGAATGCGCCCGACAATATGGCTCGGTTGCGTGCCGGGTTGAACGTGGAGTGTGAGGTAAACTATCGCGATTATGACGCCGCTCGATGATTTGATGCGAAAGGTCCCCGCTTTCAAAGAGTGGGTACCCATGTGGGCGAGGGTGGGATTCTTTTATTCCTGCATTGTGATCTTTCAGTGTTCGGGGGGTATCTATCTCTCGGCGTTGAGCGAGATGATGGGCGCCACCGCTTTGATGCAAGAAGATATTCTCATGGCGGGATATGCTTCGTTCGTGGGGATTACGATGATTTTCCCCATTCTGTTCCGCCTCAAATTCCGCTTGCCGTCGCGCACCATTCTCCCGGTGGTGGCTATCGGGCTCATTGCGGGAAACCTCATCACCATGAGTACCGACAACCTGCCGGTATTGACGGTTACCTGTTTTGCGACCGGGGTATTGCGTATGTGGGGTACGTTTGAATGTTTCTCGTCGATACAGTTGCGTATCACGCCCACCCGTAATTTCGCCGTCTTCTTTCCGGTGATCTACTTCACGGTATTCGGGTGCATACAGTTGTCGGGGTTGGCCACCGCCTATCTCTCCTATTTTTACAGTTGGCACTATATGCACTATTTGGCGGTGGCAATGTTGCTGATGGTGATTGGGTTGTCCCGATGGTTATTGCGGCCGTTTTATCTGCGCCCGCCCTTGCCGTTGTATGGCATAGATTGGTTGGGGGCTATTCTTTGGAGTGTGGTGTTGCTGTTGATAGCTTTTGTCTTTAATTATGGCGACTATTACGATTGGTTCGATTCGCCCTATATTCGCTTGGCGTTGGTTTGTGCAGGGGTGTTCCTGTTTTTGAGTTTGCAACGTATGTGGCATATTCGGCACTCTTATATCGAAACCGAGACGTTTAAGTATCGTCACTTTGTTACAGTGATGTTCCTGTTTTTCGCCCTGAATTGCCTGTCGGCCACTTCGACGGTGTTGCAAGGCGCTTTTACAGGGGGAATACTTCATTACGATTCGCTTAATGCCATTTCGTTGAATTTACCCGGATTACTGGGGGTGGTAGTGGGCGCTTTTCTATCTTGGCTTTTCTTGGCCCGTTGGCAAATGAGTTACAAGGTGGTTACCTTTATAGGATTTGTTTTCATGGTTCTGTATCAATTTGTCATGTACTTTTTGATTTCTCCCGAAATGAATATCGAACGCTTGTATTTGCCTCTGATCTTGAAGAATGCCGGGAATGTGATGATTTATGTGGTACTGACGACTTATCTGTCGCAGATTGTACCCTTCAAACATTTTTTTCAGGCTCTTTGCGCTGTGGGATTTGTGCGCGAGGGAGTGGGCGGCCCCATTGCTTCGGCTTTGGTTACGCGAATCTTCAAAATCACCTATCAATCGAATTACTACACGTTGGGGGGTGAGCTGGATGCCCTTAATCCCATGACGGGCCATTTGTCTTTCCCGACCTATTTCGGGGAGTTGCAGCGGCAGGCGATGTTGGTATCGATTAAGGAGGTATTCGGGTATGCTGTGCTCTTTGGTATTTTGTTATTGCTTTTTATTCTGATAACTCGATATACCCGTGTTGTCCATCGTATCAAGTTATTCAGGGTTCCGGTGGTGGGACGTCTCTTTGCGATTAATCTCTCTCAGGAACGATTGGAAGATACCGTTTAATAAAAAACCACAGCTCGCCGCCAGCGAGCTGTGGTTTTTTATTGGGATATCGGGGAGAAGCAACAGATTGATAAAAGAATTCAGCAATTATTCCAAATTTAGTTTTTTCAGCCATTTGTCAATGTCGGGCCGGCAGTCGTGGGCATAGCTGTCGCGAATGCTGAGCCCGTCGGAAAATGTGGCGTTGGGGCATAATTTTTTCATGTCGGCGATAGCATGGCCGAATCGGCCTCCGCCGTGGGTCATAAAGGGAACGATAGTTTTACCGGCAAAATTGTAACTCTCCATGAAGGTGGCCACGGGAGGTGCTATGGTACTCCACCAGTTGGGGGAGCCGATGAAAATGACATCGTACGAATCGAAGTCGGTCACCCGGTTTTTCAGTGCAGGGCGGTGTGCCGCATGGATTTCTTGCTTGGCCACATCGAGGAGCGAATTGTATTCGGTCGGGTAGCTCTTTTGCGGGACAATTTCGAAGAGGTCGCCACCGGTGGCTTGGGCAATCTCTTCGGCTACGGCACGGGTGTTCCCACTGTGAGAGAAGTAGGCTACAAGTATTTTTCCCCCTTTCCCCCGGTTTTGGGCAGGGACGGCAATACAGGTAAACATGAGCATGGCTAAAACAATTTTGTGAATCATAAACTTCAAAATTTTTGGGTGTGAATTTTATGCAACAAAATTACAATCGCCGTTTGTTTGTAACTGTATATCGATTACAGATAGATATACCCTTTTTACAGATTGTGGGGCGTTGGGTGTCACTGTAATAAATATAATTCCTATTCCTCCCTCATGTAAGTATAAATAAGTTTAAAGCCGGGAATGCGGCTGGTCGCGTAGGCTAAATTTTGTGTAATTTCGCCGACAATTTGAAATATATCCCAACCATGAATGTAAAGAGAAGTAAGGCAGAATGGCTGCGCCGTTATGCCAGTTTTGTGGTTATCCTTTTTGTAATAGCTTTTGGTACATCTTTGTCTATCCGAGCCAACCTCGGTTCGTCGCCCATCTCGGCTCCTCCCTATATCCTGTCGCTTATTCCCGGTATGCAGCTTACGATGGGGCAGTTGACTATATGTATGCACGTATTTTTCATTTCGATGCAAGTTTTGTTACTGCGCAAAAATTTCGAGAAACGCCAGTATGCCCAAATATTGGTCTCTTTCCTGTTTGGATTTTATACCGACTTGACCATGTGGCTGACGGGCTTTTTGCAAGTCCCGTTCGATATGAACCCGTTGGTGGGTTATCCGTTGCGATTTGTCGAGTTGCTCATCGGTGGAGCCATATTGGCATTCGGTATTGCCTGCGAAGTGCGTTGCGACTCGTTAATGCTTGCCGGTGAAGGCTTTCCATTAGCCATTTCCAAAACCTTGAATAAGGATTTTGGAAAGGTGAAAATTTGTACCGATACATTTTTGGTAACTGTCGGCATGATTTTTATGTTTATCTATTTCGGCCGGTGGAGTTGGGAGATGGTAGGCGTAGGAACTTTGGTGTCGATGTTTTATGTAGGACTTATGGTGCGGGTATTTTCCCCTCATATCGGGTGGCTCGACAAAATTTTTATTCCCAAAGCAGAACGGGCGGCCGCTGTGGCTCTTACTGGCGACGAGTGGAACGGGAACCGTATTATTACCATAGCCCGTATGTATGGAAGTGGAGGAAATGCCGTGGGCGAGGAGGTGGCACGTCGGTTGGGGTGTCCCTGTTACAATCGGCAGATTATCGACCAAACTGCCCGGCAGATGGGATACACTACCGATTTCGTGGAAGCGAACGAGCAAAACCTTTCGACCGGCCGTTTGTGGGAATTGATATTTGCCGATAGCGGTATTCCCGCGTCGATGAATCCGTCGAAAGAAGATGCCATCTATGTAAGCCAAAGTCGTACCATTCGCGAGTTGGCACATAACAGTCCGTGTGTAATTATCGGGCGTTTGGGTAACTGGATACTCCGCGACGACCCTCATGTGTTGCGGGTCTTTATTATGTCGGGGCGTGATTTTGCCGTGAAACAGATTGTAGAGAAACTTCACCTCTCGGAGGAGGAGGCCGCCAAGAAAATCGAGCGGGTGAATACCGGTCGAGCCAACCATTATTGGCACTATACCGGTAAGCAATGGACCGATATCGGCGGTTACGATATAGTTGTCAATACCGAACGCACCGGTATCGATGGCGCCGTGGATATGATTTTGCGTGCGGCTCAACAGATAAAGTAAAAAATATATGGGTAAAGAAAGGGTGCTGTCCTCAAAATAGATTTTGGGGGTAGCACTCTTTTGGTGTGGAATATTGGAGATGGGAAAGGGGGTATGGCGGCCTTTTTGTGCCTTATCAATAAGAGTAAAGTGGAGGGTATTGTCGGTTTAGGCTACCCTTTGGCTACCTGTAAAAAACAAATAGAGCTGAAAATCAAAAGATTAACAGCTCTATTGTGTACCCGAAGGGGGACTTGAACCCCCACAGCTGCAATAGCCAAAGGATTTTAAGTCCTTCGTGTCTACCATTCCACCATTCGGGCAGCCTTGGAGCGAAAAACGGGACTCGAACCCGCGACCCCAACCTTGGCAAGGTTGTGCTCTACCAACTGAGCTATTTTCGCAGTTGCGAGTGCAAAGATAAAATGCTTTTTTGGTTCTGCAAAATTACAGCTCGAAAAATCGTTAACACTTTTATTTACTTGTTGGCGTTTTACCGATAATTTTCGAGGACAGCGTTTTACCGGGAAAGCCAAAATTGTGTCAAAGTGGTCGGAATTAACGGAATATCAACTGTCCGCCAGCGGTTCCGTAAGGGGCAATTTGATAGCTTTGCAGGAAGTATCGACCCTCTTGTGCCGCTCCGGTCATGGGGGCACCGGTCGAGATGTCGTAGGTGGAGCCGCATTTGGGGCATCGCAGGCAGAGGTTTTCTTCGTCGAATTCGATGCGTATGTTGGAGTTTATCTCCACGGGACAGCAGAGGTCGTAGACAAAGGGTACGGCGTGTTCGTTGGTGACGAGCATGAGGCCGCCATATCCGGTGGCCGACGATAGGGTGTAGGGAAATCCTGTGGGGATTTTTTGACTGAGAATGAATCGCCGGTGTATAAAACTGCCGCTTACTCCGTATTGGTTCCACATGGCTTGGCTGGCAAACTCTACTCGTACGGCTGCGGCGGGTATGCGGTCGCGGTCGCCTCTGTCGCAACAAATGGAGGTGATGGTTATGATAAGGAGCAGAAGGATTTGTACACTCTTTTTCATGCCAAAATATCGTCGATAAGTTTTATCTCGGTGGGGGTGAGTACAAGGTTTTCGGTGGTGTGCAGGGAGCCTTTCAGTTGGTCGAGGTTACGTGCGCCTACGATTACACTGCTTACTTCGTCCCGACGCAGTACCCACGACAGCGCCAACTGCGAAATCGTTTGTCCTCGTTCGTCGGCAATGGCTTTCAACCGGGTTACCCGTTCGATCTTTTCGGGGGTGACGTCGGTGGTTTTCAAATACCCTTCGGGGCGTGCCGCCCGCGAGTCGGCCGGTATGCCGTGGAGGTATTTGTCGCTGAGTATGCCTTGTGCCAAAGGCGAGAATGCCACGACCCCGATGCCTTTGGCGCTGCATATTTGCAAGTGTTGTTCTTCTACATGGCGGTCGAACATATTGTACCGGTCTTGATAGGCCAGACAAGGTATGCCGGCTTCGTGCAGGTAGTTGAGTGCGTAGAGCAGCTTTTCGATGGGGTATTTGGAGAGCCCTATGTAGAGCGCTTTGCCTTGTCGCACAATGTCGACGAGTGCCTGCATGGTTTCGTCGATGGGGGTGAAACCGTCGTAACGGTGGCTGTAAAAGAGGTCGACATAGTCGAGATTCATGCGTCGCAAACTTTGGTCGATACTGGCCATGAGGTTTTTGCGCGAGCTGTTGCCTCCGTAGGGACCGGCCCACATTTCGTGACCGGCTTTCGAGGTGATGAACATTTCGTCGCGGTGTGCGGCGAAGCATTGTTTCATCATGCGGCCGAAGTTCTCTTCGGCACTGCCGGCGGGAGGGCCGTAGTTATTGGCTAAATCGAAGTGGCATATACCGTGGTCGAAAGCATATTTTACCATTTCGAGGCAGGCGGCATAGTTGTCGATGTGGCCGAAATTGTGCCAAAATCCCAGCGATATGGCTGGCAGTTGTATGCCGCTGTTCCCGCAACGGCGATATGTCATTCCATTGGTATAACGGTCTTGTTGAGGCTTGTAGTCCATGACGTTATTGTTTTTATCGACCCAAAAGCCGGGCTTCGGCCTTTTCTATCCGGTCGAATTGGAAACTGTCGAGTGTTTGCTGCATGAGTGCGACGATACGGTCGTTGCACAAGTTGCCTATGCTGCCTTCGTGGGTATGGCGAATGTTTTTGTCGGGCACGAATTGCCCGGCTTCGATTTCCAGTCCCACCTGCTTGTAAGCGTCGCGGAATGGGATTCCCTGTTGTACCCGGCGGTTTACCTCTTCGACGCTGAACATATAGTCGTATCGGCTGTCGTTGAGAATGGTTTCGTTGACTTTGATTTGCGACATCATCAGTTCGACCATGTGCAAACAATCTTCCAACTCGTCGAATGCGGGGAGGAACAGCTCTTTGATGATTTGCAGATCCCTGAAATAGCCCGAAGGCAAGTTGTTGGCAATGAGCGTAATTTGGTAGGGTAACGACTGTATTTTGTTGCACTTGGCCCGGGTTAATTCGAATACGTCGGGGTTCTTCTTGTGAGGCATGATGCTCGACCCGGTGGTAAAGGCATCGGGCAGTTTGATGAAGGCGAAGTTTTGCGAATTGTAGAGGCAGGCGTCGAAAGCCAGTTTGGCCAAAGTAGAGGCTATCGAGGCGATGGCCGAGGCGACGATACGTTCGGTTTTTCCCCGTCCCATTTGGGCATACACGACATTGTAGTCCATCGATTCGAAACCGAGACTGTCGGTGGTTTGCGTGCGGTTGAGCGGGAAGGAAGAGCCGTATCCGGCAGCCGATCCCAACGGATTGCGGTTGCATACCCGGTAGGCGGCTTGCACGACGACAAGGTCGTCGACCAAACTTTCGGCATAGGCGGCAAACCACAGCCCGAACGACGAGGGCATAGCCACTTGCAAGTGGGTATATCCCGGCATGAGGACCTGTTTGTATTTTTCGCTTTGTGCAATGAGTGTATCGAAGAGCTTGGCCGTTTTTTCTACAATCTGCCGCAGCCGGGCCCGGGTGAAGAGTTTGAGATCGACCAGCACTTGGTCGTTGCGCGAGCGTCCGCTATGGATTTTTTTCCCGATGTCGCCCAATCGGCGGGTCAACATCAGCTCCACTTGCGAATGCACGTCCTCGACACCCTCTTCGATGACAAATTTCCCCGATTCGGTATCGCGATAGATGTTGCGCAATTCGGCGGTGAGTATTTCCAACTCTTCGGCCGTAAGCAACCCGATGGATTGCAGCATGGCAATGTGTGCCAGCGACCCCAAGATGTCGTAGGGCGCCAAGTATAAATCCATTTCACGATCCCTGCCCACGGTGAATTGTTCCACTTCGCGGTCTACCTGAACCGATTTTTCCCAAAGTTTTTGCGCCATTCGAATTGCGTTTTTATTGTCGTGAAAAAGAGTTCTTTGTATGCAAGTCCTCCGGTTTATTCATAAGGGAGGACAACCAGCATATCGGCCATTTTGTCGATACCCTCTTGCAAGGGTTTGGAAACCATCGGCTTGATGAACGGATTCAATTCGGCTTTCACGGTAATGCGCGAGGCCGTTTCGTTTTCGCCGGTAGCGACGAATTGTATCCACAAGTTGAGGGGTAACGGCGAGTTTTCGGCTTCGAACTTGATGGTTTTGTTGGGTTCCCGGTCTATGATACGGAACGTGATGGCTCCTATGGGATTTACTTCGATCGAAAGGCTGTCGCGGTCGTAGCCTTTGATTTTGAGTTTGTCGTTTCCGGGAGCGTTCAGAAACCCGCTGAACCGGTCGAGATTCGAGAGGTCCGACAAGAGGTTGAATACCCGTTCGGCCGAATGGGCTATCCGCACGGTTTTGCTTTCGAATGTGGTCATACCGCAGAGGTGTTGTTGGGGCCTTGCCAACTTGCGGGGTCTTTGCGCCACTCCTGCAAGGTTTCAAGGTCTTCGGGTTTGATATAATTGGTTTCCAGCGCGGTTTCGAGCATGGCATTGTAGTTGCTGAGTGTAATTAACTCTACTTGTGCAGCTTTGAATTTGCGGGCGGCTACGGGGAATCCATACGTGAAGATGGCTACCATGCCAATGACTTCGCAGCCGGCATTGCGTATGGCCTCGACAGCTTTCAGGCTGCTGCCGCCGGTAGAGATGAGGTCTTCGATAACAACCACTTTTTGTCCCGGTTTCAAGTTCCCTTCGATAAGGTTTTCCAATCCGTGGTCTTTCGGTGCAGAACGAACATAGACATAAGGCAGACCCAGCGTGTCGGCTACCAATGCACCTTGTGCGATGGCACCTGTGGCTACGCCGGCGATAGCGTCGGCATTACCGAAGTTTTCCATGATTACCCGGCAAAGCTCTACTTTGATGAAGGAGCGAACTTCGGGGTAGGAGAGGGTTCGGCGATTGTCGGTGTAAATGGGTGAATTCCAACCGGATGCCCAAACAAAAGGATTTTCGGGCTGTAATTTGATGGCTCTGATTTTCAACAGTTTTTCAGCCAATAATCGTTCTACCGTTTTCATGAGGAATAAAGTTTTGTGTATTTCGACAGACAAAGGTATGAAAAATAGCAGAGAAATAGTTGAGCCGCAGGTGAAAAATATGAAATTTTAAGGCACAGCGGCGAGGGTGAGACAACTGATACGGGGATTGCCGCACGCATAAAGGGCTTGGGCGCAGGAGAGCAGGGTGGCTCCTGTGGTTATTACATCGTCTATGAGTAAGATATGTCGGCCGGTCAGGTCGATTCCGGGGGCTGTTTCGTAAGCGGAGTGTGTGTCGAGCCAGCGGTCGTAAACGCCTTTGCGGGTTTGCGACTGGGCGTCGCGGGTGTGACGCAGCCAGTCGGTGCGGAGTTCTATCCCTGTGGCTTGTTCCACTCCGAGGGCAATCCATTCGCTTTGGTTATATCCTCGACGGCGCAGTTTGGCGGGGTGTAGAGGGACGGGTACCAACGTGTCGATACTTTCGAAAAAATGCGAGGGCAGCAGCTCTCGGGCATATATTTCGCCCATGATACGGCCGCACTGTTTTCCACCATGATATTTGATATGGTGGATCAGTTGTCGGGCATCGCCGGGAGAGGTAAAAAAGAAAAAGGCGGCACACCGTTCGATAGGAGCTTTCGCGAAGAAAAGTTGCGCCATAGGACTGAACGGGTCGAGGTGGTAGCCGGTACGGGGAAGTCGTTGCAAGCAGGTGATACACACGCCTTGTTCGCCGCGGTTGAGAGCCCGGTGGCAAATCGGGCAAAGCCGGGGGAAGAACAGGTCGGCAAGATCGTGCAGGAACGAGAACTGTTTCATGGGAGAATCTCCTTGATGGCTTTGAAAATGAGGTCGCTCTCGAATCCCCGTGAGGCGGCGAACCGGAAAAGTTTGGCCCGGCGCGTTTCGGGATTTTCGTCGGTGATCGACCGGGATTTCTCTTGGAGCAAGTCGGTCAGTCGTGTGGTGTATAGTTCGTTGTCGATATGCGAAAGGGCATGGGCGATGAGGTGCCCCGGTATTCGTTTTTGTTGCAGGGCATAGCTCATTTTTATTCGTCCCCAGCCGGCAAAGCGGAATTTGTCCCGGACAAAGGCGATAGCATATCGCTCTTCGTCGATAAATCGTTCGTGGACTAACCGCTCGATAATAGTCTGGGTGTCGGTTGTCCCGATTCCCCAGCGGGTCAGTTTCTGCCGGATATCGTCGATACAGTGTTCCGAGGAAGAACAGAGGGCGGCAGCCCGGTGAAGGGCTTCGGGTGGAGTTAGTGTCTTAGCCATTTCGAAGAGGTTTTATGGTAGCAATAAAGCGATCTTTCCCGTACAGGTCTTTGATGATTTCGACCGATTCATAGCCCGTTTCTTCGAGCATACGGGCGCAGTTCGCACCCTGAGTTTCGTTTATTTCGAAATAGAGTTTCCCTCCCGGCGTTAAGAGTTGTATCCCGTCGCGAGCTATTTTTTCGTAAAACAGGAGTGGTGATTCATCGGGGACGAAAAGAGCCTCGTGCGGTTCGTAACCCAATACGTTCTCGCACATGGCAGCCTGCTCGCTTTGTCGGATATAAGGCGGGTTGCTCACGATGATGTCGAGCGATTCGGCTTCGGCCTCCGTAACGGTGTAGAGGAGAATGTCGCGTTGGATAAAGTTTACAGGGGCGTTGTGTTTCTGCGCATTGCGTTGGGCTATGCGAAGGGCATCGGCCGAAATATCCCAAGCCTCGACGCGGCAAAGCGGTAAGGCCAACGCCAAAGTGACGGCTATACACCCGCTGCCTGTCCCCAAATCGGCTATCCGCAGCGGTGTGTCGCCGTTCTCTCGAATCACCCGGGTTACCAACTCCCCGGTTTCGGGGCGGGGAATGAGTACACCGGGCGCTACATCGAACCGGTAGCCGCAAAAATCGGTGTAGCCCAAAATGTATTGAATGGGCTCTTGTCGGACGAGCCGTCGGGCTATACTTTCGATTTTTAGGTGCATATCCTCAGATAAAATCGTATCTTTGTGGAGCAGAATGTCGGAGGGCGAGTAGTTGCACAAAGCCTCGAAAATCATTCGGGTAATCCCGGTGATTTCGCCGGCGGGATAAAGTCCGCTCAATTTGTGCCTCAGCAGGTCGATGCTTTGTTGCATAAGAATGGTTTTATCGTAAAACGGAGTTTCCGGCGGTGTTGGTTCCGGTACAATCCGGGGTGTCGCTCCTCGCAATTCTGTACAAAGGTAAATAAAAAAGTTTGAGATATGGAAAGAGATATGGATACCGTTTTCATGCGCCGTTGTTTACAACTGGCATCGTTGGGTAGGGGACACGTTTCGCCTAATCCGATGGTGGGAGCGGTAGTCGTGTGCGACGGTAAGATAATAGGCGAGGGGTATCACCGGGCTTGCGGGTTGCCTCATGCCGAAGTAAATTCCATTGCTGCGGTGCGCGATGATACCCTGTTGCCGAAATCGACGCTGTATGTGTCGCTGGAACCCTGCTCGCATTATGGGAAAACTCCGCCTTGTGCCGAGTTGATTGTGAACAAGCAGATTCCCCGGGTAGTCGTGGGGTGCCTCGATCCCTTCCCTGCGGTTTCGGGGCGTGGCGTGGCTCGGCTTCGCGAGGCGGGGATAACCGTGGTTACAGGTGTATTGGAAGAGGAATGCAAGGCTTTGAACCGCACATTTATGACTTTCCAAACGAAGCACCGTCCGTTTATTACGTTAAAATGGGCGCAGAGTGCCGATGGTTACATCGATCGCTTGCGCAAAGCGAGCGAGCCGGCGGCACGGATTTCGGACGAAATTTCGTCGGTGTGGGTTCACCGGCTACGGGCCGAAGCCGATGCGATATTGGTGGGTACGAATACGGCCATCGCCGACAATCCGTCGTTGACTGCTCGGTTGTGGTACGGACGGTCGCCTTTGCGGGTTGTCCTCGACCGGCAAGGCCGTATCCCTTGCTCCGCCCGGTTGTTCGACGATGGGCAACCCACACTTGTCGTAACCGGTCAATCTTGTGGCCGTGAGCCGTTGCCGCAGTCGGTCGAGTGTGTGGTATTGCCTTTTGACGAGGCGTTTATCCCGGCGTTGCTCGATGAATTGCATACTCGGCAAATACAACACCTTTTGGTGGAAGGCGGAGCCCGGTTGTTGCAGTCGTTCATCGATTCGGGTATTTGGGACGAGGCCCGGGTCGAGACCGGTGAGATGTTTTTGAACGAAGGCATTCCCGCTCCGCAGATGGATATTCTCCCGTGGGCGACGGAGTATTGTGGCGCAGCTCGAATCGAATGGTACGAAAATAGGTAAAAACAGGCTGTTTGCCCGGCTAATATTTCGGTTTGTCTAAAATAATGCCTTTTCGTCTGCTTTTTTCCCTATTTTTGAAGCTGAGACCCGAAGAAAGCAAAAAGTTGTCCTTATCCATAAATAATTATAATTATCGGAGTTTGTAGTGTACAAAGAAAAAAATGTTGCTAAATTTGCCGATTGTAACTGCAAACCTGTAACTCATATCAAGTTGATGAAGAAGCAAAGAGTATATTTTTTCCTGTGTATCGCAGCTTTGTTTTTATCCGGTATTTCGTGCAACTCTACCGATGACGAGGATATATCCTATACGGTTTCGGAGAGCGTGCGGGTTTCTGCCTTTTCTTTGGCTGCCAATGACTCGGTATTGGCCAATTTGGATACGGTATTTTTTACCATCGACCTTATTGGCGGGCGAATTTACAATGCCGACTCTTTGCCGAAAGGAACCGATGTCTCGGCGCTGATTGCAAACATCTCGTTCGATAATGTTTCGCAAGCCCTCATTTATATGGATAAGGGCGATCCTGCCAAAAACGATACGATCGACTATTTGGAGAGCCCTACCGATTCCATTGACTTTACTTCGAAAGTGTCGTTAAAGGTGGTTGCCGAGAATGGTGTAACCGAAAAGTGGTATTCGGTGAAGGTGAATGTCCATCAAATCGATCCCGATTCGTTGTATTGGAATGCCCCGTTCGGGCGGAAATCGTTGCCCGGCCACCATGCGACTGTGGAGGCTCAAAAATCGATCTATTACAAAGGTAAGGTACATACGTTTATCATAGCCAATTCGGCTTGTATATTATATACTACCGACAATCCTTATGCCGACGATTGGACGGCACAACCGCTCACTCTTTCGTTTACCCCCGATTTGCTCTCTTTACAGGCAACCGACGAGGCGCTGTATATGCTCGCGCAAAACGGCGAATTGTTCCGGTCGGAAAACGGTGCCGACTGGACCTCGACCGGACAGTCGTTCTACTCGCTGGTGGGTACATGGAAATCGAGATTGCTCGGTGTTATCGACGACAACGGCACATACAAGCACGATTGCTATCCGCGTCCCGACGGATTTACGCCTTATCCCACATCGGCCGAGTTTCCCATTAAGGGCAGCAGCCCTATGGTGACTTTCGTTTCGGAGTACGATTTGGATTCACCCCAGTCGATTATGGTGGGAGGCCGTATGGCCGATAACAACCTTACCGGAGCTACTTGGGGATACGACGGTGAGAATTGGGCGCAGTTGGCGGGGGTGATCGTACCTTGCGAGGGAGCGCTTCTCTTCCCCTATTTCACCTTTACGACTAACGAGTATTGGATTACTACGCAATATTCTTCGTGGATTGTGATTGGCGGTCGGGAAGCCGCCGGAGCGGCCAATTCGGTATATGTATCGATAAATAACGGCAATACATGGAACAGGGCTCCCGAATCGTTGGCAATGCCCTCTTACATATCGCCGCGGGCATTTGCCTCGGTAATGGTTGTCGAGGCAGACTTTACGGCTTCGCAATCGGCCTCGTTGTGGAAACTTATGCCGGTTCGTACGGTGGCTCATGCCGTTACCCGTTCGAGCGATTATAAGATACCCTATATTTATATATTCGGTGGCGAAGACAATTCGGGCAAGGTCTATAACGAGATATGGCGGGGAGCTATCGGCCGGTTGAGGTATCCGCCTATACCGTAATGAGAGCGATTTGGAAAAGAATAAATACTTTTCATCGGTTTATTTCGTTTTATGTATGTAGTCTTGTAAAAATGGCGCGCACATGAAAAAAATAATTCCGGTTATAGTAATAATGATAAGTAGTATAGCCGCTTTGTCGGCGCAAGATTACCGTTTCGACGGGGGAATTGCCGGCGGCATAAGCAGTTATATGGGCGATGCGAATCAGGTTTCGCCGTGGCATCGGCCGGGAGTGGCAGTAAACGGGGTATTCCGTTTTTTGCTCAACTACCGGTGGGCTGTAAAGACCGATATTTCGGCTATGCAGTTTTCGGGCGATACCCGCGATTTCGACAACCGGTTTCCAAACGGTAACGACTATTCGTTTGAAAGCTGGCAGTACAGGTTGGGCGGGCAGATAGAGTTCAACTTCTTCAACTACGGAATGGGTCATTCCTATTTGGGAACGAGACGAATATCGCCCTATTTGTTGGCTGGTGTCGGAGCGGGTTACTCGACGGTCGATGGCGGTTATTTTACCGTCGACGGGTCGTTGGGTGTGGGTGTCAAATACAAGTTGGCCCCGAGGTGGAATATCAGTTTGGAGTTTGCCATGCACAAAACGTTGGGCGACAGCCTCGACGGGAAAGCATTGGACGACCCGTATAATATAAAGAGCAGCGTGCTGAAAAATACCGATTGGTTTTCGACGACATTGTTTTCGATAACGTATGAATTCGGCCGCAAGAAAGAGATTTGTAACAACGATAATCGTTGAAAAGAATGACTTACGCAGAGCAGATAAATCGGACTCGTGTGCCTAAGCACATCGCCATTATTATGGACGGCAACGGACGTTGGGCCAAAGAGCGGGGATTGGACCGTTCGGAGGGGCATCGCAAAGGTCTTGATGTGGTTCATGAGATAACTGATGCCGCCGCCGAGGTGGGAGTGCAATACCTTACTTTGTATGCGTTTTCGACCGAGAACTGGAATCGGCCGCAGGCCGAGGTCGATGCGCTGATGTCGCTGGTTGTATTCGGGATCGAACGCGAAACCCCCGGCATGGTCGAGAAGGGGGTGCGCCTGTCGGTTATCGGCGATTTGGACCGTTTGCCTGCCGATGTGAAAGCCCGCCTGTTGAAATGTATCGACGATACGTCGGGCGGACAGCGCATTGTGTTGAATTTGGCGTTGAGTTATTCTTCGCGTTGGGAGATTGCCCGTGCCGCCCGTTCCATTGCCGCCGATGTTCAGGCCGGTAGACTGGCGGTAGACGATATTACCGAAACAACGGTCGACAATTATATGACAACGGCCGATATGCCTAACCCCGATTTGTTGATACGCACCGGTGGCGAAATACGGCTCAGCAACTTCCTGCTGTGGCAACTCTCGTATGCCGAGTTTTATTTTACCGAGGAGTTTTGGCCCGATTTCGACGGTGAAAGCCTGTATAAGGCAATCGTGGAATACCAAGCGCGGGAACGACGTTTCGGGAAAACGAGTGAACAACTATAAATGAAGAAAAAGAGATTGAAAATGCAATATAGGATACCTTTGAGGAGTTTGTCTGTTTTTTTGTTTTTGGCTTTTTGCGCATGGGGCGCAATGGCACAGCAAGAGGAAAAACTCGATACGATATATAACCCGAAAGTCGTTTACTCGGCTATCCCGCAAAAATACGAAATAGCCGGTATAACCGTAACCGGCGCTCCCAACTATGAGGATTATGTATTGATAGGTTATTCGGGTCTGGAAGTCGGGCAGGTAATCGAGATTCCCGGTAATGCCATTACCGAGGCCGCTAAAAAATTTTGGCGGCAGGGGCTTTTCTCCGATGTGGTCATTAAGTTGACGAAAACCTATGGCGACAAGGCGTGGCTCGAAATTCAGCTCAAACAGCAACCTCGTATTTCGCAAATCAACTATCATGGTATCAAGAAGAGCGAACGGGAAGATTTGGAGATGCGTTTGGGTTTGGTCAAAGGTAACCAAATAACGCCCAATATCGTAGATAGGGCTACCACCATCATCAAGAAGCATTTCGAGGAGAAAGGTTTCAAGAATGCCGAGGTAAATATCAAGCAAACCGATGACCTTACGCACGAAAACGAGGTGATTGTTGATATTTATATCGATAAGAAAGAGAAAATCAAAGTCCATAAGATTTATATCGAAGGCAACGAAGTTCTTTCGGACAGGAAGGTGAAATGGGCGATGAAAAAGACCAATGAGAAAGGAAACCTGTTACACCTGTTCCGTACCAAAAAATTTGTCGATGAAAATTACAAAAACGATAAAAACCTCATTATCGAGAAATACAACGAGTTGGGCTATCGCGATGCGACGATTGTGAGCGACAGCGTTGTGCGGTATAACGAAAAAACGGTCGATGTATACCTGACAATCGATGAAGGTAAGAAATACTATATTCGTAACATCGACTGGGTGGGTAATACGATTTATCCGTCGGATTATTTGTCGGCCGTGCTGAATATGAAACCGGGCGATGTCTATAACCAAAAGATGTTGAACAAACGGACTATGGAGGACGAAGATGCTGTGGCAAACCTCTATATGGACCGCGGTTACCTCTTCTTCCAACTGGTGCCCATCGAAGGGAATGTGCAGAACGACTCTATCGACTTGGAAATACGCCTCTTCGAGGGTCCGCAGGCTCGTATCAACAAGGTGGTGATTAACGGTAACGACCGTTTGTACGAACACGTTATTCGCCGGGAGTTGCGTACGAAGCCGGGCGAGTTGTTCAGCAAGTCGGACTTGATGCGTTCGGCTCGTGAGATTGCCCAAACCGGACACTTCGACCCCGAAACGATGGATATAAAACCCGAACCGAACGAAGAGAACGGTACGGTTGACCTTGTCTATAATCTCGAATCGAAAGCCAACGACCAAATCGAGTTCTCGGCCGGTTGGGGACAGACCGGTGTGATTGGTAAACTCAGTTTGAAGTTTACGAACTTCTCGGTTCGAAACTTGTTGAATCCCAAATCGTTCAAGGGTATTATCCCGCAAGGCGACGGACAGACTTTCACCATCAGCGCACAGACCAATGCCCGCTATTACCAACAATACAGTATTTCGTTCTACGATCCGTGGTTTGGTGGCAAGCGTCCTAATTCGTTCCAGTTCTCGGCCTATTACAGCCGTCAAACCGGTATCGAAAGTTCGTTCCTGAGCAATGCCTACAACAGCCTTTACAACAGTGCTCTTTATGGTAATTATTACGGTAGCTACTACGGGAATTATTACGGGAATAGCTATTACAACGATTATTATCAGAACGCATATGAAAATGCGCTCGACCCCAGCAAATCGTTGCAGATGGTGGGTGTCTCTTTCGGATTCGGAAAACGGTTGGAGTGGCCCGACGATTACTTCACCTTTATGGCCGAGTTGGGTTATCAAGCCTATATCCTCAAAAACTGGGAGTATCTCTACTATATGCAAAACGGTACATCTCATAGCTTTACGCTGGGTTTGACTTTGGGCCGTAGTTCTATCGACAATCCCATTTATACCCGCCGGGGTTCGCAATTCACTTTGTCGGCACAATTCACTCCGCCATATTCGGCCTTCTCGAAGAAAGATTACAAGAGCCTTTATGAGAGTTCCTCACAAGCCGACCGCGAGGAGTTGTATCGTTGGATAGAGTATTATAAAATCAAGTTCAAGAGCCGTGTATATACGCCGTTGAATAACTCCGAAAAATATACGCTGGTGCTTATGGGTCGTGCCGATTTCGGATTGCTGGGCTCTTACAACAAGTATAAACAAACTCCGTTCGAAACCTTCTATGTGGGAGGTGACGGTATGACCGGTTCCTACACCTATGCCACCGAGACCATCGGGTTGAGAGGTTACGGCAACGGTTCGCTTACCCCTTATTCCGACGGCCGTGCCTACACCCGCTTCTCGATGGAGTTGCACTTCCCGTTCCTGTTGCAACCCTCGTCGACCATCTACGGTTTGGCGTTTGTCGAGGGTGGTAATGCGTGGACTTCGCTCGAAAATTTCAATCCCTTCTCGCTGAAACGTTCGGCCGGTGTGGGTGTGCGTATCTTCTTGCCGATGATTGGTTTGATGGGTATCGACTGGGCCTATGGTTTCGACAAGGTGCAGGGCGAGCGAGGCGGAGGCCACTTCCACTTCATCTTGGGACAGGAATTTTAATTTGTGAAAAAACCGACCCGCTTTTGTTAAATGGTCTAAAAGTATAGCGCGATTTGGCAGAATCGCGCTATCTTTATTTCTTGGAGATTGTTCTATGGGGAGATTCCTCCGATAGGAATGTAAATGTTTAATTAAAATTGAAGTATACAATGATGAAGAAAATAGCTCTTTTGGCGGTGGCGGTTATGGTTTGTGTCGCTTCGTCGGTAGCCCAAAAATATGCGTTGGTCGATATGGAATATATCCTTAAAAATATACCTTCCTATGAAATGGCCAACGAACAGTTGAATCAGGTTTCTCAACGGTGGCAAAAGGAGTGTGACGATAAAGCCGCCGAAGCCAAGACCATGTATAAGAATTACCAGTCGGATCTCGTATTCCTTACCGAAGAGATGAAGGTAAAACGCGAAGAGGAGATCCGTGCCAAAGAGACCGAGGTAGTGGAGTTGCGTCGGAAATATTTCGGCCCCGAGGGTGAGTTGTTCAAAAAACGCGAGAGTTTGATGAAACCCATTCAAGACGATATTTACAACGCCATTAAGAAAATTTCGGAGGAGAAGGATTACATGATGGTGATCGATAGGGCGTCGTCTCCGAATATTATTTTTGCTTCGCCGAAGATAGATATAAGCAATGAAGTGCTCACAAAGTTAGGATATTCAAAATAAATGCTTACTTTTGTGCCACGTATCATAACAAACAGTATATAGAAACAAAAAAATTATAGTATGATTAAGAAATTTCTTTTCGTCGCAGTGTGTGTATGCTCTTTGAGCTTTATGGCACAAGCGCAACAGACCTTTAAATTCGGTACCGTAAATTCTCAGGAGATTTTTATGCTGATGCCCGAGAAAGCAACTGCCGAACAAACTCTCCAAGATATTAATAAAAAGTATGAAGACGAATTTGTAAAAATTCAGGAAGAGTTTACCAAAAAATATAAAGAATTTATGGCTTTGGGCGACACGATTCCCGAAACGATACGTGCCCGCCGTATGCAAGAGGTACAAGATTCACAATCTCGTATTGAGAGTTTCCGCGAAATGGCTACTCAAGATATTCAAAAACAACAGGAAGCTCTTTTCGCTCCCATTCAACAAAAGTTGATAGAGGCCATTAAGTCGGTAGGTGCCGAGGGCAACTATACTTATATTTTCGACTTGGCTTATCCTATTGTTATTTATCAAGGTGCACCCAGCGAAGATGTTACTCCGTTGGTAAAAGCCAAATTGGGATTGAAATAATTCCCCTCGTCGAGGGTTTGTATAAAAGGGTGATAAATGTGCTTATCATCCTTTTTCCATTTTATGCTTTCAAGAATGAACACGACAAATCTACATACGGCTACGGCTCCTGTCGGGATTTTCGATTCGGGGTACGGAGGCCTTACCATTCTCGAACAGGTACGCAAGGGATTGCCGCAGTACGATTATCTCTATTTGGGCGACAATGCCCGGGCTCCTTACGGGACAAGGTCGTTTGAGATTGTGTATGAGTTTACCAAGCAGGCCGTATTCCGCCTTTTCGATGAGGGTTGTTCGTTGGTAATTCTCGCTTGTAATACCGCGTCGGCGAAAGCGTTGCGTAGCATACAGCAAAACGATCTGCCCCGGCTTGCTCCCGACAAACGGGTGTTGGGTGTGATACGTCCCACAGTCGAGGCGTTGTCGGAATTTTCGCATACGGGACACATCGGTATCTTGGCTACGCCGGGTACCATACAGTCACAATCGTATGAATTGGAAATTAAGAAGATGTACCCTCGCTTCGAGGTCTATGGGCAGGCTTGTCCCATGTGGGTGCCGTTGGTGGAGAATAACGAGGCACAGGGACCCGGAGCCGATTATTTCGTAAAGAAATATATCGGCGAGTTGTTGGCACAGTCGCCCGACATCGATACGGTAGTGCTGGGGTGTACCCATTACCCGTTGTTGCTCGACAAGATTAAGGCTTGTTTGCCTCCGTCGGTGTCGGTTGTCGTACAAGGGCCGTTAGTGACCGACCGCTTGTCCGACTATCTGCACCGTCATCGCGAAATTGAGCACCGGTGTTCGAAAGGGGGGAGTTGCCGTTATCTCACAACCGAGTCTCCACAAAAATTTTCCGAGGCGGCAGCTTTGTTTTTGAAAGAGCCCGTAGTGGCCGAGCATATTGTATTGGGATAATTGAAAATTAAGTTTTTACTATGGCAAAGAAAGAGATACAACCGGGTGTCAGAATTAACAAATACATCAGTGAATCGGGTTTTTGCTCCCGTCGTGAGGCCGATAAGTTGGTCGACGACGAGCGGGTAACCATCAACGGAACGTTGGCTACGCCGGGCAGCCGGGTGATCGAAGGGGATAAAGTGAGGATAGATGGCGAGCCGGTCTATTTTATTCCTATGGAACAGCGCGAATATAAATTGCGACGCTATGGCTCTTCCCGTCGGAGTATAGGGCCGGAGGGGGAGGAAAAGCCGAAGTCCGTCAATCGGGGAAGGTCGGTTTCGAAGCAAAGCGAGGAGCGTCGGCCCCATCGTGTCAAGGAGGCTGCCGTAAAGCCGGGGCGGGAATCTCGAAAAGAGGTTCAGCCGTCGAAACGGCACGCTTCGACGTATCCCGATAAAAAAGGTTCCGACCGAGGTAATAAAGCTCCTTCGCATGGAAAGCCGGCTGTTGCGCATCCCGCAACGAAGCGGAGAAAAAGTTGACGCCGAGGGTAAATAAATGGAGGTGAGTACGTCGCTTGTTACATCTCCTTCCTTATATTTTTAGAATACACGAAAAGAGGGCGCATCGTTAAAATGGATGCACCCTCTTTCCGTGTTATGTAGAAGTTGTGTTAAACCAACCATTTTGCGAGCAAATAGCCTCCGCCCAAAAGCCATACATACAAGATAGCTGCCAAGAGGAATGGTTTAGCTCCGGCTTGTTTGAATTTCTCGAAACTGGTTTCGGCTCCCAGTGCAGTCATAGCCATAGTGAGCATAAAGGTGTCGAGGTTGTTGATTCCATCGACTACCGGTGCGGGGAGCAGGTCGAACGAGTTGAAGCCGATGACGGCGAGGAACCCGAAGGCAAACCAGGGTATGGTAATTTTTCCACGTTGGTTGTTTGCGGCCGTTTCTCCTTTGACGGCACGAACAGCCCGACGGGCCAATGCAAAACTCATGATGAGCAGTACCGGAGCCAAAAGCATGACACGAATCATCTTGACGATGATAGCCGAGTCGGAAATCTCTTTGCCCATAGCGTTTCCGGCACCCACTACGTGAGCTACTTCGTGGAGTGTAGAGCCGGTATAAAGACCCATTTGTTCGGGGGTAAGGTCAAATACTCCGGCACGGTAAAGAATCGGGTAGATAAACATCGAGAGGGTTCCGAAGATTACCACTGTCGATACGGCAACCGCTGTTTTGTGCGGTTCGCTTTTGACTACCGGTTCGGCACCCAGCACGGCAGCGGCACCGCAAATGGCGCTACCCGTGGCGGTGAGCAGGGCGAGGTCGCTATCCATTTTCAGCAATTTCCCCACCAAAATACCCAGCAGAATGGTGCAGGTGACAATAATCACATCGATGAGGATCGCCGTTGAACCAATGGCGATTACGCTTTGGAATGTCAGTCGGAACCCGTAGAGGACGATACCGGCGCGCAATACCTGTTTCGAGCAGAATTTAATACCCGGTACCCATGTCTCGGGCAAGCGGTTGCGCAGGCTGTTGGCGTAGAGCATACCCAGTATGATACCCACGATGAGCGGACTGAGGGATAGATTTTTTATAAATTGAAATTCGGCAATGTAGAAGGCCGAGAATGAGAAGAGGACAATCAGCAGAATGCCGTGGAGGACGTTCGCCCGTTTTTCACTGAACATAATTTTAAGAGAATTAGAGTGTTTGTAATCGATTCGGGGTATCGGTGGTTGTTCGATCAACCCTATTTCGGTGCCGTTTTACCCGAAACGTTGTTTTTCTGTTTTGCGCCGCAAAGGTAGGAATTTATTCTCAAAGATGTGATTTCTTTGTGTTTATAGGTTATAACCACAGGTTATAAATACTTGTGGCATTTTTTTGATGGAGATGAGGACGGCTTTTTTTGATGGAGAGAGCAAATCGGGTATGGTTTAAAGCGCGCAGGAGCTGCCCTTTCCGGGGCAGCTCCTGCGTATATAGGGCGTAGAGGCGAGTTTATTCCTCTTCGTACCAAGTGGAGTACATGAGGTAATTCTTGGCAATTTTTTGGTTAATCTCTTTCGATTGTTCGGGATCGACCATTTTGATGAATTTGGCGGGTGTACCGCCCCACAGTTCTCCCGGTTTGATAACGGTTTTGCTCAATACTACCGAGCCGGCAGCCACAATGGCACCTTCGCCTACTACGGCGTGATCGAGGATAACCGAGCCCATTCCCACAAGGGCGCCGCTGTGTATGGTGGCTCCGTGTATGGTGACGTTGTGCCCGATGGATACGTCGTCGCCGATTTCGATGGTCGATTTCTCATACAGGGTGTGCAGCACCGAGCCGTCTTGTATGTTCACCCGGTTGCCTATGCGAATAGAGTTGACATCGCCCCGTATGACAGCACCGAACCAAATGCTGCATTCGTCGCCGATGATGGTGTCGCCGATAAGTACGGCGTTGTCGGCCAAGAAACAATTTTTGCCTACTTTCGGGGTGAATCCCCGTACCGATTTTATAAGTGCCATAGTTGTTGTGTTTTTTTGAATTTTTGTCATTAAATAGCCGAGGTCTTGTGGCGCAACCATTGTTGTTCATCTGCGTTGAGCATGGGGCTGAGCCGGTCGTAAACCATTTCGTGATAGCTGTTGAGCCATTCGATCTCTTTCTCGCTCATGATGGAAAGGTCGAGCGCTTCGGTATCGAAGGGGAATAGGGTGAGGGTCTCGAACCGATAGAAGGTGCCGAACTCGTTTTGCTCGTCGTCGACGGTCAATACAAGATTCTCGCAGCGTATACCGTACTCGCCGGTGCGGTAAAGTCCCGGTTCGTTCGAGGTAATCATGCCTGGCATGAGCGGGGTGGGATTCTCTTCGAGCCGTATGTTTTGCGGCCCTTCGTGTACGTTGAGGAAATGGCCTACGCCATGTCCCGTGCCGTGCAGATAGTTGAGGTGGTCGTCCCACAGGAAGTGGCGGGCGAGGGCATCGAGTTGAGCTCCGCGTGTACCCTGCGGGTAGTGGCAGGTAGCCAGTGCGATGTGTCCCTTCATCACTAAGGTGAAGTCGCGCTTTTGGCGAGGGGTGAGGTTCCCCAGCGAGACGGTGCGGGTAATGTCGGTGGTCCCGTCGAGATACTGTGCGCCCGAGTCGATGAGCAGGAAGCCGTCGCGGGTGAGGGTGACGTTGCTTTCGGGGGTTGCCGAGTAGTGAACGATGGCGCCGTGGGCATTGAAGCCGGCAATGGTAGCGAAACTTTCGCCTACATAGAGGCTTTGTTGCGAACGGAACTCCCGCAATTTCTCGGCTACGGTAATTTCGGTCACTTGTCCGCTGTCGATATTTTGATCCAGCCACCGGAAGAAGCGAACCAGCGCCACTCCGTCGCGAATCATCGCTTCGCGGGTTCCGGCCAGTTGAGTTTCGTTTTTGACGCTCTTCAACAGCGCGATGGGCGACTGCCCTGTTACGGGAACCGCGCTCATCTTGTTTAATAAGGTATAGTTTATCTTGTTGGAATCGACAAAAACTCTTTTGTCGGCCGGCAGAGCTTCTACAAAGTCGAATATATTGCCGTAGGGGAGTATCTCTACTCCGTTTTGTTGCAGATAGCGATGTGCCGTTTCGTCTATTTTGTCGTTGTCGATAAAAAGGATACGGCGGGAGTCGTCGATATAGGCATAGCAAATGACTACCGGGTTGCACTCTACATCGGTGCCCCGTATGTTGAAAGCCCATGCGATTTCGTCCAAAGCAGCCAACAATAAGGCTTCGGCATCCTCCCGGTGTACTTGCTCCATAATCCGGCCCATTTTTGCCGTAATCGATTCGCCGCTGTATTTCTCTTCGTGAATGAAGATTTTGTTTTTAGGTATCGACGGGCGTTCGTTCCAAATGGTATCGAACGGGGTAAAGTCCGATACGAACCGGAAGCCGTGGCGCTCGAAATTTTGCTTCATCGCAGCGGCTTTCGTCGCACCGAACAGCGTGCCGTCGATGGCGATAGTAGCTCCTTGCGGAAGGGTGGTAAGCAGCCATTGCTCGATGGTGGGGGTGTCGGGTAGTCCCTCTTTGAAGAGGTCGAAGCCCGAACCTTCCAGTTGCTGGGCTGCTTGAAGAAAGTAGCGCGAGTCGGTCCATAATCCGGCTTGGTTGGTCGTGACAACAGCGGTTCCGGCCGAACCGTTGAACCCGGTAATCCAAGTACGTGCAGCCCAGTGGGTAGCATAATATTCGCTTTGGTGCGGATCGGTACCCGGTATGATAAAAGCGGTAATGCCGGCTTTGCCCATCTCTTCGCGCAGGGCATTCAGCCGGGGTAATGTCGATTTACTCATAATTCGAGATTTTAATGTTTGTCCTTCGGCAACCGGTGGAACCCCGATTCCGAGGTGTTGGCAACATAGGTGTTGTTGAGCCTCGGCGAGGTGCAGCCGCTGACGGAAGGGAGATTTTTTCCAACTGCGTGTAAAGTTAGTTATATTTGATAAAATAAGACGATAAAAGCGTGTGAAAATATCGCAATGAGTATGAAACGTCCGGTAGCCCTTTTTGCAGAAATTTTATCTTCGGGGTGTATTTTAGCGGTCGAAAGTTTTGCGAATCACAAAACAATCTATAATTTTGCACCGCAATTGTTCAAACGAAATAAAAAAACTAATTTCTAAATAATTATGATTATAGTTCCAGTAAAAGAAGGCGAAAACATCGAAAAAGCTTTGAAAAAATTCAAACGGAAATTTGAAAAAACAGGTGTAGTGAAAGAATTGCGTAACCGTCAGGCATTTGAAAAACCCTCTGTTACGAACCGCAAAAAAATGATGCGGGCCATCTACATTCAAAAACTCCAACAGATCGAAGAATAAAAATATTTTTATTCCCGACAGCTATTGGATTTTTCAATAATTTCTCCTATATTCGTAGCGTAAGTAAAAGCTACGAGTATATGCTGATCGAATCGTTTTTAAGATATATCCGGTATGAGAAGAATCTTTCTACTCATACCGTATTGTCATATAAAGGCGATTTGTTTCAGTTTAAAGAGTTCCTTGAAAATAATTATCCCGAGAGCGAAATACAAACGGTGTCGCCCGACCAAGTACGCGAATGGGTCGCGTGGTTGTCGGAGTCGGGCGTTTCGTCGCGCAGCATTTGCCGCAAGGTATCTTCTCTGCGCGCCTTGTACGGCTATATGGTAAGGCAGGCTATCATTGGCGAAAGCCCTGTGAAAAATATCGCCTTGCCAAAGGTGCGCAAGAAAATCCCGATTTATCTGCGTCAAGACTCCATGAACGAACTTTTGGACGATGCACAGTATGGCGATGGATTCGAGGGTATTCGCAACAAATTGGTCGTGGCGATGTTCTGTAATACAGGAATGCGTCGGGCCGAGTTGATAGGATTGAAAGATACCGATGTACGCGAAGACGAAATAAAGGTGACCGGTAAACGAAACAAGCAACGGTTGATACCTTATGGCGAAGAGTTGTCGTGCATGATTGCCGAGTATCGCAAGGCTCGGGGCGAACAAGGTATTGCCGGGCAGGGGTACTTCTTTGTGAGAAAAGATGGTTCGCCGCTTTATCCGCAACTGGTCTATCGGCTGGTAAACCGCGCCCTCTCGCAAGTGTGTACGCTCGACAAGAAAAGTCCGCACGTGTTGCGCCATACATTTGCATCGGTCATGCTCAACAACGGCGCCGGTCTTAATAGTGTAAAGGAACTGCTCGGGCATCATTCATTAGCTTCAACCGAAGTATATACACATATAACGTTTGAAGAACTGAAACAAAATTATAACCAGGCCTTCCCCAAAAGAAGGTCATAAAAAAAGGAGGAAATATGGAAGTCCGTATTCAAGCGATTCATTTCGATGCATCAGAAAAGTTGGAACAATTTATTCAGAAGAAAGTATCAAAACTCGAACAATATTACGACGGGATTATAGCCGTTGAGGTTTCGTTGAAAGTAGTGAAGCCCGAAACCGCACAAAACAAAGAGGCCGGAATAAAGGTGCTTGTGCCAAGAAATGAGGCCATTTTTTCGAGCAAGATAGCCGACACGTTTGAGGAAGCTGTCGATGTAGCCGTAGAGGCTCTCGTGAAACAGCTACTGAAATCGAAAGAAAAGATGCGTGAAAAGTAAAAAAAAAACATCGATATTTTTGTAGTTTAAAATTTATGCCTAAATTTGCACCCGTTTCTCACCGACTCCCATGTGACAAGCGGGTGCAAATCTGTCGGCAAGAAAGCCCGAAGCGTCGGGCCTAAACTTGGTGATAGAAGCGGGGAAAAGAAACAAGGGCAAATACCAGAGTGGCCAAATGGGGCAGACTGTAAATCTGCTGGCTTACGCCTTCGGTGGTTCGAATCCATCTTTGCCCACGATTTTGCGGAAGTAGCTCAGTTGATAGAGCATCAGCCTTCCAAGCTGAGGGTCGCGAGTTTGAGCCTCGTCTTCCGCTCCAAAGAAATAATGCCAATGTAGCTCAGCGGTAGAGCACTTCCTTGGTAAGGAAGAGGTCACGGGTTCAAGTCCCGTCATCGGCTCCAAGTTTTTAGAACGCTAATCATTTATAAAAAAATACAAAGCTATGGCAAAAGAACAGTTTCAACGTACCAAACCCCACGTAAACATTGGTACTATCGGTCACGTAGACCACGGTAAAACGACCTTGACCGCCGCTATCACTACGGTTCTTGCAAAAAAAGGTCTTTCTGAATTGCGCTCGTTCGATTCTATCGATAACGCACCTGAAGAAAAAGAACGTGGTATTACCATCAATACTTCTCACGTAGAATATGAAACTGCAAACCGTCACTATGCACACGTTGACTGCCCGGGTCACGCCGACTATGTAAAGAACATGGTAACTGGTGCTGCTCAGATGGACGGTGCTATCATCGTAGTTGCAGCAACTGATGGTCCTATGCCCCAAACTCGTGAGCACATCTTGTTGGCTCGTCAGGTGAACGTTCCTCGTATCGTTGTTTTCTTGAACAAATGCGATATGGTTGACGACGAAGAGATGCTCGAACTCGTTGAAATGGAAATGAGAGAGTTGCTCACCGCTTATGAATATGATGGCGACAATACTCCTATCATTCGTGGTTCTGCACTGGGTGCTTTGAATGGCGAACCCCAATGGGAAGAAAAAGTATTGGAGTTGATGGACGCTGTAGATACTTGGATTCCTCTGCCTCCGCGCGATGTTGATAAACCCTTCTTGATGCCTGTTGAGGACGTATTCTCGATCACTGGTCGTGGTACTGTTGCTACGGGTCGTATCGAAGCCGGTCGCGTAAAAGTAGGTGACGAGGTTCAAATCTTGGGTCTTGGTGCCGATAAGAAATCGGTTGTAACAGGTGTTGAAATGTTCCGTAAGATCCTCGACGAAGGAGAAGCCGGTGATAACGTAGGTCTGTTGCTCCGTGGTATCGACAAAAACGAAATCAAACGTGGTATGGTAATCTGCCACCCGGGACAAGTAAAACCCCACTCCGAATTCAAAGCTCAAGTTTATATCTTGAAGAAAGAAGAAGGTGGTCGTCACACTCCGTTCCACAACCACTACCGTCCTCAATTCTATATCCGTACGCTCGACGTAACCGGTGAAATCACTCTTCCCGAAGGTGTAGAAATGGTAATGCCCGGTGACCACGTAACTATCAACGTAAAACTGATCACTCCGGTAGCTTGCGACAAAGGTTTGCGCTTCGCAATCCGTGAAGGTGGCCGTACGGTAGGTTCGGGTCAGATCACAGAAATCTTGGACTAATTCTTTACGAGTTAGCAATAAGATAAATCACAAAATCAGCCCTCATTGCGGGGCTGATTTTATACGGGTCTAGCTCAGTTGGTAGAGCACTGGTCTCCAAAACCAGGTGTCGGGAGTTCGAGTCTCTCGACCCGTGCAAAATTTAATGTAACAATGAAAAAATTGAAAATACTTGCCGATATCCAAGAGTCTTATAACGAATTGGTTCATAAGGTTTCTTGGCCTACCAAATCGGAGTTGGCGAATAGTGCCGTAGTGGTTATGTTTGCTTCCCTTATTATCGCTATGGTTATATTTGCAATGGATCAATGTATTGACAAAATCATGCACCTTATTTACGGAGGTCTTTAATTAGGGGAGGTAAATCAATGTCTGAAGAAAAAAAATGCTGGTACGTTCTGCGTGCCATAAGCGGAAAAGAGAGCAAGGTCAAAGAAGTTCTTGATGCCGAAATCAAGAATACCGATCTTGGCAATTACGTATTTCAGGTCTTGATACCTACCGAAAAAGTCTATACCGTACGTAACGGGAAAAAGGTAGTAAAGGAGAAAAACCTTTACTCCGGTTATGTTTTTGTAGAAGCTATCTTAGTAGGTGAAGTTATTCATCATCTGCGTAACACAACGAATGTGATTGACTTTTTGGGTGGAAAGTCCAACCAACCGGAGCCATTGCGGCCTTCGGAAGTTAATCGTATGTTGGGCGCTGTCGACGAATTGCAAGAAGTAGGCGACGAGCCTGCTGTTGTATATCACGTGGGCGAAACGGTAAAAGTAAACTACGGGCCCTTTAATGGATTCAGTGGTATTATCGAAGAGGTGAACAACGAGAAGAAGAAACTGAAAGTGATGGTGAAAATCTTTGGTCGGAAGACACCGTTGGAGTTGGAAAATTCGCAAGTAGAGCGGGAGTAATGCAAGAGGTTACGCGCTTGTATGAATCCTCGGTATTTTAATAATATCAAAATTAAAAACAATGGCTAAAGAAATTGCTGGACAAATCAAATTACAGATTAAAGGTGGTGCAGCAAACCCCTCTCCTCCCGTAGGACCTGCATTAGGTTCCAAGGGTATAAACATCATGGAGTTTTGCAAGCAATTCAATGCCCGTACCCAAGACAAAGCCGGTAAAGTGTTGCCGGTTGTAATTACCTATTACAGCGATAAGTCGTTCGACTTTATCGTTAAAACACCTCCTGTTGCGATACAGGTGTTGGAAGTTGCCAAAGTAAAAGGCGGCTCGGCCGAACCCAATCGTAAAAAAGTAGGTGAAATCACTTGGGAACAGGTAAAAGCAATCGCCGAGGACAAAATGGTCGATTTGAACTGTTTTACCATAGAATCGGCGATGAAAATGGTTGCTGGTACAGCGAGAAGTATGGGTATCACCGTAAAAGGGGAATTCCCGGTAAATAACTAATAAACTTCAATTGAAATGGGTAAACTGACAAAAAATCAAAAGTTAGCTTTAGCAAAGATTGAAGCAGGGAAGGCCTACTCACTCAGCGAGGCATCTCAATTGGTAAAGGACATCACTTATACCAAATTTGACGCATCGCTTGATATTGATGTACGCTTGGGAGTCGATCCTCGTAAGGCCAATCAAATGGTTCGCGGTGTGGTATCGTTGCCTCATGGAACCGGAAAGCAAGTACGCGTGTTGGTACTTTGTACCTCCGATGCCGAAGCTGCCGCTAAGGAAGCCGGAGCCGATTATGTAGGATTGGACGAATATATCGAGAAAATCAAAGGAGGTTGGACCGATATCGACGTGATCATTACGATGCCTGCTATCATGGGTAAAATCGGTGCTTTGGGACGTGTATTGGGCCCCCGCGGTTTGATGCCTAACCCCAAAAGCGGAACGGTAACTACCGATGTTGCTAAAGCTGTAAGAGAAGTAAAACAAGGAAAGATCGATTTCAAAGTCGATAAGAATGGTATAGTACATGCCTCTATCGGAAAGATTTCGTTTGCAGCCGATCAAATTCGCGAAAACGCCAAAGAATTTGTTTCGACTTTGATTAAACTGAAACCTACTGCTGCTAAGGGCACTTATATCAAGAGTATTTATCTTTCGAGTACAATGAGCCCGGGTATCAAAATTGACCCCAAATCGGTTGACGAGAACTAAAACAAGGAATTATGAGAAAGGAAGATAAAGGCACTATTATTGCACAAATAGCAGATACTGTAAAGGAATACAGCTGCTTCTACCTGGCCGAAACCGCTACGTTGAACGCCGAAAAAACGAGCGATCTGCGTCGTGCTTGTTTCAAGGAAGGTATTAAAATGATGGTTGTAAAGAACGCTTTATTGCACAAAGCACTCGAAGGGCTCGATACCGATTATTCGCCCCTGTACGGTTCTTTGAAAGGTTCTACAACAATGTTCTTTGCGAATGTGGGCAACTCTCCTGCAAAGCTGATCAAAGAGTTCCGCAAAACTTCGGAAAACTTGATTTTGAAAGCCGCTTATGTAGAAGAAAGTTTCTATATCGGTGCCGATCAACTCGATACGCTGGTTGCTATCAAGAGCAAAAACGAACTTATTGCTGATGTCATTGCCCTCTTGCAATCTCCTGCAAAGAATGTGGTTTCGGCTCTCCAGTCAGGCGGTTCGACTATACATGGAGTATTACAGACTCTATCAGAAAGATAAACTTTTATACAAAAACATTATTACGAATAATAACATTTAATTCATACAAAAATGGCAGATTTGAAAGCTTTTGCAGAACAATTAGTTAACTTGACCGTAAAGGAAGTAAACGAACTTGCTCAAATTTTGAAAGACGAATATGGTATTGAACCTGCTGCTGCAGCTGTTGCTGTTGCTGCTGCTCCCGCTGCTGGTGGAGCCGCTGCTGAAGAAAAAACATCGTTCGATGTAGTTTTGAAAGCTGCTGGTGCAAACAAATTGGCTATCGTTAAATTGGTGAAAGAACTCACCGGACTTGGCTTGAAAGAAGCTAAAGACCTCGTAGATGGCGCTCCCAACAACATCAAAGAAGGTCTTGCTAAGGCTGATGCTGAGGCTTTGAAAAAACAACTGGAAGAAGCTGGAGCAGAAGTTGAACTTAAATAATACGTCTGTTAATCAGATAGTTTGGTTAAGAATCATCTTACCGGTGATTCTTAACCTTTTTGTGTATATATTTTTAATTAAGTTCACTTAATCCGTTTTATAAATGTCTTCTACAATAGGTAAACCACGCGTAAATTTCGCTTCAATAAAGAATCCGCTTCCCTATCCGGATTTCCTCGAAGTGCAGTTGAAGTCATTTCAAGACTTTTTGCAACTTGACACCCCGCCTGAAAAAAGGAAAAACGAAGGGCTTTTCAAGGTCTTTGCCGAGAATTTCCCCATTGCCGATACGCGGAACAATTTTGTCCTCGAATTTTTGGACTATTATATAGACCCGCCCCGGTACACCATCGAAGAGTGTCTCGAAAGAGGGTTGACTTACAGCGTACCGTTAAAGGCCAAATTGAAATTGTATTGCACCGATCCCGATCACGAGGATTTTGCAACCGTTATCCAAGATGTCTATTTGGGTCCCATTCCTTATATGACGGCCAAAGGTACATTTGTTATCAATGGTGCTGAGCGTGTTGTCGTATCGCAATTGCACCGGTCGCCGGGTGTATTCTTTGGACAAAGCACACATGCCAACGGGACGAAACTCTATTCGGCTCGTATTATTCCGTTCAGGGGCTCTTGGATAGAGTTTGCCACGGATATAAACAACGTGATGTATGCCTATATCGACCGGAAGAAAAAATTGCCTGTTACGACCCTGTTGCGTGCCATCGGATTCGAGACCGACAAGGATATTCTCGAAATCTTCGGCCTGGCAGAAGATATGAAGGTTTCCAAAACGAACTTGAAGAAAGCCATTGGTCGCCGTTTGGCCGGTAACGTCGTGAAGTCGTGGGTAGAAGATTTTGTCGACGAGGATACAGGCGAGGTAGTTTCGATCGAACGTACCGAAATTGTCATTCCTCGCGAAACCGTTTTGGAAGAATCGCACATTGCCGATATTCTCGAATCGGGCGTTCAAAATATCCTGTTGCACAAAGAGGATACCAATACATCGGACTACTCGATCATATTCAACACCCTGCAAAAAGATTCCAGTAACTCGGAGAAAGAGGCCGTGTTGTATATCTATCGCCAATTACGCAACGCCGAGCCGGCCGACGATGCCAGTGCTCGCGAGGTAATCACCAACCTTTTCTTCTCGGAGAAACGTTACGATTTGGGCGAAGTAGGACGTTACAGAATAAACAAGAAATTAAATCTCTCCACCTCACCCGACGTGAAGGTGCTTACCAAAGAGGATATTATCGAAATCATCAAATATCTTATCGAGTTGATTAACTCCAAGACCGATGTCGATGATATAGACCACCTGAGCAACCGTCGTGTGCGTACGGTAGGAGAACAATTATACAACCAGTTTGGCGTAGGGTTGGCTCGTATGGCTCGTACCATTCGCGAGCGTATGAACGTGCGCGACAACGAGGTATTTACTCCCATCGACTTGATCAATGCCAAGACAATTTCGTCGGTGATCAACACCTTCTTCGGGACGAACGCCTTGTCGCAGTTTATGGACCAAACCAACCCGTTGGCCGAGATTACCCACAAACGCCGTATGTCGGCTCTGGGCCCCGGCGGTCTGTCGCGTGAGCGTGCCGGTTTCGAGGTGCGCGACGTTCACTACACGCACTACGGACGTCTTTGTCCTATCGAGACCCCCGAAGGTCCTAACATCGGTTTGATCTCGTCGCTTTGCGTTTATGCCAAAATCAACGACTTGGGCTTTATCGAAACTCCGTATCGGAAAGTAAAAGACGGTAAGGTAGATTTGTCGCCCGAAGGTGTTACATATTTGACCGCCGAAGTAGAGGAGGGACAAATTATCGCTCAGGGAAATGCCCCGTTGAACGACGACGGTACCTTTATCCGCAACCGGGTAAAAGCCCGTTTGGATGCCGACTTCCCCATTGTGGCTCCCGATCAGGTGAATCTTATGGACGTGTCGCCTACGCAAATTGCTTCGATTGCGGCTTCGTTGATTCCCTTCCTCGAACACGATGACGCCAACCGTGCGTTGATGGGTTCGAACATGATGCGCCAAGCTGTACCGTTGCTGCGCCCCGAGGCTCCTATCGTAGGAACCGGAATCGAGGGGCAGTTGATTCGCGACTCGCGTACACAAATTACCGCCGAAGGCGAAGGTGTTGTCGAATTTGTCGACGCTACTACTATCCGCATTCGTTACGACCGTACCGAGGACGAAGAGTTTGTAAGCTTCGAGAGCGCTGTAAAAGAATATATTATCCCGAAATTCCGTAAAACGAACCAAAGTACCACGATCGACTTGCGGCCTATCTGCCATAAGGGCGACCGCGTGAAAGCCGGCGATATTCTTACCGAAGGCTATTCGACCGAGAACGGTGAGTTGGCTTTGGGTCGTAACCTCAAAGTGGCTTTCATGCCCTGGAAGGGATATAACTACGAGGACGCCATCGTGTTGAACGAGCGTGTCGTTCGCGAAGATATTCTTACTTCGGTTCACGTCGACGAATATTCGTTGGAGGTGCGTGAAACCAAACGCGGTATGGAGGAACTTACTTCCGATATCCCCAATGTGAGCGAAGACGCTACGAAGGACCTCGACGAACGCGGTATTATCCGTATCGGAGCACAGGTTAATCCCGGCGACATCATGATTGGTAAGATTACCCCGAAAGGAGAGTCCGATCCTTCGCCCGAAGAAAAATTGCTTCGTGCCATCTTCGGCGACAAGGCCGGCGATGTGAAAGATGCTTCGTTGAAAGCTACCCCTTCGTTGAAAGGTGTCGTTATCGGGACCAATCTTTTCTCGCGTGCCATTAAGAAGAAAAAATCGAAACTCAGCGATAAGGCAATCCTTCCGAAGCTCGACGAAGAGTATGAAGAAAAGATGAACGACTTGAAAGCTATTCTCATCGAAAAGCTTCTTGTCTTGACACAAGGCAAGGCATCGCAGGGTGTAAAAGATTTCATGGGCACCGATATTGTTCCCAAAGGAACCAAATTTACACAAGCCGTTCTTAACAAGATCGACTATACCACGGTACAAGTGAGCAAGTGGACGGCCGATGCCGCTAAAAACGAGTTGATTCGCGCTACCATCATCAACTATTTGAAAAAATACAAAGAGTATGATGCCGAGTTGCGTCGTAAGAAATTCGACATCTCGATCGGCGACGAGCTCCCCTCGGGTATCGTGCAAATGGCTAAGGTATATATTGCCAAGAAACGTAAGATAAGCGTAGGTGATAAGATGGCCGGTCGTCACGGTAACAAAGGTATCGTGTCGCGTATCGTTCGTCAGGAAGATATGCCGTTCTTGGCCGATGGTACTCCGGTAGATATCGTATTGAACCCGCTGGGTGTGCCTTCGCGTATGAACTTGGGTCAGATTTTCGAAACCGTTTTGGGTTGGGCCGGTGCCGAATTGGGCGAGAAATTCGCTACGCCTATTTTCGACGGAGCCAGCCTCGACGACTTGAACAATTGGACCGACAAGGCCGGTTTGCCCCGTTACGGTAAAACCTACTTGTATGACGGTGGAACCGGTGAGCGTTTCGACCAACCTGCCACGGTGGGTGTGATCTATATGCTGAAACTGGGTCACATGGTTGAAGACAAGATGCACGCCCGTTCTATCGGTCCGTACTCGTTGATTACACAACAGCCGTTGGGCGGTAAAGCTCAATTCGGTGGTCAGCGTTTCGGAGAGATGGAGGTTTGGGCACTCGAAGCTTTCGGTGCTTCGCACATCTTGCAGGAAATCTTGACCATCAAGTCGGACGATGTAGTGGGACGTTCCAAAGCCTATGAGGCCATTGTCAAGGGCGAACCCATGCCTACGCCCGGTATTCCCGAGTCTTTGAACGTACTCTTGCACGAGTTGAGAGGTCTTGGTCTTAGTGTCAACTTAGAATAAATAAAATCCAACGGTTCCTTGCTGTCGCCTGCGCGACGGTAAGGGCCGATAACTCTTTATACATTAAACATATATGGCTTTTAGAAAAGATAACAAAATAAAGAGTAACTTTTCGAAGATTTCGATCGGTTTGGCATCGCCCGAAGAGATTTTGGAAAATTCGAGCGGCGAAGTGCTGAAACCCGAAACCATCAACTACCGTACCTATAAACCCGAGCGGGACGGACTTTTCTGCGAACGTATATTCGGGCCTGTAAAAGACTACGAATGCCATTGCGGTAAATACAAACGTATCCGTTACAAAGGTATCGTGTGCGACCGTTGCGGTGTAGAGGTGACCGAGAAAAAGGTTCGTCGCGAACGTATGGGACACATTCAACTTGTCGTTCCGGTGGCTCACATTTGGTATTTCCGTTCGTTACCCAACAAGATTGGTTACTTGTTGGGTTTGCCCAGCAAAAAACTGGATGCCGTTATCTATTACGAACGTTATATCGTTATCCAACCGGGCCCTCAAACCGACTTGGCTACTTACGATCTGCTGTCGGAAGAGGAGTATTTGAACATTATGGATTCGCTTCCTCGCGAAAACCAATTGCTCGAAGATACCGACCCCAATAAATTTATTGCCAAGATGGGAGCCGAGGCTATCTATGACCTCCTTTCTCGTTTGGATCTCGATGAATTGTCCTATGAGTTGCGTCACCGTGCAAGTACCGACGGTTCTCAACAACGTAAGACCGAGGCTTTGAAACGCCTCCAAGTGGTTGAGTCGTTCCGCGCTTCGAAAGGCCGCAACCGTCCCGAATGGATGATTCTGAAAGTGATTCCCGTTATTCCGCCCGAGTTGCGCCCGTTGGTGCCCCTCGATGGTGGACGTTTCGCAACTTCCGATTTGAACGATTTGTATCGTCGGGTAATTATCCGTAACAACCGTTTGAAACGGTTGATGGAAATCAAGGCCCCCGAGGTAATTTTGCGTAACGAAAAACGTATGTTGCAAGAGGCCGTAGACTCGTTGCTCGACAACTCTCGCAAGTCGAGCGCCGTGAAGACCGAAGCCAACCGCCCGTTGAAATCGCTTTCCGACAGTTTGAAAGGTAAACAAGGACGTTTCCGTCAGAACCTGTTGGGTAAACGTGTCGATTATTCTGCACGTTCGGTTATCGTCGTAGGTCCCGAATTGAAGATGCACGAATGCGGTCTTCCCAAGAATATGGCAGCCGAACTGTACAAACCGTTTATTATCCGCAAACTTATCGAACGCGGTATTGTGAAAACGGTGAAATCGGCCAAGAAAATCGTTGACCGCAAAGAACCGGTGGTATGGGATATCCTCGAACACGTGATGAAGGGGCACCCTGTATTGCTGAACCGTGCCCCGACGTTGCACCGCCTCGGTATCCAAGCGTTCCAGCCCAAGATGATCGAGGGCAAGGCTATCCAGTTGCACCCGCTTGCTTGTACGGCATTCAACGCCGACTTCGACGGTGACCAAATGGCCGTACACTTGCCTCTTGGTAACGAAGCTATTCTCGAAGCCCAGTTGCTCATGCTGGGTGCCCACAATATTCTTAACCCTGCCAACGGTGCGCCTATCACCGTGCCTTCGCAAGACATGGTTTTGGGATTGTACTACATCACCAAATTGCGCCCCGGTTCGCTTGGCGAAGGGTTGAAGTTCTACGGACCCGAAGAGGCCGAGATCGCTTACAACGAAGGGAAAGTATCGTTGCACGCACCTGTGTCGGTTGTTGTAAAAGATATCGATAAAGATGGCAACCCCATCGAACACATGGTCGAGAATACCTCGGTAGGTCGTGTATTGGTGAACCAGTATGTGCCCCAAGAGATTGGCTATGTGAACGAAATCCTTTCGAAGAAGTCGTTGCGCGACATCATCGGTAAGGTAATCAAGGTGTGCGGTGTAACCCGTTCGGCTCAATTCCTCGACGACATCAAGAACTTGGGTTATTACATGGCCTTCAAGGGAGGTTTGTCGTTCAACTTGGGCGACGTGCTTGTACCGCCCGAAAAAGAGACTTTGGTAGCCGAAGGTAATGCCGAGGTAGAGCAAATCATGAACAACTACAACATGGGTTTCATCACCTACAACGAGCGTTACAACCAAATTATCGATACTTGGACGCACGTGAATTCCCGGTTGTCCGATATTTTGATGAAACAACTTTCGGCCGATAATCAAGGATTCAACTCGGTATTCATGATGTTGGATTCGGGAGCCCGTGGTTCGAAAGACCAGATTCGTCAGCTCTCCGGTATGCGTGGTTTGATGGCCAAACCTCAAAAATCGGGTGCCGAAGGCGGTCAAATTATCGAGAACCCTATTTTGGCAAACTTTAAAGAGGGCCTGTCGGTGTTGGAGTACTTTATTTCGACGCACGGTGCCCGTAAAGGTCTTGCCGATACTGCATTGAAAACAGCCGACGCCGGTTATTTGACCCGTCGTTTGGTCGATGTAGCCCACGATGTGATTATCCACGAAGAGGATTGCGGCACATTGCGTGGTTTGGTTTGCACCGAAATCAAGAATAACGAAGAGGTGGTAGCTTCGTTGGGCGAACGGATATTGGGTCGTGTGTCGGTTCACGATGTAGTGAACCCGCTGACCAACGAAATATTGGTTCATGCCGGTGAAGAGATTACCGAGTCTATTGCCCAAAAGATAGAAGAGTCGCCTATCGAACAGGTAGAAATTCGTTCGGTACTTACTTGCGAGTCGAAGAAAGGCGTTTGTGCCAAATGTTATGGCCGTAACCTTGCCAACAACCGTATGGTACAGAAGGGCGAGGCTGTGGGTGTGATTGCCGCACAGTCTATCGGCGAGCCGGGTACACAGCTTACGTTGCGTACGTTCCACGTCGGTGGTATCGCCTCGAACATCGCAGCCGTATCGAGTGTGACATCTCGTTACGACGGTATTTTGGAAATCGAAGAACTCCGTACGGTTACGAATGTATCGGATAGCGGGGCAAAGGTACAGATTGTCGTAGGTCGTTTGGCCGAAATGCGTATTACCGATCCCAATACGAAGATGGTGCTGATGTCGGCTAATATACCTTACGGTTCGAAATTGTTCTTCAACAATGGCGATGCCGTGAAGAAAGGCGACATGATTTGCGAATGGGACCCCTTCAATGCCGTAATCGTTTCGGAAGTTGGTGGTAAAGTCAAATTCGACGCTGTTGAAGAAGGTGTTACTTATCGTATAGAATCGGACGAACAATCGGGTTTGAAAGAGAAGATTATCATCGAGTCGAAAGATCGTACTCGTGTACCGTCGGCTCAAATTCTCGATGAGGCCGGACAAGTAATCAAAACTTATGCTTTGCCTGTGGGCGCTCACTTGATGATCGAAGATGGCGACACAATTAAGACCGGTGAGGTGTTTGTGAAGATTCCGCGTGCCGTAGGTAAGGCTGGTGATATCACCGGTGGTCTGCCTCGTGTAACCGAGTTGTTCGAGGCCCGTAACCCGTCGAATCCCGCTGTCGTATCTGAAATCGACGGTGAGGTAATCTTCGGTAAAGTGAAACGTGGTAACCGCGAAATTTCGGTGGTTTCTAAGACTGGCGAGACAAAGAAATACTTGGTACCTCTTTCCAAACAGATATTGGTACAGGAAAACGATTATGTCCGTGCCGGTACACCGCTTTCCGATGGTGCCGTTACTCCGTCCGACATTTTGGCCATCAAAGGTCCTACGGCTGTACAGGAATATATCGTGAACGAAGTTCAGGACGTATACCGTATGCAAGGTGTGAAGATCAACGACAAGCACTTCGAGGTAATCGTTCGTCAAATGATGCGCAAGGTTCAAATTCTCGATCCGGGAGATACCCGTTTCTTGGAACAACAGATTGTGGACAAACGCGACTTCATGGACGAGAACGACCGTATTTGGGGTAAAAAAGTGGTTACCGATCCGGGTGACTCTCAAACCCTCAAAGCCGGACAAATTGTTACCGCTCGCAAGTTGCGTGACGAAAACTCGGCCTTGAAACGCAAAGACCTTAAACTCATTCAGGTACGCGATGCAATTCCTGCTACATCGGAACAGATTTTGCAAGGTATTACACGCGCAGCTCTGCAAACTTCGAGTTTCATGTCGGCCGCTTCGTTCCAAGAGACAACCAAAGTGCTCAACGAAGCCGCTATCAACGGCAAGGTCGATACCCTCGAAGGTATGAAAGAGAATGTGATCTGTGGTCACCTTATTCCGGCCGGTACCGGTCAACGCGAATACGATAAACTTATTGTCGGCTCTAAGGAGGAATTCGACCGTGTGTTTGCCAATCGCAAGAATGTGACCGATTTTACGAATTGATAGGGTATAAGCCTCTATATAGAGGGAGCGATCCGTACGGGTCGTTCCCTCTTTTTTTGTACGCTTTTTGATCTGCTTGTATTGGTTGATAGTTCGGTATTTTTGTCCTATTTAGATTCTCTATCTTGCCAGATAGCCAAAAAGATATACCTTTGGTGAGTTATGAGTATAAAAAAGAAAAGTTTACAGAATTGTTTATGCCGGTGGGTAGGCTGTATATCTATATTAGGAATAGCCACCTCGTGCAATTTTTTGGAAGGCAGCCCTTATGATGCCCATGTGACGGGCGAGACGGACATTAATGCCCGGAATATGACCCGTATCGAAAGTCGGTTGGAGGGTAAGAGCAGTTTTAAGTTTGCATTTATTAGCGATACACAGCGTTGGTACGACGAGACGGAAGCTTTTGTAGAGCACCTCAATGGGCGGGAGGAGATCGATTTTGTGTTGCACAGTGGCGATGTTTCCGATTTTGGAGTTACGGAGGAGTTTTTGTGGCAGCGCGACATCCTCGGCAAATTGAAAGTCCCGTATGTAGTTCTGTTGGGAAACCACGACGTGTTGGGAAATGGCGTGATGGTTTACCGTCGAGTATTCGGTACGGAGAATTTTTCGTTTATGGCTGGCGATGTAAAATTCGTTTGTTTGAATACCAATGCATTGGAATTTGACTATTCATATTCTATTCCCGATTTCGATTTTATAAAGGCACAAATGAACGACGAAAATCCTGCTTATCGGCGTACGATTTATGCCATGCATGTGGCACCGGGCGACGAGCAGTTTAATAATAATGTAGCCGATGTTTTTCACCATTATGTGAAATCGTCGCGCGGTATTTTGTGCTGTTTGTATGGACATGGACATATGTTTGTGGAGTCCGACAAGTTTGGCGATGGCATTCTCTATTACGAGACGCCTTGTATTGGGAAACGTTCTTATTTGGTTTTTACGATAAACGAGGAGGGGTATACGTATGAGAAAGTCGATTTTTAATCGGTTATTGTTGCTATTCCTCTTTCTGCCGGTAGGGATACCTATGTACGGTGACTCTCCCGTGTCGCAGCCGGTCTATGATTATCGGGTTGAACAATATCGGTCGGGCTGGAATAGTTTGGTGCCTCGTTATGTAAAGTTGCAAACGGGCGGATTGATGGGGACGGCCTCTGTGGGAACGGGTTGGAGTTATGGTCGGGATCATTGGGAGACCGATTTGATATTGGGATTGATTCCTAAATATAGCGATGACCATGCCCGCTTTTCGTTTACGATCAAACAGAATTACTATCCGTGGAAGATTTCATTAGGCAACTCGCCCTTTTCGTTCGAGCCATTATCGTGCAGTTTCTTTGTCAATGTAATTATGGATAGAGATTATTGGGTAAGTCAGTTCGATAAATATCCCAATGGTTATTACTGGTTTTCGACCCGTATGCGGCTGAATGTGGGACTTGGACAGCGGTGGACATTCCATATACCCGAATCCAAGCGCAAGTTCCATCGTTCGCTTTCGTTTTATTACGAGTTCAGTACGTGCGATATGTATGTAACAAGCGCCGTGACCAATCGCTATATTACCTTTTGGGATATATTGCGTTTGTCGTTAGGTGTGAAATTTCAAATTTTTTGACGGGGCCAAATTACCGGTCGCCCAATGTGTGGTCGATGTATAAATTGCGATTAGACAGGGTTATAAAGGGCGCTATGTCGTGAGAGACCATCATGATGGTGGTTCCCCGGCTCGATTGTTCTCGCAAGATTTCGAACATACGTTCTCCAAACTGGCGATCGATATACGATACCGGTTCGTCGAGAATCAATATTTCGGGGTTGGCAATGAGAGCCCGTCCAAACAAGGCTCGTTGCAGTTGCCCGCCCGACAGTACTCCTATGGGCTTGTTGCGGAGGACCGAAATACCCATAAGGTCGAGTATGGCGTCGATCTTTTCTCCCGGTCTATCTCCTTTTTCTTTTTTCGTTCCCATCAACCCCGATTCGATAACCTCTTTGACCGTGATGGGGAAGCGGCTGTCTATACTGTTCTTTTGGGGTAAATAACCGATGTCGAGCGACGAGACTTTTTCTCCTTGTTTAAAGAAGGTCACCTTACCTTCGGTAGGTTTTTGCAGTCCCATGATGGTTCGTAACAGAGAAGTCTTTCCTCCTCCGTTAGGCCCGGTTACAAGTAGAAAATCGCCCTGGTAAATATCCAAATTTATATCTTCGAGGATATACTTATCGGTATAGGAAAGCCATAGATCTTCTACGGCTATTATTTTATTCTGCGGCAATGGCATCGGTTATTCGTAAAAGTTCTTCACTCCAATTGTAACTGAGCGGGTTGATGGAGACCACTTGTGCTCCAATTTCGGCGGCGAAGGTTTGTGCTTGCTTGGCATCGAACTCTTGCTGGATAAAAATTACCTTTACGCCGTTTTTCTTGGCTATGTCGATGGCTTTTTTCAGGTAGAAGGCCGATGGCTCTTTCCCGTTGTATTCCAAACTGAGTTGGTGCAGGTTATAGTCTTTTGCCAAATAGCTGAGAGACGGGTGATAAATGGCAAACATGGTATTGCTTACTGGAGCGAGCCGTTGGGTCATGATGGAGTCTACTTGGTTTATCTCGTCCAGCAGTTCCTCATAATTCTTACGAAAGACTTTTTCTCCGTCGGGGTCGATACTTACGAAAGCCTTATACATATTCTCGGCGATGATTCGGGCATTTTTAGGTGAGCTCCATGTATGGGGATCGGCGTCGAAATGATGGTGATGGCTGTTTTCGCCCTCGCTGTGCTCGTGGGTTCCTGAGAGGATATTGATTCCTTCCGAGGTATCGAATATCTTCATGTTGGGGTTATTCTGTTCCAGTTTGTCCATCCAAGCCAATTCAAACCCTATATGTCCGATTTTGAAATAGGCTATGCTTTTTCCCAAATGTACTAAATGGGAAGGCGACGGGTCATACGCTTCGGGATTGCTGCCGGGAGGGACAATACAGTTAATGTCGAACCTGTCTCCTGCAATTTTCTCGGCGAAATATTTTTGAGGTTGAATGGTTACGGTAACAATTTTAGGTCCTTTGTTCCCGGTAGTACACGCTACCGCAATAAACGAAAGCAGTATGACAGTACAATATTTTAGGATACGGTGGTTATTCATAATCAAATCTTTTGCCTCACGGCACATTTTCGTACAAAAATAGTATAATGTTGTTAAGATACCATCTTTACGTACAATTTTAATATATTAAATTTAGTTTTTAACATTTTACATATTGGGAGGTGTAAGAGCGCCCGGGTTACTCGTTTTTGTCTATTACGCCATATACTTCGCGATGTATTTGATTGACAACCGTTGCAAATTGTTGGTCGAGATTTATTTTGCCGAACGACATGAGATAGAGTTCGAGCGAGTGCTTGTCGGGTGAATAGGGCGGTTGTGTATAGGGTTGTTTGCATAAAACGAATCCCAGCCTTTCGTAGAAGCGTATGCGCCGGCTACTTATCTCGTCGAGAGGTTTTTCTACTTCCAAGATAGTAGGTTTGTCGGTATGTTTCAACAGTTCACCCATAGCGGCGGCGCCATATCCTGCCCCTCGATAACGGTTATCTATGGCAAAATGTTCGATATAGGTAAAGTGATCCCACTCCCAGCGAGTGATGAAGCCCACAGATTTTTCGTTATGCGATAAAAGGAAGATTGAAAAGTGGTCGTTCTCTCCGAGTAATTTTACGACTTCGGCAAAAGCTCTTCGTTCGTCGTCCGGGAAAGAGTCGGTATAAATTCGTTCGATAAAACTCAGCGCATGGGAGTTGTGAACTTGAACTTGCGAAATTTGTATCATAGTCGGTTTCGTTATAATTT
>DXFL01000011.1 GCA_019114445.1 Candidatus Barnesiella excrementigallinarum
CTTCCTGGGAAAGAGGACTGAATGAAAACACGAACGGGTTAATCCGACAATATATCCCCAAAGGATGTTCGTTTGACCGCTTCGACAAGACATATATCCGACAAGTTCAGTACAAAATTAATAGAAGACCCGATTCTCGAAAAGAAAATTTTGCACACCTCCCGCTTTCCTCTATCTTTGTTATTCCAAATTTTTACCACTTATGCACACAGCACAAAATATAGAAGATGCCATTCGTGCAGTAGCCAATCCCGAAAAAATAAAAATTCTATCCAGTTTCTTCAAAACCGAAAAAGGGGAATATGGCGAAGGTGATCTATTTATAGGTGTACCGGTACCGATAACCCGAAGTATTGTCAAACAATACCTCGATACGCCTCTCGAACAACTTGAACAATTACTACACAATCCCATTCACGAATTACGCATGGCTGCACTATTGTGTATGGTCGAGCAATTCAAGAAAGCCGACGACGAACAGCGTACCGCCATATACAAAACCTACCTGCACAATACAACCTACATCAACAACTGGGACTTGGTCGATTTATCGGCAGCACAAATCGTAGGGGCTTACCTCGAAGAGCGCGACCACACGCCTTTATACCAACTGGCAAAAAGTTCCCTGCTATGGGAACAACGCATCTCTATCGTTGCCACTTGGCAATGGATTCGTAAAGGAAAATTCGACGATACACTCGTCATTGCCGACATATTGCTGAACCACCCTCACGACCTCATACAAAAAGCCGTCGGCTGGATGTTACGCGAAGTAGGGAAAAAAGATAAACAACGGCTCCACAAATTTCTCGACTCCCGATACAAAAATATGCCCCGTACCATGTTACGCTATGCCATCGAGAAATTTCCCCCCGAAGAGCGCGCCTTTTACATGAAAAAATAATACGCAAACAGACAAAAAAAATATGTTGTCCTTTTGAGAACAACATATACAAACACTCAGAAAGACGGCGAACCGTCAATCCGGCACTCCCTCCTCTGCTTATAAGAAAGGAATGTATCGCGATATTTTTGTTCGCATATTCTGCGAAGTCTGTACGAAACGATCCCCGACAAAAGAATTATCATCGAAACATTTCAAATAGACGGCATTCATCTCATCAGCCAAAACTTTGGGATCAAACCGTTTTACATAAAGTTTCCCTTCGGCTATCATTTCCCGCCGTAATGTTTCATCGGAGAATACCCGTTTTATGGCATTTGCCATTCCCTCCACATCATCGGGACCTACATAGATCGAGTGCTGACCTCCGGCCTCTTCCAAACACGACCCGGTGGCAGCTACCACGGGAAGACCGGCCGAAAGAGCTTCGATAATAGGAATACCGAATCCCTCGAAACGAGAAGGATACACAAACAACGAGGCCAAATGATACAATACAGGCAAATCGCCGAATTTGAGATTATGGAGAATATGTACTCTATTTTCAAGACCGTGAGCTTCGACATAAGCCTTTATGGTCTCGGTATACACCGTACTTTTTCCAACCGCTACCAAATGAATATCGTTGTCGAGTTGCTCGATAGCTTTCACCGCCAACAGCAAATTCTTCCGCTCCTCGATCGTACCCACACTCAAAACAAAACGTTCGGGCAAACAATACGCCGCACGTACACGCCTTTTATCCTCGTCCGCAACCGGCTGGGCAAATACAGGATTACAGCCTTGATATACCACGTCTATTTTATCGGGCGAAATACCATAAAACTTTACAATATCGCGTTTGGTACATTCGCTTACCGCCACGATACGATCGGCTTTACGGCAGGCGTAATTAAATTTCAAATTATAAATCGTCCGGTCGATCCAATGATAATATTGAGGATAACGAAGAAATATCAAATCGTGAATCGTCACCACGCTGCGGATTCCCGTACGATGAATCCCAACCGGCAACTCGTTGCTTAATCCATGATACAACTGCACACCGTCCTGCAACAAACCACGTTTGATAAAAAATGTGCGCCACAACGATTTGCATAGTTTCATCAACGAGGAACGAGGCTGTATCGACGCTACATTCTTATGCTTCAACAAAGAGTCGTACAAAGCATTTTTGCACTTCTTGGGGATATACATATGGTACTTATGCTCATTGCCGTATGTAGCCATCGTATCTACCATGAATCGGCTGTAATTACCGAGCCCGGTAAAATTGGCATTTGCCCTTTTTGCATCGAAACCAATAATCATTCCTTCAAATTCTACTTTGCAGTTATATTACAATAGATGTATAAGCCCACCTTTTTGCTGCATGGTATTTATATTTTTTTTTGCAATATCGCATCCCTTGCCATAAAAAGGAGAACAAACTATTCATTTATAAAACGTTATAAATAGATTTTTTCCCTATCCCATCTTATATTTTTTTCAAATTCCGCAAAACACGAATTGTCTAAACATCTATTCTGCATAGATTCCGGCTGCAAAGGTACATTTTGTCGCAATTATTTTTACCTTTGTGCAAGGAAAAATAGAAGATAACCCCCTATTTTTCAAAAAAAACAGGAATAGAGATGATACAAAAATTCGACTTTTTAATCATCGGCTCCGGAATAGCCGGAATGAGTTTTGCCCTCAAAGTCGCCCATAAAGGAAGAGTGGCATTAATTTGCAAAACCGAATTGGAAGAGGCTAATACCTATTTCGCACAAGGAGGTGTAGCCTCGGTAACCAACACATTGGTAGACAATTTCGAAAAACACATCGAAGACACCATGATTGCCGGCGACTGGCTTAGCGACCGGGCTGCGGTCGAAAAAGTGGTCAAAGAGGCACCTTCACAAATCAAAGAACTGATCAACTGGGGTGTCGATTTCGACAAAAACGAAAAAGGAGAATTTGACCTGCACCGCGAAGGCGGACACTCCGAATTCCGTATTCTCCACCACAAAGACAATACCGGCGCCGAAATTCAAGACAGCCTCATTAAGGCCGTCAAAAAACACCCCAATATCACGATTTTCGAGAAGCACTTCGCTATCGAAATCATTACCCAGCACCACCTCGGTATAACCGTTACTCGGCAAACACCCGACATCGAGTGCTACGGAGCTTACGTCCTCGACCTGAAAACCGGCAAAGTAGATACCTTCCTCTCTAAAATCACCCTCATGGCCACCGGAGGCGTAGGTGCTATCTACCAAACCACAACCAATCCTCTCGTGGCTACCGGCGACGGCATTGCCATGGTATATCGGGCCAAAGGTACCGTAAAGGATATGGAGTTTATCCAATTCCACCCCACAGCTCTTTACCACCCCGGCGATCGGCCTTCGTTCTTGATTACCGAAGCCATGCGAGGATATGGAGCCGTATTACGCACCCTCGACGGAAAAGAGTTTATGCAGAAATACGACCCGCGCCTGTCACTGGCCCCCCGCGACATTGTTGCCCGCGCCATCGATAACGAAATGAAAAACCGGGGCGACGATCATGTTTACCTCGACGTAACCCATAAAGATCCCGAAGAGACCAAAAAACACTTCCCAAATATCTACGAAAAATGCCTTAGCTTGGGTATCGACATCACCCGCGACTACATTCCGGTAGCTCCGGCAGCCCACTACCTGTGCGGAGGCATTAAGGTCGATTTGGATGCCCGCTCATCCATCAACCGGCTCTATGCCGTAGGCGAATGCTCCTGCACGGGATTGCATGGGGGTAACCGGCTTGCCTCCAATTCGCTTATCGAAGCGGTGGTTTATGCCGATGCGGCAGCCAAACATAGCCTTAAAGTAATCGACAATTACTCCTATCAGGAGAATATCCCCGAATGGAACGACGAAGGCACCCAATCGCCCGAAGAGATGGTACTCATCACCCAAAGCGTCAAAGAGGTGGGACAAATTATGAGTACCTATGTAGGTATTGTCCGCTCCAACCTCCGGCTCAAACGGGCATGGGACCGGCTCGATATCCTCTACGAAGAGACGGAAAGCCTGTTCAAACGGAGCAAAGCATCGAAAGAGATTTGCGAATTGCGCAACATGATCAATACCGGATATTTGGTTATGCGGCAAGCTATGGACCGTAAAGAGAGCCGCGGGCTGCACTATACCATCGACTATCCGCATATCGACAATTCGCCGCACAAGTGACAACACCATTTCGCACCGGCACCGATGTCGAAATGGTCGGGTCTCCTATTTCTAAGATAAACTGCACCTCAAAAGTTTCGTATCTAACTTTTGAGGTACAATTCAAATAAGTCGAAAGCAACACCGATTCTGAATCCCTGCGAAATATTCAACAACCCATACCTTTCCCCGAAGGAATAAAACTAAAATACATATCACATGAAGCATCAACACATACCGGTCGCCATAGCAACAATAGCCATGACGGCACTTTCAAGTTGCGACAACGTTATGAAAATAAAACATTTACCTTATCCCGAAACCGAACGTGGAAACGTTACGGACAACTATTTCGGAACCGAAGTTGCCGACCCGTACCGCTGGCTCGAAGATGATAATTCCGAGGCCACAGCCGCATGGGTGAAAGCCGAAAACGAGGTTACATTCGACTACCTGTCGAAGATACCGTTCCGCGAGGCAATCAAAGAACGCTTGACCGAGTTGTGGGACTACCCCAAAGAAAGTGCCCCCTCCAAAAAGGGCGACTGGCTCTACTTTTCGCGCAACGACGGCTTGCAAAACCAAGCCGTAATTTACCGACGCGCAACCCCCGACGCCGAAGCCGAAGTCTTCCTCGACCCCAACCAATTATCGGACGACGGAACGGTAGCACTGGCTGCAACTTCGTTCTCGAAAGATGGCAAATATTTCGCATTTGCCACAGCGGCATCGGGTTCGGACTGGGTCGAAATACACGTCATGGATACCGAAAGCAAACGCCAACTCGATGATTGTATCAAATGGGTAAAAATATCGGGGGCCACATGGGCTCCCGATGGCAAAGGTTTCTATTATAGCGGATACGATGCCCCTGAAAAGGGCGTATATTCGTCTAAAAACGAATTTCAAAAAGTATATTACCACAAAATAGGAACACCCCAAAGCGCCGACCGTTTGATATACTCCGACCCCAAACACCCGCTACGTTATTTCTATGCGTGGCAAAGCGACGACAGCCGTTGGATATTCGTATCGTCATCGGAAGGAACATCGGGCAGCGAAATACTTTACAAGCGCAGCAACGCCGCGAAATTCGACGTTCTACTCAAAGGTTTCGACTACGATTACAGCATAGTCGAGTGTGTGGACGATCAACTCTATGTCATGTCCAACGAAGGCGCCGAGAATTATAACCTCATCAAAATAGACCTTAACAATCCGTCGAAACGCGAAGTCGTAATCGCCGAAAAGGAGAACCTGCTTGAAAACGTAAACTCGGCAGGAGGCTGCTTGACGGCCATCTATCTCGAAGACGCTCAAAATAAAGTCTACCAATACGAAATGGACGGTACACCCATCCGCGAAGTAACATTGCCGGGAATCGGTACAGTCAGCGGCTTCAATGGCGAGAAAGAAGATACCGAACTTTACTATTCGATTACCACCTTTACAGCCCCCACGACCGTCTATTCGTTCGACGTCAAAAGCGGCGAATCGAAACTCTACCTACGCCCCGAAGTAGCTTTCAACCCCGACGACTTCACCACCGAACAGATATTCTTCACCAGCAAAGACGGCACACGCGTACCCATGTTCGTATCGTATAAAAAGGGATTGAAACGCAATGGGAAGAATCCCTGCTACCTCTATGGTTACGGAGGTTTCCAAATAAACCTCACCCCATCGTTCAGCCCCTCCTCGATCATGTTTATGGAACAAGGTGGAGTTTATGTGTTCGTTACATTGCGCGGAGGACTTGAATACGGCGAGAAATGGCATAAAGCCGGTATGCTCGAAAACAAACAAAACGTATTCGACGATTTCATCGCTGCCGCCGAATACCTCATCGAAAACAAATACACTTCGTCGAAAAAACTGGCTATTGCCGGCGGCTCGAATGGCGGTCTGCTGGTAGGTGCGTGCGAAGTGCAGCGTCCCGATCTTTACGCCGTGTGTCTGCCCAGTGTAGGCGTCATGGATATGCTCCGTTACCACAAATTCACCATTGGCTGGGGCTGGGTTGTAGAATACGGATCGAGCGACAACCAAGAGCAATTCGAATACATATATAAATACTCGCCGTTGCACAACATCAAAAAGGGCGAAAAGTATCCCGCCACACTCATTACCACGGCCGACCACGACGACCGTGTAGTCCCGGCACACTCGTTTAAATTCGCGGCACAAATGCAGTATGCCCAAGCCGGCGACGCCCCGATACTTATTCGTATCGAAACCAAAGCCGGTCACGGAGCCGGTAAACCTACCTCGAAACGTATCGAAGAGGCTGCCGATTCCTATGCATTCCTTTTCCAAAACACAAATACACCCTATGTTCCTGTAACCAAACGGTAAGGAGCTACATAGACAGACGGCAAAGTTTAGGCTATCCAAAAAGAGTTCGGGATAATCCCGGGCTCTTTTTTTATTTTCGATAGCCCATAACCGCTCAAATGCCGCTCCCGTTTTTGAACAATCCGCCTCCTCGAATGTTTTAGCTACATAAAAACAACATGAGATTATGAAATCTATTCAAGGTACAAAAACCCAACAAAACCTGCTGAAAGCCTTCGCCGGAGAATCGCAGGCCCGCAATCGTTATACCCTATTCGCCCAAACGGCCAAAGAGGAAGGTTATCAACAAATCATGAGCGTATTTGCCGAAACCGCCGAACAAGAGTTGGCTCACGCCACCCGCTTTTTCAAATTTCTGCCCGGAGGAATGGTTACCATTACTGCCGAATATCCCGCCGGACGGATAGGTGACACGGCCGAAAATCTGCTCGAAGCCGCCGAAGGTGAGAAACTCGAATGGACTGCCTTATACAACGATTTCGAACTCGTAGCCATAGACGAAGGATTCAAAGATGTAGCAACTGCATTCAAAATGATTGCCGAGGTAGAAGCCTTCCATGAATGGCGCTATCGCAAACTGCTGGAACGGCTCGAAAACGAAACAATGTTCAAACGCGAAATTCCCATTCGCTGGCAATGCCGCAATTGCGGATATATTTACGAAGGTAATGTGGCTCCCGCCCGCTGCCCTGCCTGCCTCGAACCCCGTGCCTTCTTCGAACCGGCAAGAGACAACTATTAAACAAAACTATCTATCTTTTCATACGACCATACCCGTAGCGAGCACTCCGTTCGTTGCGGGTATTTTTTGCTCCCGCCTATTTCATGGCAGCTCGCGAAAGCAACTTATGCCCTATCCGGCAATACAAGCATTTGTGAGGTTGGCAATACTCGTTGTACAACTGTATCACAGCTTGGCTTTCCAGCGCATTCGACACGTGTATTCCCATTTCGGAAAAACGACGTACAATCGAATTTTTCTCCGCTCGTAACGATTCGAGTAAAGTCATGGCACGATCGGTCATTGCTTCGTTTCCCACATACAGGCCATAGGTATACAGCAAAGGCGCTACGGCATTGATGAGCACGATGTCGATAGCCGACTCGCCCAATACCACTCTCGACTCGGTCGATACGTGACCAAACAGATAATGGGTAGTCCAATAGCCCGACAATTCGACTTTGAATATCGCCCGGAGTTCGTCGTCGCTCCCGGCCTCGCAAATACGCGAAAACAGATCGAAACCCCGATGGATATATTGCGCCAACATGGCTAACCGGCGATGTGGGAAATTGGCCGGACGTAATCGGAAAAGTCGCCAACTTTCGGGATTGATGGGCGTAAGCCCGAATTTATTTCTCAAAAAGGCATATTCGTTGACCAATCTCGCGTAGTAATCGTCGCCCCTACACTCTCCCTCGACCAATAAACCGGCCTGCCCGAAAAGAAAAGCCTCGACCTGTGTCGGCGAATCGGCGTGCTTCTGCATGAACAGCAACGGCAAACTGCGGGCCAACCGTTCAAAAGCGTCACCGTTGATTCCAAAACCCAAACTACGGGCAACGACAATATAGCAAACCTCCTCCCAATTACCCTTGTAAAGTTCCAACCAATCGCGTAAACGTTGCGATTTGGATTGCAAACGTTCTACGGCCAACGACGAAATCCAATCGGACAAAACAACCGGACTCAGGCTTTCCAAATCGCGGGCACAAGGCTGCGAAACCGAATGCGATACCAATGCCTCGTAATCGGCGCGAAACGTTTGCGAGCAATGCATTTCAAGGGTAGGAATCTCCTCGCCATTCGTTCGGGAAACCCGAGTATCGGCAACCTCGACAATATGTAAAATCACCGAATCGTAAGCCGGATCGAGATGGTGATTGTGTCGCTTCCAGTCCGAAGCCCGCCTGTGTATTTCTACATTCCCCGCCCACACATAGTTGTCGATCGAAATTTTCGCATTGAAAAAATCGGGCCCCGAATCGGTATTCAACCGACCCGTATCGATCACCCTCACCCGCCGGCCATCGACTGTCGTCAACTTCGAGGGATCGAACAACCGATGCTGCCATATATATTGCATGAGTTTTTCCATAAAAAACGTTTCAATCCGAAGAATTTCTCGATTTTCACTATCTTTGTATCTGCATACGTGCAAATTAAACTAACCTTATTGAATAAATCGGTATAAACCGAGATGTTTTGTAACAGAAAATTGATATGAAAATAGCGCTTATCGGATACGGAAAAATGGGACATGCTATCGAAGAGGCCGCCTTGTCGAGGGGGCATGAGATTGTTTGTCGCATAGATAAAGACAATCAGGAAGATTTCGACTCGCCGCAATTCAAAAATGCCGACGTAGCTATCGAATTTACCGCCCCGGCCGTCGCCATCGGTAATTACCGCCGGGCTTTTGCTGCGGGCATCCCCGTAGTTTCGGGAACTACCGGCTGGCTCGAACATTTGCCCGAAGTAAAGGAAGCCTGCGAGAAAGGACAAACCTTTTTCTACGCCTCCAATTTCAGCCTCGGTGTAAACATTTTCTTCGCTGTCAACAAGTATTTGGCCGGAATCATGAACCACTTCCCCCAATACACCGTGGATTTGGAAGAAATTCACCACGTTCATAAACTCGACCACCCCAGTGGCACCGCCATTACATTGGCCGAAGATATTATCGCCCAACTCGACTCGAAAAATGCGTGGACCGAAAACCTCCCCGCCCCCGACGATGCCATACCCGTGGTAGCCCGTCGCGAAGGCGAAGTTCCCGGTACACACATTGTCACTTACGACAGTCCTGTCGATTCGATACGTATTACCCACGAAGCCAAAAGCCGGAAAGGATTTGCCCTCGGAGCCGTCGTTGCTGCCGAATTTACGGTAGGGAAAAAAGGGTTCCTCACCATGCAAGATCTCTTTTCGTTCCTCAAATAAACCCTCACCACTATGAACCAAACGACCACATCGAAATACAGTTTGACCGAACGCCTCAAACGAGTAAAAAAAACACGCTGGATACGCTTTTCCATCGTTGCCTTGTTATACATAGGTTGGACCATTTGGCTCAACAACTATTACGTACTTTTCGGGCTACTCCTCCTCGTCGACATTTACCTCACCCAGTATATCCCCTGGAACTGGTGGAAGAAGAGTAAAAATAAAGCTGTAAGAGTTGTGATGGAGTGGGTCGATGCCATTGTCTATGCGCTGATACTGGTCTATTTTATCTTCGCCTTTGTATTCCAAAACTACCAAATACCCTCCTCGTCGCTCGAAAAATCGATGTTGGTAGGCGACTTTCTACTGGTAAGCAAAATGAGTTACGGACCGCGGGTTCCCAACACTCCGTTACACTTCCCGTTGGCTCAACACACTTTGCCCATTATCAATACAAAATCGTACCTCGACTGGCCGCAATGGGATTACCACCGGCTGAAAGGATTCGGCTCGGTGCAGCGCAACGACATTGTCGTATTCAATTTCCCCGCCGGCGATACCGTAGCCGTGAAACAACCCAATCCCGATTATTATACCCTCTGCTTTATCGAAGGGCGTGAAGCCGTAAACCGCAACAAAGAGATATATGGCGATATTATTTACCGTCCGGTCGACCGTCGCGAGAACTATGTGAAACGTTGTGTGGGACTTCCCGGCGACACATTCAGCATTATCAATAACGACATCTATATCGATGGCGTGAAACAACCCCGCCCCAAGAATATGCAACTCAACTATTTGGTTAAAACCAACGGTCGAGTCCTTGCCAACAGCGATTTCGAAAAGTGGGGCATCAGCGTCGACGACCGTGTTCCTATCGACGTAAGCAGCTACAATGTCCGCATGAACCTCGAAAGCTGGGGACTTACCGCAAACTCGAACGGCAGCATGAACCCGGTCTACGAACTGCCCTTAACCCAAGCCATGATCGACATGATGAAGCAAGACCCGTCGATCGAACAAATCGTCGAAGAACCGGGATTCCTCGGGGGACAAACCTATCCGCTGGTACAGTCGAACACTTGGACCCGCTCCAACTACGGCCCCGTGTGGATTCCTAAAAAAGGAGCTACCCTCAAACTTACGCTCGAAAATCTGCCTATCTACGAACGCCCCATACGGAACTACGAAGGCAACGACCTGCAAGTCAGGGACGGCAAAATCTACATCAACGGAAAAGAAACCGACTCGTATACTTTCAAAATGGACTATTACATGATGTTGGGCGACAACCGCGATAAATCGGCCGACTCCCGCTACTGGGGATTCGTTCCCGAAGACCACATCGTGGGCAAACCGTTGTTTGTATTCCTTTCGCTCGACAAAGACAAAGGTATCTTCGACGGGAAAATCCGCTTCAACCGATTGTTCCGGTCGGTAAACAGTCTCGTAAACTAAGGTTATGAAAAAAGAGACCATACGCACAATTTTTATCACGGTAATTGCCATTATCGCGAGCGTATGTCTCATTCGCTTTTTCATCGCCGAACCCTACACCGTTACCCCCGGACAAATGGAAAACAGCCTGCTGCCCGGCGACCAACTGTGGGTCGACAAATGGTCGTTCCGATGGGGAAACAGAATGCCCGACCGTCGCGACATCGTCGTATTCAAGCTCCCGCAAGACCATCAACCCCAATCGTATAACGACCAAATAGCCGTAGCCCGTTGCTCTGGAATCCCCGGCGATACCATCAAAAGCGACGGCAAACGCCTGTTTGTAAACAACAAACCGGTAGCACAGCCTCCTCTTATCCTCGAAGCCTACCTCTCGCCCGACTCGGTAAAAAATTCGGTAAACCATATCTTACGACAAAACAGGGCTCACTTTGTCGAACAGGGAAAAGTACACGACAACCGGTTGCTATTCCTCTCGCGTTACGACTACGAAAAAGTGCGGAAAGAGTTGTCGGCCGACTCGTTGCTCTATCCGGTTTTCCTAAACCGGGACAGCTACGAAATAACGCTTCCCCGGAAAGGCGAAACCATAAAAATCACCCCCGAAAATGCCCAAACCCTCTATCGCCTACTCTCCTGCTTCGAAAACCGGAAAGTAGAATACAAGGCCGGCAAAATCTATGAAAACGGGAAACCGCTATCGACTTGCCGCCTCTCCCAAAACTACTATTGGGTTATCGGCGACAACCGGGCCGGTATGGCCGACTCGCGTACCTTCGGAATCCTGCCCCACTCGCTTCTCATCGGGAAAGGTGCATTCATAGGCTATTCGAGGGATCCCCAAAAAAGTTTTTGGAAATCCTTCCGAACCGACCGTTTCTTCAAAACCCAATTATGAATACCGTCTATCTCTCGACTGCCTATTTCGCTCCGGTATCCTACTACGCCATCATGCTCCGGTACAACCGCATCGTTATCGAACAATGGTGCAACTACACCAAACAGACTTACCGAAACCGCTGCCATATAGCCGCCGCAAACGGGGTACTGCCCCTCTCGGTCCCCATTGTGAAACCCGATACGCTCAAATACCCTACCCGCGACATTCGCATATCCGACCACGGGGAGTGGCGACACCTGCATTGGAACGCCATTGCTTCGGCCTACGGTTCATCGCCCTTCTTTGAGTACTATCAAGACGACCTACGTCCCTTTTTCGAAAAGCGATATACCTTTCTGTTCGATTTCAACGAAGCCATTCGCCAAACCATGTGCATCCTCATCGGCATCGAACCTCAGGTCGAGTTCACCGAATCGTATGCCAGCCCCGCCCCCGATGAAACCGATTTGAGAGAAGCCATACACCCCAAAAGAAAAACGGCCGAAACCATACCCTCGCTGCACCTGAAACCCTATTATCAAGTTTTTACCGAAAAATATGGGTTTCAACCCGATCTAAGTATTATCGATTTGCTCATGAACATGGGACCCGAATCTATTCTTATCCTCAAAGATTCATAAGAAATGGCTCACAACCTCTTCATTATCGGCTATCTTTGTTATCTTTGCAAAAAATGAACCTCCCAGCCATGAGCAGCTATAAATATGCCGAAGAACTGAAAGAGACGGTAAAGAAGCTTTCCGATTTTCTTTCCCTCGAAGAGTTACATCGCCAACGATACAAAGGCGAATCGCTCCCTTCCGAAAAACAGTTGAGCGAATTTATCACCCTGTGCCGTTCGCTCATCTTTCCCGGTTTTTACGGCTCTCCCGATGTGTGCGACGAGAACCTACTCTACCACACAGGAATCAACACCGAAAAACTTTTCGAACTCTCTGCCAAACAAATTCTTGCCGGATTATTGTTCGGACGTGATACCTGCGACAAAGACTTCGACCTGAGAAGCCTTTACGAACTGGCCGAACAGAAGGCTATCGACTTCGTCTCCTATCTGCCCGAAATGCGCCGTATACTCTCTACCGACGTCACTGCCATGTATAACGGCGATCCCGCAGCCCAAAGCAAGGCCGAAGTAATCCTGTGCTACCCTGCAATACGGGCTATCAGCAATTACCGAATCGCCCATAAACTGCTCTCGTTAGGAGTGCCTCTCATTCCGCGAATCATCACCGAAATGGCTCACTCCGAAACCGGTATAGACATACACCCCGGTGCCACCATCGGCGAATACTTCGCCATCGACCACGGTACGGGTGTCGTAATCGGCGCCACCTCGATCATAGGCAACCGCGTGAAGCTCTACCAGGGTGTAACGCTGGGAGCCCGCAGTTTCCCGCTGGACGAAAACAACAATCCCATCAAGGGAATTGCCCGGCACCCCATTATCGAAGACGATGTAATCATCTACTCCAACGCCACCATACTGGGACGAATAACCATTGGAAAAGGGGCGGTAATAGGCGGTAACATCTGGGTAACCGAGAATGTACAACCCGGCGAAAGACTTGTACAAGCCAAAGCAAAACCATAAAAACAATCGCAATTATATACTGCCGTGAACACCGGAAAATTTGAAATCGTAGCAAAAACCTTTCAAGGACTCGAAGATGTCCTTGCCGAGGAGATAAAACAACTCGGTGGAGAAAATGTCGAAATGGGCCGGCGAATGGTCTCTTTCGTAGGAGACAAAGCGCTCCTTTACAAAACCAATTTAGCCTGTCGTACAGCCCTGAGAATACTCAAACCCATTTACAAGTTCGACGCATCGAACCCCGACGAAGTATACGAAAAAATGAAAGCCTTCGAGTGGGAAAAACTCCTTACTCCCGAAACCACTTTTTCGATCGACTCCGTCACCTACTCCGACAGTTTCAAACACTCCAAATTCGTCACCTACCGGGCCAAAGATGCCATTGCCGACTATTTCATGGAAAAAGTAGGCAAACGCCCGTCGGTAAGGCTGAACGGTGCCGAAATCGTACTCAATCTGCACATCTCGCACATGAGTTGTACCCTATCGCTCGACAGTTCGGGCGAATCGTTGTATAAACGTGGATACCGGGTAGGACAAACCGAAGCTCCCATCAACGAAGTTTTGGCTGCCGGCATGATACTGAAAACCGGTTGGCACGGCGAAAAAGACTTCATCGACCCCATGTGCGGTTCGGGTACCATTCTCATCGAAGCCGCCTTAATCGCCACCAATACATACCCCGGTATCTTCCGAAAAAATTTCGCCTTCGAACGCTGGCAAGATTTCGACGAAGAGTTGTTCGAATCGCTCTACAACGACGATAGCCACGAGCGGGAATTTACCCATCGCATATACGGTTCCGACATCTCTCCGAGAGCTGTCGATATTGCCACCCAAAACATCAAAAGCGCAGGTGTAGCCAAATATATCGACCTCAAAATAATGCCTATCCAGCGATACGAAGAGGCTCCTTCGCAAACAGGTATTCTCATTACCAATCCCCCGTACGGCGAACGTATCTCGTCGAACGATTTGCTGGGGCTGTACGAGACCATCGGGAACCGCCTGAAACACGTGTTCAAAGGTTACGATGCTTGGATTATCAGTTATCACAAAGAGTGTTTCGACAAAATAGGGTTAAAACCCTCGGTAAAAATAGAACTGATGAACGGCGCTTTGGAGTGTGAATATCGCAAGTACGAAATTTTCGACGGCCGGTACAAGGAATTCAAAGGCGAAGGTAAAAAACTCGACAAACACCGAAGTACGAGCGATACCCCCCGACGCCTCTTCCAACACGACAAATCGCCATACCACCGGAAACAAAGTTTCAGAGACGACCGAGACGAAAAACCCTCCCGGTTCGGAAAATCGGGAAAACCAACCTTCCACCCCGGCAGCAAACCGGAAAAACCGAAACCCTTCGAACGAAAAGAACGATTCAAACCCGAAGGCGAAAAACCCGAAAGGTTACATGGCGAAGAGGCCTTCCAACGGTTCGTCACGTTTAAACAACCCTCTTTGAAACCTTCAGACGAAACCTTGAACAACCATAAGACAAATACCGATAACCAAGAATAACTCTAAAACCTGCTTAAAATGAATATTTTACTATTAGGATCGGGCGGGCGCGAATGCGCTTTGGCGTGGAAAATAAAACAAAGTCCCAAGACAGAAAACCTCTACATCGCCCCGGGTAATGCCGGTACGGCTGCTATCGGCACCAATGTAGAGATTCAAGCAACCGATTTCGATACATTGGGAAAATTTGCTCTGGAAAAAAATATCGATATGGTGGTTGTCGGCCCCGAAGATCCTTTGGTAAAAGGTATATACGACTATTTCAAGCAACACGAAGAGTTAAAACGAATCCCCGTTATCGGGCCCTCGAAAGAGGGCGCCCGGCTGGAAGGAAGCAAAGAGTTTGCCAAAGGGTTTATGATGCGTCATCATATCCCTACCGCCCGGTACGAAAGTTTCACTCGCGACCGGCTCGAAGCGGGATACGCATTCCTCGATACTCTCAACCCTCCATACGTACTTAAAGCCGATGGGTTGGCTGCCGGAAAAGGAGTGCTCATTATCGACAACCTGCAAGAAGCCAAAGACGAATTGAAACAAATGCTCGACGGTATGTTTGGAACGGCCAGTCAAACCGTGGTTATCGAAGAGTACCTATCGGGTATAGAGTGTTCGGTATTCGTCCTTACCGATGGTAAGGATTACCGTATACTGCCTGTTGCCAAAGATTACAAACGAATCGGCGAAGGCGATACCGGGCTCAATACCGGCGGTATGGGTGCCGTATCGCCCGTGCCCTTTGCCGATACCGTCTTTATGAAAAAGGTAGAAGAACGCATTGTAAAACCCACGGTCGAAGGGCTGAAAAAAGAGAATATCGAATACAAAGGTTTTATCTTTTTGGGGCTTATCAACGTACAAGGCGACCCGATGGTGATCGAATATAATGTACGAATGGGAGACCCCGAAACCGAAGTCGTCATGCTTCGTATCCAATCCGATTTGGTCGATCTGCTCGAAGGGGTTGCACAAGGAAACCTCCGTGAAAAAGAGCTCGTCGAAGACCCCCGTTGTGCCGTAACCGTCATGTTGGTATCGGGCGGATATCCCGGTCACTACGAGAAAGGAAAAGAAATATCGGGATTGGACTCCGTAACCGACAGCATTCCGTTCCACGCCGGAACAGCATTCAAAAACGGGAAAATTGTCACCTCCGGCGGGCGTGTGATCGCTCTCAGTTCGTATGGTGCCACCAAAGAAGAGGCTTTGGCCCGCTCATTCAAAAGCGCCCAAACAGTTTCGTTCGAAGGTAAATATTTTCGATCCGATATAGGAGCCGACCTATAACCCCATGAATCTGAATCTGTTCATAAAAGGAAAATATACATCGGCGGTAGCGATTATTCTCTACCTCGCCGGTGTATATGTTACCAGTTTATCCATAGCGAATCCTGTTTACGAAATGGGGGAGGGCCTTCTTTTTCCCAATGCCGACCGGTGGTTCTCCTCTGCCCTATTTAACCACCTCATCGCGGCTCTCCTTTCTTTCGGTGGCGCCATTTTGTTATTGCGTATCAACGACCGGTTTTCGCTTATTCAAAAACATACGCTGCTCCCATTTATATTTTTCCTGCTGTTTCAGGTAACCAGCCCGGCACTCTCGTTCCTATGCAATGGAAACTTCGTAGCAGTCTTGTTATTACTTCTGCTCTTTATCTTTTTCGGCTCCTATCAGCAGGAAAAGGCACAACCCGCATTTCTCATTGCGATAATCATTTCGACATCAACGATATTCGCTCCGCGTTTTTTCTACTATATACCCCTGTTTATTATTGGATTCTTCCAGATAAGATATGCCTCGCTTAAATCGCTAATGGGTTGTTTGGTAGGCATTATCACCCCTTTTTGGATAGGAATAGGACTCGATATCATAAAGATCGACCAAACGGTTTTATTACTCCCCGATTTTTCATTACAACGCCTATTGTCCATTCCCTACGATAATCCTCAACTTTGGACAGTGATTTTAACGCTCCTCTTAGGCTTTTTCTCTGGTACTTCGAACCTCTATGCCACATTCAACGAGAAACGCCAAATACGGGCTTATAATGGCTTTATAAACCTATTGTCGGTCTATACCGCCATACTGCTGCTCTTGGACTATCAAAACTACACCTTTTACCTGCCTATACTCAATGCGGCAGTAGCCATACAATCGTCATTTCTTTTTACAAACAATGATAAAAAGGCAATCGTCGTTTTGTTTTATCTTGTATTAACTCTTTATATCGCATTATTCACATGGAATTTGTTGCCAATCTAAGCGAATGGGGATACTTTGGCCTTTTCGTAGCTGCCTTTTTAGCGGGAAGTATTATTCCGTTCAGTTCGGAAGTGGTACTCGGGTTGCTCTTGGTTGCCGGATATGACCCGTGGGGATGCGTGCTCTCGGCCACTTTGGGAAACTGGCTGGGAGGAGTTACCTGTTATTACATAGGTTATTTAGGAAAAACCGAATGGATACATACCTATTTGAAAATACCCGAAGAAAAACTCTCAAAAATGCAACGTTTCCTAAAAGGAAAAGGCTCTTTGTTCGGCTTCTTCGTTTTTATACCAGTCATTGGCGACGTGATGATCGTAGCCCTCGGACTGCTCAGAGCAAACCCCATAGGAACACTCCTCTCTATGATGGCCGGGAAATTCTCGCGATATTACTTAGTGATTATAGGTGTCAATTATTTGAAAGAGTGGTTCCCCGGACTTTTCTAACCGACAGTCCAATACTCATCTGCTCCCAATAATCGCTTAACGGCTTGACGGATAGAGGCGAATGCAAAATCATCGGGGCAAATTTCCTCCCGCGGCAGCCAAAAACAAGACTCCACATCGTCGTGTGCCTTCAACGTTTCAACGTCATCACCCACCCGACACCAGAAAAATAGATCCATCGTGTGTACGTCGAATCCCGAATAACGATAAATATTCGGATAGGAATACAAATATTTCATTTCTTGCGGTGCCCAACCAATCTCTTCCGATAATTCGCGAGCCACAGCCTCCTCGACAGTTTCGCCGCATTCGGTGAAACCACCCGGTAAATCCAACATTCCCCGAGAGGGTTCGAATGCCCGGCGACAAACCAAAAGTCGCGACTGCCCATCCATTACAAACGCAGCCACCGACGCTTTGGGATTAAGGTAATAAACGAAGCCACAATCCTCACAGCGTTTCGATGAGCTGTCATTCTCTACAAAACGCCGAGAACCACACCGTGGACAATAGGCAAACACATGAAGCGGGTGCATACCAATACCCCCTCGTTTAATTTACCACCATAATCTTAGTAACCACTCCCGACTGGGATCCCGATTGCGGATTCGACGAAGCAAAAACAAGATAAACTCCGGTCTTTACTCTTTTTCCATTACGATCCCGACCGTCCCACGAAATCTGTCCTCCATTGGAATATCCCTGGAAAAACAGGTTTCCGGCAGTATCGGTAATCTTTACCAAACTATTGTCCATTAGCCCTGTTACCGAAATCCAACCTTCATAATCGGGGCGTACCGGATTAGGAAAAGCATACACATTACTGTAATCGGACGAAGCCTGTACAGCGTCTGATCGATATGCTGCCAATCCGCTCGATGTACCTACATAAGCGATTCCAGTAACCGGGTCGACAACCACTTCGGTTACAAAATTAGACGGTATCTTACTATTATCTACCGTAAAATGGTTGAGTATCTCTGTACCGTCGGCACTCACTACATACAATCCCGATTCCCGAGTACCTATCCACTTGCGGTTGGCTCCATCGACAAAAATATCGGTTATGTTTATATTTTGCAATAAATAATCGGCATTGTCGGTTCCGTCGTTACGAGCTATCTTTATACGGGTGCAACGGAAAGAATCGTTAAATACATTATCGGGATTTGTAATTACGATAGGTCCCGATGAAGTTCCTATCCATATATTTCCATCATTATCCTCCTCTATACAGCTATAATAGTTGGGTGTAAATGTTTTATTATCCTGATCTGTAAATGAAACTATATTCCGTGTTTTGTCGTCGGCTGTCGTATTGTATGTGCCTTTGTCATCAAAAACAAAGACCGAACCGGGCCAGTCGCCGTAAATGACCCATTTGGGTGTAGAGTGTTTAGGCAAAAGCAACTTGGCATATTTATTATTCGCAATATCGGGATATTTGAATTGATACCAATCGCTTATGCTCAACTCATCGGTACTTATTGACAATTTGGATTTAGGCAGCATACACACAGCCGATTCCCCAGTATGAGCCGCCCAAAGGTTACCCTCTTCATCGAAAGTTACAACAGGCACGCATATTGCCCAATTCATTACTTTTGTAAACGGCGAATTCGACGGCGTATAGTGACCCACACACTTGCCATTGGTTATTTTATATATACCCTCAAACCAAGTTCCTACATAAAAAGTATTTGCATCGTCGGGATCGAAAGCCAAATTGTATGTCGAATACAATACAGCCGTATGTTTATTGTTTACTAACGGCACATTCCCGACATCGATTACAGACCATTCGTTTTGATCCAATACACTTATTCGTGTTTTTACATACTGATCTTCTGTTCCCCTACGGGGTCCCGAATTGCTCACATATAGTTTATTATCGTTAATTACAAGATTCCAGGGATCAGGTACATTCAGCAAATTTGGGAAAAAAGGTTCTTTCAAAATAATGAGATCATTCCCTTCCAATTTAAACTGGCCAAGTCCATATTCACTCAACCCCCAAAACGACATATCTTTTTCGTAAGAAGAGGTCAATACATTCACTAAATAATCCGATTTGCCTTCAAAATTAGAAATCGTATTAAACTGTATTGAACCATTTACAATTTCAGGTTTGCAAAAAGCTACATATACATTCCCTCTAAGTACAAAACTATCATAATATTTATCCACATGTTGTACACCCAAAACCAACGTACCCAACGAAGTAATGTTTTCACCCGTTATATCATAATAGTGGAGGATACCTTGTATGGAATAAAACAGATATTTATCATTAAAAGACAAAAATGCCACAATTGACGAACCGCTTGCTTCATCTAATAAAAGCCAAGAAGCCAAATCGTATTTTACACTATTGCTATCTATGTAGAAAACTCCATTATCCGATACCAAAAACCAATATTTGGAAGAAGCTCCTACAAAATAAATTTTCTTCCCGTAATTATACGATTCACTTACTTCGTTTTTCTCATCGTTCAATACAACGATACCAAAATCGGTTGCCAAATAGATTCTATCCCCGTAAAAACTGACATCGTTAATGCCTTTGGCTGTCGTCAATATGGCATTTTTAATATCCGGTATGTTATATAGTTTTCCATTATCGTGCAAAATATCCACATTCGAATTACTATATACGATTACCAAATATCTTTTATCATAATTGTAATAAATATCAGAAACCTCTATATCGCTCAACTTATTATTCTTGTTATATGATACAAATTCTTCGGTTTCTTTGTCGAAACAGAAAAGCGATATACCCGACACATAATAAACAAAATCGGGAGTATCCACCACCTTTACAGGATCCCCTATCGAAGAATAAATTTGCCAGTCTCTCACGGCCAACTGAGCTCGTGTAGCAAACGTAAATGATAGTATAATAAAGCAAATTAAAATAGATAATCTCCTTAACATATCTAACAATTATAAGGTATTAAAAAAATCCGACAACTTCTTTACCGCCTTTGCCCGGTGGCTTATCTTGTTCTTTTCGTTTTCGCCCATTTGAGCAAATGTTTCGTCGTAACCCTCAGGAACAAATACCGAATCATATCCAAATCCTGCGGTACCCCGCCGTTCCTCTATTATCTTCCCGACTATCTCTCCATAAAAAACATACTCTTTATTGTCTTTTACCAAAGCTATACAGGTAACAAAACTGGCTTTTCTATTTTCTATTCCTTCGAGATTGGCAAGCAACTTGTTTATATTCCGCTCGGAGTCGGCCGGTTCTCCCGCATAGCGTGCCGAATATACACCCGGCTCTCCATTCAAGGCCTCTACTTGAAGACCCGTATCGTCGGCAAAGCAATCGTAGCCATACTTCTCTTTTACAAACCGGGCTTTTAATAATGCATTGCCTTCGAAAGTATCGGCGGTCTCGGGTATATCGTCAAAACAGCCTATATCTCTCAAACTGAGTATCTCTATTTTATTCCCAATAATAGCCGATATTTCTTCAAGCTTATGCCTATTATTCGTAGCAAAGACCAATTTCATAACGAAAAATAATTATTTTTGTAAAAAATACAAACAATATGAATTCTTATACAAAAGTCCAATATTATCTATCCTTATTCATGTTTATAACGATAAATATCTTATTTTATTTTAAATACTTATCGAAGATATCTATCGCTTGTGGAACAATAGCAAGCATTCTTTACTTGCTTTTTATTTTCCTTTTTCTTAAATATAAACCTACTTTCAAACGTAAGCTCATCAATAGCGGTATCGCAGTATTTATAGTTGTTGCTTCAATACTGCTTTTCTTCATACCCAAAGAACTCTTTACAGCCGACCGTTGGCTTATTATCGATTTATATTGGGACTCTGTTTTTAACGGACTTTATCCCTATGACCAACGAACGGCCATCGGCAATGCCCCAGGAGCCATGCCTTTTTATTTTCTCCTTTGTTTTCCGTTCTATTATATCAACGAAATAGGTTTTATGACCATTATATCCATCATTTTGCTATCGATCTATTTCTATCGGAAATCACTCCAAAGATATAGTTTATTTTTCATACTTTTGGTAACCTCGGCTTGTATCTACTGGGAAATTTTTTCGAGAAGTACTTTACTAATCAATGCCACGCTATTTACCTTTTTTCTTTTCTACCTCTACTCGTTTCGCTCTTTTTCTACCCGAAAATTAATATGGAGCGCCATTATAGGTGGTTTTTTATTCTCCATGCGTAATGTATTCGTATTGCCTCTTGTCGTATGGGGTTTGTATCAACTCTTCCAAGAGAAGGTATCGCCTCGTAAAGTATTCCTTTGGGGAACTGTCTTTTTACTGTCTTTCGCCCTTACTTTTCTACCCTTCATTACTATATATTTCGACCAATTTTGGGAAGTTAATCCATTTATCACTCAGTCTACACTGGTTCCCTCCATATTCATATTCATTTTTATTATTTTGGCTATTATAGGTAGTTTCTTTTGCCGAAATTATAACGATGTCACATTTTTCAGTCTTCTCCTATTATTTGGTATTGTTACCGTTCATGTGATAAACTCGGCTTGCCAATACGGGCTCGAAGCTGTTATTTTCGAGTCGAAAGCCGATATATCCTATTATCTGTTTTGTATTCCTTATTTGTTACAAATTCTCACAACTCAATACAAATCAAAGGAATTGGTACAATAAAATTGTGTTTTTCTTATATGAAGGAAAAAGAAAGAATATTGTGGATAGATTATACCAAATCGATATGTATCTATTTGGTATTACTGGGTCATACCTTTATACCTCAACCGATGACCTATTTTATCTACACTTTCCATATGCCTCTTTTCTTTTTCCTATCGGGGTGCCTCTTTTCGTTCGAAAAAAATCCCACCTTCAAAGAATTCATAGCAAAACGGTTCAAAAGGCTTATGATACCTTATTTATGGATCAATCTCATTACCTATCTGTTTTGGCTTTTTGTAGGCCGTAAATTCGGTATAGACACCTCGGACAATATGTCGTGGTATGCCCCTTTAAAAGGTATTTTCTTAGGTTATGGAAAAATATACAGCAATCCACCCATGTGGTTTTTCTTCTGCTTGTTCTCTCTCGAAATTATCTATTATTTTATATTTAAACCTCTGAAAAACAATACTAGAAAAATTATAATAGTCCTATTAACCATAGCCATCGCAGGTTATATAAACTATCGATTCAATCCATCGACTTTACCCTTTTATTTAGGTCCGGCCATCGTAGGCATAATATTTTACGGAACAGGAAATTTGATCGTAAAAAAAATAGAAATAAAAAAAATAAGACCGCTGCATGGAATCCTTATTCTTATAACTTTCCTTACCGTTCTTTTTATCTCCCCAAAAAACGGATATGTAACTATGAGTGAAAACGATTATAAAAATTACGGTTTGTTTCTCATAGGCAGTTTAGCAGGTATATACTTAGTTTGTATCATAGGCAATTTATTATCTTTGAAACCCGTTTTCAAAAATACGATTGTCTACATATCGAAAAACACATTACTTATCAACGGCTTTCATATTCTTATGTTCTCCGGTCTAAAAGGAATTATGGTTTTTGTGCTGCACATACCGCTCGATACGCTTTATGGTACGGTAATGCCCAATATTCTGTTTTCTATTGTAGCACTATTCCTATGCCTGCCTTTGGCATACATCATAAATCGTTATTTTCCTTTTATCGTAGGAATGAAAAAAACGAGATGATAAACAATATTATGTCTTTATCTTGTCGAAACCTTCACCATAAACGCCTACTACATTCGATTGCGAAATAAAGGCTTTGGGATCGATGGACTTAATTAAACGGAATATTCTTACCGATTCGTTACGTTTAGCCAAAATCATCAACACTTTTTTTGGTTGTTTGGAGTACCAGCCCATACCATCGAGAACCGTTACACCTCGACGTATATCTTGGTTGACGTGTGTAGCTATTTCTTCATATTTATCGGACAAAACCAATATTTGTATCGACTGACGTTTTCCGTTGATGAGCATATCCATCGTATAACTCATCACACCCATTACCACATAACCGAATATCATTTTCTCGATACTGTGGAACAATATATATGAACAAGCTATGATCAAAAAATCGATATACATCATCATTTTGGCAAACGATATATTTTTATATTTGTTTACCATAGCCGCTATAATATCGGTTCCTCCCGTACTACCGTTCGACACAAATACAAGTCCTATACCTACACCACACAATATACCGCCTATGATTGCCGACATGAAAGGTTGTTCTTCGACCAAAGCATCGTGTATAAACAACGGCAATATCGACAAGAAAGCCGAACAAACAATTACACTGAATATGGTACGTATACAAAATTGAAGCCCCAATACCTTAACGGCTGCTAACAACAACAGTACATTAATGGTAAAATAAGAAACCGATATAGGTATTTTCGTACCGTAATATATCAATGCCGATATACCGGTTACACCTCCAGTCGTTATTTCATTAGGCAATAAGAAACCTACCCACCCTATTGCATATAATAACAACCCGAAAATGATTACACAGTAATCTTTTATCGCATACCATATACTGTTAAAAGGCAAATGCATAATTATATTTTTATATTTAATGCCTGCACATGATTATGTACAGGCATTAAAATCATTAAACAACTACATTTACTATTTTATTGGGTACTACTATTATCTTTTTAGGAGTTTTTCCATCGAGCCAACGTTGTGAAGATTCGTGATTCAATACGATTTTCTCTATTTCTTCACGCGATGTCTCTGCCGGAATTTCGAGATTGTAACGTGCTTTTCCATTGAAAGAAATAGCATAAGTCACTACATCTTCTTTTAAATACTCCTCGTTCCATGCAGGCCATTGTGCATCGCACACAGTAGTATGGTTACCCAATTCGTGCCATAACTCTTCACTGATGTGAGGTGCAAACGGTGCCAATAATATAACTATCTTTTCGAGTATCTGTTTATTACGCGATTTCAGTGTTGTCAACTCATTTACACAAATCATAAAAGCACTTATCGAAGTATTATACGAGAAATTCTCGATGTCCCACGATATTTTCTTGATGAGTTTATGCAACGATTTTAACTCTTCTTTTGTAGGATCACTATCTATTACAGCCAAATTATCGCCTTGATAGAACAAATTCCACAATTTTTTCAAGAAACGGTGTACCCCGTCTATACCGTTGGTATCCCACGGTTTACTTTGCTCGATAGGACCGAGGAACATCTCGTATAAACGCAACGTATCGGCTCCGTATTTTTCAACTATATCGTCGGGATTTACCACATTGTACATCGATTTCGACATCTTCTCTACCGCCCAACCGCACACATAGCGTCCATCATCTTCAAAGATAAATTCTGCCGAAGCAAATTCGGGCCGCCATTTCTTGAATGCTTCTATATCGAGTACATCGTTGCTTACTATATTCACATCGACATGAATAGGCGTAGTATCGTACTCTTTTTTCTTGTTGAGCGATACAAAAGTATTGGTGTCTTTAATACGATATACAAAATTGGAACGTCCTTGTATCATACCCTGATTGATAAGTTTCTTGAAAGGTTCGTCCTCACAAACCACTCCTTTATCGAACAGGAATTTGTTCCAAAAACGACTGTAAATAAGGTGACCCGTAGCGTGTTCGGTTCCTCCTACATAAAGATCCACATTACGCCAATATTCATCGCTCTCTTTCGAAACCAATGCCTTATCGTTATGAGGGTCCATATAGCGCAAATAATAGGCCGATGAGCCTGCAAATCCCGGCATTGTACACAATTCCAACGGATAGTGTTCGGCTGTCTCCCAATTTTTTGCACGACCCAGAGGAGGTTCACCTGTTTCGGTTGGCAGGAATTTGTCTACTTCGGGAAGTTCGAGCGGCAATTTGCTTTCGTCGAGCATATAGGGCATCCCCTCTTTGTAATACACAGGGAATGGTTCACCCCAATAACGTTGACGACTGAATATGGCATCACGCAAACGATAATTTACCTTTACCCGTCCTATACCTTTTTCTTTGATAAATTTCTTGGTAGCGGCAATAGCTTCCTTTACCTCCATACCATTCAAGTCAAGGCCGTTTCCACAAGAATTTATCATCTTGCCCTCTTTGGCATCGAAGCTCTCTTCCGATACATCACAACCTTCAATCAGAGGTATAATGGGTAAATCGAAATGTTTGGCAAAAGCATAGTCACGACTATCGTGGGCAGGTACCGCCATAATAGCACCCGTACCATATCCGGCCAATACATAATCACTTATGTAAATGGGAATATGCTTGTTGTTCAACGGATTTATGGCGTATGCTCCTGTAAATACACCGGTAACACTACGATCCATAAGGCGTTCACGCTCAGTACGGTGTTTAATGCTTTCCAAATATTCATTTACAGCAGCCTCTTGGTCGGGAGTAACCACCTGTTTTACATATTCGCTTTCGGGAGCCAAAACCATGAAAGTAACTCCAAAAACCGTATCGGCACGAGTAGTAAAGATAGTGAATTCAACATTCGAATCGACTACTTTAAATTGCATTTCAGCTCCTTCCGAACGTCCTATCCAGTTCTTTTGAGTCTCTTTCAAAGAATCGGTCCAATCTATTTTATCAAGACCATCTAACAAACGTTGTGCATAAGCCGATACTCTGAGGCACCATTGACGCATTACTTTTTGTTCTACCGGATATCCACCACGTATCGAAACACCTTCGCTTACTTCGTCATTGGCCAAAACCGTACCCAACTGAGGACACCAGTTTACCATCGTATCGCCCAAATAAGCAATACGATAATTCATCAATATCTCTTGTTGTTCTTTTTCAGTTTTGTTTTTCCAATCCTCGGCTGTAAACGAAAGTTCTTCACCACAAGCTACATTCAAACCGTCGGTACCCGTCGTTTCAAAAATTTTTACCAACTCTTCGATAGGACGTGCCTGTTGTTTATCGTTGCTATAATAGCTGTTGAACATTTGAATAAAAGCCCATTGTGTCCACTTGTAATATTCGGGATCACACGTGCGTATTTCGCGACTCCAATCGTAACAAAAACCTATTTTGTCCAACTGTTCGCGATAACGATTTATATTTTTCTCGGTTGTTATAGCCGGATGTTGTCCGGTTTGTATGGCATATTGTTCGGCCGGAAGTCCGTATGCATCGTATCCCATAGGGTGGAGTACGTTGAATCCTTTCAGACGTTTATATCGAGAATAAATATCGGAAGCTATATATCCAAGCGGGTGACCTACGTGCAAACCGGCCCCCGAAGGGTAGGGGAACATATCCAATACATAGTATTTGGGTTTCTCCTTATTCTCTGTTACTTTGTATATATTATTGTCTTTCCAATATTTTTGCCACTTTTTCTCTATCTCTTTGAAATTATATTCCATGATGAACAATATGATAAATAATATTTAATACTTTTTTTTCAAATTCCTAACGAAGCCGATATATCAAGCATTCGTTGTATGGGTTTAATAGCTTTTTCGGCTATCTTTTCATCTACCTCTATTTCGGGTAATTCATATTTAAGCGTATTATACAATTTTTCCATCGTATTCAAACGCATAAAATTACATTCATTACAAGCACAAGTGCTGTCGCTGGGTGGTGCCGGTATAAATTCTTTATCGGGATTACTTTTTTTCATTTCATGCAATATACCCGATTCGGTAGCTACAATGAAACGTTTGCAATCCGACTGTGTGGCAAACTTCAACAAAGCTGCCGTAGAACCTACTTTATCAGCTATCAACAATATATCTCTTTTACATTCGGGATGTGCCAATATCAATGCATCGGGATATTGTTTTTTCAACTCTACGATCTTCTCCAATGAAAATTGTGAATGTACATGACAAGCTCCGTCCCAAAGCAACATATTACGTCCGGTAATACTATTGATGTAGTTACCCAAATTTTTATCAGGACCAAAGATTATTTTTTCATCTGCCGGAAAACTCTCTACTATCTGCCGAGCATTCGACGATGTTACTACTACATCGGTATGAGCTTTTACGGCTGCCGACGTATTTACATACGATATGACTTTATAATCGGAGTGTTGTTTTACAAATTCAGCAAAAGCATCGGCTTGACAACTGTCTGCCAAAGAACAACCGGCATTCAAATCGGGTATCAACACCTTTTTATCGGGACAGATGATTTTTGCAGTTTCGCCCATGAAATGAACACCGCAAAGAACCAGTATAGAAGCATCGGTTTTGGCAGCCCATTGAGCCAAAGCCAACGAATCGCCTACATAATCGGCTATATCTTGAATATCTCCCGATTGGTAGTAATGAGCGAGGATAACAGCATTCTTTTCCCGTTTCATTTTCTCTATTTCCGAGATTAGATCTATTCCTGTGGGAATAGGAATATCCACATAACCCTTAGAGATATTTACATCAAACATATATATTTCTTTTTATTTTTAATTTTAAAAATCTTTATTGTTGATGATAATAGCCTGTTGAAAGCAGGGATAACTTGTTATTAAAACTCTTGCTTTTTTGGTTATCAAACTTTTGTTCGAGTTTATGAATATATAGTCAACTACTTTCTCTTTTTATAATGAGCTTTTTATCTTTTTTATCAACGCCTTGTTTACAAGGTGCAAAGTTAATAACTTTATTCTATTTGTGTGATTGATAAATAGATATTTTAGGTTGATATATAGACTAAAAACTTAATGTATTATTATTTGCTTTTTTTGTACGAAGCAGTGTATAAAGATAAATTTCAAAAATCAAAGAATAGAATAAATTTTTTACATCACTATTTTGCAACGTTTTATAAACACTTAATAACAGCTTATGCACATATCGCATAATAGTAAAATTATTCATTTTATTTGAATAGCTTTTATATCTGTTTGGTGTTGGCGTTCTTTACATTATCTTTGTTTCTGCTTATGGTAATAAACATAGTTATGAAGAAAAAAAGCATACTGGATTTGAAAAGAATTTCACAGGAAGAATTCAAGCACGCAGATAAAATACCTTTGGTAGTGATTTTGGATAATATACGAAGCCTTAATAATATAGGTTCGGTATTTCGTACTTCCGACGCTTTCAGAGTTGCTTGTATATATTTGTGTGGAATAACGGCTACACCGCCTCATGCCGATATTCATAAAACGGCTTTGGGTGCCGAGGATAGTGTGGACTGGATTTATGAGCAAGATACTTGTATGGTTGTTGATAAATTATTATCGGCAAATTATGAGGTCTATGCTATTGAGCAAGTAGAAAATAGTATAAGCCTGACAGATATTAAGTTAGATAAAAATAAAAAATATGCTGTTATTTTGGGTAACGAGGTAAAGGGTGTACAGCAATCGGTTGTGGATAAATGTACAGGCAGCATAGAAATACCGCAATTCGGTACTAAACACTCGTTGAATGTTTCGGTAACGGCCGGATTGGTAATTTGGGATTTTTTCAAACAGTTGGGATTATAGTGACCCTTGTTCTACCAATATGCAAATTCTTTCGATGGTTTTGTCTTCGCCTTCGGGATCCCAGTCGGTTTTTAGCGATGCACCGAACAGTTGACCGAAAAATTGCCAAAAATTGGCTCTGAAACTACCCAAGAAAGCTTTTATCAAATCGTATGACGATTGATTACATTCGCGATTGATAAGTTTAATAAGCATTTTCCCTTGTGAGAGGGTAAATTTTTTCAGTACGGGTTTATATTGTTGAAAAACCTCTTTTTCCATTTTTTTCATGTGATCGGCCCGAGCCTCATCGTCGGGTAGAGTTTCCAAATATTCGTACGTTTCTATGAAAATAGCATAGATCAATTTGGCGTATGGCAATGTTTTTTTTACATCGCGTACAGTTTTCCAATAGAATTTTTCTTGTTTTTTATTTTTGAATTTTTCGGGAGGAAATACATAAAAAGTACGAAGTTCTATTAGGGGTACCGTGTCGTTATCGACGATGGTCCAATAAAAACGTTTGTATGCAGGGTGACTTTCCTGTATAATCTGCGACTTTATAGAAGGATTGTACAGGATAAGAAAAAGAAATAATATGGACAATAATTTCTTCATTGGGTACAAATGTAAACCTTTCGGTCATCATAACGACTAATTTTTGCAATAATTATATAATTCACACCGGTTTATAACGTATGTCGATTATTTGTAAATATGCTGTGAATAATGTAGTTTATTACTTGTTAATTTATTGAATGATAGAATTTTATAAATTGTTGATAAGTATATGTTCAATAATGTTCCGATGGTTGAAATCTCGTGGATAAACTGTTGGTATTATCTTTTGTATTCTTTTTATATGAAGTGAGTTTATAAATTGTTGACAGAGTTGTGAATTATAAATATATATAATTGATAAACAATAAATTAAAAAATATAAATAGGGTGTTTATAAATGTACTTATAAAATAATAGGTTGAAATACATAGATTGCTTGTCAACCTTATGGGTATACTATTATTGCATATTGTTAGTTAAAAAATCTGCCATTGATAATTGACATCAATGGCAGACTACTTTTTCTGTTAAATATTGGTTTTATCCTTTGGATTCTTTTCTTTGTTGTACTTTTGCAGTAAGATTGTAATAATAGACTATTTTATAATCAGTTTATTAGTACATATTTCTTTACCGTTTTCCATAACGAGAAGATAGAATCCTCCTGATAAATTGGCTGTTGGAATAAGAATTTCTCCTGTTTCAGGATATATTTTCGATTGATAAGTAGTTACACCTGTTCCCGACACCAATTTCATATTCCATACTTCGGTAACATCGTTTACAGGTTTTATATGTATAGATTTATCTTGCGAAGAGAAATAGACGATAAAGTTTGTGTTTTTATCTTCATTGATGTTTTCCTCTATGGAAGAATTGTTATTTATAGAATATATCACTGTTACCATTCCTTCATTTGCTGTTTCCGATGAAACTTGAACAGTCCCTGAAATAGGTTTGTATCCTTCCAGTTCAATTGTATAATGATGTTCTCCGGGTGCGACATTTCCAACCGTTACATTGCCTTCTTCGGCTATTAGTGCAGTGAGTGTTCCATCTAAAGTGAGTGTTCCGGCAGATATTATTATATCGGTTTTGGGATACATACATAGCGTATAGCTGTTAGATGTTGATTTCGATAAAATTATGTCGAAAATCTGATTATCCTCACTTCCTATGGTAATCTCTTTGATAATAGGACAATAGCCCCAAAAAGAAGCATAAATTTGGTAGGTTTCGCCTTCTTGTAGATATCTCCTATAATAACCATAGCCATATGTAGTATCGAAATGCGTATTGTTATGATATATGGTATAATAAGAATAATCATTATTCAAATATATAAATTCGCCATTTTCATTTTTGAAGTAGATATAACTTTCGTGCAAAGTTGATACATCTACGTTAATAGACGAATCGTTATGAATGGATAATTCATTTTCTATATTATAAGGGCTTATGTTGTAGCTATAATTGTCACCTTCCTGTAAGGTTATATCTCCTTGTGCTTTACCGTTATTATCTGCTGTCAAAACAATACTCTTTCCATAACCAAATGGAGAATTAGAATATATATAAACATCTAATATTGTTTCAGGAAGTGCACCTTCGATATTAAAAGAGAGAGTAAATTCCTTAGGTGTTTTATATATAATTTTTATAGAACTATTGTTTTCTATTTCGAAAGGGGTAATTTGCCAATCGGCATCACCACTTTTTATGATACCGGCTTTATATTTTCCTTTTTTCAGATAGAAATATTCTGATAAAGTATAATTAGAATTTAAATATGTATATCCGTTCTCAGTCTCTATCTTAAATTCATAATCAAAATAATTGTTAGGATTATAAAGAGGAAGTCCATTTTCATCGACAATATCAAAAATAACTTTTTTGAATATGTCGGAAGAGAAGTTCAAATCGATAGAAACATCATCTTTTACGGATAAATTAGTGCTTTCCATGATAAGAGTACCTTCAGTTGCACCTCCGTCACCACAAGAATATGTATATTCCCCAACAGGAACATAACAAGAATCGGTATAGTTATTTCTATCATAGAGAGACAAATAAGAATCTAAATTAATTTCTAAGTTTACTAAGTTTATAATTATTGTGTTGATGTCGGGTAATAAATCACCAGTAGCACATACTTTTACCTTTTTGTACCCTTCATAAGACAAGGTAATTTCTATATCTTCTTCTTCAATTATAAACTCTTCTCTATTAGATGGATATAGAGTATTGTTAGATAAATTGTAATAATATCTACCTTTTGGTAATTTTAAAGTTGTCATACCTGTCTCATCAGTTGGATTGGAGTAAATGGAATTACCACTAGATGCAGGGTGAATAGTTAGTTGACATCCTTGCATAGGAGCTCCATCGTGAGCAATAAGTTTGAAAGTTACATTGCGGAACTTCGAATCATCGAACGTATATAATACATCTTTATCTTCTCCATCGACTGTAAATTCAAAAGTTTCATTATTATAATTTATCTGTGCTATCTTATCATACACATCTACTGTGGCAACATAGTTGTTGTCAATCAAGAAAATAGGTTCGGTGGTAGCATATATTGTAGAAGATGAGCCTTCCATTTCAACGCGAATATTGTCCAATCGGTATTTAGATGCATCTTCTGGAGATATGGTTATTTTTCGATACTCTTCGTAAGAAAAGGTTACCGGTGTTTCTGTAACGGTATCAATATTTATATACTTACTAAATGTTCCCGGATAATGGAAACTACATTGTACATTTTTCTTTTCAGATATAATGCTATATAGATTTGTTATATTGTCATAAGACATACTATTGCCATTCAATCTTACATCGAGTAAATTTCGTTGCATATCGGGGCGTAATTTAACATCTACATAGAGAGTCGTAAATACATCGGAAAAATGTATCGATTTTTCAATATCTGCATCAACTACGTCTAATAGTAAATCTTTATAATTCATAAAAAAGGGTTCCCAAACACGTACTTCATAGGCATATTTACCGGGCATGGCAAACAATGTGGAGCGCCCTTGATCATCGGTTTTTATAGATTGGGAAGCATCGATCATATATAGTGTAGCTTCTGGTATGGGGTTGCCTTCTATGTCGTAAACTGTTATTACTACTTGATAGGATTTTGTGTAATCAAATATGGTTTCAATTTCCTCTTCTCCAACAGATATTGTTTTCGATGTGATAGGAAGGATATATTTCGAAGGACAGTCGGTGAGGCTTACTGTATATTCATCCTTTGGAATATAATATTGGTATAAACCATCGGAGGAAGTTTGGGAGATAAGAATGTTTTCGTATATTCCAACTGCTTGTGATTTATTTATATGAATGTTTCCGGTGATGCCGGTTCCGTCCTTACCAATAATTCCAACCGATATTTTTTGCATTTCTGATAATGGGTTATCGATGACAATTTCTCTATTTTTAGGGTCGGAAATATTATAGACTTGGTTTTGCGGAGCAAACAATATTTTACCACTTAATGACCATTTCAACTCTTGTGTGATTGTATCGACAGCTATCCATGCAGTATCTATTCCATTGTCATTCCATTCGATAGGTAGATTTTTATTGTTTACTTTGATAGATATTTTGTCATAATCCAATGCGTTTACTCCTGAAAGTTTGAATATGAATCGGCAAAAGCCTTCCATCTTAACAATAACGGGATTATCGCTTCCGTTCCACACGACTTCATAAAATGCCGGTAAATTCCAATCATAATAATCATCAATATACATATTCATGAAATTCATATTGGTGCGTTCCACGGTAAATTCTCCGTTGCTGTCTGTTGTGAAACTAGCTTGATCGATATTCCAAGAAGAGTTCGATTCTGTGATATAACCCGTTATCCCGACTATCGGATCTCCAAAAGTGTCGACAACTCGTACGGTCATCTCTTTGGAGTGTAGAGTTAAAACGAAAAGAGATAAAAATCCTAATAAAATAAATTTTTTCATATTCGCATTTATTTACCTATTGTCCCCGCTTAGGTATTAATATTAGATTAGGAAATGTGAGGACTTATAAACACTTCCTTTTGTTTATATTATATTGTTTAGTAAGTATTTGTGTTATAATCATACATTATTGGAACTCATCTCGGCTTTTTGAATAATCTTATAATTGCTGGAAAGTATAGCAATGAAAATTTATATAAAATATTAAATTAATAACAAAGGTCGGTATTGTGTGGGGTATAGAGATGAAATATATGTCTAAATAATAGACATCGAGTGTCGATTATTTAGTCGTTGGAATCTATTTTATAGATAAACAAATAGGGCTCTTCTGTGGGAAGATTCTTTTTTTCTACGACTTTGAGTACGAGATAGAGTTCGTCGTCGAACTTTTTTATGGAATTTTTTTGGGTATACAGTTTTATGAAATCGTAATTCAGGGCACGAGAAATCTCTTCGAGCATTTTTATATCTATGGACTCCCGTTCAAAAATATTATAAACAACGGTACGGCTTCGATTTATTCGTTGTGCAAATTCATTTACAGTTAATCCACTTTCGTTGAATTTTTTCTTGATTAATTTTCCTAAGTGAATGCTCTTTTTCATGACATTTTCTCGGGTAAGATACCGTTCCCCCCTGACGGTATCTTTTGTAAAGCAGTCGTTTTTTCAAGACTGTTTTTCCTATACAAAAAGCGTGGGGAAATATTTCTTCATCAATATCAAGGCATCGCCAAACGCCGTTCTGCAATGAATACAATATACTCACCCACGCCCTGATTTATAGGTATTTAATTACCTACAAAACAAAGCGAAGAGCATATGCGTTCTATCCTGCAGAAAAAATTTTGGCGAATTTTTGATATTCGGATAAAGCACTTACGCTTTCTTCTTTTAATTGTCGCTATGGAATTTTACTTCCCCTCGACAGAGACAAAGTTAGTAAAATTTTGGACAAATGATTTTATAATAATCTTTTAGATAAGGTAAGGTGTAAAACATTTTGTTTCAAAAGATAGAAGTAATGTTTATAAACTCTACCTTTGTAAGGTAAAAAGAATAAGTTTATGCAGACGATACTATTTCACGAGATTATATTCGGTCCCATACACAGCCGCCGTTTGGGAATATCGTTGGGAGTAAACCTGCTTCCGGTAGATGGTAAATTATGTTCGTTCGATTGTATTTATTGCGAATGTGGATATAATGCGCAAGGGGTAGGGAAGAGCGGTTTGCCTTCGGCCGATCGGGTAGAGGAGGAGTTGAAAGCTCGACTACAAGCCATGCACGGGGCGGGTGAAAAACTCGATGTAATTACTTTTGCCGGGAATGGAGAACCTACGTTGCACCCCGAATTTGAAAAGATTATAGATACTACGCTTTATCTTCGGGATCATTATTACCCCGAAGCCAAGATAAGTGTTTTGTCCAATGCGACGCGTATCCACGATGAATCGGTATTCAGGGCATTGAATAGAGTAGATAATAATATTCTTAAACTCGATTCGCTTCGTCCCGAAACGGTAGCGTTGATCGATAATCCCAACGATCCCCATTTCGATATAAACCGGGTGGTGGAGGATTTGAAACGTTTTTCGGGCAATGTAATTGTGCAAACCCTGTTTTTGCGGGGGTGGCACAACGGTAAGCGGATAGACAATACGGTAGAAGAGGAGTTGAACCCGTGGTTGGAGGCTTTACAGCGTATTTCTCCCCGCTCGGTAATGGTTTATACGATCGACAGGAAAACGCCCGAAGAATCGCTCGAAAAGGTCTCCCGCGAAGAGTTGGAGCAAATAGCCGAAAGAGTGAAAACGTTGGGTATAGAGGTTTCTGTTTCGGCTTGATGTAAGAATTTATTTCATAGGTATAAAAAACACCCGCTGCAAAAATCGCAGCGGGTGTTTTTTTGAATAAGAACGGAGTGTTTTTTATTCCACAACCACTTTTTGACAGATAGTCGATTTTGCGTTATGGACTTTCACTATATAAATACCTTTGTTAAGGTTTAGGTTTCTTTCGTTGTATATTTTCCCTTCCCATACCAAGCTTCCGCTTGTGGAATAGATTTGAGCCGAAGCGTTTTCGGCAACGATATTGAGATAACCCGGTGTACTCCATATTTTCATTTCGGCATTTTCCACTTCGTTGATAGCCGAACCCTCGTCGAAGAGTGCAGTAACTACCGAAGCCATTTTTACGACAAACTCACCGTTGGTTACACTTACACCGTTTACCCATATGTTTTTCAGATAGAAACCTTCGTCGGGATTACCTTTTACGGTTACGGTGGTGTTTTTGGTTACTTTGTCGCCCGAGTTTACCACTTGGTTATCGGCGTTGCGCAATTCCAAAGTTCCGTTTTCGGTGGGTTCGATGGTGATGTAAGCTACATCGCAGCCACTACCGTCACCGGTATCCGATACTTTCCACCCTTTTTTCGTAGCGATGGAGGTTTCGCTGGTTGCAGCCTCATTGGCATTGTTGGTACCGACAATAAAGAGGTTGATATTTGTGGGTGTGGTAGCGCATACAGGCAGGTGATAGAACAGGTCGTTGAGTTCGCAAGCCGTCAGGCTATTTCCGGCACACTCGATATAATTGAGCTTCGTGTTGTTCGAGAGGTCGATGGGATCGAGTTGGTTGCCGTCGCAGAAGAGGCGTTCGAGTTCGGTATTGGCCGAGAGATCGAGCGTTGTGAGGCTATTGTTCGAGCAAGTAAGTCGTACCAAATTTGTATTGTGGCTTACGTCGAGGGTGGTCAATCCTATATTGGAGCATTGCAACTCTTGCAGATTGGTGAGCATACTTACATCGATAGAACCCAGTTGCGAATTGTTTTGTACATCGAGCAACATAAGTTTGGTATTGTTTGTGAGCTTTATCGTTGCGAGCGAATTGTTTCTAACAACAGCCTCTTCGAGCTCGGTGTTGGCCGAGAGTTCGAGCGAAGTCAATTCGCAATTGTAGCAGGAGAGCGAGAAGAGTTTGGGATTGTTCGACAGGTCGAGTGAACCGAGACTGTTGTACGAACAGTCGAGTTTACCCAATTCGGTATTTTTCGAGAGATCGAGCGCCGTAATACCGGTCCAGTAACAATCGAGGGTAGCCAGTGTGACGTTGTGAGTCACATCGAGCGAAATCAGTTCGTTTTCGGCACAATCGAAATAGTCGATTAAACCGTTGATACGGACTGTCGTACCTTTGGAGTTGCCGTCGATTCTTTTAATCGATACATTGTCGATGGTCATCGTTTGCCATTCGCCGTTACCCCAGTCGATTTCCACTTCGGTTTCGGGGTCGATGCCGCTTATGCCAAACGAGAGGGGCGTATTGCTCTCTACTTCCATAGCAATGTAGTTATTGGCAGCGATGGGAGAGAATGTGGCCGATACCGTTACATCTTCGGTAGCGACAAAAATATTGCCGTTTATGCGGTTGCCGTTTATTTCGTAGTAACGTACTTGATATCCTTCTACCGGAGAAGCCGTAATGTAGGTGGGGACGCCGCTTTCCAACGAGTTGTTTTCGATGGGGTGCAAATCGTGAGTAACGAGGTCGGGTTGCGAAAGTGTAAGAGTTCCTTTATCGGAAGTTACGATCGTAGCCGTTACCGTACCACAAGAGGCACTGCCGTCACCCGTTACATCGACAGTCCATTTCAGTTCGGTAGCGATAGAGGTATCGCTGGTCTGGGCGTTGCTGCCTTCGAGTAAAAGGTTGGGGTAGCTACTGGTTTTTTCCAAACCCGAGAGCGTTTGGTACATGAAGTTAAGACTGCAAGGTGTCATTCCCGCATTGTCGCGAATATCGATGTATTTGATGCCTTGATTATAGTAGAAATCGAGGAAGGTGAAACTATTGTTTTGTCCCCAAAATCTTTCGAGGTAGCTGTTTTGGCTCAGATCGATTTCTGTGAGTTGGTTATTGCCGCATTTAAGCGATTGCAAGCGAGGCATATTCGATACGTTCAGTTTGGTCAACTGGTTGCCGTCGCACGACAAATTGGTAATGTTGCTGTTGTTCGAGAGGTCGAGGCTGCTGATTTGGTTGTTGGAACATACCAAGTCCAACAAAGAGGCATTGGCAAAAACATTCAATTCTGTTAGATAGTTGTTGTTGCAGTAGAGTTTCTCGAGTTTTTCGTTTTTCGTCAAGTCGAGCGATTGAATGTAGTTGGAGCGTACGTCGAGTTGTTGCAATTCGGTCAATTTGCTCACATCGATATCCATCAGCGAGTTACCCTCCAAATTGATGAAATATAGATTGGGACAACCCGAGAAATCGATGGCGCTCAAATCGTTGTTATAGGCTGTAATCGTTTCCAAAGCACTGCCTTCGCTGGGCAATATGATGGTAGTGATGGCACCTCGCTCGTCGGGATCGGTATTGTCGCTTTTGTCATACCGGCAGTCGAGACTTATAAGTTTCTTATGCTCCAAGAGGTTGAGGAACATCAATTGGGGGTTGTTTTGGCAGTTGAGATATTCGAGATTCAAGGCTCCCGAAACATCGAGGTTGGTACGCTCTATTTCGTTGCTGTAACAGTCGAGGGTAGTTAGTTCGGGTTCGTTTACAATCGAAATAGAAGTTACATGAGCCTCCGAGCAGTCGAACAGGCGCATGGGGGAGAGTATTCGAATTGTGTCGCCTACTTGTGTTCCGCTTACGTTTTTTTGCCAAAAACTTAGGGTATATTCTTTTTGAACTCCATCGCCCCAGTCGACAATCACTTTGTTGTCCGAAGCCGCAGGCGTGGGATAGAATGTAAATTCGCTACCCAAATCCAACGAGGTGGTGATTTTTATTTCACCTTGCATGGTGAAGAATCCGAGAGCTACACACAAAGAAATTAGAAAACTTGTAACTTTTTTCATACGTTTTGTTTGGTTTTTATGTTTTGTGTTGATATTTCTACCGAATATAGATATTTAATGATACAAAAATGAGAAAAAAATAGCTATTTGTCAATATGCAACACGTTGCTATTTGATTAAAAATAAGCATTGATAATCAGGGTTTTATAAAATATAGCGTTGCAAATTAACGTTTTGAAAGATTTTCGTCACCCAAAATTACGACTGCCAGTCCCCGGTCTAAAAAGTTTTGAGGGATTTTTTTCTTGATACGGGTTCGTTGCGAACGTATGGTTTCGCTGCTTATTCCCCGGCAGGCTGCACACTCTTTGGTTGAAAATCCTAATTGAAGGAGGGCACATAAAAATGCGTCGTTATCGGTCAGCGGTATAATGCTCGAAAGTTGTTGCAAGTATGTGTCGAACTCTTTGAGAATAATTGTTTGGAATTTTTTTTGTTCTTCGTAGCTGAGCGATTCTTTGTCGGAGTTTATTTTTTTGTGTAAAAGGGGATATTCGTTGCTGTTTTTGAAATTTTTACTGCATAGCTCTCCTGCCTTACGAATAATCTCTATGATGTGTAATTCGCGATTTTCGTTTTCTTGAGCCCGGGCTTCCTGCCGTTCCCATTTATGGGCGAAGATTTGTTCGTGGCGGCGTTTCAGATATTTGCGGTAAACAACGAATATCACAACTGAAATTAACAATACGACAATAATACTGATGATTATCGATAGGATAAGGCGTGTATGATTTTCTTCTTTTAGGGTTGATGTTATTCGTATATGTTCCTGTCGGTCTATTTGGTGCGATACGGCCTTGTTTTCTATCGAATCGGACAGTTGGTATGCCTCTTGCAGGTAGTGGTACCTCAAAGAATCGTTTATGCCCGATTCTTTGGGCAATTCGGCCAGTTTAAAGTAGGCTGAGGCTTTTACCGACATTTCTTGGCTGTGGCTGGCTTCTTTGAGATAAAAGAGGGCCGAGTCGTATTGCATTTGTTGGGCGAATAACTGTCCTCGAACGGCGTAATTTCGCTGACGTTTTACCAAGTTGTCGGTTAAAACTAAGGCTTTGGCGTTATATTTCAATGCTGTTTGAATGTCGTTCTTTTGTTTATAGGCACTGGCAAGGTTGTTGTATACCGACGATTGTTCTTCTCGGTTGTGTATGTTATTGAAAAAGCGGAGTGGTTTCTCGAAATAAAATAGGGCACTGTCGCGGTCTTTATATAGGAAATGGTATTTCCCTATACCGCGGTAAGCGTGCGAAAGGTTGCTTTTGTCGTTGAGATTTTTCGATACATTTTGGGCTTGGCAATAGGATTCCCATGCCGTTTCGTAAATATTGTGTTTTAGAAGGAGATCGCCGATTTGATTGTATATGCGGCCTTTCAGTTCATTATTGCTTGAGTTTCCGAGTTGTTTTAAGGCTTCGTGGTAAAGCATGATGGCCGAGTCGGGCATCTCCTGTCGCTCTTTTTCTAAGCCATTGTTGTAGAGGATTTCGGCTTTTTCGAAGTGATAATGGTTGCACGATACCAGCAATATCGACAATAATACCGTAAATACAACACTCCGTTTCATAACCTAAGAAAAATAGTGCGGCTTCAAAGATAGGAATTAATTCACGATTTTGAAATATAAACCGGAGCTTCTTGGCGGGGGGAAAATGTCAAAAAATCTTTTTTCAAAGAGTGTTTAATATAAAAAACAAGGGTGTACCGTGAATCGGTACACCCTGTTGGTGTTATGAACAGATAAGATTTTGTTTAATCTTTCAGTTTCGCGCAAATAAACTCGCGGTTCAGGCGGGCGATGTTGGTCAACGAAATATTTTTGGGACATTCGGCGGCGCAGGCACCGGTGTTGGTGCAGTTACCGAATCCCAGTTCGTCCATTTTGGCAACCATGGCGCGGGCACGTGCGGCAGCTTCTACGCGGCCTTGCGGCAGTAAGGCGAATTGGCTGACTTTGGCCGAAACGAACAGCATGGCCGAACCGTTTTTACAAGCTGCTACGCAAGCACCGCAACCGATACAGGTTGCCGAGTCCATAGCCTCGTCGGCGGCTTCTTTGGAGATGGGTATGGCATTGGCATCTTGTGCTCCGCCGGCATTGATCGAGATGTAACCGCCGGCTTGTTGTATTTTGTCGAAAGCACGACGGTCGACCATCAAGTCGCGAATTACGGGGAATCCGGCCGAACGCCAGGGTTCTATTGTAATTACATCACCATCTTTGAATTTACGCATATGCAGCTGGCAGGTAGTGACACTGGTGTCGGGTCCGTGGGGGTGTCCGTTGATATAGAGCGAACACATACCGCAGATACCCTCGCGGCAGTCGTGGTCAAACACTACGGGCTCTTTGCCTTCGTTAATGAGTTGCTCGTTGAGCAAGTCGAGCATTTCGAGGAAAGAGCTGTCGGTAGATACACCGTTAAGTTTATATTCCTCAAATTTACCTTTTTCTTTGGGCCCTTTTTGGCGCCAAACTTTGAGTGTTATATTTATTGTTTTTTCCATAACTTTATCGTGTTATACCGGAATTAAACGGCGATTAAACAAATTATTTCTTGTAGTTACGTTGTTGAACTTTGATAGCTTCGTATTTCAGTTCTTCTTTCAATAATTCGGGCTTTTTGTTTTCGCCTTGATATTTCCAGCAGCTTACATACATAAAGTGTTCGTCGTCGCGTTTAGCTTCACCTTCTTCTGTTTGATACTCTTCACGGAAGTGGCCGCCGCAAGACTCTTCGCGGTTGAGGGCGTCGAGAGCCATCAACTTGCCTATTTCAAGGAAGTCTTCCACACGCAGGGCTTTTTCGAGCTCTACGTTCAACGTATTGGCTTCGCCGGGGATACGTACATTGGAATAGAACTCTTTCTTCACCTCTTCGATCTTTTCGAGAGCGGTTTCCAATCCGGCTTTGTTACGGCCCATACCTACATAGTCGACCATGATACGTCCCAGTTCTTTGTGGATGGAGTCTACCGAACGTTTACCCTTGATATTCATCAAGCGGGCAATACGGGCTTTGACAGCTTTTTCGGCCTCTTCGAATTCGGGAAGGTCGGTCGAGAAGCGAGGAACTTGAATTTGGTCGGAGAGATAGTTTTGAATGGTGTAGGGGAGTACGAAGTAACCGTCGGCCAATCCTTGCATCAGAGCCGATGCACCCAAACGGTTGGCACCGTGATCCGAGAAGTTGGCTTCGCCGATAGCGAACAAACCGGGAATCGATGTCATCAATTCGTAGTCTACCCAAATACCGCCCATTGTGTAGTGCGATGCGGGATAGATCATCATAGGTGTTTCGTATGGATTTTCGTCGACGATTTTTTCATACATTTGGAACAAGTTTCCGTAACGACTGGCCACAGCTTCTTTTCCTTTGATTTGGATAGCAGCAGCTTCGCCGCCCATGCCTTCGATGACGTGGTGGTCGAGACCTTGAATAGCTTGTTTACCCAAGCGTTCGATACTTTCTTTGAAGTCGAGGTAAACGGCATAACCCGTTGCTCCTACACCGTAACCTGCGTCGCAACGCTCTTTGGCAGCACGCGAAGCTACGTCGCGGGGTACCAAGTTACCGAATGCGGGATAACGACGTTCCAAATAGTAGTCGCGATCTTCTTCCTTGATGTCGGTCGGTTTCAGTTTGCCGGCACGAATGGCTTCGGCATCCTCTTTTTTCTTCGGTACCCAAATGCGGCCATCGTTACGCAACGATTCCGACATCAAGGTCAATTTCGATTGGAATTCGCCGTGAGCCGGGATACAAGTGGGGTGAATTTGTGCGTAAGCGGGGTTGGCAAAGTAGGCTCCCTTGTGGTAGCATTGAACAGCCACCGAACCGTTCGATGCCATGGCGTTGGTCGAGAGGAAATATACGTTTCCGTATCCGCCGGTAGCGATGACTACGGCGTGAGCGGCAAAACGTTCTATTTCGCCGGTTACCAAGTTACGGGCAATAATACCGCGAGCACGGCCGTCGATAATCACGAGGTCGAGCATTTCGTAGCGGGTATATTGTTTTACCGTACCTTTTTTTACTTGGCGGTTGAGCGATGCGTATGCACCCAGCAGCAACTGTTGTCCGGTTTGACCTTTGGCGTAGAACGTACGCGATACTTGAGCACCACCGAACGAGCGGTTGGCCAACTGGCCTCCATATTCACGGGCGAAGGGAACACCTTGTGCCACACATTGGTCGATGATGTTGTTCGATACTTCGGCCAAGCGATATACGTTGGCTTCGCGGGCACGGTAGTCGCCACCCTTGATGGTGTCGTAGAAGAGGCGGTATACCGAGTCACCGTCGTTTTGGTAATTCTTGGCAGCATTGATACCACCTTGTGCGGCGATAGAGTGTGCGCGGCGGGGCGAATCTTGAATACAGAAATTCAACACGTTGAATCCCAGTTCGCCCAACGTAGCGGCAGCCGAACCTCCGGCAAGACCCGTACCTACAACAATAATGTCGAGACGGCGTTTATTGGCCGGGTTCACCAGTTTTTGGTGAGCTTTATAATTGGTCCACTTTTCAGCCAACGGACCTTCGGGTATTTTAGAATCTATGGTAGACATAATAATTATTTTTCTGTGAATAAATAGGTTGGTTTATTAAAGAAGGCAAGATGCGCAACCAGTGAGGCTCATTACATAGAACGAGATGGCTACGGCAGCAAAGCCCAAGCACACGATGGTAGTGAAGATGTTGGAGATGCATTTCCAACGGTTGAACCATACGTGGTTGTTAATACCGAGGGTTTGCATGGCGCTCCAAAATCCGTGTGTGAGGTGGAACCACAATGCTACAAACCAAATGAGATAAATTACCACATAAACAGGATTGCTGAATGTTTCGCGAATCAAAGCGATACCATCGTGAGGATTTACTTCGGGCAAATGTCCGATTACTTCGTTGAGCTGCATTTTGTACCAAAAATTAAAGAGGTGCAAAGCCAAACCCAATACTACGATAATACCCAATACAAGCATATTCTGCGAAGCCCACTCTACGGTTTGCGGACGAGTGTTGACCAAATAGCGGTCGTTTCCGCGAGCTTTCCGGTTTTGCAAGGTCAACCAGAAGGCGTAGATAATGTGAATAACGGCTCCGGCAGCAATAATTACGGTTCCTACCAAAGCATACCAGTTAGCTCCTAAGAATTCGCAAACAGCATTGTAGCCGGTAGGGCTGATTAACGCCACTAAGTTCATACACATGTGAAACGTTAAAAATAGGACGAGAAAGAGTCCGGTAATACTCATGACTACTTTTCGTCCTATGGACGAGTTACTTAACCACATAGGATTTGAATTTAAGTTATTATTTGTTGTAATAAAAAATTATGCAACCTTGCATGATGCAAAAGTAAATGAAGTAAGCGGAATATACAAGATAATAAGGAAATATTTCTTTAATGTATAGTCGTTTGGCTCCATTGTCTCAAATGATAAAGAACGTAAAACTTCATGTTTTTATTAAAATATCTCTATCTTTGCCTCGCTATCAATTTATAACGAATATGAAAAATAGAAATTTTTTCCTGCTGGTGGCCGCTGTAACGCTTGCCTCTTGTAACTCACATTCGTCGTATACAATCGACGGTACCGTGTCTGACTCTACATTGAACGGTAATACAATTTATCTTGCCGATATGGCATCGAGAAATACACTCGACAGTGCTGTAATTACCAATAATAAGTTCAAATTCACAGGTAAAGCCGATACGGCTTTCGTGGGTATGTTGCAGGCTCGTCCTTATCACATGAATTTGATTGTCGAGAATGGCAATATCTCGGTCGAGATGGGCGAAACCGATAAACTGTCGGGTACACCTTTGAACGACGAGATGGCATCGTTTGTGAGTGCTGTCGATTCTTTGAACAATCTCTTCATGGCCAAACAACAAGAAATTGTAGCAAAAGGGCTATCCGACGAGGAGGCCTCGGCCGAATGGGATAAAGCGATGCTCTCTTTAATGCCCGAGGTAAATAAAGTCTTTTCGCAATATTTCGACCGCAATAACAATAATGCCGTAGGGGCATGGGTATTGGCCAATTGGGGATTGGAGCCGGAGCAACTCGACTCAATCGCCAACCTGTCGGGCGATGTACTTAAAGCCAATCCTTTGGTCAAGGGTATGTTGAAACAAGCGGAGATGTTGAAAAAAACAGCCGAGGGCGCCATGTTTACCGATTTTACCATCGAACAACCCGATGGTACCAAAGCCTCCCTTTCGGATTATGTAGGGAAAGGTAACTATGTATTGGTCGACTTTTGGGCATCGTGGTGCGGTCCCTGCCGGGGCGAGATTCCCAACATCAAGGAACTCTATGACAAATATCACGACAAGGGTCTCGACGTGTTGGGTGTAGCCGTATGGGATAAACCCGAAGATACTCAGAAAACCATCGACGAGTTGGGTATCGTATGGCCGCAAATCATCAATGCGCAACAGATACCCACCGAACTCTACGGCATTCAGGGTATTCCCCACATCATCTTGTTTGCCCCCGACGGAACAATCGTTGCCCGTGACTTGCGCGACGAAGCCATGAAAGAGAAAGTGGCCGAGGTGATGGACAAAAAGTAAAGTACATTGTAGCAACAAAATTTTTTGTTTCCTGTAAAAGAGCAAATAACTTTTTTCGAAATATAAAAGGAGTGGCCTGCGGGTGACTCCTTTTTTATATCTTTGTAAAATAAGTCTTAGAGTACCATGAAACAGTATGAAGCTGTCATACAGACATTGGAAAACCTCGGCGGTGTAGCTACTTTGGGGCAACTCAATACGGAGGTTTTTAAAATCAAAGATTGCGAGTGGAAAACAAAAACTCCCTTTGCCAGCATTCGGCGGATTGTTCAACAAACCGCGGGTATTTATAAAATCAGACCCGGATTATATGGTCTTGAAAAGATGAAATCGGCAATCGAATCGCGGGGGATAGTAGTCGAATCGGCTAAAAATAGAGATTCCGAAGAGGTGAAGTTGTTCAACCACAGCTATTATCAAGGGTTGTTGCTTATGGTAGGCAATCTTCATCATTTGGAAACTTTTGTCCCTAAGCAAGATAAGAACAAGAAATTTTACGATGGTCGGGCTTTGGGCGAAATCTCGTCCATAGACGATTTACCCCCGTTTTCCTATCGGCATATTTTAAAGAGATGTTCGACGATAGATTCGGTATGGTTAAACGAAAGGGGTATGCCACACTCTTTTTTTCGAAGTGGAACATAGCACCGATATTCAAAATTCGTTGCTTAAATTCAACGATTTGCAAGATTTTTACGCGCGCATGGTTATTGTTGCCGATGGCAAACGGAAAGAGGAGTTTCAAGAGAAAATGAAGTATCGTTCGTTTGACGAATTGCGGAAAAACAGGAGGGTTACCTTCCTGAGCTACGATGCTTTGATTAAACAATATGAACAAGAAATAGAACGGCAGGCGTTTGATTTGATCTTGTAAAAATTTTGTCCACCTTTTTTGGGGGATAGTGACATAACACAAGAGGAGCAACGGAAATTTCCGTTGCTCCTCTTGTGTTGGCTTACCAGGATTCGAACCTAGACAAACAGAACCAAAACCTGTTGTGCTGCCATTACACCATAAGCCAAACTTTATACTTTGAGGTCTTAATCCTCAAAAGCGAGGCAAAGATAATGGGTTTTTGTTTCTCTGCCAAATTTTATGCGAATTATTTTGCAATGAGTAGGTAATAATTCTTTTTACCGCGCTGTACGATGATGTATTTGCCGTTCAGCAGGAAGTTCCCGTCGATAATAGTATCGGGGGCTGTGAGCTTTTCTTTGTTGATGGAAACACCGCCGCCTTGGGTCAGTTTCCGCATTTCGCCTTTCGAGGAGAATACGGCAGCTCCTTCGGTGGTGAGTTCGATGGCGGGTATGCCGGCAACGATTTTATCCCTCGATATTTCGAATTGGGGTACACCTTCGAATACGGCGAGCAGGGTATCTTCGTCGAGTTTGTGGAGTTGTTCCGAGGTAGAGTTCCCGAAGAGTATGTTCGATGCTTCGACTGCGGCGTTGTAGTCGGCTTCGGAGTGTACCATGATGGTAACCTCTTTGGCCAGTCGTTTTTGCAGGACACGCAAATGGGGCGCTTGGTCGTGCTCGGCGATGAGGGCTTCGATCTCTTCGCGAGAGATGGAGGTAAAGATTTTGATATAGCGTTTGGCATCCTCGTCGCTCACGTTCAGCCAAAATTGGTAGAATTTGTAGGGCGAAGTGTAACGGGCATCGAGCCACACGTTACCCGATTCGGTTTTCCCGAATTTGGTACCGTCGGCTTTGGTTACCAGCGGGCAAGTTAAGGCAAATACTTCGCCGCCATTGGTGCGACGGATAAGTTCGGCACCGGTGGTGATATTGCCCCATTGGTCCGACCCTCCCAGTTGCAGTTTGCAATTTTTGGTCTCGTAGAGGTGAAGGAAGTCGTAACCTTGCAGCAACTGGTAGGTAAATTCGGTAAAAGATAGTCCGTCGCGGGCTTCGCCGTTGAGCCGTTTTTGAACCGAGTCTTTGGCCATCATGTAGTTGACGGTGATGTGTTTGCCTACGGTACGGGCAAAATCGAGGAACGAGAAATCCTTCATCCAGTCGTAGTTGTTTACCAATTCGGCATGGTTGGGAGCGTCCGATTCAAAGTCGAGGAATTTGCTCAGTTGCTTTTTGATGCATTCCTGATTGTGACGCAAAGTCTCTTCGTCCAGCAAGTTGCGTTCTTGCGATTTTCCCGAGGGGTCGCCTATCATGCCGGTTGCACCGCCTACGAGAGCCAACGGTTTGTGACCGCAGCGTTGGAAGTGGCGCAACATCATTACTCCACACAAGTGGCCGATGTGGAGCGAATCGGCGGTGGGGTCGAACCCCAAATATGCTGTAACCATTTCTTTTTCGAGGAGCTCTTCTGTGCCCGGCATCATGGTATGTACCATTCCGCGCCATTTTAATTCTTCTACAAAATTCATCGAATGAGATTTATTTTAGTGTTGATTTTTTCTGCTGCAAAATTACGACTCTTTATCGAAAAAAACAATCTTTGAAATAATAAGATGTGGCTCTTTTTTTTCGATAAATGAGCTCTTTGGGGTGATTATGGAATGTTTTTTGTTATTTTTGTACGCAATGAATATCTATATGGGTTATGGAAAAGAATGAGCCGGAGGCTATACATTGGTTCGCTATTCGGGTGACATATAGTCGTGAGATGGTGTTAAAGGCGTATTTAGATGAATGTGGCATAGAATCTTTTATTCCTATGGCATATAAGGAGGTTATGAAGGGGGAGCGTAAGGTTCGGAAATTGCTTCCGGTCATTCATAATCTTGTTTTTGTCCGGTCTACCCGTAAAAAATTAGATGAGATGAAGCAGGAGGTTTCTTTGAAGATACCTATGCGTTATATCATGAATAGGGAAAAGCGCGAACCGTTGATTGTTCCCGACCGCCAAATGTGCAGTTTTATTGCCGTGGCTGGTGCCTATGATGAGCAAATTGTCTATTTGGACTCGAATGTCGTCTCTTTGCGGCCGGGCGATCGGGTACGTATTACGGGCGGAATTTTTGCAGGAGTCGAGGGTAATTTTATCCGTGTGAAGGGCGACCGGCGGGTCGTTGTTTCGATCGAAGGTGTCATGGCGGTGGCTACGGCATTTGTACACCCGTCGTTGATCGAACGGATTTAAAATGTTGTAGAAAGAATGTAGGCATATTATAATTTTTGTATTTTTGTGGGTGTAAAACATAAATACATTTTTATATGAAATTTTTAGTAAAAAGAAGCTTTGCCGTAGTCTTAGCAGTTATTTTATTATCGGCTTGCGGAGAGGGGGACAAAAAGGATTTGGGCAGTACGTTGACACCCGAAGAAAATAAGGTCAAACTCGAACAATGTGCCATGAATGTTTTGGGGAAAATAAATCCTCAGGTTCATCAAGAGTTAATAACAACCATAGAGGCTTTTGCCTATAAGGCCGATTATGGTTTGTCGTTAGATTTAAAAGGTAAAATGTCGGTAGTCGATGTTGTACGCAAAACTGTAACCACGTGTAATCCGGTTTTGTTGAGCGAGATGGCTACAAATAGCAATTATATGACAATACCTTCGGGGGTCTATGTATTTAACGAAAGTAAAGAAGCGTGGGAGATGACGCCGTCGGCAGATATTCTCCAATTTGTTTTCGATGTCAATGGCAATAAATCGTCTATTTCTGTGAAGTGGAGCGGTGAGGAGTTGCCGGTACAAGTCGATGGTTCTTCGGAGGGCGTTTTAGTACCTGAACATGTAGAATTATTGATTGATAAGGGAACTTCCAATTTGGCTACATTAACAATTAATACGACTACCGTAGATATCGAAACTCTTACACTCGATTGCGATGTTTCGTTGAAGACAAGTGGCGATTATAGTTGGTTGGTTGATGTCGCAGTTTCGCCTGCCGGGATTTCTACTGCTGCCACAATGAATATAGCCTCGTCTAATATTGTAGGTACTTATCTGAACCTTCAATTAAATGCGAATGACGTAAATTTGGGCATGGACGACGAAGATTTTGCCAATGCTATTTTGTCGGCTTCAACAACGACGATTATAAATTCCGAGGTAATGTTGACCGGTAATATTTCTAAGGTTAAGGAGATGGTTTCTAAGATCCATCAAATCAATGCAGCTACCGAGAAGGAACATTACACCGAGGAGGCTTCCATCATTAATCAATATATGGATGCCGGTTTGTTTTATGTAGGCGACAAAGAGCCATTTGCTTCGATCGAGACACAAGCTTATAATTATGGCAATACTCATGTAGAGTATTATGATGTAGAGCCTGTTTTGGTATTTGCATCGGACGAGTCGAGATACAGTTTCGACGAGTTTTTCAATGAATATGATTTTGCAAATGTCGTTCGGAACTTCCAAATATTATTGGGCCAATACGTTTCGATGGTTCGATAATTAGAGAATTAGAATAGAACCGATTGAGACAGGTCCTAAATAACCGTAACGGTTGTTTAGGACCTGTCAGTTTTATTGGAGGTCTCGTTTGATGACCAATTCGTATAAAGTGACACCATAACCACACCAAATCCCCAATCCTCCGGTGATATTCGACTTTAAGTTGGTGTTGCTGGGGAATAGCGGATTCTGTCCATTGGTTATCTCGTTTTCATATCCATTCCAAAATTCAAATCCATGTTGAGGAATTTGGGTGAATTTTACTAATACGGTATCTTCGATATGGAAAAAAGGGATATACTTATTGGGGGTATTGGTGAGGTGCATGCTTTTGTAAATGGGTATGGCCGATTGAGAGTCTTTGACAACGGCGTCGTCTATGGTCCCAAGAAAAGAGGCATAAAACCTGTTCTCATTATTTGTCACCCGGGTAAAGAATTTGTAGAAATTTTTTTCAGAAGGATTGTCGTCGATATAGGCATTTATTTGAAACAGGGTATCGCTGTCGGCGCAGCGCGATACCTGTATGTCCGATAAAGGAACCGGTTGGGGAATTGTTGTAACGGCTGTGACGGTTTTCCCCGAATATTCGACTGTAAGGGTATAGGTTTTCCCGGGTTCTCCGACCATCAAGTTCCCCCGGTAGATGAACGACGGGGTGTAGTTCTTATCGATACGTCCGGTAAGGACCTCTTCCGTTTCGCCGTCGCTCACAGTAACTTTTGCCCACCGAATGGGTATTTCGGCAATCGTCATGCTGTCGACATTTGAATTGAGCGAACGGGTTTGCGACAGGCATACGATGGCTACATTCCCCGATTCGATCCACCCGTCTACAACGATTTTCGGCTCGAAATTGTCAATCTCGAAATCCCACTTTGTTTTACAACTGGTATGCAAAACGAGAAATAGTAGAGGAATGAGGATATATTTGTTCATAACGGTTGTATTCAGAATTTAAAAGAATAACTGATGGAAGGGATAATCCCATAAATTGATTTCCCTCTTTTTCGGATTATAAATGAACTTTGTTTCCTGTTCTCATTATCTTTCTGAGGTTGAATTTCAACATCTAAATAGATGGGATTTTTGCGGTTGTAGGCATTGTATAATGAGAAGTTTATTACTTGTTCGGTATTTCTTTTTTTCGAAATCCAGTAGTTTACCGATAGATCAATCCTGTGGTAAGGGGGCATACGTCCTCCATTGTATGGGCCATATTCGCATATGGCATTTTCACCGATGAGGTACAATCCTTCCGGCATGGTAAGGGCGTTACCGGTAGCATAGACAAATGCAGCTGAACAGTCCCAACGCCGGTTGATTTGGAAATTGGCTACGACCGATAAGTCGTGTCGTCGGTCCTGTTTTGCTGGATAGGGTTTGCCTTCGTTTATTTCGGGTGTTTGACGATAAGCCCAGCCTAATGCGTAGCTTATCCAGCCCGTTAGCCGGCCTCTGTTTTTTCGAAATATGAATTCCATGCCGTAATTGTATCCATTCCCCAAATATATTTTGTCTTCAATGACATATTGTTGGCTTATCATGTCGATTAATGCTCCGGCCGATTCCATTTGGTTATATAGTCGTTTGTAATAAAGTTCGGCCGATGCTTCATAATTCCTTTGATCGAGGGCTATGTGATATCCGGCAGAGAATGAATGGGCTCGTTGAGGGGGTATGTCGCGGGAAACCGGCATCCAAAAATCGGTGGGGAATCCTATGCTCGATGAGGATACTTGTCCGATGTATTGCCGGGTGAGGTTGTAGCTAAGGGAGAGTTGTTGTGCCGATTTAATGCGGTAAAGGAGGGATATCCGAGGTTCCCAGCCTCCGTAAAATTTAATGAGTTCTCCTTTCCCATATTGCTGTGTGTCGACAATTTCTCCTTGTTGATAGGTGTGGTAATTGAATCTTCCTAATTGAGCTGCCCCGCTGTATCGTAGTCCTAACTGGGCCGAGAACCGGGGCGAGAATGTATATTCTCCATTTAGGAATAAAGCCCCTTCGTGTATGTGGTACAGGTGGCTGCTGGGGTCGCTTTGTATGGTATATGCACCCTGGGCTTCGATTCTCTGTGGGTACATATGGTGGTAGATATATTCCATACCACATTTCCCTGTGAACTTGTCGGTTTTTAAGGTGAAAAGGTTTTTGTACCCGTAGTCGGTAATCTCCGATGGGAGGCGGACACTAATTTGATTTTGCAGAATTTTCAGTTGGTTCTTATATTGGGCCCAATAAACGATGTGGCTCATTTTTTTTGTTTCGCTAAAATTTTTGTTCCATTGGGCCGAGGCGGCCATATTGCTCCATTTGATTTCTCCATTCAGCAGATATTTACCGGCCTCGATGTCGAAATAGTCTTTTCCATAGTAAAAGTTGGCCGTTATTCGGTCTTTTTCTGAGGGTTTGAAAACAAGGGTGGCATTATAATCTTCGAAGTCGTAATCGGCCGGGGTATCGGTTGTTTTTGTGGTAATGGGTTTAACAATGAAGGCTAAATAGGTTTTTCTGCCCGATAGGTATATCGATGCTTTTTCCCCGAGAGGTAACGCGGCGGTCAGTTGTGATGAGATAATGCCTATGTTCCCGGAAATAGAGGGTTTGGATACAAGGGTATCGCGGGTTTCCATTTCGACCGATGCCGATAGCCGACCGCCTTTGGAAGCGTCGAGGTGCGATTTGTAAAGCGTGAATGTATTCATGTGCCCGCTATTGAATACCGAGAAGAACCCCAGCATATGCATGGCGTTGTATAAAGGAACTCCGTTGAGGCGTATTTGGTTGTGGGCCGATTCGCACCCCCTGACATAAAAGCCCGAATTTAATTCTCCGGTAGTCAATACTCCCGGGAGTAGTTTCATGGTCCTCAGGGCATCTGTTTCGCCTAAAAAACGGGGGAGGGCGTTTAATTCCGAAACATTTAGTTCTATTTTACCGGAGGATAGTCCTGATAATATTTTTCGCTGTTGCCAGGCTGTTACTTCAATCTCGTTCAATAGATGGTCTTTTTCTATCGAGTCGTTTCCCGCAGTGTTGGTTTGCGAAAAACCATAGGAGAAACAGCATATCATTAAAAATGTTATCGTCTTTTGAAGCACGGTGTATACCCTTTATCGAGGTGACAAAATAAGCAGCGAAATGCCCTATGTCCCTATTGTCCCTTTGTTTTGAGAGACAAAGATAGTGTAAGTATATAGTAAATACAAATCGATGAATTGCGGCTGTTCGTTTCTTGATTAAACGAATTTGTTTAGGATTGTTTGGGCGATGTTGTCAAGGGGAACACGCGGGCAATGTTCCGGGCTGTTTCTTTACGCAGAGAGCGAGTGGATATGCTGCGTATGCGGGAGGCTTTCCGGTATAACTTGTCGATAGATATGTTTCCTTCGTCTGTTTCGAGGAACAGGCGCTCGATAGGAATGGATTTTAGTGATTCGTGGTTGTAATATTCGCCGAACGAGAGGTATAGCCCCTCGCGAACCAGTTGCCGGGCGGTTTCGGGTTTCCCTCGGAACCCGTGTATTATCCACGGCTGAGTGGGCTTGATTTCCTTATGGATTCGAATAATGTCGTCGTACGCTTTGACGGCGTGTATAACTAACGGTTTTTGTAGTTTTTCCGAAAGGCCTATGTGTGTTTCGAAATAGTTTATTTGTTCGCCATAGGCCACACCGCTTTTCAATTTGTCGAGACCGGTTTCTCCAATGGCTACCACTTGTTCGTGTTGGACGATGGTTTCCAGTAAAGGGAGTATCTTTTGCGAATCGCCCGACAGGTCCCAGGGGTGCATTCCCACAGAGTAGAATTTTCCTACTTCGGGGTAGAACTCTTCGGGAGTGGTGCTGATAATGGCTCCATATCGGTTGTGGTGGGAGTGTATATCGGTGGGGATTTTGGCGGGTACGGGATCGTATCCGCTGCCGCCCCACGGGTGACAACTCAGAATCCGTCGGGTAGCGAGCCACAATCCTTTTAGGGGTCCGTGTATTTGTATGGCGTCGATGGCATATTGCGAGCAGGTGGGTACATACCGGCACGACGGCGGTAACATGGGCGAAATGCAGGCCTTGTAAAACCGTATGGGAAGCAAGAGTATGGCCGATAACACATTTTTCATGATTCAGGCGTATCGGGTTGCTGCGGTTCTATTCTTTTTGCCAAGCGTTCCAGCGCTTCGATCATTTTTTTCTCGATGAAGTGGTAGTCGTTGAGGTTTTTGTCGAGGTATAGAAATGCCAGACGTGCGCTTTTACCCTGTTGGGCCAACGGTTCGGTGAGGATATGTTTGTGGAGCCGATAGGCTTCTCGTACTCGGCGGCGGAGGTATACCCGTTTGACGGCGCGTTTGAAGTGGCGTTTGGGTATATTGATGAAAAATTGCGGTGGAGTTGCTTCGCCGTCGGTTATAAGGTAGACGATTCGGAGGGGATAAACAATAAATGCACTCCCATCGGCAAACAGCTGGTTGATAGCCGTTCGGCTGCACAGTTTTTCATTTTTGGGGAGTGTAAGGTTGTTCATCGGTTTTGAAAGTGAAAACCTCATAAGCGCCTGAAAGACGATTATGAGGTTTGGGAGTTTCTTCTGTAAAATATTATTTCTTTTTGTTTTGTTCTTTCAAAAAGAGATCCAAAGCGGCAGTCATCGACGGGGCTCCGGGCGATGGGGCTTCGATGTCGAGTCTGAATCCGGCATCCCGTACGGCTTGGGCGGTCGTGGGGCCGAATGTCCCTATCTTTATTTCGTCTTGTTTGAAGTCGGGGAAATTCTTTATCAGCGATTTGATTCCAGAGGGGCTGAAAAAGAGAAGCATATCGTAGTCGAACGGCTCGCCTTCTTCGAAGTCGTTGCTTACCGTACGGTACATGATGGCTTTCGTATAGTTGATTTTATGTTTTTCCAGCACAGTGGTTTGCTCTTTATGTACGTCGGAAACGGGGAAGAGGAATTTTTCGCCCGAATGTTTCAACAACGAAGGTACAAGGTCGTCGAGTTTCCCGGAATTTCCGAAAAATATTTTACGTTTGCGATAGATGATGTACTTCTGCAAATAGAGGGCGATGGCTTCTGTCGTGCAGAAATATTTCATCGTTTCGGGTATGTTGACGCGCAATTCCTCGCACAGACGGAAGAAATGGTCTATGGCTGTACGGGCGGTGAAAATGACCGCCGTATATTCGGGAATCGAGATTTTTTGTTGCCGGAACTCTTTGGATGTAAGACCCTCCACCTTGATGAAAGGACGAAAGACGATATTTACTCCATATTTTTCGGCAATATCGTAGTAGGGTGATTTTTCGGAACTCGGCTTGGGCTGAGAAACAAGAATCTTCTTAATTTTCAAAGCGGCTATATTTTTAGTGCGACAAAATTGTATATCAATACACTTAATTTGTAAACCCAAAATAGGGGTGTTATTTCGAGGGCACAAAGGTACACAATAAAATAGAATAAATCTAATATATTGCGGTAAAAAATCTTAAACCCTTTGTACATAAATAAGATGCGTGAGATGAGGTAAATAGCACCAGCAACAAAAATCGTAGCCCGTCCGGTTGGAGGCATGAAAATTGTTGTGAGAACCAATAGGGCAAAGGGGATACTGATGAGGGTATTTATCGCAATGAAACTCTCGATCCACTTGCGGGTGTGGGAGGGGTCGGAGAATAGCAATCCCACGCCGGTGTAAATCCATTTTTGCAGTAAATAGAAGATGAGTGCGACAACTCCGCCGCAACAAACACCTATACCGATGAAGTTCGAAAGGGCAGGGGTGTAGAGGGTGACGAACCGGAAGAGGAAGAATCCCTCGGAGATGAACGTCATGCACAGCAATATGGCCCTTAGTTGAGTCTCTCTCACGGTACTGTCGTCGAAAATACTTTGTCGTTCTTTTACGTTGAACAGGCTGCGAAGCATTTGCCCCAAAGTTTTAATGCCTTTTTTGAAGGTGAATGCAAAGAGCAGGAATATTACCAGTACAATGACCGTAATGGTTGTATTGTTAGCCGGGGTTTGGGGAATTTTTTCGGCGGGGAATCCTTTGGGAATTTCGATAAATGTTTCTTGCAGGTCTTTGAGCGGGTCGGTCTCTTTCAGGGGAGTGCTCCGGTCGAAGCCATGTATATACTGCGGCACAAAAGGTTCGGGCGTACCGGCCGATGGTGTAGTTTGGACGGTATCGGTAACGACTGTGGTATGTGCAGCAGTTTTCGGCATGGTTATATGGCGGCGATTTTACGAATGTTCTTGTCCCATACAGGGGCGGTTTGAATGGCCTCGATAGCCTCTTGGGGCGATTGAACTACCTGCCACATACCGGCGTGTTCGTGTCGCATGAAGTTCTCGTCGATGGCCTGTTGGAGCATTTCGATCAAGGGATTGTAATATCCGTCGATATTAAGTATGACAATGGGGTTGAGAAAAAGTCCCAACTGTTTCCATGTAATTATTTCGAAAAGCTCTTCCATTGTCCCGCAACCTCCGGGCAAGGCGATAATGGCGTCGGCCTCTTGCGCCATACGCTCTTTCCGCTCATGCATATCGGCCGTTACGACAACTTGGGTAAGACCTTTGTGGCACCACCCTTCGTTGATCATAAACTGGGGAATGACACCCAACACTTCGCCTCCATTTTCGAGGACGTTGTCGGCGAGGGTACCCATCAACCCTTGATTACCGGCTCCGCACACGCAGCGCATTCCGTTTTGAGCGAGCAGTTTGCCCAACTCACGGGCGGCTTCGAAATAGCTGGGTTTTATTTTGGAACTGGATGCGCAATAGACGCATACCGATTTTATCTTTTTCATTGGCACCTACTTGAATTGCCTGCAAAATTAATGCTTTTTTTTGAATGGAATACTCGTTTCGCGAAAACCTCCCTTACAGCCAGTGGTTTTCGCGATACCATTTTACGCATTCGTTCACGCCGCGTTCGAGGCTGTATTGCGGGACGAATCCCAACTCGGTTTGGGCGTTGGAGATGTCGCATATCCAGTTGCGCTGTTTCATAATTCGGAATTTGTCCCGGTTCAGCGTGCTGGTTTTCCCCAAGAGGGCTGCCGCTTTTTCGGCGACTACCGATACCAGCCAAAGCCCGGCGATGGGTATTTTTACCGGGATAACCCACCGTTTGCCTAAGGCTGTCGCTACGTATCGGCGGAATTGCGAAGAGGTGTAGGCTGCCCCCTCGGAGAGGAAATAGCCTCGGCGTGTGACCCCTCGGTCGATGGCCTTGAAAATGGCTTGTACCAAATCTTTCACATAGATGAAGGTGATGAGTTGGGGCTTGAATCCTACAATAAAGTCGAATCCGTATTTGATACTTTTCATCATCAGGTAATAGTCTTTTTCGTAGGGGCCGTACACGCCGGTGGGGCGCATGACTACGTATGGGAAATCGGGCAGCGATTGCAAGTGTCGCTCGGCTTTCAGTTTGCTCATGCCGTATCGGGTGTTGGGGTGGGGCGGATCGGTGGGGCGTATGGGAGTGAAATTTTTTTCGTCGCCCAATCCCCATGCACCCAAACTGCTCATGAGGATAAATTGCCGGGGAACCATATCGGTTTCGACGAGGGCCTCGGTAAAGTTTTTAACGAATCCGTAATTGATTCGGTCGAAGTCGTCGGGATTTTTGCATTTCGTCACTCCTAAGTTGTGGACGATATAATCCCATTTCCCGTGTTGCTCTTTGTGCTGACGCAGTTGTTCTATGAGCTTTGCTTTATTGCCGTAGTGGAAATCGATGAATCGGATCCGTGGGTCCGACAGATGCTCGCGCGAGGTGGTTTGGCGAACTCCCGCCCATGTTTCGTATTGGCGCGCCAATGCCTCCTCGACGATAAATCCGCCGATGAATCCTCCGGCTCCCGTAACCAAAATTTTAGCAGTCATAAATGTGTTTGTTTGGGGTGTAAAATTAATAAGAAACCGGTTAAAACGGCTTTGAATATGCCTCTATTTTGTGAAATGTGGGGGATAAATTATTATAAAAAGTTTATAATGAGGGGAGATTAGCAATCTTTCATTATCTTTGTCGAGCATTTGAAAAACGGGTCGTGTACCCGGCTTTTTTGGGACCGGGAATTTTTTTGTATTTGTACAGCCCTTTTTCATACGTGGGAGCAAGTGTTTCCTCTTTTTCGGAAATAGAAGAAAAATTACACATAAATGAAACAGTACAAATTACTGAACAATGTTTTGGGGTGGGTTGTATTCGTCGTAGCTGCGATAACCTATATCCTCACGTTGGAGTCGACCGCCAGTTTTTGGGACTGCGGTGAGTTTATCGCTTCGGGATACAAATTGGAAGTGGGTCACCCGCCGGGAAACCCCATATTTATGTTGACGGCACGCTTCTTTGCCAATTTCGCTTCGTCGCCTTCGGAGGTTGCCTATATGGTAAACCTCATGTCGGGATTGCTTAGTGCCGCTACCATATTGCTTTTGTTTTGGACGATAACCCGGTTGGCACAGAAGATTGTCTTGCGGGAAGGCGAAACCGAAGAGACAATGTCGCTGGGACAGATGATTGCTGTTTTGGGCTGCGGCTTGGTAGGTTCGTTGGCCTATGCGTGGTCCGATACTTTTTGGTTCTCGGCCGTCGAAGGTGAGGTTTATGCCTACTCCTCGTTCTGTACGGCTTTGGTCTTTTGGCTTATTCTTAAATGGGAGAGTGTGGCCGACGAGCCTCATTCCAACCGTTATATCATATTGATCGCCTATATCATAGGTGTTTCTATTGCGGTACACTTGCTCAACCTGTTGTGTATCCCTGCCATCGTGCTGGTATACTATTATCGCAAGTATGAAAATACCGATTTGAAAGGCTCTATTATCGCACTGTTGCTTTCGTTTGTTCTCATCGTGCTGTTGCTTTACGGTCTGGTTCCCGGATTCGTCGAAGTGGCCAGTTGGGTGGAACTGCTCTTTGTCAATGTATTCCATTTGCCTTTCAATAGCGGAGTGGTATTCTATTTCTTCCTTATCATCGGCGTTATTGCTTGGGCCATTTATGAGACGTATGCGCAACGGAGCGACAAACTGATGAAGATTTCGTTCTTTATTAGTATTGTGTTGGTGGGTATTCCGTTTATCGGCGATGGTTACATCATCGGTATTATTCTCTCCGCGGCATTGGCCTACTATCTTTTCACGCGCAAGAAACTTGCCGTAGTAGCCATGAATACGACATTGCTCTCGCTGTTTGTGATTTTTATCGGTTACTCGTCGTATGCTTTGATTATGATTCGTTCGACAGCCAATACTCCTATGGACCAAAACTCGCCTGAGGATATTTTCAGTTTGGGAAGCTATTTGAATCGCGAGCAGTATGGCGACCGCCCTCTTTTCTATGGACAGACTTTCCCCGCCGAAATTTCACGGGATGCCAACGGTACGGCTATCTCTACCAAAGGGAAAGCCCTTTGGAAAAAGAAACTGAAAACTACCGAGGACGAAGCCGACCGCTACATCATTACCGGTTATGACGAAACCTACAAGTATCAACCCGAGTTGTGTATGCTCTTCCCCCGTATGTATAGCGACAAGGCGGAACATATATCGGTTTATAAGGAGTGGACCAACTTTAAGGGACGTCCCGTACAGGTACAAACTGCCGAGGGACCCAAGACGGTGATGAAACCTACCTTTGGCGAGAATCTCGCATTCTTCCTCGATTACCAGTTGAATTATATGTATTGGCGTTATTTCATGTGGAATTTTGCCGGACGCCAAAACGATATACAGGGACACGGCGAGGTGCAGAACGGAAACTGGATAAGCGGGTTCAATTTTATCGACAAGCATATTGCCGGCGACCAAACCAACCTGCCCGACGATTTGAAGAATAACCCGGGACACAATGTCTTCTATATGTTGCCGTTGTTGTTGGGACTTATCGGTCTTTTCTATCAAGCCTTTTCGGGCAAAAAGGGAATCGAGAGTTTTTGGGTTACCTTCTTCCTCTTCTTCATGACCGGTATCGCCATTGTCATTTATCTGAACCAAACGCCCATTCAGCCGCGTGAGCGCGATTATGCCTACGCCGGCTCATTCTATGCCTTTGCCATTTGGATTGGCTTGGGTGTCGCTGCCGTATGGCGCGGATTGAATCGCTTGGCAAAGACGAGCGACGAGAAGCCGGCGGGTACGGTTACGGCTGCGGTCGCTTCGTTGCTTTGCTTGTGCGTACCGTTGCAGATGGTAAGTCAAACGTGGGACGACCACGACCGTTCCGGGCGTTACGTGTGTCGCGATTTCGGTATGAACTACCTGTCGAGCGTCGACGAAAATGCCATTCTCTTTACCAATGGCGATAACGATACCTTCCCCTTGTGGTATGCGCAAGAGGTTGAGGGCTATCGCACCGACGTGAGGGTGTGCAACCTCTCTTATCTGCAAACCGACTGGTATATCGACCAAATGAAACGGCCGGCATACGAGTCGACGCCGTTGCCTATTTCGGCCGACGAATCGAAATATGCCTACGATGTGCGTTCGTATAATTTCGTGATAAATAGGGTGACCGATTCCATTACGGTAAGCGACGGTTTGGAATACCTTTATAGCGACGAGGCGTGGACGAAAGATGTACCGGGATACGGTGCCTTGAATCACTTGCCTACCAATAAGATGTATATACCCGTCGATGCCGAGGCTGCCGTGGCTTCGGGTACCGTGCCGGCCGAATTGAAAGACAGTATCGTTTCGCGTATCGAACCCAACTTCTCGAATAAGCGCGGATTTACGATGAGCGAAATCGCTTCGCTCGATATTATCAATTCGATTGCCAAGCAAGGTTGGAATCGTCCGGTCTATTTTGCCGTAACGGTGGGCAGCAGCTATTATTTGGGGCTCGACAATTATTTCTCCCGTACGGGTCTTGCCTATCAGGTTGTGCCGTTGCACGGTGTCAATGCAAATATCAATACCGAAAAGATGTATGACAATATGGTCAATAAATTCCGTTGGGGCGGTATCGACAAGGCTACTCCCGATAAACCGCTTTATCTCGACGAGAATGTGCGGCGTATGTGCAATACCATTCGTATGATGTTTGCCGATTTGGTTGAGCAACTCCTGATGGAAGGGAAGGACGAGAAGGCCTTGACGGCGTTGAACCTCATTGTAGAGAAGATACCGGGTTGGCAGGTAACTCACGATCTCACCTCCATCTCGTTGGGCCATTCTTACCTCAATTTGGGAGAAAAAGAGAAGGGCGAAGCCTTGCTGACCGAGATCTTCAACACCTCGGCCGATTACCTGAACTGGTATAAGGACCTCACCCCCGGACAGCTCCGTTCGGTAAGCAACGATTATCAAAAACATTTGTATATCGTTCATACTATCTATGAGTTGAGTGCGGCATACGGGCTTACCGATTTGCAAAAAAGAATCGACGAGAAGTTTGCCATTCAAGAGTAAATAAATAAATAAACCTTTTCGGGAGAGAAACACGGAGCATACGTTTTCCGGTTCTCTCCCGATTTTTAGTTTTACGACCATGTTTATAGAGCAACCCCCGTTTTTTTATCGTATGTGGTTCCCCGAAGCTATTTGGCGAATTCCGGGCGATAAGAAAACCGTATATCTCACTTTCGACGACGGTCCTATTCCGCAGGTTACGCCGTGGGTTCTCGATGTCCTCGACTATTACGAGGTGAAGGCTACATTCTTTTGTGTAGGAGATAATGTGGCCCGCAATCCCAATCTGTTCAAAACGATTCGGGAGCGGGGACATCAAGTGGGAAACCACACCATGAACCACGTACAGGGTATGTCTATGACGCCCGAAAAATATGTGCGCAATGTACAGAATGCGCATGACTTGATTCAAAGCCGCTTGTTCAGGCCGCCGCATGGACATATGTTGCCCGGTCAGGCCAAGTTGCTGAAAAAGGATTACAGCATTATCATGTGGGACGTGGTGACGCGCGATTACAGTAACAAGTTGTCGGGCGAACAGGTGTTTGGCAATGTGAAACGCTATGCCCGAAACGGCTCGATTATCGTATTCCACGACTCTATCAAAGCCGAGCGTAACTTACATTACGCTTTACCGAGAACCATCAACTGGCTCAGGGAAAATGGATTCCTCTTCAAAACCCTTTGACTTGCGCGAAACGATTCGCCAAGCGGCTTTCGAAATAGGTTTCGATGCCTGCGGATTTGCCCGGGCGGAGGAGGTCGATGCCGATGTGCGCGAGAGGTTTCGGCGGTGGCTTGGCGAGGGAAAGCAGGCACAGATGGAGTATTTGTCGAACCACCTCGATTTAAGGGACAATCCGGGGTTGCTTCACCCCGGAGCCCGCACGATAATTTGTGTCGCGCTCAATTACTATCCGGGCCGTGTTCAACCGGCAGGGAATCCTCAATTTGCCTATTACGCTTACGGCCGCGACTATCACGAAGTCATGCGTGACAAATTGCACCGGTTGGCCCATCGGGTTGCCTGCTTTTCGGGCGAACCGGGTCGGGTATGTTGCGATACGGCACCTCTTCGCGAACGCTATTGGGCCGAGCGTGCAGGAGTTGGATTTATCGGGAAAAACGGGCAGTTGATTATTCCCGGCAAAGGGTCGTTTTTCTTTTTGGGTGAGTTGGTAACGGCATTGGAACTTCCGCCCGACAGTCGGGTGGCGTCGCGTTGCGGCGATTGTACACGTTGTATGGAAAGTTGTCCTACGGGAGCGTTGTCTACTCCGGGGCAGGTCGATGCCCGGTTGTGTATTTCGTGCCAGACGATTGAGAACCGGGGCGAAATTCCCACATTGGTCGCCGAAAAGATGGGTAATAGGGTATATGGGTGCGACACCTGTCAGTTGTGTTGCCCGTGGAATAAATCGGCTACACCTTCGTCGCACCTCGAATTTACTCCTTCCGAAGAACTCCTGTCGCTCAATACCGAGCAGTTCGAGGCGATGACTCTCGACGATTTTAACCGCTTGTTCCGCCATTCGGCTGTGAAGCGGGCGAAGTATGCCGGGTTGAAACGGAATTTCGAAATTTGGAAGAAAAACCAAAACGTTGAAAAGAAGTAACAAGGTATTGTATTGTGAATGAAAATAGGGGGATTCGCGATTGCGAATCCCCCTATTTTATAATTTAAGAGCCTATATTCTTATTTCAGTAAGCTGTCGGGATCGAGGTTGTTTTGCTCGATGTCGAGGAAATATTTGTAAGTTCCTACTTTCAATTCGGCCGTAGCAGCGTCGTCGCAAACGATAATGCTTTTGGGGTGCATCTGCAAGGCTGTGATCGTCCACATTTGAGAAACTCCGCCCTCTACACCTTGTTGCAAGGCTCTGGCTTTGTTGTGTCCGTTAACGATGATAAGGACGTTGCGAGCCGACATAACAGTACCTACGCCAACCGTGAGAGCGGTTTTGGGCACGAGGTTGGTATCGCCGCCGAAGAAACGGGAGTTGGCGATGATGGTATCCTGTGTCAGCGTTTTTACACGGGTGCGCGAGGTGAGCGACGAACCCGGTTCGTTGAATGCGATGTGGCCGTCGGGGCCCACGCCTCCGAGGAACAACTCAATACCGCCGTAAGAAGCGATTTTAGCTTCGTAGCGGGCACATTCCTCTTCGGGGTTGGCTGCATTGCCATTGAGGATATTTACATTTTCGGGACGGATGTCGATGTGCGAGAAGAAGTTGCTCCACATGAACGTGTGATAGCTTTGTTCGTGATCTTCGGGCAGATTGCAATATTCGTCCATATTGAAAGTTACTACATTGCGGAACGACACTACACCTTTGTGGTTCAATTCAATCAAGTGTTTGTACATACCCAGAGGAGAGGATCCGGTGGGCAGGCCCAATACGAAAGGTTTTTCCTCGGTGGGTTTGAACTTATTGATGCACGATGCCACATAGTTTGCGGCCCAACGCGATACTGCATCATAGGTTGGTTCGATAATCAGTCTCATGATATGTATATATTTAGCTTTTCCCAAAAGTAATCATTTTTTGGCAAGTATCGTTGGGTGGACGAAGTTTTTGTGTATTTTTCTAAAAAAATGATTGAGTTACATGATTTTTTACCTTTTTTAGGTGGAAAAAATGTAAATAAATCATTAAGTTTGTAATTCACAAAAAACTATCGCGATGAAAACAAATCTAAGTTCTCAAATTAAACTGGACCGGATTCCTAAACGGTACTATGCCCCCGACGGAGAGTTGGAGTTAGCCGCTCTTACGCGGGAGGAGAAGGTCTATACCAAAATTTTTGAAGGCTCCGAAGAGGGGTCGAAGTATATCGCTAATGATGTAGCAGAGTTAATTCACAAATGCAAGGCCGAGCATCGTCATTGCGTACTTGCCTTAGGCTCGGGAACGGGAACCCACTCCGTTTATGCCGAATTGGTTCGTATGTATCAAGCCGGAGAGGTAAGTTTCTCGAATGTTATTGTTTTCAATATCGGTGAATATTATCCTCTTTCCGAAGGTGCTCCCGGTACAATGAGCCTCTTGAAAGAGTTGTTGCTCGACAAGGTAAATATCGATCCCGAAAATATTCATACTCCCGGCAAATTGGTATCGAAAGAAGATGTATTCCTGTATTGTAAAAAATACGAAGAGGAGATAGAGGCTTGCGGCGGAATAGACTTGGCTTTGTGCGAAATCGGTGCCGTGGGCAATTTGGCATTCAACGAGCCGGGTTCGCAGCTCAACTCTTCCTGCCGGCTCATGTTGTTGGGTAGCGATGCCCGCCACGTAGCCTATTCGCAATTCAATTCGAGCGAAAATGTTCCTCGTAGCGCCATTACATTGGGTATCTCCAACTTGATGGCTGCCCGTCGGATCATTTGCATGGCTTGGGGTGAAACGAAAGCCCGTATCGTGAAACGTTCGATCGAGGGTGAAGTTACCGATCTTATACCTGCATCGTTTCTTCAAACTCACCGCCGTGCCAAAGTGGTGCTCGACTTGTCGGCTGCCGAAGCACTCACTCGTATCAGCCGTCCGTGGTTGGTAACTTCGTGTGAGTGGGACGAAAAACTGATCCGTCGTGCCATCGTATGGTTGTGCAAAGTGACCAAGAAACCTATCTTGAAACTCACCGATAAAGACTACAACGACAACGGATTGAGTGAGTTGGTTGCTCTCTTCGGGTCGGCCTACAATGTGAATATCCGTATTTTCAATTCGTTGCAACATACCATTACCGGTTGGCCCGGTGGAAAACCCAATGCCGACGATACCTTCCGTCCAGAGCGTGCAAAACCTTATCCCAAACGGGTTATCGTTTTCAGTCCGCACCCCGATGACGATGTGATTTCGATGGGTGGTACATTGCAACGTTTGGCCGATCAAAAACACGATGTGCATGTAGCCTACGAAACTTCGGGTAATATTGCAGTGGGCGATGAGGATATGATGCGTTATATCATGCTTATTGATAATATTGCCAAAAAATTCCAGTTCGATACACCTGAGTTATTGAAGAAGAGTAACGAAATACACAAATTCATCAACAAGAAAAAAGACGGTGAATCGGATACACCCGATATTCGTTACATCAAAACGATGATTCGTCAGGGCGAAGCTCGCACTGCTTGCAACTACATTGGGATAAAACCGCAAAATGTACACTTCCTGGGTCTTCCTTTCTACGAAACGGGTACGATTAAGAAAGGCGACCTTTCGGAGGCCGATATTCAAATCGTGAGAGAGTTGATCGAGTCGGTGAAACCTCATCAAATTTTTGTTGCCGGTGACTTGGCCGACCCGCACGGAACTCACAAGGTTTGTCTCGATGCCGTATTGGCCGCTATCGACGAGATTAAAGATGAGGATTGGATGAAAGATTGCCGCATTTGGATGTACCGCGGTGCTTGGGCCGAATGGGAAATCGACCACATCGAAATGGCTGTGCCCCTGAGCCCCGAAGAGCTGCGTCAGAAACGTAACTCTATCCTCAAACACCAGTCGCAGATGGAGAGCGCGCCTTTCTTGGGCGACGACGAGCGTCTCTTCTGGCAACGTGCCGAGGATCGTAACAAAGCCACGGCCGATCTTTATGCCAGTCTTGGTTTGGCTTCTTACGAAGCTATCGAGGCCTTTGTGGAGTATCACCCCATACGGTAATTTATATTCCGGTATAGCAAAAGGGAGGCGGTTTTTACTGTCTCCCTTTTTTGTTATGGGTATTTCTGTGGGATAGAGGTGCCATAAAAAAACGACGGGAATCGCGTTAACGACCCCCGTCGAATGTATGCTATTATTGTCGATACTGTTTATTGATAGTTGGCCCAGTCGGTAAGAGCCATATCGCCCGATTTCAAGAATTCGTTGTGGAATCCGAACGCCGCATTCAAGTTGTGCGGAGTATGTCCTTTACCCAGTTTGAGGTAATCCCACAAGAGTTGTTTATACATGGGGTGAGCACAGTTCTCGATAATGGCTTGTGCCCGTTGTATGGGCGATTTTCCTCTCAAATCGGCCACGCCCTGTTCGGTAATGATTACCTGTACCGAGTGTTCGCTGTGGTCGAGGTGCGATACCATAGGAACGATGGCGCTGATTTTTCCGCCTTTGGCTACGGAGGGACAAGTGAAAATCGACAGGTAGGCATTGCGGGTGAAGTCGCCCGATCCACCTATTCCGTTCATCATTTTGGTTCCGGTCACATGGGTTGAATTTACGTTACCGAAGATGTCGACTTCGAGTGCCGTATTCATGGTGATAAGACCCAGTCGGCGAACCACTTCGGGGTTGTTCGAGATTTCACCCGGGCGCATGATCACTTTGTCGTGGAAGAACCCGATGTTTTGGAATACTTCGTTCATCTTTTCGTCGCTCACGGTCAGTGAACAGCAGCTGGCGAACTTGCATTTTCCCTCTTTCATCAGGTCGATTACGGCATCTTGTACCACTTCGGTGTACATTTCGAAGGCGGGGATATCGGGATTGGAACCTAAGCAGCCCAATACCGCGTTGGCAATGTTACCTACGCCCGATTGCAATGGCAGGAATTGAGGCGGTATAAGTCCGGCTTTAAGTTGGTGTACGAGGAAATCACATACGTTGTTCCCGATTTTCATGGTGGTTTCATCGACCGGTGAGAAGGGTTTCACGCCGTCGCGTTTGTCGCTCTCGACGATACCCACGATTTTTTTGGGGTCTACTTTTACTACGGGGACACCGATACGGTCGCTCGGTTTATAAATAGGAATCTCGCGACGATAAGGCGGGTCGAGTGGCTGGTAAATGTCGTGCATACCCCGCAATTCTTTGGGGTCGTGGTGGTTCAGCTCGATAATGATTTTGTCGGCCAATGCACAGAAAGTAGGGGTGGCTCCTACGCCCGGACCTAACAGAATTTCGCCATCGGGGCTCACTTCGGTAGCTTCGATAACGGCTACGTTTATTTTCCCAAGAGCCCCATAGCGGAGATTTTGTGCAAGATGCGACAAGTGCATATCGAAATAGTCTATTTCGTTTTCGTTGATAGCCCCTCGCATATCCTTGTGCGATTGGTAAGGAGTGCGTCGTTTAATTGCTTTGGCGCGGCTTAAAGCTCCGTCGACATAATCGTTGGTTGAAGCTCCGGTATAGACGCCAATTTGGAACGGCCGACCGGCGGCGTGTTCTGCTTCGGCTTTTTCGGCAAGTGCTACCGATACCACTTTGGGTGTACCGGCTGCGGTGAATCCGCTAAATCCCACATTGTCGTTGTGATGAATAAGTTCAGCCGCTTCAGCTGCGGTAATAAAATTAAATGCCATATCTGTGAAAAATTTTGTTGTTGTTTTTGTGTCGGTTTATATAGTTAAGGTTTTTGGGTAAGTCAATATTTTCGGTTTAATATTTCTGATGCGATGACGGCTTTGCGCCAATCTATCTCTTGAATGTTCATAATGGGCTCTTCGGCGATTTCGTATCCGGTGGAAGGTGCGGTTACGGGTTTTGCCGACGGAATGGTCTCGCGAGGCGTAACAAGGGGATTTTCCACTTGTGGAGCGGTAAATGCAACAGCCGGTTCGGATTCCCGTCTTATCGCCGGGGTTTTGGGTCGTTTAACCGGTTCGTCCACGGGGACAGGCTTTGGAGCTTTGGGTATATAGTCGTCGTCGACCTGCGGTTGCGAGGCTTCGGCCTCTTCCCGGGCTTTACGTAGTTCCTTGAAAATATCGTCGAGGGTTAGTGTGCGAGATTCGTCCCAGGGTTCTTCCGGCAAAGGCTGAGTATTGGGCACCCTGTTTTGTATGGGCTTTCTTTTCGGTTGATTTTTAGAGCTTTGTTGCTTTTTCGAACCAGTGAGGTTGATGGTGAAAATGATCACCCCAATGATTATAGCGACGATTATCTCTGAAAAATCCATCTCTTTTTATTATTTTTGTCCTCAAATATAGGGCTTTATTGAGAATCTTCCAAATTTTGGAGCGCTATAAAATAACTAAGAGCTGTTTCTCAACAACTCTTAGCCGATTTAACCTAAACCTTAACTATGAAAAAATTTCATGTAATGTATATGCAAAGAAAAACAATATTTTTTTAAAAACAAATTTTTTAGATAAAAATATTACTTTTTTTGTTTGTTTTGTTGATAAATTAAAATTAAATAGAGGAAAAATCAAATAGAATGAAAACTATATCGACTCCTGAGATGCCGAAAGGAAAAGATAGCATAGAGAAGAAATTGTTTATAGAGACCTATGGCTGCCAAATGAACGTGGCCGATAGCGAGGTGGTGGCGTCGATCATGCAGATGGCCGGGTATGTGCTTTGCGACAAGATCGAAGATGCCGATGCGATTTTTGTCAACACCTGCTCTATCCGCGACAATGCCGAACAGAAAGTTCTTTCGCGATTGGCCTATTTCCATTCGTTGCGTAAGCACCGCAAATCGTTGGTGATCGGGGTGCTGGGTTGTATGGCCGAACGGGTGCGCGAACAGTTGATTGCCGAAAACGGTGTCGATTTGGTCGCCGGTCCCGACTCGTATCTCGATTTGCCCAATTTGGTCGCCGCTGCCGAGCGGGGCGAAAAGGCTGTGAATGTAGATTTGTCGACGACCGAGACTTATCGCGAAGTGATTCCTTCCCGAATCGGGCTTAATCGCATTTCGGGATTTATCTCTATCATGCGAGGGTGCAACAATTTTTGTTCCTATTGCATTGTCCCTTATACCCGTGGGCGTGAGCGCAGTCGCGAGCCTGAGAGTATACTGGGCGAATTGGCCGACCTTAAAGCGAAAGGTTTCAAGGAGGTGACTTTGCTGGGACAAAATGTGAATTCATATCGTTACGAGCGGGAAGATGGTACGGTGGTCGACTTTCCTGCATTATTGGCGTTGGTGGCGCAGGCTGCCGGCGATATGCGGGTTCGTTTTACCACGTCGCACCCTAAGGACATGAGCGACGAGACGTTGAAGGTTATAGCCGCTTATCCCAATTTGTGCCGGCATATACATTTGCCTGTACAGTCGGGGAGCAACCGCATACTCAAACTGATGAACCGGAAATATACTCGCGAATGGTATCTCGACCGGATTGCCGCGATTCGTCGCATTTTGCCCGATTGCGGGATTACGACCGATATGTTCAGCGGGTTCCATTCCGAAACCGAATCCGACTTCGAAGAGACCCTCTCGCTTATGCGAGAAGTGGGCTTCGACTCCTCGTTCCTCTTCAAATACTCCGAGCGTCCCGGAACTTATGCGGCCAAACATTTGCCCGACGATATTCCCGAAGAGGTGAAGATTGCCCGTTTGCAACGTATGATCGATTTGCAGAACGAACTCTCCCTTGAAAGCAATCGCCGCGATATCGACAAAGAGTTTGAAGTATTGGTCGAAGGTTTTTCGAAGCGATCGAGGGAACGGCTCTTCGGCCGGACTTCGCAGAATAAGGTCGTGGTTTTTGACAAGGGGAATCACCATATAGGCCAGTTGGTACGGGTGAAAGTAACCGATGCTTCGTCGGCTACCCTTTTGGGCGAAGCGTTGGATTGAACAAAAACTCGAAAGTCGCATGGAACAAGTGGTTAAAGATAAACTGTGGACTCGAAGTTTCTGTGCCGTAGCGGCCGGGAACTTCTTGCTTTTTTTCGCGTTCTACCTGCTGTTGCCGGTGCTTCCCATGTATTTGAGCGAGGCATTTGCCGCCAACCGTTCTACGGCCGGTTTTATTCTCTCGTCCTATACCATTACCGCCCTTATGATCCGTCCCTTTGCCGGTTATATGGTCGATACCTTTCCCCGCAAGCGGTTGCTGCTTATCTGTTATTTTGTGTTTCTCCTCTTTTTCGGAGGGTATCTGTTGGCTGGGACATTACTCTTGTTTGCCATTATCCGAGCCGGTCATGGGGTAGCATTCGGGCTTCTTACCGTATCGAACAGTACGGTGGCGATTGACGTTATGCCCTCCTCCCGACGGGGCGAAGGGATAGGTTATTATGGGGTAAGCAATAATTTGGCGATGGCTATTGGACCCACTTTGTCGCTTTATATTCACGATGCGTATGCCAATTTCGATTACATCTTTTTGCTTTCGATGGTTTCGGCTACGATAGGCTTGCTGTGCGTGTCGACCATTAAAATGCCCTATCGTCGGGATCCTGTTCCCGAAAAACCGCCGGTTTCGCTCGACCGCTTTTTGTTGTTGAAGGGGATGCCCGAAGCATTGACCCTTATCTTTTTTTCGTTCAGCTACGGTGTGCTTTCGACTTATCTCGCCGTTTACGGGAAAGAGGAGTTGGGTATTGAGTCGGGGGCTGGATTCTTTTTCGTTCTGTTGGCGATAGGACTTATCTTGTCGCGGCTTACTTCGGGACAATGGCTCAACCGAGGATTCGTTACCCGCAATATTTTTGTGGGAATGCTGTTGTCGATTCTTGGCTATCTTATTTTTGTGGCGATAAGAAACGAGTGGGGCTACTATGGTGCGGCTTTGGTTTTGGGATTGGGATATGGCTGTATATGCCCGGCATATCAAACCATGTTTATCAATTTAGCCCCTAACAGCCAGCGGGGAACAGCAAATTCTACCTACTTGACAGCTTGGGATTTAGGTGTAGGTCTGGGGGTACTTATCGGCGGGCAGATTGCCGAAATATTCAACTATGCCACAGCTTATGCCACTTCTTGTTTGCTGTGTGCAGTAGGCTATCTCATTTTCAGATTGAAAACTGCGTCGCATTTCGAAAAATATAAGTTGAGATAGAAAATATTAAAATATGTGAATAAAAAGAGCAAATTCAGCTATATAGAGTTTATTTTGCATAAAATTTGGGCTAAAAATATCCCTCTGCTTTTGGGAGGCTAAAAAGGGGAGGGATAACAACGTCGAAATGGTTATAAACAGGGGTACGAACCTTTTGTAAAACAACAGTTGATTTTGGTAAAAAAGAGATATGAACAATAAGACATCTTTCAGCAAACGGATTTCTTTTTTGAATGCCCGAATGACTTCGACATTAAGTGTTTCGCTGGTTCTTTTCATATTGGGAATTATGGTTCTCATGGGTGTCTTGGCAAATAATCTTTCGCGTCATGTCAAAGAGAATATAGGTTTTTCCATCGTTTTGAACGAGTCGGCCGGGGAGCGTCAGGTACATCAATTGCAACGAATGCTCGAACGGGCGAAATATGTGAAGGCCGCACAATATATATCGAAAGAAGATGCATTGAAAGAGGTGATGATCGAGTTGGGCGAAAATCCCGAAGATGTGTTGGGGGTGAATCCGCTGCAATCGTCGATAGAGGTCAAACTCAAAGCCGACTATGCCAATACCGATAGTTTGGCGCTGATAGAGAAAAATCTTCGTCAACAGGTAATCGTTAATGATATTCTTTATCAAAAAGATCTCATTCAGTCGGTCAACGACAATATGAGCCGGATAGGGCTCATTTTGTTGGCGCTTGCCATTGTTCTCATGCTCATTTCGTTTGCGCTTATCAGCAATACCATACGGTTGAGTGCCTATTCCAAACGCTTCCTTATCCACACCATGAAGTTGGTGGGAGCAACACCGGCGTTTATACGGCGGCCGTTTATTCTCTCCAATATTGTCAATGGCATTATCGCATCGGTTATCGCCATGCTGTTGCTTTCGGGCTGCATTTACTATTTGATGTCCGAAATGGAGAATTTTTCCACCCTACTTTCCGTCCCCATGATGCTTTTGGTATTCCTTTCCATTTTGGTTTTGGGGATTATCCTTACGGCGGTTTCGGCCTACTGGGCGGTAAACCGTTATATACGTATGGATAGAGACAGTTTGTATTATATTTGATAAAACCATATATATGAATTCAAAGAAAACGATCTCATCGCCGTCTGTTTCGGGTGAGCAGCAGAAAGCCCGGTTTGCTCTTGGAAAGAGCAATATCAAACTTATAGCAATAGCGTTTGCCGTTATTGTCGTTGGTTTTTTGCTTATGTTAGGTCCCGGAACTACACCCGAAGCCTATAATCCCGACATTTTCAGTTTTCGCCGTATTGTGCTGGCTCCCGGTATTGCTTTTGCCGGATTTGTTTTCATGGTTTATGCCATTATGCACAAATCGAAATAATATCTTAATATTTATCCCATCGCATTATGACTTGGTTAGAATCTCTTATCTTGGGGTTGGTACAAGGCCTCACCGAATATTTGCCGGTAAGTAGTAGCGGACACCTCGAAATAGCCCATGCGCTTTTCGGGATAGAGAGTGAAGAAAATCTTACGTTTGCCGTGCTGGTTCATACGGCTACCGTGTGCAGTACGATTGTAGTGTTGTGGAAAGAGGTCGATATTCTGTTCAAAGGCCTTTTCCGTTTTTCTTGGAATAGTGAAACCAAATACCTGGCTAAAATAGCCATTTCTATGATTCCTGTGGGAATCGTGGGACTTTTCTTGAAGGACTACGTAGAATCTTTCTTCGGGAACGGATTACTATTGGTGGGTATTATGTTGCTGGTTACGGCGGCACTGCTCACGTTTGCCTATTATGCCCGTCCGCGGGTTAAAGAGGATATTTCGTATCGCGACGCGTTCATCATCGGGCTGTCGCAGGCCGTAGCTGTCTTGCCCGGTCTTTCGCGTTCCGGTACAACTATCGCAACCGGCCTTATGCTGGGAAATAAAAAAGAGCAAGTGGCTCGATTCTCATTCCTGATGGTGATTATCCCTATTTTGGGCGAGGCTTTTCTCGAGTTGATGAAAGGCGGATTCTCTCCCGCCGAGTCGGGTTTGTCTATTCCGGTGATGATTATCGGCTTTTTGGCCTCCTTTATATCGGGGTGTGTGGCTTGTAAGTGGATGCTTCGCTTGGTCAACAATGGCAAACTGGTTTATTTCGCTATCTATTGCGTAGTTATGGGAGCCTTTGCCATTATTTATTCGTTCGTTTAATTACCCGCCGATATGATATGAATTTCAACGAGGGCGAAATCATATATATAGATAAACCGCTTCATTGGACTTCGTTCGATGTGGTGAAACGTATCCGGTTGCATATCTTACGCCGTATCAAACAAAAACGGTTGAAGGTGGGGCACGCCGGTACGCTCGACCCGTTGGCGACAGGTGTGATGATCGTTTGCACGGGGCGTGCGACCAAGCGTATCGAGGAGTTCCAATACCATACCAAAGAGTATGTGGCCACGTTGCGGTTGGGAGCTACTACCCCTTCGTTCGATTTGGAAACCGAGGTAGATGCTTCGTATCCGATTGAACATATTACTCGCGAGAGTATAGAGCGAACTTTACCGCGTTTTGTCGGTTCAATTATGCAGATACCACCTTCCTACTCGGCTTGTAAAGTCGATGGACGAAGGGCTTATGATATGGCTCGCAAGGGTCAGGCGGTAGAACTGAAACCCAAAGAGTTGGTTATCGACGAGATAGAACTGCTTGCTTGCGAATTGCCCGAAATAAAAATCCGGGTTGTATGCAGCAAGGGAACCTACATTAGAGCGTTGGCCCGTGACATTGGCGAAGCTCTCGGTAGTGGAGCACATCTCGTAGGGCTTGTACGTACCCGGGTGGGCAATGTCACCCTTGCCGATTGTTTGTCGGTGGAGCAGGTTGCCCAAATGATCGATCGGGCCGAGATAGAATCGGAATCGGTTTTGGAAGAAGAGAAAAAAGAATAATAATCAAACAAAGATATGAAACTCTCTCAATTTAAATTTAAATTACCCGAAGCGCAAATCGCTCAATATCCGGCAAAAAACCGCGATGAGTCGCGGCTGATGGTAATCGACCGGAAAACGGGAAAAATTGAACATCGCATTTTCAAGGAAATTATCGACTATTTCGATGAGAAAGATGTCTTTGTCTTTAACGATACCAAAGTATTTCCAGCCCGTTTGTATGGCAATAAGGAAAAAACGGGAGCCAAGATAGAGGTATTTCTTTTACGGGAGTTGAACGAAGAGAACCGGTTGTGGGACGTGTTGGTGGAACCGGCACGGAAAATTCGTATCGGGAACAAACTTTATTTTGGCGACGATGATTCTATGGTGGCCGAAGTCATAGACAATACAACTTCGCGTGGCCGTACCTTGCGTTTCCTTTACGACGGTTCGCACGACGAGTTTAAAGAGGCTCTTTACAAATTGGGCGAAATGCCTCTGCCCGTTTATATCACCCGTCCCGTAGAAGAATTGGATGCAGAGCGGTACCAAAATATTTTTGCCCGTAACGAAGGTGCCGTGGTTACTCCTGCTGCGGGGTTGCATTTTAGCCGCGAGTTGCTTAAACGTATGGAGATTAAGGGTATCGATTACGGATTCCTCACGCTTCATTCGGGGCTTGGCAACTTCCGGGAGATCGATGTCGAGGACCTTACCAAACACAAAATGGACTCCGAACAGATGGTCGTTACGCCCGAATTGGTTGCTTTGGTCAATCAAGCCAAAGATGGCGGGCATAAAGTTTGTGCCGTAGGAACCTCGGTGATGAGGGGTATCGAGAGTGCTGTCAGCACCGGCGGGCACATGAAAACCTACGACGGGTGGACCAACAAGTTTATCTTCCCGCCTTACGATTTTACGGTAGCTACCAGTTTGGTTACCAATTTCCATATGCCGCTCTCGACCATGCTCATGATGGTGGCTGCTTTCGGAGGGTACGAAATTGTATTGTCGGCCTACGAATCGGCATTGAAAGAGGGGTATCGTTTTGGAGCCTATGGCGATGCCATGCTCATTCTATAAGGATTGAGGGTTTATCCTATACAATGGGAGGAGTACTGCGGATAGCGTGCTCCTCCCATATTTTTTTGTAAACGTTACACCGCCCGATAGTAGTCTTGTAAAAGGCATCGGGCTATGAAATCCCAGTTGTCGGCTACGAGGTGAGGATCGCCGTCGGCAAAATGGGCGTCGGGCAACAGGCTGTGGGAGCAGAGGTAGAGCAGCAGGTCGATGGGACAGCGGCCGGGTGCGGTGAGTAGCGAAATAGCCTCTTTTTGTGCCTCTTCTTTATCGTAGCAGGGATTGGTGGGGTCGGATATGCACTGGGCTATGTCCGAGGCGATGAGCATTCCTTTATAAGGTGTGACGTAGAGTACGAAATTCTTTTTCCGGGCAAGGTGCGAGAGGTGTCCGCCTTTTGTCTCGCCCCACTGCATTTCTTCGGTAAGGAATCTGTCCAGTTCGGTATACGAGCCGATGTATTTGATAGGGATTCCTCCCGTCGACCGGGTGAATTGCCGGTAGTAGGGATGCAACTCTTTTTTCTCCTCCGGCTCTTCGGGGAGAGTGTGTTGCCACAACAGCGATACCCATTCGTGGGCAAAAAGAGCCAACGGTCCGGCCGGCAACGTGTAGAGCGATTCCCGGCGCAATTCGTCGAGTTTGCTGTGCTTCTCTTTGTCGCTATATGGTTTGTGATGTACCTCGTGCAACAACTGGCGGGCGAGCGAGCGGTTCGAGGGCCCCAGCAGGAACGAATCCCAAAAGAGCCATTCGGCAAAGCGGTATCGGGCTTCGGGGTCATCGGTTTCGTTCAGTTCGGGGAGGCAAAATTCTTGCAGCAACGGCGAATCGGGAGCTGTTTCGTATTCTCCTTCCAACAAGGTGTAAATTCGGTCGGCCGTTTCGATGAGGGCTTTGTCATGGGGCGATAGCACCTCGTGCAGGGTTTCGTGTGTACTCGACAGATACCACAGCAACACCCGCACATCGTCCCGGTTGACCTCTCCTTCGTAATAATTTTCGGTAGGAAAGAATGGGAGGGTGCGACCGTAAAGCCGGCGGTGTTGGGCGATAAATGCACTCCACAATCCGGTCTCCGACAAGATGTCGGCAAAGTAGCTGACTATGTCGCAACAGATCGCTTTTTTCGCTTCGTCGCTCCATCTATCTTTCAGGGGCGAAGCCGCTATCAGGTCGTATACCCGATTGGCCAGTTGCGTATAGTAACGGTCGCTGTCGGTCGTTGGGGTATAAGGCTGTCGGGTAAGCCATTGTTGTACGGTAATGTGCATGGGGTTGTTGTTGGTTATCTTGTTGGAATCAAGCCTCTCCGCCGGGAGCCATGAACGGAGGCATTCCGCCGCCTTGCTGGGGCGCATTCATTTTGATAGGGCCGAACTGTGCTTCGTATTTGCGGATATTGTCTTGCAACGCGAAAAGCAGACGTTTGGCGTGTTCGGCGGTAAGAATGATACGCGATTTGACGGGGGCTTTGGGAATGCCCGGTGTCATGCGGATAAAGTCGATGACAAATTCCGACGGAGCGTGCGAGATGACAGCGAGGTTGGAATAAGTACCTTCGGCCACGGCGGCCGGAAGTTCTATTTGAATTTCTTTTTTCTCTTCCATAATCAGTTTAGTTTGAAATAATAATATTTATAATTGAAATTTACTTGGTTTACATATAGTTGTAGTGTCGTATAGGGTCGCTTGCGGTATGCTTCGATGTTGAACGACGAGTAAAGGTTGCTCCAATGTCCTTCGGGATCGTCGTTGCGGCTGTGGCGCAACTCCACCTTCAAGGTGTCGCCCGACAGTTCATCTTCGTCGGCCACGAGCATAATGCTGTGCGGACGGCTGTGGTAGTCGATACGATAGCGCAGGTTGAGGAAGTCGCCCGTTTTCCACACGCTTTGCAGGTAAAGCGTGTCGTCGGGCAGTTGGGGCATTTTGTCGTGAGCCACCACCCGAAGCGTATCGAAATGGATAGCCGATAGCGCCTGTATCTCTATGCGTTTGCGATGTTCGTCCAGTTGTTCTATCGGGCGGAATTGCAACAGTATGCGTTCTCCGTTGCCGAAGTTCCCGCTTACGGTCGACACGGGATATAAGGTGTCGGCCGGTGCGGCGTCGGTCGCCTGATACGAAAAACAGATATTCCCGTTTGTCGTGTGGCAAGTCACGATGTCGGCATAAAAAATGCCGTAAATATCCTCTTCTTTATCGCCGCACGCCGTAATGACGAACGGCAAGAGCAGCAACAGGATAGGCCATGTGCGGAGTTTTCGATGTTTCATGCTTCCTCCTCTTTTTTGTCGGTGGGGTCTGTGATAGAGCCGTCTTTCATAAACAAGATCCGGTCGGCCATTTGAGCCAGCGATTCGTCGTGTGTGACGATGACGAATGTCTGTTTGAACTCGGTGCGTAAATCGAAGAAAAGTTGGTGCAACTCGATTTTGTTTTTTGAGTCGAGGCTCCCCGAAGGTTCGTCGGCCAAGATCACCGACGGACGGTTGATCAATGCCCGTGCGACAGCTACCCGCTGTTTTTCGCCGCCTGAGAGTTGAGCCGGTTTGTGCCCCAGCCGATCGCTCAGGCTGAGGAAATCGAGTATTCGTTTGGCCTCCCGTTCTGCTTCCGACGAACTGCTTCCGCCAATGAGAGCCGGAATCATTACATTTTCGAGTGCGGTAAATTCGGGTAGCAACTGGTGGAATTGAAAGACAAAGCCGATGTTCCCGTTTCTGAACCGGGCCATCTCCCGGTCGGGCAGGTTGTCCACCCGTTTCCCGTCGTACCGTATCTCGCCGCAGTCGGGTTTGTCGAGTGTGCCTACGATTTGCAGCAGGGTGGTTTTTCCGGCACCGCTTGCACCCACGATGGCCACGATTTCGCCCTGTTCGATCACGGCATCGATGCCTTTCAACACCTCCAACGAGCCGTAACTCTTGTGTATGTTTTTAATCTCTATCATACTTCTGTCAATTTTCTTATTACGTAGCTGGCCAAATAGCACCCGAATATCGCCGGTAGATAGGAGATGGTTCCCACGGTCGATTTCTTGTTGCGTTCCTCTACGGCTATTACAGCCCCCGGGTCGGCCTGTTCGGTCGAGAACACGGTCTTTAACCCTTTGGATATTCCTTCCTTGCGCAACCGTATCCTCACAGCACGGGCCAGTCCGCAATGGTAGGTATCGGCAATGTCGGCTATATGTATGGCCGACGGGTCTTTGCGACCGCCTGCGCCCATCGACGAGACGACCTTTATCTTGTGCCTCAGGCAGTAGGTAATGAGAGCGATTTTAGGGGCTACGGTATCGATGGCATCGACCACGAAATCTATCCGGTCGCGTTCCAGCAAGTCGGGAATATCTTTCGCCTCCAAAAAACGGGATTCGGCGGTGAGGTTCAAAGCCGGGTTGATGTCGAGCAATCGGGCGGCCAGCACCTCGGTTTTGGGTTTCCCCAGTGTAGAGTGCAAGGCTACCAGTTGCCGGTTGAGGTTACTATCGGCTACGGTATCGCCATCGATGATTGTAAGGCTACCCACTCCTGCCCGGACAATCATTTCGGCGGCATAAGCACCTACGCCACCTACACCCACCACCATTACGTGTGCATTGTGTAATTGTTGCATGGCGGTGTTGCCCATGAGCAGTTCGGTTCGTGACAGCCATTCGTCCATCGTTCTCTCCGTTTGTTTTGTATTCGATTTACGAAGATACTCTTTTTTTGGGAAAACAGGGAATTGCCGGTGTAAAATAACAATCCTTTGGATGCTCTTCCCGGGGAATGAGGTGGACACGTGTTGTTTTCATAGGCTAATTCCATTATCTTTGTGGGAGTACCAAATCAAAGACGATATGGATATTGTATGGATTGTTTTAGGAGCGATATGTCTGCTTGTGGGATTGGGAGGGTGTTTCCTTCCCGCTCTGCCGGGACCGCCGCTCTCTTATGTGGGTATGTTGTTGCTTCATTTGACCGACAAGGTACAGTTTACGGGTACCCAGCTTGTTGTTTGGGCTATCTTGGTTATTGTCGTGCAAGTACTCGACTATTTTACGCCTCTTATCGGTACCAAATATGGTGGCGGTAGCAAATGGGGCAATCGTGGTTGTATAGCCGGCACGGTGATAGGTATGTTTGTGTGTCCGCCGTGGGGCATTATATTGGGGCCTTTGGTGGGTGCCATCGTTGGAGAACTGTTGGGGGGTAAACTCACACACGAAGCGGTGAAGGCCGGGTTAGGTGCTTTTTTAGGATTCCTTCTCGGAGTTGTTATTAAAGTTTCGCTCTGCGGTTATTTCGTTTATGTTTTTGTGGCCGCTCTCGTGTGAGAGGTTGCCATACTTGAAGTATAAAAGCAATCGAGGCTACTCCGAAAGGAGCAGCCTCGATTTTTATATTGAAACAGTTGTTTCGATTAGAGTTTCGGACCGGCAGCAACCAATGCTTTACCAGCGGCGTTGCCTTCGAACTTCGAGAAGTTCTTGATGAAGCGGCCGGCAAGGTCTTTGGCTTTTGCATCCCAATCGGCGGCATTTGCATACGTATCGCGAGGATCGAGAATGTGGGGATCAACACCCGGCAATTCGGTAGGAACGACGAAGTTGAAGTAAGGAATAACTTTCGTCGGAGCTTTGTCGATCGAACCGTCGAGGATAGCGTCGATGATACCACGGGTATCGCGGATCGAGATACGTTTTCCGGTTCCGTTCCAGCCCGTATTTACCAAGTAAGCCTTAGCGCCTACCATTTCCATCTTCTTAACCAGCTCTTCGGCATATTTGGTAGGATGCAGCGACAAGAAGGCAGCACCGAAGCAAGCCGAGAAAGTAGGAGTCGGTTCGGTAATACCACGTTCTGTTCCAGCCAATTTAGCGGTGAAGCCCGAGAGGAAATAGTATTTTGTTTGCTCGGCGTTCAAGATCGAAACGGGAGGCAATACACCGAATGCGTCGGCCGACAAGAAGATAACTTGTTTGGCGTGCGGACCTTTCGAAACGGGTTTAACGATGTTGTCGATGTGGTAGATAGGATACGAAACACGAGTGTTTTCGGTTACGCTCTTATCGGCGAAATCGATTTTGCCGTTGGCGTCAACGGTTACGTTTTCGAGCAAAGCGTCGCGTTTGATGGCGTTGTAGATATCGGGTTCGCTCTCTTTGTCGAGGTTGATAACCTTAGCGTAGCAACCGCCTTCGTAGTTGAACACACCGTCGTTGTCCCAGCCGTGTTCGTCGTCGCCGATGAGCAGACGTTTCGGGTCGGTCGACAGAGTAGTCTTTCCTGTTCCCGACAGACCGAAGAAGATAGCTGTGCTCTTACCCTCTTTGTCGGTGTTGGCCGAGCAGTGCATCGAAGCCATGCCTTTCAAGGGGTTCAGGTAGTTCATAATCGAGAAGATACCTTTTTTCATCTCACCGCCGTACCATGTATTCAAGATTACTTGTTCGTTGGTTTTCAAGTTGAATACGGTAGCTGTTTCGGAGTTCAAGCCCAGTTCTTTGTAGTTTTCAACTTTGGCTTTGGCAGCGTTGAACGATACGAAATCGGGCTCGCCGTAGTTGGCCAGTTCTTCTTCGGTAGGACGAATGAACATATTTTTTACAAAGTGAGCTTGCCATGCTACTTCCATGATGAAACGTACTTTCAAACGAGTAGCGGGGTTAGCACCGCAGAAAGTATCCATCACGAACAATCTTTTGCCCGAAAGTTCTTTAACGGCTTTGGCTTTCAAGTCGGCCCAAGCTGCTTCGGAGCAAGGTTTGTTGTCGTTTTTATATTCATCGGTAGTCCACCAGATAGTGTCCTTGCTGGCTTCATTCATAACAAAGAATTTATCTTTGGGAGAACGACCGGTGTAGATTCCAGTCATTACATTCACAGCGCCGAGTTCAGTTACCTGACCTTTTTCATAACCTTCCAATCCTGCTTTGGTTTCTTCCTCAAACAGAACTTCGTACGAAGGATTGTGTAAAATCTCTTTTACATCCTTAATACCATACTTGCTTAAATCTAATGTTGCCATTTTTTTTGAAATTTAATGGTTTATAAAATATTACTTTTTTCTTGATCCTTAAAACCGATTGCAAAATTAACAACAAATTCTACAAGTAACGATTTAATTAAAGAAAATTTTCGCTAATTGTTTGTATTTATTGCAAATATAGGCCCAATCGCTATGCCTACATTGCAAAAACGACATATTCATCTTGGTTTCTACCTTGCAAAATGCAAGAAAAACAAATTATAATTTCTTAAAATAAAATTTATATATACTTTTGTTCTTCGGCAGAAAAACACAAAATTATGGAAGTAATCAATTTTGCGGAGAGAAATTCGGTAATTAACCGATTTATGGCCGAATTAAGAGATGTGAATATTCAAACCGATCGAATAAGATTCCGGCGGAATCTCGAACGAATAGGTGAGATTATGGCTTACGAGATAAGCAGTCGTTTTTCTTATAGCGAAAAAGAGGTGAAAACTCCGTTGGGTACGGCACGAGTAAATCTGCCCGACGACACGGTGGTATTGGCAACGATTCTCAGGGCAGGACTGCCTTTCCATCAAGGGTTTCTCAGTTGTCTCGACGATGCCGAAAATGCATTTGTATCGGCTTATCGCAAATACAAGGACAAACTGAATTTCGACATATTCATCGAGTATATAGCTTCGCCTCGCCTCGATGGCAAGGTGTTGGTAATTACCGACCCTATGTTGGCAACAGGTGGCTCTATGGAACTTTCGTATAAGGCATTGCTTACGAAGGGAACACCTAAGAGCATACATGTGGCCTCGGTTATTGCCAGCAAACAGGCGATCGATTATGTGAGGGAGCATTTTCCCGACGATACTACCGTATGGGTAGGTGCTATCGACGACAAACTCGATGATCATTCCTATATTGTTCCCGGGCTGGGCGATGCCGGCGATTTGGCATACGGTATTAAGGAATGAACAACGGACTTTGAAAATAAATAGCTGAAATTATAAACATCATGTCAATCACAATTCAAGAAATATCAGGAACCCGAGGATTGAAAAAATTCGCAAAGTTCCCGATAGATTTGTACAAAGGAAATGAATATTATGTGCCGTCTTTGGTGTTGGACGAAGTAGGGACGCTGGACGCAAAAAACAATCCGGCATTCGATTTCTGCGAGTCGGTTTATTACATGGCCTATAAAGAAGGGAAACCTGTGGGACGCATCGCCGGTATTATCAACCGCAAGGTCAACGAGAAGACCGGGGAGAAGGCCGCCCGATTTGGTTTTGTCGATTTTATCGATGACCGGGAAGTGAGCGAAGCCCTCTTCGACGCCGTTGAAAACTGGGCGAAATCGAAAGGTATGGATCAAATTCATGGCCCCCTCGGGTTCACCGATATGGATCCCGAGGGCCTTCTCATCGAAGGGTTCGACCAGTTGAGCACCATGTCGGCTATTTATAACCACCCCTACTATCGGCAGCACATCGAAGATAGAGGTTACGAAAAAGCCGTGGACTGGGTCGAGTATAAAATAAAAGTCCCTGAGGGGGTTCCCGAGAAGCACCAACGTATCAGCGATATTGTGCAACGCAAATATAACTTGCGGATTGTCAAGTTCAAAAATGCCTCGGAAGTGTATAAAGGCAACTATGGACAGAAAATTTTCGACCTCATCAACCACGCTTATGCCGACCTGTATGGTTACTCCAACCTTTCGCAACGACAAATCGATTACTATGTGAAAATGTATATTCCCTTGCTGAGGCTCGAAAACGTAACTGTTATCGTCGACGAACACGATGAGCTGATTGCCGTGGGAATTGCCCTGCCGTCGTTGTCGAAAGCACTGCAAAAATCGCGCGGACGCTTGTTCCCTATCGGTTTTATTCATTTACTCAAAGCCCTCAAAGGGAAGAACGACGGGGTAGACCTGTTGCTGGTGGCAGTTCGTCCCGACTATCAGAGCAAGGGAGTCAACGCGCTTCTCTTCTCCGATTTGATTCCGGTCTTTATTCGCAACGGTTATAAATACGCCGAAAGCAATCCCGAGCTTGAAATGAACGAGAAAGTCCAGTCGCAATGGCAGTACTTCGAACGCGAGCAGCATAAACGCCGCCGGGCATACACGAAAAAAATCTGATACATTTTTAATACGAAAACAATAGAGGGCGGGAAGTGATACTCTTTTCGCCCTCTACCGTTTCCTGTTGTACTTTATCTTGTTCTATGGGTTGACCTCCCGATGGGGATCTATACGGGTAATACGCTTTGTTTGTTTGCCCCTGTTGTTGATAATTAACGGTACCCGTTCCACCACGACTACCGAAGTATCCAATCCTAACGAACTGGGTTCGTCGATACCGATTTTACGAATGATGGAAAATAGAACCATCAGCAGGTTCTGCTTGCGGTCGCGTGAATCTTCGGGGTAATAGATGTGCCGAATAATGATAAATCGGAAATCGCCCGGTATGCCGTTCTTGCGTAAGGAGGGGTAAGTACTGGTCAGTTCCATTTCACCGGCAGCCACAAGGTCATCTACGATTTGTCTTAAATAGAGACTTACACGAGGCTCGATACGGAATCCGATACGAATATTTATGTTGAAAAGTGTCCCTTTTACGAGCGGGGTGAAACTGTATTCGAGCGTATCGGGGGTATCGACAAACTCCAAATTGAACAACCAGTAATGGTCGGCACGTTTAGGTTGTTTATTGATAATGGAGTAGAGTATCTTGTCATCGACATTCCCTTCGCTATGTGCATGATTGACATAAATAAGGTTAGAGGCATATTTGGGAATGGTTTCGTCGGCCTTGATATCCGAAATGATTTTGTAGTAATCGCTCAACCGTTTGGTAGACAGATGACGTCGACGGATTTTCAAGGCAGTGACCCATACAAACATGATAAAGCAAAGTGCGCCGCCTATCAATATCGTAAACCAACCTCCGGCTACAAATTTGGAGAGATTCGCAGCAAGGAATATGCCCTCGATTATACCATAGGCTCCTAAAAACAAAATAACCAACCAACGAGGTGTGCCGTGCATACGCAGGTAGAAACCCAAAAGCAGGGTTGTCATCAACATGGTGATGGTGATGGCCAATCCGTAGGCAGCCTCCATGTGTGAGGAGTCTTGGAACAGAAATACGGTCAGTACAACCCCTATATACATGAACAAATTGATGGTGGGAATGAACAATTGTCCCTTGATATTGGTGGGATGCTTGATACGCATACGGGGCCAGAATCTCAGGTTCATGGCTTCGCTCAATATCGAAAACGATCCGCTGATGAGAGCTTGGCTCGCCACAATGGCAGCCCCCGTAGCCATGATGATGGAAAACCACAGCATTCCGTGCGGTACGATGGCATAAAAAGGATTTCCATCTCCGACAGCTTGGTCGAGGTGTGTCAATATCCATGCCCCTTGTCCCAAATAATTGAGTATAAGCATGGCTTTAACGAATATCCAACTGACCGTAATATTCCCCCGACCGCAATGTCCCAAATCGGAATAGAGGGCTTCGGCTCCGGTGGTACAGAGGAATACCGCACCTAAAATCAAAAACCAGTAGGGCGATTCGGAGAGCAACCAAATGGCGTGATAGGGATTGAAGGCTTTGAAAACTTGCGGATAGGAGGTGATTCCCCAAACGCCCAATACGCCCAACATCAGGAACCACAGAAACATGAAGGTCCCGAAGGAGCGTCCAATATGTTCGGTACCGAATTGCTGTACAAAAAATATAATGGTGATAATCCCTATGGCCACGGGGATAACGGGTAAATCGGGATTGACCCCTTCCAACCCCTCGATAGCCGTTGTTACGGTAATGGCAGGGGTGATGATTCCGTCGGCCAATAAGGTACTTGCCCCGATGATGGCGAGGATATAAATCCATTTGCGTTTATGTTTGCGCAGCAGGGCATACAGGGCTAAGATTCCGCCTTCGCCGTTATTGTCGGCCCGAAGGGCTATGAGTACATATTTGATGGTCGTTTGGAGAGTGAGAGTCCAAATGATGCACGATAATGCCCCTAAAATGTAATTCTCGCTAAGTGTTTCTCCCGTATGGACGATTGCCTTCATCACATAGAGCGGGGAAGTACCGATGTCGCCGAATACAATACCTAATGAGATAAAGAACCCGGCCAGTCCAATTCGTTTTATGCTGGCAGAGTTTTCGGAAGAGAGTTGTGTCATAAACCGTTACTGTGTTGTAGTCGAATTATTCTCAAATCGGGTATAAATATAAGGTAAATATTCGATAATGAATACTTTTTTCCTATTTTTCCTGTGAGAGCTTTCAGAAAGGTTTTGTTTATAGTTTTTAAATTTCCCCGATAAATATGGCGCTGAATCATAAAAAATAGTTAATTTTGCCGCAGTTTTTCAAACCGGGTTCTTCCGGTTTATTTTCACAATCAAGTTGCCAGACACTCTTGTACAGATAAGGGAGTATTTTGGCCGATAGGTATAATTTAGGTAAAGAAAGATGAAAAGTACATTGGATTTTCACCCGAAATTTTTTGCTTCGTTGAGAAGCTACTCGAAGGAGAAGTTCCTGAAAGACCTCATGGCGGGAATCATTGTGGGTATCGTGGCCTTGCCGTTGGCTATTGCATTCGGTATCGCTTCGGGAGTTTCGCCCGAAAAAGGTCTTATTACGGCTATTATCGGCGGATTTATCGTTTCGTTTTTGGGCGGTAACAGCGTGCAGATAGGCGGCCCTACGGGAGCATTTATCGTTATTGTTTACGGCATTATTCAAACGTATGGTTTGGAGGGATTGGCCATTGCAACCTTTATGGCGGGATTGATACTGGTCCTTATGGGGTGTTTCCATTTGGGAACGATTATTAAATTTATTCCTTATCCTATTGTCGTGGGATTTACCAGCGGTATCGCCCTTACGATTTTTGCTACACAGATAAAAGATTTGTTAGGGCTTACGATGGAGAGCGTCCCTGCCGATTTTATCTCCAAATGGATTGCCTATTTCCAGCATATCGATACCGTTAATTTTTGGTCGTTGGGCATAGGCATACTCAGTATCCTTATTATTGCCTACACGCCTCGGATTTCGAACAAAATACCGGGTTCGCTCATGGCTATTATCCTGATGACGATACTCGTGTATATACTTCGCCAATTTTGGGGTATCGAGGGTATCGAGACCATTGGCGACCGATTTAACATCAGTAGCAATGTACCCGAGCCGCAGCCTCTCAACATCAATATGGATACGATTAACCAACTCCTCTCCCCGGCATTTACCATTGCTGTGTTGGGGGCTATCGAATCGTTGCTTTCGGCTACCGTGGCCGACGGTGTAACCAGCGACAAGACCAATTCCAATACCGAACTGATCGCTCAGGGTGCCGCCAATATTGTGGTGCCGTTTTTCGGGGGAATCCCTGTGACCGGAGCCATTGCCCGTACGATGACCAATATTAATAACGGAGGCCGTTCTCCTGTGGCCGGTATGATCCATGCCGTAGTGCTGTTGTTGATATTTTTGTTTCTTATGCCGTTGATCCAACTGGTACCTATGTCGTGCCTCGCCGGTGTCCTTATTGTCGTCTCTTATAACATGAGCGGCTGGCGCACGGTTCGATCGCTGTTGAAAAATCCCAAGTCGGACGTATCGGTATTGGTTATTACCTTCTTGCTGACTGTAATTTTCAACTTGACGATTGCTATCGAAATAGGGTTGCTGCTGGCTGTCGTCCTCTTCTTGCGCCGTATGACCGAGGCTACAAAAATATCGGTTTTCCACGACGAAGTCGATGTGGCCCACGGAACCGAATCGAATGCACACGAGGTATTGAAAGTAGCTAAGGGCGTGGAGATTTACGAGATAGAAGGCCCCTTCTTCTTTGGCATCGCTACCAAATTCGACGAGTTGATGCGAAGTATGGCCGATCGTCCGTTGGTACGTATTATTCGTATGCGCAGGGTTCCGTTTATCGACTCTACGGCTATCCATAACCTCGAAATACTTATCACTTCGTCGCAGAAAGAGAAAATTCACGTAATTCTTTCGGGTGTAAACCCACGGGTACACGAGACTCTGAAAAAAGCCAATATCGATAAACTCATCGGCGACGATCATATTTGCGACCATATTACCAAAGCTGTGGCTAAGGCCAACGAGTTTGTTGCCGAGATGAAGAAATAAAATCTTCGGGCATTAAGGTTAGATCATAAAAACAGCCCCGGGAAATCGTTGAAGCGAATCCCGGGGCTGTTCCTATATTTTGCAAAGGGTTATTTCAGTTTCCATTCAACTCCCTCTTTGGTGTCCTTGACTTCGAATCCTATCTCCGAGAGTTTGTCGCGGATATAATCCGAGGTGGCCCAGTCCTTGCGGGCTTTGGCCTCTTTGCGTACATCGAGGAGTAAATCAACGGCTTTGTGGTAAGCCTCGTTTCCTTCGTCCGATGCGCTTGATTCTTCGCGGATACCCATGATGTCGAACAGGAATATCTCGAAAGTCTCTTTCAAGTGGGCGAGGTCTTCTGCCGTCAGTTTGGCTTCGCCAGCCAACGCGGTGTTGATAATCTTCACCGCTTCGAAGAGGTGCGAGATGACAATGGGGGTACTCAGGTCGTCGTTCATCGCCTCGTAGCAACGTTCGCGAATGGCTTTTACGTCGACTGTGGAGCAATCGGCAGGCGTGATTTTCGCTAAGTTGTTCCACCCTTCGAGCATACGTTGCAGCGCCTTTTCGGAGGCTTGCAGCGCTTCGTTGCTGAAATCGACCGTACTGCGGTAGTGGGCTTGCAAGATGAAGAAGCGTATGGTCATGGGCGAATAGGCTTGTTGCAGCAACTTGTGGTTACCGGTGAAGAATTCGTCGAGGGTAATGAAGTTGCCCAGCGACTTACCCATTTTTTGCCCGTTGATGGTAATCATGTTGTTGTGCATCCAGTAGTGGACGGTTTCGTGTCCTTGCGCAGCCACCGATTGCGCAATCTCGCATTCGTGGTGCGGGAAAAGCAGGTCCATGCCACCGCCGTGAATGTCGAACTCTTCGCCCAAATATTTGGTGCTCATGGTCGAACATTCGAGATGCCAGCCGGGAAATCCGTCGCTCCACGGCGAAGGCCAGCGCATAATGTGTTCGGGGGCAGCCTTTTTCCAAAGGGCGAAGTCGAAACTGTTGTGTTTCTCGCTTTGCCCGTCGAGTTCGCGGGTCGTGTTGAGCAATTCGTCGATGTTGCGTCCCGACAGTTTTCCGTAGTGGTGGTCTTTGTTGTATTTCACCACGTCGAAGTAGATCGAGCCGTTGCTCTCGTAGGCATAGCCGGCTTCGAGTATTTTTTTGATGTATTCGATTTGTTCGATGATGTGCCCCGAAGCGTGTGGCTCGATACTGGGCGGCAACACGTTGAGAGCCTCCATCGCCTTGTGGTAGCGGTTGAGGTAGAATTGTACCACTTCCATAGGTTCCAGTTTTTCGAGGCGGGCTTTCTTGGCGATTTTGTCCTCGCCATCGTCGGCATCGTGTTCCAAGTGTCCTACGTCGGTGATGTTGCGTACATAGCGTACTTTATAATCGAGTTGTTTGAGGTAACGGAACAGAACATCGAAGGTAATCGCCGGCCGGGCGTGTCCCAAATGTGCATCGCCGTAGACGGTAGGGCCGCACACATACATACCTACATAAGGCGGGTTCAGCGGACGGAACTCCTCCTTTTTCCGGGAGAGTGTATTGTAAATGAAAAACGGTTGTGCCATATTGCGTATCTATTTATGTTTGTCGTATTGCAATCCCTGCAAAGATAGTGTAAGTTGAGGGCAGAAACAAGTTTGCCCTATTATTTTATGACAAAGGCTGTCCCCATCGAGAGAACAGCCTTTGTCGGTATCGTTTGCAACGGTGTTGCCTCTTAATCGTTGCTGCGTCCGAAGAAGCGGAGCAGATAGAGGAACAGGTTGATAAAGTCGAGATAGAGCGACAAGGCGCCAATGGTAGCCAGTTTACCCGTTTGTGAAGGTTCGGTCATATAGGCAGCATTTTTAATTTTTTGCGTATCCCAAGCGGTGAGGCCGATGAAGAGGGCTACACCTACTAAACTGATGATCCAGTCGAGGGTACTGCTGGCCACGAAGATGTTGACTACCGAGGCAATAATAAGCCCGAAGAGCGCCATGATACAGTAACTGCCGAATTTGGTCATATCGTTTTTGGTCACCAATCCATATACGCTCATGGCGCCGAATACACCGGCTGTAATGAAGAAGGTATAGGCGATAGAACCCAATTCATAGATAACGAATATCGACGAAAATACCACGCCATTGAGTATGGCATAGAGGTAGAACAGCAGTACGGCCGTGGTAGAGCTGAGTTTGTCGAGCATTCCCGAAACGACGAATACAACGGCCAACTCGGCGATTATCAATCCGAAGAAAATGACTTTGCTCCCGAATATGGTTGCCAGTATCGCCGGCGACGAGGCTACGTACAGCGCCGTAAGAGCCGTTACGATGAGCGCAAAAAACATACGGGTGTATACTTTGCGCATAACAATCGACAGCACCGAAGTCCCGGTGGTCGATTTATAAGAAGAATCATACAAATTTTCCATTTTTATGAGGGTTTTAATGTAGTTACATACGGTCGGGGACCTCGATACCGAGTAATCCCATACCGCTTTTGATCACTTTGGCTACGTTGGCCGACAGCATTAGACGGAAAGCCCGTATCGCCGTGTTCTCTTCGCGTAAAATCGAAAAGTCGTGATAGAACTGGTTATACTCTTTAACCAAGTCGTACACGTAGTTGGCGATGAGCGAGGGGCTGTATATGCGCCCGGCTTCGGCTACCACGGCGGGGAAATCGGCCAAATGTTGAATGAGCGAAATCTCCTTCTCGGTGGGTTGCACACCGGTGGTATCTTCGTGGCGGTAGTCGATACCGGCTTCGGCAGCTTTCCGCATGACCGAACAGATACGGGCGTGCGTATACTGAATGAAAGGCCCCGTATTCCCGTTGAAGTCGATCGACTCTTTGGGGTTGAAGGTCATGTTCTTGCGGGGATCGACTTTCAGGATAAAGTATTTCAATGCCCCCAATCCTACGATACGCGAAATTTCTTCGGCCTCTTCGGCGGTACAACCGTCGAGTTTCCCCAATTCGGCCGATGTTTCGCGGGCGGTAGCGATCATTTCGTCCATGAGGTCGTCGGCGTCGACAACGGTCCCTTCGCGCGATTTCATTTTGCCCTCGGGCAACTCTACCATACCGTAAGAGAAGTGAACGAGGTCTTTACCCCATTTGAACCCGAGTTTGTCGAGGAGTATAGAGAGAACCTGAAAATGGTAATTTTGTTCGTTCCCTACTACATAAATCATCTTGTCGATGGGATAATCCCTGAAACGAAGTTTGGCGGTACCGATGTCTTGTGTCATGTATACCGATGTCCCGTCGCTACGCAACAGCAGTTTGTGGTCGAGCCCTTCGCCGGTAAGGTCGGCCCACACCGAACCGTCTTCTTTACGGTACATAATGCCTTTTTCGAGACCTTCGAGAACCTTCTCTTTCCCTTCGAGGTAGGTTTGCGATTCGTAGTAGATTTTATCGAAATCGACACCGAGACGGCGATAGGTTTCGTCGAAGCCGGCATATACCCAGTTATTCATCATTTCCCACACGGCACGCACTTCGGGATCGCCGGCCTCCCATTTGCGCAGCATGGCACGGGCTTCCTGCATAAGGGGCGAAGCGGCTTCGGCCTCTTCGGGCGTTTTGCCCTGTGCTTCCAACTCTTTTACCTCTTGCTTATAATGTTTGTCGAAGAGTACATAAAAGTCGCCGATGAGGTGGTCGCCTTTCTTCCCGGCTTTTTCGGGGGTAATGCCGTTGCCCCATTTTTGCCAAGCGAGCATCGATTTGCAGATGTGGATACCCCGGTCGTTTACGATGTTGGTTTTAACTACCCGGTTTCCGTTGGCTTTCAAAATTTCGGAGAGGCTATATCCCAACAGATTGTTACGGACGTGCCCCAAGTGCAGCGGCTTGTTGGTATTGGGCGAGGAGTACTCGACCATGATAAGTGGCGCGTCGGCCGTGGCTTTGCGGATACCGAAGGCGATATCTTCGTCGATATGGTGCAGTACTTCGCTCCAAAACTCTGGTGCGATAACCAAGTTGAGAAATCCTTTGATTACATTGAATGCAGCGACTGCCGGTTCGTTGGCCAGCAGGTATTCGCCTATCTCTTGTGCCGTAGCTTCGGGAGCTTTATGCGAAGCTTTCAAGAAAGGGAACACAACTAACGTGAGGTTGCCTTCGAACTCCTTTTTTGTCTTTTGGGGAGTTGTAGTTCCGGGAGCCGCATCGACTCCGTACAGGGCCTTTACAGCCCGACCGGCAGCATCGGATATGATTTGTTCTATTTTCATGTGCTATATTTGTTTATAGTCGGCACAAAGATAATAAATTCATTTGACGCCACCTAATCATTTATGGATAGCTCTTTCCCTCGGCGATTTTTTTGTTTTTGCACTTATCCGAATGCACTGATAAGGAGCGGTACACTCACTTCGAGGGCTATGCCGAGCAAGATTGCCAACGGAATAAGTTCCTCTCCCTTGTAGGTGTTGCGGACGATTACGGGGAGGCATACGTCCATCGAGTTGATCCCGGCAACCGATATAGGGACCAATCGTCCTCCTAAGCGGGCTAATGTGGGGGTCCCGAAGAGTGCGATCATCTCGCGTATGATATTGGCGAGCAATGCAATGGTAGCCAGTTCGGTTGCTCCTTGCACTCCGAGGGTGGCACTTTTTATATCGGCGATCAAGACCGACGACAGTGAGTAGTACCCGAAACCGCTGCCTACGAGCAGACAGTCGCTAAGGTTGCGGCCGTGTAGCAGCAATACCCCTATGGCCGAGAATAACAGGGTGCCGACAATGGTAAAAAGGGGTAACAACAGGGACCGCAAGTCGAGCGACCGGAATATGTGTTGCAAGTGGGAGCCCGAACCGAGACTTATCCCTATTTGTACGATGAGTAGCGATAATATGGCCATCGACAGGTCGTGCCCTTGCAGCCATTCGGGCGATACACCCGACATACCGATAAATATTCCTAAAAGGAAACAGCCTAAGATCATTAAATTCTCTTTCATGATTTCCCCCCTTTCCGTAACAATCGTTGTGCGATAATTGCAGCGACGATGCTGCCTGTTATACCGAGCACAGCGATAACGGCAGCTTGCCACCCGAATGTGAAAAAATTGTCGATGAGGCTGCGATTGCTCCCTATGGATACACCGAAAACAAAAAGCAAAGCGCACACGGTTACCTGTATGCTCCATTTGCTTATTCCGCTGAAAGAGCAGCGTCCGCGCAAGAGATATCCCACGCCTGTTCCTATGATCAATAAAATTAAAATACGTAACATGGTTGACCGATTTTATGCAGCAGAACGCAACAAGCGGTTGTACCCCGTTGCTTCCGATTGCTATTGTACGAATATGATGAGAATGTGGATGCCTGTTTCCGTTGTAAAAAGTCGGGGTACAGGCGACAGGGCTACGATCGGTCAAATAAACCCACTGAACCAATGGACGTGTACCGTCGAAGAGGTGCGGGAACAGGCTCCTCTCGATAGTATATAGATAGGTTTGTCCAATAGATTCATGCAAAAAGGCGTATAAAAATTCGTTGCAAAGGTAAGGTATCTTTTTTGTTATTTCCAATAAGGATAGTGAGGCTTAATAATATTTAAGATATGGGAGAATAGGAGAGATTAAAGAGAGATAATTCTTTTTTGAAAAACAAAGGTCGTACCCCGCATGAGGGTACGACCTTTTATGAGGACAGATTTGCTAATCAATCGAACGATTTATTTTTTCACACACTCCTGTTTGCAGTTAGGAGTTTGGTTTTTGTTACATTGTGTGTTTGATCTGTTGCACGGGGGTTGCGGGCAGTTATTCCCTTTGTATTCGCACTGGGCATTTGGACAATCTTTGCAGTCTTTGCAGTCTTTGCAATTAGGGTGATTCTTACAATCTTTACAAGTGCAGTTGGTACAATTTTTATCCCTGCACTCTTTTTTGTAGCACTCGGTCTTTGCCTTTGGGCAAACAGGAGTTTGTGCGATAGCCGGCATAGCTATTATCGAAGCGGCGGCAATACATGCCAAGATGAAAAATTTCTTCATGTTGTTTTGTCTTTAAAATGATTACGCTGCAAATATAGTATGCGGTTACGGTTGAAAAAACCAATGAATCTTATTTTTTTGAAAAAAGCTGTGAATAAAGTTTGGAATGGAACTAAGCACTACAAGGAAATAACCCGATAGCCTTGATAAACTTGTTTCTTCCTTCGACTTGCATTATCTTTGTCTCAGAATCAAAAATCAAGACAATGAAACTTAAATTTTATTTATTGCTATTGCTGCTTCTTGGCTTGGGAGGAGAGCTTTCGTTGGCAGTCGAACACCCCAAGCGGGAGTTTCGCGGTGCGTGGATCCATACCGTAGGACAGAGCCGGTATCGCGAGATGAACAAAGATTCGATGCAACGCTATTTCGATCAAATGTTGGACAGTTTGCAACGTATGGGAATTAACGCTGTGATCTTTCAAGTGCGTCCTACGGCCGATGCGTTTTATCAGTCGGAGTTGGAACCGTGGAGCAAGTACTTTACCGGAGAACAGGGCGTCGCCCCCAATCCCATGTGGGACCCTCTGCAATATTTAATCGAACAGTGTCACGTGCGCAATATGGAGCTTCACGCTTGGCTTAATCCTTATCGGGTAGGGAATGCCGAGGAAAAATGGGCGTCTTCACATATTTATTATAAGCATCCCGAATGGTTTGTACAGTATGGCAAGCAACTCTACTTCGACCCGGGTCTGCCCGAATGCCGCGAGTTCATCGGCAAGGTGGTCGACGATATTGTAACTCGCTACGATGTCGATGCCATTCACATGGACGACTATTTTTATCCATATCCCATTGCGGGCAGCGAATTTCCCGACGACAACAGTTATGCCCGCTATGGAAACGGTATGGAGCGAGGCGATTGGCGAAGGGAGAATGTGAATTTGCTGATCAAAGAGTTGAACGAAATTATCAAGGCCCGCAAACCGTGGGTCCGCTTCGGAATCAGCCCCTTTGGAATCTATCGGAACCAAAAGAGCGATCCCGATGGCAGTGCCACGAACGGGTTGCAAAATTACGACCAGCTTTATGCCGATGTATTGCTGTGGACACGCAACGGGTGGGTAGACTATATGTTGCCTCAACTCTATTGGGAGATAGGCCACAAGGCGGCTTGTGTCGAAACACTTATCTATTGGTGGAATAACCATGCCAACGGACGGCACCTTTATATCGGGCAAGATGTGGTACGCACCATGAATGCGACCGACGTGAATCCTATCTACACGCAGTTGAATCACAAAATGCAATTAAGCCGTTATCTCGATCATGTGAATGGCAACTGCTTTTGGCCGGGGTACTCTTTGCTGGAAAACTACAAAGGAATAGCCGATGATTTGATAGGCTATTACCATGCCGTACCCGCACTCATTCCCGCATATACGTTTATCGACGATAAAGCACCCGCCGAGGTGAAGAGCCTCAAAGCCAAATGGACACCCGAAGGGTATGAGTTGCAATGGAAACGGAGAGAGACCAAAGACGAAATGCAAAAACAGATATACTTTTGTGTTTATCGGTTTACGCCAAGTGAAAAAATCGACCTTTACGACACGTCTCATTTGGTTGCAGTTACCCGCGATACGAAGTATATGCTTCCCTACAAACGGGGCACTCGTGAATATGTCTATGTGGTGACGGCCGTGGACCGTATGCACAACGAGAGTGATGGAACGAGCAAGAAGGTGAAATTATAACCGGTCTCGCTGACCGACCCGGTTTTGCGGCATTTGCCGTCGAGGAGGTCACCCGTCGGGGTGGCCTCCTTTTTTGCCTTTGACCGAGAGGATTCTCTTAGGCTCTAAACCCGATGCGTATCGGTTGCGAGGGGGTTGGAACGGAATCGACAGAGATACGCCCTTCGGCCTCGTTGATGTCGGCGGCTTCTATGGTACAGAGCAATGTCCGATCGGTACAGTCGTGACAAGGCATGGACATAATCCTGCAAGCCATACTCTTGACAATGCCTTGTTCTACCAAGTTGTGTACCCAACGGCCATTCCCGAAATTTTCGTCCCGATAGGCATTAGCCCGGACGATAATCTCCCTGAGCCGGAGGTCGGCTTCGGGGGTCAGTACGAAGTTGCGTTCTTGTAATGTGTGGAGAGCTATTTCGTAGAGTTCGTCTGCCGAGTAGTCCTCGAAATAAAATTTCAGGGGAAAACGGTCATTCAGCCCCGGGTTTGTTTTGAGCAGAGCCTGCATTTTCTCTTTGTAGCCGGCCAAGATAACAATCATGTCGGGGTTAGGTTCCGATAAAATGGTGAGCAGGGCATGAATCACCTCCTTGCCAAAATCGTTGGAATTTCTGTCGTGGCTGACGAGCGTGTAGGCTTCGTCGATAAACAACACTCCGCCTCGGGCCTGTTCCAAAACCTCCTTCATGCGGCTTTCGGTATGGCCGATAAACTCGCCTACCAAATCGATTCGGCAGGTTTCTACGGTGTGACCTTTCGAGAGCAGACCCATTTGGTGGAATATTTCGCCCACCAGTCGGGCTACGGTGGTTTTCCCGGTTCCCGGATTGCCGTAGAAAATCATGTGGTGGCGTTCTTCTTCGCCGGGATTGAGCCCGAGTTTCCGGCGCTCTTGGGCAAAGCGAGCCATCAAACAGGCATCTCGCACATCGGTTTTCAACCGGGAGAGCCCTACCAGTTTCCCCAGTTTTTGAAGGGCATCGCATGGTTCGTTGGGCTTTTTTTTCGGCTCTTTCGGGAAACGGAAATCATAAAAGTCGGCCTCGTCGGGCAGCGGTATATATGGATCGTCGAGGGTACCCCAAGTCGGGTCGGCCAATGGGGGTATGACGAAAGTCGAATTCGCTTCGAGCATTTCGACTATATCGGGAACATATTGACGCAGTTGGTCGAAACTCTGCTCACTGCCGTGGAATATAAAGGGAGGGGCGGCCGGACTTTTGAGCCAATCGACGAACAAGGCAAGAATATTCTCACTCTGATCGTCGAGTGAAATAGGGTCGACTTGAAACACCACTACCTTCATACAGGCTAAGTTCTCTTTCATTATCGGCCAATTGATAAGGCCCGAAAGCAAATCGTCGAGAGCGAAACGGCAGCAGAGCGAAGGGGTTCTGTCGGAAAGATAGGCCGCCAAAATGCCGGCGGCAAACGTATCGGCCTGTCTTTCGTCACCTGTTACAAACAGATGAGGCCATTGGGGTGAAGCGGTGGCCCGTAGGCGTAATTTACAGATCAAATCGCGTATGGTCGAGGGAGCGAATCGTCCCTGTTCCAGCCGAAACCACCAACTTTGAGAACACAGACGATCGACAAAGAAACGTTCGTCGGGGTGATCGGCTATCTCTTCGAGTTTCACTTTTTCCCATCGGTTGTAATCGCAGAGTAGCGAACAGGAGGCATACCACCGGGGACGGCCGTTGCAAAAGAGAAACAGATGGCATACCTTTTCGTCCCAATATCTGCTGGAAGGAAGTCGGAAACGTATTTTGCGGGGTATTTTCCGTTCGTCGGGCTTTTGCCATACGTCGGTTCCCAGCAGTTGGTACAGTTCGGAGTAGACACGAATCGACAACTCCTGCGCATGGTCGAAGCGTGTGTCGGTCGGGATTTCGGCAACCAGCAAGTGGTTGGCATATTCGGGTCCATCGAACGAGTCGTCCAATGAACGCATAATTCGTAATGTGAGATTATCCATAACAACAAATGATTTTAAGGTGAAAAAAAATATTTGCGGCCGCTGCCTTCGCCTCGCGCGAAAACAACAGCATAACCACCCTCACTTCCCAGGACGAAATGAGAGTAAAATCTCGATCATGTCAAAGAACGCAACAATCCCGCTCCCTGCGTGTGCGGGTACGATCATGTCGGGTTCATGCCGCTATGGCGCGAACCAAACACGATTTCTTGTTGCATACATCTCTTTGACAATCATTTGTGTTATATTCAAAGGATAAAAACAGCTCGTTATAGGTGGCTGTGCTGCCACAAAGATAGCGAAAAGGTGTAGAACAAAACAAACCTCCACTAAGTTTTTTCAAGTTTAGGCGGTATTTATATATTATAAAAGAAGATTAAAAAAACGATATGCCCGGATTTTTGCAAAAATGTTTTTTGCAAAAACAGCCCTTTTTGCTATCTTAGTAGCGCAAAAAGAGATAAAAACGATGGGGAAACGAGTATATTTAGGCTTAGGGTCGAACTTGGGAAATAAGGAACAGATTATAAAAAAAGCTATCGACCAAATAGGCGACCGGGTAGGAACAGTCGTTGCCGTGTCGTCGTTTTACAAAACGAAGCCGTGGGGATACCAGTCGGTACACACTTTTTGCAATGCCGCGATGGCGGTCGATACCGAGTTGTCGCCCGAAGAGGTGCTGAATACCGTACAAGTCATCGAGCGGGAGTTGGGCAGTAAGGAACATCGCAAAAGTGATGGTACCTATGTCGATCGCCTCATCGATATAGATTTGCTCGATTACGACGGATTGACACTCGATACCTATGTATTGGTATTGCCTCACCCTTATATGCACAAGCGGGCTTTCGTCATGGAGCCGCTTGCCGAGATTGCCCCGGATTGGGTACACCCGGTGTTGGGCAAGACCGCAATCGAGATATTGGCCGGATTGAAGGAGCATTGAGCCGGAAGCGGTATGAGGCTCTTGAATTTTTGACTAAATTATGTATAAAAATTTGTTTTTGCCTAAGGCATATACTATCTTTGCCGCGCAAATGCAAAAACTGTGGAAGGATTTGGCTGCTTGCAACCACGAAAAAAAATGCTAAAACTGCGTTACGGGGCTACCTCAAAGCCCGTCCGGCTTTATCGAAAATCAGTTTTATTTTTGTGGATTTTGCAGTCTTTCTTCCTTGAAAAAGAAGTATTTACTATTTATTCAGGAGAGAAATGAACTATTTGTTTACCTCGGAATCGGTGTCGGAAGGACACCCCGATAAAGTGGCCGATCAAATTTCGGACGCTTTGCTTGACGAGTTTTTGGCCTATGACCCCAACTCGAAAGTTGCTTGCGAAACCCTTGTAACGACCGGGCAGGTTGTTTTGGCGGGCGAGGTTAAATCGAATGCTTATGTCGACTTGATGGAGGTTACCCGGCGGGTGATTCATCGAATCGGATACAATAAGAGTTCGTATAAATTCGATGCCGACTCGTGCGGCGTTTTCTCGGCCATTCACGAGCAGTCGGCCGACATCAACCGGGGCGTGGAGCGTGCCGATGCTATGGAGCAAGGCGCCGGCGATCAGGGTATGATGTTTGGTTATGCTTGTAACGAGACCGACAACTATATGCCGCTTTCGCTCGATTTGTCGCACCAGTTGCTCACCGAGTTGGCGGCTATCCGGCGCGAGGCCTCGGCCATGACTTATTTGCGTAAAGGTAGGGTAACATCGTATTTGCGTCCCGACTCGAAATCGCAGGTGACCATCGAATACAACGAACAGAACGAGCCGGTGCGGGTTCACACGATTGTGTTATCGACCCAGCACGACGAGTTTATAACTCCGGCCGATGACTCGAAAGAGGCGCAAGATGCAGCCGATCGCGAGATGTTGCAAACCATCTACGACGATGTGAAGAATGTGTTGTTGCCTCGGGTTATTGCACAGTTGCCCGAACGGGTACAGGCTCTTTTCGATGATAAACTCGTGTTGCTGGTGAACCCCACGGGCAAGTTTGTGATTGGAGGGCCTCACGGCGATACCGGGTTAACGGGTCGTAAAATTATTGTCGATACTTATGGAGGCAAAGGAGGCCACGGAGGTGGAGCTTTCTCGGGGAAAGACCCCTCGAAAGTCGACCGTTCGGCTGCGTATGCGGCCCGGCACATTGCCAAAAATTTGGTGGCCGCAGGGGTATCGGACGAAGTTTTGGTACAGGTGTCGTATGCCATCGGGGTGGCCGAACCGGTAAGTATTTATGTGAACACCTACGGGAAATCGCACGTGGCGATGAGCGATGCCGAGATAGCCCGTCGGGTAGGCGAGATTTTCGATATGCGTCCCAAAGCTATCGAGGAGCGGTTGAAGTTGCGCAATCCCATTTATGAGGAGACGGCTGCTTATGGACACATGGGTCGCAAGCCGCAGACGGTGGCCAAGACTTTCACGTCGCACTACAACACCGAACCGGTGGTACGCGAGGTAGAGTTATTCACGTGGGAGAAACTCGATTATGTCGATGCGGTGAAGAAAGCCTTCGGTCTCGATTGATTCGAGACCTATGGAAATAGGGTAAGGGGTGTGTCCGAGGGTTTCAATCGGGGCGCCCTTTATTGGTTTTTTGTCAAAAATGAAAATATGAGTAGTAAATCGTCTATTCGTTTGCGGCATATCCGGCTTATCTCATTGGCCGAGATGTTGCTCGTGGCCCTCTGTTTTTGGGTGGGCATACGGTGGCTTATGATTGTGTCGATGGCATTGTTGGTCATTCCTCTTTGGGGATTGATCGACCACCGCCGCTGGTGCCGGATACACCATGAGCCGTATGAAAACTGGGATTTCCTGTCGGCTATTGTCGCATGGGCAATATATACCGGTGTAATAGTGTCGGTTTATCTTCGTTTCTTTGTCTAAGGAGGAAGATTAGAAGTTGCTGAAATTCTGAGGCTTGATGACAAATCCGATGCGTAGGCGGGAGTGGAATTTGTTATAGTCGAGCAGCCCTTCGCCATAGCCGTTGTAGTATTGCAGGAAGAGATATTGGTTCTCGTTTTTAAAAAGACGGGCGCTCAGTTCTACAACTGTATTGAAATTGAAATTCCAACCGCTGCGTTTAGTGAGAATAATTGTCGCTCCGAATCGCCGGTTGTTGGTCAGATAGCTACCCGCCAACTGGAAGATTCCGTAATATTTGAGTATGTCGCGGTTATTACCGCTGTCGATAATGGGAATCCAAGTCTTGAATTGTAACTCGACATTCTGATCGACGGCAAGTGCCCCCATGAATGAAATTTTGTTCCAACTGCGGGACCAGATACTGTCCTTACCGTTCGACTCATGTTCGATGAGGAGAGTTATTTGCCCGATAAAACGGTCGTGGTATATGACCGGGTGTGTCAAGCCTATTCCCGGATTGAAGTTGAGGTCGTACATCGGTAACGACTGTTGGAATACATTCCAAAATGCCTTTTGGGTATAGGTGATAAACAGATAGGTGTCGAAAGGCAGTTTGCTTTTGGTAAGTCGTTGGCTGATACTTAATTGAAATTTTACATCGGAATTGTGGCTGGTTGGTTTGCGGCCGATAGTGGTCCCTCCAATAAAATAATTGTCTTTGAACAGCGAGAAATAGGGCCTTTTGTCGAGTTCTTCGCGTACGCTGTCGGGATTGTATTTGGGTACGTTGCTGCGTATTTGAGCATTGGCGGCGATAACCAGCAGGAGAAGCGGGAGGAGGGTCGCAAGGTGTTTCATAGATAAGGGATAAGATATTTTGCAAATATATAAGAACTTGTTATAGAAGCAACCATAAAAAGATGTTCTTTTGTATTATTTTTTGTGGGTGCAATATTTATAGTCGGTTTTATAGGGATAATGTTTGGCTTCTCCCGTAAATAGAAGTACATTTGCAAGAAATGAAAAACAGTTTTCCATGAACAGAATAGGCGCGATTTTGTGTGTAGGGGTACTATTGTTTTCGGGTTGTGGCGGCAAGGACAACGAGTTTGTGGTGGAAGGGACAATCAATAATTTGGGTGGTCGTCCTCTCTATGCTGTTTATGGTCTCGAAAACGGGATCGTTGTCGATACGTTGCGTCCGCAGAACGGATTTGTCTCGTTCAAAAATTCGTCGCCTACACTTATTCCCATACAATTTTACTATTTCGATAAGACCCCTTTCACGCAAATTTATGTGCAAAATGGCGACCGGATTGAACTGTCGGGCGATGGACAGGATCCGTTTGGCTTGAAAGTAAAAGGTAGTTCTTTGAATAAGGAGTTGTTCAAGTTCAATCAAGAGAATAAAGAGTTGTTGCAAGCGTGGTTGGCCGAGCGGAATGCGTCGGCTTCGGGTCGGCGGACCCGGAGATACGACCAGCTAAACGACGAGTTGCGCGAAGTGGTTGCCACCTATGTAGGAAAACACAAGGATTCTCCTGTGAGCGCGATTTTACTCGATAATTATCTGTTGGGAGAGGCTGCCGATAGCTATTGCGATTCGTTAATTGCCTTGTTGGACGAACAGGTGTTGGCCGGTGGTGCGGTGTTTGTTTTGGAGCGTTACCGGCAAGATAGGCTCATGCAACAGGGCGATACGGTGTTGCCCCATTTTTCGTTGGCTACGGTTGCCGATACTATCGATGTTTTGGACCCTCAGGAATCAAAAGCGACGCTACTCTGTTTTTGGGCTGCCGAGGCCCCCGGTTCCCAAAAATACGACAGCTTTTTGAAAAAGGTATCGGAACGGTATGACCCGTCGGACTTGCAGGTTGTGGATATCTCTTTGGATCGTGACAGCGCCGTATGGAAGAGCCGGGTCGAAGCCGATTCGGTTCGTTGGGTACGTCGTTGGCTTAAAGGCGGTTATCTCTATTCGGGAGTGAAGAGCCTTCATATTCACAGCTTGCCTTACCTGTTGTTGGCCGATTCGGCGGGGAGAGTGGTTGTTCGGGGGCTTTCGCCCGATTCGATAGAGCAGCATATTGGGCGGCTGCTGAAAGAGGAGTAATCGTTTGTCATCATCTTAATCTATTACTATGTTGGTGAAAGTTTTTGGAGCGGCTGTGCAGGGAATCGACGCCATTGTCGTGACCATCGAGGTGAACTGCTCGCAGGGCATTCGGTTTTTCATGGTCGGTTTGCCTGATACCGCGGTAAAGGAGAGCCACGAACGCATTGTTTCGGCAGTGGTACACAACGGTTATAAATTCCCACGGAAACAGGTAATTGTGAATATGTCGCCTGCCGATATCCGCAAGGAGGGGGCGGCATACGATTTGCCTTTGGCAATAGGGATACTCGCCAGCGACGAAAAGATAGAGAGCAGTAAACTGAACGATTATATGCTCATGGGCGAGTTGTCGCTCGACGGTTCTATTCTTCCCATAAAGGGCGCTTTGCCTATGGCTATTAAGGCCCGGGAAGAGGGATTCAAAGGATTGATTATTCCCAAAGCCAATGTGCGTGAGGCGGCTGTGGTGAACAACCTCGATGTGTATGGCGTGGAAAATATCACCGAAGTGATACGGTTCCTCAACGGAGAGGCGGAGTTGGAACCGACCGTAATCGATACCCGGGCCGAGTTTTTCAAGGAATATACCCATTTCGACCTCGATTTCAGCGACGTGAAAGGACAGGAGAGTGTGAAACGGGCTTTCGAAGTGGCCGCCGCGGGCGGGCACAACATTATTCTGATAGGACCTCCCGGAGCCGGTAAGTCGATGATGGCAAAGCGGTTGCCGTCGATACTTCCGCCACTCACCTTGCAAGAGGCGTTGGAGACGACCAAGATACATTCGGTAGCCGGGCGCATGGAGCGAGGGAGTTCGTTATTGTCGCAGCGGCCTTTCCGTGCACCGCATCACACCATATCGTCGGTTGCACTGGTGGGAGGAGGCACATTTCCCCAGCCGGGCGAAATATCGTTGGCACATAACGGAGTTCTCTTTCTCGACGAGTTGCCCGAATTTTCGCGACAGGTTCTCGAAGTAATGCGCCAGCCCCTCGAAGATCGAAAAATAACCATTGCCCGAGCCAAATATTCGATAGAATATCCCGCGAGTGTGATGCTGGTGGCCTCGATGAATCCCTGTCCTTGCGGTTATTATAACCACCCCGACAAGGAGTGTATATGCAGTCCCGGAGCGATACAGCGTTATTTGGGAAAAATATCGGGCCCCCTGCTCGACCGCATAGACATACAGGTAGAGATTGTCCCTGTCCCGTTCGAAAAGATTTCCGATACCCGTCCGTCGGAGCCGAGCGAGGTGATACGCCGGCGAGTGATTGCCGCCCGGGAGATTCAAGCAGCCCGGTTTGCCGATTATCCCGGTATCTATTGCAATGCCCAAATGACTACCCGATTGTTGAATCGCTATGCCGTACCCGACGCTGCGGGATTGAAGCGGTTGAAGGATGCGATGGAACGTTTCCACCTCTCGGCACGCGCCTATGACCGCATTTTGAAAGTGGCTCGTACCATTGCCGATCTCGAAGATTGCGAGACGGTACAGGTGCAGCACATCAATGAGGCGGTGAATTATCGGAACCTCGACCGGGAGAATTGGGGCGATCGGTAGTAGAAGGTCGTTTGGAGTTGAGTTTAATCGGTCGACCTATAAGCGAAGGGGATAAATTACGTTTACATTTTTTTAATTTCACAAATTCGACCGAAACCGTTATCTTTGTTACTCTTAAACAGAACCGTAGTCAAATACAAAAGAAGATAAAGAGTATATCGTGGCCAAAGAAATTGTTGAAACTCCGCTGATGAAGCAGTATGTCGAGATGAAAGCCAAGCATCCCGATGCCATATTGCTTTTCAGGGTGGGCGATTTTTATGAGACTTTTTCGGACGATGCCTTAGTGGCGTCGGAGATTTTGGGCATTACCCTCACACGACGGGCGAATGGAGCCGCCCAATATGTAGAATTGGCTGGATTTCCCCATCATGCACTCGATACCTATCTGCCCAAATTGGTACGTGCGGGCAAACGAGTAGCCATTTGCGAGCAGTTGGAAGACCCCAAGTTGACCAAGAAACTGGTTAAGCGCGGAATTACCGAGCTGGTGACGCCGGGGGTCTCGATCAACGACAATATACTGGATCACCGGGAGAACAATTTTTTGGCAGGTGTCCATTTCGGGAAAAACAACAAGGTGGGTGTCGCCTTCCTCGATATTTCGACCGGCGAGTTTTTGACGGCCGAGGGCGATTTCGATTATGTGGATAAACTGTTGGGAAATTTTGCACCGAAAGAGGTGTTGTTCGAGCGGACAAAACGGAAATTGTTCGAGGAGCATTTCGGCAGCCGGTTTTTCACTTTCGAATTAGATGACTGGGTGTATACCGAAGATGCGGCAAGGGATCGCTTGCTGCGCCATTTCGAGACCAAAAATCTGAAAGGGTTCGGTGTCCACAATATGCCTTGTGCCATCATTGCGGCCGGTTCGCTGCTTCACTATCTCGACATTACACAACATACGCAAATTTCGCACATCACTGCGCTTTCGCGAATCGAGGAGGAGCGGTATGTGCGGCTCGACAAGTTTACGGTGCGGAGCCTCGAACTGCTGGCTCCGATGAACGAAGGAGGGAAAAGTCTGCTCGATGTAATCGACCGTACGGTTACGCCGATGGGCGCCCGTATGCTCAAACGGTGGATTATCTTCCCGTTGAAAGATGTGAAGCCTATCGAAGAGCGGTTGAACGGCGTGGAGTTTTTCTTCCGCCACTCCGAAGTGCGGGAGATTATCGACCCCCAACTCGACACGATAGGCGATATGGAGCGACTTATTTCGAAGGTGGCGGTGGGGCGTATTTCGCCTCGCGAAGTGGTGCAGTTGAAAGTGGCCCTGTTGGCGATAGAGCCGATCAAGGCGGTGTGCGAACAGAGCGACGAGCCGGTGTTGCAGCGTATAGGAGAGCAACTGAATTGCTGTACTCTCATCAGAGACCGTATCGAGCGGGAGATTACTCCCGATGCCCCAAACTTGGTGAACCGGGGAGGGATTATCCGCAAAGGAGTAAATGCCGAATTGGACGAATTGCGCGAAATTGCCTATTCGGGGAAAGACTATTTGTTGCACGTGCAACAGCGCGAAAGCGAAAAGACCGGTATCCCCAGCCTGAAAATAGGGTACAACAATGTATTCGGTTATTACATTGAGGTACGCAATACCCATAAAGATAAAGTTCCTGCCGAGTGGATTAGAAAACAGACGTTGGTGAGTGCCGAACGGTATATTACTCAGGAACTGAAAGAGTATGAAGAAAAAATTTTGGGTGCCGAGGAGAAGATCCTTTCATTGGAGACGCAGTTGTTCAACGATTTAATCCTTTCGTTGGGCGAATATATCCCGGCCATACAGCACGATTCCAACCTGATCGCCCGCCTCGATTGTTTGCTTTCGTTCGTGAAGTCGGCGGTAGAAAACCGGTATATTCGTCCCGAGGTAAACGATTCGCTCATGATCGACATTAAGGAGGGGCGTCACCCGGTTATCGAGAAACAGATGCCTCCGGGCGAGAGCTATATCAGCAATAGCGTAGAACTCGATAACGACAAACAGCAGATTATGATGATTACCGGGCCCAATATGGCCGGTAAATCGGCTTTGCTCAGGCAAACCGCACTTATTGTGTTGATGGCGCAGATAGGAAGTTTCGTACCTGCCGAGGCTGCCCGGATAGGAATTGTCGACAAGATTTTCACCCGGGTGGGAGCTTCGGACAATATTTCGTTGGGCGAATCGACCTTTATGGTCGAGATGACCGAGGCCGCCGATATTCTCAACAACCTGTCGGAACGCAGTTTGGTGTTGTTCGACGAATTGGGGCGAGGCACCAGTACCTACGACGGTATCTCTATTGCATGGGCTATTGTGGAGCACATTCACGAACACCCCAAAGCCCGAGCCAAAACCCTGTTTGCCACCCATTATCACGAACTGAACGAGATGGAGCGTACTTACAAACGCATTGTCAACTACAACGTGTCGGTCAAGGAAATCGACAACAAGGTGATATTTTTGCGCAAGCTGGTGCGGGGGGGTAGCGAACACAGTTTCGGTATCCATGTGGCCAAACTGGCGGGTATGCCTCAAAGCATAGTCAAGCGAGCCGATCAAATCTTGAAGCAGTTGGAAGCCGAAAACCGGCAGACGGGCAGCATGGCCAAACCTACTGCCGAAATAGCTTCGTCGCGGGGCGGTGTGCAGTTGAGTTTTTTCCAACTCGACGACCCGGTTCTCTCGCAGGTTCGCGATGAGATTTTGCGGGCCGATATCAACAACCTCACACCGGTAGAGGCTTTGAACAAGTTGAACGAAATCAAAAAGATAATCACGGGGAAATGATAGTGATTTATGATGAAGAGAAGCGATTTTGAGATTATGGCGCCGGTGGGGTCGTACGACTCGCTGGCTGCGGCCATACAAGGGGGAGCCGATTCGATCTATTTCGGTATCGAGGGGCTGAATATGCGTGCCCGGTCGTCGAATAATTTTACGATAGACGATTTGCACGAGATTGCCCGTATCTGTAACGAACATGGCATAAAAAGTTATTTGACGGTCAATACCGTTATTTACGACGAAGATATAACCCTGTTGCACCAAATTGTCGATGCCGCCAAAGAGGCCGGTATCTCGGCCATTATTGCCAGCGATGTGGCCGCCATGACCTATGCCCGGGAGATAGGGGTAGAGGTACATTTGTCTACTCAGTTGAATATTTCGAATGCCGAGGCATTGCGGTTCTATGCCCGCTTTGCCGATGTGGTGGTGTTGGCTCGCGAGTTGAATATGGAGCAAGTGGCTCGCATTCACGAGGCTATCGAGCGCGATCGCATTGTGGGGCCGGGCGGCGAGCCGGTGCGTATCGAGATGTTTTGCCACGGCGCTTTGTGTATGGCGGTTTCGGGGAAATGCTATTTGAGTTTGCACGAGATGAACGCTTCGGCCAATCGGGGTGCCTGTATGCAGATTTGCCGTCGGTCGTACGAGGTGAAAGATCGGGAGACCGGCGACGAGTTGGCAGTAGAAAATTCCTATATCATGTCGCCGAAAGATTTGAAAACGATTCATTTTCTCAATAAACTCATCGATTCGGGAGTACGGGTTTTCAAAATTGAAGGCCGTGCCCGGGGACCGGAATATGTGCGCACGGTAGTCTCGTGTTACAACGAGGCGATAGAAGCCTATTTGAACGGAGAGTTTACCGACGAGAAGATAGCCGGTTGGGACGAACGGCTGGCCACGGTGTTTAACCGGGGTTTTTGGAATGGTTACTATTTGGGCCAGCGGTTGGGCGAGTGGAGTCACAACTACGGGTCGGCGGCGACCAAGCGGAAGGTTTACATCGGGAAAGGGGTGAAATATTTCTCTAATCTCGGGGTAGCCGAGTTCTTGCTCGAAAGCGGTTCGTTGAGCGTGGGCGACGAGGTGCTGATTACCGGGCCTACAACCGGTGCGCTTTTCCGTACGGTCGAGGAGATTCGGGTCGATTTGAAGCCGGTACAAACAGCCGTGAAGGGCGACCGCTTTTCGATGCGGGTCGATGAAAAAATACGTCCGTCGGACAAATTATTTAAATGGGTAGATAGTTCGGAACTTAAATCGAAATAAATATGTTCAAGAAAAGAGCAATTGCTATAATTGGAGGAATAGTCTGTGTGGGACAGCTTTTGGCGGCTACCCCGGGAGTACCGGCCTATAACGATGATAAAGCTCTCATCGATCGAGGAATTTTTCTCTTTCAAGAGGGGAATTATGTAGGCTGTACCGATGTGATGGAGGGGGCGATTCGGGAAGAGTTGCCGTCGGAGTTACGAGAGACCGCCGAATTTTATATTGCCCTTTCGGCAGCCCGGAATCAATCGACGGAGGCAGTAAAACGATTGACGGCGTTTTTGCGCGATTATCCGGCATCGAGCCGCACTGTACAGGTTCGATTGGCGTTGGCCGATTATTACTACGACCAGCAGGAGTATGCCGAGGCATTGAAAGTCTATCGCTCTGTAAATGTAAATCTGCTTAACGGCGACGAAGAGAATAGTTGGGGTTACCGAACCGCTTGTTCTTTGTTAAAGACGGGCGATAGCGCAGCGGCGAAACCGCTTTTCCAGATTCTGACAAAGAAAGAGCGTTTCAAGGAGGGAGCAACCTTTTACTTGGCTTACATACAAATGAACGAAGGCGACGATCGGGCTGCATTGAGTGGTTTTTCAAAAGTGGCCGATGACAGTCGGTACGGTTATGCCGCCCGCCTGCATACGTTGCAAATCTATTTCAAGCAAAAACGGTTTGCCCAAGTTTTGTCGGAAGGTAAAGTTTTGTTCGATAAGCCGACAACGGATGCCGATGCTTTCACCGAATTATTGCGTCTGCTCGGTGAGAGTGCCTATCAGGAGGGCGACGACCAAGCGGCAACCGGGTACCTCGAATACTATTTGCGGCGGGACGGTACCCCCGAACGGTCGGCTCTTTATGCGTTGGGCGTGATGGCCTACCGGAAAGGGAAAAACGCACAAACAATCGATTATTTGCGTAATGTGGTCGAAACCGAGGACGCATTGTCGCAAAGTGCCTATTTGTATATCGGGCAGGCCTATTTGCGGGTAGGCGACAAGAATAATGCCCGCATGGCTTTCGAAATGGCGTCGCAGAGCAACTACGACCGTCAGGTTCGGGAAACCGCACTTTATAACTATGCCCTCTGTTTATACGAGGGGACGGCGTCTCCGTTCGACAATTCGGTGGGCGTGTTCGAGCGTTTTTTGAATGAATTTCCCGAATCGCGTTACGCCGATAAAATCAACGACTATTTGGTCGAGGTTTATATGACAACCCGAAACTATCGGTCGGCTTTGGCTTCGATCGAGAAGATACAACGTCCCGACGGTAAAATATTGGCGGCCAAGCAACGCATCTTGTTCCAGTTGGGAACCGAGGCTTTTACCAACTCCCGTATCGATGAGGCACAAAAGTTGTTTGCACAAGCTGTTGCCGTGGGCAATTATGATACCGATATACGGGCTAAGGCTTCGTTTTGGCTTGCCGAGTGCCAATATCGCGAGGGGGAATATGAGAAAGCAGCCCGAAACTATTCGGCCTACCTTTCGGCTTGTAAGGACAAACGTAGCGAAATGTATTCGTTGGCTTGGTACGACTGGGCTTATTGCCAGTTTAAGCAACATAATTTCTCGCAAGCGCTCGATGGCTTTTCTCGTTTCCTTTCGCTCCAAACGGGAGCCGACAAACGAATGGCGGCCGACGCGTATGCCCGTACAGGCGATTGCTACTATTATGCCCGTCGTTTTGCCGATGCCGAACAGTATTATGCTCAGGCCCAGTCGACCGACGCTGCGAGTGGCGACTATGCCCTCTTTCAACAGGCTTTTATGGCAGGATTGCAGAAAAACCATGACCGTAAAATCGAGTTGTTGGACAAATTGATAGCTCAATATCCCCGGTCGAGTTATTTGGCAAATGCTTGGTTTGAGAAGGGGCAGGCTTATACGATTCTTAACCGCAACAACGAAGCGATTGGGTGTTACCGTCGGTTGCTTGCCGATTATCCGCAGAGTGCGATAGCCCGTAAGGGAGGGTTGCAGTTGGGAATGGTCTATTTCAACAATGGGCAGGCCGAAGAGTCGGTAGCCGCTTATCAACAGGTAATCGAACGTTATCCTACCAGTGAGGAGGCCCGTATTGCGATAGCCGACTTGAAGTCGGTTTATGTGGAGAGGGATGCCATCGATGCTTACGTCGATTATTTGAATAAGGTAGGGCAAGCCGAACAGGCTCCTGTGGGTGAGTTGGATTCGCTCTCCTATATGGCTGCCGAGCGCACATATATGACGGGAAAAGGAGCGGCCTCGCTCGAAAAATACATACGCAATTATCCTTCGGGGGCATTTCTTATACCGGCTAATTATTACATAGGACAGGCTTCGTTTGCTGCCAAAAAGTATGACAAGGCATTACCGGCATTCGATTATGTGGTGACGCACAGCCCCGATGGCGAGTTTGCCGAGGAGGCATTGGCCCGCAAGTGCGAGATACTTTATTTGCAAGGCCGGTACGACGAGGCATTCGACGGGTTTAAATCGCTGGAAAAGAGGGCAACGACAAGTGAGAACAAACAAGCTGCTTGGTTGGGTATGCTTCGTATCGCTCGGAATAAACAACAGTATAACGACGTATTGACCTCGGTAGAGGGTTTACTGAGTGAAAGCAAGCTGTCTCCCGATTTGCGTCAAGAGGTCTTGTTTGCCCGCGCCGAGGCTTACTCCCATACCAATCGGGCGAAAGAGGCGGCGGCCGACTGGCAGGAATTGTCGCAAGATACCCGCTCGGTTTACGGGGCGGAGAGCGCATATCGGTTGGCACAATATCAATTTGACAATAATGACATCGATACGGCTGAAAAAACGCTGAATGCATTTATCGACAAAGGTACACCGCATAATTATTGGCTGGCTCGGGCATTTCTGCTTATGGCCGATATTTACGAGAAGCGGGGCGATACGTTCCAAGCTCGACAATATTTGCAAAGCTTGCGCAATAACTATCCGGCCGGCGAAGACGATATTATTTCTCGTATCGATACAAAGTTGGCCAAATTGGGTAAAACGGAGTAAAACGAATATATAGCTAATTTATGAAACGGTTTTCTTTTTTGATTATACTTGTCTTCCCGTTGTTTGCTTGGACGCAAGAGCAGTCCGACTCTTTACGCCGGGAAGTGACGATAGAGAAAGATTTTACACCCATCGTGCGCGATGCGTCGAAAATCAATACTCTCCCCGAAGTGGAAGCTCCCACGGTTACCAAGCATTCGATACAGTATAGCGACTGGACAATTCCGGCTTCGCTCGAAGCGAGTGCCGTGTTGTTGCCGCCGAGTGGTTTCGACGATCCTTTGCGCAAAAACTTATCGCGGGGATATTTCGATTTCGGCATGGGCAATTACTGGAATATGGCAGGCAATTTCGGGTATCGTATTTTGCAGAGCGAGACCGATCGGTTGGGCGTATGGTGGCAACACCGTTCGACCAGCGGGACGGTAGATTATAACCAATCGTTGCCCGGATATGACAATTCGAGAAAAATGCGGCAGCTCGAAGAGCAAGTTGTAGTCGACTATCGGCACGCTTTCGAGAAGTTGGACTTCGGAATCAGAGGTGGTTATCGGTATGATTCGTTCAATTATTACGGGTTGCGTTACCCCGATGTGCAGGGAATCGCATCGCTCGGGCAGGATATCAACCGCTTTTTCTTGAAAAGCGATGTCGTTTCGAGCAATATCGAGGCTCCGTTCAATTATAAGGCATCGCTGGCTTATTACCGATATGGTTTTCAACGGGGATATTTGCAGGAGAGCAAGGGGGCTGCCGAGAATTTGGTAGAAGCCGATTTTGCCCTTTCGGCCCCCATAGATTCTCGTAGCAACATTTTGTTAGACGGTACATTCGATTATATAGGTTATAGCCAGTTGCCGTCGGAGACGGGATATGGAATGTTGTCGTTGAATCCCCGGTATGGTTGGCGCAGCGATCGTATTTTACTTTCGGCCGGTATAAGAGCCGATATATCGTTTAATAATGGGACGATTTTCCGATTCTCGCCCGATGTGCGGTTCGATTGGACGATTGTGCCTGATTTGCAATTCTATACATCTCTTACCGGAGGCAAACGGTTGAATACATGGCATCGGGTATCGGGCTATACGCTTTATTTCAACCCTTCGGCCGTGGTGGCAAATACGTATGTACCACTCGATGCCGAAGTGGGTTTGCAAGTCAATGCCTTGCGGGGTTTCTCGATAGGGCTTTCGGGCGGTTATGAAATAGGAAAGAATATTTTGTTCCTGCTTCCCGAAACCGGTGTAAACGGAGAGTTTACCGGAGTGTCGAGTTTTGCCGGAATAGATGCTTACGGCTGGAAAACCGATATAGATATGTCGTATCGCTATGGAACCGCATGGGAAGCAAAAGCTCGGATAGGATATCGCCAATGGATTATGGACAACGGCGGTAGGGAAATATCGTATAACCGTCCGAAATGGGAAGGTGGAGTGAGCATACGCTATACTCCGGTACCCCTTCTTGATCTCGAAGCCGAATATGAATTTGCTACCGGACGCGATTACGATGCGTTGGGCTCTTTGGCCGACATACATTTGGTTAATTTGAAAGCGACGTACAAGTTTACGCCGAAGTTTTCGGTTTATGGGCTTACCGATAATCTGTTGAATAGGAAATACGATATTCTCTACGGTATGCCCGCTCAGGGAATTAATTTTATGTTCGGTCTCGATCTGAAATTTTGAGAGGCTATAGCCTCTCCCTCTGTTTCGACCGGGGTTAGGAATATACATTATTTATAAAAAAGTAGAAAAAAGCACTGTTTTACAATTCGATTTTCTAATTTTGCGCAAAATTTGAACGAAAATTGCGCTTATGGCAAATAATCTGGTAATTGTAGAGTCACCGGCAAAGGCTAAAACAATAGAGAAATTTTTAGGGAAGGAGTATGAAGTCCTTTCGAGCTATGGACATATACGAGATCTTAAAAAGAAAGATTTCAGTATAGATATTGCTCACAACTATAAGCCTATTTATGAGATTCCTGCCGATAAGAAAAAGCTGGTGGAAACCCTCAAACAAGAGGCCGCCAAAGCCGATATGGTGTGGTTGGCTTCCGATGAGGACCGCGAAGGAGAGGCTATTGCCTGGCATCTGTTCGAGGTGCTGAAACTGAAACCCGAAAAGACCAAGCGTATCGTTTTCCACGAAATTACCAAAAATGCCATACTTCAAGCCATTGCCAACCCCCGCGATATAGATATGAACAGGGTTGATGCCCAGCAGGCGCGTCGGGTACTCGACCGTATTGTGGGATTCGAGCTTTCGCCGGTACTTTGGAAAAAGGTGAAACCGGCATTGTCGGCCGGTCGGGTGCAATCGGTAGCCGTTCGCCTTATTGTGGAGCGTGAGCGCGAGATTTCGGAATTTTTGCCCGAAGCCTCTTATCGGGTAGTAGGTGAGTTCCTTCTTCCCGGAGGTGAAGTGTTGAAAGCCGAATTGAATCAGCGGTTAAAGACCGAAGCCGAGGCGATGAATTTGCTCGAAGCTTGTAAGAATGCCCGGTTTACCATAAGCGACGTTACGGTGAAACCGGCAAAAAAATCGCCGGCTGCTCCCTTTACAACCTCGACTTTGCAACAAGAGGCTGCCCGAAAGTTGGGCTTCTCGGTGGCACAGACCATGATGGTGGCTCAACGCCTCTACGAAGCCGGACACATTACTTATATGCGTACCGACTCGGTAAATCTTTCGTCGCTTGCTCTGAATACTACCAAAGACGAAATTGTCAAGACGTTGGGCGAGAAATACCTGCACACTCGTAATTACCATACTCACACGAAGGGGGCACAAGAGGCTCACGAAGCGATACGCCCTACCTATATCAGCCATCACGAAATTAACCTTTCGTCGCAAGAAAACCGTCTGTACGAGTTGATTTGGAAGCGAACCATTGCCTCGCAAATGAGCGACGCCGAGTTGGAAAAGACTACGGCGACCATCACGGTTTCGGGGAGAAAAGAATATTTTGTGGCAGTAGGCGAGGTGTTGAAATTCGATGGTTTCCTTAAAGTATATATGGAGTCGACCGACGACGAAGGCGATACCGAAAGCAACGACAAGATGTTGCCTCCTTTGGCGAAAGGCGAAGAGTTGGCTTTGTCGGCTGCCACGGCGACCGAACGGTTCTCGCAGGCTCCTGCCCGGTATACCGAAGCCAGTTTGGTCCGTAAACTCGAAGAGTTGGGTATCGGGCGTCCTTCGACCTATGCGCCTACCATTTCGACCATACAGCAACGCGATTATGTGGAAAAGGGCGACAGAAAAGGTACAGCCCGTAAATATCGCCAGTTGACATTATGCGATGGGCAAATTCAATCGGCTTCGAAAACCGAAATTACCGGTGCCGATAAAGGTAAATTGCTGCCTACCGATATAGGAGTGGTGGTTAACGATTTCTTAACGGAGTATTTCCCGGAAATTCTCGATTATAATTTTACGGCACGTGTCGAACAGCAATTCGACGATATAGCCGAGGGAAAGAAGGTGTGGAACGACGAGATTGCTCGTTTCTACAAACTTTTCCACCCGGTTGTGGAGAGCGCTCTTGCCCTGCGCCTTGAACATAAGGTGGGTGAGCGTGTGTTGGGTACCGATCCCAAGAGCGGCCGTCCCGTGTCGGTGAAGATAGGCCGTTTCGGCCCGTTGGTGCAGATAGGTACTACCGACGACGAAGAAAAACCACTGTTCGCCTCGCTGCTCAAAGGCCAGTCGATGAGTACCATTACACTCGACGAAGCGTTGAAACTTTTCGAACTTCCGCGTACTTTGGGCGATTTCGAAGATAAAACGGTAGTGGTGGGTATCGGCCGTTTCGGTCCCTATATCCGTCACGACGGTAAATATGTATCGTTGCCCAAAGAGTATACACCGCAAGGTGTGTCGCTCGACGAGGCGATTGCGTTGATTGGCCAAAAACGGGAGGAAGAAAAACAACGGTTCATCAAAAAATTCGATGAGGATGCCGATCTCGAATTGCTCAACGGTCGCTTTGGCCCGTACATTGCATACAAGAAGAAAAATTACAAATTGCCTAAAAATGTAGAGCCGGCATCGCTCTCTTTCGCCGACTGCATGAAGATTATCGAGGATGCCGACAAGGCTCCTGCCAAGAAGAGGCCGATTCGTAAAAAGACAACGAAATAAAAGACGGCAGCAAGTCGTTTTTCGATCGACGCTTCTCTGTTCCCAGAGAGGCGTTTTTTTGTATAAATGAATCTTTGGGAAAATAGGTGCACCTCGATGTATGGAATTTGGAAGGGGCATATTATTTTTGGGACACGAAAAGCAGGGAAACTATGGCAAAGGCACTTTTTAACCGATATGTTTGGCTCATCGACACGTTGCAGCGTTACGGACGGCTCACCCGCAAGGAGATCGACAATTTGTGGATGCGAAGCGAATATTCCGAGGGGAAGCCTATGGCCCGGCGTACGTTTATGAACTATCGGCAGGCGATTCAAGAGATGTTCGATGTAAATATCGAGTGCGACCCTTCTACTTACGAATATTATATCGAGGACGCCGAAACGTTGCAAGGTAACGGTGCGCGGGTGTGGGCTTTGAATGCTTTTGCGGTAAACAGCCTGTTGCACGAGAACGAAGGTTTGAACCAGCGTATTGTGCTCGAAAATATTCCTTCGGGGCAGAACTATTTACGGCTGGTGTGCGATGCGATGAGGGAAAACCGTGTTCTCCTCCTTTCGTACCGTTCGTTCCGTCGCCTCACGGGCACCCATACGCCGGTGGCTCCCTATTTTGTAAAATTATTTCGACAGCGGTGGTATATGATAGCCCGGGATTTTGCCGACAGGAAAATAAAGACCTATGCGCTCGACCGCATTGCCTCGCTCGAATGGAGCGACCGTACGTTTGTTTATCCCGAAGATTTTTCCCCCGCCGAATATTTCGAGTCGTGTTTCGGGATAACCCACGACGATATGCCGGCGCAGGAAGTTGTGTTGCGGGTTCCTGCCTTGCAGGCAAATTATTTGCGAACGTTGCCTTTGCATGATAGTCAGGAGGAACGAGACCGTAACGACCGCTATTCTATTTTTGGTTACCGGGTGAAACTTACGCCCGATTTTATACAGGAGGTTTATTCGCTCGGCTACTGGCAAGTCGAGGTATTGGCTCCGCAGGTATTGAAAGAAGCGGTGGTTTTACATTTGACCCAAAATTTGGCGTGTTACGATACGAAAGAGTGAGGTAGAACCCTCAATCGCCCGTATAGACGGCCTTCATGGATCCTAAGGGTAGTTTCCCTTCTACTTTGAGCGGTATGCGATGGTTGTCGGTACTGATCCAAGCCGAAATGTTGTCGCTGGTCTTTTTGCCCGTAGAGTCGTAGAACCGGAATCGCATTTTGAAGGTGTTGTACTCTTTTTTGTTTTGTTTGAGAATCTCTTCTCCCACATACTCTATATTGAGGTATTCGAGATTTTTCCCCGAAAATATTTTGGTTTTGTAGACTTGGTTCTTCCCCATGCTTTGGAAATCGAAAGAGCGAATCACATAGAAGATACTCAGCATATCGTAGACGATACCGGGTTCTGTAAGCACATAGTCTTCGATAACATTCCGTTTGGGGCGGTAGAGTCGTATTTTCCCGGTGGTGGCCGAACCGTTGTAGGTATAGTTTACTTCGTCTTTACGATAGGTGCCGTCTTCGTCCGAAAGTTTGGCATAATAAATAGGTATAAGCTGGCTGTTGCGCTGCATGGTCGATACGAGGGTATCGCGCACCTTGAATATGTTGTCGGCAAAAGGAAGGGTTTTGGCTTTGAGAATAGCATTATAACTCTGGTTTTTTACAGAGAGTTGCAGCGTAGCTGTGGCGGCTCGTTTCCACAAGAATCCGAGTTGATAGATGACATCGTAAGGGAGTAGTTCGGGTTGGATTCCCGGAGTATTTTGTGCCCCAATGGGCATACTGCCAGCGAAAAGGGCGAGTGCAAGCACGATTTTTCGAACCGTTGTCGCTATGGGGGTATGAAAAAGATAACGCATAGAGTCCGCTTTTAGGGTGGTCAGTAATTCCTTTTCTTTTCTTTGGGTTTGTTTTTCTTTATCTTTTCGGGTTTCTGCATATCGACAGGGGTAGCATAGATATCCCATTCCTGTTCGACGTCCCAGTTGGCTTTCAATTCGAGTTCTTGCGGGAAGTACGAAACCTCTTCGGGCTGTCGCTTTTCGGCATAGTTCCCGGTGTCGTATTTACCGTTGCCGTTGCTGTCGATAAAAAGTCGGGCATAATAGGTGCCGGGATTCAGGTATAGGAATTCGGCACCTCCGTTAACGACCGGAGCTGTCCGTACGATTTTATCTCCTGAGTCGAGTATCTCGACGAAGGCCGAGTCGGTGACCCCTGTGATGGCAAGGTATAAGTTGGAATACTCTTCGAGGGCTTTGACCTTGAATTCTTGTTTGTATGAGTTGGTAAATAGCCCGTAAATGTTGGTAAAGGCTATTGAATCCATGACAATGCGATAAGATTCGCCGGGAGTCCACTTATAGGTGAGGGTGTAGTCGCGTATGGCAAGGGAGTCCTGCTGGAAAGTGAACAGAGAGTCGGCGATGGGAATCCACAGGGTATCTCTTTTTTGATCGAGGTGTATCTTGGCGGGATCGTAGGTTTGGAGCGGTTCGGCAAAAGAAAAACGCAACGGTTTATAGATGTCGAGTGTTCCGCTCGATTTCGCATTCATTTGCAGGAATTTGATTTCGGGGGGAGCCACAGAATCGTTCTCCTCCTTTTTCTCTTTCTCTTTTTTCTTGGGAGCGCGAACCGGCTTCATGATAAATTTAAGCGTGTCGTTATAGGGCGACAGTTGCCTTAGGGAGTCGGTGCGTAGATACTCGGCTGCGAAAAGGAGGGTATCCATATTGTAGATGAGCGAGTCCTTAATCCAGTATTGCAGGGTGTCGTTGAGAGGCGAACGTTCGAGAATGGCCCAGTCGTCCTGTTCGAAATTGAGGGGTTTCAACCGGGGAAGCGAGTCGGCCGGGGCTTTGAAATAAAGGTTTATCCTGCGGCGGTCGGTACGTTCGCTTTTGTCGAGATATTGAGATTGGAATCCTTCGTTGAACGAAGTAAGCAGAATATCGTTGGGATAAAAGTGGGTGTGGTTGTATTCGACAATGGTGTCGATGGTAACACTGTCGGTCCAAAGGGTATCGACGTGCAGTTTGACATCGGCAGAGGGGACAATGATGGAGTCGAAAAAGGCAATCTCTTCCGACGGGTTGTCGAAGCAATAGTCGCGATTGAGGTCTTTAAGGGCAAAGAGCCGGTATTTGCCGGGGGTGATATTTCGTATCGTAAAGTGCCCATATTCGTCGGAACTGGCAATGCGTTCCAGCGGTAATTTTTGGAACGCCGTGTCGTCGAGGTTGCTGTGTAATCCCACCAGCATACCGGTTACGGGCTCCAAATCGCGAGCGTTGAGCAATATGCCCGAAACTTGTAGCGAATCGATTTTCTCTCCGGTCGAGAACGAGTAGGCAAAGCTGTATAGGGGATTTTTCTCGTTGTTGTCGACAATGGCATTGGAAAAATCGATGGTATAGGTCGTATTGGGCAATAGCGAGTCTTTGAGCAGGACAGTGATCTTTCGTCCCGAGGTCCGTATTTCGGGCATATCCTTTTGCGGAGGAGAGACAACGACTTTTTCGGACGGATTTTCGACCTGAATGATTTCGTCGAATTCGATTTCTATTTTTTGTTTTGATACGTTTAAGGCTCCCGGAGCCGGTGTGCCTTTGATGAAAACAGGCGGTGTTTCGTCGCGGGGGCCGCCGCCGGGCCGCGACATATTGGCACAGGAGTATATCGACAGCGCCCATACAAAGGCGGCCATTATCCGGTAAACCGTTGTGGAAGAAAGAGGTCGTTTCAATTTCATTGTTCCATAATTTCGGGTATAAAGATAGTGCAAACACCGATAGAAACCAATTTTAGCCGATTTGTTCGGTCGTAGACGCCCCTTGTTGGGTGAACAAGCAACATAAACTCCGGTTACAGGCGATTCTCGATTGCCTATCCCTAACATAAGTTTTTCGGTACACTACCATGCAAAGATATAACAAAAAAGCAGATAGTTTTCTTGTATACCTGTTATAGCTCTAAAAACCTGCTAATAATAAATAAATCGAATAATTTTGGGCTTCTGTGAAAAAATAATATATCTTTGCACCTTGATAAAAATACGAAATTCAATTAAAAACAAAAAAATAAAGTAATAATCACATGCAAAACAAAGGATTTATTAGAGTCATTGCGGTTTTGCTTACGCTTATCTGCTTGTTTTACATTTCGTTTTCGGTTGTAACGGCTATTTACAACAATAAGGCGAAAGAGTATGCTGCCGGTGATGAGGCGAAGTATAAACATTATATCGACTCTATCTCTACGGAAAAGGTGTATTGGTGGTATTACACATATCAGCAATGCCGTGAAATGGAAATTGGTTTGGGTCTCGACTTGAAAGGCGGTATGAACGTAACGCTGCAAATCTCGGTGGCCGACGTGCTCAAATCGTTGTCGAACAATAACCCCGACCCCAATTTCAATGCGGCTATCGCTGCCGCACAGGCTGCACAATCCGGTAACAACGACTTTATCATGTCGTTCTACGACGAGTATCGCAAGATCGATCCCAATGTGCGGCTGTCGGCTATATTCAGTACTTTCCAATTGAAAGAGAAGATAACTCCTCGCTCGACCAACGAAGAGGTAATCTCTGTTCTGCGCAATGAGCTGAATAGCGCGGTAGACAACTCGTACAACGTGTTGCGCACGCGTATCGATCGCTTCGGTGTGGTTGCTCCCAATATTCAGAAGCTGGAGAAAGACGGCCTCATTTCGGTGGAGTTGCCGGGTATCAAAGAGCCCGAGCGTGTGAGAAAATTGTTGCAAGGTAGTGCGAACCTCGAATTTTGGGAAACCTACAAATTGGAACAACTCGCCGCGAAACTCGAAGCCGTGAACAACGCTATCGCTGCCGCCAATGCCGCACAGGAAGAGGAGGCTCAACCCAAGGAAGAGGCTCCCGTGGTTGCCGAAGCTACCGCCGATACCGCTACTGTGGCTGCCGACAGTGCGGCTTTGGCGTTGAAAGAAAAATTACAACAAGAGTCTACCGAAGCCGAGGCTTTGGCGCTCTTCCGTAAACAAAATCCGTTGCTTTCGTTGCTGAATTATTCGCAAAGCTATGCCGGCTCGCCGGTAATCGGTATCGTTCACAAAAACGATACGGCTGCCGTGAATGCGATGTTGGCAAGCAAAATTGCCCGAGATATTCTGCCCAGCGACTTGATTCTTCGCTGGACGGTGAAGGCTATCGATGAGAAAGGGACTATGTATGAGCTGGTTGCCTTGAAAGCTGGTAAAGGAGGCAAAGCACCGTTGGGTGGCGACGTGATTACCGACGCCCGTGACGATTTTGATAAACTGAAAGGCTCGGTGGTAAGCATGACCATGAATGCCGAGGGTGCCAAGACATGGGAGAAACTGACCCGCGACAACATCGGCAACGCTATCGCTATCGTGCTGGACAACCAAGTATATTCGTTCCCCAATGTAAACTCCGCTATTTCGGGCGGTAGCTCCGAAATCTCCGGCAATTTCTCGCCCGAAGAGGCCAAGGACTTGGCCAACGTGTTGAACTCGGGTAAGATGGCCGCTGCCGTGACGATTGTTCAGGAAGATATTATCGGTCCTTCGCTGGGACAAGAAGCTATCCAAAACGGATTGGTTTCGTTCTTGGTGGCTTTGGTGTTGTTGATGGCCTATTTGATTATCATGTATGGCTGGACTCCGGGACTTGTCGCCAGCTTCGGGGTGCTCTGCAACTTGTTCTTCACGATGGGTATTTTGGCGTCGTTGCAAGCTGTGCTCACCCTCTCGGGTATTGCCGGTATCGTGTTGTCCTTGGCCATGGCGGTCGATGCCAACGTGCTTATCTTCGAGCGTACCAAAGAAGAGTTGCGCGCCGGTAAGAGCATGAAGTCGGCGGTTGCCGATGGTTATAAGAACGCTTTCTCGGCAATCTTCGACTCGAACTTGACTTCTATCATCACGGGTGTGATTCTGCTGATCTACGGTACGGGTCCCATCTTGGGCTTCGCCACGACCTTGATTATCGGTATCGCCACCTCGTTCTTTACGGCTATCTTTATTACCCGTCTCATTTTCGAGGCCGGCTTGAATCGAGGAAAGTTCAACAACATGACTTTCACCACGCCCATCTCGCGTAACTTCCTCACCGATACTCACATCAATTTCGTGGGCTTGCGCAAGATAGGTTATATCTGCATTTTGGCTATCGTTGCCGTGTTTGTTGTTTCGTTCTTCACGCGTGGAATGAATCAAGGTATCGATTTCTCGGGAGGCCGTAATTTTGTGGTTCGCTTCGAGCAACCGGTAAGCCCGCTTGAAATCGAGAACATGCTCGAGCCCTCGTTCGAAGGAAGCTCGTTGTCGGTAATCACCATCACGAGCAGCAATCAAGTGCGTATCTCTACCAACTACCGCATCGACGATACGGGCGAAGGCGTTGACAAAGAAATAGAAAAGAAACTTTACGACGGCATGCAAAGTCTTTTGGACGGCGTTTCGTTGGAGGAATTTAGCAGCAATATGATTCAAAGCCGCCAGAAAGTAGGACCTACTATCGCCGACGATATTAAAGTAGGTGCATACTGGGCTGTGCTCTTCTCGTTGATTGCGATGGCCTTGTATATCTTGTTCCGATTCCGCAACATTGCGTTCAGTGTGGGTACGCTGGCTTCGGTAGCCTTCACCACATTCTCGGTTGTGGGCTTGTATTCGTTGCTGTATGGCGTTCTGCCCTTCTCGATGGAAATCGACCAGAATTTTGTAGCTGCGGTATTGACGGTTATCGGTTATTCGGTGAACGATACGGTGGTGATCTTCGACCGTATCCGTGAAGAGAAGACCCTCTATCCCAAGCGAGACTTGATGACGTCGATCAATAGTGCGTTGAACAGTACGCTGCCTCGTACAATCAATACGGGACAAAGTACGATTATCGTGTTGTTGTGTATCCTCTTGCTGGGTGCCGAGTCGGTTCGCAGCTTTGCATTCGCCATGTTGTTCGGTGTAATCATCGGTACGTTCTCGACCTTGTTCGTGGCTACGCCTATCGCTTACGAAATCCAACGCCGCAGCATTGCCAAGAAAGCTGCCAAAGAGGCTGCCGCTGCCAAATAACGCAGGCGTTTGAGATAACAAAAAAAGGAATCCGAATTTCGGATTCCTTTTTTTGTACCCCCGCCGAGAATCGAACTCGGATTTAAAGTTTAGGAAACTTCCGTTCTATCCATTGAACTACAAGGGCGATTCAGTCGACAAAAGTAGTATAAAAAATTGTATCCGTCAACCTTTGCGGGATATTAGTCGAAGATGGCCCGCAAGATTTCGGGCGATTTTAATTCGTCGATGCCGGGCTGGTGTAGCCGGTAGTAAGCGAGTATGCGGTCGAGAATGGCATTTCGTTCTCCGCGGTTGAATCGGAAATATCCCAGATTGTTGAAATCCATACGGGTGAGCCGGGCAAACACCTCCGATTCCCGGGTATCGAGGGTGTAACTGTGTGCAGGCCGGGTCGAAGAGAAGATGCCGTTCAGCATATCGAAGAAATATCCGGGGCGATAACTCTCCATATTGGGGCTGAATCCGAGAAAATTGCACAACTGCAACAGGAAGCAGAGGTGGAAGTTGGCTTTGCCTTCCTCCATGAGATTGAGTATTTGAATAGAGCGGGCAATAAAGGCAAAGAGCGGGGTGTTGGCCTCGGGTTCTTTGATGGTTTGACATAGAACCTCCGAAAGGAAAAGAGCTTCGGCATTCTTTACCGGGTCGGCATAGATGTTTTGAAGCGGCATTACGGTGTGGGCTTCGACAATCTTTTGCAGTTCCCGGCTGTTGCGATGGTCTATGTCGAGCTCTAAAATCGAAAAGGGCATGAATAAAGAGCGGAACATACGCGCTTTTTTCCCCGTTCCCTGCGGGAACAGATAAGAGGCACGGCCATACCTTTCGGTATAAAGGTGTGCTACGGCAATCTTGTCGTTGTAGGGAATAATGTGTAGTACGATTCCCAAAGTTTTTTCGAGCATTCCCGCAATAATTTGGTACAAAAATAACTTTTTTTGTTCAAAGGACGAGGATTAAAAAACATCGATGCCCCGTTTGAGCCTCTTCTTTCCCTTTCATAAGCGGTAAATGAAAGATTTTTAGGGAAAAATTTTGCCAATTCAAAAAACAGCTCTATATTTGCACTCGCATTTGGAGATGGCGCCTTACTTTCTATATCTAAGGCGCATTTTTATCAAGGGCCCATTCGTCTATCGGCTAGGACGCAAGATTTTCATTCTTGAAAGAGGAGTTCGATTCTCCTATGGGCTACCAATATAAAATAAAATTATTAGGAGACTATTGAGATGGCAAATCATAAATCGTCGGAAAAAAGAATTAGACAAACACAAGTGAGAAATTTGCGCAACCGTTACTATGCAAAAACAGCTCGTAACGCCGTTCGTAAATTGCGTGCTACTACTGTGAAAGAAGAAGCCGCAGCTTTGTATGTAAAAGTAAGTTCGATGTTGGATAAGTTGGCTAAAAAGAATGTAATTCACAAAAACAAAGCCGCTAACTTGAAATCGAAACTGGCTTTACACGTCAACAAACTGTAATTTCGTAGAGGTTAAAATCGGTCGGGACTTTTTTCTCGCCGAGTGATAGGTATGGCCCATTCGTCTATCGGCTAGGACGCAAGATTTTCATTCTTGAAAGAGGAGTTCGATTCTCCTATGGGCTACTTGAAAAGTGCGACAGATATTCTGCCGCACTTTTTCTGTTTTGAACCTCATAAAACGGGAAAACGCCGTGTTGGTGCGGGGTGAAAATTTTTAATCGGGGTAGGGTTGTCCGGGAGTGTTATTTCTTGTTTCGATATTTCGTCATTCCAACTTTTTTTTGTATTTTTGTTTGTTGGTGAAAAATCGGCCGATTGGTTCGGCTTAAAAGTGTTATCCGTTGATAATCTGGGTATAAGCCGGGAAGAGGAAACACTTGTAAAATAAAAAAAAGATTCAGATAAATATGTCAGAAGAAACAGAAAACAAAAGTTATTCAGCCGATAGTATTCAGGTACTCGAAGGTCTTGAAGCCGTTCGCAAACGTCCTGCCATGTACATTGGCGACATTAGTGTGAAAGGGTTGCATCATTTGGTTTATGAGGTGGTCGATAACTCCATCGACGAAGCTCTTGCGGGCTATGCCACACATATCGAAGTGTATATCAACGAAGATAATTCCATTAAGGTAGTCGATAATGGTCGAGGTATTCCAGTAGATATGCACGAGAAAGAGCATAAGTCGGCCCTCGAAGTGGTGTTGACCGTATTGCACGCCGGCGGTAAGTTTGACAAAGGCTCTTACAAGGTGTCGGGTGGTCTGCATGGTGTAGGTGTTTCGTGTGTGAATGCACTTTCGACCTATTTGCGAGCCGAGATTCGTCGAAACGGTAAGATCTATATGCAGGAGTTCGCTTGCGGTAAACCGTTGCACGATGTAGAGGTAATAGGCGAAACGGACGAAACGGGAACGACCATTATTTTCCGTCCCGACGGTTCTATTTTCACGACGACAGTTTACGATTATAATATTTTGGCGAATCGTTTGCGCGACTTGGCCTATTTGAATGCCGGTATTACGCTTACTTTGACCGATAAACGTGTGGTTAATGAAGCTGGCGAATATCGCAAGGAGGTGTTTTTCTCGAAAGAGGGATTGAAAGAGTTTGTGCGTTACATCGATTCGAGCAAAGAACATCTTATCGAAGATGTCATTCACATTTCTACCGAACGTCAGGGTGTACCTGTGGAGGTGGCGATGACCTATAATACGACATATAACGAGAATGTTTATTCCTATGTAAACAATATCAATACCATCGAGGGGGGTACGCACTTGACCGGTTTCCGCCGGGGGTTGACCCGCACGCTGAAAAAATATGCCGAGGATTCCAAAATGCTCGAAAAGGTGAAGGTGGAAATCAGTAGCGATGACTTCCGCGAGGGTCTTACCGCTGTTATTTCGGTGAAGGTGATGGAGCCTCAATTCGAGGGGCAGACCAAAACCAAGTTGGGTAACAGCGAGGTAATAGGTGCTGTCGATACAGCTGTGAGCGAGGCTTTGGCAAATTACCTCGAAGAGCACCCGGCTCAGGCCAAAGCCATAGTCGAGAAGGTGATTATTGCCGCAACGGCTCGTCATGCCGCTCGTAAAGCTCGCGAATTGGTTCAGCGCAAGTCTCCGCTTTCGGGAGGTGGTTTACCCGGTAAATTGGCCGACTGTTCGTCGCGTAATCCTGAGGAGTGCGAGATATTCCTTGTCGAGGGCGATTCGGCCGGTGGTTCGGCAAAACAGGGTCGCGACCGTATGTTCCAAGCCATTTTGCCTTTGCGGGGTAAGATACTGAATGTGGAAAAGGCAATGGACCATAAGGTCTTTGAGAGCCAAGAAATAAGCAATATGTTCAAGGCTTTGGGCGTTACTATTGGGACCGAGGAAGATTCGAAGGAGGCCAATATTGAGAAACTGCGCTATCACAAGATTATCATCATGACCGATGCCGATGTCGATGGAGCCCACATTGCCACCTTGTTGTTGACTTTCTTCTTCCGTCGTATGCGGCCGCTGTTGGAGCAAGGGTATGTCTATCTGGCTACTCCGCCGTTGTATAAGTGCAAGAGCAAACGAGGTAAGGCCGAGGAGTACTGCTGGACCGATCAACAGAAAGACCAATTCTGTGTGAAGTATTGCGAAGGTAACGAGCAATTGATGGAGACGCAACGCTACAAAGGTTTGGGTGAAATGAATCCCCACCAGTTGTGGGAGACAACTATGGACCCCGAAAATCGTATCCTTAAACAGGTGACTATCGACAATGCGGCCGAGGCCGACCGCGTATTCTCGATGTTGATGGGCGAGGACGTGGGTCCGCGTCGCGAGTTTATCGAAGCGAATGCCACGTATGCCAATATCGATGCTTAATTAATGAAGTTATGATACAAGTCAGCCCGGTGTTTTATCGGGCTGACGCTGTTTAATAGGACGTGTAAAAAAAACGATTGGGCAGGGGGAGCAACCGATGTGAACTTTGCCTTGCCACACTAAGAGACATTATGGAACGGAAAGCATTGAATAGCCTCGGCTACATGGAGTTGATAGCCTTTTTTATATTTGTGCTGTTTTTGGTTGGTGTCTATTTCGACCAAACGTGGTTGCAAATCTTCATGGCTGTTTGTTTCGTCGCACCTATGGCCGGGGTGTTGCGTTATCCCGGTCGGTGCCGTACAACAGGCGAACCATTTGTCAAGGCGCGTTTTGCTTGGTCGTTGATTACGATGTTCCTGTATTTAGGTATGGGTTTTGGGGTATTAATGCTTTTCTAATATTAAGCCCTCTTGCCGATCGCGGAGGCTATTTCTACCTCTTTTTCCTTTGTAGGAAATCGAACCAATGTTTTTTCTTTTCGTAGTTTCCGGGAGTATTTTGCAACTCGACGAATGTAATTTCGGAAGTAGTCCGTGCATAACTGTCGGGGAACAATAATATGAAGTTTTTCTCGGTGTAGTATGCATTGATTTGATGGGGAATGTGTTCGAACGAGGGGCGGAATGAAACGGATCCGTGCCGAGCCATGATAATGACCATAAGGTCGTTTTGCCCCAGAGTGGCCGATAGGCGTTTCAACTCGTTTCCTCCGTCGGTCTCTTGCATTTCCCACAAAATGTTGGTGTGGTAACGAAGGAGGTAGGCTTGTATTAAGGAGAGTGTTTGGCGATGACCGTGCCAGAAGATCCGGGAGCCGGTATTCTCGCCTATTCGGGCGATACGCTCTATCCAGCGGGAGAACCCGGCTTCGTATTCGGCGTTTTGCGGAATAGCAACATGGATATTGTGTATCCGGTTGATGGGAGTAACCGCGTGTAGTATCATGATTTGCCGGTCCATTTTGTTGAGAAGGTTGAGCAGTACGGGCCCGAAGAACGATTCGTCTTGTGTAGCCCGTATGTGCAGGCCGACGATAATTTCAGATATGTCGTTTTCTTTCGCCGTGTGCAGTATCCCGTTGGACAGGTTGGTTGCCAATCGGTTTTGGGTTTGTAATGATATGTCGGCTTTTGCCGCAATTTCTTGTGCCTGTATCAATAACTTTTTCCCTTGTTCCCGCTCGGCTTCGCTGCAATTGTCGTAAAGGACGTGCAATCCTATCATTCCTTGATTCTTTTTGGGATTTCTTGTCAGTAGAGCCAAATAGATGAGGTTTTTGACATTCTTTTGATTGCTGAATGAAATCAATATTTTCTCATTATCGGCTTTCGACGGTGAGTTTTCGGGCGGGAGTTCGCTCAGAGCCATTTTTCGAGCGGCAATATCGGTGGCTATGGAACTGATTAAACAAGTGATAAGGATGAGAATGATTGTACCGTTGAGGACATCTTCGTTCAATAGCCGGCTGCCGTCGGGCAAAAATATATTATATCCGACCAAAACGGCGGCGAGCGTGGCAGCCGCTTGCGCATTGCTTAACCCGAACATCAGTTGACGTTCGATTTTTTTCATTCGGTATATTTTTTGGGTAGTCCATGCGGCTATCCATTTGGTACTTAGAGCCATGAAGGTCATGACTGCTGCCACTTTCAACGATTCGATATGCCCAAAGAATACACGTAAATCGATGAGCATACCTACGCCAATAAGAAAGTAGGGTATAAATAAGGCATTGCCTACGAATTCGAGATAGTTCCTGAGGGAGGAGACATAAGGAATAAGTCGGTTGAGGACCAACCCGGCAAAGAATGCACCGAGGATACCTTCCATACCTACCAACTCCATTAAACCGGCGGCAAGGAATACCATAGCCAAAATAAAAATGAATTGGACAATGCCGTCTTCGTATTTGCGTAAGAACCAACGTCCGATACGGGGAAAGGTATAGATAATGAAAAGGCCCATCAGAGTGACTCTGAGAATGAGTTCCACCCAAGACCAGTTGCCTATATTTTCGCTTTTGTAAAGGCTGCCGATGATAGCGAGAACCAACAGGGTGAGGCTATCGGTAATAGCGGTTGCCCCTACGGCTATGCTGACACATCGGTGCCGGGCAACTCCGTATCGGATAACGATGGGATAGGAAATGAGTGTATGCGAGGCGTACATACTCGCCAGCAGAATGGAGGAGACGATACCGTATTTCAGTATGAATATGTTGCTGAAAAAACCGAATACGAGAGGTATGATAAAGGCAAGAATACCGAATACGATGGCTTTCCACCGGATTGCCCGAAAATCCTCCATATTCATTTCCAATCCCGCCAAGAACATGATGTAGTAGAGGCCTACTTGTCCGAACAGGGTAAAACTGCTGTCACGAGCCAAGATATCGAATCCATGTTCTCCGATGAGGATTCCCGCTAAAATCATGCCGATGAGATGCGGAATTTTCAGTTTATTCAGCAATATGGGCGCAAATAGGATAATGCAGAGAACCAGGAAGAATATCCAAGTGGGATTCGTTATTGGCAAATGTTTCCCGATGTCGAGTATGGCGGTCATTTATCGTAGTTTTAGGTTATAAGCAAAAATAATCATTTTTAGTGGGTTCCCGAAATGGTAATTTTTTCTTGAATAGTTTGTATATTTTTGATTCCGTTCGAATTATTTGTAAAATAAGGCTTCTTTTGTTAAATAACAAAATTGAAAGGCTTTTGATGGTACCGAATATATTTGTTTCTGTTGTGGATTATACTATCTTTGTATACAGTAAAAGTTAAAACCCCAATATTATGAAACAGACGAAGAAAAAAGCTTCAACACGTGTCAAGAAAGATGATTTGTTGGCATTGATGGTCGAGTTCTTCAATCGCGATCGAAAAAGGTCGTTTAATTATAAACAAGTTGCGCATGGGGTTGGAGCTACTACTACCCCCCAAAAGCAGATGGTGTTCCAGTTGCTCGAAGGTATGGCCGAGCAGAATTTTTTGATCGAAGTCTCGCCCGGCAAATATAAGGCCAATAGCCGGGGCACCGAGGTCGTAGGCCGTTTTGAACGTCGTGTCAATGGCAAGAATCATGTGATTACCGACGAGAAAGAGTCGATTTTCATTGCCGAACGCAATTCGATGCACGCGATGGATGGCGACCGGGTGCGTGTGCTGGTTTATGCCAAACGCAAAGGTCATGATTCGGAAGGCGAGGTTGTCGAGATTATCGAGAAGAATCCGCAAACTTTTGTGGGTACGCTCGAAGTGCAGAAACATTTTGCGTTCCTTTTGACCGACAATAAAGTGCTGGCTAACGATATATTTATCCCGAAGAATGCACTCAAAGGCGGTAAGACAGGCGATAAGGCGGTAGTCCGCATTACCGAATGGCCCGACCGTGCCCGTAATCCATACGGCGAAGTGGTAGACATATTGGGCCCTGCGGGGGAAAACAATACCGAGATTCATGCCATATTAGCCGAGTTTGGATTACCCTATCGTTATCCCGAATCGGTGGAGAAGGCGGCAAATAAAATCCCCGATGTGATTACTCCTGAGGAGATTGCTGCCCGGGAAGATTTCAGAAATGTGACGACTTTTACCATCGACCCCAAAGATGCCAAAGACTTTGACGATGCGCTATCGATTCGTCAACTTCCCAACGGACATTGGGAGGTAGGCGTGCATATTGCCGATGTAAGTTATTATGTGAAGCCGGGCAGTATTATCGACAAGGAGGCAAAAAGCCGTGCCACCTCGGTCTATTTGGTCGATCGTGTAATTCCTATGTTGCCCGAACGTTTGTGCAACGATGTGTGCTCGTTGCATCCCAATGAGGATAAACTCGCATTCTCGTGTATTTTTGAATTGAATGAAAATGCCGAGGTGCAAAAATCGCACGTTGCCCGCACCGTCATTCGTTCCGACCGTCGGTTTACCTATGAAGAGGCTCAGGAGGTAATCGAGACGGGCGAAGGGGATTACAAAGAGGAAATTTTGAGGTTGAACGATTTGGCTCAGAAATTGAGAAAACGCAGGTTCGACAATGGCTCGATTAATTTCGATCGGCACGAAGTCAAGTTTGATATAGATGAGAATGGCAAACCGTTGGGTGTCTATTTCAAAGTGTCGAAAGAGGCAAATAAATTGATCGAGGAGTTTATGTTGCTGGCCAACCGTACAATCGCCGAGTTTGTGGGTAAACCTCAGGGAAAAAACAAGCCCAAAGCCTTTGTGTATCGGGTGCACGATTTGCCCGACCCCGACAAGATGTCGTTGTTTGCCGCGTTTATTACCCGGTTTGGTTACAAAATCAAGACCGAGGGCAGCAAGTCCGATTTGTCGAAAGGCATAAACAGTTTGTTGGCCAAAGTTCAAGGGCGTCCCGAGGAGAATTTGGTGGAGACGGTAGCGATACGGGCTATGGCCAAAGCCATTTATACCACTGTAAACATAGGCCATTATGGTTTGTCGTTCGATTACTATACCCATTTTACCTCTCCCATACGGCGTTATCCCGACTTGATGGTGCATCGCTTGTTGGAACGTTACATGGCCGGCGGCCGCAGTGTGAATGCGCAGGCACTCGAAGATGATTGCAAACATTCGTCGGATATGGAACAGCTTGCCGCCAATGCCGAACGTGCTTCGATCAAGTATAAACAGGTAGAGTTTATGGGCGAGCGTTTGGGCGAGGAGTACGATGGCGTTATTTCGGGTATCACCGAGTGGGGATTGTATGTCGAAATCAACGAAAACAAATGCGAGGGTCTTGTGCCGATACGCGATCTCGAAGACGATTACTACGAGTTCGACGAAAAGAACTACTGTCTGATGGGGCGTCGCAAACATCGCATATACCGGTTGGGCGATCCTATTCGCATTAAGGTGGCTCGTGCCAATTTGGAGCGGAAACAACTCGATTTTGCTTTGGTGGAATAAAACAATTCCCCCGAAAACCATATCGAAGCTCGTGCAATAAGGCTTTTTCGCCTCGCACGAGCTCTTTTTATTTCTTAAAAACGGGGTAAAATGGGTGATATTCTTTTTTTTAACGTTATCTTTGTATTTCGACCGATAGCCGATTGCCAGCACCTCTGTTGGCCATAGCCCGGAGATAGTCGAATGGTAATGGCTGTATCGGTAAGATAGAAATTTATGGAAGAAAATATAAGTGCAAATATTGAGTTTGAGTATGGTTCGGATGCCATTAAAACTCTCGATTGGAAAGAACATATTCGTCGTCGTCCCGGTATGTATATCGGGAAATTGGGCGACGGGTCACACGCCGATGATGGCATTTATGTGTTGCTGAAAGAGGTTCTCGACAATGCGCTCGACGAACACATGATGGGATTCGGCAAGCAAATTGTCGTGGAGATTTCGAGCGAAATAGTTTCGGTGCGAGACTACGGGCGGGGCATTCCTCTCGACAAGGTGAAAGATGTCTCGTCCAAGATGAATACCGGCGGTAAGTACGACTCGAAAGCATTTAAAAAGTCGGTAGGGTTGAACGGTGTGGGTATCAAGGCCGTCAATGCCTTGTCGTCGAGTTTTTTCATACAGTCGTATCGCGACGGAATGTGCAGTTCGGTGAGCTATGCTTGCGGCAATGTGGTTTCGGAGAGTGGGTTGCTCCCTACCGACGAACCGAATGGCACATTGGTACAGTTTGCTCCCGATGAGACTATTTTCAAGAATTATGCCTATCGCGAGGAGTTTATCGAGCCGCTGCTCAAAAATTATGTATTCCTGAACACGGGGCTGACTATTTTGCTGAATGGCCGTAAATTTCATTCGCGCAACGGGTTGGTCGATTTGTTGAACGACTATATGACTACCGAGCCGTTGTACCCCATTATTCACCTCATCGGTTCGGACATAGAGGTGGTTATCACGCATGGCAATCAATATGGCGAGGAGTATTATTCGTTTGTGAACGGGCAGCATACGACACAGGGCGGTACCCATCTTTCGGCATTTCGCGAGGCTGCCAGCCGTACCATCAAAGAATTTTACAATAAAAACTTCGAGTATACCGATATTCGTAACGGTATGGTGGCTGCCATCAGTATCAAGGTGGAAGAACCGGTGTTCGAGTCGCAGACCAAAACCAAACTCGGCTCGAAAGATGTGGGTCCCGACGGACCTACGATTGCTAAGTTCATCGGCGATTTCATGAAGAAGGAGCTGGATAACTATCTGCACAAGCATGGCGATATAGCCGAGGTAATGTTGAAAAAAATATTGGCTTCGGAGAAGGAGCGAAAGGCGATTGCCGGTGTAACGAAATTGGCTCGCGAGCGAGCTAAGAAAGCCAATCTGAACAACCGCAAATTGCGCGATTGCCGTATTCACTACAACGACACTAAGGGCGACCGGCAAGAGGAGAGTTGCATATTCATTACCGAGGGCGACTCGGCGAGCGGGTCGATTACAAAGATTCGCAACGTAGAGACGCAAGCTGTATTTTCGTTGCGAGGTAAGCCGCTGAATACCTATGGGCTTACCCAAAAAGTGGTTTATGAAAACGAGGAATTTAATCTGCTGCAAGCTGCACTCAATATCGAAGAGGGAATCGAGGGCCTGCGTTACAACAAGGTAATTATCGCTACCGATGCCGATGTAGATGGTATGCACATTCGTTTGTTGATGATTACTTTCCTTTTGCAATTCTTCCCCGACCTGATTAAAAAAGGTCACGTTTATATATTGCAAACCCCGTTGTTCCGTGTGCGGAACAAGAAAGAGACCTATTATTGTTATACCGATGAGGAGCGTATTACCGCCGTGAAAAAATGTGGAGCAAATCCCGAAGTAACCCGGTTCAAAGGGTTGGGCGAAATTTCGCCGGAGGAGTTCAAGCAATTTATCGGGCCCGATATGCGTCTCGACCGGGTTTCGTTGCGGAAAGAAGATTTGGTGAAAGATTTGCTCGAATTTTATATGGGCAAGAACACCATGGAAAGGCAAAACTTTATTATACAAAATTTGGTTATAGAAGATGACACCAATCTCGTCTAAAAGAATAGCCGTGTTCCCGGGGACGTTCGATCCCTTTACTCGGGGACATATGTCGATTGTAAACAGGGGGCTCGAACTGCTCGACGAAATCGTGATTGCCATAGGTATCAACGATTCGAAGCGTACCTATTTTACAGTGGAACAGCGGTTGGAAATGTTGAAAGATTTGTTTCGCGACAACTCCCGCATTCGGGTCGTTGCATACGACGGGCTTACCATCGATTTGGCGCGGCAATGGAATGCCCGCTTTATTCTGCGGGGCATTCGTTCGATCAACGATTTTGAATATGAGAAAACCATTGCCGATGTAAACAGGAACCTGTCGGGGGTAGAGACGATTATTTTGTTTACCGAACCCGAGCTGACCCATATCAGTTCCACAATCGTGAGGGAGTTGTTGCGGTTTGGCCATAGCGTCGAGGATTTTATTCCCGAAGGGTTGAAATTAGTATAATTTTAAATAGATGAAAAAAAGATTGTTTTTTGCCATACTTCTGTTATCGTTGGTGACAGGAGCCATGTGGGCACAGGGGCAAAGCGAAGGAATGCGCAAATTGAGCCTGGCCGATTTTGCCATTACAAACCTCTATGTCGATGAGGTCGATGAGGGGAAACTGGTCGAAGATGCCATACGGGGAATGCTCGAACAACTCGACCCCCATTCTACCTATACGACGGCCGAAGAGACCAAAGAGATGAACGAACCGTTGCAGGGGAATTTCAGCGGGATAGGTATTCAGTTCAACATGAACAAAGATACGCTCTATGTGATACAGACCATTGTGGGTGGTCCCTCGGAGAAGGTGGGAATACAGGCGGGCGACCGTATCATATCGGTCAACGATACCACCATTGCCGGAGTGAAGATGAAAAATACCGACATTATGAAACGGCTGCGCGGCAAAGCCGGAACCGTTGTGCGGGTGACGGTTTTGCGCAAGGGAGTGGCGGAGCCTATCGAGTTTAGAATCGTGCGCGATAATATTCCCATTTACAGTATCGATGCCTCTTATATGGTCGATAAGGAGACCGGGTATATACGGGTAAGCCGGTTTGCCATGAATACCGACAAAGAATTTTCCGATGCCGTCAAAGCTCTGAAAAAGAAGGGCATGAAAAACCTCATTGTCGATTTGCAGGGTAATGGCGGCGGATTTTTGACCAGTGCTATTGCTATGGCCGACGAGTTCTTGTCCGATGGGCAGACGATTGTTTATACCGAAGGCCGCCGGTCGCCTCGCGACGATGCTTTTGCCACTAAACAAGGGCTGTTCCAGCAAGGGAAACTGGTGCTGCTGGTCGATGAGAGTTCGGCTTCGGCCAGTGAGATTCTTTCGGGTGCCGTACAGGATTGGGACCGCGGTATCATTGTGGGCCGCCGTACGTTTGGCAAGGGGCTTGTTCAGCGTCCTATTCCTTTCCCCGACGGTTCCATGATCCGGTTGACCATAGCCCGTTATTATACCCCTTCGGGTCGAAGCATACAAAAGCCTTATGATAAAGGGCACGAGGCTTATGAGCGCGAATTGCTCGACCGTTTCAATCATGGGGAGCTTATTTATACCGACAGTATTCATTTCCCCGATTCGTTGCAATTCAAGACCTTGAACAACGGGCGGACGGTATATGGCGGCGGAGGTATCATGCCCGACGTTTTTATTCCGTTGGATACGACAATTTATACCGATTTCCATCGGGACTTATTGGCGAAAGGGGTGTTGAACCAGTATCCGGTCGATTATCTCGACGACCACCGGAAAGAGTTGATGTCGAAATATAAGAATATAGAACAGTTCGATGCCGGTTTTGTGGTTACGGACGAGATGTTTGCCGATTTGTTGCAAAAGGCCGAGGCCGAGAAGGTGAAATATAATGAAGAGCAATATCTCAAATCGAAAGAGTTGATAGGGGCACAGGTAAAAGCCCTTATCGCACGGGATATGTTCGATATGACAGCATATTTCAAAATTATGAATCCCAAGAATGCATCGTTTGTAAAGGCGATGGAGATTATCCGTAACGATGAGGAGTATAACCGGTTGTTGCAACCGAAAGATTAAGCCGGGAAGTTTCTTCGATAAAAGTACAGGGGGTGAATGATTTTCCATTCGCCCCCTGTGCGTTATGACGTACGGTTTTATAGTTTGAAAATGTTTATTTTTTCTTGCCCACAGCCCACGGAATATATTTGTTGACTACCGGTATAAGCAGGTAGATGATAAACAGGGTGAGAATGAGACAGATTAGGCCGGTAAGCAGATGTGGAAGTTTTGATAGTGTATGGACGATTGTTTGTAAGGGAGCTAAAATAAGCGCGTGTATACCCATGATGAGAAGCGAAGCTTTACCCAGTGTGCGGATTGTGTTGCAAATAGGCGACCGGTTCCCTTCGAAACAGGCCAGCAAAGCCAGTGTGCCGGTGAATATCGTTAAAGATTCGACAAAGATCAGTAGGCCAAAGTCAACCCGAAGATATTGAAGGGCGATAAACAGAACGAAAGCTGCCGGAGCAAGAATATATTTAGAGGTCGATACCGACAGATAGTGTGCGATTTTCAATCCGAAGAGGTTCCCGACGATCAGGTAAGGAAGGCATTCGATGGCAATGTTGAACATAAAGGGAGTATGCCATTTTTCGATGGCTGGGTAGCCTGCGTAAATAACACCGATGATAAGCAGGGACCATCCTGTACGGTATTTGTGGGAAGGAACGATTTTGTTTAGAATCCAAAAGAGAATTTGCATGATGAACAGGCAAAGGAGAAACCATAACGGAATATTCACCGACAGGTAATTGCAATGGTCCGAAATGGTAAATATATCGAGGATACTATCCCATGCAAATCCATGCAGGGTGCGGTTTTGTGCCAAATGGAAAACCAAACGTGTGCCGAACGAGAGCAGATAGAAAAAAAGGAATGGGATAAGTATCGTTTGGATTTTCTTTTTCAGAAAGGGAACGAAGGGTTCGTCTTTGATAAAAGTTCCCGACAGAATAAAGAAAAGCGAACTTACGCTTATGAGGTCGAAACATTGTGGGTGGTATGTGTGTTTCCAAACAATAACGGCGATGGCTATTCCTTTGAATAGGTCAATACTGTCGATGCGTTTTGTTTGTGGGGCGGGACTTCCCATGTCTCTTCTTGTTTTTGCGAGCCATGCAAAGATAGTACAAGCCGGGTTTAGAAACAAGTTTGCCTCTTTTTACAAGAGGTGCTTTCTCCGTTTTATTTCGGCTTTGAGTTTTTTCAACCAAGTGTTGTAGGTCGATTCGGTCAAAAGCATGGAGCGCGAGTCGTGTTTTTGTAGATGTTCGTCTTTTCGGGATACGGTTAATTCGTTTCGATAAAGCGAGAGTTTTATCTCTGTTCGCTCTTTCGAGAGAGGAAGGATAAGAAATACGGCTTCGGTCGATTCCCGTTCGGTAGCCGTTCCGAAGGCTTTTAGGTTCCACTCCACATCGGTGCGTTCGGTCTGTTGCATTCCTCGTATGATACCACTCTCTTTGTTGGCTTCAATGATGGTAAACCGTTCGGCTTGCAGCAACGACAGGGTCGAGTAAAAGACCATATCGGAGGGCTCGTCGAAGCACTCCGAAGTCATTCGGGTGACATCGTCGGACGTGATTTCTTTCAGTAAACTGCACGAGGCGACAGATAAGAGGAAGAACAAAGGCAGCAGGAGTTTTGAGAATCGATACATGGGGCGTTTAATTAAAAGAGCCTCCCGGCTTAATGACCGGGAGGGAAAGTTTAGTTTTTAGTATTGTTTGATAGCTTTGTCTATATTGCCATTTTTATCGAGGGGAATCAAACTGAATCCGTAGGTGTATTTACCGGCTTTGGGGTCTATTTGATAGACTTGGTGAGGCTTTGCACCCCACGAGTTGTCCCCGCCGAGTCCCATCATGCGGTAGTCGATAAATAGGTCTACGAGGTTAGCCGGTTTGGGATCGCAGTTGTGCCGTTGTTGCGGATTTGCCGGACGTTGGCGTCCGTCGTCTCGCCGGTCGCCGCTGTCGAGCGATTCGAGAGGATAGTTCGAGACGTTACATTCCAACAGACTGTCGGCGACAATTAGTAGGGTCGCTTTATCGCCTTCGAGAGCCAACCAACTTATGTCGGTGCGATGGTTGTTTTCTTGCGGCCGTACATAGGGTTCGTAAAGGTCGGCAATGGAGGTTTGGTATCGGCCGATAAAGCAACTGGTGCGGCGGTCGATGTAGTTTTCGCCCGGACCTCGCCCGTAATATTCGAGCGATGTAAAGTTTTCGGGCAGTTGCATACGCAGTCCTATGCGGGGAATCATGGGCGCATTGGGATCGGTAGCTTCGAACGAGTTATCGATTTTGACCACGCCATTGGCAAATATCGTATAGGCTATGTCCCATTGACCTCCGGTTTGCGGATAGTTGTATCGGCAGGTTATGCGGATACTCTTGTCGGTATTTTCGTCGACTGTGAACGACTGTGCAACCGGTGTTTGTTGCGATGCTTCTTTCCAAACGGCCAGTAGCTTGGGCGAGTTGTAGCCGTAATCGTTGTCGGTAGGAGCTCGCCAAAATGCGGGTCGAGGTCCGAATCCGTCGAGAATATATTCGTTGCCTTTGTAGCGATACGAAGTCATCAATCCGCTTTTCTTATCGAAAGTGATGTCGAAATTTTTACCCGCAAGCAGTAAGCTGTCGCCCTTGTCGGTTTGTGCAATGGTTCCCCGGTTGGGCGCAGCCAATGATTTGACGGCTGGTTTTACCGATATTTGCTCGCGGGCGATTACATATCCCTGTGGCAGGAACGGTTCGGCTTTTTTCTGCCGGGCTTCGAATTCTATTTGATAGTCGACATTCTCTTGGGTCATGGAGGGCACACCTTTTAAGCTCACGGTTTGAGTTTGAGAGGGGGCAAGCGACAAATTGAATTTCCCCGATTTCAAGGTCTTTCCGTTCCCTTTTACGGTATAAACGAATTCGTATTTGTCGAGGTCGGTGAAGAAGAATTGGTTGTGAATATCGATGGTTCCGTTGGCGGGATTGAAATTACGGAATTTGATGTTTTGATATACTTTACCCATTTCGATGGTTTGCGGTTTAATGGTTCGATCGGGGTAAACGATACCGTTTATACAGAAGTCGCCATCAGAAGGGGTTCCCGTTTCGCCGTAGTCGCCGCCGTATGCCCAAAATTTTTCGCCTTTTTCGTTGGTCTTTTCAAGGCCCTGGTCTACCCAATCCCAAATACAGCCACCTTGCAAGATGTCGTATTTTTCGATAACGTCCCAATAGTCTTGGAAATTACCCAAACTGTTGCCCATAGCATGGGCATATTCGCAGAGGATAAGCGGCCGGGTCGATTTGGGATTCAAGGCATATTTTTCGATACCGCTCGGCGAGGTGTACATGGGGCATATAATATCGGTATTCCACTCCTGTTCGGCACGTTCGTATTGTACAGGACGCGATTTGTCGCGCTGTTTCAGCCACAAGTAGGTTTGGTAGAAACAGTATCCGTTGCCGGCTTCGTTGCCCAGCGACCAAACGATGACCGAAGGGTGATTTTTGTCGCGTTCGACCATATCTTCGAGGCGGTCTAAATGCGCAGCCAGATAGAGCGGGTTGTTACCGAGCGTCCCACCGACTTGCAGGTTGTATCCCATACCGTGGGTTTCTATGTTGGCCTCGTCGATAACGTAGAAGCCATATTCGTCGCACAGTTCGTAAAATCTTTTCTGTTGCGGGTAATGGCAGGTACGCACCGTATTTACGTTGTACTGTTTCAGGAGTTCGAAATCTTTGAGCAAGGTCTCCTCTGTAATATAGTGGCCCGTGATGGGGTGGTGTTCGTGAATGTTGACCCCTTTCATGAGAATAGGCTGTCCGTTTACAAGGAGTTGCCGATCTTTGATCTCTATGGTGCGGAATCCTATGCGGGAGGGAATATATTCGCACTCCGTTCCATCTTTATCGATTGCCGACAGGAGCAGCGTGTACAGGTTGGGTGTTTCGGCTGTCCAGGGTTTTATATCTTCGATGGTTTGGGCAAAGGAGAGTTTTCCCGAACTGTTCCCTTCGAGGGTGATTGTTTTCTCGCCTTGTGCTACGACACGATTGTCGTCGTCGGTCAATCGGTAGGAAACTGCCAGCTTGCGGGTAGCTTCCCGGTCGTTTTGCAAGGTGACATCCAGCCCGAAGAGCCCGTTTTTAAAGGTGTTATCGAGCGGGGTTTGTACCTCGAAGTCGACAATGCGGCTTTTGGGTTGGGCATAAAGGTAGACGTCACGTTCGAATCCCGTCAAGCGCCAAAAATCTTGACCTTCGAAATAGTTGGCGTCCGAGAAGCGGTGCATTTGCACGGCCAGCGTGTTCTTACCGGGCTTTACTTGTGAGGTGATGTCGAATTTTACAGGAACTTTCCCGGCCTTCGACATTCCTATAAAGTTGCCGTTGAGGTAGAAATAGGCCGCACCTTTTACAGCCTCGGCACAAAAGAATATCTGTTTTCCATTCCATGTGTCGGGGAGGTCGAAATCGCGTCGGTACGATCCGGTGGGGTTCCACTTTTCGGGTACCATAGGCGGGTTGGCTTTTTGCAGATATTGGGGAACTCCGGGCGAGATAAATTCATAATCCACGTTTACATAGATGGGGGTACCGAACCCCTGCATTTCCCAGTTCCCGGGGACTTCGATATGGCTCCAATGCTGAGTATCGAAATCCCGATTCATAAAGTCAAGGGGCCGTTCATCGAAGTTTTCGGTGTAGTGGAAATCCCATGTCCCGTTAAGGGAAAGATAAAAACTCCCTTCGTTTACCTCTTTGGCGAGAGCGGCAGCTTCGCTGGTATAAGAGATGAACGAGGCGTGAGGAGGCAGTTTGTTGATGTCGATTAATTGAGGGTCGGTAATCTCGGCGAATCGGTTTTGCGGTTGTTGACCCAAAGCACTTCCAGGCAGTAACGAAACGGCCGATAATAGTAGCACGATGTTCTTCATGTCGTTTTATGTTTTGTTTAGAAAATCTGTTTTATATAAGACGATTATTTTCCCCGATATGAGGACGGCGATGTCCCTGTATTTTGTTTAAAAAATTTACCGAAGAACGACTGGTTGGGGAAATTCAGCTCCTCCGATATTTCCTGAATCGATAGCGTAGTAGTTTTCAATAGACGTTTTGCCGAGAGGGTGACAAAATCGGCGATGATGTCGTGAGCTGTTTTTTCGCACAAAATTTTGGTTACGGAGGAGAGGTATTTAGGTGTAATGCACAGCTTGTCGGCATAAAAACAAACGGCTCGCTCCTCTTTATGATGCTGTTTGAGCAGGAAAAGAAATTGCCAAAGGATCTCTTCCTGACGCGATATTTTCGAGGGATTATGTTTGGCCTGTACAGCAAATATTTGATTCAGCTCCAAAAGTAGGGCTGTTAACAGATGTTCCATGATGGGAATATTTGCGTGTGCGTTGTAGCGATTTTTCATGAGGTCGAAGTAGTTGCATATAACGGCAGTTTCTTCGGGAGACAGGGAAGAATGCGGATTTCGTGAGATGTATGCACTTAACGAAAATACCGTGTCGAGGTCGATGATGGCCTTCCGCTCTCGATGGGTAATATTTATCGAAATATAACGGGCTTGAAAATCGTCGCTTGTTTTTATAGGTTTCCAAAGGGAGCCGGGGAAGAAAAAGATGATACCTCCGGGTTCGAGTGTATACTCTTTAAAATTGAGTTGCAAGGTCTTACTGCCTTGTGTACATAGGATAATGGCAAATCCCTCGGACGAGTTGTGCAGATTGTCTTTTTCGTATGAACAGGAGGGAATTTCAAAAGAAATCGAGCATGAATTTTGTACTTGTTGTTCTTGATGGGTTCCTGTATGTTTCGAAGTCATAATCAATCGTGTAGAGAAAAATCGCTAAGGGCAAAAGTAGAGATTTTATACGAGTTGTGCAACTATATGCAGAAATGAGATAACCTATTATAATAATCTTTAAGATAGTCTACCGTAAAAAAATAGAAGTAGCTCGTGTATGGGCTACTTCCTTGAATATCTGTTTACTAATGAATAAAATAGTTATTTCTTCAGAACGACTATTTGATAGCTTCTATTTTCTCCTTTGAGGGAAAGCAGGTAACTGCCGGGTTCGAGGGCTGTCATATCTATCTGTCTGTTTACGATATTTTGTTCACCGATAAAAAATCCCGATGTGGTGTAGATTCCGACCGTTGTTATTTCTTCGTCGCAAGTTATGTTTACGAGATTCTCGGCGGGATTGGGATAGACATTCCATGCCGGTTTTGTAACGGATTCTATTGCCGATAATACGGCTACGTTGAATTCGATTGGGTTGGACGCTGCGTTTTCAGAATCGTCGAATCGTATTTCGGCAATGTATGACCCGACGGGGAGTTTATGGAATAATACACTATTTGAAACCGATGTATTGATGGCTATCTTTTCGCTTACATTGGAATTTTCCTTGTTTGTGATGTAGAGCCATACTTTGGGAAACGGGGGTATTTTGTTCATGAGAAATTCTATATTCTCATCTTGGGCGTAGGTGTTTTTGGTCGTTTCCAGTTGCGGTGCGTCCCCGACAACAATATGCGCTCTGCGTGCACACTCGTTGTATCCGTCTTTTAAGAAAAGCCCTATAAAGTAGTATCCCTCTTTGAGCTTATCCAACGCACTGTTGGCAAATGTCATCTCTCCTTCGGTCGAGCCGGTAGGCAGGTAAAGGTATGCCGAGGTGGCATAACTTCCTACCCCCGGTTTTTGAGTGTCGCTTTGTTGGTAAATACCAATCCAGTCTTTGTCATTTCCGGGGGCATTTTGGTAAGTAACGGTTATGGGTTCTTTTTCGCTGTATACCGATTTATCTGTTTCGATAGAGGCTACTGTCCCGTCTATGACTTCGAATTCGATTTTGGGTGTAATCATGTCGTATCCGCTGGTGCCGAAAAGGACCATATAGAACTTTCCCACCGGAGTGTTCGAGAAGTCGATATAACCGTCGGCTCCGGTGGTCGAAGCCCATTTCGTACTGGCAATGGGGCCACCGGGATTTACATCTTGTTTGTATATGCCAATCCATGCACCGGTTCCTACGGGAGCGTTTTTATAAGTTACCCGTATTTTCTCCGAAACGCTGTACATACTGTAATCGAGGTCGATAGACGGACTTTTGTCTTCGTAAAGAACGATAAATTCTTTTGTGTCGGACCAATCGCTCCAAACGAGGTTTTGGTTTCTGTATCGTACTCTGGCATAGTATCGGCCGGTGCTCAGGTCGGTTTCATTTAGCGGCAGTTCGAAACACGATTTGTCTTTTTGGGTGTCGATAGGAAGATAGAGCGGAGCCCCCGAATCTTCGAAAAGGTTCTCGAAGTGGAGTGTACGGTCTAATACCGTGGTTGTGAAATCGGGCGAGAGGGATATTTGGAATTGGCTGCTATTGAAGTCGTTGCCTGTGGTCGACTGGTAAGCCGAGCTGGTAATGACCGCAGGAAATTCCGTAAGGGTGTTTATGTCGTCCAGTTCGGGTTTTTGAGGTTGGCTGTTGTCCGATAAATTTCTTGTGAAACGATCTACCAATATGTTGTTGTGGACAAGGTTTTTGTTTCCTATCGAATAGGTTTCTACCTCCATCTCTTTGGTTTGGGGATTGAGGTTTATAATCTGATAGGTCCAATAGTCTAATGTCTTCTGTACTAAATCGTTGTCTTCTTTTGTAGGCGATTCGCCCCATGTTTGGTCCCAAGACGCTCCGCCCGATATGATGTGGTAGAACGGATAGTCGAGGTGTTGTCCGCGTTGATAATAGTGGTGATGGGCGGCAATGTTGAGGATATGTTTGGGTGATGCTCCCAGTATGGGCATGGCCTTGTTTCTAAGCCAAGAAGAGTAGTCGGTCACATAGGTTTCGCTGCAAGCGGGACGATGGCCGATGGAGATGATAAAATCGACTGTGGGGTCGAGAGTGGCTGCGTCGACAATTTGGCTCAACCAGTTCAGTTGGGTGTCGTTTGCATAGGCCTCTTCGGTGCATAAGAAGATAAGAAGCGTGCGACCTGTCTGGAATGCATAATAGAGTTCGGAGCCGCTCTCGATATTTTGGTAGGAAAGATTTTCGTAATCGAAGAAACTTTTGTAGTGGGCATAATCGGGATCGTCGTAAATTTCGTGATTCCCTATGGTTGTCGATATGGGTATATAGGGCGAGAAATAAGACGATTTATAGAAGTGACAACGTTCGTAATAATTGCACGTGCCTCGGTCTACTTGATCGCCGGGGTTTATGATCAGGTCGATATGGTCCTCCATAGGTCCGTATTTCTTTTCGATTGTCGCTTTGGCTGCTTGTGTGAGCCACTCATATCCGCTTCGGTTAATAATTTGATGGTCGCCGAGTACGAGTATCCTCAGGTTTTCGGTCGAACCTATTTCGGGCTGGGTATGGAAGTGGTATATGGTTTCGTCGTTGTCGATAGTGTAGTAATATTTTGTATTGGGAGTGAGGTTTTCGAGCGTAACCATATTGTAATTTATCGAGCCAGTATTGTCCGATATAAGGTTGCACGTTCCGCTTTGCGTTTGTGAGAGAGCCAAAGAATCGGTACCGTAGTCGACCGACGGAGTACCGGCAACCTCCGACTTCCAAGAGATGACAATGGAGGTAGCCGTGGGATTTTGCAAATAAGGTTTCCATTGGGCGAAACTTTGCGGCGGGACGACACTGAGTTTTTGAGCCAAATATGAATTGCCGTTATCGTAGAGATAGATTTGCGGCCGTGTGCGAATGGTATCGAAAATGACAATGTCGTTACCGAGGGCTATTTCTTGTTCGGTTACATCGGTGATTATGTCTTTATTTGTTTCGAAGAACGGGTTTGAAAAATTCGCCTGTCCGTAACAAATAAAAGAAGCTGTAAAGCATAGGAATAGGATTAAAGTCTTGCTTTTCATAATATTATGGGGTTAATAAATGAGGGCGTACCTGAATTTTGATACACCCTCATTTATATATTGATAGTGTTATTTCTTAATGATAGAGGTCGACAGGGTCTTGTTCGGGGTCTTGATGACTACTTGGTAGAAACCGGGAGCAAGATCTTGAACATTGATTTGTCCTGAGGCTAAGATATTCGAAGAGAGAACCAAAGAACCGGTAATAGAATAAACATCGGCTTGGTATGCATCGGATGCATTAATATAGAGAATATCGACAGCCGGGTTGGGGAAGCATACCAATTCTGTTTTTTCAGAACCGGCCATATTGATAGCGCTGCTTGTTGCAGAGTATTGATATGCACCCAAATCGATGTTAAGATCGTCGTCGATACAGGGATTACCGTCTAAGTCGTAAGCCGAACCCAAAAGACCGGCAGGGTCGTCTCCGGCAGCGATCAGGGGAGAGGTGGCAGAGAGGCGGAAATTACCGTTTTCGGGATCGACAAATTGGGGAGCTTGGGCATCGCCGTTGTCGTTGTTGTTGTCCATCGATAGTTTGATACAGTTGTCGTTAACAACGATTCCCGATCCCTCTTTTTGCGATTCGCTAATCAAGTAGTCGTATCCCCACGTGTTACGCCCGTTGTCATTTTCGGTAAGACCGATAGCGGTGTTCGAGAATTCTACCGAAGCTCCCGAAGTTGCATCACAGCGGACATTACCCGGTGTATTTCCCCAAAGAATGGTGTTGTAGAATTGTACGTTGCCTTTTTCGATAAAGATACCGCCTACACGGTTCCAGTCGAATTCGCCCGAACCTACGTTGTTGACGATGGTTGTGTTGCAAATGGTTACATCGCCTTGACTACGCAAGATACCGAATTTCGACGAAACGGTGTTACCGGTGAACAGGCAGTTGGAGATGGTCAAGTCGCAACCGCTGTACGCTAAGATACCGGCGGTTTCGGTAGCTTTGTTGTTGCGGAAGATACAGTTGTTGATTTGAGCCGAACCGTATACTTCGATGATTATGCGATTCCCGGCACTAAGCAGGTCGCAGTTGGCAAATTCGAGCCCATCGAAATAGACTGTACTGGAAGTGCTGTTACCTCCTACCGATAACATTGTGCAGTTTGAGGTAAGAACCGGTCTGAGGGTTTTGTCACGTTGGTCGAAAGAGGTTTCATTGCCCTTGAATCCGCCGTACAATTTGGCTCCTTGACCTAAATAGAATCCGGCATCGATAGTATAGTTGCCCTCTTTGATCCATGCTTCTACGTCGGCTTTTTTTGCCAACGCACTAATATTGGCACCGTCTTCCCATGAAGACCCGCTTCCCGTACCATTGGGGACAATGTACATCACTTCGGCAGCAGTGTGGAAACCCGAAACTGCGATTATCGCCGTTAAAAGAGCAGAAAGTAATTTTTTCGATTTCATAGCTGTTAAATTTTAGTGAATGATTTTAGTTTAAGATTGATGATATTTGTATTTGGAATTTAATGATTATCGATTCTTTTATTCGGTTTGTTTGTTAAGTTGTTAGTGTTCGGTTTTATCTATGGCTAAAATTCCGTTGGATAGGGTGCGAGCCCCTGTGCTGTCGGAAGGTTTGTTCAGAAGCGGGAAAGAAACCTTGCCGTTTTCTTCCTCCCTGACGACCATTGTCGAAGATCCTCCACCGTCCAATGCAATGGCATCGGAACAGTTTAACGAGTAGAACAGCGAAGCAAGGGCATTGAGGTCGAGCCCGGCCGAGTAACCGGGTTGACGTCCGTCGGTCACAATGAAGTAGAGGGTCTTGCCATGATTGGCAATTCCAACACCTGTACGCGGGTGGCGTTCTGTCGCTAAACTAATTTGGTCGGTTAGCTCCTGTTGTACACCGTTTCTTATGAGCAATCCGCGTCCGCCTATGACATCTTGCATTTCGGACAAGCGGGGGAGTATGTCATCAACTATACCGATAGCCACACTTCCGTCTTTCTTTTTGTAGATTACTTCGGTATGTTGGTCGTAGTAGGTGGTCCTAATGGCGACACCCTCTTTGTAGAAAATACACATGGGAACCAGCCCTCCGGGAACAGAGGTCGTCTTGGCCCAATAATCGCCGTTTATACCTACCCATACGGTTTTCCCGTTATCTTCGGCCGCTTTGGCGTGTACGGGCAGAATGGCATCGGGGTTGGCCAATTCGGGTTTGTCGTTGGGTGTGGAAGCCACGATCGTAACTTTATCGAGATCTATTTGGGCGACGAATATACGGGTCCTTTCGCCACCGCTTTTGCAAATGATGTCGTATACGGTTACTCCGTCGCGCAAGGGGCGTATGGATTCGTTGTATACCTCTTCGACAACTCCGCTACCTTTTTGCAACATATTGAGCAGGTTGGAATGACGGTTGTTCGAGGTGTACGACACGTTGTGTACGGGAGGATAGCTGAATGTGTTGTCGATCATCCAGCGGGCTTTGTAGATTTTGTAATTCGGTTTTTGAAATAGAACTTTTCCGGTCGGGTCGATTAACCTATCGGACCACCAAGACTCCGTAGGTTGGAGCATGAGGGTGGGTATATTGCCGGGCCCTGCCGAAATACTTTTGATCTCTTTGACATCATAGGCTACCGTACAGCTATTCGTAAGAATGTCGTATTTGTACACTTTTCCGTTGGTTGTCCAAAAAAGAGCATTTTCGCCATAAACCGGGAAAAGGTCGTGGGAACCTTCCGAACCGTTTCCGGTAATCCGGCATAGCTCTTTTCGGTTGAAGAGAACTGGATTCTCCGAGTCGAAATTGTATTCGTAGGAGACCAAACAGTTGCCGTTTGTCGTGTATAGCAAGTTCCTCATTCTATCCCATACGACATTATGGGCAGCCGATACTTCGTAAGTCTCCACCGCATTTCCTGTACCGGCAATCGTGTCGGTACGGAAAATGCTTACTTGCTGGTCGGTGGAAGAGGCTGTTACGATATTTCCATCGGGGAGTAATTCTGCCGAATGCGGATTCTCTCCGGCGTAGGCATAGTACATTACTTTCTTGTCGGCAATACGAATCAACGCTACGGCACCTCCCGAAGCAGTTACAAGCAGATATTTGCCATTGTATACCGGTTTGACCTCGCTGGGGTTGTGGAACCAAATTTGTTTGGAAGAGGGTATGGTCGACGATGCGACATTCCACTCCCACAAGATTTTTCCGTTTTCTTGCGCGATGACATAAGCCCGGTTCGATTGTTCGGCAATGGCGATCTCGCGAGATATGCGGGGCATACAGTTGCACGTCGCTATGAGGCTCGGATAGACCGACGACAAAAGCAGGCAGGATATGATGATTATTTTATAGCGTGTTTTCATAGAGAGAATTATTGCAGGTTATCGATTACTAAAATTCCGTTGGATATGGTTCGGGCTCCATCGGTATCGGAGGGCTTGTTGACGATGGGGAAAGTAACCAAACCGTCGGGTTTAACTTTTCGGACAACCATCGTCGATGATCCGCCCCCGTCCAATGCAATGGCATCGGTACAGTTCAACGCATGGAACAACGATGCAAGGGCATTGAGATCGAGCCCCGAAGAGTATCCCTGTTGGCGCCCGTCGACTACGATAAAGTAGAGTGTTTTCGTATTGTTGTTTATGCCCACTCCTGTACGGGGATAGCGGGTAGTCGACTGGGTAATCTCGTCGGATAATATTTGTTGGACATTGTCTTTTATGAGCAGTCCGCGTCCGCCTATCACCTCCTGCATATCGTCCAAGTAGGGGAAGATGTCGGTGGCGGTACCGATACCCACGCTGCCGTCTTTCTTTTTATAGATTACCTCGGTATGCTGGTCATAGTAGGTTGTTCTGATGGCTACACCGTCTTTGTAAAATATTCCCATAGGAACTAATCCTCCCGGTACCGAGGAGGTTTCGGCCCAATAGTCGCCATTCACGCCTACCCACACGGTTTTCCCGTTTCCTTCGGCTGCACCCGCGTGTACCGGCAAAATGGCATCGGGATTGGCCAATTCGGGTTTGTCGTTGGGGGTAGAGGCCACGATGGTTACTTTGTTGAGGTCTACTTGGGCGACGAACATATGGGTTCTTTCGCCTTCGCTTTCGAAATCGATGTCGAACACGGTTACACCCTCTCGTAGCGAATTGATCGATTCGCTGTATACTTCCCCGATGATTCCACTCCCGCTTTTCAGGGTATTGAGTAGATTGGAGAAAGTTTTCTCTTCCTCATCGTTCGATGTACATGAGAGTATACAGATTGATGAAAGAAGCAATGCGGTTATTATTTTGTATAATTTCATATTCGATTATTTATGTGGGATTGAAAAAATTTTTATCATTTGGGAAATTCATAAGCTCCGATGTCGACCGATGAACCGGCGATACGGTTGTTTCCAATGATGTCGACCGAGAGTTTCACGGTTTCGACGGCGCTGTTCAAACCTTTGTCGATACAACAGGAGGAGCTTCGGAGGCTGAAATCTTCGCCGCCTGAGTTGATATTGACAAATTGGGGGCCGTCGGATGCATCGTTGTTAGCCGATAGCGAAATGACGTTGCTCTTGGTGGGTTCTTGATAAACTCCGTCGCCGGTTTGTATGGCGCAGTTGTACAGTTTCACGTTGGAGTCGGTGTATAACTGGTTGTAAGCACCTTTCGGGCGTGTATCTTTATTACCCCAAAGTATTGTATTGTAGGCCTCGGTTCCTTTGTCCATACGCAAGCCGCCGCCTGCACCGCCACCGCCTTGATTGTTGACGATGGTCACGTTGTACAGTTTGGTCCCGTTGGATACATGGACAACGGCTCCGGTAGATCCTAAGGAGTTGTTGCCATAGAATACACAATTTATCAGTTCGCAATTATCGAAATAACCGCCTGAATTTTTCCCGTATGTGTTGTTTCGGATAATACAGTTTCTGAGGCCACGGCCTTTATAAATTTCGAGGGGTCCCATATAATCCGATTGGCTGTTGGCGCCTTCGAAGATGAAACCGTCGATAAATACTCTGATACCGTTTTCGTTGTTCCATGCATTCATCGTTTGGAAAGGACCGCCTATGATACGCGATTTTTGTGAGAGGTCGCGATCTTTGCGTTTCACTTCGTTCCCTTCGAATCCACCGAATACATTTACCTCTTTCCAGTTGAGTGTCGTGGTAATTTGGTAATCACCTTTGGCTACCCACAACTCTTTCAGTTTGGTGTAGTCGGCTGCTGTAAATCCGGCAGCTATGCTGTTGAAGGCTCGTTCCCAGCTGCTGCCATCGCCGCCGGCAGGAGCATCGGCTCTTACATATACGATTTCGTTGGAGGCCCGTTGTGTGATATAGATCGTATCGGACGAAGCATCCAGATTCCCTTTCTCACCTACTACGATATATCCGTAGCGTTCGTCATAATCGAGATTTTCGTCGATCGATACGGCTACTTGCACGTCGGTCATGATGTTATTCCCTATCGAGGGGATTGCTCCGACTTTAATCCAGTCGGCCGAGGTTTTGGTTTCGGCTTCCCGGTTGAGTGTTACTAAAAATTCGTCGGCATTCCCTGCTCGCTGTATGATACAATCTTTTTCTTCGGGGAGGAGCGACCATGCCACCAGTTCGTCTTTGGTGGTTTGTATGATTGTCAACTCGTTTTCTACGGAGCGACTTTCGTCGAAGAGCCGTATCGATTGCCTTTTTTGATTGCCCGTCGAATTAGGGTCGGCATGAATAACCATATCGCCGCTTTCCGATTTTGAAATGACGAACCCTTCACCTTCGATGGTTTCGAATTGCCAATTCTGTTCGGTAATGACATCGATAGTCTCGTCGCCGCCTTGCCGATTGAAGTAGACCACTTTCTTGGGGAGGGTGATGAGGCTGCCCCGGCTTAACTGGGTGACAGGGATTCGTTTGGTGAGTTGGTCCATTAACCGTATTTCTACGTATCCTTCCCGGTCGGCCATTTCGACGTTTTCGGCGATTTCGAGAATAATGGAGTCGGGTTTCAGCGCATGGCCTCTGGCTCGTCGGATATTTATCCAATCGGTTTCCGTTTCGGCAAACCAGGGGTAAGATGATTTTAAGTTCAATACGACTCGTTCGGCTAAGGGGCCGATGGAGACTTCGTCCTGTATGGTTAATTCGGGAGTTACTCTGCGGATAACTCCGTCGTCGTCGCAAGAGACGATTATTCCTGTAATAAAGAATAATCCTAAAAGAATATATTTAGATATTGTATCTTTCATTGCCGTGGGTATTTATAAGTTACTGTTTTTCGGTGATCATTAACCCATTCAAAACTTTTTGCGGAGCCGTTTGGGAAAGCCTGTTGAGGGTGTTGAATACAACTCCCGACGCTGTTTCTTCTCTGATTGCGAGGGTCGTGTAAATGCCGTCGCTGAGGTTCATGGCTTGATAACATCCGGCACCTTGACAGATGAGCATGGCGTCGCGCAACCTGATTCCGGTGGAATATTCGGGGGTGCTGCCTTCGACGACGAAGATGTAGAATTTCGATGCATCCATATTGGTTCCTACGAAGGTGCGGGCTTGTTGCGCCATGGTGTTGTCGTCGGCCATAAAGGCACCTATATTCCCGTCTTCCATAAGGCGTTGTTTGCCTCCGATGGTGTGTACGGCTTGTTTTTTGAGTACTAAGAATTCCGAAACGGAGCAAATCCGTACTTTCCCGTCGCGGGTAACCACCACACAATTATCATATCCTTTTTCGGCCGTCTCTTTAATGGCGACGCCGTCTTTATAGAAAAGGCCTTTGGCCTCGGTGGAATTAAATTCCCCTCCGTTAATGGCGAGCCATACCTTTGACCCGGCGTTTTCGGCACTCATGGCTTGTTCGGGAATGGTTTGCAGCCCGGTGATTCCGCTGGTCTTATTGTCGGGCGACGAGGCAGTCACGGTGATGTTTTTACTCAAATCGATTACTGCGATAATCATGCGGGTAGGAGTTCTCATATAGGTACACGAGAGGTCGGTAATTTCTATTCCCTCGCATAGGTTGTAGGTCGTTTCCGATTCGATGCTTTGGATATACTCTACGTTTGCGGCGATGTTCTGCATCATAACCGACCGCGCTCCTTTGGTGGAGGGTTCGTTATCGCTTTTTTCGCAACCGGTCATCACTGCGGTGAACAGGAGTACCGGTAATATGCTGTATATAAGATTTATTACTTTTTTCATTGTTCGGTATTTTCGTGGTGAAAAAGATTATTCCCAGCCCGGATTTTGGGGCAATAAGTTGGGGTTCAACGATATTTCGTCCAAAGGGATATTGAACAGGTAGTTTTTCTCGGTGAAGTTGGGCTGATAGTCTATCCGAAGGTCATAAGGCATGATGAACCCGTCTTTAATGGGAACCTTGTCGGTTAGGTAGGCCAATTCTTTTGCCGTATACATATTGGATTTTGCCCCTCGGCGCGGGCGGTTCAACAAATGCCCGCAGTGCCAGCGCAGGATATCCATGTATCGAAGCCCCTCGGCAAAGAGTTCTACGCGGCGTTCGCGTCGAATTTCGCGAATAAGATAGGCATTGGGGCCTTTAATATCGGGGTATTTCTCGATCATGTCGGGATCTTCGCCCTCGGCCGGAGGTGTGGTAGAAAGCATAAATGTCAATCCGGCACGCTGCCTCAGCAGGTTGATGGTTTTGTCCAGTTCGGGGTCTTCACCCAATTCGGCTCCCGCTTCGGCACGAATCAACAGAATTTCGGCATAGCGGAAGATGGGGGAGTCGACACTGCCTTTGAAGCGCAAATCGACATACTCGGCGGGGTTGTAATACTTGGCAATGCAGTATCCGGTGGTAGAGGTCCCGTAATAGGGACGATCGTCGGTGCCTTCCATGTAGGAAAAGATGTTGGGTGCACCGCCAACCCGTTTCCCGTTCACGGTTTTCCACAGGTAATAGCAGTCGTCGCCGTCGGCCGGATTACAGATGGTTTGCAGCAACCGGGGGTCGCGCAGTCTCATTTCGATAGACGAACTTTTGTTTTTGTGGCAACTGCATTGCGAGATGGGCAAGCCGGTTTTTGCACAAAGGTATTCTTCGAAACAGTCGCGGCTCATGCCGTAATTGGAGAGAGGCAATGTGCGGCTGATGTCGTGCCCCATATTGATGGAAGCATCGTACTCTTTGGCAAGAATGATTTCGCTGTTCCCGTTATAGTTGTCTTGTATGAACAGGTTGTAATAGGGTTTTGTGCCGGTGTTGTAGAGGCTGTATCCATATTCGGGTTTCATCAATTCGCCGGCGGCATTGTAGGCTTCGCGGAGGAATTTTTCGGAATTTTCGAGGTTCCGGTACAATCGCCAAGTGCCTTCGAAGAGGCAAACTCTTGCTTTGAGGGCAAGTGCGGCATCTTTGCTTATACGGGTGACATTGCTCTTTTGGGGCATTAACTCTATGGCTTTGTCGAGGCACATGAGAATAGAGTCCATCACTTCGTATCGCGAGTTTCTCCCTTGATAGAGTTCGGGACTGTTGGTGTTCAGCGGTTTGGTGTACCAGGGGACATCGCCGAATCGTACCACTTTATTGAAGTAGTCCAATGCTTTGAAGAAATAGATTTCTCCGGCGTATTGGTTTTTCGACGATTCTCCGGCCGGCGACCGATGGTAGTTGTTTAGGAACTCGTTGCACCCTCTGATGATAGACCACGACCATTGGCTGTCGGAGGTGGTGAGGAGGTTTTGTCCCCATGCGATACTGTTGGCTCCGGTGGAATAGATGTTGTCCGATTGGCAGTCGACCGTAATAAATTCCATAGCACCGTCGGTATTGGGGTTACCCTGCCCGATAATCAGTTTGGGATAGAAGGTATTGCAGTATTGTTCCAATGCAGCGGCATTTGCTGTTTCCCAATAGTGGTTGCTTTCGATTACGTCTTCGGGTTCGAGGTTGAGGTAATCGCTGCATCCGGTAAAGGCTGTGCCTAATAAAATTGAGCAATAGAAAATTATCTTTTTCATAGGTCTTGATGCGTTAGAAAGTGATGTTGATACCACAAGAGTAGCTTCTCATAAATGCATATTCTTTTCCTGAGTTGACACCAGTATCGCTTACCATATTGTCTACGATATCGGGGGTCATAAAAGGAGGCAGGTGTGTTTTTTCCCACAGGTTGAGTCCGCTGGCATATATTCTTACCTGTTCGAGATGGAGTTTTTCGATCCATCGTTTCGGAAGCGTATAGCTTACGGTTATGTCTTTGAGCCTGATGTATGAGGCGTCTTGGAGGTATTTGGTTTGTACTTGTTTGCTATGGTTGAGCGATGATGGGCGAGGATAGTAGGCATCGGTATGTTCGTAGCTCCATGTGTTGTCGATGTGATATTGGGTGATGTTGGAGTTGTAAATTCCTCGCGAAAATCCCCAAAACTGGTCGCTATTGGTCCACAGGTCGCGTTTCCCTACACCTTCGAACATGACTCGTACGTCGAAGTTGTACCAACTTATCCCGCCTTGCAAGTTGAAATGGTACCGGGGAGTAGTGTTTCCTATGATTTTTACGTCGCCGGGGTCGGAGAGTGTGACACTCCCCTTGTCGATGACCCCGTCGCCGTTAAGGTCTTTGTAGCGAATGTCTCCGGGCTTCCATTTGGTATAAATGAATTTTTGGACATAATTCATTTCGGATGCTTCTATTTCGTCTGTGATGAATCCTTCGGTTACATAGCCCCATATTTCGCCCAATTTCTGACCTTCATAGTACATACCTCCTGCAATAGATCCCGTGGGATTGTCGTATTTGGTTATCTCGGCTTGGTAATCGGATAATCCTGCGGATAAATAATATCCGAAAGGACTGCCGAGAACGTCGTTGATTTGATCTCTCCAACTTATTTCCAGTTCCCACCCGGTCGTACGCATATCGGCGATGTTCTCTTTACCGCCGCTGGCACCCAATACGGCCGGATATGTTTTGGAGCGAACCATGCCGTTCACGTCGCGGATATAAAAGTCGAATGACCCGGACAATCGGCTGTTCAATAAGTTCCAGTCGAGACCTATGTTTTTCGAGATTACTTTTTCCCAAGTGATGTTGGTACTGGCCAATGTCGGTTGGTTGAGGCCGGTGATGATACTTCCGTTCATTACATAGTTTTGCAGGGAAGAACTTAAATAGCTGTAATGTTGGTAGTAGCCGTCGGTTACTTGGTTTCCCAAAGAACCGATAGAGGCTCTGATTTTCAAGTTGTCCAACCATTCGGCGCTCTCCATGAAACCCTCTTCGGAGATTCTCCACCCGATCGATGCCGAGGGGAAAAAGCCCCATTTGTGGCCAGCCGCATATTTGGAAGAACCGTCGTAACGCCCGTTTACTTCGAGCAGATACCGGGATTTATAGTCGTAGTTGGCTCTGAAAAAGATTCCTTGAACAGCCCAACTTTTCTTGGTTTCGGTCGTAGATTTGAATGTTTCGGCCATTCCGGCGATGGGCAGTTCGTTGTCGAAGAGATCGGAGGCTACGACTTGATTGGTCTCGTAGCTTTTTTTCTCTTGGTTGTAACCGACCATGACTTGGAAGTTGTGGCTTTGGGCGAAAGTCTTTTGGTATTCGGCCCAAATGTTGAACACAGAATAGTTTTCGTGTTCTTGGTCGTTGGTCACGCCGTTGGGGGTTATGTTCTCTTCCTGTATGGCGCCGCCTTCGCGGTCGGGCATAGTTTGATAGATTGTTTTTTTATGCGCTTTTTGTGCGTTGTAGTAGTGGTTTTGTGTGAAATCTCCTTTGATAGAAAACCCTTTGAATGGTTTTAAGGTAAATTGGGCTCCGTACCAAAAGTCTTGGGTTTTATTGGTCTTCCGTCCCGATTCGGCCATAGTACCAATTACGCTTCCCACACCTTTTCTGATGGTAATGCCGGCATAGTCGCCGTTGGGGAGAAAGATAGGGACGGTAGGGAACATACGATAAACCTCGTAGTACCAAGTCTCGGCCGAACTGCCTTCTTTGTACGGTTCATCGCTTTTCATGTCGTTGTATTTGAAATTTACTCCGAAGTCGAGCCATTTCGTTATTTGGGTATTGTAGTTGAATGTGGCATTTAACCGGGAGTAAGAGTCGTTGCCGTAGCGAAAGATTCCGGTTTGGTCTTTGTATCCGATAGAGGCGTAATAGCTGTTTTTTTCGTTCCCGCCCGACAGGCTTACGTTGTGTTGCTGCATGAATGCGGCTTGGCGGTAAAATTCTTTTAGCCAGTCGGTATTCGATACATATAACCACCCCGGGTTGGAGGGGGTATTCCGGGGGTCCTGAATACCTTCGGTATCGACCATTACACCGGGGTTATTTGCGGGGTCGGCGATGTGTGCGTCCAGCAACTCCAAAAAACGGTCGCTGAAATAGTAGTCGCCCGGTGTCTCGTAGTCCATCATTTGGTTGACGGCTCTACACCAAATATCGGCTCGGGGCATATCGGGCAGTCTGGCCGGCGTATTCCACGAGAGGTTGTTGTTGTAGTTGATTCGTATTTTTTTGTTGTTGTCGCCTCGTTTGGTGGTGATGAGTATCACCCCGAAAGCTCCACGGGGACCATATACGGCAGCGGTAGAGGCATCTTTGAGGACCGAGATGTTGTCGATGTCTTGGGGGTTGATGAGGGACAAGTCGGAAATTTCGACTCCGTCGACCAAAATAAGTGCACTACCGCCGTTCAACGAGGTGTTTCCCCGGATATTGTAGCTTGCCGGTTGGTTGGGCTGTCCGCTGTTGAACGTGATATTAAGGTTCGGAATAACGCCTTGCAACCCTTGTGCCACATTGGCAATGGGACGGTCGTTCAGAATGTCGCCCGAAACGGAGGCTACGGCTCCGGTCATGTTCAATTTCTTTTGGGTTCCGTATCCTACAACCACTACTTCGTTCAGCGACGAGGGAATCTCTTTCAGGGTAATGTTCAGTGCATTTTTCGAAGGCGAAACCACTTGTCGTTGAGTTTCGAATCCCACGTACGAGATGGCCAGCTCGCTCTGTTTCCCGCTTTTTATTTCGATGTGAAAGTTCCCGTCGACGTCCGAGATGGTCCGATCTTTCGTCCCGACAATACTAATATTCACTCCGGGCAGTGGTTCGTTCGATGCATCGACAACCCGGCCGGAAACTGTATATTTATTGGCTTCGTCGCCTGTGCCGATATTTGCATTGGGCGACGGGGCTTTTTTTGAAATGATTATCTGCCTACCCTTTACGGTATATGCTAAATTTTGCCGGGATAATACTTGGTCTAAAACCTTCAAAACAGGTTCGTTATTGACCTTGACATTGATACGGACATTGGGGTCGATAATGCTTTTGTTGAAAAAGAATATATATCCACTCTCTTTTTCAACCGTATTGAAAAATGTGACTAACGAAACATTCGATAGGTTTAATGTAAGATTGTTCGATGGCTCATTCGCAACTAATAGAGTAGGAGAAAAACATATAAAAAAACAAAATAATAGTGTTTTTCTTAAAACGAATGTTAACGAATTGCCGGTTGTGTTTAACCGCAAATTTAATTTCATATCTTTGTTAATCTAAAATTAGTGAATGACTGAGTGTTTTTACTAATTGTTAACCGGATAGTATCTAGCCCATATTATCCGGCTTTTTGTGTGTTTGGCTTGTGTTATTTTTTGTTCATAGGCATTGATGGGTTGTGTTCGTCGTATTATATAAGATTTTATGGTTGGGTATATACTATAATTTTGTTTCCTTCCCGCCGATACGAGAGTGATACCGTATGTGAAATAGCTTCCAATACTTCGTCGATCGAGAGATTTAAATCCATGTTTCCATAACAAGTTTCGTTGTCGAGCGATTCGATTCCTTCGATGGGAATGTTGTAGTAGCGGGATAACGATTTCAGTATGTCGTGTAACTTCATGTCGTTGAAGTTGATGATGTCGTCTTTCCAACAGATATAGGGAGTTACATCTACGTTCCGCACATTTACCTGTCCGCTTTCATAGGCAAGTCGTTGGTTGGGCGACAGTTTGGTGCTGTTTTCACCGGCTATGACTTCGACACTCCCTTTTACCAGCGTTACCGACGATTGTGCATCGGTGTGGTAATCCGAAACGTTGAATTTCGTACCTAATACTTTTACTTCGATTCGGTTACTCCTCACAATGAATGGGCGCGAAACATCTCGCCGCACATCAAGATAGATTTCTCCGTCGACATACAGGTGCCGTTGCTCTTCGAAATTGGATTTGTAAATCACTCGTGACCCCGAATTTATCCACAGTGCCGACCCGTCGGGCAGCGTCATGTGGGAGCGTTTCCCATAAGGAACTATAATTTGGCTGTTTGTCGTTTCGGTGTCGTTTTTAATATTGGCAACCTGCACGTCGTCGACCATGATTACTCCTCCTTTTTCGATAGAGATGCTTGCCATTGTTTTATCGACGTTGATTGATTGTTTTTCGTCGATAATAATTTGAATGTTGTTACCCATTTCGACCGAATCGGAAAGAAGGGCCAAGCAGTGATCGGTAGATTGCGCAGAATATTCTTTATTTAAAAACCAAACTGTTGTAGAGAGTGAGATAGCCAACAGTATACTGGCCGCAATCCATATTTTTTTAGCCGTGTGATACCGTTTGCGGTTTTGGCCGGCTCTTTTATAGATATTGGTCAGCAGGTCGTTTTTGTAGGAATTGATGAAGATATTCTTATCGGGAGTTATCGAGGTGTTGCGTATCAAAGCAATAGCAAGGTCTATTTTCTCCTCTTCTCCCGGAAATTTTTTCTTGTAGGCTTCTAAATCGAAGTTGCTTTCTTGCGGGCCATACTTTGCCCAAAGGAAAAGCTCATCGTCGAAGATGAATTTTTCTAAGTCGTTGAATGTATGGCCTTTATTCATTTTTGTGCGTTTTGTCTCGTGTAGAGTGTTCTATACAGTAGACAAAACAGAGGCCGGTTTTATACTCACCGGAGGTATTTTTTTTGAAATTTTTTGGAGGGTTGTATTCGGAGTGGTGAGTAGAGGGGATTAAGGCAGGATAATCATAGATACTTTCGAACTGCTTTCCCGTAGTTTTTGCAGGCTCCGGGAGATAAGGTTTCGTGCCGATTGAGTATTCATGTCCATAATTTGAGCGATTTCGTCAATGGTCATGTCGTGGATAAATCGTAAGTAAACAATTTCTTTTTGTCTTTCGGTCAACGACTCCATAATATTCTTTACCTCGTCGGTTAGAGAATATTCTCCTTTTGAGAAGAGGTTTTCTTCGATGGTATAGGAGAGGGTAAATTCTATGTTCTCGATGTCGAGCTCGGCTGTGCGGGCATTGCGAATGAGTTGGTTGTATATGCTGTTTTTGAGTGAGCGGAAGAGAAAAGGTTTCAGCCGAGAACTGTCGTTAAGGGTAAAACTTTTTTGGTATAGTTTCAGAAACAGGTCTTGAATGGCATCTTCGACAATTTCTTGGTTGCGGCTTAATCGCCAGCCATAGTGCATTAGGTCGTCGAACAGTTCGTTGTACAGGATTGTGAATGCATCGTCGTTCCCGCATAAGAATTGCAAGTAAAGTTGTTGTATGTGTTTTTCTTGGACGGGCATTTTGGTCTATTTAAATAACTGCGGGATATGAGCCTTAATGTGTGAAGGGCCTGTTAAACTGCGGCGGAAAATTACGAATATATTTAGAAACATCAAATCTTATTTCGGTTTTTTATATTGGTTAAATTTTGGGGCAGGGGGGTGTACAAACACAAAAGGAGGCTTTTTGGGAGCCTCCTTTTGTGTTGAATTATAGCCGTTTATCGGGTTCGGCGTACCGATCGGACGGGTGCCGAAGATGACTTCTGTTGTTTGGGTTGTTTTTGCTTTTTTACTTTGGCCTCTTTTTGTTTTTTTGCCCGGGCGGAGCGAGAGGTCGTCTTTTCCTTTTCTTTTTCCTCTTTCCCTTCATCTATTTTCTGGCCATTTGCTTTTGCCTCTTTGGCTTCTTGTTCTTCTTTGGCTTTGGCCAGTTCTTCGGGAGTGGGCACCCACAGGTTTTCGTTAAAGTTTTTCAGTTGCCGTTCTATACTGTCTTGTGCTTGTTTCCTGATGGAGTCGTTGGGATACATTTGCATGAGCGACTGGTTACGCAGATTTTGGGTTTTGTAAATTTCGCCGTCGAACATTCTCATTTGGAAATAGTCGTCGTAGTTGTATTGCGGCACGTTGTTTTCGTTGCTGGCCAATATGTATTGGCTGGCGATGTAGGGCCGTATATCGTTGTACTTAACCCAAAACATGGGGTATTTGACGGGTTCTCCGCCGAAGTCGCCGGTGCGGTGGAGTACGGGACAGATGGCTTCGATAGAGGGCTTTACCTGTGAGGATCGGCGGTCGAAGATCCATTTTTCCAAAATATAGTAGGATAATACTTCGTTGGCCGGAATATCGCTCTCTTCGATGGTGAAGCGGGGGTTCTTCTCGGAGTATCCTTTGGCCTGAGCGTACAGGATATGGAAGCGGTCGAACATCTCTTTGACCTTGATTCGATATTCGTCGGTGAAGAGTTCCCGCCCGTCGAGGTATTCGTATGCCGGAATTTGGTTGTTGGCCAGCAGTTTCATGATTATCCTGAAAAGGTTTTCTTGGTCTTCGGTCGATTCTTCGGGATAATAGAGGGGCATATTTTTTTCTTGGGTAAGATCTATTTGCCGATAGATGACTCTCATCCACGGAATGTCGGCCTCCGATGCGTTTTGGGTGTCGTAAAGCGATTGGGCTCTGACGCTAAGTTGGCTGTCGGCTTTCTTTTTGTCGTCCGATTCGCTTTTTTTGATTACTTGCGCGTGGCCAGTGATTGCCGACAGGAGCAGGCAAACGACCAAACCGCTTTTTATCAAGGTATTCATATTAGCAAAGTTATATTTCATAATGGCCTTAATTTACAATTACTTCGATGGGCGACAGGTCTCGTTCTATACCGTCTGGACCGATTGCCCGTACTCTCGATATATAGAACCGTTTCCCTCTCGACAGGCGGCGGAAGGAGTCTTTTTGCCGTTGCGAGAAATTGGCTCCATCGGAGACTTCGGGAATTGCATTGCCCATCGAGTCGAAAAATACGGTTTCGAAACGCAATACCCGATAGGTTACGTTCAGCAGGTCGTCGTCGATGGCGGCTTGGATACCGGGAGCGGCGAGGAGTCTGGTTTTGGCGAAGGGTTTTCCGCCTTTATATTTTTGTTCGTATCCGTTTTCGTCTTTATAGGCGATGTAGGGCATGGGGTCGGGGAGTTGCCGTACTCTGAAACTGGTGTTTGCGACAGTTTGCGATCGGCCGTCCATAGTTGCGGTGACGGTGATGACGGCTTCTTGTCCCACTTTCGACGGTTTGGCAATCCAGTTGTCGCCTTGCCGGGTGAGTGTGCCGTTGGTCATCGAGGCTTGAATGGCATGGTTGGGAATACCCGGAACCGATATGCTGATGGGGTTCCCGATACCGGCGTAGAGTACGTTCATCAATGTGGCCGATATGGTTGCGCTCGGTTCTACAACGGTGTAGGACGAGGCAAATTCGTGACGGGTCATGGATCCGTCGCCTCGGGGAACTTCGAGGTATCCTTGAAAATCGAATATGCCGGTGCTTCCGCATACCACTTCGTAAAGTCCTTTGTTCTCTTCGGGGAGTTGTTTCCCGTTGATGTATATGGCGGGGCGTTGGGTGGTATCGATGGCCGCCAGTACGATGTTGGCACTGTATTTTCCCCCTCGCATGATGTTTTTGGAGTTGGGAATGACAAATGCATTGAGTTGGTTTACACGCACGTCGCCTTCATCGATGTTGGTAATGAGGGTGTGCAGGGCTTCGCTTTCGGCATACCGTACGTCGCTTTGTATTTTGGTGAGTATGGTTACTGCGGCGATGACGGGCATATTTTCGAAAAGTGTCGTTTCCCAAAGCGAAGGAGAGTGGGCTACCTTGCTTCCCGAGTGTATGGAAGTAGAGAGGTAGTTTTCGATGGCGGCACGCTTGATCGAGTCGGTCATCAGGCCGCTGATAAGTGTGCGGTAATCGTCGATCATTTTCCTCAACTTCATTCCTTGCATTTGAGCGGGCGAAAGCATGATGTACGAGGCCGCTTCGAGGTCGTCCTGTCGTTCGATATTGTTCACGTCGCCATCTTTTCCGTCGGCTTTTTTGACAATTACGGTTTTCAGCGAGTCGATGTAGTTATACAGAGAAGAGGTTTTTCTTTTTACTTCCAACGATTTTTTATACCACTGTCCTCCTTTTTCGGGGTTTTGACTGTTAAAGTCGGCGAGTTTTTGGTAGAGGGCGGCGTTTTGGAACGAAGCATTCGCGGTAGACCTTTCCAATCCGTCTTCAACTTGCTTGAATCCGTTGAGTACATCGGACGACACGTTGAGGGCCAGCATAGCAGTGAGGACGATATACATGAGGTTTATCATCTTCTGCCGGGGTGAAAGTCTGTTGTTATTCGATGACATATTGTTATTTTTGTTCGCTGTCGTCTTTTGGTTTTTCGGTCATATCGGCGGCCGGGGTTGCTCCCATAGGCCTGTACATATTGATGGTCATGGCCGTGATCATCTTTTCGTAAACCGAGTTTAGCTGTTGTATATATTGGGTCATTTTTTCGGCTTCTTGGCAATAGCGCGAGCTGTCGGATGCCGAGCGTTCGTACATATCGCGAATGTTGCGTAACCCGTTGTTTACACGGTCTATGTTGTCGATTTGCGAGCTTATGCTCTTCAACTGGATTTCATAGATGGTATTGAGGCCGTTGATGTTTCGGTTGAGGGTTTCCATGCCTGCGACATATCCTTGTGAAGTACCGGTTATGCCGTCGGAGTTTTCGGTAATGTTGCGGTAGGATTGCAACAGGGTGTTCGATACGTCGGTAAGGCTTTGGGTTGCGCTACGCAATTGTTCCATTTGTTCGGCTATGCCCGAAAGTTGAGTGAGGTATTGTTGTGTAGCGTCGGTCAACTCGGCCATACGCGAAAGTTGGTCGGCAGCGGCCGACATTTTCTGTATACTTTCGGTGAGGCTTTGTGTGTCGGCTTCGCTCAGGTTGAGGCCTTCGGGGATTCCCACAGCCCGTTTGGCATCGGCAGGCGATACATCGGGATAGTTTCCGCCGCCATTACCGCCTTTGCCGTTCCCGCCGATGATAACCGTACCTCCTTTACCATTCGAGAAGTCCGGGCGGTCTTCGGGATCTTTGCTGTTCAACACGGGGAAAACTTCTTCCCAATGATAGGTCTTGGGCGGTGTGTCGAAGGCCGAGAGGATAAACATGAGCACCTCGGTACCCATACCGATAGAAAGTAACAGGCTTCCGCCGGGGAGGTGCAATATTTTGAACAGGGCACCCCAAATAACGATGGCAGCTCCTATACTGTATGCAAAATTGAAAAAGCGTTGACCCTTATCGCTGGATAAGAATTTTTCAATATGGTTTTTATATCTTTTGTATTTTCCCATGATCCTTGATGTTATATAGCTGGGTTTTTGATATTATCTTTTGGCTTTGGCAAATCCTATTTGGGAACGTACACAGCGGAATCCGATGTATGACCGTTGTTCGTTTTGGTACTCCCACATACGCACGTCGGAACGGATAAAGTTCGAGACGTCTTTCCACGATCCGCCTCTTACCACTTTACGCTTCATGCGGTAGGGATCTTCTTTGGCGGCATTGTATTTGTATTCGGGATTGATGTCGCTGGTGTTTTGCGAGATGGCTTCGGTATAGGCGGTCGATGTCCACTCCGATACGTTACCGGCCATATCGTACAATCCGAATTCGTTGGGCGAATAGGACCCGACGGCCGAGGTGATGAGGTTTCCGTCTTTTACATAATTACCGTCGCCGGGTTTGAAGTTGGCATAGAAACAGCCCTTTTCGGCCATAGGCAAGTTGCCAGTCCACGGATATTTGTTGTCGTCTTTTCCGGCACGGGCGGCATATTCCCATTCGGCTTCGGTGGGGAGGCGGTAAGGTTCTATCACTACGGCATTGCGTCCGAGTGAGCCTCTCAATAAGTCTGTACGCCAAGCGCAAAACGCATTGGCCTGCTCCCACGAAACACCTACGACGGGATAGTCGTTGTAGCCGGCGTGTGAGAAATAAAGTCTCACGTAAGGTTCGTTATAGGCGTTTTCAAAGTCGTTTATCCACACGGTCGTATCGGGGTAGATATTGATAATGTAGGTGTGGAGGAAATCGAATTGGCTACCCAATGGGCGGGTAATTGTTTCTCGAATAATTCGGCCTTCGTCGTCGATGTAGGCGGTGTCTTTCGAGATCATTATAACCTCGTCGTAGTTGGGTGTATGGTCGGTGTTGAGGTCGCGCCGAGCCGGGTCGAGGCGGTTTTTGCGTTTCGAGGCTTCGGTGTAGTCGAATACTTCGTACCGATAGTTCATCTGTTCGGGATCGAGTTGACGTTCGCCGGTGATGGGATTAATGCGATATACGCTTTCGATGGCACGGGCTTCGTCCTCGGTAGGATTTTTCCACGGAATGGCCTTGTTCCAGTTCAGATGAGGTTTAACGGGATTCCCATCGCGGTCTTCTTCGATTTTAAACTCCTCGTTGCCGCCATAAGCGGGGTCGGCAAGCCGTTCGCGGATAATAGAGTCGCGCACCCAAAATACAAACTGTTTGTATTTCGAGTTGGTGATCTCCGTTTCGTCCATCCAAAAGGCGTCGATGGAGATGGCTCTGGGCTCTTGCTGAGTGCCCCAAATGCTATCTTTCTCGGCAGGTCCCATTTTAAAAGACCCACGCGAAATGAGAACCATGCCGTAGGGAGTGGGTTCGCCCCATGCCGTACCTCCTACACCTGTTACTTCGCCGCTGTGGCGAGACGAGGGAGAGCATGCTGCAACGATGATGGCGATGGTGATATACACGATTATCTTTTTCATAGGCTACATTATGCGTATGCTTTTATGTTTATTCTTGTTTTTATCGGACAGGTCGAGTTTGAGGCTGTATCCGAGGAATACTTCGTGGCTTCCGCTACTGGCTTTGACGATGGCCGAAACGGGATAGTCGTAGGCATATCCTGCAATAAAGTTTTTGTACTCAGCACCTATCATAAATATGCAAGCGTCTTTCCAACGATAGGAGAGCCCGCCCCAAAACAGTTTGTTGTATTTTACGCGGCAGGATAGTTCGTACTGCGTAACGTTCAGGGTGCTTTTCACCATCATGGAGGGCTGCAATTCATATAACGTGTTTTTAATGGGAATATTGCTTCCGGCTATAAAATAATAGGCTCGGCCTATGTAGGTTTCGTATTTGTCCTCGAATGTGAGAGAGGGCTCGTTGAGGTGTGTGACCGAGATACCGGCATAGAACCACGGGTGGGTGTACCATGCCCCGAACGACATATCGAAAGTCATGCCTTGCAACTCGGTGGTAGGGATTCCGTCGTCGGTCGCTTGGTGGTAGTCGCTTGACGGGATACTCACTTGCGTACCGTCGAATCGTTCGTCGAGCATACCCAACTGTATACCCATGCTGAGAACTCCGCTCCATAATTTCAGCTTGAAAGCGTATTGTGCCCCTACGATGAGGTGTGAATATAGACCTTCGGTCTCTGAGGTGATTACCAAACCTACACCGTGATTTTGTTTTAGAAATTTAAACGGCATATCGCCTGTGATGAAGTAGGTTTGCGGAGCGCCGGGCATACCGATCCATTGTTGGCGGGTTGAGGTGAGCAGTTTCAATTTGTCGGTACTGCCTGCTGCTGCCGGGTTGTAATAGCCGGGTACAGCCCAGTATTGGCTGAACTGCGTGTCGATTTGGGCCTTTGCGGTCACAAAGGTCAAACAGCATAGCGCGAAAATGACAAATCTTACAATCTGCATGGCGTTTTTTCGATGGGTTTCCTGTATGTGGAGAATCCCCCGGATATTTATAATAACTGAAAACAGCCTTTAAAATTGTTTTATGCTCGTATTTTCGGGGGCGAAATTACAAAAAAGAGGGGGTTCGTGTGTGCTTTTGGGAGTAGAAAAATACAATGTGCTTCGGGGAAGTAAAACCAAACTGGGTTGAGCTTTTTGTCAAGTTGTAGCCTGAATTTATAATAAAGCGATATGATGAGGCGGGTAATTTACTCTCTCGGTTTTCATGAAAAAAGGGTGCTGGGACGGGCTTCTGCCGAAATATATCGTATATTTGCACTCAAAGAGTGCTTGATTGAACTCATGGAAGAAGATCTGAAAGGAAAAACCACAAAAGCTCTCGTGTGGAGCAGTGCCGACAAGGTGGGACAACAGTTGTTCTATCTTATTGCCGGCATTATTCTTGCCCGGCAGCTTTCGCCTGTGGACTATGGTAAGGTGGGGGTTCTCACCATCTTTATCGCTCTGTCGGGGATTTTGATCGACAGTGGATTTACCTCGGCGCTTATTCGCAAGAAAGAGGCTACGCAGGCCGATTACAGCACGGTGTTTTATCTTAATATCGGCATCAGTTGGGTGTTGTATGGATTGCTTTATGTGGCGGCACCTTTTATTGCGGCTTTTTTCAATGTGCCCGATTTGACTCTCATCTGTCGGGTCCTGTTTTTGGTAATTCCGTTGAATGCCCTTTCGCTTATCCAACAGACGTTGTTGTTGAAATATTTTCGCCTGTCGGTGAATGCCCGGGTTAATTTGTGGGCATTGGGAATAGCCTCGACTGTGGCGGTGGTGATGGCTTATTGCGGTATGGGTGTGTGGTCGTTGGTGGCGCAGACGCTTGGATTGGCTTTGTTGCGGGCCCTCTTTTTTTGGCTCTTTAACGACTGGCGGCCGCAGTGGGTATTCCGTATGGCTTCGTTACGCGAGTTTTTCGGATATAGCTCCAATTTGGTAGTTTCGGGAGTTATCAATAATGTGTTCAACAAAATATATCCCATCATTATCGGTAAGTTTTACGGTATGGCGCAAACGGGTTATTATACCCAAGCCGATAAATATCAAGATATGGCGTCGTCGCTCATTAGCAATATATTTCGGTCGGTGGCGTTCCCTGTTTTTTCGAAAGTACAAGACGATTTGCCACGGTTGAAACGGATTTGCCGGAAAAATGTGCGGGCGATAGCTTTTTTCATTTTTCCCATCATGTCGTTGATGATCGTGGTTTCGTATCCGCTGATATTGATTGTGCTGAAAGAGCAGTGGTTGCCGTCGGTTCCTTACTTTCGGTTGCTCTGTTTTTCGGGAATGTGTACGCCGTTTATCATACTCTTTTTCGACCTGTTCAACAGTTTGGGATATTCCCGGTTGAATTTGCAACTCGAAATCGCCAAAAAGGCTTACCTATTTGTGGGGATAGCATTGTTCTATTCGTCGGGTATTTTAGGACTGATCGGGTGGTGGATGTCTTATTCGTTGCTTTCGCTGGTGGTAGGGGTATTTTTTGCGCGTAGATTCATTGGTTTTGGCTTTGTCGAATACCTCAAAGATATATCGCCTTATTTTCTGTTGGCATTGGTTTCGTCGCTGTTGTCGGCCGGGGTGTATATGCTTTTGCCGGGCGATGTGTGGCGGCTGTGCGTAGTGCCGGTGGTCTACGTCCTCATCTATTTGGGCGGGGCTTATGTATTGAAGTTGGAAATGTGGAAGGAGGCTGTGTCGATGTTGAAATCCCGTTTGTCGAAAGGAGGTGAGGCATGATTCTGCCGAATGAATCGTTGCACCCGCGAGTGCTCACAATTATTGTTTCGTATAATTTCGAGCCGTGGATAGAGCGTTGTTTGGGAAGTCTCGAAAATTCGGGATATCCGACCGACGTTGTGGTAGTCGATAATGCCTCGGCCGACCATACGGTAGAGATTCTTGTCGAGCAATATCGTTGGGTCCGATTGGTGAGGAGCACGAAAAATTTAGGATTCGGGCGAGCCAACAACATCGGAATGAAACTGGCGTTGGAGGGAAACTACGATTACGTGTTTTTATTGAACGAGGATGCGTGGATTGCCCGCGATACGATAGGTACATTGGTGAAGTTGGCACAGCAAAATCCCGACTATGGGGTGCTTTCGCCGGTACATCTGAATGGGAAAGGAGAACAGCTCGACACGGCATTTGCCCATTATATAGGGGGAGATGTACCCGCCACATCGGGGGAATCGTCTTTGGTAGAGATTCCGTTTGTCAATGCGGCATTTTGGTTTATCCCGGTGGCCGTATTGCGTCGGGTAGGAGGATTTTCGCCTTTGTATTATCACTATGGCGAAGATGTGGATTATATCCACCGGATTCAGTTCCACGGCTATCGGGTGGGTTACACTCCGCAAACAAAGGGGTGCCACGACCGGCAGGACCGGCCGACGCCCCGGGCCATGCAAATGAAACTCGACAGGGTCTATTTTCTGTCGGTCCTCTCGGATGTGAGAACCGGTTTTGCGAAACGGTTGTGGGGCGGTATATTGGCTCCGTGGAAGCCGGCATTGCTTGGGTTGCTGCGGGGACGTTTTAGTGAGTTCCGTTTTTATGCCGCGACAAGCTGGCTGTTGTTGCGTCGTTTGGGTTGCATTGCCCAAGTAAGGGAAGATTGTAAACGGGGTATTCCTGTATTCTTAGAGTCTGTTCATTCGAAAATTACACCGATATGGAGTTAGCACCGATAGTTTTGTTTGTCTATAACCGTCCCAAGCACACTCGCACCTGCTTGGAATTTTTGGAGCGGAACGAGCTAGCTGCCGAAAGCGAGTTGTATATCTTCTCCGACGGCGCCAAACCGGGGGGCGAGGAGGCGGTAGCTGCTGTTCGCCGGGTAATTGCCGAGCCGTGGAAATTCCGTCGGGTGACGGTGGTAGAACGCCCCGAAAACCGGGGATTGGCTGCCAATGTAATCGATGGTGTATCGACAGTTTTGGAGCGTTACGACCGTGTAATCGTCTTGGAAGACGATTTGGTGGTCTCGCCTTATTTCCTGCGGTTTATGAACGACGCTTTGGAGGTGTATAAAGATGAAGAGCAGGTGTGCCATGTGACTTGCCATATGCTCGACCATAAGGGTAAATTGCCCGATACTTTCCTCATCAAGTGGTGTAACAGTTGGGGGTGGGGCACTTGGCGCCGGGCGTGGCGCTATTTCGAGCCTGACGGTACAAAATTGTTGCATGAAATTGAGGCGCGAGGCTTGTGTTGGCATTTCGATTTGGACGGGGGGTTCCATTTTACACAAATGTTGCGTGACCAAATTGCAGGGCGTAACAACTCGTGGTTCGTGCGATGGTATGCCTCGTTGTTCTTGCACGATAAACTTATGTTGGGGACCGGGCGCTCACTGGTCGATAACGTAGGTTTCGACGGTAGCGGCACACATTGCAATACCATGCAGCTTTGTACACAAACACTCGATATGAATCCCATCGAAGTGGTGCCTATTTCGCCGATAAAAGAGAATATGTTTGCTCGTAAGGTCTATTCACGCACCTACCGCTACAACTATTCTTATCGGCATAAACTGATTGTGTTTATCGGCAATATGTGGATACGAATATTCAACCGTAAAAAGAGGTGATATGATGAGAGATTTAACACGATTGGCCAGCCGTATCGTTATGTTTTTCATGCAGTTTTATTACCGCATGGCACATCATTCGAGGGTTTCGTACAAGGCTTATATCGACGGACGTACCCGGTTGGCGGGTTACAATACCATACAGGACAATGTGCTGCTGGCGGGGGCGCATATCGGTCGAGGTACCTATATCTGCCGGGGCAGTAACTTTACCGATGCCCGGGTGGGCGCTTTTTGTTCCATCGGACGTAATGTCCGTATTGTCAACGGACAACACCCCACCCGTAAATTTGTGTCGACTCACCCCGCCTTTTTCTCACCCGACGGGCAGCCGGGATTCTCGTTCGTGCGGGAGAAACGGTTTGAAGATTGTCGCTATTGCGACCCGGAACAGCGCGTGAGCGTAGAGGTAGGAGCCGATGTATGGATAGGCAACAACGTGTCGCTTATGTCGGGGATACGGGTCGGAACAGGTGCCGTGATAGCAACCGGAGCCGTGGTAGTGGGCGATGTGCCGCCCTATACGATTGTGGGGGGCGTGCCTGCCCGGGAGATTCGCAAACGGTTCGACGACCGGCAGATTGCCTATTTGCTTGAATCCCGTTGGTGGGAACGTTCGTTTGAAGAGTTACGTCGGGAGGCCGACAGTTTTGCCGATATAGAGTTGTTTATGAAAAACCGGTTGTGATGGAAAGTCCGCTTTTCTCGATTATTACGATTACCTTCAACGCTGCCGCCACGTTGCCGGCTACGTTGAAAAGCGTGGAGCAGCAATCGTTTGCCGATTATGAATATTTGGTGGTCGATGGCGCTTCGACCGACGGCACGGTAGCGATTGCCCGGGCTTCGTCGGCAGTCACTTCGGTGACGAGCGAACCCGACCGGGGGTTGTACGACGCCATGAATAAAGGTCTGCGCCGAGCGACCGGTCGATACCTCATCTTCCTGAATGCGGGCGACGCCCTGCACGCCCCCGACACCTTGCAAAAAATAGCCCGTTCCGTTGAAGAGACCCACCCCGACATCGTTTATGGCGAAACGGCGTTGGTCGATGCGCAGCGTACCTTTATCGCCATGCGCCGGTTACAAGCCCCCGACGTGTTGTCGGTAAAAAGTTTCCGTATGGGTATGTTGGTATGCCATCAAGCCTTTGTGGTGCGGCGGGCGATTGCGCCGGAGTACGATTTGCATTATCGCTTCTCGGCCGATTACGATTGGTGCATTCGTTGTATGCAGGCGGCAAAAACAATAACCAATACGCACGAAATCCTTATCGACTACCTCAACGAAGGGGTCACAACCGCCAACCGCAAGGCCTCGTTGCGTGAGCGTTATGCCATTATGTGCCGTTATTACGGTACGCTTCCCACTTTCCTGCGTCACTTGTGGTTTGCCGTGCGCTTTACCTTTGCCCGGTTGACAGGGCGCGAATAGTTCGACTTCCTCTAAAAAGCTCATTCCGAAACGCTTCTTTCGGCAGGAAATTTGTATCTTTAAATTATTTAGATATAAATTTCAATTAAAATAGATTACCTTTGCAAAATATGGATAAAGCGAAAGATATACAAAGTGTTACTAATGAAAGAAATTTCTTGCAGAGGATTAATTCGCAAGAGACTATTCGACAACAAATACAAAATACAACAAAAAATTTAGATAATTCCCCATGGACGGATAAAGCTTTTTCTAATCCCAATAGGACAGTTCGATTAGCAACAACATTTAGTGGAATAGGAGCAATAGAACACGCTTTTTGTCGTTTAGGATTAAATTTTGAGATTGTTTTTGCAGGTGATATTGATCCAAAATGTAAACAATCTTATTTTGCAAATTATGATATAACAGAGGATAGATGGCATGATGATATTCATAATTTAGATGCTACAAAATATAAAGGGAAAGTAGATTTATTTGTTGGAGGAGCTCCTTGTCAAGCTTTTTCTATGGTAGGAAAACGTAAGGGGTTTGAGGATACAAGAGGTACTTTGTTTAGAGAGTTTGCACGAGTAGTTAAGGAATGTGAGCCAAAAGTTTTTATCTTTGAAAACGTAAAAGGGCTACTTAATCATGATAAAGGGAATACATGGGCTGTAATTAAGAATACGTTTGAAACATATTGTGGATATCAAATTTATTATCAAGTATTAAATAGTAGAGATTATGGTATTCCTCAGCATCGAGAGCGGATATTTTGTATAGGTTTTAAAAATCCTACACAATTTAAATATCCAGCTCCTAAAAAGTTGGAATATCAAATGTATGATTTTTTAGAAGATTATATAAATCCTAAATATTTTCTTCCTGAGAAAGGGATTAAATTTGTTACTAGCCGTAAAAATCATTTAAAAAGTTATACACAAATAAATGGAGATGTTGCTCTTTGTCAAAAGCGAAATCAGCAGTTTAATTGGCACGGAGATTTCGTATATCATCCTGTAGCAATAGATGAAAGCCCTAATCCAACATTTGATGAATTTGTTTTTGATGTATGTGATGTAGAAGAAAAATATTATCTTTCGGAAAAGGTAGCGAAGTATGTATTAGCAAGCGGAACAAAGAATTTTAAGACATCAATACAAACAGATTTACCAGTAGCACGACCTTTGTTGCAATCAATGCATAAAATGCATCGGGCTGGTGTTGATAATTATGTAACACATAAGGGTAGAATTAGGAAACTTACTCCAAGAGAGTGTTTGCGACTTATGGGATTTAAAGATTCTTTTAAAATAGTGGTATCTGATACGGCTATGTATCAACAAGCAGGGAATAGTATTGTTGTTGATGTCTTAATTGCTATTTTGAAACAGTTGGATATTACAAAATATGGAGTATAGTTATGAATATTTGTGGACAAAAATTTCAGGTTGAAGATGTTTTTGATTCTCCGATTACTGTTCCCGATTGTATCGTTGTGCCTAAAAATAAATTAGGAACAGGAAATGGAGAAGCTAAATTGTATATAGCATCTAAAGATCGAATGAGAAGTTTTTATGGAGGAGAAGGATTTCGAGCTAAATGCTTTATCCTCAAAGAAGATCTTATTTCATATATGCGAATAATGAAATCTGAATATTTTCATCCTACACAAAATTATAGGGGGAAAGATGATTTCGAGAATTTGTGGAGAGAGAGAATGAAGAAAATCGAGGGTCTCCATGATATTATTGAGTTTTATATACAAGATCAAACTCAGATAGAAGGAGTTCGAGGATATGTAAATTCTACCGATCAAGGATATAAGCTTATTAGAGAGTTATCATTACCATTAGTTAGTTATATTTCTGTAATGCAACTTATTGATTCGGGGAAACAGCCAATATATTATTGGAAACTCTTTGCGGATTTTGATGCTATTTCAGATAAAACAAATGCAACAGTATTTAGATATGGGAAGAAAACAGTAGAAGAGAAAGATGTTGTTACTAAACGAGATCAAAAGAGGATTAAAGAAATACAACAGGCTCGTATAGGACAGGGCTTGTATAGAGAGAAACTTTTAGAAGAATGTCCATTTTGTCCGATTACAATGATTAATGATGAACGTCTTCTTATTGCAAGTCATATTAAGCCGTGGGCTATAGCAAGTGATAAAGAGCGAATAGACCCTAAGAATGGATTTATGCTTTCTCCTCTTTATGATAAATTATTTGATAGAGGATTTATAACTTTCTCAGATGATAGAAGAGTAAGAGTATCTAATTGGCTTTCTCCTCAAAATCAAAAAAGAATAGGAATAAAAAATAATGATTTTTTTCAATTATTACCAATTGATGAAGCTAGAAAGGTGTATTTAGAGTATCACAGAGATACTGTGTTTAAAGGGTAATATTTATTGTTATAAAGGGGAAGGATTGTTTTATATCTTTGTATCTAAAATAGAAATTTAAGAAAATATGGAGAAGAAATTTAAACGTACGCTGGTTACTACCGCATTGCCCTATGCCAACGGTCCTGTACACATAGGCCATTTGGCAGGCGTTTATGTCCCGGCCGATATTTATACCCGGTATCTGCGTTTGAAAGGCGAAGATGTGATTATGATTGGCGGTAGCGACGAACATGGTGTACCTATTACCATCAAGGCGAAGGCCGAAGGGGTGACACCGCAGGATATAGTCGATCGTTATCACAATATCATTAAGAAGTCGTTCGAAGAGTTTGGCATATCGTTCGATATTTATTCACGTACGACTTCGGATATTCACAGTCAAATGGCATCCGATTTCTTTCGGAAATTGTACGATAAGGGAGAGTTTATCGAAAAGACCTCGATGCAATATTACGACGAGGAGGCCAATCAGTTCCTCGCCGACCGGTATATTACCGGTACTTGTCCCCACTGTGGCAACGAACGTGCTTATGGCGACCAGTGCGAGGCTTGCGGTACGTCGTTGAACGCTACCGACCTGATCAATCCCAAATCGGCCATTACGGGCAATAAACCGGTGTTGCGCGAGACGAAACACTGGTACTTGCCGCTCGACAAGTGGGAACCGTTTTTGCGTCAATGGATTTTGGAGGAGCACAAGGAGTGGAAACCCAACGTATACGGGCAGTGCAAATCGTGGCTCGACATGGGGTTGCAACCTCGCGCCGTGAGCCGCGACCTCGACTGGGGCGTGCCTGTACCGGTCGAAGGGGCCGAAGGCAAGGTGCTGTATGTATGGTTCGATGCCCCTATCGGGTATATCTCGAACACCAAAGAGTTGCTGCCCGACAAATGGGAGCTTTATTGGAAAGATAAGGAGACAAAGATGGTTCACTTTATCGGTAAGGATAATATCGTGTTCCACTGTATCGTTTTCCCGGCGATGTTGAAAGCCGAAGGAAGCTATATTCTGCCCGATAACGTACCGGCTAACGAGTTCCTGAACTTGGAGGGCGACAAGATTTCGACGTCGCGCAACTGGGCTGTTTGGCTGCACGAGTATCTCGAAGAGTTCCCCGGCAAACAAGATGTATTGCGTTATGTCCTCACGGCCAATGCCCCGGAGACGAAAGATAACGATTTTACGTGGAAAGATTTCCAAGCTCGCAATAACAACGAATTGGTGGCCATCTTGGGGAACTTTGTGAACCGCGCTATGGTGCTTACTCACAAATATTTCGGGGGTAAGGTGCCCGCAGCCGGCGAGTTGACCGATTATGACCGCGATACGTTGAAAGAGTTTGCCGATGTAAAAGGCGAGGTAGAAAATTATCTCGATCACTATCGTTTCCGCGATGCATTGAAGGAGGCCATGAACTTGGCACGTATCGGGAATAAATATTTGGCCGACACCGAACCGTGGAAATTGGCGAAAACCGATATGAACAGGGTGGCTACTATTTTGAACCTTTCGTTGCAGATTACCGCCAACTTGGCTATTGCTTTCGAACCGTTCTTGCCTTTCTCGGCCGAAAAGTTGCGCAATATGTTGCATTTGAGCCATTGTGACTGGAATATGTTGGGACGGACCGATATTTTACCTGCCGGTGCCGAGTTGGGACAAGCCGAGTTGCTGTTCGAGAAAATCGACGACAGTGTTATCGAGGCACAAGTGAACAAGTTGCTGGAAACGAAAAAAGCCAACGAGTTGAGGAATCATAAGGCCGCTCCTGTCCGCGAGAACATTGTTTTCGACGATTTTATGAAACTCGATATTCGTGTGGGCAAAGTTTTGGAGTGCCAAAAGGTTCCCAAAGCCGATAAACTGTTGCAATTCCGTATCGACGACGGACTGGGTGGCCGTACCATTGTGTCGGGCATTGCCAAACACTATAAACCCGAAGAGCTGGTAGGCAAGAATGTTTGTTTCGTGGCCAACCTCGAACCTCGCAAACTGAAAGGTATCGAATCGCAGGGTATGATTCTCTCGGCCGAGGATGCCGACGGTCGTTTGATTGTCATCACTCCGGCAACCGACGAGATTACACCCGGTTCGGAGGTGAAATGATTAAGAGATAAAAGCGATTGAATATTAGCGAAGAATCCTGTATCGATACCTCGATACGGGATTCTTTATTTTTTTTGATAATCAAGCGTCGGTAAGGGTGTGGGAACCGGTTAACGGTTATATTGCAAAATGTCTTCGATGATGTCGCGCTGGTTGTATAGCCGGGGAATTTTGTGTTGTCCGCCCAGTTTGTTGTGGTCGCGGAGCCAGTCGTCGAATATGCCCGATTTTGCGGGAATGACTTCGAGACATTCGAGCGCGATACTTTTGAACCGTTTTGCTTCGTAATCGGAGTTGAGCGATTGTAGGTTCGAGTCGAGTTTGAGGGCGAACTCTTCGGGCGAGACGGGTAGTTTGCTAAATTCGATGAGCCATTGGTGCCGCCCTTTGCTGTGGTCGGTCATATAGACCGGCGCAGCCGTGTAATTGAGTACGCTGGCTCCGGTTTGGGCACAGGTTTTTGCAATCGCTTGCTCAGCATTGTCGACCATAAGCTCTTCGCCAAAGGCGTTGATATAGTGCTTGGTACGCCCCGACACGCATATTTTCAACGGGTTTGTCGACAGTACCTTCACCGTGTCGCCCATGCGATACCGCCAAAGGCCTCCGTTCGATGTGATGACCATTTCGTAGTTCCGTCCGGCCTCTACCTCCCAAAGCGGGATAATATGTTCTTCGCTTTGTCCAAGAGGGATAAACTCGTAGAATATTCCCAAATCGATTAACAGCAGCATACCGGGGTTGTTCAAGTCGTTTTGTACGGCAAAGAATCCTTCGGAAGCGTTGTAGGTCTCGATGTAGTGCATACCGGGGTTGGCGATAAGTTGTTGGTACTGTTCCCGATAGGGGGCAAAACTTATCCCTCCGTGGAAAAATACTTCGAGGTTGGGCCACACCTCGGCGATGTTTTGTTTGCCGCTTTTCTCCAAGATACGTTTGATGAGGACGAGAAACCACGAGGGAACGCCCGACAAGTTGGTGATGTTCCGTCCGATCGTGCTGTTGGCAAGGGCTTCGAGTTTGGTGTCCCATTCGCTCATCAAAGCAATTTTTTTCGATGGAACCCTAATGAGGTTGATAAGCGGGTTGATGTTTTGTATGAGGATAGCCGAAAGGTCGCCGCAATAGGCTTTCCCAAACGGATTTTGGGCACGGCTCCCGCCCAAAATAAGTCCTTTCCCCGAAAATAAACGGCTTTGGGTGTTCTCGCGAAGGTAGAGGGCTACACAGTCGGCACCTCCTTGATAGTGGCAACTTTGCAAAGCCTCGGCGCTTACGGGAATGAATTTGCTTTTGTCGTTGGTCGTCCCCGACGACTTGGCAAAATATTTGACGGGAGTATTCCACAAGATGTTTTGCTCCCCCCTCATCATTCGCTCGATGTAGGGTTTCAGTTGCTCATATCCGTTTATGGGTACATTTTGAGCGAAACTTTTGTAGGAGGATATGTGTGCGAAATCGTATTTCTTCCCGAATTCGGTTTCGTGCGCTTGTTGGAGTAGCGATCGAAGTGTTTGCTGTTGTATGGAGTCACCGTGATTGGTGTATCGGTCTATATGGGATAGGCGTTTCGCAAAGATTGCGCGAGCCAGTTTTGTAGGATCCATCGGGAAAATAATTTCATTAAGGGGCAAAAATAAAGATTTCTTGCGTGAAAATTATTCTTTTGGATATGAAATTTATGTTACAACAGTATCTTCTTCCTTCTCTTGCCGGGTGGATAGGATCAATTTTTGATACTCTTTGTCGTGTCGCAGGCGGTTGAGGGCTGTTCGGGCGGCATTTTGTTGGGACTCTTTTTTGGAATAGCCTATCCCTATTCCGCCCGAGATACCGCCGAGTAGAGCCTGCGATTGAAATACAGGGTTATTCTCTTGGTCGACAATGGTTTCGATAAGGGCAAATTCGACGGATATTTTATGTTTCTGCCCCCATTCGATTAGGCGCGATTTGAAATTGCTTTCCTCCTTCGATACTTTTTCGAGGTCGATAAAAGTATCGATGATACGGGTTTCGATAAACTTTTTGCAACATTCGTAGCCTTTATCCAAGTAAATGGCTCCGATAATGGCTTCGAGGGCGTTGCCGAACATATAGTTGTTGTGTGAGCTGGTGTGCAGTTCGCTCGTAATGAATTGGTCGAGACCTATTTTTAAGGCAATTTGATTGAGCGATTCGCGTTTGACGATTTTTGCCCGGGTGTTGGTGAGGAATCCCTCTTTGCGGTCGTCGAAGCGGTGAAATAGAATGTCGGCAATGATGGCGTCGAGAATGGCGTCGCCCAAAAATTCGAGCCGTTCGTTGTTGACGCGACGCCCTTTTTGGTAGATCGACGAAGAACGGTGGAGACAGGCCAACTCGTACCAACGTATATCGTTAGGCCAAAACCCTAACAGGTTATGATAAAGAATATAAGGCTCCTTATGACGGAGCATAAGGAGCCTTATACGGTTATAAATCGTTTTAAACACGTTGTTTTATTTCGTGAATTTTTTTACGATCAGACTGGCATTGTGACCTCCAAAACCAAAGGTATTTGACAACGCAGCGTTTATTTCGCGTTTTTGTGCTTTATTGAACGTGAAATTCAATTTGCTGTCGATTTCGGGATCGTCGTCTCCCTCGGCATGGTTGATGGTGGGAGGTACGACACTTTCGTCGATCGCTTTCACGCAAATGAGCGCTTCCAAAGCTCCGGTAGCTCCCAACAGGTGCCCGGTCATCGATTTGGTAGAGCTGATGTTGAGGTCGTAAGCGTGATCGCCGAAAACTTCCAAAATCGCTTTGGCTTCCGATTTGTCGCCGACAGGGGTAGAGGTACCGTGAACGTTGATGTAGTCGATCTCTTCGGGTGCCATGTGGGCATCGTCGAGAGCGTTTTGCATCACGAGTTTTGCACCTAATCCTTCGGGGTGGGTAGCTGTCAAGTGATAAGCGTCGGCCGAAAGACCGCCTCCTACTACTTCGGCATAGATTTTAGCCCCACGTGCCAATGCGTGTTCCAGTTCTTCAAGAATGAGGCAGGCACTACCTTCGCCCATAACGAATCCGTCGCGCGATGCGCTGAACGGGCGCGATGCCGTTTCGGGAGAGTCGTTTCGGGTAGAGAGTGCGTGCATGGCATTGAATCCGCCAACTCCCGATACGGTGATTGCAGCTTCGGCACCACCCGACACGATCAAGTCGGCTTTGCCCAAACGGATATAGTTATATGCGTCGATGAGGGCATGGGTGGACGATGCGCAGGCCGATACGATACCGAAGTTGGGACCCCGGAAACCGTAAATCATGGAGATTTGTCCTGCGGCAATGTCGGCAATCATCTTGGGAATGAAGAAGGGGTTGAACCGCGGCCCTTTTTCGGGGGCAATGGCATAATTCCCTACTTCTTGCTCAAAGGTGCTGATACCGCCGATACCTGCCGAGAAAATAACACCGGCGCGGTCTTTGTTGACCTTTTCAAGGTCGAGCCCCGAGTCGGCCATGCTCTCTTGCGTGGCAGCCAAAGCAAATTGGGTATAGCGGTCGAGTTTACGAACTTCTTTGGCGTTGAAATATTTCAACGGGTCGAAATTCTTTACCTCACAAGCAAATTGAGTCTTGAATTCAGATGCGTCGAAAAGCGTAATAGGTCCTGCTCCGCTTACTCCCTTCAAGAGGGCATCCCATGTAGAGGGAACATCGTTTCCCAGAGGAGTGATGGCACCAAGACCTGTTACTACAACTCTTTTAAGCTCCATAAATTATTTATTTCTCTGCGATAGCTTTTTCGATGTGAGCGATAGCTTCACCTACAGTCGTGATTTTTTCTGCTTGATCGTCAGCGATTTTGATGTCGAATTTGGTTTCAAATTCCATGATCATCTCAACTGTGTCCAAAGAGTCAGCACCGAGGTCGTTTGTGAAGTTTGCTTCGGGAGTTACTTCTGATTCTTTAACACCTAATTTCTCTACGATAATTTCTTTTACTGTTGATGCTACGTCAGACATAATTTTCAAATTTTAATTAATAAATAAATTAACGTTCTTATTTTTTGCAGTGCAAAGGAATATATTTTTCTCCGAAGAAAAAAAATTTTCCCTCATAAATTACTTATTTTTCGCACATTTGTTCCGATTTTGTGCAAAAAAATGGTGGGTTTTTGCCTCTTTCGTCTCTTTTTTTGAAGTTTGTTTTTGTTGGGAAATTTATTTATTTTTTTGTTTTGTGGGTTTCGATAGGCTTGTTTTTTATTCGGAATCGAAGATAAAACCCAGTTGCTCCAATATGGGGGCTTGTGCCGGGGAGATGCCTTTTAGGTGGAAAGCCCGAAATTCGCGGCGAAGGGGATACAGTCCCCGTTGCATTTCGAACGTCTCGGGCGACCGGCGTAGCCTACTGTCGTCGTCGAAGGGGTTGTACGACTCCCATACCGCTTTTTGTAAAGGATTCGTAGCCCCCGAGAGGTCGACGATTTCTTGTTCGGGAGGAGGCGGTACGATATTTTCCACAGGAATTTTGTGTTGTATCCATGAGCCTACGGCTTCGACGGCCATACGTGTGGCTGTCGATTTTCCGTCGGCCGAGTAGCCGGCAATATGTGGGGTTGCGATAAAGGCTTGTTTGAGCAAGTCGCTGTCGATTTCGGGCTCGTTTTCCCAGCAATCGAGGATAACGGCTTGAATTTTTTCTTGTAGTAGCGCTTTTTTCAAAGCCGCTGTCTCTACGATTTCGCCTCGTGCGGTGTTAATGATAAGCGGCTTTTTTTCAAGGGCACTGAAAAAAGAGGTGTCGGCCAAGTGGAAAGTGGGGTATTTCCCGTTCCGGGTCAAAGGGGTGTGAAAGGTAATAATGTCGGCTTGCCGGCAGATTTCGTCCAAAGCGACAAAATAGGTTTTACCTTCGGCCTCTTCTCGTGGAGGGTCGTTGAGCAGTACCGTCATGCCCAATAAGTTGCAATAGCGGGCTACGATAGAACCGACGTGGCCTACCCCCACAATGCCTATGGTACACTCGTGTAACGGCTTGCGGCAGTGCTTGCTCCATGCCAACAAAGAAGATAGAATATATTGCCCTACCGAAGAGGCGTTGCACCCCGGGGCATTTCTCCATTCGATTCCTTTTTCTCGGCAGTATGCGGTGTCGATATGGTCATACCCGATGGTTGCCGTGGCAATGTAGCGGCAGCGGCTCTGTTCGAGGAGCTGGCGATTACATTTGGTTCGTGTACGGATTAAAAGTATATCGGCCTCTTGCACGGCTTGCGGCGTGATTTGTTCGGGCGACAGATAATCGATACGAGCATAAGGTTCGAGCACTCCTTTTAAATAAGGAATCTTGTTATCGGCTATGATGTAAGGAACCGTTGTCATAATTACAGGATTTAATGCAAACAAAAATACTTATTTTTTGTCGGAATGCAATCGGCATATATTTTTTATGTATCTAAAATGTCGGATTTTAATAAACTATTGTTATGTTTGTAAAATGAAAGTAAAGAGGCCCTTCTCTATGGTGGAGAGCGGCTGGCAATAAAGAAGTCGTATTCTTTAATCTATTGAGTTATGAATTTTGCAGAGCGCTGTAATCACATTTTTTGGAATACTACTCAGTATTACCATCGTTTCGACGATGTCGATGCCCGGTTGGAGAACCCGTATACCGAGGGAAGCATAGAGTATTATTTGTGCTTGAAAAATTGGATCGATGTGGTGCAATGGCATTTGGAAGATATTATCCGTAATCCCGATATCGATCCGCAGGAGGCGTTGGCGATTAAGCGTCGTATCGACAAATCGAATCAGGAGCGCACCGATTTGGTAGAGATGATCGACGACTATTTTTTACAGAAGTATGCCGGCGTGGAGGTAAAACCCAATGCAACCATCAATACCGAGAGCCCGGCTTGGGCGATAGACCGCTTGTCGATTTTGGCCGTGAAGATTTATCATATGCAACAGGAGGTGGAACGCGATGACGCTTCGCCCGAGCATATAGCCAAATGTCGTGAGAAATTGCGTATTTTGTTGGAGCAACGTGTAGACTTGTCCACAGCAATAGGTCAACTGCTCGACGAAATAAAGGCTGGTACAAAATACATGAAAGTATACAAACAGATGAAGATGTATAACGACCCGGCGCTCAATCCGGTCCTGTACAAGAAGTAGCGAAGGGCCTATGTCGTATCGCAAGGTCTTGATCATAAGATTGTCGGCACTGGGTGATGTGGCCATGACCATACCCGTGATTTATTCGGTGTGTCGGGCGTATCCCGACACAACCTTTGTAATGGTTACCCAAAAAGTTGCCTCCCAGCTATTTATTCAGGCGCCGGAAAATTTGCAAGTGATGGTGGCCGATGTAAAAGGCCGTCATAAAGGTTTTCCCGGATTATATCGGTTGGCAAAAGAGTTGCACGACTTATCGATCGATGCCGTAGCCGATTTGCACGATGTGTTGCGTACAAAGGTGCTACGCTTTTTTTTCAAACTGTGGGGGATTCGTGTCGAGGTAATCGATAAGGGGCGCAAGGAAAAACAGCGTCTTACAACCCGTGGCACAAAGCAGTTGCAGCCGTTGCGTACCTCATTCGACCGGTACGGCGAGGTATTTAATTCATTGGGATTCCCGTTTACCCCCCATTTTAGTTCTCTTTATGGCGATGCGAAAGGCGATGAAGCGTTGTATGCTCATTTGACCCCATCTAAAAAGCCGGGAGAATATTGGATAGGAATAGCGCCGTTTGCTAAACATGAGGGAAAGATCTATCCGCTCGACCGTATGGAACAGGTGGTTGCACAGCTTTCGGCCGAGCCCGACGTGAAGATATTCCTGTTTGGTTCGGGCGAACGGGAACGCCGGCAATTAGCGGCTTGGCGCGAACAATATCCGCATATAGTTTCTTTGGCGGATAAGCGTCATGGGTTTGCTGTGGAGTTGTCATTGATAAGCCATCTCGATGTAATGGTGTCGATGGATTCGGCCAATATGCATTTGGCTTCGTTGGTTTCGGTCCCGGTTGTTTCGGTGTGGGGAGCCACACATCCGTACTGCGGATTTTTGGGCTGGCACCAATCGGAGGCGTGTGTGGTGCAACGGCCGTTGCCTTGCCGCCCTTGCTCCATTTTCGGGAATAAGCCCTGTTATTTGAAAACTTACGAATGCCTCGACATAGATCCTGCCCTTGTGGTAGCGAAGGTAAAGAGTTTGGGATTCTTTAAAAAAAAGAAATAGGCCGGGCAAAATGTCGTGCGTAGGAGAAAAAGAAGTATTTTTGTAACCGCATAAGGATTTAGGCAACCAAAGGAAAATGAAACTTGTATTAAACCCGTCACATCGCGAATTAGAATCGTTTATGCTTGGTTTGCCGGAACGGTTCTCCTCGTTGGGTGAGTGTATCTATAAGGCCCGTAATGAGTTGCGCCGTTTTGCTTATGGGGGGAAGTCGTATGTGGTAAAGGGATATAAAGTCCCGTTGCTGATTAATCGTATTGCCTATACCTTTTTTCGTCCCGGGAAGGCTGCCCGTGCTTATGAGTATGCGATGAGGCTGCGTTCTATGGGAATAGAAACGCCCGAACCGATTGCCTATATCGAGATAAAAAGGAGAGGCTTGTTGTGGCACTCTTTTTTTGTATCGGAGCATTGCCCTTATTCGGGGATTATGCGCGATTTCGAAGGTGGAAATATTGCGGGGAAGGAGGATATATTGAAAGCTTTTGCCGCTTTTACCGTAAAATTACATGAAAAAGGAATTTTCCATTTGGATTATTCTGCCGGCAATATTTTATTTGAGCGGCGTGGAGATGAAGTCCTTTTCTCGATTCTCGATCTCAACAGAATGCGATTTGTGCGGATGACTCCGCAGATGTGTTTGGGCAATTTCAATCGTTTTTGCCGTAGCGAGAAAGTTGTACGGTATGTGGTGGAAGAGTATGCCCGGCTGCGTGGTTGGGAGGTATCGAGCTCAGTTGAAATAGCCATGCAGGCATATCGGCGATTTTGGGGGAGAATAGAACGAAAGGATGCGTGGAAGAATCGTCGTAAAAGTTTCTAATTTTAAAAATCGCTGGAATCACAAAATAAATTGCTAAGTTTGTTGACGAAATACGTCGAACGTGAAGTCTTGTGGAAAATAATAAATTTGACATACGGGAACAAAGAATATCGGATACCGAACGCGAATTTGAAAAAGCGTTGAGGCCGTTGGCGTTCGACGATTTTAACGGACAAGAAAAAATTATCGAAAACCTGCGTGTGTTTGTCATGGCCGCACGTATGCGCAAGGAACCGCTCGACCATGTATTGTTGCACGGCCCTCCGGGTTTGGGAAAAACTACGCTGGCCAATATCGTGGCCAATGAATTGGGTGTAGGTTTTAAAATTACATCGGGGCCGGTTCTCGATAAGCCGGGCGATTTGGCCGGATTGTTGACTTCGCTCGAAGAGAACGATGTGCTGTTTATCGACGAGATACACCGGTTGAGCCCGGTGGTGGAGGAGTATCTTTACTCGGCGATGGAGGACTTCCGTATCGATATCATGATAGACAAGGGTCCCAGTGCCCGATCTATACAAATCGAACTGAACCCCTTTACTTTGGTAGGGGCTACGACCCGTAGCGGTTTGTTGACCAGCCCATTGCGTGCCCGGTTCGGGATAAATTGCCATTTGGAGTATTACGACCATAATGTATTGACGCATATCATAGAGCGCTCGGCCAAGTTGTTGGGGGTAGTATGTACTCGCGAGGCCGCTACCGAGATTGCCATGCGCAGTCGCGGAACGCCCCGTATCGGGAATGCCTTGTTGCGCAGGGTACGCGATTTTGCCCAAGTAAAAGGGTCGGGACAAATCGATTTGGAGATTGCCCGCTATTCGCTCGAATCGTTGAATATCGACCAATATGGCCTCGATGAGATAGACAACAAGATTCTGTCGATTATCATCGACAAGTTTAAAGGCGGTCCGGTGGGGCTTACCACCATTGCTACGGCGCTGGGCGAGGATCCCGGTACGCTCGAAGAGGTGTATGAGCCTTATTTGATTAAGGAGGGATTTATTAAACGCACACCCCGGGGTCGAGAAGTTACCGACTTGGCGTATAAACATTTGAACCGTTATCGGGCTTCGGAGCAGGGGACATTGTTTTAATGGGATAAAAAATAGAGACGTGTTATGGCCGGCATGAAGAGTTTGGCAAAAGATACCGCAATATATGGGTTGAGCAGTATATTGGGGCGTTTCTTGAACTGGTGTTTCGTTTTCCTTTACATCAATGTGTTGAAAACGACCGCCGAGTATGGTATCGTAACGAACCTGTATGCCTATATGGCTCTTTTGCTCATACTGCTTACGTATGGTATGGAGACCGGTTTTTTCCGATTTGCTAACGACAAGCAGGAGAGCGATCCGAAAAAGGTTTATACCACAGGGCTTATATCTTTGGCTTCTACTTCGACACTCTTTTTTGTTCTCGTGTGGATGTTCCTGACACCTATTTCGCGGGCATTGGGCTATCCCGGGCATGAAGATTATGTGTTGATGATGGCTGCGATTATCGCTGTCGATGCTTTCACGGCGTTGCCTTTTGCCTATTTGCGTTACCAACGCAGGCCGGTTCGGTTTGCCGCGATCAAACTCTTCTCAATCTTTTTGAATATCGCGCTGAACCTGTTCTTTATATTGTTCTGCCCGTGGTTGTATGGCATTCACCCCGAATGGATTTCGTGGTTTTTCGATCCCGACTTTTTGGTGGGTTATATATTGGTATCCAATGTAATAAGTTCGGTAGCCGTATTGGTGGCACTTTTCCCGGAAGTCTTTAAGGTACATTACCGGTTTGATGGAGAGCTGTTGTTGCGAATGCTCAAATATTCGTTCCCGTTGCTGATATTGGGAATAGCCGGTATTATGAACCAAACCTTCGATAAAATGTTTTATCCACAGTTGGCGGCGAACCGTTCCGATGCCCTCTCGGAACTGGGCGTATATGGTGCGGTTTATAAAATAGCGATTGTGATGGTTATGTTTACACAGGCATTCCGTTTTGCATACGAACCCTTTATTTTTGCACGAAACAAAGATGCAGGCGATGGGAATAAGAAATCTTATTCCGAAGCGATGAAATATTTCATCATCTTCGGGCTTTTTATTTTCTTGGCGGTGATGTTTTACATCGATTTGGTGCGGTTCTTTATGCCGGCGAAGTATTGCGTAGGTCTGCACGTGGTACCGATAATTATGCTTGCCGAGATGTTTTTCGGGATATTTTTCAACCTGTCGTTGTGGTATAAACTTACCGACCGTACGCAATGGGGGGCTTGGTTTTCGCTCTTCGGGTTTGCCATTACGGCAGTCATCAATATCGTGGGGGTTCCTCGTTTTGGGTATGATGCTTGTGCGTGGGGTGCCTTTGTGTGCTATTTGAGTATGATGTTGGCCTCGTATTTTATCGGGCAGCGTATTTATCCTATCCAATACGATTTGCGCAGTGCATTGCGCTATACCTTATTGGCGGCCGTATTGTATATCGTTGCCGAGTGTGTACCCATCGAGCCGCTGTTTTGGCGACTGCTTTTCAGAACAATGCTGCTGGCCGTATTTGTAGTGTATTTGTTGCGTCACGATTTGCCGTTGAGTGAGATTCCGGGATTGAGACGCTTCGCTTCTAAGCCGTAAGTCGGCAAATTTCCCTTTGATTTTAAAAAAAAGAAATGATGACAATTTCGGGTATTATAGATTCGGTCAAAAAATTTTTGACACATTATCTTGACATGAGTCAGGATAGAGAAGAAGAGTTGGCTTCGGTCGAGGCGATTCGTGCAGGGGTAGAGTTTAAGGGTTCTACCATTCTTATTTTGGTATTTGCCATATTTATTGCGTCGTTGGGGTTGAATACCAATTCGGCGGCGGTGATTATCGGTGCCATGTTGATATCGCCGCTGATGGGTCCTATCATGGGTATAGGCCTCGGATTGGGGATCAACGATTTCGAGTTGATAAAACGTTCGTTTCGCAACCTTGCGGTAGCGACATTGTTCAGTGTAATTACATCGACCATTTATTTTTGGGTGTCGCCGTTGAACGAGGCTCGCAGCGAGTTGTTGGCCCGTACTTCGCCTACCATTTACGATGTGCTGATAGCCTTTTTCGGTGGGTTGGCCGGTATTGTGGCCATGTCGTCGAAGCAAAAAGGAAATGTGTTGCCGGGTGTGGCTATTGCCACGGCGTTGATGCCGCCGTTGTGTACGGCCGGATTCGGATTGGCAACCGGCAATTTCTCGTATTTCTTCGGGGCATTTTATCTGTTTTTCATCAATTCGGTATTTATCGCATTTGCCACGACACTGGGCGTAAAATTGATGAAGTATTCGAAAAAAGCCTTTGTCGACGACGAGCGCCGCAAAAAGGTGGAGCGGATAGTCTATACGATTCTTATCCTTACGATGGCTCCGAGCATTTATCTCACCTACAATATGGTGAAGACCAATTTCTTCGAGGTTGCCGCTTCGCGTTTCGTTTCTCAAAACTTTAATTATCCCGACACGCAAATTTTGAGCAAGAGTGCCGAGATAGAGCAAGGAAAACGAATTATACGGGTTTCGCTGGTGGGTGCCGAGGTCCCGAAAGATTCTATTGCTGTGGCGCAGGCCCGGTTGCCGCAATACGGGTTGGCGGGTGCCGTGTTGGAAGTCCGTCAGGGATATGGGCAAAGTTCGGTGGATATGAGTACGTTGAGCAGTACCATGTTTAAAGATATTTATTTACACAATCAAGAGCAGATTACCCGTCAACAGCAGGTTATCGATTCGCTTGAAAACCTTACCTCACACTACCAGCAATACGATTCGGTAGGGGTGGAGGTTGCCCCTGAGATAAAGGTTCTGTTTCCTAATGTAACCGATATAGCGATTTCGAAAACCATATTTAGCCAAATCTCTACCGAAACGAGGGATACTACTACCCTTGCTGTCGTGCGTAATTCGGGCAAATTCTCCTTGTCGGAACAGACTCGGTTCAAAGAGTGGTTGCAAGCTCGCTTGGGTGTAAAAAAAGTGCAACTCGTAGTTGAGTAGCACTTCCTTTATGGGGTGAGCCGATTGCCGGCTAATGAATGGGCAGAATCTTTATGGTTGTGCCTCTTTCTTGACGAATACAAGTCCTGCGGTGTCGTTGCCTCCTTGTCCGCAGGTCTCTACTTCGATAAAGAAGGGCGTTCCGGCATCGAATGCATCGACCGAGAATGTGTAGCTTACGGCGTTGTTTTCGGGGCCGGCTATTGCGGTTTGCTCGACTTCGGCCAATAATTCGTCCCGTTTGTACAGTTTCAGCCTTCCCAGTTTCAGCGAGTTATCGCCTTTGGTATGGATAAACGAGACGGTATAATTCCCGTTCCCCGATATTTTCCCGGTACATTCGAATTTCCAGGGCGCAGTTTGGCTTTGAACGGTTAACGGTTTCCATTCGGCGGTGTATTCGCCGTATTGACGATATGCCGAGTAGTCGGGTGCGAAATAGATAGGTAGAGAATAGTGACGGTCGCTGACTACGGTAATGGCATGAAAATCGCTTTTATCGGCGACGGTTACCGGCCCGGTATAGATGGGCGAGTGGACTGTGGGATACGAACCGTCGGTCGTGTAGCGAATGAGGCTGTTGGCTACGGAAGGAGATAATGTGAACACCAAATTCCCGTTGTCGGTCGTATCCATTTTTTCGATGCGAGGTTCGGGCACGCGGTAGTGGCAGTTTTTAAAGTCGAGCCGGGCGAAATGTTGGCTCAGGCGACGATTGAAATCTTGGTAATTGCGTTTGGCTTGGCTGCTCCAAGCAACCTCCGAGAGCGCCAGCAATCGGGGGAAGGTGAAATATTCGGCATAATTCTCGGAACGGTTTTCGTTCAGGTAGTCGATTTCTTGCAATACGGTACCATGAATAAACTGGTCGCTCCAAAAACAACCCTGTACGCCTAATACGGTCGATTCCGGGGAGTAATCGTTTATTTCCATACTGTAACATTTCTCGGTCGAGATGGGTGGCATCCACGTGGCGGCTTTTACTTCGCCCGGGGTTTTGCTTTCGGGAAAATCGAAATACATATGTGTGGCAGGAGTCAAGACCGCTTTATGTCCGGTACGGGTGGCTAAGATGGTGTCGCTTACATTGTGCCAAATGACGCCGACCACAGGGGTGTTTACCTTACCCCTCATAAAAATTTCTTCCCAGCCGACTACGGTACGGTTTTTCTCTTTCATCATTTCGGCCACGATATTGGTCAAGTAGCCTTGTAGCTCGGAGGCATCTTTCAATCCTTCGCGCTTAATTACCTCTTGACAATAAGGGCACGTTTTCCAGCGGATATAGTTTGCCTCATCGCCTCCGATATTGATGTAGGAACTGGGGAATAACTCGACGGTCTCTTCCAACACGTCGCGCAAGAATTGAATGGAGCTCTCTTTCCCCACACAGAGCAAGTCTTTGCTGATGAAATGTTGAGTGGGTACCTCGTGTTGCAATCCGGTACAACTGAGCCACGGGTAGGCTACGATTGCCGACAGGATATGTGCCGGAAATTCTATTTCGGGGATAATCTCTACATGGCGCACTTGGGCATAAGCCACCAACTCTTTTATATCCTCTTGGGTGTAGTAGCCTCCCAGTCGGTTGTGATCGGGGCCGGCCCATGCGCCCACTTCGGTAAGCCGGGGATATTTTTTTATTTCCAGTCGCCAGCCCGAGTCGTCGATGAGGTGTAACTGTAATTTATTGAGCTTGTACATCGCCATCATGTCGATGTATTTTTTGACAAATTCTTTGTCGTAGAAATAGCGTGCCACGTCCAACATCATGCCTCGCCACGGACGGTTGGGCGCGTCGTATATCGTTACGGCCGGGGCGGTCCACTCTACATTGTGTTGGCGCCGGTCGCTGTAAATCTCGGCGGGAAAAAGTTGCAGCAGGGTTTGTATACCATAGAATATGCCGCCTTTGTCTTCGCCCACGATGGTTATTTTTTTAGGGGTTACGGTTAGGAGATACCCTTCGGCTTTGCCTACCTCTCCCGGTTTTAACAGGAGTTGAACGGAGGCTTTGCGGGCATTCGCTTTCAATGCCAAATCCCATCCGGTAGATTGGCTGAGCACTTGTTGCAGAAATTCGGCTTGATCTTGCAGAGCCGCGTCGTAACCGATTGTGGTTTTCGGGGAGAGTTCGAATACTCCCGAAGTTTCTTCTACACTGATGGGTTGGGGGATCAATGAAATTTCACGGGCCCAAGCCGCAGGTAAGAAGCCGGCGATTGCGAGTACAAACGCCATAGTTTTCTTGAACAGATTCATAAGCACTTTATTTTCATGGTTATTCTCCGTAAAAGGAGAGGTGATGATAATATGATGATTCTTGATATATGTCAAAAGAGCGACGATAGATGCTGGCCATCTTTTTTGTCCGATGGAAGATGTGCCGCGCGATTTACCGAAAGCAAAGTTACGGAAATATTTTTATTTCTCGGGTTGCACCGGTTTAAAAATGGGATAGTGTTACCGATAAACTCTTTTTATTTGATACGACACCCCGAACCGTCTGGGGCGACTTGGGACGATGGGAGGAATGGGAGGTCAAAAAAATAAACAGGCTTTCGCGAAAAAATTATGTCATTATGATATTACAGTGTTGAATATAGCTGGTTTATGGTATCGAATTTGTTTGATTGCGGACATACCTCCATATCTGTGTCAGTTTCAGCATACGATTGAAGCGTGAGCCTATATAGTAACGGTAATCCGATACTAAAATGACTAATAGTATCAATACCGCCGCTATGGCAGCGTATCCGTATATCTCTTTGAGGCTTACCATGAGCATCTGTCGCTGAAATTCGCCGTATATGACCGAGAATGAGTCGGCCATTGGGTGCATTGAATCGATATAACTGCCTAAATTAGCGGTTGTAGTCTGCTCGATGTGGTTGAGTATATGTGTGATTATGGCAGAATTTAACGGCCCGCCGAAACTCGTGCGAATGAATCCGATGACACACATGGCTTCGAAATAGTAGGCAAACGTTACATTACCGGCCAACGCATAGGTCAATGATGTATAGACAATGCTGACCCCAGCCCCTTTGAAGACCATCGGCAAGTAGAGCATATATTTTTCGGTCGAGGCATCGATGAGGAAATAGAGTTGGATTTGATACAGTAAAAACGATACAAAGCCTGCAAAAACAATGCTCTTGATTCGCCACTTCCATCTTTTGAGCGCAATAAAGAAAAGTCCCGCACCGATGGCTATCCCCACTACAACGCCCCAGCACAAATCTGCGTTATGGCGGGCGTCGAAACCGAGAATTGCGCTCGTATAGATATTTTGTACGGACGATACCATAGTAGACATCAATGACATACACCCGAACAAGATGAATATGGGAAGCATATTATGTTGCGAGAAGGTTTTGAGGCTGATGTAGGGGTGCCGGATAGAGGCGGCTCGTTCCAGACACATGGCCAACAGGATAATGGAAAATACGATGGCCGTGCGTATCTCTTCGCTGTCGAGCCAGTCGTAATGTTCGCCATAGACAAATATGAATATGATGCATATCAACCACAGGCTCCATAAGATTCCGCCGAGGTAGTCGATTCCCTTGAATGGGATATATGGGGCCTGACGGTATCCGCGCCTCATGCCAAAGTAAACCAATGCAAATACGAGAATGAATGCGCCAATGGTCAAACGGTGCATCGCTTTCCATTCGAAGGCCGCGATGCTGTATCCGGTCACGATGTCTGTCAGTTGTACACTGCCGAGTATGATTGTGAATAAAAATGGGAAAAAGACAGTGAAATCTCGATTAGGCGTGATGCGCAGTTGCAGGTTGCTCCAACAGACAAATGTACTTAGGATCCTGAAAAACCCGCTTATAAAGGACATGAGTATAACCAACGGGAGAAATTGACATACCATACACACATAATCGCAGACGATGAATACTATGGCCGAAACCAGCAGGATGCTGCGGGTAGGAAATCTGAAAAGTATCCTGAACAACAACGGAAAAGCGATGGTCAATCCGGTCATCGATGCGTAGCCGGCCATTAAAATATCTTCTTTGATCCATGAGAAACTTCCTGAAATTTCGGAAACCGCCGACATATATATGCCTCCCGATAACATATATATGACAATAATCAGTAACATCAACGGGAAACGCAGGGATTCCGGGACAAACTCCTTCCATACCAAAATGCGTCGGGCCGTTGCGATTTCTTCAGAAGATTTTGTCTGCATATACTAATAGTTTACCTCACACTCTACGTTCATTCCAGAGCGCAGACGATCTATATTTCCCTTGCTGTTTTGGTCGGTGAAAACGATTTTTACGGGAATACGTTGTTCGACCTTCACGAAATTGCCGGCTGAGTTGTCTTGTGGGATAATCGAATATTGGGCCCCTGTGGCTTTGGCTAAGGTTTCTACTTCGCCGTAGTATTCCACGCCCGGTATTGCATCTACCTTGATACTTACCGGCATACCTTCACGAATATTGGCGGTCTGTGTCTCCTTGTAATTGGCCAAAATCCACACGTTGTCGTCTTCGACCAGCGACAGCAACGTTTGTCCGGGTTGTATGAACTGTCCTTCTTGGATCGCCTTGCGTGATGTCACACCATTGCACGGCGCAACGATCACCGTATATGACAGGTTGAGCTCTGCCAAATGTTGCTCTGCTTTGGCCACGTCGATATTGGTTTGGTTCTGTTCTAACCGTCGGGTCTGTTCGTCCTTGACCAGCGCCGTGCTTTTTTTGCTGCGTACGAGCATATCATATTTGGCTTTGGTGGCTTCGACGTCGGCTTTGGCATTGTCGTACTGTTGGCGTGTTACCGCTTTTTGAGCGAACAACTGTTCGTAGCGATGATAGTCAGTTTTGGCCTGTTCAAGCCTGATGCGTAACTCTTCAATATTGGCATCAGAGACCGTCAGGTTGTTGGCCGTGGTCGAAATAGCGGTTTCACGGGCGGTATTTTCCATTAAGGCGTTTTGATAGTTGGCTTTGGCTTGCACGACTTTGAGTTCATATTCCGAACATTCGATCATCACAAGCGTATCGCCCGCCTGCACGAATTGAAAATCGTCGAAGTAGACTTTCTCGATAAATCCTTGTACACGCGAATTGATAGGTATCATGTTGCGCCTGATCTGTGCGTTGTCGGTGTACTCCACTCGACCTAAATGAATGAATTTGGAACATACCCATGTCAGTCCGCAGATTATCACTGCGATAACTACGACATTGCGTAGTATTTTTTTCTCTTTTTGTTCATATTAATCATAATGGTCATTCTTTTACGGAATTGAGGGTTCCCGATTCGTACAGGAGCTTACAATAATTGTATATTACGTTGATTTGTGCATTGATATATTGTACCTCTGCCGACAGACGGAGGTTGTCTGCATCGACTAAATCGGTTACCAAAATTAGGTCGTTCGCATAGCGGTTGGCCATGACTTCGTAGTTTTCGCGGGCGAGTTGTAAACTCTTCTCCTGAGTTTTGAGCAGCTCGAACGAATCTAAATAGCGGATATAGGCCGAACGCACGTCGAGCGTAACACTCTCTTCGACCGAAAAAAGCTCGTTTTGCGCCTGTACGATGGAACTGTGCAGCCGTTCCATCTTCTTGGGAACCTTATACATATTGCCGAGGCTGAATTTCAGTCCGACACCGACATACCAGACATTGATATTATTGTCGAGCGTCGGTATTTCGTATGTTATGGGCCCTTTGAGATTGTCTCCGGCAATGATGCTTATTTGTGGCATATATCCTGCGCGAACAACTCTCTTTTGGCGATTGAGCATATCTATTGTCAAACGATTGCGATTCAGAGCCGGTGAATTTTCGATGGCCTTGTTTTGAAACTCGGTCTCAATGGGTCGGGACAACCGAAGGGAAAGCAACGTTGTATCGGGGAGGATCTCGGTTTGCGGGGGCAGGTCGAGCATTGTCACCAATTTGTTGTTGCAGATTTCGATGGAACTGACCAACTCTGTGCGTTTGTAATTGAGGTTTTGGTATTGTACTTCATAACGGGTAATATCGTTGTCGAGGGCAACCCCTGCGGCTTCGCGCGCGTGCATATCGTCGATTACCTCTAAGGTTTGCTCCATATTGCGCTCATAGACATCTAACAGGTTACGATATTTGTAAAGGTCGAGATAGTATCCTGTGAGCAGGAAATAGACTTGTTGGCGATGTTCGGCCAAATTCCACTCCGAGATCTGTTTTTGAATTTCGAGAGCTTTGATATTGTTGTGAATGGCTCCTCCGGCAAAAACCACTTGCGAAGCCTCAACGGAAAAGCTATTCCCAAAATGCGGCGATACGAAGGTCTGCCCGTTCGAAAAATCACGATCCGCCACCCATGCATTGCTGTTGTAGGAGGCCGATGCCGTGAAATCTATATTCGGGAGATAGGCATTCTTGGCGACCGAAATCTCCTGTTCAGCACCCTTTACGGCCGTCTCGAAGATTTTGATCGTTTTGCTTTGCGAGTCGGCCAAAGCATACAATTCAGTCAGGCTCATGACCTGTCCTGTGGTTTGTGCCGATATAATGGTTACAACCCCGAAACAGTATATGAAGAAAATAATGATGTATCTCATAATCGATTTGTTCCTATTATAAACGATTGCTATTAGCAACTAATAAGGTAAAAATTAAATTATTTATTCATTGCCTTTTTAGAAATTTTTTCTACAACTTCAAAGAAGTGGGCTACTTTTTGCGACGGGATACTATCCAGTAGTTCACTGGAAAGTTTTTTCTCGATCTGTTGATATTGGTGCAGTACTTCGCTCCCCCTGTCAGTTATGCTCAAAAGATTTTCACGGCGATCCTCAGGATTGACGGTGCGCTTGGCGAGCCCTTTTTGTTCCAACGAGTCGATCATACGCATTACGACAGACTTATTTTTACCTGTTGCAATTGCGATGTTTTGTAGAATTTGGTCGGTACGTGCTTTGATCATGTTCAGCAGTATAAATTCCTCGATCGTAAGTTTAACATCGGCTTCGGCAGCATATCTTTGTTTTAATATGCGATGTAGGCGGTTACGCAATTTCCCGATTGTTGTCACCAATAGTTCTTCCGACATAATGATTCTGTTTTGAGCGCAAAGATAAAAATAATATTTCAAAATAGTTGCTATTGTATACTTTTTATCGAATAGGAGTGCATAGATATGGTGATTATAAATCCATCAAATTGCACCATTTGAGGCGATGAGGTGGGATATGGAAGAGAAACAAAATTCTATATCTTCAATTATCGATGATAAATACCACGAACTCAATTTTACCTCTGCACTATCGAAGCCCCCGATATGGGCCCGTAAAGCTAAGGTTGGATTTATGCGTGGTAGGTTTTTCTTCAAATGGCTTATCCCCTGTTGATACATGATTAAAAATTATTGTATTTTTGTGCATTATTTTAATGTATCCTAATATAAAGTCATAATTATGAAGAGAATAATAAGCACCCCGTTGATGATCTTGCTTTTGGCATCCATGACCCTTTTGTCCCTATCGTGTCAGGAACGGAAGAATACAGCCAAAGAGGAAAGGCAGTATAGTGAAACCACGCAGAAGCTAATCGATTTGGTGGAGCAAGACGACCGAATCAAGTCCCTCCTTTTGGAAGCCATCGAAAAAGGCAAGAAGATCAACCCCGACACAGCTACTAACCCGGCACAGTCGTTGGAGGAGTATTACGATTTTATAGACCGTTCGCAAACGGCCATGCCGTGGAATGTTATTTTCTGTCCCGGGCAGCCCAGCATTTTCGGACGTATGTATCAGGCTCTGTGCTATTGCTATTTCATCAATTGTATGCCGTTGGAGTCGTTGGAGAATGAAACTCTTTTCACCAATTCGGTACAATACGTGGAGCCTTACCGCAGTTGGCTGGTGGATTATTGCAAGTCGTGGGGAACCTTCCTTTCTTCGCCCGAATCTTGGAATAAAGAGTATGAGGAGTTGATGATGCAACAAGAGGAATTGGGTATGACTAAGGGTTGGTATGAAGACCCTTCGAACTGGCACTCGTTCAACGATTTTTTTAGCCGCCGCCTTGCGTCTGCCGATCAGCGTCCTATCGCCTCTCCGAATGATAATTCCATCGTGGCCTCTCCGGCCGATTGTGTCCCGCAGGGAGTTTGGAAGATTGACGACGAATCGTATATCATCACGGATAAAAAGATTGCAGTAAAATCCCGTGTGTTCAATTCTATACGCAACCTTATTGGCCCTGAAAGCTCTTATTGCGACGCTTTTGCCGGAGGCACATTTTATCACGCTTTCCTCAATGCCAATGATTATCACCGCTATCACTTCCCGTTATCGGGCGTTATTCGCGAGCTTCGTATCATTCCGGGTGATGATGCTTTGGGTGGAAAGATTACGTGGGAACCCGAGTTGCAACAATATGTAGTAGATTGCTCCGTTCCCGGCTGGCAAAGTATCGAAACACGCGGGTTGGCCATTCTTGAAACAGAATCGCACGGATTAGTAGCCGTGATGCCTATTGGAATGTCTCAGGTAGCCTCCGTCAATTTCTCGGAAGGTTTGCAGGTAGGCAAGCGGGTAGAGAAAGGTGATGAATTGGGATATTTCTTGTTCGGAGGATCGGATTTCGTACTGGTATTCCAAAAGGATGCCGATTTCCATTTGACCTCCCCGAAAGATGGCAGCGGCGCATGGCAGCATATCTTGATGGGTGAAAAATTGGGCGAATTGAAACAGATTAAATAGGTGCGGATAAGCGAATAAAGAAGGTGTGGCGTCTCTTTGTGAGAATCCATTTTAACCTAACGAACTGTATCATAAAGGCTATAAAACACCAGCGCGATAAACAATGAAAATTTGTTTGTCGCGCTGGTGTTTAATGGTTTAATCTATTTGAAGAGCATCAATATTCTTCCTTGTTGAAGAATTTATTATCAATATATTAGTATAATACCAATGAAATTTGCGCAAACAAACCGCACCGTCTGAGACGAGAAGAATGAGGGAATAAACGGGTACTATTCTATTCGGGGAAAGTAAAACTACTTCGTTTCCTTCCTTCGATTTATTACTGGTCTGAAGAATGAGCCCATCATGGCCTGTCTTTCAGATGGCTAATTATGCTATCGCAAGCCCTAAGTACTTTTCTGTCAGTGAAATACTGGATACAGATCCCCGCAAGGACAGCAATGCTCATGAAGGTTATAGCGGCGATGCCTCGCTCTGGAATGCGGAATGTGTTGTAGATTTCAGGAAATATGAAGCACATAAGACTTATCACCAAAACCCATGAGGCTGTATTGACGATCATGTAGTTTCGTTTGAAATTTCTTAATTTGGTTACAGTTGAGAGGATGTTGTCCGTGCCGTATTCTATTTTCCCGAGTTTGTGGTATATGAGCACATAACCGATCAGTACAAGTACATAGAATACTGCAATCATGCCGGCGAGGCACATATCAAGACCCTTGATATAGGAGGCCACCAATGTGATAAGTATCGCTGCACTTACACTAACTATGGTGGTTCTCCTGTTTGAGTCCAGCACACGGACCTTGTTCCGTAAAACCATTTCCATAAGTTGCCTGTTGATTATCATTTGCTTGTCCATATCTGCTTTGAGATATTCATAATCCGACTTCATCTGCCGGAGTTCATCATACATGGATAAATTGTCATTCTGCATAGCCATTGACTTAGATGTTCATTTTTTTAAGTTCCTCTTTGATCCTGTAGAGCTGGAAGGAGACATTCTTTACGGAAATGCCTATGACTGCCCCGATTTCTTCATAAGACAACCCTTCAAGCCATAAGAGAATCAGGGCACGGTCAACAAGTCCGAGGCGGTTTATCCTGTCATACAGACGTCTTACCTGCAATGTCCTGTCGCTTATTTCCTCAAAGAAGTCAACATCGATGCTTAACGGGATATGTGTAGTTCCCTTTCTCTTTTTCTTCTGCCCGTTAATGCAGGTGTTGAGACTTACGCGGTAGATCCAGCTCCTGACATCTGACTCTCCGCGGAATGTGTCATATCCTTTCCAGAGCCTGACCAGCACATCTTGAAAAAGGTCTTCCGCCTCCTCTCTGCTTCCGGAAAACATATAGCAGACGGTATAGACAACGGTCTTGTGCTTTTCTACCAATCGGGTGAATTCTTGTTCCTTCTGTTCCATCATGATTTCAGATTTCTACTATATTAGACAACAGAGTTTCTGAAAAACTATAAATTATCGGTTATATCTATTTGCATTGAGGCGCTCAAACACCATTGTCCAAACAAATTAAATCCCCGCTAATCTATCTGATTAACAGGGATTTAATAATTGTTTCTGCGCTTAAAAACGCATTAATATTCTTCCTCGTTGAAGAAGTTTATCTGTGTTGATTATCAATATATTAACTATGTCTCAATGAAATTTGCGCAAACAAACCTCACCGTCTGAGACGGTCTGAGACGATGGAAGGAATTGACAGACAAACAAATGTTATCTCTTAACCAATAAAACCTTAATAACTGTGGCTTTTATAGTAACTTTTAACTTTTTACTATTGGCTCAATTCTTTTTAGGATTTAATTCATAATTATTCGGGACGCTTTGCCATATATAAATTAGTGTAACTGTTAACTATTAAGTGTTAAATGACTCTTTAGGTTTATTTAAGCCTCAATACTCCCTCTTGTATGAAAAATGGTTTGTCAGTACGGGATATTTTGCAGGAGTCGACATTAATACCGTTATGTAAATTTAAAAGTTATGATTACAAAATGATTTATACAATAGAACGATTTACTTTTCTCCAAATTAGGAAACACTCTGAATATTTTTTCTTTAGAGTAGAATATCTTTATCTTTGGAAAATGCGTATATTTGTCTCACTGATTTAAATAAATAAGAGATGAGATTGCTGATCTGTTTAGGTATTCTGTCGCTGTTTGCCTGTACATCGCCATTGGTTCAGTCGGACCTTCCCGATGAAACCCGCAAAATGATTGACAGCACTGTTCGAGTTACCCCTGGGATAGATTCTTTGTCCATCTTATTGGATCATTTTGAGGCTGAAGGGAACAAGTATGGGATGATGTGTGCCAGCAAAGCGTTGGGCAAGCGTTACCGGGACGCAGCCAAGTTCAACGAAGCCGTCATCTATCATCGTTAGGCATTAGGGTTGGCGGAACAACTTTGTGATACCGTTGAAATCATCCAGATATGCAATCAGATCGGACCCAATTTCCGCCGGATGGGTATTATGGACGAAGCCTCCACCTATCATTATAAAGCCCTTGCGTTATGTGAACAGTATCACGATAAAAGTTCCTTTGTAGCATTAAAAAACCGGGTGGTTTCTCTCAATGGCATCGGGAATGTACAATTATCGATGGAAAACTATAATGCTGCCATCACCGCTTTTCGTCAAGCCCTATCAGGGGAACAGCAACTGAACAGCGAGTTGGGGCAAGCGATTAATTATGCCAATATCGGCGCAATCTTCGAAAAGCAGGGAATGATCGACTCGGCCTGGATTTACTATCGTCGTTCCATGCAGCACAATCAAGCGGCAGGTTCCGACCTCGGGATCTCCCTGTGCCATACCTATTTCGGCAATCTGTTGGAGAAGGACAAGCAGTGGGACAATGCCATCCGGGAGTACCGGAGCGCCTATGATTTGATGGAGAAAAGCCAGGACCGCTGGCATTGGATCGAGTCCTGCATAGCCCTGGCGCGTGTCAACATGGGCAAGGGGGATATGACTTCCTCGCAAAAATATCTGACACGAGCCTCCCGTACGGCCAAAGAGATGCAATCCCGGGAGCATTTGCGTGAAGTATATTGGTTGAACTATCTCTACTACGAGAAACTGGGCAACTGCCCCAAAGCCTTCGAGAACTATAAATTGAGCCGGGAATATGCCGACAGTGTCAGCAACATCGAAAATACGGCTCATTTACAAAATCTCAGGGTCAATTTCGAGAAGGAGAAAAGTTCCAGAGAGATGGCGTTGATCCAGGAGAATTACCGAATGGAGCAACGGACCAAGAATATCATTTTGTTCGCGGGTATCTTCATTTTACTGCTGACCGTCACCGTAATAGCAATTTTGCTATATGTCGTGCGCATGAAATCCAGGACGCAGAAGATCATGCGCCACATGGAGACTGTGCGCAACAAGTTTTTCACGAATATCACCCATGAATTCCGCACGCCGTTGACGGTCATTCTCGGGCTTGCCAACCAGTTGTCCGAAAAAACGGGGAAAGACCAGGAGTCTTCCGCCTCGTTGCAGACCATTATCCGCCAGGGAAACCATCTTCTGAGTCTGGTCAATCAACTGCTGAACATTTCCAAGGTCCGTTCCTCGATTGAAGAGCCGGACTGGCGGACGGGAGACATCGTGGCCTTCATCCGGATGATCGTGGAAAACTTCCAGATATTTGCCCAGCAAAAACACCTCAATCTGATTTTCGTGCCGCAACAAACCTTTCTTCAAGCCGATTTCGTCCCGGAGTATTTTCGGAAAATAATTCATAACCTCTTGTCCAATGCCTTGAAATATACGCCGAAGGGTGGACATGTCTATATTACGACCACAGAGGAAAACAACAACCTGGTCATTCAGATTGCCGATTCGGGAAAGGGCATCGACAAACAGGATCTGCCCCATATTTTCGAGACGTTCTACCAGGGGAACAATTCCTGTATGGACATGGGGACAGGAGTCGGGCTGTCGCTGGCCAAACTGATGGTGGAGACGATGGGCGGACAGATTACGGTCAAAAGTGCGGTCGGCAAAGGTACGGTCTTCTTCGTTACGCTGCCCTTGAAGCACGGGGCTTCGCAGTGGGAGGAGTGGATCCCGGGTGAACCCGAGAAGAATCTTACCCCATCCGTCCCGACCCCCGATCCGGTTTCTCCCGAGAGCGGGGCGTCGGGTGCGGACCCCGCCACCATCCTGCTCGTGGAGGACAATCAGGATGTTGCGTTCTACATCGGAGGGCTGCTCAAAGACCGTTACCGGCTGCTCTATGCCCGCGACGGGAAGGAGGGACTGGAAAAGGCCGCAGAGTATATGCCGGACCTGATCCTGACCGACCTGATGATGCCCGGCATGGACGGATTCGACCTGTGCCGGGAGATACGCAGCTCGATCGTTCTGAACCATATTCCGATCATTATCATCACGGCAAAAAGCGAGGATGTAGACAAGGTGCAGGGACTCGAAGCCGGGGCTGACGCCTATCTGCTCAAACCCTTCAACACGGACGAACTCCACGTGCGCGTTGCCAAGCTGCTGGAACAGCGGCGGGTTCTGCGGGAGAAATACTCCCGCGCGCTGCGCAATAATTGTCCGGAGAGCGTCAAGCTGCTGCCGGCCGACCAGGCCTTCATGGACCGGTTGACGGATATCGTCTACTCCCAGTTCTCCGACACGGCCCTCAATTCCGACAAGATTGCTGAAAAGATGTGTATGAGCAAATCACAGCTCAATCGGAAGGTGCGCGTAATTACAGGCAGCAATACGACTACCTATATTTTGCATGTTCGTATGGAGAAGGCCAAACGGATGCTCTCCTCCAACGATCTGCCGATCGGGGACATTGCCATGCAGTGCGGGTTCGAAGATGCCGGTTATTTCGGCCGCGTATTCAAGCAGACGTTCGGCATGACCCCGTCACAGTATCGCAAGAAGCCCCATCTGGACTGACGGTCCGGTTGATTTCTTACGCGAAAGGCGCATTCCCTTGCGGGAATGCGCCTTTCGCGCTTTCATGCGGGAATAGGATAAATAAACATTTGAATATCAGCCTTTTGTCTGCTTAACATGCGCCGAGAGTCCGATTCCGGCAAATAAAAATGCGTACATAGTCCGGTTTTATGCGTCGTGTGTCCAAGCCGCCAACGGGAATCGCGGCTACATTTGTCGTACACAAATTCTATACGGTTATGAACGACAATGAACAAAAGGAGTTATCCTATCATCGGGTACAACAGATGATCCAAGACCAAATTGATCGTATCGAACACGAAACTGGGGAGAAAACAGCAGGCATAAAAACCCAAGAAGAGACTCACCACCAAAAGCATACTGTAAGCATTGTGGCTATCATCAAAAGGCTTCTAAAAATGAGATGTCTGCATTCACGAAAAAGACGACAAGCATCAGTCCCAAACGACTGAACGGAACAATCTCCAAAATCATTAACCTGACCCCCAAAACCGGAAGAACATCTTTCTGTATGTCACAATAAATGAGAGCGAACAGACGAAGTCGTACAACACTCTAATCAACCAAACTGATCCATTGTATCGATTGCTTATAAACTTTATCAAGGCCCAATTGTCACACAACATACATTTTTATATCATGAAACAATCCTTACATCTTCTGGTTTTCTTGACCACCTTCACGCTTTCTGTCGGAAGTGCTATGGCACAAGGAGAGCCATCTAAAGGCCGTGTCCCTG
>DXFL01000012.1 GCA_019114445.1 Candidatus Barnesiella excrementigallinarum
CGAATCCCTCTCTTTCCGCAAAGCAAAAGCGCAGCGCCTTATAAACAAAGGCGTTGCGCTTTTAACTTTTACATCTTGCAAAACAACTTCCCCCAAAAAAAGGCAAATTTCACATCAACAACCTGTACGAAATCTCTATCGAGGGAGGGGTACCCGCAACCGAAGTGCCGAAGATATAACACCGCACAGCGTTAAAATTCCAGCCAAAAGCATAGCATCGTGCGGTGCCGAGTTACCATGCAGATGGAACATCAATGCAACCAACGCCGCCCCTATGGTCTGCCCGGTAAGCCGTGCCGTCGCCAACATTCCACTGGCACTTCCGGTACGTTGCGGCGGAGCCGAAGTGAGCAACATATGGTTGTTGGGCGACTGGAACAGGCCAAAGCCCATACCACACAACATCAATCGACATACCAACCCGAAGTGACTTGTATCGGCCGGGACAAACGACAAACAAAAACAGCCGATACTCATAATCATCAACCCTACCCCGCCTAAAATACCGGGGTGTATCTTCCCGATGAGTATCCCCGCCAACGGAGCGACAAAGACAATAACCAACGGCCACGAGGTCATGAGCAATCCCGTACCTACGGCATCGTAGTGAAACGTATTTACCAACAAAAAAGGCATGGCTACCATACAGATCATTTGAGCTGTAAACGAGAGTATACTCGTCAATACGGACATCGAAAAAACGGGTATTTTAAGCAAATCGAACGGAAGCATGGGATATTTCTCCCGCAACTGTATGCGCACATAAATGGTGCCCATAACGAAAAACAGCACCACTCCGCCCAAAACCCAACAGACGGGAACGTCGTGCGAATAGGCCTCGACACACCCGATAAAGAGCCCAAAGGTCGCTGCGTTCATCAATGCCTCTCGCCAGTTAAAGCGATGCCCCAAAACCCGCACTGCATTATTAGGCAAATATTTATACCCTAAAATAAGAGTGGCTATACCAAACGGTATGTTAATGGCAAACAACCACGGCCACGAAGCTACCGACAGAATGGCTGCCGAAAAGGTAGGCCCTGCCACCGAAGCCAACGCTACCATCGTCGCATTAAGTCCCACCCCTTCGCCCAACCGACGTTTAGGATAGATAAGTTTGATCAACGATGTATTTACGCTCATAATCATGGCAGCTCCAAAACCTTGAAATACACGAGAAAGTACCAACCACGTCAGATTCTGCGAAAGGGCGCACAACAACGAACCTACCGTAAAAACAGCGACACCCCGCAAATAGACCTGCTTGTATCCCCAGCGTTCGCCCATCGACGAGAAAGGGAGCAGGGTCATCATAATAACCAACTGAAAGGCATTGACAATCCAAATGGAATCGGACGAAGAGACATTCAGTTGCTGGGCGATACTGGGCAACGCCACATTGCAAATCGTACCGTCGAGTACCGAAAGGAACAAACCGCAGAAAGTAGCGGCCATGGCATAATAGATACGCGGACGATGCAACCCGTCCCAATTCAAATCGCCTACAATCTTTTCTTCCTCTTCCTGTTTCATTTTTTACCTTTCTTAAAACCATGCTCTCGCATATCGGCTGCAAAGATACGAACAAAAAAGCTATATTGGACCTCGCCTTCCAAACTCAAAACAATTTGTTTCCTTTCTTCTCCCCTTTTCATTATCTTTGCTTCAAATAAAAAAAACAAGAATATCCTTGAAAATGCTACGACTACACACTCCCTACCGTTTTTATCGTCAATACATCATCGGGCTGCTGTGGCTATGCCTGACTGCCATACCCGGCACAGCGCTGGCTCAATGGAGTATAGGTGGTAAAGCGGGGGCCAACTGGGCGACAGTGAGGTACCCCAAAAACATTCTCAACGACAAAGCCAGTTTTATACCGGGCGGCCAAGCGGGGGTGACAATCACCTACCAATTCAACACCTACCTCGATATGCAGCTCGAACTGCTCTACGCCTCGCATGGTTACAAAGACAACACACTCTATTTCAATGACGAACAAGGTAACACAATGTATAAAGGGTATTCATGCCGGATTCACTACATAGACATTCCCTTGTTGGTCAAGTTCTTCCCGGTTGCCGGATTCAACATTCAGGTAGGGCCACAACTGGGTATCGGGTATGCCCTTTCCAGTTCGTGGAAGGGAGTGGAAGCGTTTCAGCAACCGGAAGGAGCCGAACTTGGAGTGGTATTTGGATTAGGTTATGAATTCGATTCTGGAATCTTTGTCGATGCCCGCTATACTTTGGGACTTACCCGCTCGATAAAAGGTGCCGAAAACGGCTACGAAGGCCGGAATATAGCTTTTTCCGTAGGATACCGGTTCTTCTTATAAAATCAATCCAAAAGGGTATATTCCCTCTATGAGCAATTAACACACATTGTTCAGTCGAGCATGAGGCTCATATAGGGACGTACAGCGGGAAAGTCGAGTAGCGACGAGAGTTTGGAATCGCCAAATACGAGAAGAGCCAGTTGGGCCACATCGACATCGAGATCACACCGCTCGGCCGATATGCGGCAACACTTGCCCCCTTCGATAAGATAGAGGCCATTGTTCGACGGCAGCAGCGAATCGGTCACCCGAATCGTCACCCGCAACAAAGTGTGATTTCCGGCAACAACCGATAAAAGAGCCGGGACATCTACAATACGCATCATTCCCATGCGCTGCAACGACGTCTCCCCCTCCTCCGGCAATGTATACAGGGTCATCGGAAGTCCGGGATACAGCTCCTTCACCTCGTGCAATGCAGCCTCTCCGGCTTGGGCATCTACGGACAACAACTCTTTTACCACCACCCGTTCGTCGTGCGGCACGGCAAAAGCTACGGCCGAAAGCTGTCCGGCATCGTCGGCCACTGCAACTACCGCCCCTCCGTCCCAATCAATATCTTGGCAAATAACCTCAAAATCGTTTCGCTCGTGTAATACACAGCAAGATCGTTGCCTCAGCCGATTATCGAAAAACCGATACAGTTCGTCGGGCGACGGAAACACCCGCCTATAATCCCCACGGTTGAATCGATGTGCCGAAGTAAAATTCAACTCTTTTCGAAAAAATACCGGAGCATATCCCTTCGATGCATAATATCCATACAGCCACGGTTCGGCCGGAATCAAGGCCGACAACGGAATGCCCCGGAAACTCATCGTATTAAACGACTCGACCAACAACCGGCTCATCAACCCCCGATTCCGATATTCGGGTCGCGTAGAAGCTCCCGATATATAACTTACGTCCAAGCACGTCGACCCGAAAGTCATGCAATAAGGCAACATTTGCAATGCGGTAGTCACCACCCCTTTTTCTTCCATACAGCAGGCATTTTCATCTCGATACAGGCGATCGAACAATAGCGACACAAAACGCTCATCGTCGTGAAAACAGAGTTGCCACAACTCTTTTATCTTGACTTTTTTTTCCAATATATTCATCACAACCTATATCTATAACTACCCAACAAACAACTATATCCCGCGGTTTTATGCCCAAAATATAAATTATATAATAGTCTATTTTACAATACTTTATATATGAAATCTATAAACTTAATTAATTATATAGATTTTAGATTTACACAAATAGTTTACAATCAATATATTACAGACAAAATCTACAACTTAAATATAATCTCCAAATTGTGCGAATATAATTTATTTATATACAAATATATCCAATTCGCTAACAAAGTATATATTTATAAAAAATTATAAATATGTATATTATAAAAATAATCCGAACTTTTCATTCAGATTATTTTCCATTTATTATTCGGCACTCTTTGCCGGACCATTAGACGACTTGGGTTTCCGCCGATGCCGGTTTCGTCTTTTAGAAGGATTCCCGCTTTGTGCTTGTGCATTTTCACGAGGAGTATCGACATTGGTTTTCACCTCTTTCTTCTCCCCGTTTTTCTTCTCTCCTCCCCGACGATTTTTAGAGCGGTTGTTTCCACCCCGACCTTTTCGCCCTCGCCGATCGCCCCGCTCCTGTTTGGGAGCATACACGGGAGCATCGCCGAGGCCTTCGGGCAACTCCCGTTTGGGAACTTCGTAACCCAAGAACGACTCTATGCGCGCAAACTTTCCTTGTTCTTTTTCCGAAACAAAAGTAATAGCAGTACCGTCGGCACTGGCCCGGGCCGTACGGCCTATGCGGTGAATATAATCTTCGGGATCGTGCGGGACATCGTAATTGATCACCAATCCTATTTGGTCTATATCTATTCCACGGGAAATGACATCGGTAGCCACCAAAATATCGATCTTGTTATTTTTGAAATCGAGCATGACCGCCTCCCGTTCGGGTTGTTCCAAATCGGAGTGCATGGCTGCCACCTTGTATTTGCGCCGTTTCAAAGAAAATGCCAGTTCCTTGACCTTCTGTTTCGACGACGAAAAGATAATAGTTTTGGTCCCGGTAGGTTCGCGGAACAACCAATCGACAATCCCCATCTTTTGATTTTCGTAACAAACATAAGCCGATTGGTCGATTGCCTCGTTGGGCTTCGATATGGCTACATTCACCTCTACCGGGTTATTCATAATATTTTTGGCCAACTGACGAATTTTTGTCGGCATGGTAGCCGAGAACATAATCGTCTGCCTATTCTCGGGCAAGCTGTTGCCTATTTTCATAATATCGTCGTAGAAACCCATATCGAGCATTCGGTCGGCCTCGTCGAGAATAAAGTACTCTACCCCCGAAAAATCGATGTTCGAAATATTCAAGTGCGAAATCAACCGTCCCGGCGTAGCGATAATAATATCGGCACCCATCTTCAATCCCCGTTTCTGCTGTTCCCACGAAGAGCCGTCACCCCCCCCCGACACGACCGCCGTAGAGATGGGCAGGAAATAAGAAAATCCCTCGAACTGCATATCTATCTGCTGCGCCAGCTCTCGTGTAGGAGCAACGATAACGGCCCGCACCTTATCTCCGGTTCCCGGCTGTTCCGACAGCAAGTTGAGCAATGGCAATATATAAGCCGCCGTCTTGCCTGTACCCGTTTGGGCGCAAGCTATCAAATCTTTTTTTTGCAATAGGACAGGAATCGTTTGTTCCTGAACGGGCGTTGCCTCCTTAAAATTCATGGCATCGAGCCCTTGCATCACATCTTCGGACAATCCGAATTCATCAAACCTCATATTTCTTTTTCCTTATTTTTCTTTTTTATTATCGGCCGGAGAACGACAAACCTCAAAAAGGGAACCTTCACAATCGGCCACACGAATCGGCACAAAGGTACAAAAAAAAGGCGATACGCCGCAGCATATCGCCTTTGCTATTCCGTTTCGGCATTATTGGTGTTGAGGTCTCAACAAATCGTTTACCGTCTTTACCGGATTGAACGTTTCGGCCGGCACCTCTACAAACACGGTATTCCAATCGCTCATGGCCCCATTCCACAAGCCCGGCAATTCGAGAGCTTTCAGTTCACGGCCATTTTTCGATTTGTGCGAAATAAAGCCGGTATTCTTATCCACATATTCGGGTAAGTTGTATTTTTCGCCCTGATAGTCTCTTACGGCACAAACCAAATCCACCGGATTGAAATGGGTACCCAACTCGAATTGTTTTTTCGCCTCGGCATTCGACATATCTATCTGCGAGCTTTCCAAAATCTGTAACGAAGTCGTCCCATCGGCATTGTAAGCGATAAACGGACCGCCACCCGGCTCTCCCGAATTGCGCACCATGCCGCACACACGGATAGGACGATTCAGTTTCCGCAACAGATACAAAGCCAATTCGGCATCCTCCAAGTGCTTTGTCTCTTCATTCCGCACAAACAGTTTTTTGTGCAGGAATTGTATCATCTCCCGCAGGTCGTCGATGGTATATTTCCCGTTTTTCAGCATCGTTGTGTAACGGTTTATCTCGGCCTGCAACGATACCAATATGCCTCCGATTATTTTTTTGTAGCGTACGGTAGGTTCTTTCAAACGATCGGGCACCACATTGTCGATATTCTTTACAAAAATCACTTCGGCATCGATGTCGTTCAAATTCTCGATCAAAGCGCCGTGACCACCCGGACGGAACAACAGTTTGCCATTCTCTTCCCTGAAAGGTTTGTTATCGGCGTCGACGGCAATCGTGTCGGTCGAAGGTTTCTGCTCCGAGAAACTGATGTTGTAACGCACACCGTAACGACGTTCGTAATCGGCTTTTTTCGCAGCGACAAGCGATTTGAAATGGTCGAGATGTTCGTGAGAAACCGTAAAATGGATATTCACTTCGCCATCGGAGCTGGCGGCATACAAGGCGCCTTCGGTCAAATGCTCCTCCATAGCCGTACGGTTCATGGCCGTATACCGATGGAATTTAAGCAATCCCTTCGGCAAGGCTCCATAGTTCAAACCTTTTGCTTCGAGCAAATTGGCAACCACGGCTTTGTAATTTCCGGCAGCGACCAAATCGGCTATCCCCTTCCCCTCGTTTTTCAGACACGCCTCGTTGAGATCGGCATAGAAAGCAAACCGGTCGATCGAGTCGAAAAATTTCTTTTCAAAATCGGTTTCGGGCTTATCGTAATCGGCCGAAAGGAATCCAAACAGATCCTTGAACATACGGCTTGCAGCACCCGAAGCCGGAACAAACTTCACCACTTTGTGATTATCCTTCAAATACCCCTCCCACAAATCGAGGAAGTATTGCTCCTGCTGCTCGTCAAGCGACAAAATACCGTTATCGACAGAAGCAGAAGATGCGATTCTCAAAAAGGGAAATCCTTTTTCAAAAGCGGCCAACTGCTCTTCAACCACGTGTATGTCAATACCTTTCTCGACAAACAAGTTTAAATCTTCTGTTGTAAACATAAATTATAATGAATAATGAATTTTAATTCTTTTCCCAAAACTACAAAAAGCTATAAAAAAAAGCACACTTTTACCCATAAAAATATATATTTGAAGGCAGAATTTTTGAAAACAGTCACAGCTTATGCCCGAAAAAAACTATTTTACCCCCGAAGAAAAGGAGAATGTAAAACTGGTTTACCGGCAATTATTATTCCATAGCAAACCGGTAATCTCGGTCAACGACTTCAATCGTATGCGGAGCCTCATCTCCGAAGCGGTTCAAACCGGGCATTACCAGCGAAACAAACAAGGCTTAAATCCCGTCGTGCGCAACCTCAATACGGCGCTTATCTTGTGCGACCGCGTGGGTTTGGAACGCAGTATGCTCATTTCGGTACTGCTGTTTAACTTGGTTGTCAGCGAATTCCTTTCGATCGAAGCCGTCGAAAAAGAGTTCGGCAGCGACATAGCCCAGCTTATTCGGGGACTTATCAAGTCGAACAGCCTGTATGCCAAACAAGCGGCCGTCGAAAGCGAGAATTTCCGCAAGTTGTTGCTTTCCTTCGCCGAGGATATCCGGGTTATCATCATCATGATTGCCGACCGGCTGTGCGTGATGAAAATGATCAACCACCACCCCAACGAGAAATACCGGTACGACGTAGCCTGCGAAGCTTCGTACCTCTATGCGCCGCTGGCTCACCGGCTGGGGCTTTACTCCATCAAATCGGAGTTGGAAGACCTTTCGCTCAAATATACCAACCGCGAAATCTACGACCAAATAGCCCATAAACTCAACGAAACCAAGCGAAGCCGAGACCAGTATATCACCGAGTTTATCCAACCGGTAAAAGAGAAACTCGAAGCCGAAGGATTGAATTTCGAAATCAAAGGACGCACAAAATCCATCTTCTCCATCTGGAACAAGATGAAAAAGCAAAAGGCCGACTTGGAAGACATTTACGACCTGTTTGCCATTCGCGTGATCCTCGACACTCCGCTCAACCAAGAGAAGGCCGACTGCTGGAAAGTCTACTCCATCATCACCGATATGTACCAGCCCAACCCCAAACGTATGAAGGACTGGTTATCCATTCCCAAATCGAACGGATACGAGTCGCTCCACATCACCGTACTGGGACCGGGACAACGCTGGGTAGAGGTACAGATCCGCACCCACAGAATGGACGAAATTGCCGAACGGGGACTGGCCGCCCACTGGAAATACAAAGGGATCAAAAGCGAATCCGGGCTGGACGACTGGATGAACAACGTGCGCGAAGTTCTCGAAGCTGCCGGGAACGGAGGGGCATTGGAACTTATGCGCGACTTCAAAATGGACCTCTACGACAAAGAGGTGTTTGTCTTTACCCCGAAAGGCGACTTGTACAAACTTCCGCTGGGAGCTACCCTACTCGATTTTGCCTTCCTTATCCACACAGGAATAGGATGCAAATGCGTAGGCGGCCGTGTGAACGGGAAAATAGAAACCATCAAATACAAACTCAAAAGCGGCGATACCATCGAGGTTCTCACCTCGCCCAACCAATCGCCCAAACAAGACTGGCTCAACATTGCCGCCACCTCCAAAGGTCGCGTAAAAATAAAACAGGCACTCAACGAACAGCAAAACAAGGCGGCCGAATACGGGAAAGAATTGTTGCAACGAAGATTCAAAAACCGTAAAATGGAGATGGAAGACGGTGTGATGATGAAGCTCATCAAAAAAATGGGCTACAAAACCGCCACCGACTTTTACAACGAATTGGCCAGCGACCACATCGATGTCAACCGGGTAATCGAACTCTATCTCGAAATAGACCGTAAAGAGAGCGGCGAAACATACGAGGCCCGTACCGCCGAAGAATTTACCTTGCAACACGAACACGACGAGACCAAAGAGGACGAACTGATCATCGGTGGCGATGTAAAAGGGATAGACTACAAGCTGGCCAAATGTTGCAACCCCATCTTCGGCGACGACATATTCGGGTTCGTATCTACCGAGGGAACCATTAAGATACACCGCAAGGATTGTCCCAATGCCCGCCACATATACAACCGTTACCGCTATCGGGTAGTCAATGCCCGCTGGTCGGGGAAAATGGGATCGAAATATATTACGGTATTGCGGGTTGTGGGGAACGACGACATCGGTATCGTCACCAACATCACCTCGATTATTTCGAAAGAAAAGAACACCCATATGCGGGGAATCTCCATCGACTCGAACGACGGCCTGTTTCAAGGGCACATTACCGTAGCGGTCGACGATACCTCCTCGCTCAACAGCCTCATTAAAAAGCTCAAAACGGTAAAAGGGGTAAAAGATGTACAACGAGGCTCGGTAAACTAAAACGAAAACAAACTCACGAAACGTTGCAATATATGAAACACATCTACTGTTGGATCTGCGCCGGTGCTATCTTGGTATCTTCCTGTGGAAACAGCGACAGAGAAGCCCATGCCCAATACGAAAAAGCTTTGAAATTTTTCGAACACGAACAATATGCAAATGCCAAAAACGCAATCGACAGCATTGAATTGCTATATCCAAAAGCATTCAAACAAATAAAAGCAGGTATGTTGCTTTTGTGCCGGGTAAAGCAAAAAGAGAGCGAGCGAAATTTACTATACATCGACAGCCTCCTCAAAATAAGACAAAACGAACTCGAAAAGGCCAAGAAAAATTTCCGATTCGAGAAAGACTCCAAATACCAAACCGAAGGGAACTACATCTATAAAAAATTACCCAAACAACCGACCATAAATCACAGTCAGTTAAAAGTGCAGGTTACCGAAAACGGGCAACTGCAACTGATAAGCATTTACTGCGGCAATTCGCCTATCAAACACAGTTCGATTAGAGCAACCCTCCCCGATAAAAGTAAAGCCGAAACGCTTGTCGTAGGCTACGATGGAGCCAACAATTATCGATTTACCAATGCCGGCCGGTACACCGAGATCGTCACCTACAAAGACGGGCAATGTTCGGCCGTAGCATCGCTCATCGCCAACAATACCGACAAAAAAATAACACTTACTTATTTAGGTGGAAACCGGTACACCCTGTCGCTCGACGCCGTTACCCGCGAAGCTATAAAAGCGACCCGCGAACTCTTCAATTTAATGAAGAATGTCGACGACCTCAAACGCGAATATCAACTCAATATCCGCACACTCGAACTGGCCGACAAACAGGTCATGCAATTGGAAAAGCAACAGAGTGCCCAAAAAGAGTAATACGCAGCCTGTAATCAGCGAGCCAACCCGTTAGCCCGCAGCCAACGGAACATCTCGGCATAAGCCGCCCGACGAGCCGAAGGTTTCGAAAGTACTAGATCGTGCAAACCTTCGGGGACTTCAAATTCGGTTACTTTCGGGCCCAAAGTCCGTCCATAACGAGCTATATCCTTTACATCGAGAACTGCATCGCCCGACTGGTGCTGAGGAGTCCACTCATCACCATGCACCGACTGGCTCGAATACATCAACAAGATGGGGCACGGGATATGTAAACCTTTGTGTACTTGATTGTGTCCCCGATGGATCGCCCTCAACCAAGCCGCCGACACGGGAGGAGAAACCATAAATTTCAAATGGGTATCATACTCCCACTCCCCGTGATAATCTTTCAACAGACTTTCGGCATAAGCCGTAGAGTTACCTTGATTGATTTTCGTATGCTTGAACCATTTACCCCAAGCCGACACGATAGGGACAAGCACCTTCTCGTAAAATCCATTCATATTCATGTCGAGGAACGGACTATTCAGAATAAGCCCCAGCACAGGCAAATCAGACCTATGCGCCTCGCAATAAAGCGAGGTAATCAATCCACCGGTAGAGTGTGCCATCAACACGACTTCGGTATTCCCCTCGTCCCGGATAATAGACAAGGCGGTATCTATGTCGGCAAAATATTCTTGTAAGTCGCGCACCTCGAACGGAGTTTGTTCCGGTAACAGCGAGCGACCATACTTCCGCAAATCCACGGCATAAAAATTGAAGCACGAATCGTTAAACGTTTGCGCCATGTTCTTTTGAAAGAAATAGTCGTTATATCCATGCACATAGAGAATTGCCTTGTGCGTTTGGCACGACGACAAACTGCGCACGAGCGTTGTTACCACCCTTCCGCTGTAATCGTCGGGCATAACCAAACATTTAGACTCGAAACCATCGCCCAAACGGTCGGGCTGATATTGCGAAAAGGCAAAAAGCAAACCTGCCGCCCAACACAGGACGACAAAAGTGATACGTTTTATAAAACTCATCGTTATTATCATTATAAAAAATTTCAATCGTCCAGCGAATTTTTCAAATTACCGAAAACCTTCGAAAACATTTCTCCGGCAATCTCCACCTCCTTATCCGAAAAGCCCTCCAATGCTTCGCGCATAACTGCCGTCACCAAAGGTTTGGTTTCCATTTCCAGCTCCCTCCCCTTATCGGTAAGATGTATCAAATTGATACGACGGTCTTTCACTCCCGACGAGCGAACCACCAACTGTTGCTTTTCCAAGTTATCGATAAGCCGGGTCATACTCGGTTTGTCTTTGAAAGTCGCATTGCACAACTCTTGCTGTGTCACCCCGTCGCGAGACCACAGATAGCACAATACGGTCCATTGCTCGGGCGTAATATCGATCGACATTTTTCGAAAACTCCTATACAGTTTCCGGTTTATCGCAGCCGACAACTTTCCGCTCATCAGCGCGAATACCATCTCTATATTCAATTCAGAAAAGTTCATATATCAATAATTGCTTAAACAACTACAAAAGTAGTGCAACTTCACTACAAAAACAAATTTACCTCTGTTTTTGCTCACTATACGATCAAAAAAAATGGAACCTCACCGCTTTAATAAAAAAATACGGTAAACAGAATTTGGTAATCAAATTCGTATCGCGATAATCTATTACATCTGCTCGTAATCCTTTGCCAAGCCTCCTTCGCCAGTTTCCTTGTACAACGAAGGGAGATCGTGTCCGGTCTGTTTCATTACTTCCACAACTTTATCGAACGATACCCGATGATTCCCATCGGTAAAAGCCGAATAGATATTGGCATCCAATGCCCGTGCCGCAGCATAGGCATTCCGCTCGATACAAGGTATCTGAACCAAACCGCACACAGGGTCGCAGGTCATGCCCAAATGATGTTCGAGCCCCATTTCGGCTGCATATTCGATTTGTGCCGGACTACCCCCGAACAACTGGCTTGCTGCTGCCGAAGCCATAGCGCACGCTACACCCACTTCGCCTTGACAACCTACTTCCGCGCCCGAAATAGAAGCATTGTGTTTTACAATATTCCCCACCAGACCAGCCGTGGCCAAAGCCCTCAAAATGCGCATATCGCTGAAATCGCGGCTCTTTTGCAAATGGTACAGCACGGCCGGGACAACCCCGCACGAGCCACACGTGGGAGCTGTTACGATACGCCCACCCGAAGCATTCTCCTCGCTCACGGCCAACGCGTAGGCAAACACGAGCCCCCGGCTCTTCAAACTATCCTTATACCCCCGCGCCTTTATATAATAGGCCGAAGCTTTTCTCCTCAAATTCAGCGGACCCGGCAATACGCCCTCTTGGTCAAGGCCCCGTTCGATAGCCTCACGCATGGTTTGCCACACCTCGGCCAAATAGTCCCAAATATCGGCCGATTCGCACTCTTGCACATATTCCCAGTAACTGCGTCCCGTACGTTCGCTCCACCCGAGAATCTGCGTCATGTTGTTCATCTCGTACAAATCGGGCATCTCGTCAAGAGCCTTACCCTCCTCGGCCAAAGCACCTCCACCTACACTAAACACCGTCCATTCGTCGGTCACATCGCCCTTACCGTTCTTCGAGCGGAATGTCATGCCATTCGGGTGGAATGGCAAGAAAACCGTAGGCTTCCACACTATCTCTACCGGCGCATGAGGTTGCAGGGTATCGAGAATAGCCACATCGGTCAAGTGCCCCTTGCCGGTGGCTGCCAAACTACCATAGAGTATCACCTCAAAAGCGGCGGCCTCGCGATGGCGCTCCAAAAACAGTTCCGAAGCCTTGCGCGGCCCCATCGTATGGCTACTCGACGGGCCATACCCTATGCGATATATCTCTCGTATCGTTTTCATCGTCCTTTACAATTTTACGACAAAGATAGAAACAAATAAGTGACAAATAGACTTGTTAAAAGCAAATTTGTCCATTTCGGCGAAATGTTGTCACCCTATCCGAAACCCAAAGGTAACAAACCCCATTGGCACACTCTTTGCAAATAGACAAGTGACTTCGATAGCCGAAAGGCCATGAAGCCCAAAATAGAATTAAACAACTTAAAAATAGGAGATTATAACTATGTTACCCACAAGAAAAAACCAAAGTTGGTTACCCGACATTTTCAATGATTTCTTTGACAATGACTGGATGGTAAAAACTAACGCTACGGCTCCGGCCATTAACGTAGTAGAACACGAAAACGACTATTGTGTAGAAGTTGCCGCTCCGGGTATGACAAAAAACGATTTTCAAATCCACATCGATGAAAACGACAATCTCGTAATTACGATGGAAAAGAAAACCGAAAACAAAGAAGAAAAGAGAAAAGAGCACTATTTGCGTCGCGAATTTTCTTACTCTAAATTCCAACAGACCATGATTCTGCCCGACAATGTGGACAAAAACAAAATTTCGGCTCATGTCGAACACGGTGTCCTGACGGTCGAACTTCCTAAAATGCCCATCGAAAACAATGCAGGTGTAAGAAAATCGATCGAAATCAAATAACAAGTTTGGGAATAAACCTATCGAGGCTGCAACCCTTTACAGAAAAAAGGGTACAGCCTTTTTTTATGTTGTTATCATCGGCCACGACAACAAAAAAAGTTCCATAATTTGTATAAACCGCACTATTTTGCGTCCTTTGCACCCGTTTTTACAAAGATAACAAAAAAACCGCCTCGCCCGTATTCAATAGGTTATTAAGGTAATTGCATGAAAAAAAGTCTTATCGCATTGGCATTCGGCACACTGGGATTAGGAATCACCGAATTTGTCATGATGGCCATACTTCCCTACATCGCCACCGATTTACACATCAGTATCCCTACCGCCGGGCATTTAATTTCGGCCTACGCCCTCGGTGTTTGTGCAGGAGCGCCCTTACTCACACTGGCTCGCAAACGGCCACTGAAAAATATTCTACTCGGTTTGGTCACCATCATGATGGTGGGAAATTTCTTTGCCGCACTGTCGCCCAATTACTGGACCATGCTCATAGCCCGTTTCATATCGGGATTGCCCCACGGGGCATATTTTGGAGTTGCTTCAATCGTAGCCGAAAAATTAGCCGACAAAGGGAAAGGCTCCGAAGCGGTCTCTATCATGATTGCGGGTATGACGATCGCCAACCTTTTCGGCGTCCCGCTGGGAACCTCGTTAAGTGCACTCCTCTCGTGGCGGCTCACCTTTTTACTCGTGGGGGTATGGGGAGTGATCATACTTTATTACATCTGGAAATGGGTGCCCCAAGTTTCAGGATTACCCGACAACGGGTTCAAAGGGCAATTCCGATTCTTAAAAACCAAAGCCCCCTGGCTCATTTTAGGCGCCACCATGCTGGGTAACGGCGGTGTATTTTGCTGGTATAGTTACATCAACCCTTTGCTTACTCGTGTATCGGGATTTTCGACCGAAAGTATCACCTTGCTGATGGTTTTGGCCGGATTTGGCATGGTGGTCGGGAATCTATTAGGCGGCAAATTATCCGATCGTTATACCCCCGGTCGGGTTGCCGCAGTAACACAATTCATGCTTTTCGTGGCATTACTCTCTATCTTCTTTGTCGCTTCCACCGGCTGGCTCACCGTTCTTCTCATGTGCCTTTGTACCGCCGGGCTGTTTGCCGTGTCGAGTCCCTTGCAAGTCTCCATTATCCACTTTGCCAAAGGAGGTGAACTGCTGGGTGCCGCCTGTGCACAAGTAGCCTTTAATTTGGGCAATGCCGTAGGTGCTTATTTGGGTGGATTGCCTTTGGAAGCCGGTCTCAGCTATCGCTATCCGGCACTTATAGGAGCACCTCTCGCCCTCATCGGGTTCATATTGCTCACCCTATTCTATAAAAAATATGAACCGAAAAGAGCCTAACCGCCACCCGGGGGAAAACCGCTCGGCAAAAAACCGACAAAAAAAAACAAAGACAAAAGGTTGTATAATTGCAAGATAATATCTACCTTTGCCCCGCAAAATAAAAAAAATTATACTAATTCAGTTAAACTAAACGAGTATGAATCATTACGAAACCGTTTTCATTTTAACTCCCGTTTTGTCTGATGTACAGATGAAGGAAGCGGTAGACAAATTCAAAACGATTCTCACCGAACAAGGTGCCGTAATCGTGAATGAAGAAAACTGGGGATTGCGCAAACTCGCCTACCCTATCCAAAAGAAAACCACCGGTTTTTACAACCTGCTGGAATTTGACGCCGACCCTTCTGTCATCGCCAAATTGGAAGTTCAATTCCGTCGTGACGAACGTGTAATCCGTTTCTTGACGTTCAGAATGGACAAATTTGCTGCCGAATATGCTGCAAAGAGAAGAAGTGTTAAATCGTCTAACAAAGAAGTAGAAGTAAAGGAGAACTAAAAAATGGCACAAGCACAATCCGAAATCAGATATTTAACCCCCCCGTCGGTTGACATCAAGAAGAAAAAATACTGCCGTTTCAAGAAAAACGGTATCAAGTATATCGATTACAAAGATCCTGAATTCCTGAAAAAATTCTTGAACGAACAAGGCAAAATCCTGCCCCGTCGTATCACAGGAACTTCGTTGAAATTTCAACGTCGTATTGCACAAGCTGTGAAAAGAGCCCGTCACTTGGCGCTGCTCCCTTATGTAACTGATATGATGAAATAATTAAACGAAGGAGGAATTTAAGTATGCAAGTAATATTGAAAGAAGACGTCGTTAACCTCGGTTACAAAGACGATGTCGTTACAGTAAAAAGCGGATACGGCCGCAACTACCTTATCCCGCAAGGAAAAGCAGTGATCGCTTCGCCCGCAGCTTTGAAAGTTCGCGAAGAAGATTTGAAACAACGGGCTCACAAACTCGAGAAAATCAAAGCCGACGCTGTGGCTTTGGCTGCTGCTCTCGAAGGTGTTTCGCTCACCATCGGTGCAAAGACCAGCTCTACCGGCACGATCTTCGGTTCGGTAAACAATATCCAAATCGCCGAAGCACTCGAAAAACTGGGTCATACAGTAGATCGCAAACAAATCGTTATCAAAGATACGATTAAAGAAGTGGGTAACTACAAAGCTACTATCAAACTTCACAAAGAAGTTAGCGTGGAAATCCCCTTCGAAGTGGTTGCCGAATAATTTCAAACGCAATCTTCATAAAAAAAAGCACTCGAAAAAATCGAGTGCTTTTTTTGTGTCTTTGCTTAATCAGCGACACCTTTTGTCGTCCTATGCTATTATCTTTGCCACAAAAAGCAAACCGATATGGCAAAAATTAGTCAAATACGACGCTTGGCAATCCTCATCAACAAACTGTCGGCAGTTCAATATGTGCCAACAGACGAGCTCATCTCGTATGTAGAGAACACACTGGCTCTGTACGACAATCAAGATGCAAATTATTCACAACGAACCATGCAACGCGATTTCGCCCTCATCGACGAAATATTCGGCATAGTCATTCGTAACGATAAATCACGAGGATACTATATTGCCGCACTCGACGAAATGACCGATAATTACAAAGACCTGCTGCTCAACTTCGAGCTGCTCAGTTCTATCAATGCCGACAGTGTACTTCAAAAGTATGTCCTTGCCGAACATCGGCAGAATACCATACGCCACGAACTCATTGCTCCGTTATTGAAGGCAATACGAAAAAGAAATCCCATTGAATTTGACTACACCTTGGTACGCCATAACGGGGAGATCATACACAAACAGCTCCTGCCTCACTTTTTGAAAGAGTCGCAACACCGCTGGTATCTCATCGGCTATGATACCGACGGCAAACTGAAAACGTTCGGGGTGGATCGCATCTCGACAATAAACGTCCTCGAGGGAACTCAATTCCACCGCAATGAACTCATAGATATTCCTGCGCTCTTCCGAGAGAGTTACGGAATATGGAACACCCCCGAAGACCCAATCGAAGACATTATACTCAAATACGACTCGGTCGATGGAGCTTTTGTTAAAACGCTCCCCCTGCACCACTCACAGCAGATTCTTAGCGAAACCTCAACGGGAGTCACCATCAAACTGCGACTTCGTATCACCAACGATTTTGTGATGGAGTTGCTCTCCCGCAGCCGCTCGGTCGAAGTAATTGCCCCCCTCTCACTACGGACTCGCATATATGCCACCTTGCAACAGGCAGCCAATCGAAATAAACCAAGCAAACCCGAAAGTGAAGAGAGAATCGACTAAACGACATGATAAACAATACAAAAACACAATACCCCAAGATTTGTTATTGCAAAAAACATTTCATACCTTTGTCATGCGTGGTTCTCCACGTGACATAGTAGATAGATGAAAGTGTTAGCTTTTATTCTCGAATGGAAATCTGGTAAATTTCACTTGTACCGAGAATAAGCAATAATATTCATCACCGTATGTAGTATCATCCTTGTTACTATAACGGTGTGGGGTATTGTTTATCGGTACAGGGCTTACCAGAGCCTCCATTCAATAAACTAATGACTCCACACTTTCTTTTTTAAATGCTATCATAGGAGTCAGGGTAGCAAAGGAGGACGACTATTATGGCAAAAATAGAAGAGATAATTAATGCCGTTGACAACAAATTACTCGAGATGGGGAAAGACCATCTTATACTACAACAAGCGAGTAAACTCTTATTAGCATTAGGTATTATAGAAAACTCCAAGGAGTTAAAACAATTACTTGAAAAAGGGGAAATTCCTCATGCCTACAAGACAAATACGTCTCCAAAACAATGGATATTACCGCTTTCTGAGGAAAGAAAGAATAGGAGGAACAAATTGAACAATAAGAAATACAACCTAACAACTATAAATATCATGAAACAAGTTAAACTGGTGTATGCAATTTTGGCAAGTTTAATCTTCACGGCATGTTCAAAAACAGACAATAAATACGTTGAATACATACCTTTCCAAGAATTCGAGAATGGATTATGGGGAATGATTGCGCCTAATGGAGAAATCTTATTTTCCGAAGAATTCGAAGAAAAACCGACAGTTGTACACAACGGTAGATTCTTCATTCAAACAAACGATAGGACATGGGAAATGTACACAGCCGAAAAAAAGCCCCAACCTATAGGCAAAGAATATGCTCACATTTCTGGATTTCAAAACGGTGTTGCCGTTGTCTCCGAGAAAGGAAAGCCAGTCTCTATCATAGACACTGAAGGTAATACAATAAAAGTACTTGACTCAATTGCAGAGAAAAAAGTTCTTGGTGTCAGACCTTTCAAAAATAACTATGCTGTATTTATAACAACCGACTCTCTTATGGGCGCGGTCAACAGAAATGGAATTTGTATTATAAAGCCGGAATACTATATTCTAAGCGAGTGTAGCGACAATAAATTCATCGGAATCCACTCAAAGTATAGGAACAAAAATGAATTTATTATTTCAGTTATCAACACAACTGGGGAAACAAAACTTGAACTTCCACAAGATAAATGCAATCATATAGGAAGACTATATTTCTCTCATGGAATGTTAGCGGTCTGTGTAACAATAGGGAATCAGGAAAAGTGGGGTATCATAAACGATATGGGAGAATATGTGGTTAAACCATCTTCAAAATTCAAGGAGATTGGTTCCATTTCTGAAAAATCATTTACTTATAATAATGGTGTAGGTTGGGGGTTAATGGGTATAGACGGTAAAACAATGATTAGGCCTAAATACAAAGGTCTTTACCACGACCAAGAGAATCTACTATTAGCTAAAATTAAAAAAGATAGCATATATGAATACATATACATAGATGACAAAGATAATCCTATTGAAAAAGAGAAATACAAATGGGTCTTCCCATTCTCACAATTAGACGGCGTTCATTCAATTGTAAATATTGATGATTACTTCTCAATTATAAATAAAAAAGGAGAAAAAATAGAAAGACTCCCCAATATTACCAATATAGGATTCTCTGAGGGAGAGGACTTTATTGAAAGTGATTTTCTTGATTTGAACAATTTTATTTCCGAATTAAACATATCTCCCGATGGATTCATGGGGTTAACTTTTAAATCGACACCACAAGAAGCAGTCAAACTATCTGTTGAGTTCGGCAACTTTATAGGATATAGTAAGGATGAACCAGTTGATGATCCTATGTGGTATAATAACAACGACTATGTTAAAATTAAAAGGACTATAGGTAATATTGAAACACTAAGCTACATCAATTTTACAGGCAATCTGAGCAAAAAAATATACCATACAAAACGAGAACTTAATTATGATTACTGGAATGGATATTACTATTATAGCGACAACAAGATTCCAGCGGGCTACAAATGGAGCGATGTTTCTCTCTCCAGTTTTACCTTATACATATATAATAGAGGAATAATGCATGGCAAATTAAATTCATTATTCTCAGCACTATCCGATAAATTCAAAACTTTTGGCACTGTAATCGAAGAACAAGAAGATTTTATTAAGCTAAAACTCAATAATACATATTCCGCCATTATTGTAGTTTCTGAAGATAACCTTGGAGTTTCTTGGGGGAATTTATAACATATACAATATATTAGACGATAGCAATATTCAAATAATAATGTAAATCATGAAGGGAAAAAAAGAATTTACAAAAGCCGAAATCGAACAATTGTTACAACTCATCAAAGAGAGAAAACAAACTCTATCGAGCAAACAAAAATCGATACGGGACAAAATGCGCAAACTGGGATTCTACGGAAGAGACGATTGGGGTATAACAGACTGCACTGAATCAGATTTAATGCAGTTGATAAACAATAGAAAAATAACCGTGAAAGATGACAATATAGACGAACCTAATCGCTCTTCATTTATATCAATAATGAAAAATAGTTGTATCGACAAAAATGGGAAAATAGCAAAAAGCCAACTAAATTATATAACTCCGAGATTCAAGACCATCGACGATTTGAAAACAGCCGGATTCGAGGGATTCGTTCCGGTAGCACAACTGAAAAACGACAACTCGGCAATGCCCCAAGTGCCAGGGGTATACATGGTTGTCTATATGGGTAAAGGTATACCCGAATTTCTCTCACATGGCACAGGCGGTTTCTTTAAAGGGGAAGACCCCAATGTACCAATAGCCGAATTGAAATCGAACTGGATAGAAAACACTTGCGTAATCTACATTGGTCAAACTAAAACAACCATTCGCAAGCGAGTGAAAGATTATTTGAAATTTGGCTGTGGTCAAAAAGTAGGACATAAGGGAGGTCGTTACATTTGGCAAATAAAAGAATCAGACCAATTACTGTTCTGTTGGAAACCTACTCCTGATGAAGAACCTGACACAATTGAGAAATTACTCATCGCCCAATTCAAGGAACAATATGGTGGGCGACGACCGTTCGCCAATCTCAAAGACTAATAAGTCGCCAATCTTTATGAGAATCAAGGTCCAAAACATATTGTGGCCTTGATTTTCATTTTAAACAAATCTTACAAATCAAACATAAATCTATTTTTTCATGCTATCGATCTCAACGCGATTGACCGAATCGCGCCTCACCCGATAAGGCAACAACTCTTGCAACCGGCTCCCCAACTCCTCTATCGTCATATCGCGGGAATCGATAGAACCGTCGGGGGTAATCAACACGAAATGCGGGATCGAAGCCAATGCGTATCGGGTCTCCACATCGGCAGGGTCAGATGCCATACATTGATGTCCACACAAATGCAAATCCTTAACCTTTGCCCTCCATTTCGTCTCGTCCGTATCCAGCGAAACCGACACGAAAGTCGCACCCCGATAAGCAAATTTACGATAAAGTTCGCTCCATTTCACCATCGCCCGGCAAGCGGGTTGGCTATCCGAACGCCAAAACCCGACAACGGTATAACGGGCATACCCCATATAGCCCGACAATTTGAGTTTCCGGCCCCATTGCTCGGTCAATGAAATATCGACATATGGATTGCCCGGCTCTATTTTATGGGCATTACGCAGGCGCGAAGCAATCTCGTTCAGCACCTGTGCATTCTTGTTCCGGCTGCTCAAAAACGACAAAAGGCTCTGCAACCGGTTTTCATCGAAACGGCTTTGCATCGTCTCCAACAGCCAAAGAGCCGAAGGAGATGTGCGATTCTTGCGTATATATCGATAAGCTAAATCTACCTCCTGCGCATCCAACCGGCAATCTTGCTCATACATCTTTCGTTCCTGCAACGTATCCATACGCCCCGCAGCGACCTGTTCGAGATAATTTTCGTGCAACTGTCGACGCAAAGAGTCGATCCGATTCGCCTCTGCTTGGTATTGCCCGAATAGTACATTCTGTTCGGTACCCTTTACCGTAGAAACCAAAGTATCCATTATGGCCTCCATTTGACCGTTTTCCAAAACAAACAAAACCGGATAGGCCAAAGAATCGAGCGAACGATTAAACCTCAAATAGGCCATCATCGGCTCTTCCTGTTCTCCATGAAAAGAGAAAGCGCCACCGTCGACAATGGCGCTGTCGAGATTCACCAACTCATCGCCATTACTGTGCGAAAGGTAAACAATATTGCCATCGGCATCGGGATTGCTCACACGCCCGGCTATATGATACGACATTTCGGTCCGGCTCCCGCAAGCTGTGCACAGCAACAAGCCCAATATACCCCAAGAGAAAGAAAGTCCCCTACTCATCGTGATCGTTCAAACTATCCCAAACCGACTCCTGCTGATCGATATACTCTTCGTAATAATAAGAAAAACCTTTGCGTTCGGGGACACCCATCGTCTCGCACCACTCCTTATAGTCGGCTTCCATCTGTTTATCCTCACGAACCATCGACCAAAAACTCTCTTCCGATAAATCCAACGTACGATACTGCTTAATAATATCGTCGAATGTTATAGTAATATCATTTCTCATGGCCTCTCCTATTTATCAATTAATTCATCTTGACCCAAAGATAACTATTCTTTTTAAAAAGTATATAAAAACACAAATCAGAATCTACCCCTTTCCATAAAATAGATTCTATTTTAAAAACGGACCCAAAAGCCAAAAATTATATGCATTGCTTTTTTAGGCCATACCTACAAAACGGACAATGGCTTACGAAAAAAAAAATTTATCACTCTTCTCTCTTTTTAAGAATATGGTATGGAGTATTCAAAAACTGCATTTTCATTTGTCTTTACACTCACCTTACACTATATTTGTAAAAAATAACGACAGATAAAATGATTTATAACGAACGAGACACTCGTAAAGAGATGATACGCGAGGCGGCCAAACAAATTATGGCGGCAGCCCGTACCGCACCCAAAGGCAAAGGGGTGGACATTATCGAAATCGTCACACTCACCGACGACGATCTTTTGTCGCTGGCAACTCATATGCGCAAAGAGGGAGAAAAGCGCGGCATGATGTTTTTCCTGCGCGACGCCGGCAATATCGAGCAGGCCGACGCCGTAATCCTCATCGGCACCAAACGCTATCCACAAGGCTTGAACTGCGCCTATTGCGGGGCAAAAACCTGTGCCGAGAATCCGCAAGAGGCTCCCTGCGCCATCAATTCCATCGACGTGGGTATCGCCATCGGGTCGGCTTGTTCCAAAGCTGCCGATATGCGTATCGACACCCGGGTTATGTTTTCGGCAGGAGCCACGGCTCAAACGCTGAACCTCTTGCCCGATTGCAAACAGGTAATTGCACTGGCTCTGAGCGTATCGGCCAAAAGTCCGTTCTTCGACCGTAAACCTCAAACGGCCAAACCATGAGCCGCAAACGTCTTTTCCCGGCAGAATGGTATCCCCAGTCGGGGATCCAACTCACTTGGCCGCACCGCAATACCGATTGGGCTTATATGCTCGACGAAGTGACCGATTGTTTCGTCGAGTTGGCCCGCGAAATTTCCAAAAGAGAAAAATTGCTCATCGTCGCCCCCTCGCCCGACGAGGTAAAACATCGGCTGCAAGGCATTGTCGATACCGATTCCATCACATTCGTCCCATGTCCCACCAACGACACATGGGCACGCGACCACGGAGGGATCACGATTTTCGACGACGGAGCCCTTTGTATCTGCGACTTCAAATTCAACGGGTGGGGACTTAAATTCGCAGCCAACCACGATAACCTCATCACCTCGACACTCTGCCAACAGGGTATATTCGAAGCCCGTTACGAAAATCGGCTCAACTTCGTACTCGAAGGCGGCGCCCTCGAAAGCGACGGGGCAGGCACGCTACTCACCACGAGCGAATGTCTGCTTTCGCCCAACCGCAACGGCGAATGGTCGCAAGCCCGTATCGAAGAATATCTCAAAGAGACCTTCGGGTTACAACGTGTGTTATGGCTCGACCACGGCTATTTGGCCGGCGACGACACCGACAGCCACATCGACACGCTCGCCCGTTTTGCCCCCGACAATACCATCGTGTACGTGCAATGCACCGACCCGGCCGACGAACACTACGAGGCTCTGCAACACATGGAGGCGCAACTGCGCACCTTCAAGACCCTCGACAACGCGCCCTACCGGTTACTGCCCTTACCTATGGCCGACGCGGTCTACGACGAAAACGGCGACCGGCTGCCGGCTACTTATGCCAACTTTTTGGTGATGAACGACGCCGTGCTATACCCAACCTATGGACAGTCCCACAACGACAAGCAGGCTGCCGAAATACTGCGACAAGCCTTTCCCAGCCGCGAAATCGTAGGTATAAACTGCTCGCCGCTCATTCGGCAACACGGTTCGCTCCATTGCGTGACCATGCAATATCCCATCCATGTATTACGATAAACCAATATACAGTTATGACCGAAAAAAAAATCGCCGTCGGAATTGTCCAACAACAAAACACGGCCGATATAGCCGACAATAAAACGAGACTGAAACAACGTATCGAACAGTGCGCCGCAAACGGTGCCAAACTTGTGGTTCTGCAAGAGCTGCACAACAGCCTCTATTTCTGCCAAACCGAGTCGACCGACTGCTTCGATTTGGCCGAACCCATACCGGGCGAATCGACCCACTTTTACAGCCGCATAGCCGGCGAGTTGGGAATCGTATTGGTTACTTCGCTGTTCGAACGTCGGGCTGCCGGGCTGTACCACAATACGGCCGTCGTATTCGACACCGACGGCTCCATAGCCGGGAAATATCGTAAAATGCACATTCCCGACGACCCCGCCTACTACGAAAAATTCTACTTCACACCCGGCGATATGGGATTCACGCCCATAAAAACGTCGATAGGGACCTTAGGCGTGTTGGTTTGCTGGGATCAATGGTACCCCGAAGCTGCCCGCCTCATGGCTCTGCAAGGTGCCGATATGCTCATCTACCCCACCGCCATAGGTTGGGAAAGCACCGATACCCCCGAAGAGAAGAAACGGCAACAAGACGCTTGGGTCGTCTCGCAACGGGGACACGCCGTCGCCAACGGTCTGCCGGTCGTAGCCGTCAACCGGGTGGGACACGAACCCGACCCTTCGGGACAAACCAACGGCATACAATTTTGGGGGCACAGTTTCGTATGCGGCCCGCAAGGCGAAATGCTCACCGAAGCGCCCAGCGACAAAGAGTGGTGCGAAGTGGTGGAAATAGATCTTGCCCGCAGCGAGAATGTACGGCGCTGGTGGCCCTTCCTGCGCGACCGCCGTATCGATGCCTACAACCCCATCTTGAAGCGGTTTATCGATTAGCCGATACTCCTAAAAAGATCAAAGCCTCCTATCCTGCCGTCGCTTTTAAAAATATTTGCCAAAGAGAATAGGCCTGTCTGTTATAAATTGATAAAAAAAAGACTATAAATATCCGCAAAACAGCTACTTTTGCAAATCATTAGCTCGAAAACATGGATACGAAAACAAACATCTCCGAGAAACAGCTCACTTTGGACAAACGCTACATACGTATGGCGCAAATATGGGCCGAAAATTCCTATTGCCAACGCCGCAAAGTAGGAGCCTTGATTGTCAAGGATAAAATGATTATCTCCGACGGATACAACGGCACTCCTGCCGGTTTCGAAAACTGCTGCGAGGACGAAACGGGACACACCTATCCCTTCGTGCTGCACGCCGAAGCCAACGCCATTACCAAAGTCGCACGCAGCAACAACAGCAGCGACGGAGCTACACTATACGTCACCTCGTCGCCCTGTATCGAATGCTCCAAGCTCATTATTCAAGCCGGAATCCGCCGTGTCGTATTCTCGGAGTATTACCGCCTGCAAGACGGTATAGAATTGTTGCGGAAAGCCGGCATACAGGTAGATTTCATCGATCCGCAAGCCGATGAACCGGAAAAATAAAAAACAGAGTGGAATTTCGGCGGAGATGAAAAATAGCCATCTGCACGAAACCACTCCTCGCAATATGTTGTTCTAAAAACAAAATCACCTTTCAACTATTCTCATTAAAATTATGAATAAAGTAAAACCTCGTTTCATTTGGGTGCCGCTGGCCATAGCCGTAGCTATTGTCGGAGGTATTTTTATCGGGCGCTTTTTCTCATCGGAATCTCCATTCGGCAACATTTCGCGATATGGGAAAATAGAAAGCCTGCTGCAATGTATCGAACAGCAATACGTCGATACGGTAAACCGAAACGAACTTATAGAGAATGTCATGCCTAAAATATTGGGCGAACTCGATCCCCACTCGGCCTATATCCCGGCCAAAGATTTGGAGAGCGTCAACGAGGAGTTGGAAGGTTCGTTCAGCGGTATAGGTATACAGTTCAATATTTTGAACGATACGATCAACGTGGTTAGCGTTATCTCCGGCGGTCCTTCCGAAAAAGTGGGCATATTGGCCGGCGACCGCATTATTGCCGTCAACGATTCCGCTTTCGTGGGCGAAGGCATAAGCAACGAACGGGTAATGAAAAACCTGCGGGGTCCCAAAGGCTCCACCGTGAAACTCGAAATCTTGCGCAAGACTGCCAAAAAGCCGCTCATCTATGAAGTGACGCGTGGCAACATTCCCGTAAATAGCGTCGACGCCGCTTTCATGCTCGACGACAAATCGGGGTACATCAAAGTAAGCAAATTCGGACGGACCACCTACGACGAGTTTATCACCGCCCTCTCCAAACTCCACAACGAGGGTGCCGAACGTTTCATCATCGACCTGCGAGGCAATAGCGGCGGTTTGATGGACTCGCCCATCAACATGGCCAACGAGTTCCTGCCAGCCAACCGCCTCATCGTCTATGCCGAGGGTAAAGCATTCGAACGGGAAAATGTAGCCTCGAACGGTACAGGTACGTTCCAAGAAGCTCCGCTCGTAATCCTCACCGACGAGTGGACGGCCTCGTCGAGCGAAATATTCTCAGGAGCGATACAAGATAACGACCGGGGGTTGATAATCGGGCGGCGCACTTTCGGGAAAGGGCTCGTTCAACAACAAATACCCTTCCGCGACGGATCGGCCGTGCGCCTCACGGTAGCCCGCTACTACACCCCTTCGGGACGGTGCATTCAAAAAGAGTATCAAATGGGCAAAGCCGACGATTACAGCATGGATATTGTCAACCGCTACATACACGGCGAGTTCTTCAATGTCGACAGTATCAAACAGAACAAAGAGTTGGTATTCCGCACCGTCAACGGACGTGAGGTTTACGGCGGCGGAGGCATTATGCCCGACATTTTCGTCCCGCGCGACACCACAGGTGTTACCTCTTATTTCAACAACGTGGCCAACGAAGGTCTGCTTTACCAATATGCATTCGACTACACCGACAAACAGCGTGAAAAACTCTCCGAAGCCAAAAGTGCAGAAGAGTTGGAAGCCATGCTCGACCCCAATATCCTGCTGAACAATTTCGTACAATATGCAGCCCAAAAAGGGATACGTCCCCGACCGGTTTACATCAACATATCCCGAAAACTTATCGTAAACACGCTGCAAGCCTACATTGCTCGAAACATACTGGGCGAAGAGGCATTCTACAAACTGCTGTTGCGCGACGACGAGACTTTGCGCAAGGCTCAACAGGTATTGTCCGACGAAAAGAGCTATTTCGAACTGTTGGAAGCTCCCAAAGGAGAAGACCAAGCCCTCTATGAACAATAAGCAACAGATCCGACAGGAAATCAAGCTGTTGAAGCGCAGCATATCGGCCGAGCAAAGAGAGTGCCTCTCGCGGGAGATCGCTGCGGCCATAGAGCAGTTACCCGGGTTTGAACAGGCAGAGCATATCATGCTCTATCATGCCCTGCCCGACGAAGTGGACACCACGCCTCTGCTATCGAAATGGGCAAAGGAGAAATCGCTCTACCTGCCTGTGGTAAAAGGCGAAGAGCTCATCATAAGCCCCTACGATCCTCACGCCGTAAAGAAAGGAGCCTTTGGCATTTGGGAACCGGCCGACGAACGCCCTATCGATCCCCGTACGATAGAGTGGATAGTGGTTCCCGGTGTAGCCTTCGACTTGCGGAGGAATCGGCTGGGCCGGGGAAAAGGCTATTACGATAAATTGCTGGGCCAAACCCAAGCCGTAAAGATAGGAATAGGCTACGACCTGCAACTGCTCGACGAAATCCCCGCCGAGCCTCACGATATAAAAATGGATATCGTTGTCACCGAGAAGCGTATCATTCACCTCTAAAAAAACAAACATCATGGCTCTGATAAATGCCGAAACAAAACTGTGCGATGTCATACTCAACGAACCGACTCTCATCCCGGTCATCAACCGGTTTGGAATTATCTTGGGTGTAGGCGACAAAAGCATACGCACCGTCTGTGAGGAGAAAAAGCTCGACAGCGAATTTTTCGTCACCATACTCAACACCTTCATCAACGAGGATTATTTCCCCGAAAACCGGCTCAAATCGTTCTGCGCCGCACAAATAGTCGATTACCTTACTCAAACCAATGCCTTCTACAAACAATTCCAAATACCCAACATCGAACGGCACTTCAACTCGCTGATACAAAAAAGCAACAACGGCAACAACAACCTCGAACTGATGAAACAATTTTTCGACGAGTTGAAAAAAGAACTGTTGACCCGTATCGAGAACGACCAAAACCATTGGTTCCCAACCATCAAAGCTGCCGCCGAATCGCTGCACGGCGAATATTATGGCAACCCAATAGCACAAGATGCACAAGAGAGCGACACGCTCGAAGAGAAACTGGACGACCTCAAAAGCCTCTTTGTGATTCACCTCAAAGGCGAATACGAACTGAACCTCTGCCACGGTGTAATCTTTGCCATATACAGCCTCGAAAAGGACATCAAACAGCACAACCGGATAAGGAACCGAATACTGCGCCCGATGGCCAATGCCATGATTGAAGCCACTCAAAACAAACGATAAATACAGAATTGCCCATGCGTTTCGCGGTTATCACTCCCTATACTCTCCTCAATTTGGGCTTGAAGCATCTGCTCCAAAAATACTTCGACGTTACCCCGTCGTTGTACCGCGACGCAGCCGGTTTCTTTGGCGACACGCCCGAACAATTCGACGCCTATATACTTTTCGCCGACACCTTTATCGGATATAGCGATTTCTTCCTCCCCCGCAAAAGCAAAATCATGCTGCTCTCGCCCAATCGGGAAAAGATGCCCGACTCCCTCACTCCGTGGGTATGTATCTACGAAAGCGAAGAAGCCATCATCGAAAAAATGGAACTGTTCATCGAACAGCTCGACAAACAGGCCGAGACCCTGCCCCACGAACTTTCGCCCCGGGAAACCGAGGTGTTGAAACTCGTAGCCCGCGGATTGATGAACAAGGAAATCGCCGACCGTCTGAACATCAGCATAAATACCGTGCTGAGCCACCGCAAAAACCTAACCGCCAAATTGGGTATCAAAACCGTATCGGGACTTAGCTTTTACGCCATGATGAACGGCTACATTTCGAACGTCGACAGCAAATAACCACCCCACCCGACTTCTGTTACACTTATTATTTTTATCGTTTTTCGATAAAAATATACTGTTTTTCTTGTTTATTCGAAAAATATTCCATTCCTTTGTCTCAACAATCGAAGAATAATGCGCTTATGTTTTACGACAAACAAACACGAAGAAAGATTCAACTGCTCTCTCTGTTGATCGCCCTGCTTATCCTCATTCCCATACTCCTCGATTTCTCCAAAGGACTTATGATGGGATTCAACTCCTCGATCATCGGATTTCGACATGGATTGGAAGAATCGTCCATGCAAATATGCACCCTCAAACCCAACACGCTGCAACTGGATAAATACGGTTCCGTGCCGGGACTTACGCTATCGACCGACAACATTCTCTATGTGCCCAACTCGGCCACATCATCAGCTGTCAGTATAAGCTCGGCCATTTTCACCGGTTTTTCTTTGGTTGCGCTCATCGCCATGATCGTCATGCTTGTCAAACTCATCAAATCGGTTACTATCGACGGATTGATGAACAAGAAAAACATCAAACGATTGCGGCTCCTCTCCTATTTCATGATCGCATTCTATTTTATCAGTTACGTCGATTCGTTCATATCCACCTTTTATTACCGGGCACATCTCGACGTAGGTAACAATGCTATTTGTTATCCCGAACTGAGCGCATCGGTCACCATCGCATTCATTTTGCTGCTGCTGGCCGAGATACTGAACATTGCCTACAAACAACGCGAAGAATTAGACCTCACCATATAACCAACGCCTATGCCTATTATTGTCAACCTCGATGTAATGATGGCGAAACGGAAAATTTCGCTCAACGAGCTTTCGAGTAAAATAGATATTACCCCCGCCAATCTCTCTATTTTGAAGACCGGGAAAGCCAAAGCCATACGCTTCTCGACTCTCGAAGCCATTTGCAAAGAGCTGAATTGCCAGCCGGGCGACATACTCGAATTTCAAGACGACAAAGAAGAAACAACAAAATAAAATTCTATAATCTTTATCATTAAACCTAACAAAACAATGAAACTAAGAATGGTAAAATCGGGATTATTGCTTGCCTTCCTGACCTTGACCCAATGGGTTTCGGCTCAGCAAGCTCCTCAGATGGAAGCATTACCCATCGATCCCAACGTGCGTTACGGAGTACTTGACAACGGTCTCACCTACTATGTGCGCCACAACGAAACTCCCAAAAACCGGGCCGAGTTCCACATTGCCCAAAAAGTGGGCTCGATTCTTGAGAACGAAGACCAACGCGGATTGGCTCACTTCCTCGAACACATGGCTTTCAACGGCACCGAACATTTCCCCGGAAAAAGTATGTTGAACTATCTCGAAAATAACGGTATCAAATTCGGTGTAGACCTCAACGCCTATACCGGTTTCGACGAAACCGTATATCGCATTTCCAACGTACCCACGCAAAACCAAAATCTGGTAGACTCCTGTCTGCTCGTCCTCTACGATTGGGCTTGTGCCATTTCGTTGAACGATAAGGATATAGACGAGGAACGAGGCGTAATCCACGAAGAGTGGCGTACCCGTGCCGATGCCAACTGGCGTACTTGGGAGGCCACCGTTCCCGTCATGTTCGAAGGCAGCCAATATGCCAACCGTATGCCCATCGGTACAATGGAGGTGGTGATGAATTTCCCCTATCAGGTATTGCGCGACTACTACCACAAATGGTATCGCCCCGACCAACAAGGTATTATTGTAATAGGTGATTTCGACGCCGATAAAATGGAGGCTCAGGTCAAGGAACTTTTCGGGAAAATAAAAATGCCCGAGAACGCCGCCGAACGTATCTACTACACCGTGCCCGATAACAAAGAGCCCATCTTTGCTTTCCACAAAGACAAAGAGGCTCCTTACACCCGTGTAGACATCTACATGAAGCACGATCCCATGCCCCGCGAAATGAAAGCAACCATTAACGGTGCCATTAACGACTACATGGGCGGGGTTGTCAGCATTATGTTCAACGACCGTATTACCGAAATCACCCAAAAGCCCGATGCTCCTTTCATTGCCGGAGCCATTTTCGATGGCGACTTCTTTGTTTCCAAAACCAAAGATGCCTTTACCCTTATCGCCCTCGGTAAGGACAACGGTGCTATCGATGCCATCAAAGGTATCATGCGCGAGGCCGAGCGCATAGACCGCTACGGATTCACGGCCTCGGAATACGACCGCGCCCGGGCTACGCTGCTTGCCCGTTACGAAAATCTCTACAAAGAGCGCAACAACCGCAAGAGCATCGACTATGCCGAAGAGTTTATCAGCCACTTCATCGACGGTGGATATATTCCCGGTATCGAAATGGAATACAACCTTATCAAACAAATGTCGCCGGCCATCACTGTCGACATGGTGAACCAATATATAAAGACGCTCATCAGCGAAGACAACATGGTCATCTCGCTTACCGGTCCCGACAAAGAGGGCGTGACCTACCCCAATAAAGAGCAAGTTCTCGCCGCCCTCAAAGAGGTGGAAGCCGAGGAGATCACTCCCTATGAGGACAAAGTTTCGAACGAACCGCTCATCTCGAATGAGCCCGCAGCCGGCAAAGTAACCAAGAGTGCAGCCGGTAAAAAATTCGGTACTACCGAATGGACCCTCTCCAACGGAGCCAAAGTGGTGCTCAAACCCACCGACTTCAAGAGCGACGAAATCACCATGTTGGCTGTGAGCAAAGGCGGATATTCGCTCTACGACACCAACGACCCGGCTTTGGCCGTCAACCTCAAATCGGTCAACGAAATCGTTGAACTGGGCGGTCTCGGTCAATTCAGCAAAACCGACCTGATGAAGGTTTTGGCCGGTAAACAGGTATCGTCGAGCTTCACACTGAGCGAAGCACAAGAATCGGTATACGCCTCGTGTGCCACCAAAGACCTCGAAACGATGATGCAACTGGTATACCTTACCTTCACCGACATTCACCGCGACGACGAAGCCTTTGCCGCTTGGAAAGAACAATCGAAAGCTGCCCTTGTCAATTATGTCAACACACCGCAATACATTTTCAGCGACTCGCTCTCGGCTACGCTCTACGACCACAGCCCTATGCGCCGTCAACTGAAAGCCGAAGATATCGACCAAATCAGCTACGACCGTATTCTCCAAATCGCCAAAGAGCGTACCGCCAATGCAGCCGACTATACCTTTATCTTCGTAGGTAGTTTCGATACCGATTCGCTCAAACCTTATGTAGAGAAATATATCGCTTCGCTCCCCGCCAATAAGAGCCGCGAAAAGGTGGGCAAACTGATCGAAACCCAAAAAGGCGTTGTGAAGAACTACTACAACCAACCCATGCAAACGGCCAAATCGACCGTCTATGCCATCTATTCGGGCGACCAAAAGTACGACCTGCGCAACGACCTTATGCTCAGTATTCTCGACCAAGTAATGGACATCGTCTATACCGAGACTATCCGTGAAGAGGAAGGCGGGACCTATGGCGTAGGTACCATGTCCGACTTCTCGTCGCTCGATAACTCGTGGATGTTCCTCTTCGGCTTCGACACCAATCCGCAAGACGAAAAACGCCTCACCGAACGCGCTCACGCCGAATTGATGAAAGTAGTGAACGAAGGACCTCGTGAAAAAGATTTCGCCAAAGTAAAAGAGTATATGCTCAAAAAACACGCTCAAAACCTGCGTGAGAACGCCTATTGGAGAGGTGTAATTTCTTCCTACGAGTTAGGCTACGGCGACAACAACACCAACTACGAAGAGGTACTCAACAACATTACCCTCGACGACATGAAGGCTTTCGCCAAGAAACTTTTCGACGGCAAGAACCTCATCGAGGTGGTCATGACCGGCGTTGTCGAAGAAAAGGCTAAATAACGGCTTTACCGTTTGGCAAGGCTCGTCCTTGCCGACAACACCCATAGCGGGAGGATGCTCGACGGTATCCTCCCGCTTCTGTTTTCAGACGAATCGCACACACCGCATCGCCTGAAAAAAACGAGAGGCATTCCCCACTCACAGGGAAATGCCTCTCGCATATACCACAAAAATTAACTCTTACTTGAAACGCAATTCGCCGAAATATTCGGGACGGTGGAAATCGGGCTTCTCGACCGGAATAGGTGACCAACTGAGGTAGTGCGGCAACGACGAACCGTCGGCACACTTGTAGAAGTTGGCCGATAACGCGGCGGGCAAATGATTGCCGTCGAGACCAATCAACTCGAAGGGGATAGCGACCAACAATCCCCACGGGAAAAGCCCCTCCATCTCGCGGAAAGGTTTGCTGCCCACGGTCGAATAACGTTTTATCTTGGCCATCTTCTCGGCCGGGAAATGCTCGGCATCGGCGCGGCAAGTCCGTCGAGCCGCCAAAGCTGCGCCAATACAATTAAACTCGAAATTGTAATAATACTTTTCGCCCGGTATCTGCACGAAAAACTCTACACAACTGTCCTGCCATACCGGCGAATTATCGGTACTGTTCAACGCCAACAAATAATTGCCCCGCACAAAATAGTCGATATAGAGACACTCTTTATCGTGTGCAATCGAAAAAGAGACAAGGGGTTTATAGGGGAACTCGTTAGGCCAGTTTACACAATCTATTCCCTGCCGCACTCCCTCCGTCTCCAAAATCTCGGATACCTGCGGAAGCGGTTTATCGCTCAACCCGGCGATATAAGGTACTTCAACAACTTTTTTCATGACATTTATAATTTAGACGAAAAAATAATCTTTTACACCCCAAACGAATCCCACAATCGACATGATAATGATTATGATTCCTATCGCCCGATTGATGAACCAAATGCTGCGTACATTGAACCGCGAACGCACTTTGTTGATCACATAAGTAATGAAAAACCACCAGCCGACCGCACCCAACAATATCGAAAAATAACCAATGACGTGGTGAATCAAATGCGCTTCGGGCAAGAAGAAATTGAACCGGGCAAACAGACCGATATAAAGGAATAAAATCAGCGGATTGGAAAAAGTAAGCAAAAATGCCGTGATGAAATCTTGCGTATAGGAATTAATCGAGGAGTTGGCCTTGCGTATGTTCTTCGCCGGATTTTGCCGATAGAGATAGAGGCCGAATCCTACCAAAACAAAACTACCCAATATCTGCAAGATATTTTGATTCGCCTCGATAAAATCGATGACAATCGACATACCCAAACCGGTGAGCAAGGCATAAATCAAATCGGACAGCGCCGCCCCCAATCCCGTTACAAAGCCCGACCACCGGCCTTTGTTCAACGTACGCTGAATACACAATATTCCTATCGGGCCCATCGGTGCCGATACCAATATGCCAATGGAGAATCCTCGAAAAATTGTGTAGAGCGTTAAATCCATAAATATATCCTATTCGCCCGAAAAACGGAAACGGGAATGCAAATATAGTACAAGCCGCGGGTAGAAACAAATTTATTTGACGATACCGAAGCTCCGGCTATCCTCGCATTTTACGCAAATATACAAGATAATGTTAAATAATTAGCATTTGTTTTGTCGATTTTTATTTGAGGGGAATATGGTTTTTATTTAATTTTGCAACGGAAACAAACCCACTTTCTTTGAACCGATTTTCACCCGGGAAAAAGAAAACCAATCAAGCCACTAAAAAACAAAAGATAATGGTTATTCTTTTCAAAAACCCTGCTCAAAACATTATCGCAGTCGAGGCCGACCATACCTTTTCGGCCGAAGAAACCCAAAAATTATCATGGCTTTTCGACAATGCCGCTCTCCTGTCCGAATCGGTTTTGACCGGTTGGTTCATCGGTCCGCGCAAAGAGATGATTACCCCGTGGAGTACCAACGCCGTAGAGATTACCCAAAACATGGGGCTCACCGGCATTACCCGTATCGAAGAGTTTTTCCCGGTCGAAAATGAAAAAGCCGAGTATGACAAAATGTTGCAACGGCTTTACAACGGTATCGACGGCAAGATTTTCAACATCGACAAGCAGCCCGACCCTATCGTCTACATCGATGACCTCGCTGCCTATAACGAACAGGAGGGATTGGCCCTCAGCCCCGACGAAATAAACTACCTGAACGAACTGAGCCACAAGATAGGCCGCAAACTCACCGACAGCGAGGTATTCGGGTTCTCGCAGGTGAACTCGGAACACTGCCGCCACAAAATTTTCAACGGCGTGTTTATTATCGACGGCAAGGAAAAAGAGAGTTCGCTCTTCAAATTGATTAAAAAAACTTCGGAATATAATCCCAACCGACTGGTATCGGCCTACAAGGACAATGTGGCTTTCAACGCCGGCCCGGTAGTCGAACAGTTTGCCCCGGTAAACCCGCAACAACCCGACTATTTCGAAATCAAAGATATTAAAACGGTCATCTCGCTCAAAGCCGAGACGCACAACTTCCCCACCACTGTCGAGCCATTCAACGGAGCGGCCACAGGAACGGGTGGCGAGATTCGCGACCGTTTGGGCGGAGGTCGTGCCAGCCTGCCAATTGCCGGCACCGCCGTGTATATGACCGCCTATCCCCGCACCGAAGAGGGCCGTGAATGGGAAGAGGGTGCCATGCAACCCCGCCCGTGGCTCTACCAAACGCCCGAACAGATATTAATTAAGGCGTCGAACGGGGCATCGGACTTCGGTAACAAATTCGGGCAACCGCTCATCTGCGGTTCGCTCTTGACCTTCGAACACGAAGAGAACAACAAACAATTTGCCTTCGACAAAGTAATCATGCTGGCCGGCGGTGTAGGATTCGCCAATATGCGCGATGCCCTCAAAGGCACACCCGAACCCGGCGAAAAAGTAGTCGTCATGGGTGGCGACAACTACCGCATAGGCATGGGTGGCGGTGCCGTTTCGTCGGTCGAGACGGGACAATATGCCAATGCCATCGAGCTGAACGCCGTACAACGGGCCAACCCCGAAATGCAAAAACGGGTATCGAACGTAATCCGGGCCATGTCGGAAGCCGACGAGAATCCCATCGTCTCGATCCACGACCACGGCGCAGGAGGCCACCTCAATGCACTCTCGGAACTGGTAGAAGAGACGGGCGGTGAAATCGAAATGGACAAACTCCCCGTGGGCGACCCCACCCTCTCGGCCAAAGAGATCGTGGGTAACGAAAGTCAGGAACGAATGGGTATCGTCATTCGCGAAGAGGAAATCGAACACATTCGCCAAATCGCCGACCGCGAACGGGCTCCATTCTACGTGGTGGGCGAAACCACCGGCGACCACCGCTTCGTATTCCGCCAAGCCGACGGTGTGAAACCCATAGACCTCGCGATGGACGATATGTTCGGGAAAGCGCCCCGCACCGTTATGACCGACAAGACCATCGAAGAGAAATATAAAGATGTAACTTACAACCAATCGCAACTCGACGAATATGTAGAACGGGTTCTCCAACTCGAAGCCGTGGCTTGCAAAGACTGGCTCACCAACAAAGTGGACCGCTCGGTAACGGGTAAGATAGCCCGTCAGCAATGTCAAGGCGAGATACAACTGCCGTTGAGCGACTGTGGCGTAGTGGCCCTCGACTATCGCGGCCGCGCCGGTATCGCCACCTCGATAGGTCACGCCCCGCAAGCCGCACTGGTCGATCCGGCCGCCGGCTCGGTACTCTCCATTGCCGAAGCCCTTACCAATATCGTGTGGGCTCCGCTCGCCGAGGGGCTCGACAGCGTATCGCTCAGCGCCAACTGGATGTGGCCCTGCAAAAACGAAGGCGAAGATGCCCGCCTCTACCGGGCCGTCGAGGCTTGCAGCGACTTTGCCTGCTCGCTGGGTATCAATATCCCCACCGGCAAAGACAGCCTCTCGATGACCCAAAAATATGGCAAAGAGAAAGTCTATTCGCCCGGCACGGTTATCATCTCGGCCGGAGCCGAAGTATCGGACATTCGCAAAGTGGTGTCGCCCGTGCTGCGTGCCGATGTCGATAACTCTGTGGTCTATTACATCGACTTCTCGTTCGACCGGCTGAAACTGGGCGGTTCGGCCTTTGCCCAATCGCTCAACAGGATAGGCAAAGAGGTTCCCACCGTACAAGACAGCGAATATTTTGCCGCAGCCTTCAACGCCGTGCAAGAGTTGGTGAACAAAGAGCTGATTTTGGCGGGGCACGACATTTCGGCCGGCGGTATGATTACCGCTTTGCTCGAAATGAACTTCGCCAATACCGAAGGTGGCCTCGACGTATCGCTCGACGAAATCCCCGAAAAAGACCTCATCAAGATACTGTTCAGCGAAAACCCGGGTGTCCTCATTCAAGTCGAGAAAACCGACGAGGCAGAAAAGATTTTGAAACGTGCCGGTATAGCATTCATACGATTGGCCCGTCCCTGCGACGAACGCCACCTGCTCATTCACAAAGCGGGAGCCGACTACCAATTCTTCATCGACCACCTGCGCGACGTGTGGTTCGAATCGTCCTACCTGCTCGACCGCAAACAGAGCGGCGAGGAAGCTGCCCGGGCTCGTTTCCTCAACTACAAGGAACAACCGCTGCAATTTGCATTCCCCGATAACTTCACAGGCAAGTTGGCCCAATACGGTATCTCGGCCGACCGCCGTACCCGCAGCGGTGTAAAAGCTGCCATTATCCGCGAGAAGGGCGTGAATGGCGACCGCGAAATGGCCTATTCGCTCTATTTGGCGGGATTCGACGTGAAAGACGTACACATGACCGACCTCATCAGCGGACGCGAAACCCTCGACGACATCAACATGATTGTCTATTGCGGCGGGTTCTCCAACAGCGACGTACTCGGTTCGGCCAAAGGCTGGGCCGGAGGTTTCCTTTGGAACGAAAAGGCAAAAGCCACGCTCGACCGCTTTTACAGCCGTCCCGACACATTGAGCCTCGGTATCTGCAACGGTTGCCAACTTATGGTCGAGTTGGGATTGCTCACCCCCGATCACGAACAAAAACCCAAAATGCGGCATAACGACTCGCACAAATTCGAATCGCAATTCGTGGGATTGACCATACCGCAAAACAACTCGGTGATGTTCGGGTCACTGTCGGGCTCGAAACTGGGCATTTGGGTAGCCCACGGCGAAGGCAAATTCGAATTGCCTTACGAAAAAGAACGGTACAACGTTGTAGCTCAATACACCTACGACGCTTATCCGGCCAATCCCAACGGTTCACCCTTCGGCATTGCCGGTATCGCCTCGGCCGACGGACGCCACTTGGCCATGATGCCACACCTCGAACGGGCCATCTTCCCCTGGCAATGCGGGCACTACCCCGTCGACCGGAAGAACGACGAAATAACCCCGTGGATCGAGGCTTTTGTCAACGCCCGCAAGTGGGTAGAACAACACACCACCAAATAAAATGTACATTCCGCAGAGCGGGAGGGCACCGTGTCCCTCTCGCTCTGCTCATTTAATCAAACACAATAACCATTACCACAACACTATGGGAGGATTTTTTGGTACCATAAAAAAAGAGTCTTGCGTGACCGATCTTTTTTACGGCGTCGATTACAACTCGCACTTAGGCACGAAGCGAGCCGGTATTGTCACCTACGAAAACGGAGTTTTCAAACGAGCGATCCACAATATCGAGAACTCTTATTTCCGCTCGAAGTTCGAAGCCGAACTGCCCGAATTTTCAGGGAAATCGGGTATCGGAGTTATCAGCGACACCGACGCCCAGCCTATCATCATCAGTTGTCATTTGGGGAAATTCGCCATTGTCACCGTCGCCAAAATCAACAACGTCGAAGAACTCGAAAAAGAGTTGCTGGCAAGCGGAAACCATTTCAGCGAGCACAGCAACAACATCATCAACCAATCGGAACTGGTCTCGATGATCATCAGTCAAGGAAAAGACTATGTCGACGGCATACGGCTGGTACAGGAAAAGATAAAAGGCTCTTGCTCCATGCTGTTGCTTACCGAACAGGGCATTATCGCCGCCCGCGATAAATACGGGCGCTCCCCTATCCTCATAGGGAAAGGCGAAAACGGTTATGCCATATCGTCCGAAACTTGCAGCTTTCCCAACCTCGGATATGAACTTTGCTACGATATTCGTCCCGGAGAAATCGTCCGGCTCACCGCCGACGGTTACGAATCGCTCAACCAACCCAGTAAAAAAATGCAAATATGCGCTTTCCTATGGGTGTACTACGGCTATCCGGCTTGCGAATACGAAGGGCGAAATGTCGAAGAGGTGCGGTTCCATTCGGGCTACGAAATGGGGAAAAACGACGACATCGAAGCCGATTTCGTATCGGGTATCCCCGATTCGGGTGTAGGTATGGCTTTGGGCTATGCCGTAGGCAAACAAATTCCCTACCGCCGCGGTATCGTCAAATACACCCCCACATGGCCCCGCAGCTTTACCCCTTCGAACCAAGCCATGCGCGAACTCGTGGCCAAAATGAAACTTATCCCCAACAAAACCATGCTCGACGGCAAGAAGGTGGTGTTCTGCGACGACTCCATCGTGCGGGGAACCCAGTTGCGCGACAACGTATCGGATCTATACCGATACGGAGCCAAAGAGGTTCATATGCGTATCAGTTGCCCGCCCCTGCTCTATCCCTGCCGATTCCTCAACTTCACGGCATCGAAAAGCGAAATGGAATTGATTACCCGGCGTACCATTGCCGAACTCGAAGGCGATCCCGACAAGAATGTCGAAGCCTATGCCCGCACCGGCTCGCCCCAATACAACTGCATGGTAAACTGTATCTGCAAGAAACTGAAAATCACCTCGCTCAAATTCAACCCGTTGGAGACGCTGGTCGAGTCGATAGGTCTCCCCAAAGAGTGTATCTGCACACACTGTTTCGACGGTAGCAGCTACGAATAGCCAACGGCTTGCCGAGAAAGATACGGAAAAACCTTTGTGCCACCGGGCTCTACCAGCCCACAGAACGGTGGTACAAAGGTTTTTCGGCTAAAAGATTGATAATAACAATCATTTTTTTTACTTTTGCAAGTCAATGAATCGACACAAAAAACATAAGAATATTTATTAAATTATAAATCTCACATTAAATTATGAGTCTTAAAATCGTAGTATTGGCCAAACAAGTGCCCGATACCAGAAATGTGGGGAAAGATGCCATGAAAGAGGACGGGACGATCAACCGCGCCGCCTTGCCCGCTATCTTCAACCCCGAAGATTTGAATGCCTTGGAACAAGCGCTGCAATTGAAAGAACAGAATCCGGGTTCGACCATCACCCTGCTGACGATGGGTCCTCCCCGCGCCGCCGAGATTATCCGCGAAGGGCTCTTCCGTGGAGCCGACGGTGGTATCGTGCTCACCGACCGTGCTTTCGCCGGAGCCGACACGCTGGCTACCTCATACGCCTTGTCGTGTGCCGTACGCAAAATTAAAGAATACGACATCATCTTGGGCGGTCGCCAAGCCATCGACGGCGATACGGCACAAGTAGGCCCGCAAATCGCCGAAAAACTGGGAATTCCCCAAGTAACCTACGCCGAACAGATTCTTAAAATCGAGAACGGCAAAGCTACCGTAAAACGCCGTCTCGAACGCGGTGTGGAAACTGTGGTAGTGCCCCTGCCCGCCGTAATCACCGTCAACGGTTCGGCCGACGAATGCCGTCCCCGCAACGCCAAACTCATACAACGTTACAAATACGCCAAAACTCCGAGCGAAAAACAGGGCCTCAGCGAAGAGTGCCTCAAACTCTACGAAGAGCGTCCGGCTCTGAACCTCTATGAATGGAGCGTAAACGATGTGGATGCCGACCTCAACCAAGTAGGTCTCGCCGGTTCGCCCACGAAGGTGAAAGCCGTACAAAACGTGGTATTCCAAGCCAAAGAAAGCAAACAGCTCACGGCAGCCGACAACGAAATCGAAGAGCTCGTAAAAGAGTTGATCGCCAACCACACTATTGGTTAATGACCGTGTACCATGAACTAAAAAACTAACGATTATGAACAATCTGATTGTATATTGCGAAATAGAAGACGGCATTATCGCCGACGTGAGCCTCGAACTGCTCACCAAAGGTCGTTCGTTGGCCAATCAACTCAACTGTAAACTCGAAGCCCTCGTCATCGGCAGCAACCTCGACGGCGTGGAAAAACAGGTGTTCCCCTACGGGGTCGACACGGTATATACCGTCGACGATCCCCGCCTCTACCCCTACACCTCGATTCCCCACACCTCGGTATTGGTAAATCTTTTCAAAGAGCAGAAACCGCAAATCTGCCTCATGGGTGCCACCAGTATCGGCCGCGACTTGGGCCCGCGCGTATCGTCGTCGCTCCACAGCGGTTTGACGGCCGACTGTACCTCACTCGAAATCGGCCCGCACGAGGATAAGAAAAACAACAAAACCTACGAAAACCTCCTGTACCAAATTCGCCCCGCTTTCGGCGGTAACATCGTGGCTACCATCGTCAACCCCGAATGCCGCCCGCAAATGGCCACCGTGCGCGAAGGCGTGATGAAGAAAGAGGTTTACGACCCCAACTACAAAGGCGAAGTGGTTAAACTCGATCCCCAAAAATATGTAGCCGATACCGACTTCGTTGTCGAGGTTATCGACCGCCAAATGGAAAAATCGAAAGCCAACATCAAGGGCGCTTCGATTATCGTTGCCGGCGGATACGGCATGGGGTCGAAAGAGAACTTCGATATGCTGTTCGACCTCGCCTCTACGCTGGGTGCCGAGGTAGGCGCTTCGCGTGCCGCCGTCGATGCCGGTTTTGCCGAGCACGACCGTCAAATAGGCCAAACGGGTGTGACCGTGCGTCCCAAACTCTATATCGCCTGCGGTATTTCGGGACAAATCCAGCACATCGCCGGTATGCAGGACAGCTCGATTATCATCTCGATCAACAGCGATCCCAACGCGCCTATCAACACGATAGCCGACTATGTGATCACCGGTACGGTAGAAGAGGTAGTTCCCAAACTCATTAAATACTACAAGAAGAACTCCAAATAATCGTCCGCACTCCCGGCACCCGGTTTACCGTTGCTCGCCGAGCTGGACAAAACAGCTCCTTCACGACAAACCAAAGGGCAAAGGGGAAAACAGAGAAAAGGAGTTTCATTCATTTATGAAAAAGTAAACACAGAATATGGCTAATTTCTTTTTAGACAACAGTGATCTGAAACATCACTTGCACCACCCGCTCATGGAGAAGCTGGTGGCTTTACGGGAACGGAACTACTCCGATGCCGAAAAATACGACTATGCGCCCTTCAACTTCGAGGACGCCATGGACAGTTATGAAAAGGTTCTCGAAATCGCCGGCGAAATCAGCGGCGAAATCGTAGCCGCCAATGCCGAAGACGTAGACCACGAAGGTCCCCATGTAGTCGACGGCCACGTAGTCTATGCCAAAGGCACGCAAAAGAACCTCGACGCTTTGGTAAAAGCCGGGTTGATGGGTATCTCTATGCCCCGCCGCTACAACGGCCTCAACTTCTCGCTCGTGCCCTACATCATGGCCGCCGATATGGTAAGCCGCGCCGACGCCGGCTTCGTAAACATTTGGGGCTTGCAAGACTGCGCCGAGACCATCTACGAATTTGCCAGCGAAGAGCAAAAGCAGAAATACCTGCCCCGCGTATGCGCCGGTGAAACGATGGCTATGGACCTGACCGAGCCCGATGCCGGTTCGGACCTGCAAGCCGTCATGCTCAAAGCTACTTACAGCGAAGCCGACGGATGCTGGTACCTCAACGGTGTGAAACGCTTCATCACCAACGGCGACGGACATATCGCCCTCGTACTGGCCCGCTCGGAAGAGGGAACCAAAGACGGCCGGGGCTTGTCGATGTTCATCTACGACCGCAACGACGGCGGCGTAACCGTTCGCCGTATCGAAAACAAGATGGGTATCAAAGGATCGCCCACCTGCGAACTCGTGTTCAAAAATGCCAAAGCCGAGCTTTGCGGCAGCCGCAAACTGGGATTGATCAAATACGTAATGGCCCTGATGAACGGCGCCCGCTTGGGTATCGCCGCCCAATCGGTAGGTGTATCGGAGGCCGCTTACCGCGAAGCCATCGCCTACGCCCGCGACCGCAAACAATTTGGCCAAGCCATTATCGAGTTCCCCGCCGTTTACGAAATGATTTCGTTGATGAAAGCCAAACTCGACGCTTCGCGTTCGTTGCTGTACGAGACCACCCGCTTCGTCGATATGTACAAGACCTACGAGGACATCGCCAAAGAGCGTTCGCTCGAACCCGAAGAACGGGCCGAGATGAAAGCCTACCAAAAACTGGCCGATGCCTTCACCCCCATGGCCAAAGGTATGTCGAGCGAATTTTGTAACCAAAACGCCTACGACTGCGTACAGGTACACGGCGGTTCGGGCTTCATGAAAGACTACGCCTGCGAACGTATCTACCGCGACGCCCGCATCACCTCGATCTACGAAGGTACTACCCAGTTGCAAGTCGTAGCCGCTATCCGCCACGTCACCACCGGTACCTACCTCCACCAAATCGAGGCTTACGAAGCTGCCACGATCGCTCCCGAACTGGAACCGCTGCGCGACCGCCTCAAAGCCATGAGAGAGGCTTATGTAAAAGCTGTCGAATCGGTCACCGAGACCAAAGACAACGAATACATCGACTTTCAGGCTCGCCGTATGGTCGAGATGGCCGGACACATAATCATGGGTCACCTGCTGCTCGCCGACACCACGCGCAACGAATCGTTCCGCCGCTCGGCCGAGGTATATATCAACTTCGGAGAGGCCGAGGTGACCAAACACGCCGCCTTCATCGCTCACTCCAAACCCGAGATGATGGCCGACTACCGCAAATAATGCGAACCTAACTCATCACAAAATGGGCTGTTCCGAATCCTTCGAAACAGCCCATTTGATTTTTAGGGGTTTGGTTATTCCGCACTGCGACGGTTCTGTCATTCCGCGCTTGATGCGGAATCCAGGAATATTGGCAGAGGAATGCACTCTACCGGGTCCCGCCGCTTGGTCATTCCGCACTTGATGCGGAATCCAGAAATACCGGCAGGGGTACCTGCAAAATACATTTCCCTTTGTGGCTCCACGCTGGACCCCGCATCGGGGTGCGGGGTGACGAGTACGTTTCCCTCGCCTTCCCCACGCTGGACCCCGCGGTTCTGTCATTCCGCGCTACGACGCGGAATCCATGAATACCGGCAGAGGGGAATACCTACAAGAGGCACTCTACCGGGTTCCGCCGTTCTGTCATTCCGCGCTACGACGCGGAATCTAGGAATACCGGCAGGGGTACATTTCCCTTTGCGACCCTACCGGGTCCCGCCGTTCTGTCATTCCGCGCCACGACGCGGAATCTATATTACCGGCAGGGGGGTACTCACAAATGAATGCCTCGCCTTCCCCCGACTGGATCCCGCATCGGGGTGCGGGGTGACACGCTGGCGGCCCTACACAAGAGGCACTCTACTGGACCCCGCATCGCTGTGCGGGGTGACACGGTAGTGCGGGATGACGTCCTCGTTCCCTATGCGACAGGGACAAAAAAAAGATCGACACAATACCCACTAAGCAAATATAAAATAATAATATTATAAAAGCAACGGTTTGAAGCATTTAATAATAAAAATATGGTATTCTTAAAAAATCGTAAATTTTTATTTATCCCCAAATAGACGTTTCTCTTACAAGCAATCGGGGGCTATCTTTACCCCAAAATCGACGATATGGCTACACACGACTGTCACCACATGGTAAATCTGCAAAAAGCATTTTTCAACGAACACATCACCCGCGAGATTCCTTTCAGGCTGTGCGCCCTCGACCGGCTCGCCGAAGGCATTGCCTCCCGCGAAGGCCAACTGAGCGCAGCGCTGCGCGCCGACTTGGGGAAGTCGCCTTTCGAGAGTTATGCCACCGAAACCGGGTTCCTCCTGCACGAGATACGCACGTTCAAAAATAACCTGCAACGCTGGGCTCGCGACCGGCGGCGTCCTACCCCCATGTTCCTCTTCGGTGCCAAAAGCCGCATCCATTACGAGCCTTACGGCTGTGTGCTCATTATCGCTCCGTGGAACTATCCGCTGCAACTGGCCCTGTCACCTTTGGTGGGCGCCATCGCCGCGGGGAACTGCGCCATCGTGAAACCGTCGGGCGAAGCGCCCCGCACAGCCGAAGCCCTGCAAGAACTCATCGGCGAATGTTTCGAAGAGGAGTATATCGCCGTGACCGACGCCCGGCGGGAGACAACCGAGGAGTTGTTGCAAGAACGGTTCGACTACATATTCTACACCGGCGGCGTCGAGTACGGACGGCAGGTCATGCAGGCTGCCGCACAACACCTTACCCCCGTGACCCTCGAACTGGGCGGGAAAAGCCCTTGCATCGTCGACGACGACGCCCACCTGACTACGGCGGCACAACGGATCGTATGGGGCAAATTCCTTAATTGCGGACAAACGTGCGTCGCCCCCGACTACCTGATGGTTCACCGCAGCATACAACAACCGCTCATTGAACAGATAACGGATGAAATCTCACGGCAATACGGCGAAAACCCGCAACTCAGCCCCGACTATCCCCGCATCGTCAACGACCGCCATTTCGAACGGCTGGCCGCCCTCCTCACGCACGGCACGGCCCTCTGCGGAGGATTTTACGACCCTACCGACCGCTATATCGCCCCTACACTGCTCACCGATATAGACCCGCAATCGCCCTTGCTCACCGACGAAATTTTCGGGCCTATCCTCCCCGTGATTCCTTTCGACGACATCGACGACTGCGTGGAGTATGTAAACCAACGGGAAAAACCGCTCGCCCTCTACTATTTTACCCAAAGTCGCAAACGGGCCCGCTACATGATACAGCACACCTCGTCGGGCGGCGCCTGCATCAACGACACGATACTCCAAACGGCCAACAGCAACCTGCCCTTCGGCGGCATAGGCAACAGCGGCATGGGGGCTTATCACGGCCGTACGAGTTTCGAGACATTCAGCCACCAACGGGGCATTGTACAGTCGGCCACCCACCTCTACTCCAACTTCAAATTCCCGCCCTACGGCGACAAGCTGAAATGGCTGAAACGGCTGATGTAACCGAGCGATACCCATACAGCAAAGGCGGCAGGTATAATCACTTGCCGCCTTTGCTGTATTTATAGGAAGCGTGGGGTATTACTTCACCATCACCTTTTGTGTTTGCGACATGGTGCACACGAGGTAAACACCGGCGTCCAAAGGAACGGCCGTGTCGCTTCCCGCATAGACGAGTTGGCCTGCGGCGGTATATACCCGGTAGGACGGCCCTGCATTCTCGACGTACAACGTACGATCGACCACATAGACGTGCATTTCACAATCCGCCATCTCTTTTACATCGCTACCGGACGACTCCAAAATGTTCATAAAATTTTTCCAATACTCAGCCTCCCGATACGATTTTCCACAACCGGCCGGCACATACAATGTGGCATTATAATCTTCGAATGTAGTCGACTCTATTACGGGAGGAACCGTTGCATGAGATGTGATTGTCGCCAAAGACTCACAACCAGTAAAAGCAGCCGCTCCTATACGCTTTACATTTTTCCCTATCTCTACCGAGGTGAGATTACTCTTATCTGCGCAACAACGTTCGGGAATCTGCTCCACATGATCCTCGAAAGAAAAAGATTCGATGTTGGCACAGTTGTAAAACGGCATGGCATCGGTATATACCGGAATATCCCAAAAGACCGAAACAAGATCCAAACAATCGGCAAAAGTAAAAATATCGATTGTCTTTACCGTTTCGGGAATCGTCACCGATGCCCTGCCTCCGGGACATACAATCAACATACTTTGATCTTTATTGCAAAGTATTCCATCACATAACGAATATATCCGATTATTTTCAGAGACAATAAATTCCTCTATATTCGAACTGCGGTAAAACACGCCGTCCCCTAAAGAAACCTCCGATTCGCCAAATACGACTGTTTTCAACCCCTCGGAATAAGAAAAAGCAAAATCACCAATAGTCGTCGCCTGTGGGGGGATTGTGACAGACTCTAATTTTGAGCACCATTGAAAAGCTCTTTCCCCGATACTCGTCACCGACAAAGGTATCGTTACCCCACTCAAATTGATACAATCCACAAAAACATCACTGCCAATAATCTTAATTGATGAAGGCATTGTGACCGAAGTCAGTTCCGCATAATTAGCAAAAGCATAATCGACCATAGAAAGTGTTCCCTCCCGAATGTCGATATGTGTATTCTCCGGCATAGTTCCCTTATAACCATACAGCACTCGATTGATATACACAACGCCATCGGGCTGACTGTTATACCAAGCCGTTCCATTAAAAGCCGAACGGCCAATTATTATAGATTCGGGAATAGTTATCGAAAGCAATGCGTTACAATTAAAAAAAGCATTAGCTCCTATCTCCGTTACCGACTCAGGTATCGTTACCGACGTCAAACCCGAACAACCCCAAAAAGCCTAATCTCCGATAAATGTTACCAGCTCAGGTATCGTTATCGACGTTAAGCCTGTACAACCGGCGAAAACCCATTTACTAATAACCGACACCGTATTGGGTAGTGTAACCGAAGTCAAATCTTCACATCTAAAAAAGGCAGATGCACCTATACAGGTCACCGCATAAGTCTTATCATTATAAGATACTGACGAAGGAATAACCACCGCTCCCGAATAAGAATTTGATTGAGTACTACCCGTTTCATTGGTAACCGTAACCTCGTCCCCGTTAATCTCATAATAAATTCCGTCCACTTGAAAATCGTATGCACCCGCCGGTAATATCCCCCACAAAGCAACTGCAAGGAAAAGCCATCGATGTAAATTTATTTTCATAACTCATCGGTTTATGTGCTTGCTTGTCCCCTACCGGCAAGCATAAAAAACAGAAAAGCGTAGGGAACATACTGTTGTTTCTTGTATCAATCAAACAATACGCTTTTATAAATCTATATGACAAATATAATATTTAAAGATTGTAAAACAAGCGTTTAAATACGCTTTTCTTTTTTTTGTCCTATATTCAAGGCGGGAACTGTAAAAACAATACAGCCGCGAAACAGGGTATAATACACATCTCCATACAGGGGCTATAACGATTCGTGTGCCCTCAAATAAAAAAGGAACCGACCGTATGGATCGATTCCCTTTTGCTTTCTGAGCCACGACCGGGACTCGAACCCGGGACCTTTTCGTTACGAATGAAATGCTCTACCGACTGAGCTATTGTGGCATTTGCGGTGCAAAGGTAATACTTTTGAGAGAATAGCCCAACTCTTTGGCAATATTTTTTTTGCTTACTCATTATTTTTCTCCGCTCCCCCTCGGCTAAAAAAGGGAAACGGCAAGGAATATCATCGCACCCAAACAACACAAGGGCGCAAAATGCAAAGGGGCAGTACCGTGATTGGCCCTGCCCCATTTGCTTATCTCAATAGAGTGTTATTTACGAATTTGACGGCTGTAAGTCAACTGTAATTTGATATTAGCCACATCGATCAACGCCAACGAAGGAGCTGAAACGTAAGGAACAATATCGGTGACCACCTCCTGCTCGTTATAGGAATAGTAGTAATAACTGCTACCCGACGATACCGTCTCGCTATATACCGATACCGGCACCAGCACGATTTCTTCATCGGCATCGGAAATCTCGGTACCCGAACGTTTCTTCTCGATGATGTCGTTTATAAACGGTCGCAATCCGGTAAAGTCATACTTACGTGTATCGCTATCGTACTCGGCGTAGAATGTATTCACATTGTCGGCCAGTTTTTTCTTCTCGAAGAACTCACGGAGCTCCGACTTGCGAATAAAGAGCAGGAATTGCGGCGGTTCCAAATTATAACTGTTGTCGGTAAGTTGTTTCAGAGGCACCGTAAGGGTCAACGAATTGACAAGCCCTTGCAAAGACGAAGAGCCCTCGCCTACCGCCGACTCGAAGGTTTGTACAATCTCGCGCGTGGGGAAATGGATCAATACATTCAGCCCCGCCGGAGCTTGTAAATAGACCTCCCCGGACGCAATGGCATTTTTAATCGAGGGATCGATTTCGAGTTTTATGTGGTTCCCGGTCGAGATTTCGGGTGTTACCGCCATGAGCGTTTGGGTTGCGGTATAGGTAGAGTCTGTACCGTCGATTTCGGTCGTTTTGGTATAGTGCAGGTTCATCACCGTATTTTGGACATTGACTACACACCCGCTACCATACGAGGTCTTGACATAAAATCCCGGGAAATATTGCGTAAAGCGGCTGGGCGAAGAGAAAACAACAGGATCCTCCTTATACTTTTGATAAAACTGCTCGGCCATCGCATCGGGCAACTTCACCCGAATCATCTTATACCCAAGTTCCACCAAAGAATCGGGCAGACCCAAGAACGAAGCATTGTAACTTGTCAATGCCACCGGAGCGGCTTGTGTATTGTAATATTCCGTGGGGTCGATACCGCTGTATACCGGCGATTTCAAGTCCTTGTCGAGCGGATAGACACTTAACTGCATCGGAGCCAACGAATCGCCCGTGAACGATTCGGCATTATAATTCAAATACAAAATCAGCGAATCGAGTTTATCCACTCCTACGGTATCGAATTTGGACGCCGGCATAAACTGGGTAAGGAAATCGGTCTCCAACCGGCCATATCCGGGAATAGAAATACGCCCTATCAACTGGGTAATGGTTCGCCCCACCACGCTGTCGTTGGGAATAGATTCAACCGTTATCAGCTTTTGGAACGAAGAGTCGACGATAATTTCAATATTGGTATCGACTATCGACGAACCTATTGTACTGTTCTCGTCGCCACAGGAGGATATGCCTAAAACTATTGCAAAAGCTATCGGCAAGAATTTAAAAACTTTCATTTTCTATTTAGTAACTGTCGTTATTCGTTTCCTACAATCTTGTTGTAAAATTCGTTATAGGCATCAATATAAGTTTCTGAATTTTGATACTCCAAGAAAGGAATACCCAATTCTTGTACATAGCCTGTAATTTCGGGTTTTATATTTCGACTGGCTTGAATGACACCATCGGAGTATTGAATGGCCAATTTATTGAGAGTGACAGAATCAATCGAATCGCCTACGGAGAAAGGTATGTCGCTATCTTGAATCCCTTCCAGTTTCAACTTCGAAGCGAAATTGGGATCGAACGGGGTTTTGAAATCGTTGTCGTACAACGAATAGATTACCTTCGCATCGCGGAACGAAGGATCTTCGGCATAACTCTTCTTCAAATACAAAGGAGCCAATGCCGTTATCCAGCCATGACAGTGGATAATATCGGGAGTCCAACGCAATTTTTTCACGGTCTCCATTACTCCCCGCACAAAAAATATACTGCGCTCGTCGTTGTCCGATCGCATATCTTCATCGGGAACACCTTCGGCATTACGCTGGAAATAATCGTCGTTGTCTATAAAATATACTTGCATTCGAGCCGACTGTATCGACGCCACCTTAATAATAAGAGGATGATCGGTATCATCGATAATCAAATTCATTCCCGACAACCGTATAACCTCGTGCAACTGATTGCGACGTTCGTTAATAGAACCATACTTGGGCATAAAGGTTCGTATTTCGTGACCTCTATCTTGAATACCTTGCGGCAAGGCTCGGCAAATATTCGCAATTTCCGACTCCGGCAAATAAGGAGTAATCTCTTGGGCGATAAATAGAACTTTGACTTCTTTCATTCTGCTCCTCTTAAAACACAATTTATGTGGCAAAGATAATAAAAAAAATGGGGGAAACTTCCAAATATTAGAAGTATTAACACCCCAGTATCGCCATACGCCCTTATTTTCACGCTCAAAACGGATTATTTTAAGGTCGTATTGCATAAAAATTTAAAGATTATCTTCGTTAATTGGGTTTTATTTGCTTCCTTTGCACGATTTTTTTAACGGCTCGATTATGAAGATATTCAAAACCATAGCCCAATTGCAACAACAGCTCGATGCAGACCGGGCTGCCGGGAAAACAATAGGACTTGTACCTACCATGGGGGCTTTGCACAACGGACACTTGCAACTGGTAAAAGCCAGTGTTGCCAATAACGATGTGACCGTGGTAAGCATATTTGTCAACCCTACACAATTCAACGACAAAAACGACTTGCTGCTCTATCCCCGAACTCTCGACCAAGATTGCCGCTTGCTCGAATCGGTGAACTGCAACTATGCTTTCGCCCCATCGGTCGAAGAGATCTACCCTACCGAAGACACTCGGGTATTCAATTTAGGTAAAGTTGCCGAAGTGATGGAAGGGAAATATCGTCCGGGACACTTCAACGGTGTAGCACAAATCGTAAGCAAACTGTTCGATATGGTCAACCCCGACAATGCCTACTTCGGCGAAAAAGATTTCCAGCAGATTGCGGTTATCCGGGCCATGGCGGCTCAACTGGGGTACAAATTCAACATCGTTGCCGTGCCTATCGTGCGCGAAGCCGACGGACTGGCTTTGAGCAGCCGAAACACCCGATTGACCGAATCGCAACGAAGAAATGCACCTAAAATAGCCGAGACTTTATTTAAAAGTCGTACCTTTGCCACCAACCATTCGGTGAAAGAGACAATCGACGAGGTGGTCGCCACCATCAATGCCATACCCGAAATGCGCGTCGAATACTACGAAATAGTCGATGGGAATACATTGCTCCCCATCAAGGAGTGGAACGAATCGGATTATATCGTAGGGTGCATAACGGTATACAACGGCGAAGTGAGGCTGATCGACAACATCGCTTATCGACGTCCCGAACAATAACTTGAAAAAACCATGTTTATAGAGGTCGTAAAATCAAAAATTCACAGAGTTACCGTCACTCAGGCAAATCTCAACTACATCGGGAGTATCACGATTGACGAGGATTTAATGGATGCGGCAAACATTATCGCCAACGAAAAAGTTTCCATCGTAAACAACAACAATGGAGAACGATTCGAGACCTATGTCATCAAAGGCGAACGGGGTTCGGGGGTTATTTGCCTCAACGGAGCCGCAGCCCGCAAAGTACAGCCGGGCGACATTGTCATTATCATGGCCTATGCCCTGATGACACCCGAAGAGGCTCGGGAGTTTACCCCTGCTGTCATCTTCCCCGACACGGCCACAAACAAACTGATATAACCGAATAACCCACATACGAATGCCTGCCCGATTCGTCGGGTGGGCATTTTTAATATACAACCAACAACTCTACCGGACACCGATATGTACAGCCGTAAAGAAATTTGGGGAATCTCGCTTCCCATATTGGTAAGCCTTTTTGTTCAAAACCTCATCAATATCACCGACACCGCCTTTATGGGACGTGTAGGGCAAATAGAATTGGGAGCATCGGCTTTGGCCGGCGTGCTATATCTTGCCTTCTATATGGTCACTTTCGGGTTTAGTACCGGAGCGCAGATTCTCATGGCTCGGCGCAACGGCGAGGGCAAATACAATTCACTGGGGCCTATCATGGGGCAAGGCACCCTGTTTTTGACACTTTTCTCGGTCGCTCTTATCGTCGCCTCGCTACTATGGACCCCCCAACTGCTCAAACTGCTCATCTCCTCTCCTGCGGTCTGCCAAGCCGGCGAAGACTATATGAAATACCGCATATTCGGACTGCTGTTTACCTCGATAGGAATCATGTTCCGAGCCTTCTTCGTAGCCATCACCCGAACCCGCGTATTGATGGTCAACGCCGTCATTATGACCGTAGCCAATATCCTGTTCAACTACATTTTCGTATTCGGTAATTTCGGAGCTCCTGCCATGGGCATTGCCGGGGCAGCCATCGGGTCGGTACTGGCCGAAGCGACTGCCGCACTGCACTTTTTCCTCTACACGCTCTTTTGTATCGACCGGCAAAAATACCAACTCTCCCGATTCCGATTCGAAGGCCTCGGGCTCATTCGCGAGATATTAAATGTATCGGTATGGAGCATGATTCTCTATTTCCTCACCATAGGTACATGGTTCCTCTTTTTCGTAGCCGTAGAACATTTGGGCGAGTTGCCGTTAGCCATCTCGAATATCATTCGCAGCACCTCTACCCTGCTATTCATGCCGGTCAACGCCTTCGGAGCCACCGCCTGCACCCTCGTAAGCAACGCGATGGGAGCCCACCGTGCCGACGACGTAATACCCATTATACGGCGTATCATAAAAATGTGCTACGCCATCGTATTGCCACTCATCGCCCTGCTATGCCTTATCCCGCAAATCATACTGCTCATCTATACCAACGACAGCGCACTCATTGCCAGTTGCATACCCTCGGTCTACGTCATGTCGGCATACTATCTCTTAGCGTTGCCGGGCAATATACTGTTCCAATCGGTATCGGGGACAGGCGATACCCGCACCGCTTTTTTCATCGAAATGGTAACCATTGTCTTTTACACACTGGCCATCTATTGGATTATCGAATTTAACCGGGTCGACATAGCTTTCTGCTGGAGCGTAGAATATCTCTATTGGGGTTTCAAACTGGTTCTGTCGTTCCTCTTTTTCAAAAAGGCCAACTGGAAAGCAAAAAAAATTTGACAACCGCTTCACACCGGTAGAAGCCGACCACTCAGGCCGCATTCCCCCGGGGGAGACCATTACTCGGCGAGAGATATTACAATTAATGTTATTCTTTCGTTTTTATTCGCATATTCCGCCGATTTTGAGTAATTTTGCACCGATTTTATCCATCAGTATAAAAATTTTGTTCTAAAACTATGTTTGAAAACCTTAGTGAAAGACTCGAACGGTCTTTTAAAATATTGAAAGGTGAAGGCAAAATCACCGAAATCAACGTGGCCGAAACGCTGAAAGATGTGCGCCGTGCCCTGCTCGATGCCGATGTCAACTACAAAGTGGCCAAGCAATTTACCGATACCGTCAAGGCCAAAGCGCTGGGACAAGACGTACTCACCGCCGTGAAGCCGGGTCAGTTGATGGTAAAGATTGTCCACGACGAATTGGCTGCCTTGATGGGTGGCGAAACTGCCGACATCAATCTGTCGCAAAATCCGTCGATTATCCTCATGTCGGGTTTGCAAGGTTCGGGTAAAACCACCTTCTCGGGAAAACTGGCCAAAATGTTGAAATCGAAAAAGGCCAAACGCCCCCTGTTGGTAGCTTGCGACGTATACCGTCCTGCCGCCATCGAACAGTTGAAGGTATTGGGCGAACAAATCGAAGTTCCCGTCTACACCGAACCCGACAGTAAAGATCCGGTGAGCATTGCAGCCAACGCTGTGAAATATGCCAAAGAGAACCATTTCGATTTGGTGATTGTCGATACGGCCGGCCGACTGGCTATCGACGAGCAAATGATGAACGAAATCGAGGCTATCAAGAAAAAGATAAACCCCACCGAAATCCTCTTCGTTGTCGACTCGATGACCGGACAGGATGCGGTAAACACAGCCAAAGAATTTAACGACCGGCTCGATTTCAACGGCGTGGTACTGACCAAACTCGACGGTGATACCCGCGGTGGTGCCGCCCTATCGATTCGCACGGTAGTCGACAAGCCCATCAAATTCATCGGTACCGGCGAAAAACTCGAAGCCATCGACTACTTCCACCCTGCCCGTATGGCCGACCGTATCTTGGGTATGGGCGACATCGTTTCGCTGGTGGAACGGGCTCAGGAACAATACGACGAAGAAGAGGCCAAACGCTTGCAGAAGAAGATTGCCAAAAACCAATTCGACTTCAACGACTTCCTCAGCCAAATACACCAAATCAAGAAAATGGGTAACCTCAAAGATTTGGCATCGATGATTCCCGGTGTGGGTAAAGCCATTAAAGACATGGATATCGACGACAACGCATTCAAAAGTATCGAAGCCATTATCTACTCGATGACACCCAAAGAGCGGAGCAATCCCGAAGTCCTCAACGGCACTCGCCGACAACGGATCGCCGCCGGTAGCGGCACCTCGATACAAGAGGTCAACCGCCTCATCAAGCAGTTTGACCAAACCCGCAAGATGATGCGAATGGTGACCCAAAACAAAGGAGCCATGATGAAAGGATTCAAACGGAAATAAAATTTAATATCAACCATGAAACTGCCGGATATACTCTCCACCCCAACCGATTGCCACAAGGCAAATAGAGAGTGTGTCCGGCAGTTTTTTATACAAACTCATTCCTATGCAACTAATCGACGGAAAAGCGGTGGCCGACCGCATTAAACAAGAAATCGCCCAAGAAGTAACCGACATTTGCAATGCCGGCGGCAAACGCCCCCACTTGGCGGCCGTACTGATAGGACACGACGGTGGCAGTGAGACGTATGTGGCCCACAAGGTAAAAGCCTGCGAACAATGCGGATTCAAATCGACCCTGATCCGCTACGAAAACGACGTAACCGAAGAAGAACTGCTGCGCCGGGTCGACGAGTTGAACAACGACCCCGACATCGACGGCTTCATCGTCCAACTGCCTCTGCCCAAACACATCTCGGAACAGAAGGTCATCGAGGCCATCGACTACCGCAAGGACGTGGACGGATTCCACCCCGTAAACGTAGGCCGTATGTCGATAGGACTGCCCTGCTTCGTATCGGCCACCCCGGCCGGCATTATGGAGCTGCTGGCCCGTTACAACATCGAAACTAAGGGCAAACACTGCGTAGTGCTGGGCCGCAGCAACATCGTGGGGAAACCCGTGGCTACGCTCATGATGCAAAAAGCCTATCCGGGCAACGCCACCGTAACGGTATGCCACAGCGCAACCCCAAACATCAAAGAGATATGCCGCACGGCCGACATTATCATCGCCGCCCTCGGCTCACCCGAATTTGTAACAGCCGATATGGTGAAGGAGGGTGCCGTGATTATCGACGTAGGCACCACCCGCGTACCCGACGCTTCGAAAAAATCGGGATTCAAACTTACCGGCGATGTGAAATTCAGCGAGGTTGCCCCCCTCTGCTCGTTCATCACCCCCGTCCCCGGTGGCGTAGGCCCCATGACCATCGTTTCGCTCATGCGCAACACACTGCTGGCCGGTAAAAAAGCCATCTATCAATAACCACGGCTATGATAGGGCTGGTCACCTTTTTAGCTCCGCTTTTGTTAGGGCAAACTCCGGTACTTCCCGCTACCGAAGTTTCCCTGCTTTTCGCGGGCGACGCCATGCAACACCAAGCCCAAATAACCTCGGCACGAACGGCCGAAGGCTACGACTACACCGGTTGTTTCGAAGCGATAACCGACGAGGTTGCCGCAGCCGACTATGCCGTAGTCAATTTGGAAGTCCCTGCCGGCGGAGCCCCCTACACGGGCTATCCCTGCTTCTCGGCTCCCGACGAGTTTCCCATCGCCTTGCAACAGGCAGGATTCGACCTCTTTCTCACAGCCAACAACCATTGCCTCGACCGTTATTCCCGCGGAGCACAACGAACCCTGCACGTGCTCGACTCCATAGGTGTCGACCACGTCGGCACATACGCCTCGCCGGAACTCTCCGAACGGTTTCACCCGCTTATGGTCCAAATAAAGGGAATACGAACCGCCTTCCTCAATTACACCTACGGCACCAACGGATTCACCCCTACTCCGCCCCTTACCGTCAATTACATCGACCGGGAGCACCTCAAAAAAGAGATACGCCGGGCCAAAGATTTGAAAGCCGAACTGATTGTCGCCTGCCTGCATTGGGGCGACGAATACCAACTATTACCCAACAAGCAACAAAAAGAGTTGGCCGATTGGCTGGTCGACGAAGGGGTACAACTGATCATCGGCGCTCACCCTCATGTGATACAACCGATGGAATTGCGTCACGACGCACAAGGCAATCCACAAGCATTGATTGTCTATTCGCTGGGGAATTTTATCTCGAACATGAAAACCCGCGATACCGTAGGGGGATCGCTGGTGAAAGTCACGATTGCCCGCGATCCCATGAACCGAGTGGTCTTGCAATCGGCTCAATACACGCTGGTCTATACCCGTCGCCCCTCCTCGCCAACCGAAAACTTCAAAGTCGTTCCTGCCGAACAGGAGTTACAAGCGCACCCCTATCGGCCTCATCTGAAAGGATTTCTACAAAAAGCCCGCGAAATATTCTCGAAATACAACAAGGGAGTGAAGGAATATTTTATAAAAACAGCCGATTGAGACCCATACCGTACTCCCCGCGGCAACCGGTAAATACAAAAAAATTAAACCGACTTACTACACCCATCGATATACCCGATAATCGCCTCCTTATCGTCGGGCGAGAACCAGCGCATATCGGGATCCTTTTTGTACCAAGTAACCTGTTTTTTGGAGTAGACCCGGGTATTGCGTTTGATCTTTTCCACCGCTTCGTCGAGGGTCATCGTCCCATCGAAATAGGCAAACAACTCCTTATATCCCACCGTGTTAAGCGAATTGAGGTGTCGCAAGGGATAGACCCGGCGCGCCTCATCGAGCAAGCCTTCGGAGATCATCTGCCCGGTGCGGCGAGCAATCCGCTCGAAAAGCTCTTCCCGGGGACGAATCAACCCGATTTTGACTATACGAAACGGGCGTTCCTTAACCTGCCGGGTACGCAAATCGCTATACCTACCGCCCGTCTGCCGACAAATCTCAATGGCATGAATCACCCGCTTGTGATTCTTCAAATCCACCTCATTATAATAGACCGGGTCAAGACGTTTAAGCTCCTCGCACAAAGCTTCGAGCCCCACTTGCCGATAATGCTCCACCACCTCGCGGCGAATCTCGTCGGTAATGGTAGGTATATCGTCTATACCCTTGCACACGGCATCGATATACATCATCGAGCCCCCGGTAAGCAGCACATAATCGTGAGTCGTAAAAAGGGTATCGAGCAGACGCAATACCTCCTCTTCGTAGCACGAGGCACTGTAATAGTCGGTCAACGCCAACTGCCCTACAAAATAGTGTTTCACACGAGCCAACTGCTCGGCGGTGGGCGCAGCCGTGCCGATGGGAATGTCGCGGTAGAATTGCCGACTGTCGGCCGACACGATGGGACACCCGTAATGCTCGGCCAGTTGCAGGCTAAGCTCGGTCTTTCCCACCCCGGTAGGCCCGGTAAGCACAATTAAAGTACCCGACATAAACACATCTGCTAAAAAAAGGAACAGACAGGGGAGTATATACCCCTATCTGTTCGCTCTCGGTAAAATACAATTATTTCTCGGCTACCATTTTGGCAATTTGGACAATCACCTCGGTAGCTTTTTCCATCGACTGTATGGGCACGAACTCATAACGTCCGTGGAAGTTGAGCCCGCCGGCAAAGATATTGGGGCAAGGCAAACCCTTGAACGACAACTGGGCGCCATCGGTACCGCCGCGCACCGGTTTCACCTGAGGCACGACATCGACAGCCCGCATAGCCTCCGACACAAGATCGACAATGTGCATCACGGGCTCTACCTTTTCACGCATATTGTAATACTGGTCGTTTATCTCGATACTGGCACAATCGGGGAACTCGTTGTTGATTTTGCGGGTCAAATGTTCCAACTCTTTTTTCCGACGCTCGAAACGGTCGCGGTCGTGATCGCGGATAATATAAGTCAACACCGTTTGCTCTACATTGCCTTCGAACGAAATGAGGTGATAGAAACCTTCGTAACCCTCGGTATGTTCGGGAGTTTCCCAACGGGGCAACATAATGGCATATTGGTTGGCAATACGAATCGAGTTGATCATCTTGTGCTTGGCATATCCCGGGTGAACGTTGCGTCCCTTGAATGTAATCCGAGCCACGGCCGCATTGAAATTTTCATATTCCAACTCGCCTATCTCGCCGCCGTCCATCGTATAGGCCCAATCGGCACCGAAAGCCTCGACATCGAACTTATGAGCCCCCTTGCCGATCTCCTCGTCGGGATTGAAAGCCACCCTAATTTTCCCATGTTTGATTTCGGGGTGAGCCAACAGATACTCCATAGCGGTAACAATCTCGGCAATACCGGCCTTGTCGTCGGCACCCAACAACGTCTTTCCATTGGTCACAATAAGGTCTTGTCCTACATAATGTAGCAATTCGGGAAATTCGGTCGGACGGAGTACCACATTGTCCTCGGCACACAATACAATGTCGTTGCCACCGTAATTTTTTACAATGCGGGGCGACACATGACGGCCCGACAAATCGGGGCTCGTATCGAGGTGGGCAATAAACCCAACCACAGGCACCTGCTTGTCGATATTGGCAGGCAACGTAGCCATCAAATAGCCGTTATCGTCGAGGGTCACATCGGTGAGCCCTATGCGTTTCAATTCTTCGGCCAAAGCCTGAGCAAATATCATCTGCCCCGGCGTACTGGGTGTCATGTTGGTAAGTTCGTCCGACTGGGTATCGAAACTTACATAATGGAGAAAACGATCTACTAAATTCATCGTATATGTTTTTTTATTGGTTTTTCCTATTCCAAAAACGAGGTCGATGGATTATCCAACCGACGAACAAAGGTAAAAAAATTTTTTCTTACATTTGCACTACCGCATTCAAAAGTGGGAAGTATGGCCAAAAAGAGGAAAAAGAGAAAAAAATCGTCGAACAAACGCGTTGTGCCGGCAATCTTGTTGCTGTTGCTGCTTATCGGTTGCGGTATGTGGCACATGAAACAGACCCGGCAAAACCCGTCGCCCGCTACTTCACAAATCCTGCCCCACATACCCAATGCCGAAATGGCTCAAACTCCCGCAAGCCGAACAGAGCAAATACTACGCCGCACGGGCTACATCGTGTCGTACAACGCCCGATGGAAACAGCCCAACTGGGTGGGCTACGAACTGCTGCGCAGCGAACTGCAAGGCTCGTCCACACGCACCGACCAATTCCTCACCGACCCCGACGTCACCGGCATACCGGCCAATACCCGCGACTACACCCGCAGTGGATACGACCGGGGACACATGGCGCCTGCCGCCGATATGAAATGGAGCGACAAAGCAATGGAAGAGTCGTTCCTCCTCACCAACATCTGCCCGCAAAGCCCCGGATTGAACCGAGGCCGCTGGAAAGAACTGGAAGAACAAGTACGTGAATGGGCTCGCCGCGACAGTGCCCTGCTTATCGTCTGCGGTCCCATTGTCGACACATCGAAAAAAACTATCGGGCAGCACCAAATTGTCGTTCCCGACCGCTATTTCAAAGTCGTGGCAGCCCCCTACCTCGATACACCGCGAGGCATCGCGTTCCTCTTCGACAACAGCAACGACCAACCCTCGATGAAAGCATTAGCAATCCCCATCGACAGCGTAGAAAAAATAACCGGGATAGACTTCTTCTACCTTCTGCCCGACAGCATAGAAACCCAAATCGAAAGCAATATATCGCCCGAATTATGGAACTTGAACTAAATACAAACCACCCCGAAGATACCATCTGCGCCATCTCTACCGCACCCGGTCGAGGCGGCATTGCAGTCATTCGCGTAAGCGGAACGGAAGCCATTTGCATAACCGACCGCATATTCCACGCCGCCAACGGCAAACCATTGGCCCAAGCGAAACCCAATACTGCCCACTACGGGAGTATCGTCGACGACGACGGTAAACCCCTCGACGACGTCATCGCCACCCTCTTCGTCGCCCCCCACTCCTTCACCGGCGAAGATACCGTAGAGCTATCGTGCCACGGCTCCACCTATATACAACAGCAAATCGTCGCCCTGCTGCTGCGAAAAGGCTGCCGGCTCGCCCAACCCGGCGAGTTTACCCGACGCGCCTTTACCAACGGCAAACTCGACCTCTCGCAAGCCGAAGCCGTAGCCGACCTTATCGCCTCCACCTCGGCCGCCTCGCACCGCCTCGCCATACAACAAATGAGGGGAGGATTCAGCCGCGAACTGGCTCGGCTGCGAGAACAACTGCTCACTTTCGTTTCGCTCGTCGAACTCGAACTCGATTTCAGCGAAGAGGAGGTAGAATTTGCCGACCGACAGAAACTCACCGAACTGGCCCGCGAAATCGAACGCGTCATCAAACGGCTATCCGATTCGTTCAACCTCGGCAACGCCATTAAGAACGGCGTACCTACCGCCATCATTGGCGAGACCAATGCCGGCAAATCGACCCTGCTCAACCGGCTGGTCAAAGAAGAGCGTGCCCTCGTATCCGACATCCACGGCACCACCCGCGACGTCATCGAAGATACCGTCGTACTGCAAGGCATCACCTTCCGCTTCATCGACACCGCAGGTATACGCGAAACCCACGACACCATCGAGAGCATGGGCATCGAACGCACCTTCCAAAAACTCGACCAAGCCACCATCGTTATTTGGCTCATCGACGCCACACACCCCGCACACGAAATCGAAACCCTATCCGAAAAGATACTCCCCCGCTGTCACGGCAAACACCTCATCATCGCTTTCAACAAAGTCGACAAAATCGACGACGTCACCCAGCAGCAACTCACCCAACTGTACGAGCGCCTCACCCGCGAGATGAGCAACACCTCGCTACTCTTCCTCTCGGCCTCGCACAACCAAAACATCGACACCCTCGAATCACTGCTTACCGACACCGTCAACCTGTCGAATACCGCCGAGAACGACATAATTGTCACCAATGCACGCCACTACGAAGCCCTCATGCACGCCCACGACGCCATACAACGAACCCTCGACGGTCTGCAATCGGGCCTCTCCGGCGACTTCCTCGCCCAAGACATTCGAGAATGTATGCACTACCTCGGCGAAATCACGGGCCAAATCTCCACCGACGAAATCCTCGGCACCATCTTCTCGAAGTTTTGCATCGGCAAGTAAATGCTTTATTATCAAATAGTTAAATTGATTATAATCGATTAATATGGCGCTCTTTACGGGCGCCTTTTTTGTTGCTCAAGTATCGTTGATAATCGTTGCCAAGCCTTTTTACGCCATTTTTTGTACCTCCTGTGTACCTCACCACGAAAATCCGAAGATTATCGTTGGCAAGGTCGTGGAGAATGTTGACTATGGTTGACAATAGTTTACGATGGTTGACAAAAAACAGGAGAAATGAAGGAGAATTAACCCCTAAATATTAAGTAAAAATGGCAACTAGTAACTTTAGAATTAAAAAGATTTGTGAGTGGTGCGGTAAAGAATTCGAGGCTCAGAAAGTTTCTACAAGGTTCTGTTCACACAGGTGTGCAAATTTTGCCTATAAACGGGCCATACGCAAAAAACGAGTGCAGACAACAGAGTCACAAACTCAAGTTCAGAAAACTGAACGCATCATTGAAGACATTAAGGAGAAGGAATATCTTTCCTTTTCAGAAACAGGACGTCTGTTAGGTCTATCTCGCCAAGCTATCTATACCATGGTAAAGGCAGGTCACCTTAAAACGTCTAAAATTAGCAGTAGGCTTTCATTTATCAGGAGGACTGATATTGATGCTATGCTTCAAAATAAGCCTTATCAATATCGAATGCCCAAAGATACAATCCCTATCACAGACTTCTATACCACCAATGAGATTAAAGAGAAATTCGGTGTCAAAGATTCCTGGATATTTCATATAGCTAAAGAGCATAATATACCCCGGACATTTAACCGTGGGAAAACCTATTGGAGCAAAAAGCATATTGATGACTACTTTGCAAAGAAAGCTCCCGATCCTGAAATCAAGGAATGGTACAGCACGCAAGATATGCAGGAGAAGTTCGGCATGACACTAACGGCCATCTATTCTTTTGTATCAAAGAATGCCATTCCTAAAAAGAAAGTCGGCATCATGGTGTTCTACTCCAAAAAGCATGTCGACATTGCCAAAGGCCTCATAGCTCCCGAAGAGCCCAAATACTACACCATTGCCGAAGCGATGGAACGATTCAAACTGACACGGGATCAACTCTACCATTATGTAAAATACCATAATATCGCCCGTATCAAAGTCGGTAAATATACCAAGATCCTGCGGGCAGAGCTGGACAAGTTCTTTGAGCCTCCAAAGATAGAATGAGCCGAAAGTTATTTTCCGGTGATAAATACCACCATTAGAACACCTATTTTATTTGCAACAAAAACAAGTATTAATCAGAAAACAATATAACTATGACACTTACATGCACCAACGTAACACTGAGACAAAAGCCATTGCGTAACGACCGCATATCTCTTTATCTGGATTATTATCCGGCCATCCGCAATCCTTACACGATGAAGATGAGTCGCCGGGAATTCCTCGGCATTTACATCTATGCCAAGCCAAAGAATGAGCAGCAAAGAATGTTCAATCAGGATATGCTGAACAAGGCAGAGGCAATCCGCTGTATCCGTGTACAGTCGCTTATCAATGAAGAATTCGGGTTCCTGGACAAGAACAAGCAAAAGGTAGATTTCCTCGCCTACTTCCGAACAAAGGCACGGCAAAAATATGAGAAATGGGATTGCGTTTACAACCACTTCGAGAAATTTGTCGGCGGTAAATGCACCTTTGGCGATGTCACCGTGGAACTGTGCGAGAAATTCAGGGATTACCTGCTCAAATGTAAACAGATCAATCATCCCAATGCTTACATCTCACGCAATTCGGCCGCTGGCTATTATTCAACTTTCCGAGCCTTGTTGAAGATAGCCTACAAAGAGAAGATGCTGCGTGAGAACTTGAACGACTTTCTGGAAAAAATCGAATGGAAAGAGGTCAAGAAAGAGTATCTGACACTTGATGAAGTCAAGAAATTGGCAGCTACGCCATGCAAGATTCCAGTCTTGAAACAGGCCTCCTTGTTTGCCTGCATGACCGGCCTCCGTATCAGTGATATTCTGAAGCTGGACTGGCGTGATTTTGAAGTCGGCCCAGATCAAGGCTACTACATCCGTATCTGTACCGAGAAAACGGAAACCGAGGCAACCCTCCCCATCAGTCAGGAGGCACTGGAGTTGTGTGGCGAATGGGGCACCGGAAAAGTCTTCAAAGGCTTAACCCGCTCCATGACTCATCATCCCCTGAAACAGTGGATAGCCGAAGCCGGAATCAGAAAACACATAACCTTCCACTGCTTTAGGCATTAATATATTATTACTTGCTGAAAATAAAGACTTTGCAATAATTGTTTTTTAGACAGGTAACGATTTAGAAACGAGCGATGTTCCACTATCTGTTAAATTTTGCATTATACCCAAAGAACGCTATTTTAGTTACAAATATAACAATAAATTAGTATAATACAATTAAGATCCATATTAATTTATCTAGTAACATATAATTTGATAATATATATTTCATAAGTTAATTCTATCAAAATCAATTGTAAATTATCATTATTAGAATACCTTTGTATTATATTAAGGGGTTTTACATATGAGCAAAATCAATATAGATAGAATTGTTAAGGATATTAAATCCAAAACAACAAGTTTAACACCAATCATAGAAGCTGTTTGTAATTCAATTGATGCTATAGGCTCTGAAAGGACAGATGGCATTATTGATATTGTGATTAAGCGTAACCCTCAACAATTGTTAGCTTTAGATTCTTCTCACTCTCTACCTGAAATTGTTTCTATTGATATTATAGATAATGGAGAAGGTTTTACAGAAGAAAATAAAGATTCTTTCGATACTTATAGAAGTGGATTAAAAATTTCAAAAGGCGGTAAGGGATTTGGACGTTTTATGTATTTGAAATATTTCAATCATGTGTCTATTGAAAGTATTTTTTACGAAGAATATAGATATAAACGGCGCTCTTTTACATTTGGGCATGCTGATGAAATCATTGAAGATGAAACTATTGAATGTCTTGAATACAATGAGGGTATACATTCAGGAACTATCCTACATTTAGAATCGATAAAAGAACATGATTTAGACAAAGGAATTGATGTAATTGCTAGAAAATTAGTTGAACGTTTACTAGTTTTTTTCGTAACTGGTGGAATTCATACACCTAAAATTACAATTAGGGAAGAAGATGAATCCAATTCAATCGTGTTAAATAATTATATTGGGAAAGATTCTGATATTCAAAAAGTTGGTTATGATGAATCTATAACTCTACATGGAAAAGATAGTGATTGGACTTTTACTGTAAAAATATATAAAATATATTATTCTGCAATAACTAATAAGATCTGTTTAACAGCTAACATGAGAGAAGTTACAGATTCTGCGATACATAATTATATCCCAGAATTTAAAGAGCCAATGTTTGAATTGACTGATAATGGCATTCAAAAAAACTATATGATAAAAGCCTATGTACAAGGAAGTTATTTAGATGACAATGTGACTACTGAACGTGACGGTTTTATTTTTGGAAAAGAAGAAGACATCTATAGTGATTTATCGGAAAAGCAAATAATGAAAGCTGTAGCTACAATCGTTAAAAAACATTTTCAAGAAGATATTCAAAAGCGCTATAACGATAAAAAGAAAAAGGTTGAACATTATGTTTACTCGTCTGCCCCTTGGAATAAAACTCTGCTGAAAGATGTTGATATGGAATCAATCCCAATTGGTATATCCAATTTTGATTTGGAAATGCGTTTCCAAAAAATAAAATTTGAGAAGGAACAAAAAGCACGTATTGCTTTAAAAGAATTACAAGACAAACAATCTTCAGAAGAGGATGAAAATATATCATTTGAAGATGAAGTCAACGACATTCTTAAAAATGTCACAGATACAGCGAAAAATGATTTAGCGCATTATGTTTGCCAAAGAAGAAAAATAATCGAATTGTTTGATGATTTACGCAAAAGGTTAGAAACAGGGAAAACCCATAGAGAAAGCGAAATGCACAATCTTATATTTCCGATGATAAAGGACGATCGGCAGGTTGAATATGAAGAGCATAATTTATGGTTATTAGATGAAAGATTTAATTTTACTCAATATATAGCTTCTGATAAGGTTATTTCCCAAGTCGACCATAAAGAGCCTGATTTAGCTATTTTTTATGAAAGCGGTCTATTTTATCGAAACGGGGAAAATTCAATAACATCACCAGTAGCTATTGTCGAATTCAAACGGCCTAAAAGAACAAATTATCCAGATGACGAAAATCCAATTACTCAAGCACTGCGTTATGCTGGTAGAATACTTTCTGGGAGATATGAAATGCCAGAAGGCCTAGAAGAAGTTATTGTAGATAAAAATGTAACCCCTGTTTATATTTATATAGTATGTGACATTGTTCCCAAAATCATTGAATTTGCAGGTTTTGCCGGTTTGTCAATCAGCCCAGATAAGCAAGGTTTCTTTGGGTATAATAGAGATTATAACGCATATATTGAAATCAAGAGCTTTAAAAAAGTAATTGATGATGCAAAAATGCGCAATCAAATATTTTTCAAAAAACTAAAACTAATTTAAAATTTTAAATAATGAAAACTTTATACTTGGATAACTATAAAGGATTTGTAAATACATTTATTCCTTTTATTGATGTTAATTTTTTTGTAGGAGAGAACAGTACAGGAAAAACAGCGATTCTGAATCTCTTAAATATTCTTAGTAATCCAGGATTTTGGATTTCCCCTGAGTTTAATAATGAAACTGTTGAATTAGGTTACTTTAATGAAATCGTAAATCAATGCTCTGCAGACAAATCATATTTCATAATCGGCATTGAATATAAAGACAAAAAAAGTAAAAGTGCTCCAAAATATTTCTGGATGAAATTTAAAAATAGGAATAGCATTCCTTATATAGCAGAATATATGACGATTATTGGTGATCAAAGTGTATTAGTTACTTTGCATTCTGCTTCTGTTGACTATCAGACAATTAAATATAATGGCGAGAAGTTTTCCGATTGGGTATATAATCGAAATTTATTTTTAGGACAAAAGAAGAGATTGCCGACAAAACTATTTCCAAAACTGCCACCATTGGGGGTTATCAGAAATATAGTTGAAATGGAGATTAAAGGAGACACTGAAAATAAACCTGCAAATGGAATAATTATAACTCCAGTATTTAATAGTATGTTATGGCTTGCTCCTATACGAGCAAAAGCTCAAAGAACATATGATGCTTTTAAACAATCTTTTACCCCTGAAGGTGAGCATACTCCGAACATCCTTAGAAATTTGATGACGCGAAAGGATAAAAATAAAGGTAATAATATAATTAATGCGCTAATTAAATTTGGACATGAAAGCGGATTATTTGACGACATACAAATTGATGAATATGGAAAAGGGAAAGGGGCTCCATATGCTATCAATATACTCTACAACTCCTTACCTATAAAAATTACAAATGTAGGATATGGAGTTTCTCAGGCATTACCATTAATAATAGAAATTGCGACTTCAAAGGGGGATATGTTTTCTATTCAACAACCTGAAGTTCATTTACATCCTAAAGCACAAGCTGCATTTGGTGAGTTTATATACCATTCAGCTACAGAAAATAAGAATAGATTCATTATCGAAACACATAGTGATTATACAATTAATCGATTTAGGTACAACTTATCGCAATCAAGTGAGAAAAATAAAATATCTGGACAAATCCTTTTCTTTGAGAGAGATATTAATGGAACTCATATAACGCCTATTGCAATAAAAGAAAATGGACAATATCCAATTGATATACCTGAATCATATGGGAGCTTTTTTGTTGATGAAGAACTTAAAATGTTGGAAATATAAATATGTGTATAATTGTAGATACAAACTGTTTAGCATCAGTTTTTGATAAAAAATCAGATAAGCATCAAGAATTTGAGCCTGTATTAGAGTGGATTACAAGAGGAAAGGGAAAGTTTGTTTATGGTGGCAGTAAGTATTTAGCAGAATTAAGCAAAGCCCCTAAGTATCTACGAATCATAAATATATTAAAAAAATCAGGTAAAACCATAATTGCCAACAAAGATATCGTTGATAAAGAACAAAAGAGGATAGAACAATATATTACAGACGAAGACTTCGATGATCCACATTTACCAGCAATAGTTATTGCTTCTAAATGTAAAATAATATGCTCGGTAGATGCCAGGTCCATTAAGTTTGTAACTTGTTCAAAATTATACCCTAAAGGCATTGAGGTCCCTAAATATTACACAAGCAGTAAAAATAAGAATTTACTATGTGATAAATATATTCCTAAGTGTTACAAGCCATTAAAAAAGTGTAACAAAATAGAGATTAATAATATTGAAAATGCATTAAAACAATCAATAAGATAGTAAGTCAAATGTGTCTGTAACAGTTAATAAGGAATTTATTACTTAACACATACTTTAGCGTACAATCTTGATTGATTCCAATATTTATAATAATAGACATATTAAAAATATTATTTTACGTACAACAGCTTATGATTAATCATTGGCTGTTGTACAATATAATGCATTAATTATTCAATCTTTAAGAATCCCATTAAAAAAGCATCAGGAAAAATAAACTTCTTTTCTCCTAATGTAAATCTGACATAGATAAACTTCTCATTCTTATTGATTTTTACAACCGTTCCTTTGCCAAACTTCTTATGAACTACAGTACTGTCAACCGCTAATTTCTCAAGTTGTTTTTTGAGATTACCATCCTCTTTCGTTGATTGCACAGATGGTGACTTCGCAGTAGTGAGCTCATTTACAGGGCGAGATTGTACAACTGGTACAGAATGAGGTTGTGAGGTCTTTGTTGTTCCTTGTTCAGTTTGTTTTTTATTGACTGTTTCAGTACCTTTTGAATAGGAATCAGAATCTACCTTTGTCATTGAGGATTGCTGATTGTAGAAGAGTTTTTCATACTGCTCCTTGCGGATGGTAGTATCCCAGCCACCTACTTCGTCTGTTATATGCCTATTGATACCAGTATATGTCAGACTAGCATCTTCATAGCGTTTGAATTTGAAGATAGCGTCGTTCATCAGCGGTGCATTAAATACACCGAGTGAACAGAGCATATTAAAGTCCTCGACACTTAAACCTGTAACTTTCTTGAACAGACCTGGCTCCAACTGTGTAATGACATCTTTCAGGCATCTTTCACGGTAGTCAGTCAAATACATAAATACTGGAATACGAGTAGCAAATTTTATCAGTTTCTCTTGAATCTGTTTGCGTTTACTCTTCATTTCCTTTTCCTCGTCAGATATTTCCTTTTTCTCCTTTGGGGTTGGATTGGGATTTTCTTTTTTAGCTTTTTTGACAGCCTCGGATTTATTGATGATGGTAGTAAGGTCATTGTTCAGGTTACGGAATCCTTCTATATTCATCAAGGCTTTTATGGCTTCAGGACTTGCAAGCAAACGTTTCAGTGTATCATTATCTACATTTACAAGCAGGGCTGATTCCCACCGTTTTGCCAATAGCGTAGCCGAAGTTCCTGCCAAAGCGATATCCAAGATGTCTTGTGCATCAACTTCCTTCATGCTGCTTCCATCATAAGCCAATACAGGAAGGAATTTTATGAATTCACCGACTTTCGCCTCTGGGTTGGATTCATTGATATCCAGTCTGCAACTGTAATCGGATATTTGCCGTAACGCTCTGTCAAGGGCAAAGTCAAAGACATAGCATTCATTTTTCATTATGATACGTCTTCCATCCTCATCCTTTACTTCCCATGGACTTTGAACTCTAAATGCTGCCTGAAAATATGTTTCCGGACTTTTCAAATTACGGAGCATGAATATACCAGTCCAAGGCTTCACCGTAACACCTGTTGTCAGCTTGCCACAAGTCAGTGTTATTGTCTTTGTTGTAAGAGGATCCCCCATATTTGCCAAAACCGGATACAAAGCATCAAGGCCAATACCGGCTGCAGCTCCTGCACATACTATCACTTTGTAATCGTGGTAAAATTTATTTTGTCGTTGAGCAAGCAGATTTGCCATAGCAAAACAAGATGCGACATTAGGCAAAAACCAAAGTGTATGAGAAAGCACATTGAGTAATCGAGTATCGCTGAATGGCATTGGAGGACGTTTATCCTGTCCTAACTTCATATCATCTATACTAGCCGGGAGGTATGAGCCACGAATAAGATTCAGCCATTTCTGTACCTCATTCTCATATTTAAATTTGGCATTTGCCCCTTTGCCTTCTACTGCGAAAAATACATTCAGGTCAAACTCATCAAACTCACCTTGCTTTGCTACTTCCTGTATTTCATCAGGCATACGGTAAGTAAGCATTACCATTCGTGGCAGAGCTATATACGGATTACCGTTACCTTTCCATTCCTTTTTGGATCGCTGCTCGTCAGAATAAGTCCAGTTAAAGATCTGTTCCTCTATAAATTCTCCAGTATTGATGGCTCTGAATGGTGTTCCTGAGAGAAACAGATAATATCGTGTTGAAATAGGAAGCCATGTTTCATTGATGGCATTGCTCGCTTCATCTTTCTGATATTTTTCCGCATCAAAATCTACCTCATTTTCTTCATCTTCCTTTTCAAACAATTCCTTTGCTTTCTCTTTCCAGGCTCCGAAGTGATATTCGTCAAATATTACCAAATCCCAATTTGTCGAATGGATAAACTCATTCTTGGTCTTTATACCTCCACTTTCGTTTGTACCAAGCAAATCCTGAAACGAACCAAAAACGACAATGGGTCTTGATTTATCCACACGATTAAACTCCTGGTCAATATTCAGATTATTGTTGCGTGCATCTTTATTGGATATGTACTGCCACCCTTCAAAGTCAATATGAGATATAAGGTCTTCTCTCCATGCCGATTCTACAGCAGGTTTGAATGTGAGGATTAAAATCCGCGACAAACCCATTTTCTTTGCCAACTGATAACTGGCAAATGTTTTCCCGAAACGCATTTTTGCATTCCACAAGAACTTTGGTGTGTGACCAGGCTCTTCTTTGAGTGCCTGATCAAAATATTTTTTAGTCTGTTCTACGGCACGAAACTGTTCAGGACGCATCGTGAAATTCTGTGTTCTGTTCTCAACATTGTCTGCCCCTGTACGAAGGGATAATATAGCAGCTTCAACATCAGATACTGAACACTTGAACCACTCATCGGTTTTGTCAAGAGGATTCAGTCGATGACATCCTTTGCTTTCAAGAATCTTGTGTATGTCCTTATCTGTAAAACAAGATCCGTCATTAGCCATTGCTGACTTCACTAATACAATCTCATACTTGATTTTGCTTGTGTGAAGTTGTTCCTCTATACGTTCTTTGGCAGTACGTTCTGTATAACCGATTTTCAAAAACCCTTTGTGTGAATCTACTCCAGGCAATCTGTAGGCATATATTGTAGGAGTAACAGCAGGTCGTTGGGGAAAGAAGTTATGTCCCATAATTTACTCCATTGATGTAATCATTGATTCAATAAAATCAATTTCATTTTGGGTTAGATTGTATTTCTCGTAAAGTTCCTTATCAGTCCAAGATTTTGAGAAATCTTGAATAGGGACAAAAGAGTACGTACTTTGAGTCATATTTTTATTTTTTCTAGCACCTACAAGGCATCTGAAAAATTTTGTCTCGATATATGACTTCACATTCTTACACTCTTGTTCACTGCCAAATGGACCAATTCTTAAGAATGTTTCTGTACAAGCAGTATTTTTACCTGCGATTTCAGACTTCCCTAATATTCTGGCTGGAACGGGATAACCTATTTGTCCTGCTGCTCCGTCTGCTTTAGAGATAAATATTTTATACTTATCCAGTTCATCTTTGTTTCTTCCAATAAATGATTTATCAATATTCTTATATTGTCTTTTTCCACCTTCCACTCCAAAAACTTTGCATGTGTTGATAGCTTTTTTACTTTCGACAAATGGAGATCGGAAATAATACGGATTTCTTGGACTAACAAGTTGAGAAAAACTTTCTTCATTGAAAGATGCAACTTTTCGAATAATTGAGATTACTTCATTGTACCTGATAAATACATCTGCACCTTTTTCCAGAAGAGGGCGTTCTGATATGGCTGTAATTTGGTTTTGTGAATGGGAATAAACCTTACATAATCCTTTTTGATCTCGGTCCCATAAGAAGTAACACACGCCTCCTTCAATGGAAACGCCAGGAAAACAATCATTTGCATTTCCAAAATCATGTATTTCTCTGATATGCTCATCATGAAGCATTTCATCTCTAAATTCATCTAAACCTTTTCCACCAGTAAACCATCTGGAAGGTATAATCATTGTTAGATAGCGAGGATTTAGTTTTTTAGCATTAATTATAAACTTATGATATATTGGCATAGCACTTGAACCTGTCCCACCTCCATCACTCATTTGATAAGGGGGATTGCCTATAATCACGTCAAATTTCATATTGAATACTTTATTTACATCTAAGTTGTGGATAAATTGGTAAGCATGGTTTTCAAGTTCTGCTCCACGATCATATTCATTTTGCGAAGCCCCGCAATAGATACATTTGCCATCTTTCCATGTATGTCTAATACGTTGGAAGATTATATTTCCTTGAGGTTTTTCTTCAGGAAATTGATATACAGAAAACTCTCCACTCGGATATTTACTACAATAAACACTCCGACGGGAAAGTAAACTTGTGAGTTCTGTAATTGCAATACCAAAGAGTTGCTTTGAAAATATATGTTCTATACGCTTCTCAAGGTCAGGAATTTGCTGTTCAAGCCCTTTTATCAGTCTCTTTGCGATTTCCCGTAAAAACACACCGCTTTTGCAGCAAGGATCCAAGAATGTCGTATCGGGATTTTCAAACAACTCTTGTGGCAGCATATCAATAATCTTGTTAGCCAATTCCGGAGGAGTGAATACCTCATCACTGCTAAGATTTGCTATACACGATAGTACGTCCGGATTATAGGCATTTTGAAACAAGCTATTCTCCATAATCCTGAACCTTTTTATAGTGAGTAATATATCTCCTTAAGAATATTCCGCCTTCCTGCTGTACGTCAGCTAAAGAAAAAAGATTACTTTCTTTACCAAGAAGACTTGACATTGTATAATCGGAACGCTGCATTTGGGTATTACCTATAAGGGTCCATTCAGAGAACACTATAGGAACATAGGTGTCATTACCTTCATTATCAACACACATTAAAGTCAGAGCATTGCCGTTAATGATATTACGACTGATAATAAATTTTGCAGCCTGACGAGTGTCATCCGAAGATTCTGTTTTGCAAAGGGCAGTATATTCATCATCCCATATGGAAAAAAGACGTTTACGGCATGCCAAAACATTGTCGTCCATTATGTCTATTCCATATAGACTTCCTATTGCCACTATTGCTTGTCTCTCATAATCACGGGGGCTCTTCTTATATTTTCTTCTTAATTCTGCGAGTTTACGTCTGAGTATGGCAGAAAGGAAATTCCCGTCACCACAAGCTGGTTCCAGAAATCGGGAATCCGGTCTCAAACACTCATTTTTTACAAGGTCCAACATTGCGTTTACCTCACGCTCTGCTGTGAATACTTCACCTCGTTGTGCAACTCTTTCTTTAGACTTTATCTGACTCATATTCCATCTTGTTGAGTCTCTATGTAAGAGGTAATATGACAGATGGAATATCCTGGTTATCAACTGTTATTTAAGTATCAAAACTCGAATCTGATAAACAATTTTATGTTTTTGAACATTGTCATGTGCTTTTATTGGCTCTTAAATAATAATAGTTGCTATATTTTGTGTAATTTCGCAACAAATTATGTCTCTCTTACATAGAATGGAGTAGTTTTACTAAACATTTCATATACCCCTACAAATCCCTTAATATCTGAGCGTTGGCTTTATCTACTATGGAGTTGTCCAATGAGGCTAGATAAATTTGTGTGGTCGCCTCGGAATCATGTCCCATTCCTTCACTGATAACCGAAATCGGAATGTTCTTGCCTTTGGCTGCGCTTGCCCATGAATGACGGGCACAGTACATGCTCAGAGGAACGGATATATCGGCCAGTCTGGCTATTTCTTTCAGGTTCCGGTTTATTCCGGACATGACATTCCTGTAATGCTTGTGCGTATCCTTAAAAGGGTATTTAAATACCGGCAAAAGATAAGGACTGAGGCTGTCTTCCGGGTATTTGCCGACAATCTCCTGCATATATTTTTCCCACCTGATAACCAGCTGCTGCCTGGTCTTTCGTCTGCGATACGATAAAAATCCGTTCTGAAGATCTTTCTTTTTTAAGTGAGCCATATCTATGAACGACATGCCACGGGTATAGAAACTGAACAGGAACATATCCCTTGCAAATTCCAGATTAGGCTGTAAGGACAGATCCAGATTCTTCATACGTTTGATGGCGGATAAGGGAACGGCACGCTTGACGGTCTTGTCCACTCCCGTATAGACATGCCTGAAAGGATTGCGCTGTTCCATCAGTTCCTTTTCCAGGGCACGGTTATATACCGCCCGAAGGATACGCATGTAGAATGAACTGGTGTTCCGTACGGCCCCTTTCCCATGAAGGTAGGCTTCATAAAGCTGCATCAAATCCGAATCAATTTCGGACAGCAGAACATCCCTGTTCCCTCTGAACTGCATGAAACTTTTCAGAGTACAGGAATAGTTTTCAGCCGTGCGTATCTTGCCCATCTGTTTTAGACGGGCTATGATGCCTTGCATGAAATTGAAAAAAGACTGTCCCTCTGTATTGCTTTGAAAAGAAGTGACAATATCATCTGCCGTATATCCGGCTTTCCGGTTATCCAGTTGTCGGATAATCATGTCCAGCCGCTTCAGGTCCCATTCCATGCGTTCCTGCAAGAAAAGGAGCAGATTGCTTCTCTCCGAACAGCCGACAATGATACAGCTTCCAGCTTCGTTCCATTCATCCGTAAATATCCGGTAATCCGTCTTTAACTGACGGATTACACGGTTTTGGATAATCTGATAATAGATGGTGCCTTCCTTTCCCTCTATGGTGGAAGGTCTGAATTTTACTTTCACACTGGCCATAGGCTTACTTTTTAGGTTCGTCCGTAATAGACTTGTCCTTGATGGACTTCGCCTTGGTGTCCAGTTCTCTCGCGGCCTGTTCTTTCAGCCGTGCCTGCTCAGTCAGAGTAGCTTGTCTCTGTACCGCTTCCTCGTAGGCTTCCACGTCCTCACGCATTTGTTCTATCCGTTCGTTGTCCCGGTTCGGTCCAAAGAGGTTCTCAAGTTCCACAAGTTGTTCGGGGGTAGCCTCTCCTTTCATCTTGACATAACGGTATTTCAGATCATTATCGGCCTGCACGTTATCTGTCCTCACCGAAAAATAGAGAGCCACGGACAGAATCACGATTGTCACGAACATCACGAAAAAACTCCCAAGAGTGTACGGGGATTCTACACTCAGGCTGAAATGATGGTTGATGTTACTTGTCTTAACTGAATTCTTTCTGACTGTGTCATTGGTCTCACAAAACAAGGCTTCCACTTTCTCCTGGTGCTGACGCTGTTCATTCCGTATTTCTGACAAGACCTGTCCAAGTCTTTCCTGTGACGAGTTCTTCCTGTCCATGGAAACCATATCGTTCTTGATGGCTACAAGACCTTCGTACACGCGAGCCAACAATTTGCGAAATGTCTCATGATCATTCCGGACTTCATTCAGCACGGACTCATCCTTTTCATTGTTAACTGTCGGGCTATTACCTTCCGGCAAGAGAGCGGACAGCCCGTTGATTTTGTTTTCGATTCTTTCCAGGCATCCGAAGATGCTCTCGATATATTCTTCCAATTTCATATTCCTGCAATTTTAATGTTCATGAATAATTTGAATGGGAAAGGACTGGCTACAACTCGAATCCTTTCCTTCTTTTCTTTTTCCTGCGTCTGCGCAAGAGTTCTTCCTGAGGTAACGGCTCTTCGGGAGCGGTATCGTTTGTCGAACTGAATAGTCCAGGCCCCGTACCTTCGAGAAGAAGTCCTCCATCCGGTATCCTTTGTAGTACCTTCCGTTCGGATTCCTGTTGGGCTTCCGAAGGCTTCCAACTCAATTGGGCATTCAGCCTGGCAAAGCTGAACTCCCGGCTGATCTGTGAAGCCTTGAAGGTCTGCCCGTCCTTGGTGAACCGGATTCCCTGTATGTCCTCCGGCCTTTTTATCTCCCTGACACGCTTTACAAATTCCAGCCTGATGCCCCGGCGAAGCAGATAATCGTTGAACTCTTTCCATGTTTTGGAATGCTTCAAAGCTTCCTTGACAGCATTGAAGATTTCGTATTTCACACGTTCCGAAGCATGGAGTTTCTCCACATTAGTCTTGCCCTTGCCCTCCGCATATGTCAGCCCATACTTGTTCTTAAGCAGTTTTGTGGCAATTTCATTGCGCTTGTAATCGCCTTGGGAAGAGATTACCTTGCCGTCATAACCTATGCGGTTATAGACAAGATGGCAGTGCGGATTGTCCGTGTTATGGTGTCTTACCAGAATAAACTGAGTGTTTTTTATCCCCATCAGCTCCATGTATTCCCGGGCTATTTTAGCCATAAACTCATCCGTCAACAATGCCTTATCCTCAGGTTTGAAGCTCAATGCAATGTGTCCGACAGGCTGTTTGATCTTCGGATTAAGCTCATGCTGGTAGTTGAAACTGTCCGTTATTTCCCGGATATTTCCCAGCAATACGCCGTAGGAGTCGATGATTTCCGCATTATCCTTGCCCATCACGTAACGGATACAGCCGCCGAAGGATTTCCCTTTCTTGATCTTGCCAATCATGACGGCCTCCTTTCTACGTGCCTGTACCGGACAATAATCTCCTTGAGCTTCAGCAGGAGTTCTGTCACCGTCTTTTGGGTACGGTGGAACCCGGCCTGATGGGACAGACGGGTCAGCTGGTTCAGGTTGTTCGCCATACCCGTAAGGCTGCTTATGACGGCAGTTTCCTCGGCAGAGTGCCTGGCCGTTATCGTCGCCTCAAAGGCTGATACACGGAGAAATTCCGCCAGCGTGAGGTTGGCCTGTCTGCTGCGTCGGCACAACCGTTCATAGTCTATCTTGGAGAATTTCACTGTAACGGCTTTGCTGAGTTTGCACACTCCTCTTACTCTGGGGCGTCCCCTCGGTCTGTTTTTCTTTCTGTCATTCATATTTTCTTCCTTTGATTTTTGATTATTCTTTTTCCCACAATCTGCGACCACCGGGAGCGGATTGCCTCCACTCTTCGGGAGTGGAGCGAGGTTTTCGGGATGCCCGAAAGATAACCTCGCTAACTCCCAAAACTGAAGTTTTGTCCGTTACTCCCTCAGGTCGGCTACTGACTGTCTGAATACTGTACTGACTGGAGTCAGTAAGCAAATCAGTCATTCAGGAAAATATCACAGTTTTCTCCACTGCTCGAAGTCTTCCGAGTAGATTTCAAGATGCTGCCGGGCGATGTTCTCAAGTAGTCCTGAAACGCTCATTTTACGTCCTCCCAGCCTGCGGACAAACTCGTCCAGCCTGTCACGTACCTCGCCGCTAACAAACACAGGCTTGCGGTCTTCTATTCTCGGAACCAGAAGAAAGGTTTTCCTGTATTCGTCCAGAGATAGTTTTCTCTGCCTACTGCTTATACGACGTTGAGATACGGGAACGGCTTCCTCTTTTCCTGTTGACGGTTGCAGGTTCTCGGATGTGAAGTCGGTCTGTTCTACCGTTCCTTCTGACTTCTCTTTTCCGGTATCATTCAAGGATGATTCACGGGCTGTTTCAATACTGCCATCTGACGGGAGTATGAGTGACATGTCTGTACCTGTCATGGTCTCCCATTCTTCTTTGGTCAATTTCTTTTTTGTTACCATACATTTTTTGATTTTAATCGGTTTACTCACTGGTCTCGGTGCGCACCTTGACTCATTGTCGTGAGCAAAGGAAATGTGTATAGTAAACAGAATCAAGCAAATGGAGACACCGTGGCAATTATGTTACCCTATGCACTATACCGATTGGGCAGTCGGTGCAGACTGCCGTGATTTGCCGGGGTGATTTCTACATACCGGATTGTTCAAGCAAATTCTGTTTATGAAGAAGGCTCATTGTATGCAGTTGATATGTAACATGATGTCATTCCGGGCAACGCATCGTCACCGGTCTGAAAATCCATTGCAGTGTGATTTCTACTGCTTTTATTTGCAGTGAAAACAGGATAAAACGGTCACATTTCCATCCGAAAATGGACGATGAGACATGATGGTATATCGGCTGTAAAAGAACTGTTCTGTTCCGGATTTTTGAATATATGTTTAACTGAAAATAAAGAAGACAATGGAAATCATCAGCTTTGAAAAAAGGACTTTCGAGGAGATTGCCGCCAAGCTGGATCGTTTCGTGCAGCGGGTGGAAAGTCTGTGCCGTGAACATGGCGAAAAGGAAACAAGTGAATGGATGGACAACCACGAGGTCTGCCGCAGGTTACGTATCAGTCCGAGAACCCTGCAGACCTTGAGGGATAACGGGACGCTGGCCTTTACAAAAATCGGAAACCGGACTTACTACCGTCCCGGTGATGTAGAGCGAGTGGTCGGAAATGTGGAGGAGAAACGTAAGGAAGCCCGTTGGAAAGGAAAGACCATTTGACGAGTTTCAACAATAATGTATAACCCAATATCAAACGCATATGAGTAATGAAATCAGAGAAAAGGACCACGAGTGGGTAAAGGTGTTCCACTCGAATTTCGACAGGCTGCTGGCCCTGCTCGAAAAGTTGTTGGAAAAACGGCAGCCGTCTGCTTATGGCGATGAACTGCTGACGGACAAGGAAGTGTCATACCTGCTTAAAGTGAGCCGGAGAACCTTGCAGGACTACCGAAACAACGGTATTCTGCCTTACACACAGGTAGGCGGCAAGATTCTCTACCGGGCTTCCGACATAGAAAAGACACTGATGAAAGGGTATAAGGAGGCGTACAGATACAAAAGAAGCTGACACGCCAAACGCTCCACAAAGGACACATAAGGATTTAGATTTTTCTGGAGGGAGCGCAGTTTGCCGCCTGCCCATTTTATTTGTGTTTCTAAAAAACAGCCTTTCCGAATGATAAAATAACAGCATATAGAATTAGGTCCTATTTGAACCAATCTATATGCTGTTTTGTCTTTTTTCTGACTTTTCCGTCAGTCGCTTGTTTCCGCTGCCGTCGGCGTCCATTGTACAGACGTGAAAGGGAAAAGGTTTTCGGGCTGAATACGCTCTGAAGGAGGAAGATTCTGCCCGAAACGGCATAGCCGCCAGACCTTTTCGCTTTCAAGAGAGTCTGTACTAACTTCTATGGACGGCGAGGAAATGGGCGACTGAATTAAATTTTAATTTTCTTGAATAGCTTGTGAACGTAATCTAAATCCAATCGTTCCCTCAATAATTTTGTCTCTTAGCTTATTGATATTGTCCTTTTTGTTATATGGAATATCCAATTTCTTTACTACCGCTTCATAATCTAATCTAGTAATTAATTTGTTTTTTAGATATTCTTCTCCAGACTCTCTATTAGATAATTTTTCCAAAGCATTGATAATTTCATCTGGATCAATATTTGAAATTTTAGCATCTTTCAATTCTTTATTATTTCCTTTTTTTTCATCAACCAAATTATATTGTATTTTAGCAATGCCATTATTAAGCTTGTAAATGTCATTATCGCTCAATTTATCTAGGTATGAGATAAATCTTTCAATTTCAAATAAATATATATTTTTTTTCATATCAAATTAATCTTTCAAATTCTGTGACAAAATTTTCAATTTCTTTCACAATATCAGCTCTTCTCCCTTCCAAAACTACAGGAATACCATACTGAGGAGCATCAGCAAATAATGTTTTGTTTTCTCTAAAATAATTTTCAAAAACATGTATTCCTAATTTTTTTGTTTGAGATATAAAAGGCCTAATTGCAGATATCGGTTCCCCTCCATAAAACTGTACCATAGTAAATATGACACCTAATATTTTAGGAGAGATTTTACTGATTGATGAATCGTCATCATCATCTTCTATCTCACAATATTCATTATATTCTTTCACCAATCTATCCAAACTCTTTTTTAGATAATCAATACCTAAAGTAGAGAGATAATCAGGCTTGGCAGGTATTAAAATATAATCACTCGCAACTATAGCATTTTTTGTAACTATATTGAAATTAGGAGGACAATCAATTAATATTAAATCATATAAATTGGGATCTATTTGGTTAATCCCTGTTATGAGTCTTCTATGAACTTTTATAAAATTCTCTTTTGCTTGTTGTAAATTCGCACCTCCTAGCTTTGTGGCAAGTTCCAAATCTACATTAATCAACTCTAAGTGCGATGATATCAAATGTAGTTTCCCTTTAGTAGTATAAGATTTAGCATTGAGGGGTTCTATAATCAAATCCGCAAATGCTACCTCTTTCTTTTTTGTATTAAACCAGTTTTTAATAGTTTGTGTTGATGCGATATGTTCTTTCCATTCCTCTGGTTTAATAAATGAGAAGGTTAGACTTGCCTGTGGATCTAAATCAATCATAAGTACTTTCTTCCCTCTATATGCTAATTCTCCAGCCAAATTGGCTGTAAGAGTTGTTTTTCCAACTCCTCCCTTGTAGTTAATGATAGAAATGACTTTCATATTTTCCTTCATAATAAAGTAAAACAAATATTTTTATTGTAAATATAACTCTTTGCAATATAATATGGTACTGAAACTAATAAAATATTGCTTTGTATTTGATTTATTTTCTATTTCGAATTAAGTTCTCACTTTATTTTAACTACATCTCTGAGAGACACTGATTATTATAAGATATTTATTAAGTTTCATAATTTTATTATATATCATTGAGTTTTCCCATAGAAGACCACAGGAAAAAGACTACTATCTAGCATTGCTTCGTTGTTTCTGTTTGCCTTTCATTAGCCGATCCATATCCTCCGAAATCTTGTCATCTGTAACTTTTGCGTATCCTTGTGTCGTTCTGATATTTGTATGTCCCATCATCTTTGATATGCTTTCCATAGGAACCCCTGCAGAGACCATTAGGGTGCCAAAAGTGTGACGACTTTGATGATATGACAGGTTATGTTTGAACTGAAGCGAAAATCCCAGCTCATGTATTTCAAACCAAATCATGCTCCGTATGGGTAACGGGAAAATGGGCTTACTGTCATCTGTCGTATTATACAAGGAAATTATCTGCTCCGCTACCGGGTGTAATGGTATAAATGACTCAACGCTTGTTTTCTTGCGGTATGTTCTGATATATTTCCGTCCTTCTCCAGTTGTACCTATATGATGCGGATAGAGATTGCGTACATCAACATAAGCCAAACCGCAAAAACATGAAAATATAAAGGTTCTTCTTGCCAATTCTTGTAATGGATCAGGCTTAGGGCTGCTCATTATCTCCTGAAGTTGTTTCTTGCTTATATACATAAGCTTTGCAGGTGCCTTCTTTTCATATTTTATATCATCCAAAGGATTATACCTCAAGATTCCGTTATCTACGGCTAAATAGACCAAACGTTTCAGCCAACAAAGACAATGGTTCCGGTATGATGGCTTATGAGGGTAATTTGTTTTCAGATATAAAATATAATTGATACCAAACTCTTCGGTTATATCTGTAAAAAGCATGTCCTCCTTGCCCAAAGAACGGATGTATTCGCCAAGATAGTAATGATACATTTTTGATTGCCTGTAACTGGAAGTTGAATCTATTTGAATAGAACGGATTTTCAGATTTTCTCGTTCCACTTCCCCTGCTTGTAATATATACTTCGGGATGTCGGCAGTTCCTGTCATGGCTGTTTTCAGCAGTTCAGCACTGATAACACCGTTTACTTTCAACAGTTCAGCATAAGTTTCATCTACGCATTTCTTATATTCACAAAGCATTCCGTTCAGTCTGTTGTTTTTGACTTCTCCTTTCTTGCTGTTCCACTCTTCCGGCTGGCAATATAACCCGGTCGATAATGCAACAGCCTTTCCGTCTATTGTAATACGACACATGATTGATGTGGTCCCGTCAGATTTGACTTTACTTCGGTTTATATAATACAGTTGCTTATATGTACTTCTCATGATTCTTTCATTTTTGGTATTATAATACCAGTTTCATATCACTCGTTGCCTCGATGAATTTGTCCATATCCTCGAAAAGTTTTTTAGGAGTTACCCTTGCATAAAGCTGGGTAGTTGTCAGATTGGTATGACCAAGCATTTTGCTGATTGTTTCAATAGGAACACCAGCCTCAAGGGTTATCAGACTTCCGAAGGTATGCCTTCCCATATGATAGACCAAATCACAGCTTATACCAGCCAGATCCCGCAAACCTTTCATGTGGCGTCTTATATTGGGGTGGTGTATCATAGGGAAAAGCTCTTTCCTGTCATCCGAACGATATTTTTCTATAAGAGAGATAGCCTCCGGCAGCAATTTGACGCGGGCCAGATATTCATTCTTCTTTCTCAGGTACTTTAACCATAAGTCACCTTTATCGTCCTTGTATATATTATCTCTAGTGATTGAAACTGCATCCGCATACGGAACTCCTGTATAACAGGCAAAGAGAAACAAATCTCTGGCTATATTATGAGTGATTCTTTCCGGTGGTATCACAACATCACGAATCTTTTCAAAATCCTCACGGCTCAAAGCCCGTGGTGGTTTCCGGTTCTCTTGGGGTAGTTTGAAATTCACAAAATAACGCTTCTCCGCATGTCCTTCCTTGAATGCCATCCGGCAGATTTTCTTCAGGATTGCCAGATAATGTCTTGCTGTATCTACCGCAAGTCCTTTGTCCTTCAGTATATAATCCTGAAACTCCCATGGGATGTGTTCATTCAACTGTCCAAAAGCAACATCACTTGTCTTGAATCGTTTTTGAATAAATTCGCCAAGATACCTGCGGGTGTAAATGTATGTTGACATGGAGCTTTTAGCTACATCAATACCGATTCTTGAGCGCATATCCTCTATATGCATATCAAGCCGTTTCAACAGAGTCATCTGGGTTTCTACACTTCCCTGTAAAAGCTCTTTTACGGCAGTTGCGTCAAAATCAGTCTTACGTTCAACAAGTGAATCAAATGCAGAATTGACAGAAAGTAAGAGACGATCAATTTTTGCATTAATATCAACTGCTTCTTTACTCTTTCCATTCAGTCGGCTTTCTCTTGGATTCCATAACTCCGGAGTACATGACAGTTTACAACTGAATTGCGCCATCGTGTTGTTCACCGTTATTCGCCCCATTATCGGAGCCTTCCCAAATTTGTCAAGACCGCTCTTTTTCAGGTAGAGCAGCACCTTGAATTTTTCTACTTTCATACGCTTATTTTTTTAATGGCAAAATTACCTATTTTATAAGCGTCCTTTGATATGCAAAATACTGACATACAGTGAATAATAGCCTCTGTGACAGATTCTTTATTGTTCAGTCTGTTACCTATTCGGTTCAGGTAACTGGTCGGCTAACATTCTGGTAACTGAACATCTGCAATATCCTGTCCATTTTTGCTTTCCATTGTCTCAGCAAAAAACGGAACTTCTGCTCATATTCAACCAATTACGTTTTTCTTCCTCATCCCTTCATCTACTTGCTTCCTGTATTCTGTTCCACTGCTTTAGGCACTCGTATGCCGTCATCCAAATCTCTTTAGGCACAGACATTTACACAGTATCGAAGATGCTGACGCATAAGAATGTCACCACTACTCAAATCTATGCTGATTTGGTTAACTCCAAGAAGCGAGAGACGGCGAATAAGATTTCGCTGAAATAGTATAAAGTTCTGTAACGAAAGAAGAGTCTGACATGGGGTTAAAACCTAGTTGGACTCTTCTTTTTTATTCTATTGTGGCATAGATGGCATAGAAATAAGTACCATATCGAGGACAAATGCTGCCACTTTCTTGGATTTATAACATGGTATTTATGAAATGACATATATTTGCGCACAAACAATTAGCAAATATCACTATGAATCAGAAAAGTATAGAACATATAGCACTCTATTCCCTTGTCTTGGTAGGCACTCTTGTCGTTGGCGTTTTAGCTCGGCAGTTTGTTTTATCCAAAGGCGTTGACGATTTCAGTAGTAGTGTTGCATTTTTTGCAACAGTAATTGTCTTGATGGCGATCTATGCCAGTTTACAGACAACTTTTAATCAGTTTCTGCTACCACGCATAGAAGCTTTTCTATTGCGTTTCTCTGCTTTTCAAACGATGAAAAATCACAATGATACCGTTTCTGTTCCGGAAGCCCCTACAATCAAAGATTCAAACCAAGCTACGCCTGATGTCATTGAGTCTGCTCCTACCGCTGAAGAAACAATCTCTGGGCCTTCAGAATATGAAGTTATGCGAACCAATTCTATCGCAAAAAAGAATCGTGCTATTCAAACTAAATTGGAAAAGGTCATTAGCTATACGAAGCAAACAATGGTTGCCTATATGAGTGAAGAGGATCTCAACCGTCTATGTACATACGTTGCTGAATATAGTTCAGGCGATACCTTGCAAAAGATAACGCCCGTAAAGGTGGATTCACAACTTAAAAGCATTGATATTATGCATTTTGGTTGGAACATTGGCAAGGCTTTTGGTATAAAGCGCATTCACACAGCCACATTCATCAAGAATGTTTTTGCCCATACCCTCCGTGACTTGGAGATCTCAACGATTGAACGTAAAATGTCACATACGGAATCTGAATGTTACATTAAACTACAACAATTAAAAGAGTAATATATGTCATTTATCATCTTCCATTGAGTCCCAATAATCACTATCCATTTTCATCACCTTAAAGGTCTTTTCTGTCTGAAGCCCCAATCCAAAATCATATATATATTCTGTTAATTGATGGCCATTAATCAAAATAACAGTAGGCGAACCATTTAAGCTATCTACATAATCCATAGCTCCTTTTGTAAAATCGGAAGTGGTAATAAAAACTCCTTTTTTGGAAGGTGTACCAGCAACGGCACCTACAAAACTTTGAACTTCATTACGCCCAACATTATTGTCTAAAGCATATCGTTTGGCTTGAATTGAAATATGGTTAAAACCAAGAATATCTTCTTTTATGATACCATCTATACCTCCGTCATTAGAAAGCTTTGTAACTATACCTGAATTCTTTATTTCACCTCCATATCCCATCGCTTGAAGAAGTTTTACTACTAAACGTTCAAACTCTTGTGGTTTTTTACCAAGTATAGTCGTGAGGATTTCAGATTGAATAGACTGTTTAATATTATTATATGAATTATCTAAACTTTCTTGTGGAGTAAGTTCATTATCACTAATTGCATCAGAAGGATTGATTATTTCATCTTTAATTTTAGAATTCTTCTTCTGCGTTTTAGCGTTAACTGTTGTTTTAACATATTCATTAATTTGCTCATCCGTACATGAAGACAGCATAGATATCCCCTTTTCACTTATCTTATAATCTCCACGTTTTGGTTTCTCGACCAGCCCTGCAATAAACAGATAAGACAAAGCCCAGGAAATACGATCTAAAAATATTTCTCCATTACCTGATGGATACCATGCATTCATTTCTTCATCTGTCAAATGAAAATGTTCTGCTAAAGGATCTCTAAAATCTTTGGCTCTCATAACGGTCCCCGACTTTAGTGTTTTCAGCGCTTGTATCCTAATTTGATCAAATTGCGGTATCATTTTGGTATTCATTAATTTGATAATAAACAAAGTTACTGCTTTTTCCTCATATATTCTAATAATATATTTTTTTTATACACGAACTTTGTGTATCCAGTCACTTTCTATATTGATATTTAATTATTTACCGCTAACAATCACCACCAAAAGTTATCTCACAGTTATATCCCGGTGATGTTTTCCACCATCAAAACACCAATTTTCTTTGCCAGCGAACAATTAAAAACGAGTACGTATGGCAAACGAACAAATCACTTTTGATAAGCTGCCGCAGGCGGTAGGTTATCTCACAGAACAGATGGAACAAATCCGGCAAATGGTGGCGGCATTGCAACCGCAGGCTTCTTCCGACAAGCATCGTCTTATTGAAATTGACGAAGCCTGTAAAATCACACGAAAGGCGAAGCCTACCATTTATACGCTTGCGCGCAAAGGACTAATTCCAGCTTATAAAAAAGGAAAGAAACTCTACTTCTATGAAGATGAGTTGCTACAATGGATTGAGTCCGGGCGCAAGCAGATGCAGGCCATGTCACTTCAGGAACAGGCTGCGGAGATAGTACATGGGGCGAAACGCAAACCAAAGGGAGGTTATAACTTTTGATCTGCACGGCTATGGAAACCTCCAAATTAACAGCAGAAGGTATCATCGGCGAGGCTGTGCGCATCGGAGCCAGGATGTCCGGCGGTGAGTTCCCAATAGAAGTCTTTCCTATCAGGATTCAGCGTATCATTGGCAGTTTGCACGATTGTCAGGGCTATCCCGTGGATTATGTTGCTGCGGCTATCCTTGCGGCCATTGCCGTGGGGATTGGCAACTCCCATCTGGTGCAGGTGAAGCGCAACTGGCTGGAAAGTCCTATTCTGTACATGGCACTGATTGGACGTCCCGGAGCGAATAAGAGTCATCCACTGAGTTTCGCTTTCCAGCCGTTCATTGAACATGACTATTGTCAGAATCAGGAGTATCAGAAGTTATATGCCGAGTATGAACGCACTATGTCCATGAGCAAAAAGGAACGCATGGAAGCCGGTTTGGATGAGTTTCCGCAGGCTCCCGTGCGCAGACGCTTTCTTGTTTCGGATATCACTCCCGAAGGATTGAGCCTGATACATGCCCAGAATCCCAGAGGGCTCTGCCTTTGGTCGGACGAGCTGTCTGCCTGGTTCAAGAATTTCAACCGCTATAATAACGGTTCGGAAGAACAGTTCTGGCTTTCAGTGTTCAATGCCAAGCCCACAATTTCCGATCGCAAGAGTACGCAAAGTTCCATTTTTATCAGACGTCCTTACATTTCTGTTATCGGTACCATCCAAAAGAAGATTCTGGGCGAACTGGTCAAGGGCGAGCGTTCGAGTAACGGTTTTATTGACCGTATTCTTTTCGTGATGCCTGAATCTGTCTTGAAAAGCAGATGGAACGACCGGGAAACTCCTGAAGAATTGGAAATCCAGTGGCAACAGATTATCGACAAGTTGATTGCTCAGGATTGTCCGCATGACGAGAATAATGAGTTGCAGCCTCAATGCCTGCCATTCGATGAAGGTGCCAAGCAACGACTTTACGGTTGGCAGCATGAAAATGCCCGCCAATGTGATATGGAAACCAATGATGCTTTGGTAGGTATTTACTGCAAACTGGAAATCTACATTATCCGGTTTTGTCTGATTATCCAACTTGCCCGATGGACTTGCGGAGAGTGCGATAAGCATACGATTGACCTTGAAAGTGTGAACCGTGCCATCCTGCTGGCCGAGTATTTTCGGACTACAGCTGTAAAAGTGCAGACTTCCGTCAGTCAGGAACAGTTGAGCGAATTGCACCGCAACATCTACCAGAATCTGCCTCAGAGATTTACGACGGCAGAAGGTATCGGCATTGCCGAAAGCTACGGAATGAAGGAGCATGCTTTCAAGATGTTTCTAAAACGACACATCGGAACATTATTCAGAAAAGAGAATCATGGAGAATACAGTAAATAAACCTGTTACTATGCACATTTTCGCAACCGAGGGGGTTGTGAAGTTGCGAAAATGTGCATAGTAACATCCAAACAGAAAGAAAAATGAACTACAGATTCACATTAGAACCATACAAAGGTATCAGAAGCCGGCACGCATGCCCGAACTGCCACCGCAAAAGTTGTTTTGCCAAATACATCGATACGGAAAAGCAAATCAGCTTTCCTGATTATGTAGGGCGATGCAACCATGAACAGAAGTGCGGCTACAACTATACGCCCAAAATGTACTTTGACGAGAACCCGATGGCCAAAGAACGATTGAACGAAGAGTTTGTGCCGATGTCAAAGCCCCGCATCAGTCTGCCTCCTGCAGCATCCTTCATTGAGCCGGATATCATGAGGCAGTCCCTGAAGCTGTATCACACGAACAAGCTGTTTCAGTTTCTGAGTTTCCATTTCGGGCAGGAGGCTACTGAAAAGCTGATGTTGCGATACCATGTAGGAACCTCGAAACATTGGCCGGGAGCTACAGTCTTCTAGCAGGTGGATATTTCCGGACAGATACGCACCGGAAAAGTGATGCTCTACAATCCCGAAAACGGAAGACGGATTAAAGAGCCGCACAACTACATCACGTGGGTACATTCCCTTTTGAAGAAAGAGAATTTCAACCTCCGGCAATGCCTGTTTGGTGAGCATCTTTTGTCCTCCGACCAGCAGCGTCCAGTGGCCCTTGTGGAGAGTGAGAAAAGCGCTTTGATATCCAGCTTCTATCTGCCACAATACCTCTGGATTGCTTCGGGCGGAAAGAACGGAGCGTTTAATCGGGATGCCATGAGCGTATTGAGAAACCGACGTGTCCTGCTCTTCCCCGACTTGGGTGCAACCGACTATTGGAACAGTAAAATGGAGATGATCCGAAGCCTGGGAATAGAGGTTTCTCTCTTCGATTTTATGGAAAGAAATGCAACAAAAGAAGAACGGGATGCGGGTTATGACATCGCCGATTTTCTGCTGAGAGAAGAGACAAAGGAAGCTATTTTTAATCGTCTTATCGCATTGAATCCGGCCTTAAAAACGCTGGTCGAAACTTTCGATTTGCAGCTTGTCAATGTGGAGAAAGCACCGCTTTCAGCAACGGTTCAACGTACTCGGAAAGGACTTTTCAAACGATGACTTTCAGATGTCTGATTCACTTCTTTTTCACTGGAGCAAGTTTATGCCGGTGTATTACATTTCCCGGCCACTTGCTCACCTCAAAAGACGGTGAGATGGCTCCCGATGGTCACAATTATTAATCTCAAGAGTAGATATTATGGACAAGAAAAATACAGTTACAATCCGTCTTACAGACGAACAATTCGGCTGGCTCAGAGCACTCAGCCGACGCAGTAAACGCAGTCAAAGCGAAGTAGTGCGTTCACTCATCGAACACGGTACAGTGCGCGAACGGATTACGAAAGAAAATCTTGACATCATCCGAAAACTGATTGGCGAAAGCACGAACCTGAACCAGCTTGCCAAACGAGCCAACGCTTACGGTTTTTATCGTGTGGCCGATGAGTGCAGTACCGCCGTTCAACAGATTTCACAACTCATAAAACAGCTCAAGGATGATAGGTAAAATTGTCAAGGGTACATCGTTTTCTGGGTGCGTAAACTATGTGCTGAAAGAAGATAAATCACGCCTGCTGAAAGCGGTTGGTGTCTACGGTTCACCCGAAGAAATAGCGGAGCAATTCGAGTTACAGACTTTATTGAATGACAAGGTCAAGAACACGGTCGGTCATATATCATTGAGCTTCTCCGCAGAAGACGGAGACCGCATCCGTGACGATGATGGACTGATGTTGAGAATCGCCCACGACTATATGAAGCTGATGGGAATTGCGAACACGCAGTTCATCATCGCCCGGCATACCGACCGTGACCATCCGCATTGTCACATCGTTTACAACCGGGTGGATAATGACGGCCGCACCATCAGCGACAAGAACGACCGCTACCGGAACGAAAAGGTCTGCAAGATGCTGACAGCCCGTTACCGTTTGCATTTTGCCGAAGGAAAAGAGCATGTCAATTTCATGCGGTTACGTCATCACGACAAGGTAAAGTATTTTATCTATCATGCCTTGAAACGAGAAGTTCCGAAGGCCCGAAGCTGGAGTGAGCTGCGACTGGCCTTACGGAGATACGGAATTGATACGCAATGGAAGCTAAGTCGCACGACCGGAGAGATGCAAGGTGTCAAGTTCACATGTGACCAACTGACCTTTAGCGGTTCCAAGATTGACCGCCAGTTCAGTTTCCTGAACATTGACCAGGAACTGAGATACAACGCTCTTTCTGCTACTATGAACCAGCATCAGGTACAAGCAGAAACCATACGCGAGGAGCCTCGGCATGAATACCAGCAGGAGAATCATTCCAGCATCAGTCTGGGACTGTTCACTCCGTCTCCTACGGATTATGATACGGAGGAAGCAATACAGGCCAATCGGCTTAAAAAGAAGAAAAAGAAGCCGAAACGCAAGCGAGGTTTCTGTCTATAATCAATTTTTTATTAACCATCAAAATTCAATTTTTTATGAACTATTCCGATTTTATTTACGATTTCAATCTCTATTTGTGTGAAAGATTCGGTTACAGAAACTGCTGTTCCGTCATGCACAACGCCAACGGCATTTGTGTCTCTGTCCATGTTGGCGAAATGGATTTATACATCCGTTTCTGGGAATACAGTTGTGGCGTTGGCAGCATCCCCGACTGGAGCATTATCATTGTGCGCAGCAACTTCAAACGAAACCAACAGGAAAATCTGAAAGACCTTGCCCGCTTCTTCCAGGAGTACGCCCCGCGCTACGGTTACAAATACCTTTGCACCGAAGATGACGATTACAAGTATTATCAGACCCTTGGTCTGAAACTTATCCACAAAGGATTTTTCAGACAATATAATTATGGGTTGCCGTTAAAGGAGTTGGAGGTATAATCATAAAATAAAGGGTGTGTCAAAACTTTCAATTTCAAAGAAGACAAATTTTAAATGTGAAATTTGTATATCCATCCAATAATGTAATTACAAACTATAATTTTTTAAAGTAATTATTTAAGCTTTGACACACCTCTTTACGAATTTACATCACAAATGCAACTATTTAATCATTGTTTATTTCATCGAAATGCACATAAAACTTCAGTTTTTCATCAGTTTTAAGATCAAAATAATCGTACAGTTCTTCTACAATAGGAACAAAAATCTTATCTTTTGTTATTATTGTTGTAGATTTTATAGAATGCCCGCCTGTACTATTGGGAATCTTATGAGTTAACTCTAAATCGTAATATAATGTATTAGCACCAAGTGTATCCGTAAATATATATATTAGTCTATGCATGCTCCAAATTACGCGTGTCGTATGCGGATTAGTAAAGAATATTCGTTTACTATTCACCATTTTATCTGTTAATGCCATAAACATTTTATTATTATTAAGAGTAGGAGTATTAATATCTGTTTTTAATATTCTCAATTTTGTATCTACATCTAAACACAATATCGGCGGCATAGGAATAATATCCAGATCTTCATCAGAAGATTTATTTACAGGCATATTTTTACTTAAGAAAGCATCTTGAACCGAAGCCACAACCTCTGTAACATCTCCAACTTGTGACGGATTTATAGTTTGTTGATGCTTATTACGTTCTGCTTTAGCAAATTTTATAAATTCTTCTGGACTTATTTCATCTAAGCGTAATTTATTAATCATTTCGTCCATTGTACCCATCATTTCATATGGTATAACATATTCATCCTTAGTATTATGTAATACTTTAGTAATGTAGTCTGTGCGTTCCTTAATTCCTCTAGGGATGAAAGCAGAAAATTGCTGATATAGTACAACTCGTACAAAGTCTTTTGCAATCGGAGTAAACAATCTATAATTTTCACTCCTGATTTTAGCTAAATGCAAAACCTCAGAATTATTGGGAGAAATATAAATACAGAACGAATTATTTTTTATATCGTGTGTTACATATACATTTAACATATGAGAAATGTCGGCAAATTTAATATCAAAACCTTTTACATAATAATCTTCTTCTATTATATATTTGAATTCTGATAAAATTAAATATTGTTCAGTTGAAATTTCTTTATCACTATAAACTTTTAATATTTGTATATCATTTGGTATAGAAAGTACTCCCATAGATTGAAGATATAGTCTTTGAATCCGTTTTCTATATGAATTATCTGAAACACTTAAAACACACTCATCAGAATTTTTAAATTTAGCTAATATTGAACTATCAACACCATCCGCATACTTGTATCTATGAGAATTTTCCTTATTAATCTCTCCTAAATAGATATAATTATCTTCATTTGCTAATTTTATTCTTATATTCTTAACAATTAAATCATTATAATTATTGCTTGCATAAATGATAAATTCTCTATACTGATCACATAAATAATCCTTTGAAATGATATTTGACCACTGTTTTTCTACTGATTTTAATACCGTTTGGACTATTAATATAGATTCCCTGCTTATGGCTTCTCTTCCAGCAGTAGGTACTAACTTATCTAAATTTACGACTCCACCCCAATTATATATAGTATTTAAATTAATATTGGATAAACCAAATCCATTTCTTAATCCCAGCAAAGTTTTATCATTCGTATTGAGATAAATAAAACCAGAAAGAGATTCTCCCACATATTTAATATTATTTATTAATATTTCGACATGCAAAGGCATATTCTTCCCATAGTTTATGTTTAGGGTATATTCAATCATTGAATCATGAATATGCAAATTTTTAATTTTAGGAATAAAGTCTATTTTTTTCTGTGGTATAGGCGTTCCATTTACACAAACTGGAACATTTATATACTCAACATATTGCTTAATATAATTCCTAGCATTTTCAACAGTAATACTACCTGGTATTTCCAATGTCGCTATTATACTTGTACCATATTGAACCTCACCAGCATCTGTACCTATTATAGGAATAGAATCCTTTAGATTGAGTTTATCTCTAATTGCCTCAGTCCTATAACACACATTTTCTCCATAACGCCGTGTAACGATTTCTAATTTCGTACATACTCCAAAATTAGCCAAAGCTCCAATACCAAAATGACCAACAACTCCAGCAGCTATAGATTCTGGATTATTTTTACTACTATTTCCTGCCTTCCAATAATTATTAGCTAAGATATTCTCGTTCATTCCGATGCCATTATCTTTAATAATAATTTGGTTATTATTAATTGTTATATCAATAGATGGCATAAAATCTACATCAACACGCATGCGCTCTAATATTGCATCATACGAATTTTGTATATTTTCTCTAAGCATTGCCAAGGGGGAATCATATAAATCGTTACCCAGCAAACGTATCATTTGCTTAGCATCAAATTCCATTGAAACATATTGAGTTGTCATAATTTTTCTTTTAATACTTTTAATATTTCGTTGATATAATGATAATTAAGACTTTTTATTCGAGAATCTGAAAGTACTTCTTTTATATATTCTAGATTACCAATTTGTTGGGCAGAAATAACTTTCAAGAATCCTTCTTTTACCGAGTCTATTTTTGTAATATTTTTATATACATACTCGTAATCTTTTATTTCTTTTAAGTATTCCAAAAATAAATTATACACATTATAATTATCTAGACCAAGATTTTTTAACTTTTCACAAGCCGAGATATAATCTGAATCAAACTTACATTTCTGATCTATCTCTAAGATCATTCGCCTTAAATCCAGTTTTTTTGTCAATACTTTATATTGAATACTATTTGTTGCATTATATAATGCCTTTGCTTGCCAGTATGGAAGTTTGTTATTTAATTGATTAGTATCCTCTCTAATATTTATAGTTATATCTGCAACTCCATTAGTATTATTTATTTCTATAATATTATATTGTCTGCGACATCCATAAGGCAATTCTTTATTACCCCCAAATAAGGTTCCAGAACTAAGTAAAAGAATTCTCTTTGAATTTTCATTAGATGAAGTCAACAAATCAGAATATTCTTCTGCAACTTGTGCATAGTGTTGATGTCCATACAACCCTATATGCACATTGTAATCAAGTAATGTGTTAAGAAAAGACCTATCTATGTAATTTGTTTCTAGAGGCATTCCATAAAAATGATGATGCCATACACCTATATTCAGAAAGCCTGAATTGTAGCAATCTGACAATTGATGACCAATAGATATAATAGCATCATCGGAAATACCTCCCGTATGGCATAAATGATCTAAGCTACAACAACTATTAAAACAAGAAAATGAGACTTTATAATCATCAAACTTTTCAAATAAAGCTTGATTTACAGGATCTACAGGAAATGACCTAATACCATCATAAAAGCGATTATAGAACTCAACAAATAGAGAAAACCTATCATTATAAGCTGCCCAATCTACAATATGATAAAATCTATAATCCTTCCAACTCCATCTCGTTACTTTAGATCCAGAAAAATAATCTACATAATCTTCTTTTCTATCTGATGCAGAAGGACTCATACTAGCTTGAGACCTATTTCTATTCATATCATGATTACCAGGAACAATCAAAATACGTCTTTTATCACTATCTAGGAAAAGATCACAAATTTTAGTCAAAAAATCTTCTGCCTCGGAATATTGCTCTCTAATAATATCATCGTCATATGCTCCTTCAATAATATCTCCACTTACAACAATAAAAGAAGGTTTAGCTATACCAGCTTCAGTATAACGAAATAAATCGCGTTCAAGTGATTGAATTAATGAATCATAAGCTACATCTTTATGCTTATGGATATCAGATATATGCAATATAGAATAATGCATGATGAATATTGTTATAAAATTATCTCATAAAAATTTCTTGTTTAACCCATTCCAAATCATTTGTAATTGGCTGATCTTGCATCATTTTCATTATAAAATAAAACCCACCATTAGCATATTCATTTATTAAATCAATAGCTTTTGTTGGCTCTTTCATAATGTCAAGTGAACCAGCTTTGGCTATACACATACACAATAATGCCTCCGCGTCTTTTTCACCACCACCATTACACATTGTGTTTAAACTAAAAGGTCGGTCTGCAATGGGTGACTGTAACGGTTTACGCTCATCGTGCATAAAGCCAACAACAGCTGCCCATACAAAACATTGCCAATGATATGAAAATACATTATAGGCGCCACCTTGTTTATTTGAAAACTTAAGAATAACATTATCCTTAACATATTGCTCAAATGAGAACTTTAATTCAAATATATTTTCCATATAAAAATCATTTTAGAACAACAATTTTTGTAGAGATTTCATGTTGTCCACGATTAGCATCTCCACTATAAATTTCACTTTCCAAATTATAAATTTTAGACACGTTGTTTTGATTTCGCAAATCAATATATTTATCGCTTGCCAAATCTACGTCTTTAGTTAAAATAATTGACTGTTCAAAAATATCTTTGATACCAAGCAAATATTTATAAGTTGTTTCAAGATCAAAACTAGACGTTGGTGCATCACTTATAAATGGATAATATATACCCATAGCTTCCTGGTTCAAAGACAGTAATGCATTAATAATGCTCATTTTTTTTCTATCTTCATGACTGGTATTAAGGCCTGCGTCAAATTCAATAGAATAATCGTCTCCTATTTTAACGCAACCTTTATAGCCATTGTCATGTTCTGTAAATTTGGCATAAAATATATTTGCTCTTTCTTCAATCTTACGAAGCAAATCTTTTCTTGCATTTTCTTGAACTCTCTTACAAATATCTTCCAGAAAAGTAGAAATGTTTTTCCATTCTGTTTCTGGGACTTTTGCGATTGTTGTATCTTTATCTCCTAATTTGTCAAGTTCTTTTTCAGCTAAGCGTAAGTCACTCTTATAGTTATTAAGAGTCTGTTTAGAAACATCCAATTTGCGTTGTAACATGTCTAAATTACTCCGACTGGCACGAATGCGAGAATTTATTATTCCGGCTGTTTCAGCTTGAGTTACTGGATCAACTCCATGTTTTTTCTTAATCTCTTCAATTTGATCATCAAGTTTTTCCTTTTCATCTTGTTTTCTTCTCCTTTGTGCCATATACTTTTCCAAATCATTTTCGCTATCTTTCCATTGTTTATCAATTTTAGATAAAGAAATAAGTAGGGAATCTGGATAATCCTGTATTTTTCCGACAAACATATTGAATTGCTTCGATAGTTGCATATTGTTTGTGTATTCTTCCATATCTTTTAGATAATCTTCCTGTAATCTTAATCGCTCAAGGATATAATGGTACTGAGCATCATTTTCTGTAAATTCAGTACCACATACAAAACATTTTTTCTCTCTAAGTATTTCTTCTAATTTTGAGCGACTAGGATTATCTAAATATCTTTTTTCCGGAACCGTATACTCTTCCTCTTTATGCTTTTCTATAATTTCCTTACATTTTACAATCATGGGTTCAATACCACGAAGTATCCACAATGCAGGAAGTTTTTCCCGTTGAAAATTATCAATACGCGTTGTTTCTGCCAATAATCTACTAATTTCATTCTCACAATCTTTGTACTTTTTAACCAGCATTGAATAACTTGCAAGACCAGAAATCTTAGTTTCACCATCAGCTAATGCAATTTTGACTGTATCAATGTTAGATTCAAGTTGTCTCTTATTTTCTTCTTCCTTCCCAATCTTGTAATTAAGAGTTTCAATATTAGACAATAATCCTTTAACATTGGCGTTATGTTTATTTAGCTCTTTTAATTTCCTACTCTCTATCCCTGCGATCTTTATTTTTGATTTACTAATTATTTCAGAAAGTTTCTCATAATACGGGAAATATGAAATATGTTTCACAGCGGCTTTCAAGGTTTCTTTATTTCTAAAGTTAATTAAGCTCTCTAAAGATTCTCCCTGAAACCAAATATAATTTCTTATACCATCTGGAAATAATTCTGCAATCTTGTCTTCTGCTAATAAATCATTAAGCACTCTTGTCCCTGTTACAGAATCAAACGAAACTTTCAAGACATTTGGTCTTATTTGCCAAGCTTTATCTGAATCCCAGTTATCTTCATCAAGCCTCAAAGCACAAACAGAACGCTCTATTATGTAGTTTGTCCCCTTATCATCTTCCAATTCGATTTGAACAGAAGCTGTAATTTCTTCATTAATATTTGCTTTGTAAAGAGCCCTTTTATTGATAAATTCATAACGTTGCATCGCAAATTTAGCAGACTGAGGCAAGTTGTCAGTTGTGCACCATCCAATCCCTGTAATATATATTTTCCCAAATAAAACCCAATAAAATGCATTGAAAAGTTTCGACTTACCCTTTCCACCATTACCTATTACAAGATTAAGTCCTCTGGAAAAATCCATTGTTTGACTCTTATAATAAGATTGAAAATTTTCAATAGTAATATTTTTTATAATCATAATCTTAGTCTTTATGAATTACAGATATTCTTGATATTTGCAATATACTGGTTCGTTAATGCATCAGCATCACCTACATTTGTAGACAAGTCTGTCAGCATTTTTGCGACCTCTTTAGCTTTCTCAAAATTTACGGTTATCTTTTCTGTTCCAGACTCAACCGTTTGATTAATTTCTTTCTCAATCGCTTTATACATTTCGTCCTGTATAGCCATAATATCTTTTATTTATAGTTATTATTCTCTTTA
>DXFL01000013.1 GCA_019114445.1 Candidatus Barnesiella excrementigallinarum
TCAGTCCTTTGCTCTACCAACTGAGCTATGGCACCATCGTTTTTGCGTGTGCAAAGGTAAGAGATTTATTTGAATCTACCAAATTGTCGCCCACTTTTCTGTAAAAAAACAACAGAGCGAAGGGAGAATGACACATACCCATAAGGGATAAATATTAACTATCAACCGATTAAGAAAGATAAGCGGGAGGAAGAGTGTGTGTGCATACACCCCACCCTTCCCCGGAAAATTCTCGATTAATGGTTACGACAGTATTACTCCTCTTCGGCAAGGGAGTTCCACCCTTGTGCCCGCAAAGTTATTTCGGTATCGTCGCGGGTGATCATGCAGCAACCCAACTCGGGTTTGGTAATGTGACCAATGACCCGAACGCCGGGTAAGGCGGCAACGGCATCGTGCTTTTCGAGCGGCACGGTAAAGAGCAGTTCATAATCCTCGCCTCCGTTGAGTGCCGCAGTGACGAGATTCATATTGAACTCTTCGGCCATAGCGGCTGTTTGGTAGTCGATGGGAATACGATCCTCGTAGATACGGCAGCCCACGTGACTTTGCGAACAGATGTGCAGCAGTTCGGACGACAGTCCGTCCGAAATATCCATCATGGCGGTAGGTACGATCCCGGCCTTGTCGAGCTCGGCAACAATATCTTTGCGGGCTTCGGGTTTCAGCTGGCGTTCAAGCAGATATTCGTGACCTTCGAAAGCCGGTTTGAACTCGGTCTCGCCGGCGAAGATGCGTTTTTCCCGTTCCAGCAACTGCAATCCCATATAAGCCGCCCCCAAATCGCCACTCACGCAAATGAGGTCGTTCTCTTTCGCCCCGTCGCGACAAACTATTTTATCGGGATCGCCCTCGCCTATACAGGTAACGCTAATGGTCAACCCGGTCATCGAAGCCGAGGTATCGCCGCCCACCAAATCCACGCCATAGATGTCGCAAGCAAGTTGAATACCGGCATAGAGTTCTTCGAGGTCTTCGACCGAGAAGCGTTTGGAGATGCCCAACGACACGGTTATTTGTCGGGGAATACCGTTCATGGCATAAATATCGGAGAAGTTGACGACCGCCGATTTGTAGCCTAAATGTTTCAAAGGAACGTAGGTAAGATCGAAGTGTACCCCTTCGAGCAACAAATCGGTAGTTACCAGCGTGCGTTTCCCCTGATAGTCGAGGACAGCGGCATCGTCGCCTACACCTTTCAACGACGAGGCATTTTTGAGTTGTATTTGCTTGGTCAGGTGATCTATCAAACCAAACTCGCCCAACGAAGCTATTTCGGTACGTTTTTCTTTTTCCATAAACCGGTAAACGAAGCCCGTGGATTAACCACGGGCTTCCGCTATTTTATATTGATATTAAAATTGTTCTACAAGTTCTTTCATAATGAAACTCATCTTGGGCTGAGCGGCAGCAGCGGCTTTCTGTACCTCTTCGTGCGAGCATTTCTCCACGACACCCTCCACGCCCAAGTCGGTAATCACCGACACGGCAAAGACCTCGATACCGGCATGACGGGCCACGATTACCTCGGGCACGGTACTCATACCCACGGCGTCGCCGCCAATGATATGGAAGTAACGGTATTCGGCCGGTGTTTCGAACGTGGGGCCTTGCGTGCCCACATAAACACCCTGCTGTACCTTGATACCATTCTTCTCGGCAATTTCAAGAGCTTTGTCAATCAAACGATGCGAATAAGCCTCGCTCATATCGGGGAAGCGCACGCCCAACTCGTTGTAGTTGCGGCCGTGAAGCGGGTGTTCGGGGAAAAGGTTGATATGGTCGCGGATTATCATGATGTCGCCGATGGCAAAATTGGGATTCATACCGCCGGCAGCATTCGAAACGAACAGATGTTCGATACCCAGTTCCTTCATCACCCGCACGGGGAAAGTCACCTGTTTCATATCGTATCCCTCGTAATAGTGGAAACGGCCCTGCATGGCCATCACATCTTTCTTGCCAAGTTTCCCAAAGATGAGTTTCCCTTGATGCCCCTCGACAGTCGACACCGGGAAGTTGGGAATTTCGGTATAAGGTATTTCGGTCTTATCGGTAATGTGGTTTACCAGTTCGCCCAATCCGGTTCCCAATATGATAGCGGTTTTGGGCAATACCTGCACTCTCGAAGCAATGTAGGCTGCGGTTTCTTTAATTTTTTCAATCATCACATGAATATTTTGGTAAATACTAATTTTAGAAAAGCGGTCCTCTTCAACAGACAAAACAGTATTATTCTACCGTTTTGCCCCAAGCGTACCATTTTTCGTTCTCACAAAGATAGTACAATAAGGGACAGGAACAAATATTCCTTGCATTTTGTTACTTTATGGCCACTCTTTTTTCTGCGACAAACACAAAGATATTTCGCTTCGGGCCTCTTTTTTTCTTAAAATTTCGATAAACGGGGTGGCTGATATATGCTTTTTCTGTACCTTTGAAAGACAATACCCGAAAAATAAACTTTGCTACGCTCATTTACAACTGTAAGACAAACATCGATACATTAAAAAACACTGCTCATGAAAGAGTTAAAAAAGATTTTATCACATTTTTTGCTTACCGGCGAAATTGCCGAAATCAAACCCTTAGGCGCCGGACTTATCAACGACTCGTACCGAGTGACAACCGCGACATCGGAGACTCCCGACTATGTGTTGCAACGCATTAACCACACGATTTTTACCAACGTGGATATGCTGCAAAACAATTTCTACCAAGTGACTACCCATATTCGGCACAAACTGGAAGCCCGGGGCGAAACCGACATCGACCGCAAGGTGTTGACCTTGATTCCAACAACCGACAACAAACTCTATTATTTCGACGGCGAGAGTTATTGGCGGGTACTCCTCTTTATCCACAACGCCAAGAGCTACGAAGCGGTAACTCCCGAATACTCCTACTACGCCGGACAGGCTTTCGGCGATTTTCAAGCCATGCTGGCCGACATTCCGGTAGAGTTGGGCGAAACGATTCCCGACTTTCACAACATGGAGTTCCGGCTGAAACAATTGCACGAGGCGGTCGATGCCGATGCCGTAGGCCGGGTAGCCGAAGTGCGTCCCCTGCTCGACGAAATCGAGAAACGGGCCGATGCCATGTGCATGGCCGAGCGGCTGCACCGTGAGGGGAAACTGCCCAAACGCATTTGCCATTGCGACACGAAAGTGAACAACATGATGTTCGACGAGAATGGCCGAGTGTTATGTGTAATCGACCTCGACACCGTCATGCCCAGTTATATCTTCTCCGACTTCGGCGACTTCATGCGCACCGCCGCCAATACCGGCGAAGAGGACGACCAAAATCTGGACAACGTCAACTTCAATATGGAGATTTTCAAAGCCTTCACCAAAGGCTATTTGGAGACGGCCCGCGTATTCCTCACCGACATCGAAATCGACAATCTGCCCTATGCCGCCACCCTCTTCCCCTATATGCAGGCGGTGCGGTTTCTTACCGACTACATCAACGGCGATACCTACTACAAAATCAAATATCCCGAACATAACCTCGTGCGCACCCGCGCGCAGTTCAAACTGCTACAAAGCGCCGAGGCTGCCGTACCAGCCATGAAGACTTATATCGACGAGTGTCTGGGACGATAATTTCCCTTGATTTTCCTTTCCACCGTGTTTCGTGAAGCACGGTGGAAAGTACATATCTACTCCAACGGCCGCTTCGAGAGAAACTCATATTTCGCGGCACATCATATACTCCTACTTTTGCGACGGACGGGCAGGAGCATCCTCAAACAAAAAATCGTGCCGCTTCCAGTACGACCAAACAACCGCCAGCAACGTAATACCCAAATTGAAACCAAAGGCAAACCGTTGTGTGTGAATATGGAAGAGTGATTGGAGCGTATCGATAATCACCGGGCAGAGCAAAATAGCCAAATAGTTCATCGCCATAACCAATGCAAGGGCAAAGGTGACTTTCGACGTATCGGCCACCCGGGTAGTCTGGTCGTAAATCACAGGCTGCATCACACCATAACCCAATCCGATAAGGACGGCTCCACCCCCCAACACCCACTCGTTGCCCGACATGAGAATAAGCAACATACCTACGGCAATACACGACAAACTGGTAAATTTGGTGAGCGAACCCAAAAACGACAACACGGGATTCAAGAAAAAGCCGGGAAGCATAATCGCCAAGAAAAAGAGCGATATAATAATACCCGACGCACCCGTATCGAAATGATACTCCTTCATTAAAAACGGCAAATTGAAACTAACGATAATCACCAAATAGGTAATCAACCCGTAAAAAGCCATCAACCCCACTAACCGCCGCTTGTCGATACGCCCGGCATCGGCCTCCACCACAGGCTTGGACGAAACCGAATCGCGTTTCAGCGAGAACGAGAGCAGCAGCGAAAGCACCGGCACCAAATAGACGACAAACGGCAAGTGCCAGTTCACCTCGGCCAAATAGCCGGTAAGCATCGTAGCCAAAACCAGTGTTACGTTGGTAATGGCCGAGCTTAACCCGAATTGTTGAGTACGATACCTACCCTCGAAATGACGCGAAATCAACCCCGTCGAGAGCGGCACGATAATGCCCGCCCCGATACCCAACAGGGCACTCACGGCTATCAACTGCCACATTTGTGTAGAAAAGAGATACAACACCCCGCTCAACGCAAAAATTACCAAGCCCGCCTGCAACAACGCAATGTTATTTACCCGCTCGGTAAGTTTACCCGAAAGCAGGATAAACGGTATGGTCAGCAACGACGGGAGCGACGAGAGTAACTGTATGTCGAACTCCGAAGCATGGGGGAAAATAGCGGACATCTGCCCAAGAATGGGCGAAACTGCCAATCCCGGCAATGCGCTCAATGCCGAGATAGACCATATTCCCACCAATGTAATCAAGGGGATCGTACCCCGCCCGGTCTCTATTTTCATAAACAATTTTTTTATCAAATCTTTTATCAAGGAAAACAACACACTCCCCCGAATGTTTATTCGCTTATTCTTTTAACAAGTGCCAAATTGTGTGTGAATAGACAAACGTTCCAAACTTTCGTCCCCCCGGAGCTGTTGTTTCACCAAAAAGCCGACGCAGACAACCGCCGGTCGATAGTTTTTAACTCATAAAAATTTACACGATGAAAGATTTTATTTTAAGAGAAGGCGACGCCAAAACAAGCGTATTCGGGTCGGACGAAATGCTGAAACCCTCGCCCGTAGAGCGTATCCCCGATGCTCCCACCACCCCCGAAATTGCATATCAAATGGTTAAGGACGAAACTTTCGCCCAAACACAACCCCGACTGAACCTCGCTACTTTCGTCACCACCTATATGGACGAGTATGCCACCAAATTGATGAACGAAGCCATCAACATCAACTACATCGACGAAACGGAATATCCCCGTATAGCCGTGATGAACGCCAAGTGTATCAACATCATGGCCAATTTATGGAACTCGCCCGAAGAGGCCAAATGGAAGAGCGGCGCAGTAGCCATCGGGTCGTCCGAGGCTTGTATGCTGGGCGGTGTGGCCGCATGGCTGCGCTGGCGCAAGAAACGTCAGGAACAAGGGAAACCGACCGACAAACCCAACTTTGTCATCTCCTCGGCCTACCAAGTTGTGTGGGAGAAATTTGCCCAACTGTGGCAAATCGAAATGCGACAAGTTCCCCTCACTCTCGACAAACCCACCCTCGACCCCGACGAGGCGCTGAAAATGTGCGACGAAAATACCATCTGCATCGTCCCCATCGAAGGTGTCACTTGGACCGGATTGAACGACGACGTAGAGAAGCTCGACCACCGGCTCGACGAATACAACAAAAAGACCGGCTTCGATATTCCCATTCACGTCGATGCCGCTTCGGGCGGATTCATTCTCCCCTTCCTCGACCCGCACAAAAAATGGGATTTCCGGTTGAAATGGGTACTCTCGATCAGCACGTCGGGCCATAAATTCGGGTTGGTATACCCCGGTTTGGGCTGGGTAGTTTGGAAAGACAAAAAATACCTGCCCGACGGAATGTCGTTCAGCGTAAACTACTTAGGAGCCGACATCACGCAAGTGGGCCTCAACTTCTCGCGCCCGGCCGCTCAAATATTGGGACAATACTACCAATTTATCCGGTTGGGATTTCAAGGATACAAGGCCATTCAATACAACAGTATGCAAATAGCCAAATATCTGCACGAAGAGATAGGCAAGATGAAACCTTTTGTCAATTACAGCGACAAAGTGGAAAACCCACTGTTTATTTGGTATATGAACCCCGACTATGCGAAAACAGCCAAATGGACATTGTACGACCTGCAAGACCGGTTGAGACAAAGCGGCTGGATGGTACCCGCCTACTCCTTGCCGGCCAATATTCAAAACTATGTAGTCATGCGACTGGTGGTACGACAAGGATTCAGCCGCGACATGGCCGATATGCTGCTGGGCGACATACGCGACGCTATCGCCTCGCTCGAAAGTTTGGAATACCCCACCGGCAGCCGTATCGCACAAGACAAAAATATCGAAGTGAAAGGATCGGTATTTACCCACACGGGCAGTTGCGCCAAAACTAAAAAATAGGAATCATGAACAAAACCATTTCTATTTCGCAAATCGAACAGGCCGCCCGCGAGGCACACGAGCTTTACAGCAAAAACCTCAACGGAAAAAATGCCGATTACATACCCTATTTGGCACACATCGACAGCAATCTGTTCGGGATAAGCGTATGTCTGTTAGATGGAAGAACTATCGAGGTGGGCGATACCCGGTACCCATTCGGCATCGAATCGGTATCGAAAGTGTACACGGCGATATTGGTCTTGCGCCAGTACGGGGCCGACAAACTCCTCTCCATGATCGGAGCCGACGCCACCGGATTACCATTCAACTCGATATTTGCCATCTTGCTCGAAAACGATCACCCTTCGACCCCATTGGTCAACGCCGGAGCCATTGCCGCGTGCAGTATGGTGCAACCTACCGGCCATTCGGGGAAAAAATGGGAGGCGATTGTCAACAACATTACGCAACTGTCGGGGAGCGCACCCAAATTGATCGACGAATTGTATCGCTCGGAATCGGATACAAACTTCAACAACCGCTCCATTGCTTGGCTGTTGAAAAATTACAACCGTATCTACGACGATCCCGATTTATCGCTCGACCTCTATACGCGGCAATGTTCCTTAGGTATCACCGCCGAACAGTTGTCGGTATGCGGTGCGACAATTGCCAACAAAGGGTTAAACCCCAAAACCGACCTCCAAGTATTCGACCCGGCATTTGCCCCGCAAGTCACTTCGCTCATCGCCACGGTGGGATTTTACGAACACACAGGCGACTGGTTGTACACGTCGGGAATCCCGGCCAAATCGGGGGTAGGCGGCGGAATCATGGGAGTACTTCCCGGAGTTATGGGCATTGCGGCTTTCGCTCCTCCCATCGACAACGCCGGCAATTCGGTAAAAGCCCAGTTGGCCATTAAATACATCATGAACAAACTGGGACTCTCGGTATTCAGCGGCGATTCGGTCACCGTAACCGATTAATCATTCGGTCCTGTTATAACGATAGAAAGCCTTCCCCCGTCATGGAGAAGGCTTTCTATCGTTTATTGTTATACGTCAAAAATTATTTATCGGGTTTATGCTGGGCTGTCTGTTGTACCAAATTGGTGACATAAACGGTAAAAATGGGAAACATCATCATACCCAACGCGGCCAAAAGGACCGAAAGCACTTTGCCGGTAGCCGTAACGGCATAGATATTAGACCCCACTGTGGTTACGTCCATAAAAGCCCACCACAAGGCATCGGAGTAATCGACAACCAACGGATTTACGGTATGTTCCCACACAAAAAACAGAAGGCTCGAAAAATAGACCGTCGCCAGCAACAAGGTTACATACGACATAAACAGGCTCGAAATTTTATTATACGACAACCACCCTACTACGATAGCCAGTGCATAACCGCTTCGCACCAAAGGAATAAAGCGAAGGAAATAGCCCGTTTCGGCAGAAATGTCGAGGTGCATATATGTAAATAAGTTCAAGTAAGGTATCGACACCAAAAAAAAGACAAACCTATTTCTCAAATATTTCCACTTGTGACCGGAGAGAAAAAACTCCAACCAAAACACAAACATAAAGAATACACATACCCATAGCTGTATAGTCATGTAATTCCCTTGATCTAAAAACGAAACATTGTGAAACGTATCGATAGATATATCGACAACAAGAAAGGCCGAAAGTAAAAGTATGAGGATATGCAGTGCATCCGAAAGCTTCGAAAATCGCTCTTCCCGGGTTCCCATTAACGGTTTTTCCATATTTCTTCCTTTATAAATTATACTCCGCTAAAACAACACGCGACCAACGATTGTTTATCTACACAAACAGCAATATTTCTATGAACAAACTTAATACATAACAAATATGGCAAACATTGGAAAATCTGTAAAATTAGGCGTCTTTACGCTTGCAATCATGAATGTGACCGCTGTCGTATCGCTTCGCGGGCTGCCCGCCGAGGCTGAATATGGTCTAAGTTCGGCATTCTATTATTTATTTGCAGCCTTAGTATTTCTTATCCCTACGGCATTGGTTGCCGCCGAGTTGGCAGCCATGTTCCAAGACAAACAAGGCGGTGTATTTCGTTGGGTAGGCGAAGCCTTCGGCAAAAAAGCCGGCTTCTTGGCTATTTGGCTGCAATGGATCGAAAGTACTATCTGGTATCCCACGGTGCTTACATTCGGAGCCGTAGCCATAGCCTTTATCGGTACGAATCAATCGGGCGATATGCTTTTGGCATCGAACCGTTTTTATACGTTGGCCGTAGTTCTTGCTATCTATTGGTTAGCCACCTTCATCTCGCTCAAAGGGTTGGACTGGGTAGGTAAAGTAGCCAAAGTGGGTGGTTTGGTAGGCACCATCATTCCGGCCGGACTGTTGGTAATTCTGGCGGTTGTCTACCTGCTCACAGGAGGGAAATCGCAGATGGATTTCTCAGGCAGTTTTCTCCCCGACCTGTCCAATTTCGACAATTTGGTGTTAGCCGCCAGTATCTTCCTGTTTTATGCGGGAATGGAGATGGGAGGCATTCACGTAAAAGACATCAACAATCCCTCTAAAAACTATCCCAAAGCGGTATTTATCGGCTCGGCCATTACAGTACTTATTTTCGTATTAGGGACTTTTGCCCTCGGTATTATCATACCTCAAAAGGAGATCAACCTCACACAAAGTCTATTAGTGGGATTCGACAACTATTTCAACTATATCAAGGCCTCGTGGCTGTCGCCCGTCATTGCCGTCGCCCTCGCCTTTGGGGTATTGGCCGGTGTACTTACATGGGTAGCCGGTCCCTCGAAAGGTATCTTTGCCGTGGGACGAGCCGGTTATCTGCCGCCGTTCTTCCAAAAGACCAACAAGATAGGTGTACAAAAAAACATTCTTTATCTGCAAGGGATAGCCGTTACTTTATTAAGCCTGCTATTCGTCGTAATGCCTTCGGTACAGAGTTTCTACCAAATTATGTCGCAACTGACCGTATTGCTTTACCTGATCATGTATATGCTCATGTTCTCGGCAGCCATCTATTTGCGCTACAACATGAAAAAAGCCAACCGGCCATTCCGTATCGGAGGGAAAGGGAATGGTTTGATGTGGGTCATCGGCGGATTGGGATTCTGCGGCTCCCTGCTAGCCTTTGTCCTTAGTTTTATTCCTCCCAGCCAAATATCGGTAGGCAGCAACGTTGTGTGGTTCTCGGTACTCATTATAGGATCACTGGTTGTCGTAATCGCGCCTTTCATTATTTATGCCTCACGGAAGCCAAGTTGGGAAAACAGCGACAGCCAATTCGAACCGTTCCATTGGGAAGAAGAAACTCCCCAAACGCTCCAAACGGCTTCGACCCCAAATACTCCGAAGGCCCCGACCTCGACCACAAAAACCGACAGGTCTCCGGTTAATGACAAATAACCGTTACACCAATTAAAGACCAAGCCGACACCCTTGCGAAGGTATCGGCTTGATCTTTAAAAAGTACTTTCCTATTTTTACTCCGCCGGTTTGGCATTCCAAACGAACAACGCCAAAACAAACGAAAGGATAGAAGCTCCAATCCAAAAAATCGAAACCGGCAAAAAATTATAGGTCACCATATCGCCGTTCACGATTTTAAAATTCTCGATAAGTGTTCCCGATATCACGTCCTGCAAACCGGCTGCAATGTAACTGGCCATGCCCACAACACCCAACGCGGCACCTGTGGCATTGCGAGGTACAATATCTACGGCCATCAATCCGCCCAAGAAACAAATCAACACCCCGATAGCAATACCGAAAAGGACCATACTTATCACATTCAGCACAAGGCTATCGTCTCCCAACAAAAACATCGTTAAGGCAATCGTATTGAGAATACCGAAAATAAGTGCCGGAACATTTCTTTTTCCCTTAAAGAATTTATCGGAAAACCACCCCGAAAGGACTGTACCGAATATACCCAACAAAGCATTTATTCCTATAATCGTAGTCGCCTGTTTAAGGGAATAACCTTTCTCCATCTCCAAAAAACGAACGCCCCAGCTATTTACCGCATAACGGCTCACATACATAAATGCACTGGCTAATGCCAATATCCACACATAAGGATTCTTCAACACCCCTTTTTGGGCCTTATTGGTGGGTTCTTTCGGCGGATTGCCCACCGATGGCAAACCTTTACTTTCGGGACTATCGTGTAAAAATATCAATATTACAACCACACCGATAACTCCGGCAATAAACGAACCTACAAAACCGGCTTGCCACCCCAGCCAGCCCACCACCGAGCCGACAAAGATGAACGAGAAAAACTCGCCTAAATTATGGCTGGCGCTGAAAAAGCCATAATATGTTCCGCGCTCTTTCGAAGGGAACCAACGGGTCAACGCTATAATGGCAGGGCCTGCCCCCATCGACTGAGACCAACCATTCAATGCCCACATAATAAAAAAGCAGACAAAAAACGCCATTGTAGACAAGCCTATCAGCCCTTTTGCCATGCCCAACAAACCGACCGTCAAATTAGCGATCGACGAAACAATCAGTCCGGTAGCCATAAAACGTTTTATGTTCGAATGGTCGGCCATAAAACTGTTGACAAATTTCCCAATGGCATACGCAAACAGCAACGCCGATCCAATGACCCCCAACTGCTGGTCGTTAAGCATTCCACTCTCGACAATAGGTGTTTTAACTACATTCAATCCGGTACGGCAAACGTAATAGAGACTATAACCCAACGTACCGGCAAAAAAACTTTGCAAAGCCAACCTCCTCGTAAGTTTGGCGGCATCTCCGTCGGACAACGACGCCGGCCTTTCTGCGGGAGGCAAAACGTGATAAAACCTAATAATTTTTTCTAGCATCTTTCTATTTTTTTAAGCTTAATGTGTGATTCTCTTATTGAAGTACAAAGATAGTGAAAGTCGAAAGCAGAAAGCCAAACTTATTTGGGCTTTTTGCAGAGGCGCATCCTATTTTCTTCAAATATAGCAAAACTCGCCCGATTATGGATGGATTCAGGAAAAATAATGTAAACTATTGGGTTTTCAGTAAGATACGTAGCATTATTCAATATTCCTTAATATGTGCTTTGAAGCCGTTTTTTGAATAGTTAAGCGGAAAAATTGCTACCTATCCGTTGCCCATTCCGGTTGCATTAATCCGTTTGAATAGTCACTTCTGTTCCGTCCGTAAAGAACATAGTTTCATCATTTTGGCTCAGCGAAGATACTTATTTTTTCGGGATATGAAAAATATAGGATACGGAAGTCAATGATGCCATCTTTGTCTATTTCTGACGATATTTGACATGCCGATAATAAACTCTGTCTCCATTAACTTTGCAAACAATGGAACAGATTATGAATCAGACAGATGTAAAGGTTTCGTTCTACCTCAAAAAGAGCGAGTCCGATGCCAAGGGAAATTGTCCCGTAATGGCACGGCTCATTATTGGCAGATACTCTGAAACGGCTTTCAGTTTAAAACTTCGTGTGCCACAGTCATTGTGGTCGTCAGGACGTGCATGTGGGAAAAGTGTTGCGGCCAGAGAAATCAACAGCAAACTTGATGAAATCCGTGCTACGGCTCTTGGTATATATACCGAACTGTCTGCCATCCGCGAAAATGTAACCGCTGAGGAAGTCAAACATCAGTTGTTGGGTATGGCTTCAGGCCAAGAAACCCTGCTGAGCTATTACAGATATTTCATGCGGAATTTTGAGAAACGTGTAGGTGTTAACCGGACAGAGAAAACATTATATGCCTACCGTAATTCTTACAATCATGTGGTCAGTTTTCTCCAAACTGAATACAAGCTATCAGATTTTCCCTTTACGGCATTGGACCGTTCCTTTATCGAGAAATACGTGTTGTACTTACGTTCTGAATGTAATCTTTCTCAGTCCTCTATCGTCAATCTTTCAGTCATGTTGAAGACTGTTGTGGGTGAGGCGATCGCTGACGGCATAATTGCGGCCAACCCGTTCATCGGTTATGAACTGGCCCGTCCAAAGCCAAAACAGAAATATCTCACCTCCGAAGAATTGAATAGGATTATGACAACACCTCTCCATGATCAGATTCTTTATCATGTGAGAGATATATTCCTGTTTTCCTGTTATACGGGTATTCCCTATAGCGACATGTGTCTGCTGACAAATGAGAATCTTTCTCTCGCGGAAGATGGTACCTGGTGGATCAGGAGTTCTCGCAAGAAAACCGGTGTGGATTTTGAAATACCGCTTATGGAACTGCCGATCCATATTATTGAAAAATACCGCGATATGGCTCCTGAAGGAAAGCTTCTCCCCATGTATTCCAACAGTTCATTGAATCGTTATTTGAAACGCATCGCCGAAATTTGCGGTATAGGACGTAAGCTGGTCTTCCATGCAGCCCGTCATACCTATGCGACAGAAATTACACTTTCCCATGGCGTACCGCTTGAAACGGTCAGCAAGATGTTGGGGCACAGTCGTATTGAGACCACACAGCATTACGCAAAGGTGACAGACAATAAGATAGATACAGATACGAAAGCATTGGATAAAATAATTGCTGAGCGGTTTTCTGTAGTTATTTGATAATGGCAAAAAATAGGATTATGAAAAGAAATACTGACAATATGGAAATCAAACGTCGCAGTACATTTGCGATACTGTTTTATATAAACCGCACCAAAGTCCGTAAGGATGGAACGTGCCAGTTGCTGTGCAAGATAAGCATAGATGCCAAATGGGAACAGATAGGAACGAAAGTATCCGTCAATCCGGCCATCTGGAATCCTGAAAAAGGACGGGCTGACGGCCGCAGTGAGAATGCCATTACCGTCAACCGGGCTATTGATGATCTGACCAAAGAAATCAAGGAGCATTACAGGCGGATTAAGAACAGTCTGGGATTTATTACGGCAGAGCAGGTAAAGAATGCCGTGATGGGAGTCGGTCAGAAACCGCTAACTCTGCTGGCTCTTTTCAGAGAGCATAACGAGGAGTTTAAGAAACGTATCGGAATAGACCGGATAAAAGAAACTTATGACTCTTACCAGCGTTCATATAAGCATCTTTCGGCTTTCATCGAGGAAAAACGTGGCGTAGAGGATGTTCTTTTACGGAACCTTAACCGTGTTTTTTATGATGACTTTGAACTTTTTCTCAGGACGGACAGGAATTTAAGCCCGAAGAGCGTGCATGAACATCTTTATAGGCTGAAGAAGATGACCATGCGGGCTGTCAGCCAGGGAACAATCCGCCGTGATCCGTATTGTCGCCTTCATCCTGAACTGCCCAAACGGAAAAGTCGTCATCTGAAGCTGGAAGACCTGAAGACACTGCTTACAACACCTGTCGAGAAGCCACAGCTTCAGTTTGTAAGGGATATGTTCATCTTCTCCACTTTTACCGGACTTGCCTATACGGATTTGAAAAAACTGAGGGTAAATGATATTACCCAATCTGAAGACGGTTCATGGTGGATTCATATCCACCGCCAGAAAACAGGAACACTGTCTTCTGTCCGATTGCTGGATATTCCGTTGAAGATAATAGAGAAATATCGGGAACAGAGAAAGGATGACAAGGTCTTCAATCTGTATAGTCGTACGTATTTCATTATGCTCGCCCACCAGTTGGGTGAAGTTTACGGATTTGAACTTACATTTCATAAGGCACGACACAATTTCGGAACCCATATAACCCTTTCATTAGGTGTTCCAATCGAGACAGTCGGCAAAATGATGTGGCACATGCGTATTGAGACCACGCAGCTTTACGCCAAAGTGACTGACAGGAAAGTGGACGAGGACATGAAACGGCTGAAAGCAGCCGGAATGGACCGGACTCCTGGTCTGTATGAAGAAGATGTTATTGTCAAGAAACGAAGAAGGAGATTCGGATACCATATCTCTGCTTCATAACCGGATTTTTCCAACCATTTTTTTCTGTTGCCCGGCAAGCATGATGTTATCTTCAACTATTAGTATTCTGTATTTCATTCATGTTTTCATTTAATTATATCCGTCCATTTCTGATAATCGGCTTTTTGTCTCAGATATCAGTCTGTCTATTCTTCTGATAATTCTTTCCACATCATTGCGGAATGTTGACTCGTTCGTATTTTCCGCATACTGTCTATCGCTGTACGGTTCCAGCTCATTGGCTATTCCCAACTGCTTCCACATCGGATACATCCGGTGCAGAGTTTCCCATATCCGCTTCTGATCGGGCTTCTCTTGACTCAAAGCATCCTGCAAGTCCGCACTGTTCCTGCTGGATTCCTCTATAAGAGTCTCCAAGGTCCAGCGTTCATCTCCCGTAGTGACATACAGTGCCTCAAAATCTAGAGAATGATTGTCCATAGTTCTGTTCTGTCCAATGAATGACGAGAGAAATCCAAGCAAGTCTCTTGTATAGAACGGTTTGTGGATACAGCCGACAAATCCGGCTTGAAGATAGCGGTCTACATCGCCGTCGTTACGGGCGGTCATTGCAGCTATGGGAATTGTCCGTGAATTTCCTATGTTGGAAAGGCGTAGCAGATGCAACAGGTCAAAACCTCCCGTACCACGCATCTGTATATCGGTCAGCAGCAGGTCGTATTCACCGGTTCTCAATGCTTTGACCACTTCCTGTGCATTGGTACAGGCTCGGCATGAGATACCGTTTCGTTCTATCATTTCAACGATGTTGCGCAATTGTATGGGGTCGTCATCGACTACAAGAACCCGTCGCGGAAGTCTGAGATTTCCTGTATCCGGTTGGGAATTGTCTCTTGCAGGCTCATCGGTCTGTCTAAGAGGAATTTCCACCTTGAATTCACTGCCTTTGCCGATCTGGCTCGAAACCGATATACTTCCTCCGAACAGGCTCACCAACCCTTTAGTAATGGAAAGTCCGAGTCCGAAGCCTTCTGAATCCATGTCAGGAGCCGCCCGTTCAAACGGCTGAAAAATACGTTGTGCGGTATTCTCGTCCATTCCTATCCCCGTATCTTTGACCTTTACTGAAAGAGTACCGTCTTCATAACTTGCCTGAAGTTTGATACAACCTGTACGGGTGAATTTTACAGCATTCTCCAGAATGTTGACCACTATCTGCCTTATGCGGTCTGCATCGCCAAGGGCGGTGATGCCGCAATCCATAAAAGCCGTGTCAAACATCAGGCCTTTGTCGTTCGCCTTGCGTGTGTATTCTTCAGCGACGCTTTCCAGAAAGGATTCAAGATGGAACGGAATTTCGTTCAGGGTCTCCTTTGCATCGTCCAGACGGGAGAGGTCGAGCAGACTGTTGGCAAGTCGGGTGATATGACGGGATGATTCAAGGAGGTTTCCGAGATAGGCATTGCGGAGTTCCCGGTCCCGAGTATCCATGGCCAGTTCAGCACTGCCACTGATGGCATTGAGAGGTCCTCGTATGTCGTGGGAGAGCGTGATGATTATTTTCTTACGCATATCGGAAAGTGTACGGTTTTGTGCTGCCGTATCCTCCAGTTCGGCCTTGTCCCTTTCCCTTCGGTTGATGTCACGCATAATGATGAGGTGCGAGATGATGAGCAGGATAATGCCCATGCCGATTACTCCTGTCATTAAAAAGAACGACAATTTCTCTGCTTCTGTCATTTTTAACTCTCTTTGTAAGAAGGCTGTTTGTGCCTGTTCGTCAAGGTCGTTTATCAGCTTGTTCAATGTCCTGTTCAATTCCCTGTTGCGCATACGCAGGCTGTCGGTATAAATATCCATTTCGCTCGCTTGCCGCTGCTGCATGGCTATCAGGCTGTCGTTGAAAGTATGAAGTTCTTTTTGAGATGGCATTACTTGTATTTTTTCTTTTTTCCCGAAGAATCCTGCAATCCCTTTTTTCTTTTGTTCTATGGTACGGACATGTGTCGCACGTCTCGCCACTTCGGGCAGGTGATTCGTCAGCAGGCTGTCTGCTTCAGTCCGTCGCTCAAACATTTCCATTATGTGCAGCAGATGTGTCTCCTTTGCGGCAAGCAGGGCACGAAGAGTGTCTATCTGTTCCGGGCGTACATATTCACGGCAGTGCTGTTTCAGTGAGTTCAATAAACTGTCGGCTTGCAATCGGCGGCTACGGTAGTGCAGGCAGTCTGCTTCGTTCCAACTCGCCACTCCCTCACCCAATGTGGCGAGCCCTGTAATACGGCGATAGGCCGTATTGATATCGCGACGCACCCGATTTATATTTGCCGTTTCATATTCGATTTCGCGCATCCGTTGCCGTTCATATACCAAAATGGCGACCATGCTACCGATGACCGCCAACAAGAGAGCATAGCCCACCAATATTTTATGTTGTAATGTCAAACTCTTAATATTATTGTATATCCTATACGACTGAACAAGAACTCCATTAGGGCATATAACCTCCAATGTATGCCATGCTATAGCGTTGTTGGTTGCCAATCAGGTTGCGTCCATGCACCCGCAGTCGCCAACAGGGCAAATCTAAATGTAAGGCGTGTTTTTTTCATACAACCATGATTCAATCGTCAGTTATTGTCATATCTGTCGTGTCTTATAAAAAGAGACTTCCGCAACCGCAACGTCGAGCTGCGGTTGCGGAATGTCTTTGCCGAT
>DXFL01000014.1 GCA_019114445.1 Candidatus Barnesiella excrementigallinarum
CTTCCTGGGAAAGAGGACTGAATGAAAACACGAACGGGTTAATCCGACAATATATCCCCAAAGGATGTTCGTTTGACCGCTTCGACAAGACATATATCCGACAAGTTCAGTACAAAATTAATAGAAGACCCAGAGAAAAACTTCGGTTTGATTGTCCCGTAAGAGTATTTTTTGCTTCTTTGCATTTATAGTTGCATTGGTGACTTTAATCCACGCACCTCGGCAAAACCAAGTATAACTTGTTTTTGCTCTCGGTTTGCACTATCTTTGCGGCAAAATTGCAAAAAAGGAATAATATGCGTCAACCTTCCAATAAGCGATCTTTTCGCCGGTTTTCCGAGAAAGATATTAAATGTTTCAAGGTCGAGCACGACGATACGTTGCTCAACTATTTGATATCGATTTTTGGCGATAAGAGCCGCACGACAGTCAAGTCATATCTCACTCACCGCCAAGTGGCGGTTAACGATATGCCCGTAACCCAATACGACACGATTTTACACGCTGGCGACAATTTGAAAATCAACTTCAAAAAGGGATTCAGCGTCTTTAAGCACAATCGGTTGCGCTTGGTTTACGAGGACGAGTATATTCTTGTGGTCGACAAGGGGTATGGGTTGCTCTCGATGGGTACCGATCGGATAAAGACGGGTACGGCCTACAATATCCTCAGCGATTATGTGAAATCGCAGAACCCCGAAAACAAGTTGTTTATCGTGCATCGGCTCGACCGCGATACGTCGGGGTTGATGATGTTTGCCAAGAGCAAGGGCATACAGGAACAACTGCAACACAATTGGCATAATATCGTGCTGGAACGTAAATATGTGGCGGTTGTCGAGGGTTATGTGGAACAGCCGGAGGGTATGGTCCGTTCTTATTTGGCCGAGAATTCGGCATTTCAAGTCTATTCGACCGACAATCCCGAAGAGGGACAGTTGGCGATTACCCGCTACAAAGTATTGGGTGGGAACAAACATTTTTCGTTGGTCGAGCTCAATTTGGCTACCGGGCGTAAAAATCAGATAAGGGTTCATATGCACGATTTGGGCCATAGTATTGCCGGCGACCGTAAGTATGGAGCGCACGGCAGTCCGTTGGGGCGGGTGGCTTTGCACGCTTATAAATTGCGATTTGCCCATCCGGTGACCCATAGGGAAATGAATTTCGAGACCCCCATACCGCCCCGTTTCTTGTCGCTTACGGCCGGAGGTGCCGGAAGCGGTTCTGCCGAAAAATAGGATTCTCCTCTTTTTTAGTAAGAGACAGATTGGCATTTTAAACAGTTTCTTTGTAACTTTGGCAAAATTTTTCTTGGGACACCTTGTTTGGGGTGTCGCAAGGTCTTTGTTTGAAAGAAGATAAAATAGGTTCATTATGAATATTTCGTATAATTGGTTGAAAGATTATGTCAATTTTGACCTTTCACCCGAGGAGCTTTCCGATGCTCTCACCTCTATCGGTTTGGAAACCGGAAGCGTAGAGGAGGTACAAACGATAAAAGGTGGGCTTGAAGGTTTGGTTATCGGTAAAGTCCTCACGTGTGTAGAACACCCCAATTCGGATCACCTGCATATTACCACTGTCGATTTGGGTGAAGCCGAGCCGTCGCAAATCGTGTGCGGAGCCGCCAATGTCGCTGCTGGGCAGTATGTGGTGGTGGCTACGCTGGGTACGGTGCTGTATAGCGGCGACGAAAGTTTTACGATCAAGAAATCGAAGATTCGCGGCGTAGAGTCGTTCGGTATGATTTGTGCCGAGGACGAGATTGGAATAGGGACTTCGCACGACGGGATTATTGTGTTGCCCGAACCTGTTAAACCCGGTACGCCCGCCAAAGAATATTACAATATCAAAAGCGACTATGTCCTCGAAGTAGATATTACCCCCAACCGTATCGATGCCGCCTCGCATTATGGTGTGGCTCGTGACTTGGCCGCTTATTTGGCCCAGCGGGGACACAACGGCGGTTTGCACCGCCCGTCGGTCGACGGTTTCGCCATCGACCGTAAAGAGGGTGGTATTGCTGTCGAGGTGGCGAATCACGAGGCTTGTATCCGATACAGCGGGGTAACGGTGCGCCACGTGAAAGTGGCCGAGAGCCCCGACTGGTTGAAGCAGCGGCTGTCGGCCATTGGTTTACGGCCTATCAACAACGTTGTCGACATTACCAACTATTTGCTTCACGCAACGGGACAACCGTTGCATTGCTTCGACCTCAATCGTATCGAGGGCGGGAAAGTGGTAGTGAAGCCCGCTGCCGAGGGTGAGAAATTTGTAACGCTCGATGAGGTGGAGCGTACGCTCACGGCTCGTGATTTGATGATTTGCAACGAAAAGGAGCCGATGTGTATTGCCGGAGTATTCGGTGGCTTGAAATCGGGAGTAACCGACGAGACAACCGATATTTTCCTCGAATCGGCTTGCTTTAATCCCACATGGGTGCGTAAAACTGCCCGTCGGCAAGGATTGAATACCGACTCCTCTTTCCGTTTCGAGCGGGGCGTCGATCCCAACGATACGCTGTATGCCCTCAAACGGGCTGCTATGCTGGTGAAAGAGTTGGCCGGCGGTGAGATTTGCGGCGACGTAGTGGATATTTATCCGGCTCCGGTAGCTCCGTTCCCGGTAACTCTGACGTATGAAAAAATCGATACGCTCATTGGCAAGCATATACCTGCCGAGACGGTAAAGAGCATATTGAACAGCCTCGAAATACAAATAGTTTCCGAGACCGACAAAGAGCTCTCTTTGTTGGTGCCTACCTATCGGGTAGATGTGCAACGCGATGTCGATGTGATAGAAGATTTACTCCGTATTTACGGCTATAACCATGTCGAAATATCCGATCGTGTACATTCGAGCCTTTCGTACAAAACCGTGACAGACCAAAGCCACCAGTTACTCAACCTCGTGTCGGAGCAACTCACGGGTTGCGGTTTTAACGAAATTATGAACAATTCGCTCACTTGCGGCGCATACTACGACGATTTGCAGTGTTGGCCCCGGGCTCATTGCGTGACGCTGCTCAACCCGTTGAGCAACGATTTGAATGTGATGCGCCAAACCCTTTTGTTCGGCGGATTGGAAAGTATATCGCACAATATTAACCGTCGTCGCGCCAACTTGCGTTTCTACGAGAATGGGAATTGCTATTATTTTAATCCCGAGGCACATAACGACGAAAAGATATTGTCGGGTTACTCCGAAGAGAAACATTTTGCCTTGTGGCTTACCGGTAATCGGGTAGAAGGCAGTTGGGCTCATGCCGATGAGAAGTCGTCGGTTTACGAAATGAAAGCCTATGTCGAGAATATATTTGCCCGCTTGGGTATTGCCGGCGACATCGTAGCAGTACAGATGAGCGACGAGATCTATTCGGCAGCACTCACATACAGTAACCGGGGCGGGAAGGTGCTCGGTAAAATGGGGCTCGTATCGCACAAGATACTTAAACGTTTCGACATCGATGCCGAAGTCGCTTTTGCCGAATTGAATTGGGAGGCTTTGATGAAGATGGCCGCCAAACATACCGTGCTGTTCAGCGATCTGCCCAAGTTCCAAGCCGTGAAGCGCGATTTGGCGTTGCTGGTTGATGATTCGGTGGCTTTTGCCGACATTGAAAAAGTTGCAAGAGAGAGTGAGCGCAAATTGCTCAAAGAGGTTTATCTTTTCGACGTGTATGAAGGCAAGAACCTCCCCGAAGGGAAAAAGTCTTATGCGGTTACCTTTATGTTGCAAGATGAGAACAAAACTCTCAACGACAAACAGATAGACGCTATTATGAATAAAATAATCTCCAATCTGCAACAGAAGTTGGAGGCTCAGTTGAGATGATTCAGTAAATAACAAAAAAAATAAAAGATAATATTCTATGGGAAGAGCTTTTGAATATCGTAAAGCTAGAAAATTGAAACGTTGGGGCAATATGGCTCGGACGTTTACGAAAATTGGAAAAGAAATTTCTATTGCCGTTAAGGCCGGTGGCCCCGATCCCGATGCCAACCCCCGTTTGCGTGTATTGGTACAAAATGCCAAAGCTGCCAATATGCCCAAAGAGAATGTAGAGCGTGCCATTAAAAAAGCATCGTCGAAAGAGGCCGGCGATTACAAGGAGGTGGTTTATGAAGGATACGGTCCTTTCGGTATAGCTATGGTTATCGAAACCGCTACCGATAACACCACCCGTACGGTGGCCAATGTACGCAGTTATTTCAATAAGGCCGGTGGATCATTGGGTACGACCGGTAGCCTTTCGTTCTTGTTCGACCATAAGTGTGTGTTCCATATCAAACCCAAAGAGGGAGTGTCGGTAGAAGACCTCGAACTCGAAATGATCGACTACGGTGTCGATGAAGTGGAAGCCGACGAAGAGGAAATTGTACTCTATGGCGATTTTGCCGAGAACAACAATATTCAACATCACCTCGAAGAGGCCGGATATGAAATCATTAGCGCCGAGTTCGAACGTATTCCCAACGATGTGAAAGAGGTTACTCCCGAACAACGTGCCTCGATCGAAAAACTCATCGAGCGTTTCGAAGAGGACGAAGATGTGCAAAACGTATTCCACAATATGAAGGAAGACGATAGCGAAGAGGAATAGTAGATATTCGAAATAGTAGAAAAAAAGGGAGAGCTTGAATTTCAAACTCTCCTTTTTTTTTGCTCTCAAAAAACGATAGCAATATGCGTTTTACTTATCGGAAAAATGTTTCGGAGGTAGCAAAAATGGTTGCTATTCGGTCATTTCCCGGTAGATTTTCAGATAATCCTTTGCGGCGTTCTCCCACGAAAATTTGCCGGTATGGTTTTTTATTTTCTCGGCTCTTTCGGCTTCGTGGGTGTAATAGTCTTCGAGCCCTTTTTTAAACTCTTCCTGCATTTGTTCCCGATCGAAATTCCTGTTGAAGTAATAGGCACAGTCCCCACCGATTTCGGGAAGGCACGTATGCTGTGAAAGGAAAACCGGCTTGCCGTAAGCCATAGCTTCGAGAACCGGTAAGCCGAACCCTTCGGCAATCGAGGGGAATACAAATGCCTTGCAATTTTTTAGATACCAATGTTTTACCCCTTCGTCGATAGGGCCTACGATTTTTACTCGTTCTTCAACTCCGTATTTTCGGGCCTCTTCGAGTATGACATCGACGTAGTCCGATTTGTTTCCGGCAATAACCAGTTCGAGATTATTCCCTCTCAGCAAGCACGGGAGGACATGAAAATTTTTCTTGGGCAATACCGTAGCTACCGAGAAGATAAAATCTCCGGCCGGTAAGCTGTCGGGCTGTGTGATCTCTCCGCGATATATGTTGCAGCCGTTGTATATGACATCGATTTTTTTGTCGCCTACATCGATGTGATGGATTAAATCGTTCTTGGTAAATTCCGATATGGCGACGATTCTATCGGCTCGGTTTACCAGCCGCTGCATTTTGGCGATATATTTCTTTTGCTTGTGATCGCTTTTCTCGTAAAGGAAATTCAAGTCGTGAACCGTAAGCAATACTTTGCCGTTACAAGGCACGTAATGGGCCAGTTGGAATGTCGTGTGCCATAATTTGCATTTGGCCGGGCTTACGACCGCAATTTTGTCGAATAGATTTTTTTTCTTGTAATAAAAATCCTTTCCCCATCGACCTGCGTAAATGGGCGGGACATAAAATCCTAAATCCATAGCTCCGCGATTCTCTTTTATGATAGCCTTTACAAGCATATCGCAGAAGAAAAACAGCCCGGTATTGGGGTATTTCATTTTTTCACAATCGATAATAATCATGGCATACGGTATTAAATGCTTGGTACAAAAATAATATTTATGTCAATCTTCGGCAAATAAATATTAATGCCGCCTAAAAATAAAAAGAAGATTGTCTAACTCTTGAACATTTAGCCTATCTTTGTCGCAAAGATGAATACCCATATTGCATTTTTCCATGAATACTTCCCTAAGGGAGGTGCGGAGCGAGTTACTTTGGATATTTGTGAGTATCTTATCACAAAAGGATATACTATTTATTTGTTTACAAAGGAATATTATGCGGATAAACTTCCTGTAAATTCGTCGTTTCATAAAGATGTCGAGGTTTTTATCCTTCCCGATTCGGACAATACCAATAGTAGCGTAAATGCCAAATACATAGCCGAAAAAACGAGAGAGTTTAATATCGGGGTTTTAATTATCCAAGCTTATGTATTGGAATCGATAAATAAGATAAGGTTCCATAACGATAGTTTGAAGATTATTTATTGTAATCATGGTATGCCTTTTTGGGAGATAGACGACAAGATTGCAAGAAAAAAGGAGAATGCGAAGTTGTCTGTTTCGAAAGCTCTGCAATATTATTTGATTGATATTCATAAGGTATACACTTTCAAAACATACTATAAACGCATTTACAGAGCGTATAAAAAACTTTATGACGAGGTTGATTTTTATGTAACCCTATGCGAGGGGTATTCAGCTCAAATTAAGGATAAACTTCGGTTGAACGATACTCGTAAGTTATTTGCTATAAATAATTCGGAGAAGCCGGTTCGGAATATTGCCTTCGATAAAGAAAATATTGTCTTGTTTATGGGGCGGTTGTCCTATGCCGATAAAAGGGTTGATAGGCTTATTGATATATGGGATATGTTGAAGGATAAGACCGATGGCTGGAATTTGGTTATAGTGGGAGAAGGTCCTGAAAAGAGCAACTTAGAAAAACAAGTACAAAAATTGCATTTGGAGAATGTGAAATTTGCCGGTTTTTGCAACGAACCGAAAAAATATTACGATAAGGCATCGATTCTTTGCATGACCTCTTCTTTTGAGGGATGGGGGCTTGTTTTGACCGAAGCACAGGCCAATGGAGTTGTACCAATGGCATTTGGTTGTTCGGAGGGTGTTAAAGAAATATTATCTCCTAATGGTGTAAACGGTTTTGTGATTCCTCCGTTCGATTTGGACGCGTATGCCCGAACTTTGTTGTCTATTATGCGTGATGTCGAGACAAGGAAAAGAATCCAGAAAAATGCGATTGAAAAATCGAAGTCCTATTCGCCGGAAGTGATAGGCGAAAAATGGATTGCATTGTTGAATGCCATAAAATAGCCGCGTAACGTAAGTGGTGTGATCGAGGGGTTGTTTAATTCCTTCCCCACCCAATAGCCACCTTTCTAATTTATTCTACATAGATGGTGAACTCACTCCAATAGAGGGCTGTATTGTAGCTTTTTCGGGCACGCTCCGACGGAACGACTACGCGGCAAGCCTTGCGGTTTACACTGCGGAATGTCCCTTCCCCGATTTGTGGAGGGGTGTTGTTTTGGGAGTGTATCTCGACGAGGTTTTTACAACCGTCGAACGCATAATTGCCGATTGCAGTGAGTTTGCTGTGCAGGGTGATGGTGGTGAGGCTCAGGCAGCCGGCAAAGGTTTGATATTCGATTCGGGTGAGGCTGGTTGGCCATGAAATATCGGTTAACTCTATGCAATCTTCGAATGCGGCTATTCCTACATACACTACCGTCGAGGGTATGCGAATGGCCCGTAACCGGCTGCACCCCGAGAATGCCTTGTATCCTATTTGTCGGATATTGTAGGGGATATTTATTTCGGCAAGGCTTGCGCACCGGTAGAATGTATATTCGTCTATGGTTGTGAGCGTGGACGGGATATTTATGAGGAGTAAACTTTTGCAGCCCGAGAAGGCATATTTGCCGAGGTGCCGCAGAGAAGCGGGGAGGTCTATATCGTGCAGGTTTTCGCAGCCGGCAAAGGCATAGGGGCTTATGGAGATAAGGGTCGAGGGTAAGTAGAGCGATTGTAGCCGTTCGCACCATCGGAATGCCGAATCTCCTATCGAATCGAGCGACGAGGGTAGTATGGCCGATTCTAATCTCTTGTGGCTCGAAAAGGCGTTTGGGGGGAGGTGGTTGTTGGGGAGTATGGCTTTTTCTAAATTTAACTCTCGGAGTTCGGGCATTTGGCGTATGTAGGCGATGTCGTCGCCGTTTAAATACCCTTCTATCGTTAACGTCGTAACCTTCTCTCGTTGGTTAGGAGGAACGATTTCGGCGAGCGAGCCCGGTTCGGTTACGATCACGGTCGAGCGATATGCCGGTTCATGGTCGCCGCGCGAGCACGCGACAATCAATTCCGTTGCAAGGACGACGATTGCCAATTGAAACACGCGGTTGTATACAGATGAAAAAGTGTTGATTCCCAGCTTATTATTCGAACTCCTCATCGTTGTCTTGCCCTCGTAATTCGCACATCTCTTTGTATTCGTTCCATTCGGGATCTTTCTCGGTGTAAATAGAGAGGGGCAGGGTTTCGAAGGGTGCAAGCGCTTCGTTGAGTGTACGGCCGAACGCGGGAATATTGCGAGTATAGAATACCCACGTACGCTCACCGTCGCCGGTATAGATTCCGGTAAAGATAGCCAGTTTGTCCTTCTCCATAGCTCGTTTCAAGGCAGTTTGCGCCTCTTCCATCAATTTCCCGGTCGTTTCGTCGGGCATACCCTTGCTGTCACCTTCGTACCGCCAGGTAATTTCTACGCGTTCTTTGAATTTCCCCGATTCGATAAAAGGTTCGATTTCGGTCCGTCCCGAGACGATAATCATGCGGTCGTTCTCTTCGGCTTCGGTGATGGCCGAAAACCATACGTCACCTAATTTCATGGCTTGAAATTTTATTTATATTTACAAATATAGCTATAAAAGCCCATACAAGGAAATTATTGCGGACTTAAAAATGGGGGGACTATAAAGAAGGGTGTGATAAATTTCTGTTATTGCAAATCGGTGAATTTGCACAGCGGCTGGATTGTTGCCGCCACACTTGAATACCTGTAAATTTTTCTTGCCTTTGATAAAAGTGTGTTGTGTCTATTGAGTGGCAGAGGGAATAATCAACCCTAATATTCCGTACCAATCTTTCGGGTTATATCAATGCGGGTTATTTTAATTAAGCAGGGTCAATAAAATTTGCTCTATCGACAAAAATTTGCTCTATCGACAAAATGAGCGGGCGATGTTGATGCATTTTGGTATTTTTTTATAAAACCTTGAATTTTTTAGGGCTAATAAAATAGGATTATCCCATTTTTTTACTATTTTTAGGTATCGTTTTTTCAGTGGAAGAAGGAAAAGAAAAAGATATATACCGGTTTGGGGAATGGCGACAATGTTGCTGTACTCCTCTTGCGTGAAAGATACGCTCTACAATACCCCGCATCCCGATAAAGGTGCTGTGGCCATTGTTATTGATGGAATATCGTCGGGCAAGTATGTGGCCGATATAGACGGGCAACCGTCCGATATTACCGGTATTCCCTTTGTCTATCCTGTATTGATTACACCGGGATCGCATAGTTTGGTGGCGTATAACAGGGCCGAGGGCTTTTCGTTCGATGGGCGTATTGCCCGTGTGAATGCTTCGACCGATGAATCGCGTTCGGGTTCGGCTCCCGTTATCTCCATGCCGGGTTATTTATATACGGCGTGTCGACAGGTGGAAGTGATTCCCGATGATACCCTTCGGGTAGAATTGCCGTTGAGCCCTCGTGTTCGCGATCTGCTTTTTGAGATTGCCGTTACGCAGGGACGTCCCGAATTGATAAAGTCGGTGACAGGAACCCTCAGCGGTATTGCCGGTGCTTTCGATATGGAAAAAGAGGCCCTTTCGGGTGAGGCGACCTCCACAGTTTTGACGTTCACTCGTGAGGGAGATAAACTTATTGCGGATGCCCGTTTGTTGGGGACAATGGGTCCTGTGCAAACATTGGTACTCGATATTGTTTTTGTGGATGCTAATCGCACGCAGCGTACCGAAGTCGATCTGTCTGAGGCGATGGCTCAATTTAACAGTAATATGACAACAGGTTATCAGATAACAGGTGAGCTCGAAACGCCAAACGGTATGGAGCAGGTTACGGCTATTATTACCGATTGGAACGATATTGATGGCGACGATGTGACTGCCGAAATGTAACGGGCAATCGCTATTGGTTTTATGTGTAACCGAGTTGTATGGGAGTCATAAATGTAGCGCTGACTATTAATTAAATAGATAAATTCTTGTTTGTGAGGATTATAGCAATGTATATGAATTGTCGAGAAGTCAATTGGGTCGAATGAAATATCTATTTGCCCGGAGAGCGGGAACGGTTACTTGTTCCCCTCCCTTCTACATCGTTCCCGCCAACCCGGGCTTTTCTTATTTTCTGTTGGGAATTGGGTATTCCGTCCTGTTGGGGAGCGGGAATGGGGCGGAGTGTGTCGGTACGATTGTGGTTGGTAACTGCAAGCTTTGATTCGGGAGAAAGGAATAATCGTAAAAAAATATTATTTTTGAGCATCCAAAAACAGAAAAGATGACAGAGGTATTTTTATCGATAATGGTTACCTTGTGTGTGGGAGGTGTGATATGTGGCGTTGTATATGCCTCTCGACGGAAGGTGTGGCGGAAAACTTTGCTCGAACGCGAGAACGAGCTGGCCGAAATGAAAGTGCACGTTGGTGTCTTGGAGGCACAGGCGAAAAGTCTGACAACCCGGTTGGCCGAGATGCAGACCCAACTCGATTTGGCTACCCGGGAGCAGGAAAAGTCGATACGCGAGAAGGCCGATTTACAGGCCGAAAATCGAATGCTTACCGAGAATATCGCTGTACAGAAACAGGAGGTGCAGCGTATCAGACAGGAGATGAATAACGAGTTTAAGGTGTTGGCAAATGATATTTTGCAGGAAAAATCGAAAAATTTTGCCGAAATCAATCACGCTCGTTTGTCCGAAATTCTCGATCCTTTGAAAGAGCGGTTGGAGGGATTCAAAAAAACGGTCGAAGAGACTTATAACAACGAGGCTCGCGAACGATTCTCCTTGAAAGAGCAGATTAAGGAGTTGGTCGAGCGGAGCGAGTCGATAGGTGCAGAGGCGAAACAACTCTCTCAGGCGTTGCGTGGCGATTCTAAAATACAAGGCGATTGGGGCGAGATGATTTTGGAGAGTATCCTCGAAAAATCGGGGCTCGAACGGGATCGCGAGTATTTTATCCAAGAGACTTTACGCGACGACGATGGGCATACGTTGCAAAGTGCCGATGGACGTAAAATGCGACCCGATGTGATTATTCGTTATCCGGGAGGAGAAGAGCATCAAATGGTAATCGACTCGAAAGTGTCGCTCACGGCCTATGTCAATTATGTAAATGCCGAGACTCCCGACGAGGCGGCCACTGCACTCAAACAGCATTTGATTTCGGTCAAAAAACATATCGACGAGCTGGCTGGCAAGAGTTATCAGGATTATGTGGGAAAGGGCGACCATGTGATGATGTTCGTACCCAACGAGGCGGCTTATTTGGCGGCCATGCAAGCCGACCATGCCCTGTGGCAGTATGCCTATGAGAAGCGGGTTTTGCTTCTAAGTCCGACAAACCTGATTGCTGCCTTGAAATTGGTAGCCGATTTGTGGCAACGCGACAAACAGACCCGCCATGCGATAGATATTGCCGAGGAGGGGGGCAAACTGTACGACAAATTTGCAGGCTTCGTCGAGGACATGGAGAAGATAGGCAAGTCGCTGGGAACGGTTAATACAACTTATACCGAGGCAATGAAGAAGTTGAAAAACGGATCGGGCAATTTGATAGGCCGCGTGGAGAAACTCAAAAGTATGGGGGTGAAAGCCAAAAAGAATTTGCCGGCAGCCGGCAGCGACGAGTCGGCCGATTGACCCCGGTCATTTCCTATGCAACGGTGAGACGGTTCGTTATTTGAGATGGCCCGATGTCCGTTTCTCCTTCAAATAGAGTTGGAAACTGTTGATACTGTTCTGCCAAATGATATACGATGCCGGCCCGATCGAGGTGATGGGCGAGAGGTAGGTGAGCGCCAGCCAAATGGCCAATACGGTGTTTTTCTGTCCCAATCCCTGTGCGCCGGCAATTTTGTCATTGTATTTGCCTCCTATCTTTCGTCCCAAATAGAATTGTCCCACACATACGACGAGCGAAAGAAAGGCAATGGCAATTTCGAGCGGAATGGCCTCCCGGCCTTGCTCGATGATGAAGGTGACCGCTTTACCTACCACGAGAAAAAGCGAAATAGCCCACATATAGAACGAGATACTTTGCCGATTGTGCAAAGTGAGATATGCTCTTGGGAAATAGTGCTGTAAAATAAGGGCTATCCCCAAAGGGAGAATAAGCAACGGAAGCACTTTGCTGCAAATGGTAATAAACGAGTCGACGAACGAAATCTCGGCGTGCAGTCCCATAAACGAGAATATGACCGGCGAGAGCAGGGCAACCGCCATATTACTTAACAGGCTGTACGAGACAAGGGTAGAGACACGCCCTCCTAACATACCGGTGATGACCGGAGCGGCCGTGGCCGTGGGACAGAAGATACAGATGAATGTCCCCTCGGCAATGATGGGATCCCAAAAGTAGAGGGCTCCGAATACGATTAACCCACCCCCGATTTGTATGGCAAGTAGTCCGATGTGCAGAGGCTTTATACGCAATTCGGATACATATATTTTACAGTAGGTGACCAGCAACATCGCAAAGATGAGCAGAGGAGCCAGCAGAGTAGCCCAATAAGCCGTAAAATCGGGAAACAGGTATCCGCATAAACTTCCGCTGATCATAGCGGTAGGCAACATATAGGTCTTTGCTTTTGGGGACATGAACAGTACCTTTTTGGAAAAATCTTTGCAAAGTAACGCCAAACGAATGATAAACGCAATGTTTGGCGACGATTTGTTTGAAAAGAGAGCCGATGGGTTATATAAAAAAGATAAAGGTGAGAGTAGGTATATTCAAGAATATGGCGTACATTTACCCAATGAAACATTAACCTTAACTCAAATATTGTATAATAGTTATGCGAAAAATTTCTTTATTGGCCTTTCTTTTCGGTATAATAGCATGGGCGCAGTCGGCCGAATACGAGTATGTACCTTTGGTGCGCGATGGTGTCGAATGGGGATATTCCCAGCAGTTGTTCGGTAAGAGTTATTATCGCAATTTGATACAGGGCGATACGGTAGTGAATGGTGGAGCGTATAAAAAGTTTTATACGTATCAGGCTTGCGAAGCCACTGCCGATGAGAATCTTGCTTTTGTACGCGAGGCAAACAAGAAGGTGTACATTGTTTTTAACGAATCGCTTATGCCTGTCGAGGCGTTGTACAACCAAGAGTATTTACTTTATGATTTTGGGGTGAAGCCGGGAGAGACTGTCACCCATTTCGACTGGATCGCTTTGAAGTCGGTTTCATCGGTTGTCAGCAAAATCGATACGATCGAGGTAGGTGCCAGCCTTCGCCAGCGTTTTTGGTCCGATGGTAAAGTGTTGTGGATCGAAGGTCTAGGAGTAGAAGAAGGCGATTGGTTGCGTCCGGGTTGCTCGACCGATGTGGGCGGTTTGGATACACAGGACAGACTGGTTTACGTGAAGGCCCCAGACGGGACAGTTGAGTATGAAACGGCCGATGCCGCGAACGATCCTTGTTACAGCCGGGTGGACGAAATCGATAGTGACAGTTGGCGTATTGCCCGTTACGACGATCGGGTTGAGGTACTCTTTCCCGAAGGGTTGTTCGAGGTGGTGGAGCTGCTCGACCTTTCGGGGCGTGTGCTTTGGTGCGACTATTTATCGGGGCAGACACAGGCTGTTTTGCCGATGACGGCTTATCCTCATGGAATCTATATTGTAGCACTTTCGTCGGGCAGGCAGCGGGTGGCTCGCCGTATTGTATTCTGAAAGAAAGAGTGGAATATAAACAAAAGGAGTCGCAGTGAACCTGCGGCTCCTTTTCGTATCATACGGTTTGGTTTTTAATGCTTATTCTACCTCTTTGGCCAGGTAAATGAGGGTGGGGAAGTGGTCGCTATACCCGTTTAGATAGACGCCTGCGGCGTGGGTACGCAAGGGGTATCCTTTGTATTTACCCTCTTTTTGTTTGAGGAAGTCGCGATTGAATACTTCGGAACGAATATATTTCAACGTCGAACGGTCTTTCCCGACGAGGTTGGCCGAGATGATAATTTGGTCGAAGAGGTTCCAAGCCCCGTTGTAGGCGAGGGTACCTATGCCGCGGTCGAACATTTCCCACATGGTGTTGAAGTATCCGCCGGGTTTTACCTCTTCTTGTCTCTTTTTGGCACCCAATACGATTTTACAACTGTTGTTGTTGGGGTCGTCGTTAAGGTCGCCCATGATGAAGACTTTCGAGTTGGGGTCGGCAGCCAAGAGCGAATCGGCAATATGTTTGGTAAGGGCGGCAGCCGCTTCACGTTTGGGGCTCGACTGTTTTTCTCCACCCAGTCGCGAGGGCCAGTGGTTTACGATAAAGTGTACACGCTCGCCGGCCAATTGTCCCGAAACCACTAATTGGTCGCGGGTGCGCAGTGTGGGGAATTCGGGGGCGTGTAACCGTACGCTGCTGCTCGATTCGAGGGTGAACTGGTCTTTGTCGTAGATAAGGCCCACATCGATACCGCGGGCGTCGGGCGAGTCGTAGTGTACCACTCCGTAGTTACGGTCGGCCAATTTGCCGGTTTTGATCAGGTCTTCCAGCACTTGGCGGTTCTCTACTTCCGACACACCGATAACAGCCGGTCCGTTTTTCAGTTTGAAAGGGCTATTGTCGTCGGTGGCAAAGCAACTTATGGCATGAGCCAAATTATGGAGTTTGTTGCGGTATTTCAATCCACCCCAGCGGTATGACCCCGAGGGAGTGAACTCTTCGTCGTTTGTACTGGGGTTGTTGATGGTATCGAATAGATTTTCGAGGTTGTAAAATGCTACGGCATAAAGGGCATACTGTTTCTTTTGGTTTTGAGCTTGTGAAACGGTAGAGCCTAACAGAAATACAGCGAGTAGCAACAGTCCTATTTTTTTCATAGCTTGTGTGGATTTTGTGTTTTTGAAAAATTTCTGTCAACAATTAAAAGCGGTGCAAGATACTTTAATTTGCCAAAAATGCGAAATTTTTGAAGATAAAATCGTGGAGGTGATGGGTAAAATTTTGAGGTTCGGGAGACCGATGTGATGGCTCAGTGATTGCCTTTTTATTGATAATCATTTTGTTATACGAAAAATTCGCTTTTTCTCTTTGTCTGTTTGAAAGGTAACAAACTGTCAGTGCTTGGTCTTTTTTTTTATGTATTGGGGGGTGATGTGCGAATGGTAAACTGGCAGAGTGAAAGAAGAAAGGGCTTTTATTTTAATTATTCTGTATCAACTACTTGCATTTTGTAGGGTAAAATCGATTTTGAGAGAGGTTACAATTTAACACGATTGTAATGAAATATTCCTTTGTCAGATATTTGTTTAATGAAAAATAATCTTTTAATTTGCAAATTCCTTTCCCTCTTTGAAAAACACGGGCAGGAACGAAAATGTAAACACAGTATATAATTAAACCTTTGATGTAATGAATCGTAAACTATGGTTATTAATGGCATTGCTTCTCCTTGTGCCGGCATGGGTGCAGGCAGCGACGGTGAGAGGCGTTGTTGTTGACTATGAAACAAACAAGCCGGTTGCCAATGTAAAAGTGGCGATACGGAAAGTGTCGGCAGTAACAGATTTCGATGGAAAATTCGAATTGAAGAAAGTGAAAGAAGGAGCTGTGGTTGTTGTTTTTACAGCAGCCGATTATAAAGCTTATTCTGTCGATTATGTAGTAGGCGAGGGGACCAATACACTGGATGTTTCCTTAATGCCTAAAAAAGCTACTAATTTGCTTAACCAACAAGCTCTTGAAGATAATATTTTCGAACTCGACGAGTCGATGTTTGACGACGAGGGCAGTGCCGCTTCCCAGTCGGCCTCTTATTTGTCGGGCGCTGCCGACGATGTGTATCTGCAAGCCGCCAGCTATTCGTACAGCCCCATGCGCTTCAACGTGCGGGGATATGAGCAACGGGAGTCGTCGACGTATATCAACGGGATTAATTTCAACGATTTGGAACGTGGACGTTTCAACTATTCGAGCCTCGGCGGGTTGAACAACGCCATGCGGAATAAAGATGCTGTCAATGGTTCGGAGATGCCCGGTTATGCTTACGGTGCACTGGGAGGAACCACCAATATTAATACGCGGGCAACCAGCTATGCCGCCGGTACCAACGTGAATGCCGCTTATACCAACCGGGCTTATAAATTGCGTGGTCAAGCCATTCACTCGACCGGAATCATGGACAACGGTTGGGCCTTCACGGGATCGGTTGTTTATCGTTGGGCCGACGAGGGACGCACCGAAGGTACATTCTACAATTCGTTCGGATATTTCCTCGCCGCCGAAAAAGTTTTGGGCGATCACCGTTTTGCCTTGACTACTTTCGGGGCACCTACCAAGCGGGCACAGTCGGCCGCCGTTTCGCAAGAGGTGTATGATTACCGGGGTATTTATTACAATCCCTACTGGGGCTATCAGAATGGCGAGAAACGCAACTCGCGTATTGTTCACAGCTACGACCCCACTGCTATTTTCAACTGGGATTGGAAAATCGACGACCACAGCAATCTGTCGGCCGGTGCCGGTTTCCATTACAGTATGTACAGCAACTCGGCCATTTCGTTCTATAATGCGCCCGACCCCCGTCCCGACTACTACCGTAACTTGCCCAGTTGGCAATACTACCAATTGGGAGTAAACGGCCCCGACGATACTTACAATGCTTATTACGGCGAGGTGAATAAAGACCTTGCCAACCAATTGGCCGATCTGTGGCGTGCCGGCGATCCCAATATTACCCAAATCAACTGGAACGCCATGTATAGCGCCAACTATACCAACAACGCTATAAATCCCAACGGTAGCGCCAAGTACATTTTGGAACGCCGTCACAACGATTTGATGGAGATTCCTTTGAATTTCCTTTATACCAACCAGTTGAACGGTAAACTTAAACTTACCGCCGGTCTCGAAGCCAAGTATGCCAAAGGTATGCACTACAAAACGGTAGACGACCTGTTGGGCGGTAATCAATGGATCGACATCGACCAGTTTGCCGAGCGTGACTTTACCGACAACCTCGACATTATCCAAAACGATATCGACAACCCCAACAAGGCGGTTCACAAAGGCGACGTATTCGGCTACAATTACAATATGCACATAATCAATGCTTCGGTATTTGCCCAAAACGACTGGAAATTGCCCTTGTTCGACATTTACTATGCAGCCCGCCTGTCTTATACTTCGTTCCAACGCGAAGGTTTGATGCGTAACGGTCGTGCCGAGGTAATTGGGGTACAATCCAAAGGATTCGGCAAGATGCTGTACTTTGTCGACCCCAGCGTGAAAGCCGGTATCGTGTATAAGATAGACGGCCGCAATCGCTTGTCGTTCAATGCGCTGGCCGAGACGCGAGCCCCGTTGGCAGGATATTCTTATGTAGCACCCCGTATCAAGGATACCCATATCAGAGGGTTGAAATCGGAGAAGGTATTCTCGGGCGATTTGACCTATCAACTGAATACTCCTATTGTAAAAGGACGTGTAACGGCATTCTTTACCGAATTCCGCGACGGAGTGGAAAGTTCGGGTTACTACCACGACGAGTTCCGTACCTATGTGAACCACACCCTTTCGGGCGTGAACAAACGCCACATGGGTGTCGAGGCCGGTGTGAGCGTGAAACTCAACAGCAGCTTCACCTTGTCGGCTGCCGGAACATACGCCAGCTATAAATATACCAACAACTGTTGGGGTACGATGAGCGCCGAGAACGGTATGAACCTCTTTACCGAGCAATTGCCCGAAATCGTCGATGGTCGTGCAGCCTCGACCGACTTTACCGAACGGGTTTACACCGAAGGCCTCCACGTGAGCAACGGCCCGCAACTGGCGGCCAGCATCACGCTCGACTACTTCCACCCCAAGATGTGGTTTGCCGATATTACCCTGTCGTATTTCGACAACAACTACCTCGACTTCTCGCCTTCGCGTTTCACACACATGAATATGTATGGAGGTCGCTATCCCAACGAAGTAGGTTTGGAACAATACTACAACGGCTATCGTATCATCGGTATCGATAAAAACGGTCAAACCAAGATGGTATGGGGCTTTGACGAAACAAGCGGAAAACCGGTATTATTGCAAAATACATCGACTAATAACGGGGCGGACATCGTGAAACTTTATAACCAAAAAGAGATGATCGGTTCGCAAGAGAAACTCAAAGGAGGGTTTATGCTCGACGCTTCGATCGGTAAACTCATCTATCTCAACAACCGTAAGCAACAACTTAACATCAACCTTAGCCTCAATAATATCCTTAACAACACCGATATGATTACCGGTGGTTATCAACAAGGTCGTGTAAGCCGCGACAACAAGAGCGTGACAAAGGATATTCAATCGGTGGACAAATTCCCCAACAAGTATTATTATGCTTGGGGCTTCAATATGTTCCTCAACGTAGGTTTCAAATTTTAATTAAACAATTCAAGCGATATGAAACAACTGAAATATATCGGAGCCGTACTGTTCGCCTTAGCGATGTTTACGGCGTGTGAGAAAGAGTTCGATGCCATACCCGAGGAGATTGCAACCGTTTCCGAGGGGAGTGCTGAGATGTGGGCTCAAACGGCAACTATTAAAGACCTTATCGAGAGTTACGATACCAAAGAGGGGCTGTTTACGATCGACACAATCGATTCGGAAAACGATATTGTGGTGCATGGGCGCATTATTACCGACGACCGTGCCGGCAACGTGTATAAATACTTTATTATTCAAAGTCTCGAAGACGACCACACCTGCCTGAAAGTGTCGGTCGACGCCGGTAGTTTGTCGGGTATGTTGCCCATCGGGCAGGTCGTAGCCATTCGCTGCAACGGATTGGTATTGGGCCGTTATGCCGGTGCGGCTCAATTGGGCGTACGCGGATATCGTAACGACAACAAGATACGCGAAGAGCCGGGACGTATTCCCTATACGCTGGCTATGAAACATATCCAAAAGATTGGCAATCCCGATCCCGATAAAATCGTGGTGGAGGAGATGACTTTGAAACAGATTACCGAGTTGGATAAATATGGCTATTTCAAAATCGTGAAAATCAAGAATGCCTATTTTACCGGTAAGGATTCGGACGGTAAGGAACTCAACAGCGAAGTGCTTCCCTTCCCTTCCGACGGACAGGGAGTAACCTCCGCTTTGGCCAAATATGCCTTGAACCCCACCTTTGCTCCGTGTACCTATGATACTAACAAAAAATACAACGTTGGGTTCCCTCGTTCGCGTGAGATAGCCGACGGTAGCGGAAATACCACGATGGTGTGTATCTCGACCAGCGAATATGCCCGTTTTGCCGACCGTCGTCTCCCCGTTTTCGGAGAGGATAACAAAGGTGATATTACCGCTATTGTAGGTTGGTTCCAAGATAACGAGGCATATCCGGGAGATTTTCAGTTGACCATTCGTTCGCTCGATACTCCCTTTGCCGACCTCGAAGGATTTGAATTTCCCCAATAATCAGTAAAAAAAACTATAACCTCAAATAAATTTAAATATGAAAAAAATGAGAAAATTTGCATGGATTTTTATGGCAGCCATGACGGTTGCCGGCTTCTCGGCTTGTTCGAATACCGAAGATGATCCTCTGCCCGGTTTGGGTGGTGGCGATGGTGATGGTGATACGGGATCGAGTGTAATGATTACCGATACTATTTATCAGTTTAATAACATCGAGGCTGAATTTACCCCCATTAATGAGTTGTGCCCGGGTTGGACACACGAAATCATTTCGCCGGCCGATGATGATCGCACTTGGCAAAGCAAAACCTTTACCAGTAGCTCGACAGGTATAAAAGAAAAATATATTTACGCTACTGCTCACGACAGTAAGGACGGTAATGCCGGTAAGACGTACGAATGGTGGATGATTACTCCTGCCTTGAATGTAAAAGATGCTCCCAAGAAAGTATTTTCGTTTTATAGTGAGTTTGCTTACTGGAATACCACTACTTCGCTCGAAGTATATGTACTTAATGAGCCTAAATCGACAGCTTCAAGCAAAGAGAAATTGAATGTAGTTTTAGCAACACCGGACAATAGCCCTGCTCCTAATGAAATTTTCAAAGGTTGGGTAGCTTCGGGTGACATTAGCCTCGAAGGTAAAGGTGATGTGGTTTATGTTGCTTTCCGTTACCAAGCACAAGGTGGTAAATCTAATTCAACCACTTATTGTATCGACGACTTCGCTTTTGGCCGTTCGCAAGTTGAACACTATATGGGTGAATCCGGTGGTACCGATACCCCCGATACTCCCGGTACCGATGTAGATTGGTCAACGGCTTTGAGCGTTGCCGATGCTTTGGCGCAATCGACAGGTGTAGCAAGTGTGAAAGGTTATATTGTAGGTACTTTGAAGGCTCCGAATGCTGGAGGAGGAACAAATTTCGATTCATTTGGAAGTGCTCAGGCTTCGGGTAGTGTAGAGTGGAATGGTGCAACTGAATTTACAGGATACAATGTGGTATTTATTGCTGATGATGCCAATGAAACAGATGGCTCTAAATGTCTGCTTGTAAGAATTGGTGATATTACAGAGTTTAAAGACGCTGTCAAACTGGAAGGGCATCCTGAAAGAATAGGTACGTTTATTTATGCACAAGGAAATAGAACAGGAGTTTATGGCCTTCCTGGCTTGCGCGATTTAACCGCTTACAAAATAGGCGAATAATCAAAATAGATTATAAATGTATGAAGAGAGCCACCAAACAGGTGGCTCTTTTTTTGTAGTGTCACCCCACACTCGCTGCGGGGTCCAGTCAAGGGCGATTTGGAGGTCTTCTCTTTTATGGGCATTCCCTCTCCGAGGCTTTATGGATTCCGCGTCGCCGCGCGGAATGACCGGGACGGCGAGGCGGCAGGGTGAGAGCGCCACCCGGTAGAAACCGGGCAAGGTGAAAGTTAATCGGTGCTTTTGGGTGGAAAAATGAAATAAAATACATTCGAAATGGTATATTTAATTAAAAAATTATCATATTTGTATAGATTTTTGAAAACATCTATCGGGAGAACGAGCGCTACCCTTGCCTCTGCATGGGGTTTGTGCTATCTTTGCAGGTAGTTTGAATGTGAAATAGCGATTATAAAGATATATCATGAATAAGATTGTAGCGAAAGAACACTTTTCGGAGAAAGTGGTGAAGTTTGTGGTAGAGGCTCCCCTCATTGCCCGGGCTCGCAAGGCAGGTCATTTTGTAATTGTGCGGGTAGGCGAGAAGGGCGAGCGCATTCCCCTCACGATAGCCGCGGCCGATGTCGAGGCCGGAACAATTACTTTGGTGGTGCAAGCGGTGGGCAAATCGTCGTCCAAGTTGTGCGCCCTCAATCCCGGCGACTACATTACCGATGTGGTAGGCCCGTTGGGCAAAGCGACCCATATCGAGCATTTCGGCACGGTGGTGTGCTGTGGCGGCGGTGTGGGGTGTGCCCCGCTGTTGCCTATCGTAGCGGCTATGAAGGCGGCCGGCAACCGGGTAATTACCGTGCTGGCAGCCCGTACCAAAGAGTTGATTATTCTCGAAGAGCAGATGCGCGAGCACTCCGACGAGGTCATTATCATGACCGACGACGGTTCGTATGGCAACAAGGGTTTGGTGACACAAGGCGTGGAGTCGGTTATCAATCGTGAGAAAGTCGACTTGTGTGTAACCATAGGCCCGGCGGTGATGATGAAATTCGTCTCGCTGTTGACCCAAAAATACAATATCCCCACGGTGGCTTCGCTCAATACGATTATGGTCGATGGTACCGGTATGTGCGGTGCCTGCCGTATTACGGTGGGGGGAAAGACCCGATTCGTGTGCATCGACGGGCCGGAGTTCGACGCCCATCAAGTCGATTTCGACGAGATGCTCATGCGGCTGTCGTCGTATAAAGATGTGGAATAAAAAGGAAGAGGAGTTGTTAGACGTATGAATAAGGAAGTGTTATCGGCCCAGCGTGCCGAACAGTGGCGGGAAGAGCTGCGAAAAAGTAAAAAAGCGAAGGAGCGTACCGATATACCCCGGGTGAAGATGACCGAACTCGACCCGGCTTACCGGGTAACCAACAAAGAGGAGGTGAATTGCGGTCTTACCCGCAAGCAGGCTGTTTTGGAGGCAACCCGCTGCCTCGATTGCGTGGAACCCCTTTGTATGACGGGTTGTCCGGTGGAGATCAATATCCCCAAATTTATCAAGAATATAGAGCGGGGCGATTTTCTTGCGGCGGCGCGCACGTTGAAGGAGACGAGCGCCCTGCCGGCTGTGTGCGGACGGGTATGCCCGCAGGAGCGCCAGTGCGAATCGAAGTGCTTTTATTTGCAAAAGTTGAAAAAAGAGCCCATTGCCATAGGCTATTTGGAGCGTTTTGCGGCCGACTATGAGCAAGCGTCGGGCGAGGTGGCTTTGCCCGATATGGAGCCCGATAACGGAATGAAGATAGCCGTAGTAGGTTCGGGGCCGTGCGGATTGTCGTTTGCCGGGGACATGGCTAAGCGAGGCTATCGCGTTACGGTATTCGAGGCGTTGCACGAGATTGGAGGGGTGTTGAAATACGGAATCCCGGAGTTTCGGTTGCCCAACCGTATTGTCGATGTCGAGATCGAAAGCCTTCGCCGTATGGGGGTAGAGTTTGTGAGCGATTGTATCGTGGGCAAGACCCTCTCGTACGACGATTTGCACGAAATGGGTTTCAAGGGCATTATGGTGGCCAGTGGCGCCGGATTGCCTCGGTTTATGAATATTCCGGGCGAAAATCTCAACGGAGTGATGTCGAGTAACGAATACCTCACGCGGGTAAATTTGATGGATGCCGCCAATCCCGAGAGCGATACGCCGGTGTACAAAGGACATCGGGTAGCTGTAATTGGCGGAGGTAATACGGCGATGGACTCGGTGCGTACGGCTCGCCGGTTGGGTGCCGAGCGGGCGATGATCGTCTATCGTCGTTCCGAGGAGGAGATGCCTGCCCGTAAGGAGGAGATACACCATGCCAAGCAGGAGGGTGTAGAGTTTCTTACCCTGCATAATCCCATCGAGTATATCGGTAATGAGCGGGGACGTGTGTGTGCCATGAAGCTCCAAAAAATGGAGTTGGGCGAGCCCGATGCTTCGGGTCGCCGTTCGCCGGTGCCTATTCCCGGAGCCATCGAGACTGTCGAAATCGACGAGGTGATTGTAAGTGTGGGCGTATCGCCCAACCCATTGGTGCCCAATGCGATTGATGGGCTCGAAGTGACGCCGAAAGGAACAATCGTGGTTAATGCCGATACGTTGCAGTCGTCTATTGCCGATATTTATGCCGGAGGCGACATTGTGCGCGGGGGTGCGACCGTGATTTTGGCTATGGGCGATGGCCGTCGTGCGGCTGCGGCTATGCACGAGGCGTTGCAAGCTGTCCGATAGGATAATATTTATATAGATACAAACGGGGGTTGCTTTTACGAAAGCAACCCCCGTTGTTTATGAGGCATATTGGTTGTTAGTTCGATTCCCAACCCAGTGCGCTGGCGCCGAGTACGGCCGCATCGCTCTCTTTCAATTCCGAAAGGACGATTTTGACTTTTCCTTTATAGATAGGAAGCAGATTTTTTTCCATGGCTTCGCGGATAGGACGCATGATCAATTCGCCCGATTTGGCCAAACCACCGAAGAGGACAATAAGGCGGGGGCTCGAAAATGCAACGAAATCGGCAAATGCTTCGCCCAAGATTGTCCCGGTGTATTCGAAAATCTCCTGCGACAGTTTGTCGCCCGAAACAGCAGCGTCGTATACATCTTTCGATGTGATTTCCTGAATAGGCAAATGCCGCAGCGTAGACTCATCGTTACGCACTTCGAGGAATTCGCGAGCCGTGCGGGCTACACCCGTAGCCGAAGCGTAGGCTTCGAGACAGCCGGTGCGACCGCAACCGCACAAACGGCCGTTGCCGCGACGGACGATCACATGACCCAATTCTCCGGCAAAACCGTCGTGGCCGTAAACCATCTGTCCGTTGATGACGATACCGCTACCTACGCCTGTACCCAACGTAATCATGATAAAATCTTTTACACCGCGAGCGGCGCCGTAGGTCATTTCGCCGATAGCCGCAGCGTTGGCGTCGTTGGTGATGGTTACGGGGATATTGAATTTGTCGCGGATCATTTGAGCCAAAGGAATTACCCCTTTCCACGGAAGGTTGGGCGCAAACTCGATGTTTCCCGTAAAATAGTTTCCGTTGGGAGCACCTATGCCTATTCCGGCAATTTGGTCGGTCACGTTTTCCTGTGCCAAAAGGCGCGACAGTTCTTCGTGCAGAGCGTTTACATAGTCTGTAATTTCGGTATATTTTTGAGTCTTAATAGAGCCTGTGGCTAAAATGGAACCGCGGGCATCGACAATCCCGAATACTGTATTGGTACCGCCAATATCGATACCTACAACATATGGTTTACTCATGGCTTTGTGTTTATATGAAAAATTATTATTTAGTTAATCACGATACAAATATAACGATAAATTTTCGATACAACCGGCATATTTTCTTCTAAAAGTAATAAAGAAATGAAATCTATTTTCAATATGGAACCTGATTGTTGGTAAAACGGGCCGGTAGTGATGTGCCGAAACTTTTATAGAGGCGTTTAGAAATTTAGAAATTGCAATGTCGAGTTTTCAAAATGGAGGATTTTTGTTTTGCAATTAAAAAAAAGTATCTATCTTTACAGCCGCAAAACGGCACAATCTTGTGTAAACTGTGCAAGAATGAGCCTAAAAATAAATAGTATGAGTTATAACTTATTAAAAGGAAAAAGAGGTATTATTTTCGGTGCGTTGAACGATATGTCCATCGCTTGGAAAGTAGCCGAAAAAGCAGTAGAAGAGGGTGCAATCATTACACTTTCGAACACCCCTATGGCGGTACGTATGGGCGAAGTGAATGCCTTAGGTGAAAAACTGAATGCCGAGATTATTCCCGCCGATGCTACCAGTGTAGAGGATTTGGAAAGAGTTTTTGCCCGTTCGATGGAAGTTTTGGGCGGTAAGATAGATTTCGTGTTGCACTCCATCGGTATGTCGCCGAATGTGCGGAAGAAACGTCCGTACGACGATTTGGATTACGATATGCTTTCCAAAACGTTGGATATCTCGGCCGTATCGTTCCACAAGATGATACAGGTGGCCAAAAAGATGGATGCGATCAACGAATACGGTTCGATTGTGGCTCTCTCGTATGTTGCTGCCCAACGTACGTTGTTCGGATATAACGATATGGCCGATGCCAAAGCTTTGTTGGAGTCGATAGCCCGTAGCTTCGGCTACATCTATGGCCGCGAGAAAAATGTGCGTATCAATACCATTTCGCAGTCGCCTACGATGACGACCGCCGGTAGCGGTGTGAAAGGCATGGAGTCGTTGATGGACTTTGCCAACCGTATGTCGCCGCTGGGCAATGCCAATGCCGACGAGTGTGCCGATTACTGTATTGTGATGTTCTCCGATTTAACCCGCAAGGTAACTATGCAGAACCTCTATCACGACGGTGGTTTCTCGAGCATGGGTATGAGCTTGCGTGCCATGACCCAGTATAACAAGAGTTTCGACGAGTATCGGAATGAAAAAGGCGAAATTTGCTACGGATAAAATATGGTAAATTTGGTTTAGATAATGATTGGCCCCGCCTGATTCGATGGACAGACGGGGCCAAATCTTTTTTTATTGGCCGCCGGTATCTTTACCGGAATTTATGTCGGTGCCGGTATTGGCCTCCTTCCCATAAACTTCGTCGTAGAATCGTTTGTATCGTTGCCATTCAGGATCGTTTTCCCACAGGTTGCGATAGGTCTCATTATCGATTTCGATGAGCGGCCGGCCTATCTCATCTTTCTCGTAGAGTTGCTGGTTGCGCAGTTTGCGGTTCATTTCGTAAATAGAATCGTCGCGTTTTAAAGCATCTTTCGCACGTACGAGAAATTGGCGAAGCTCCCTTTCGCTGAATTTTAATCCCGGATAGAATATGCGGAGCAAATCTTTCAACTCGGAAGAAATAGAAGCCCAAGCCGAGGTGTGTATGCCTTCGCTTGCGAGTGAGGCCAAATATTCTTCGGCATCTCTTTGGCGACCTTCCCACGAAGGTCCGCTTAGTTTCCATGTCGAAGGCATGGACCGGTAAACATTCAATAGGAATTCGTCTTTGAAGTAGGAATCGCCAAACAAGGCATCGAGCCCTCGATGTCCTACGGCTTCGTGTAAAAGAACTCGTTGTACTTGGGCGTAAGAAGGAACATTGTCGAGAACGATACCTATGTCGCCGTTGTTTTCGGTGTGGTAGCCTCCAATTTTTCCGCCACCTCTTTTTTGTGCTAAAATAGATGGAGGAAGATCCGATTCATGTTCGTATATAATTACATTGTCAAGTCCCATGCGGTCGGCTAAATCCTTAACCATTCGGTATTTTCCCCGTGTCGACATTTTTAACCATGCAAATTCTTTTTCCAAATCGAGGGTTACGGGCCCGAAAAGGTCGGGTTCGTCTATCTCTTTGGTAATTCTTTCGGTTTCCCTGTACTCTTGGGGAGAGTAGGTTCGAATCATATCGGGGTCGACATCTTCAATTTGCATGGTTCTTTTGCCGTCGGGAGAAAGTAACGTGGCCGTTTGGGTTTCGGGGTTGTAGTCGAGCACTTCGTAAGTGAATCCATTGTGGTTGATGACCGAGGTCGTCTCCTGTTTATTCCTTCGGGCATTTTGTCTTCGTAGGTTCACCGCTCGTCCGGCACTGCCAACCACACCTCCGGTAATGCCGCCCATAATCATGCTCGAAGTGGCATTTTTAAGAATCGATTCGAGGGTGGGATAATTTTCGGGCTCGTTGTAGATGGTTTGTGCCAAATCGTGGGCTACCGAGTTGAGCGCTTCGGCCGACCCTCCGAGAAGCGCGTCGTTGAGGCTGCCGGTGATAATCCCCGATTTATCGGTTTGAGAAAGCCGGTTCATCAGTTGTTTTATTTCGGATTGAGCCATTTCATTTTTGATGATGTGTTTTTTGAAATAATCCGAAGCTTGTTTTTTGGCTCCCGATTTCAGGTTTTTAAGATACCGGCTTTGTAAAATTGTATCGAACAGGAAATCGGCTCCTATACAGACTGCCGTATATCCTATGCGTTGGGCTTGGGACAGTTTCTTGCCGGTTTCCTCTTCGAAATTGTCGAGCTCCATTTGAGCCTGTGCGTAGCTTTCGGCAACCGACGAAGAGACATTGGCGACTCCGGCTGCTATACCGAGCGGCGCCGATATGGCCCCTAAGGCAACCGGTATTCCCACCCGTCCGATGTCGGCGGCAAATTTCCCTACGGAAGCCCAGCCTTCGGTTTCGGGAAAAGCGTTGTTGGCACTTCGGGCCTCTTCCATGATTCGCCGACCTTCGTTTCCCCATTGTACGGTTTCGGAGAGCCGGCGATTTATCTCGTCGGAGGTGAGCCCTTTGTTTCGTAAATTTCGGTACTCCTGCAACCCTTTCAGTTCTATTCGCGGTTGATCGGCCGATGGTTGTTCCGATTCATTTTTTAGCGAGTCTTCTTTATGCTGCAATTGTTCCTCGCTGCTACCCTGATATTCGGGGAAGTGCTCTAAGGCCGAGTTTGCCGCGTCGGACATTTCGTCGTCCGAAAATTTATCCTGTATGTATCCGCGGGAATATTTCAGGTCGTTCCAAATCCGTTTTCCGGCTAAGTTCAGCCCTTCGGTAAACGACTGCAACTTGCGAGGTTCCTCGTCGGTGGGATCGGGGTTTATCGGGTAGTTGGGTTGCAAGGGAATTTCGGGTTCGTATTTCGGTTCGGCCGGTTGTGGTTGTGAGTTCTCTCCCGGTAGCGGCGCAATGTATGAGGGGAGGGAATCTTCTTCGTCATCTTCACCCTTGTTCCGATACATTTCTTGCAAATAAGGATTGACTAAGTCCCAACCATATATGCCATTACCCCCTTGTGGGAAGATTTCTTTCAACTGATTCATAACGGTGAATGTTTTTTTTGAGGTTATCGAATTTATTTGTTGCCGAGATATTTGGCCAAAATGCAAGCCTGTCTTTGAGGAAAGCCCATAGCGACCAGCAGGTTGAAAATGTGATGCTTACGTTCGAAAGTGTTTCGGCCGGCGTGCAGGGCTTTTAACAGTCGTCCTTCGTGAATGGCCGGACAGGCATTTTTCGCTGCATGGCGGCGGTTTGTGAACGACGACCACAGGAAATAGTTGCGCAATCGTTTCTCTCTATCGGTATATTTGGGGGGCAGCCAAAAGTCGACAAATTTTCGGTCGTCATATCTGTCGGGCGACCTCAGTAAAGAGAGAAATTCTTTCAGCGTATCGAGTTCCTCGCGGGAGTGGTCCCTCTCTTGGTTTTCTTCGCGCTTGAAATCGTTGAGCCGTAATCGGCAAGCCTCTAAAAAGTTTTTCCCTTCGGCCATGTAGTCGGCCAGTGAAGAGATGAGGGGGTGTTGTTCCCCGGAGTTAAGAACTGTATTGTCCATAAGTTTTTAATTTTTAACGATTTATTGGAATAGACTTTTTAGGGAATTAAATGTGGAGAAGGTATTCCCCAAGATATTTCCCATATAGTTCGACTTTACCGGGCGGTAAAATTCTTCTAACGCTCTCCTTGCCGACAAGTAGTTTTGGAGCGTGTTTTCTTTCCACGAGGTAGCCTGTTGCGCCACTTGTCCTACGGCATTCCCGTAGGCTTGGTTTTGCGCTTTCTGGACTGCGGTAATCAATTCGGGGGTGGCACCGGTGACGCTTGCTTGGTTTTTTAGCTCTTGGGTGGTCTCCATCATTTGGTTGCGCAGGTTCCCCAATAACCCCCTCACATCGGAACGGTCGAGGAGGTTTCCGTAATAGGTGCGGTTGAACAGGGTGTTCAGTTGCGACAAATCCTGTTGATAGCGATTCTGCTGCTCTTGGAATGCTTGTTGCGATTGCTCTCTTTCGTTGCGGGAGAGCCAGAGACTCCCTAAAAAGGGAAGCACGGTTGAAATAAGATCTAACATATTGTCCTGCTTTTAAGTGATTCTGTGTGATATTTGTCGCAAATATCTCTCTCGATGGCAGGAGAATTATGGCAGGATTGAAAAAAGGGAATGGGGATATAAAAAAAGCATTCGATACATATCGAATGCTTTTTTTTATTTAATGCTGTTGCACACTTTGTGCGTGTGTAAGGACTTTATTTATTTTTGAAGCAGATTGATCGTTAGATATAGTCTTCGTTTTTTACCCACGTCCCGGTTTTGTCGATAACCCCCCATAGGGTATCCATTTTCACTTCGGCAAATCCTTTGGAGAAGGAGTCTGCTTCGTCGTAGAGGAACGGTAGAAATATCTGTCCGGCCTTGTCGATGAATCCCCATTTGCCGTTTTGTTTTACGGCGGCGACATCTTCTTTGAAATTCCACGCATAATCGTATTGCAGGGGAATGAGCATACGGCCGGTTTTGTCGATAAAACCCCATTTCTCGTCTACCCTTACGGCGGCCAACGATTCGTTGAAACACCATGAGTCGTCGTATCGGGGTGGAATAACTACCTTCCCCGAATTGTCGACATATCCCCACTTGTCTTTCAACTTTACGGGAGCGAGCCCTTCGTGGAAATCGTCGATATGTTCGTAAATGATGGGAACGATTTCTTTGCCCTCTTGGTTGATATATCCGTATTTGCCGTTACGCTCAACCATAGCTAACCCGTTGTGAAAAGCGTTGGCCCAATCATAGACGAGATTGATGACCACCAGCCCGTGACGATCGATATAGCCGTATTTATGATCGAGTTTTATTACGGCAACACCCTCGTGAAAAGAGTGGGCGGCATCGAATTGGGGAGCGATGAAGACTTTTTGGGTATTCCGTTCGCGATAACCATATTTCCCCGATTCGTCTTTGAACGATTCCAAATCGGGAAACCCGCCTAATGAGTTGAACTTCGAATTATTATTTTTCATACGTGGTGTTGTAAAGAAAAGGGTAACAAAGAAACCTCAACAAATATATTTTTTTTAATTGTAATATCCAAGAAATATCCTTAAAATATTTGGCATTGGATTTTGTTTTTAGCCCTTATGATAAAGGTTTTTCGCAAGGAGAAAAATTAATTAAATAGAAAAGATTTGGCTATTTATTCAAACCAACTTAACTTTAACCAGTTTTGATAAAATTATTCATTTAATCATATCATTTGCTATGACAAATACGTTGTTTTGGCTTGTCCCGATCTCGTCGGTACTGGCGTTGCTCTTTGCTTGGTATTTCTACAAGCAGTTAATGAAAACAGACGAGGGAACTCCTCAGATGAAGAAAATTGCTCTTTATGTGCGTCGAGGAGCTATGTCCTATTTGCGGCAGCAGTACAAAATCGTAGGATTGGTATTCTTGGTTTTGGTAGTTCTGTTTTCGATTATGGCTTTTGGTTTCGAAGTTCAAAACGAGTGGGTTCCGGTTGCCTTCCTCACGGGTGGATTTTTCTCGGGTCTGTCGGGTTATTTGGGCATGAAAACCGCCACGTATGCTTCGGCGCGTACCGCTAATGCGGCTCGAACTTCGTTGAATAGCGGTTTGCAAATTGCGTTCCGTAGCGGTGCCGTTATGGGACTTGTTGTAGTAGGCTTGGGCCTTCTCGATATTTCGTTTTGGTATATCCTGCTTAACGCGGTTATCCCGGCCGAAGCCATGAATCCGGCTCATAAATTATGTGTGATTACAACCACCATGCTTACGTTTGGAATGGGTGCCTCTACTCAGGCGTTGTTTGCCCGTGTAGGCGGTGGTATCTATACCAAAGCGGCCGATGTGGGTGCCGACCTCGTGGGTAAAGTCGAAGCGGGTATTCCCGAAGACGACCCCCGCAATCCGGCGACGATAGCCGATAACGTGGGTGATAACGTGGGCGATGTGGCCGGTATGGGTGCCGACTTGTACGAATCGTATTGCGGTTCGATTTTGGCCACTTCGGCATTGGGAGCCGCGGCCTTTATGGGCGCGAGCGAGGTAGATATGCAAATGAAAGCGGTTATTGCTCCCATGTTGATTGCCGCTGTGGGTATATTGCTCTCTATTATAGGTATATTCTCGGTACGTACGCGGGAGGATGCCAAGATGAAAGATTTGTTGAAATCTTTGGCTTTCGGTACGAACCTCAGTTCCATACTCATCGTGGTGGCCACATTTGTTATTTTGTGGGCATTGCAACTCGAAAACTGGGCGTTGATAGGCGGCTCGGTAGTGGTAGGTTTGCTGGTGGGTATTATTATCGGTCGTAGTACCGAGTATTACACTTCGCAGTCCTATCGTCCTACCCAACGGTTGTCCGAAAGTGGTAAAACAGGTCCGGCAACGGTAATTATTTCGGGTATCGGGTTGGGTATGATTTCGACAGCCGTTCCCGTGATAGCCGTGGTAGCCGGTATTATTCTTTCGTATCTGTTTGCTTCGGGTTTCGACTTGTCCAATGTTACTCTCGGTTTGTACGGTATCGGTATTGCCGCCGTGGGTATGCTCTCTACGCTGGGTATCACATTGGCAACCGACGCTTACGGCCCCATTGCCGATAATGCCGGCGGAAATGCCGAAATGAGCGGTTTGGGCGAAGAGGTGCGCAAGAGAACCGATGCCCTCGATTCGCTGGGCAATACGACGGCTGCCACCGGAAAGGGCTTTGCCATTGGTTCGGCAGCCCTTACGGGGCTTGCCTTGTTGGCCTCGTATATGGAGGAGATTCGTATCGGGTTGACCCGTATAGGCGAGACTGTTCTCGAATTTGCCGATGGAACGTCGGTGTTGATTAGCGAGGCTACGTTTACCGATTTTATGCGTTATTACGATATTACCCTGATGAATCCCAAAGTGCTTTCGGGTATGTTTATCGGTTCGATGATGGCTTTCTTGTTCTGCGGATTGACCATGAATGCGGTGGGACGTGCTGCCGCTCACATGGTTGAGGAGGTACGTCGCCAGTTCCGTGAGATCAAGGGTATTCTCACCGGCGAAGCCGAACCCGATTACGAACGTTGCGTCGCTATCTCTACACAGGGCGCACAACGCGAAATGGTATTCCCGTCGCTGTTGGCGATTATTGCTCCTATCGTTACCGGGTTGATATTCGGTGTGTCGGGCGTAGTAGGGTTACTTATCGGAGGCCTTAGTGCAGGATTCGTGCTGGCTATCTTTATGGCCAATGCGGGCGGCGCTTGGGACAATGCCAAAAAATATGTCGAGGAGGGTAACTTCGGCGGCAAGCATAGCGATGTTCACAAGGCTACCGTAGTGGGCGATACCGTGGGCGATCCTTTCAAAGATACGTCGGGCCCGAGCTTGAATATCTTGATTAAACTGATGAGTATGGTGGCCATCGTGATGGCGGGATTGACGGTTGCTTGGAGTTTGTTGTAAAAACAAGATTCCATATAGTATGCGAGGGAAGATGTGTTGCGGCATATCTTCCCTCTTTTGTTTTTTTGACTTGCTTGTGTTTTAGGGTGCCGAAGGCATAACCCCGCCATGAGATTATGCCTTCGTTCAGGAAGCTCTTCGGTAATAAAGGTTATGCCTGTGCCCCGTTGTTGTTGGAGACTTGTTCCACTTGCTTCTGCTTGATGGCTTGCAGCAGTTTGTCGGCAAAGGGGAAACTCCCGTTTTGCAGCAACATTTCGAGCGAGATTTTTCCACCGCGGAACAACTCCATGAGAAACTCGTTCGAAGCCATTCGCAACGCCGGGGTAGAGAGTGTCTCGGCAATAGAGAGGTCGAACTCGGTATTGCGCACCTCTTCGGGTGTATAGGTCGAGGCGTCTTTGCCGCAGCTGTTTCCTACGATATTTAGGTAGCGGGCGTTGGTATAGAATTGCTGAATGGTTTTCATTATTTTTATATCTCTGTCCTCCCGGAAAGTCTTGAACGATTCGAAAAGGTCGAGCAAGTTGGTCGACGAGTATTGTATTTGTTGGGAATAGAGGGAGGCTGGTGTCCCGGCAGGCACCGATTTCCCCTGCATGGCTCCGTGTACTCCCGAAATATCTTCGAACAAACGCATTTGCAGCGAGAGCATTTCATAGGCTCCCACCTGTGTGGCATTGACCGCTATTTGCTGGGGCATGGGCGAACCGGGTCGGGGGCGGAACAGAATAATGCCGTTGTATTTTGTCCATTCGTCGGCAATCTCCTCGATGGTCATTCCGTCGGGAATTTGGTCTTCGGGGAAGAGCAATACCCCTTTGGCGCTCGACCCCATGATAAAGTCGATCATGGTAATCAAGCGGTTGATGTAGCGTTGTTGGTCTATGACATCTTCGACAAAGGCGTGGACTTCGCCGTCGATCAAGGGATATAATTTGAATACATAGGGGTGCTCCCCGTGCCAATAGGGTGTTTCCCCTTCGTCGAGCAAATCGCCCAGCGGAGAGAAGAAGCGGTAATACCACACTTGTGCCACTCCCCATTTCGTCTCGATAAGTTGTACCGATTCTTCGGAAATGCCAACCGTGCGGGCTTCGGCTATTCTCGCCTCGTTCTCTTTTTCTACGCGGTCGGCTTCGGTGGCGGGAATACGGTAATATTCGCCCGACCGGAAGTCGTGGCACTCCAATATTTCGCGGCTTTCGAGTTTCCACACCTCTATCACACGGCACATCTCGGAGGCCGAAGGCATGAAGAAATCGAGGCGGTCGAGAGTGCCCGAAGTGAGGTTCTCGAAGTTGTGGCGTATGTTTTCGCTGTCGGCTTCCGAGTAGATTTGGCGCAGTTGTTCCGCCCTCTTTCGGGAGCCGAAGGCAAACCTCGAAATTACCTCGGCGATAGGCATATCGTGTAACTCGCCTATGAGGGTGCAATCCCAATGGCGACTGTCCTCCATCGCATTGAAAAATATGCGGTTGGGGTTTATTTCGTCGATCCATACATCGGTTTTTCCCCGTCGGTACCCATATCCTATTTTCTGAAAACAGAGCCCCGAAATTAGAAACTCTTCCAGAGTGCGGCTGTCGAGCTCTTGCAGCCGGTTATGTTGATAGGCATATTGTACCGCCGAACTCATCAACTCGCCCAAACACTGCTCCTGCCGGTCCCGGGCTATGCACACCGGTTGGGTTTGGTTGCCACGGAACTGTCCCAGCACGGTTTTGACCATTTGGCGGATTAGGTTGTTTTTCAGCGGCACTTTCCCTTGTGCCCTGATGTATTCCTCCTCGCTCATCACTCGTCCGTCGGGGAGTTTTATCAAATCGTTCCATTGTTTGCCGTAGGTGTAGTCCCGGTTTCGTTTACGCTTTTTCCTGAAATGGTCGATCTCTTCCCAAGCCTTTTGGGCTTGTAATAGAACAGGATAGTGCGAATCGTTGCCGACCTCCCGGCTTGTCGATATACTTTTCGGCTTTTTCCCCGGGCTTTTGTGCGAATTTTTTGCCATAGCTTTTCCTTTTTTAGTTTGCTGCAAAGGAAGTGGGGCGATACCCGTTTTTTTTGGCAGGATTATAAAAACGAGTGGAGTTGTAGGCCGGAGGGAACGGGCGGTGGTAGACAAGGCGTTGTGGAGAGGTAAATGAAAAAATAAAATAAAAAACTCGACAAATAGTTATTCATTTCTCTTTTTTGTGTTGTATGTTTGTTCTTGGTTTATCGACGGCCGGTAGTATCTCCATCGGGGGGATATTGGCCCGGAGTTCTCTCCGTCGGTGAAAAATAGAAAAGCCCTTTGGAGAACCGGGTATAATCAAATGTAAGAAAACGTGATGAAAAAGTTTGTATTGGCCTTTGCTACGGCCGTGATGTGTGTGGGTGGAGCTTTTGCTCAATTGTACATGGGTTCGAAAGTAGGTCTTAACCTTAGCTCCTTGACCGGTGACGGCACGAATTACAAAGCCGGGGTGAATGTGGGTGTTTTTGCTAACTATCGCATTAACAATCTGCTGGCTATCCAACCCGAATTCCTCTATTCGATGCAGGGAACTACGTTCGACGATGTGAAGATTCTTACAGAGACCTTGAAATCGACTTATACGTCGCATTACCTCGATATACCGGTTTTGCTGAAAGTGTATCCGTGGGCAGGCTTGAATGTCCAATTTGGCCCTCAGTTCGGTTTTTGTGTCGATGATGAATACAAGGTAAAATTGGGCAGTGAGGAAGTTTCCAGCAAAGATTTGGAAAAGTATGGATATGACAATAAAGCCGAGACGTTTGATTTCTCGCTGGCCGTGGGGTTGGGATATGAATTCGATTTTGGCATGACGGTAGATGCCCGTTACAATTTCGGGTTGACCAAAGTGTATGATAACTCCGATTCGAAAAACGGTGTGTTCATGCTTTCGTTGGGGTATAAATTTGATTTTTAACCGTTTCAGGCATATTTTAGAAACAGGACGAAGCACCGACTAATCGGCGCTTCGTCCTGTTCTCATATTCAAGGTTTGCCTATAAAGCGGCCATTCGTTCGTCTATACGGGCGATTTTCTCGTCGAGGGGGAGTGCGGCATCGAGCCAAAAGATAGAGAATCCCCGCCGTTCCATACCTCTGAACCAAGTCATTTGCCGTTTGGCAAACTGGTGTATGGCAATTTCGAGAAGCGAAACCATCTGTTCGTAGGAGGTCCGCCCGATGAGGTATTCGGTAATGTATTTATATTCAAGCCCGTAGTAAATGAGCGATTCGGGGTCTATGCCCCGGTCGAGCAGACCTTGTACTTCGGCCACCATACCCTGTTCGAGCCGGTCGCGCAGCCGTTTCGATATTTTTTCGCGTCGGCTTTCCCGGTCGATATTCACACCTATGATGAGGGCATTTTTAACCGGGTTGGGAATTAGTTTTTCGGGTTCTTGCCGCGAGTAATATTCGGCAATTTCGATGGCTCGGATTGCCCGTTTGCAAGTATCGGTATCGGTTTGGTTGTGCAGGGTTTTATAGCTTTTCAGAATCGCTTCCAGTTCGGGGAGCGATTTTTGTGCAAGACTTTCGCGCAAGGCTTTGTTTTCGGGTACGGGGGGTAGGGAATATCCTTTGAGAACCGCTTCTAAATAAAGTCCGGTTCCCCCGCAGAGGATAGGAGTTTTCCCTCGGCCTACAATATCGGCATAGGCGATGTTGTAGTCGCGGATATATTCAAACAGGTTGTATTTGTATCCGGGAGGACAAATATCGATGAGGTGATAAGGGATTGTTTTTCCTTCGACCGTATATTCCGACAGATCTTTACCGGTACCGATGTCCATCGAACGGTATATTTGGCGGGAGTCGGCACTGATGATTTCGGTGTCGAGATGAGCCGCCAAAGCAACGGCCAAAGTTGTTTTCCCGGAGGCCGTAGGTCCCAGTATGGTTATTAAATCGAGCATTTTAAGCGTTAGAAGAGTTCTTTTTGGAACGTATTTTATTAATCCATTTGTGTATGCGGTATAACAATTGGTCTTCGTTGTGGCGGCTTATATAAAGCCATAGCGGATCGTCGAACTCGATGTCCAGTGTGTCGAGTTTGTGGAATGAGAATGAAGGTTTGTATCCCTTCATATACCTTCTTGTCCCGTTGCTGTAATAGGTTTTTGCGGTAGTTACGATTGTGTAGAAGCGGGAATAAGACTCTTTGAAAAGAGGGTACAGTTTATGCTTGTGGAATAGTCGGGTAACCTCTTCTGCGGTATACCAGCGACCGCCGTATTGCGACAGTTTGTCTATTTCTTCGTCGGGAATAAATAGTACATAGAGGCCAACCCGGCGCCATAATTCGTTGGAAACGGCCGAGGAGATGTGGTGTAGATCGGGGGCATTTATGCCGAGTTCTTCTTGTACGATTTGTTGGGCTTTCAATTTCTCTTCGGCAAGAGTTGTGCAATAGTCGGTGTAACGGTGAATGGGTACATCGAGCCCTTTCCCGCTGTTGAATTCAAATTCGTCGCCTTTGTTTTCAATAAGATAAATTTTCCCTTGACCGATAATCATGATACGAATTACAGTAAAGAAATAATCCATATTGGAATTTCTTTTCCTTTCGTGGTTTTTGACGAGTTGCAGTATGAGTATGCGGCGGATAAATTCGAATATGATAATGGCGATACATAATCCTAATGGGAAATAATAATAGAAATATTCGCCGGTACGGCTGCTTTTTCCCACACCGCATAAAAAGAGAGTCCACGATAAGACCGTTATAAGTATGCCCCCAATCAAAATCAGTCGGAGAATGTAGTGTGTTTCGTAACGGCTGAAATCGCCCAACAGATGCCGTTCGCGAATGCCGCCCCGTTTCAGTATGCACTGGTGGCAGAACGACGGCTGTATGTTGCGATGCCTGAACAGATAGAGCAACAGGGTCATGCAAGGAGCAAGGAACAATACGATGGGAACGGCTCGACAATCCAGCAGAACAAGGAGAGCTTCTACTATTCCACCCAATGTCATGGCCCAGCCGGTAGTCCAACTGATGATACCGCAACCGTCGGGATATTGTATTTGCCGATATGAAAAAATGATCCACAAAACCCCGATAACAATAGCTGCCGGAATGGTAACGTACTCATGGAGCGAAGGAGCCAATCCCCATATAAGAATGGCGGGAGCCAATCCTAAGGAATAGATGTTAGTCCAGTTTATTTGATATCTTTTTTTATTATTTCCCATGAGACTTTGATTCGGGGGGCTAAGTAGGGATTTATTTCAGTTTGTCGGTAAAGAAGTTGCACACTTTGGTAAAAAGATGATGACGGGTATTGCACCCTCGTATGTGGTGATCCTTGTTGGTATATATTTGGGTGTCGAATTGTTTTCCGGCTTCGACGAGAGCTGCCGAATATTGCAGCGTATTGAGGTAATGGACATTGTCGTCGGCCGTGCCCGAAACGAGCAACAAGCTCCCTTTCAGATTCGCCGCATGGGTAATGGGAGCCGATTGTTCGTAGCCGTCGCTGTTTTCTTTGGGGGTGCGCATGAACCGTTCGGCGTAAATGGTGTCGTAGTATCGCCAGTCGGTTACGGGGGCAATGGCTACCCCGGCACGATAGATTCCGTTGCCGGTCGACATGGCCATGAGTGTTTCGTATCCGCCGTAGCTCCACCCGTATATGCCTATGCGGGAGCCATCTACATAAGGTAGTGTGCGCATATATTCGGCACCGGCTACTTGGTCTTCGGTTTCGAATTTTCCGAGTTGCATATATACGGCTGTTTCGTAAGCCCGGCTACGTCCGCCGGTACCCCGGCCGTCGACGCAGGCCACAATGAAGCCTTGTTCTGCCAAATAGTATTCCCAATCGATTCCCCATTTATCTAAAACCGATTGCGAGCCGGGTCCGCTATATTGCGACATGACTACCGGATAGCGTTTCGAGGGGTCGAAGTTCGAAGGTTTCAGCAAAAAACCGTTCATTCGGTCGCCGGCATTGTTGGGGCAGGTAAAGAATTCTTTTTGGGGCAACTTGCATTGGGCTATCCATGTTTTGAGGGTAGCGTTGTCTTCGAGTGTGCGCAAGGTTTTGCCTCGTGCGTCGCATACGGTTACGACAAGGGGCTCGTTGCTACTGCTGTATCGGTTGATAAAATAGCTGCACGAAGGATTGAATACAGCCGTGTTTGTTCCGGTTTTTCCCGACAGTTTGGTCTCGACACCTTTTTCGGTTATTTTGTAAACGGCTTTGTAAAGGGGACCTTCTTGGTTCGATTCGTAGAAGTAGGCTCCGTTTTTATCGTCGTAGCCCAAGAATGCCGTTATGTTCCATTCGCCTCGGGTAATTTGTTTGGCCAAAGCTCCGTTGTAGTTATAACGGTAAAGGTGTTGATAGCCGCTACGGCAACTTGCCATGATGAAAAAATCGGGATAGAATACGATATTGTCAAGTGCCGATTCGTTTATCCATGCCTTGTCGGTTTCGCGCAACAGTAATTTGGATACTCCCGATAAGGGATTTACCGCATAGATATCCATTTGGTTTTGCGTGCGATTGAGGGTAATTACTGCCAATCGGCTGGGATCGGGGGTAAATTTAATTCGGGGGATATAGCTGTCGGCCGGTATGGGCAGTTTCATCTCTTTCAGGGCACGGGTTTCTACGGTATAAGAGAATACCGATACGCGGGAATTGGTCTCGCCTGCTACGGGATATTTGTAGGTGAAATAGCCCGGATAGAGCCTGTATTCGGGATAGGCGGGGCAATACCCTTCGTAGAGCGAAAACGAATATTCGGGTACTTGGCTTTCGTCGAATTTCACGAATGCCAGTGTAGCGTCATCGGGCGACCACTGTAAAGTCGAGGTTAAGGCAAATTCCTCTTCGTACACCCAGTCGGGTACGCCGTTGATAATCTTGTTGCGCTCGCCATCGCGGGTTACAGCCACCTCGGTACCATAGTCGAGTTTTTTGATAAAAATATTGTTATCCCGTACGAATGCTACCATTCGGCCGTTAGGCGAATAGACGGCGGCTTGCTGTTTCCCGCCTTCGGAGAGGGGTTTCAACAGATTGCGTCGTATTTCGAAAGTGTAGTAGGTGGCTTTGAACGAGCGGCGATAAATCTTTTCCGAGTCGGCATAAATGAGTAAATGCTTCTCGTCGGGACTGAGGGCAAAACCGTCGAACTGTTTCAATTCACATTCCCGTGCTGTTTTTACGTCGAAAAGAGTATCAACTTCGTGGCCTGTGCGGTATTCGCATTTTACGATACGGGTATTACCGTTTGTTGCCGTATAATAGTGTATACCGTCGGTCGAAGGATACGATTCCGGTACATCTTGGGGCCGGAATTTTCCCGATGTAATATCGTCGAGAGTAAAAGCTCTTGCAGAAATGGGGAGCAGCGTAATGGCGCATAAAATGATAAAGGCTATTTTTTTCATTGCACGAATGATGATAAATTCTGTTTTTTTATTGGCTTATATTTCTCCGAAGGCTCAGTACATTGTACTAAAAACAATCGGATTTTTTTCTATTACAAAAGTAGAAAAAATACAATAAAGAAAAGTATATATATAAAGATTAACAAATTTCATGATGATTTAATAGGCCCAACGTCGAATTTGAAAACTGCGTTCCCATTTGCCTCTGCGCTCACCTTTGCGTATCTTTACATAAGATAAGATGCGGTTCGGCATAGTAAAATTGAAAACTTCGTTTTCATTTGCCTCTGCACTCACCTTTCACTATCTTTGCTCCCCGAACACACAAAAAGATTATAGTTATGATAGAATATATTACGGGCGAGGTGGTCGAACTTACCCCTGCCACGGCGGTCGTGGAGTGTATGGGTATAGGCTATTTGCTCAATATTTCGTTGAATACCTATTCGTGTTTGTCGAAGGGTAAATCCACTCGTCTGTATGTTTACGAGGCGATTCGTGAAGATGCCTATCAACTTTACGGTTTCGGCGATCGCCATGAGCGGGAGTTGTTCGTCTTGCTCATTTCGGTTTCGGGCGTGGGACCCAATACGGCCCGTATGATATTGTCGTCGTTGAATCCCTCGGAATTGGAGCAGGCTATTGCTTCGGAAAATTTGGGTTTGCTGAAATCGGTGAAGGGAATAGGCGCGAAAACCGCGCAACGTGTAATTGTTGACTTGAAAGATAAAATAAAACCTACCGACAATCCGTTAGTAATAAGTACGCCCGCAGCCTCGGAAATTTACGAGGAGGCCGTGGCAGCGTTGGTAATGCTTGGGTTCTCACAGCCTCAATCACAAAAAGCCGTGCAGAAACTGTTGCGCGAAACCCCCTCTTTGCGGGTCGAAGAGGTGATTAAGCAGGCCTTGAAAATGCTCTGAGCCCCAACGTTGTCGCCTGTATGACAAAGAGGCGAGCTTTTGAGTAGGAGTATCGAATGAGAAGACGGATAAGGATTGGTTCAATAGTAGCATTGACGGTAAGCGGATTAGGGGTCTATTCCGCTTTTGCCGCTTTGCAGGCTCCCGAACAACAGGAGCTCCCTGCTCCCGAACGACAGGAGCAGACGACTGGCGATACCCAACCGGCCGCTCCCACCTCCGAACCGTTGCATTATCCGGTGGCGAAAACCGTTCCCGAATCGTATGACGAGATAGACCAAAAGGCTCCGGTGGATTTGAAGAACCCGTCGAACCTGAAAACCGAGGTAGAGTATGACCCGGAGACCAACTGTTATGTAATTCATACACGAGTGGCAGGGGTCGATGTTTGTACCCCCTTTATGCTGTCGGCCGAAGAGTACAACGACTATACGCTGCGCAAGTCCATGCAGCAATATTACCGGGAGCGAAATGCCCAAAATTTTGCCGAGAATAGCAAGTCGGAATTCAATTTCCTCGATATGAACTTCTCGCTCGGCCCGTTGGAAAAAGTATTCGGTCCGGGTGGCGTGCAGTTGAAGACACAAGGGTCGATCGAGTTGAACATGGGTTTGAAATATAACAAGCTCGACAATCCGGCGTTGCCGATGAGTTCCCGCAAGAAAACCTATTTCGATTTCGACGAAAAAATACAGGCTTCGGTAACCGCCAAAGTGGGCGACAAGATGTCGTTCAATATGAATTACAATACCGATGCTACTTTCGATTTCGATTCTAAAAACCTTAAATTGCAATATCAAGGGAAAGAGGACGAAATTATCAAAAACATCGAGGCGGGTAATGTGAGTATGACTACCGGTTCGTCGCTGATTCGGGGAAGTACTTCTTTGTTTGGAGTGAAAACCACCATGCAGTTCGGCAAACTCACAGCTACGGCTCTTATCTCGCAACAGCAGTCCGAGTCGAAAACTGTCAATGCGAGCGGTGGTGCACAGACTACTCCTTTCGAAATAAGTGTCGACGCTTATGACGAGAACCGCCATTTCTTTTTGGCTCATTTCTTTCGGGACAATTACGACAAGTTTGCCTCCAAATTGCCTTATGTTTCGTCGGGAGTAAGCATAAACCGTATAGAGGTATGGATTACCAACAAGCAAGGTAGTTACGAAGAGGCTCGTAATATTGTGGGTTTCATGGATTTGGCCGAGAATGTGCATATTGGTAATGAACATTGGATTTCGGCTACGGCTCAGGCAAACCCCATGAACAACTCCAACTCGTTGTATGCCGAAATTAAAAATGCCTATCCCGATGCCCGTAATATCAATTTGGTAACCCAAGCATTGGAGCCTCTTTCGGTTTATGGAATCGAGGGCGGGCAAGATTATGTGAAAATCGAGAGTGCCCGTAAACTCTCCTCCTCGGAGTATACTTTGAACGAGCAGTTGGGATATATATCGTTGAAAAGCAAACTGAACGCCGACGAGATGATTGCGGTCGCCTACGAGTATACCTATAACGGACAGGTATACCAAGTGGGTGAATTTTCGGGCGATATTACCGATACGGACCAATGCCTCTTCTTGAAAATGTTGAAGGGGTCTACCATTTCTACCTCGTTGCCCATTTGGGATTTGATGATGAAGAATGTCTATTCTTTGGGCGCTTATCAGGTGCAAAAAGATAAATTCCGCCTTTACATCAAATACAAGAACGACTCGACCGGTGTGGCGGTAAACAATATCCAAGCTGGCAACATTGCCAATAAAACCCTTTTGCAGGTGATGAACCTCGACCGCTTGGATGCCAATGAAACGGAGTATTCCGACGGAATCTTCGACTACATCGAGGGGTATACCATTCAATCGTCCAACGGTCGTATCATCTTCCCCGTAGTAGAGCCATTCGGTAGCCACTTGGCCGCACAGATAGGCAATTCGGAAATTGCCAAAAAGTATGTATATCAAGAGTTGTACGATTCGACTTTGACTATCGCCCAGCAGAACACCGAAAAGAACAAGTTCATTATGACCGGCGAATATAAAGCCTCGTCGGGAGCCGAGATCAGTTTGAATGCCATGAACGTGCCTCGGGGGTCGGTTGTGGTGACCGCCGGCGGTATGACGTTGGTCGAGAACTCCGATTATATTGTCGACTATGCCATGGGTGTGGTAACCATATTGAACCAAAGTATTATCGAGTCGGGTACGCCCATTAGCGTGTCGCTCGAAAACCAATCGATGTTCAATATGCAGCGAAAGACCATGTTGGGTCTCGACCTAAACTATGCCTTCTCCAAAGATTTCAATGTAGGAGCCACCATTATGCACCTTTCCGAAAAGCCTTTGACCGAAAAGGTGAGTATGGGCGATGAGGTGTTGAATAATACGTTGTGGGGTGTAAACCTCTCGTATAATACCGATTTTCTGTGGCTTACCAATTTGATGAACAAGATCCCGACGGTCAATGCCACAGCTCCTTCGACCCTTGCCGTTACCGCCGAGTTTGCACAACTCGTTCCCCATCGCTCCAAAACGGGCAGTTCGCAAGGTACGTCGTATATCGACGATTTCGAATCGACACAAACCGGTCTCGATTTGAAGTCGCCCTATTCGTGGACACTGGCCTCTACGCCATACGATCCTGCTTCCGATGCCCTTTTCCCCGAAGCTCGCTACTCCAACGACGTGCGTTACGGTCAAAACCGGGCCTTGTTATCGTGGTATTACATCGACCGAATGTTCACGCAGAAAAATTCGAATTTGATACCATCTCACTTGAAAAACGATTTGGACCAACTTTCCAATCCCTATGTGCGGGAGGTGAGCGTGCGGGAAATATTCCCCAACAAGGAGATGAACTACGGCGAATCGACTACGTTGCAAACTCTTAACCTATCGTTTTATCCGCAGGAGCGTGGCCCTTATAACCTCGATGCCGACAATATCGATGGTCAAGGCCTTTTACTGAATCCGACGAAACGGTGGGGCGGTATCATGCGGAAAATGGACTATACCGATTTCGAGTCGTCCAATATCGAATATATCCAATTTTGGCTTATGGACCCCTTCTTGGACGAGAACCAAACCAACCACAAAGGTGGAGACCTCTATTTCAATTTGGGCGAGGTGTCGGAGGATATACTCAAAGACGGCATGAAATCGTTCGAGAATGGTTTGCCCATCGATGGCGACACCACACAAATAGCTACTACGGTATGGGGAAAAGTCTCTAAGCGACAGTCGCTCACGTATGCATTCGATAATACCAGTGGGGCACGTTCGTTGCAGGATGTGGGATTGGACGGGTTGACCAATGACGAGGAGTATGGATTCTCGTCCTATAAGGAATATTTGGCAAAACTCGAATCGAAATTGTCGCCCGCAGTGGTCGAGGCGATGAGGCAGGATCAGTTTTCACCCTTTAACGACCCGGCCGGCGATAATTACCATTTTTATCGTGGGCACGATTATGACGATGCGCAAACCTCTATTCTCGACCGTTATAAACGTTATAACGGAACCGAAGGCAACTCGCGTTCGACCGAGGAGGTAGACGACTCGTATTATCAGTCGTCCAAGAGTGTCCCCGATGTGGAGGATATCAATCAAGATAACACGCTGAACGAATACGAACGCTATTACCAGTATCGCATATCGTTGTGCCCCGACAGTCTTGTGGTAGGGAAAAACTACATTACCGATATGCGCGAGACGACGGTACCCCTCCGCAACGGGCAAGAGGGACGGGCTGTATGGTACCAGTTCAAAGTGCCTTTGTCGCAACCGCAGAAAAAGGTGGGATCCATTCAAGATTTCAAGACCATACGTTTTATTCGTATGTTCATGACCGGTTTTGAGGTGGAGACCCATTTGCGCTTTGCCACGTTGGAGCTGGTGCGGGGCGAATGGCGAACTTACGATTATGCCCTGAACCAAATGGGCGATGTGCCGGCTCGGGGCAATTTAGATGTTTCGGTGGTGAACATAGAGGAAAATGCCGGACAGGTGCCTGTCAATTATGTGTTGCCTCCCGGAGTAACCCGTATCATCGACCCGGGACAGTCGCAGATTACCCAACTCAACGAACAGGCCATGTCGTTGAAAGTAACCGATTTGCAAACGGGCGAATCGCGTGCCGTATACAAAAACAGCGGTATGGATATGCGTACCTACAAACGGTTGCAGATGTTTGTCCATGCCGAAAGTCTTATCGACGACAATACCAACCTGCGTGATGGCGACATCTCGGTATTTTTGAGATTAGGTTCCGATAGCAAGTCGAACTATTACGAATATGAAATTCCCGTTTCGTTAACCGCTCCGGGGAATTACAGTACCTACAATGCACAGGATCAGGAGGCGGTTTGGCCGGCTTCCAATATGTTCGATTTCCCCTTGTCGCTCTTTACCGAGTTGAAGTTGGAACGGAATGCCGAAAAGCGCAAGGACAATTCGGCGGTTACGTTCCTAACTCCCTATTCGATTTACGACCCCGACAAGACACAAAATAAGGTTACGGTGGTGGGTAATCCTTCGTTGAGCGACGTGCGTACCATGATGATTGGCGTACGCAACAACTCGAATGCAACCAAAGATGTGGTCGTGTGGGTCAACGAAATGCGGTTGACCGATTTCGACCAGTCGGGCGGTTGGGCGGCCAAAGCCAATGTAAACCTCGGCCTGTCGGATATTGCCACCCTCAATATTGCCGGCCATGTCGAGACCGTGGGTTTTGGAGGCATAGACCAAAGCCTCACCGAGCGCAGGCTCGACGATTACTACCAGTATAATATCGCCACAATGGTAGAACTGGGTCGTTTCCTCCCCGAAAAGGTGAAACTGAGAGCTCCGTTGTTCTATTCACTGACCGAGCAGCGCACCTCGCCCAAATATAATCCGTTGGATCAGGATATTTTGTTAAAAGATGCGTTGGATAATGCCGGGAGCAAAGCCGAGCGCGACTCGATAAGCGATGCCTCTATCGAACGGTCTACGGTCGAGAGTTTCAGTCTGTCGGGGGTCACGTTCGATGTGAAGAGTAAAAATCCCATGCCTTACGACCCGGCTAACTTCTCGATCAGTTATTCCTATAATCGTCAATCCAACCAAGATCCTACAACCGAGTTCGAGAATACCTACGACTACCGAGGCAGTTTCACGTACTCCTATACTCCTTTTGTGAAACCTTTTGTCCCGTTCAAAGGAATAAAAAGCAAGTCGAAACATCTGAAATTCTTCAAGGAGTGGGAGTTGAATTATTTGCCCTCCAATATCGCCTTTAACACCAATATGTCGCGATATTATTACGAACAGCAAATTCGCGATGTGAGCGGGTCGGGGGGAATGGCTTTACCCACGAGTGTGAGCAAGAGCTTCCTGTGGGACCGCCAGTTCTCGTTGACGTGGAACCTTACCAAATCGCTCAATTTCTCGCTGCAAACGATGACGAATGCCCATATCGAAGAACCTGTGGGTGTGGTGAATAAACAACTGTTCCCCGATGAATACGAGTTGTGGAAAGATACCGTAATGACCAGTATCAAGAATTTGGGTACTCCGTGGAATTACAACCAAACGTTTAATGCTTCATACACGGCTCCGTTTAACAAGATTCCGGCACTCGATTATTTGTCGTTCACCGCCAAGTACAATGCTACGTATACTTGGGATCGGGGAGCACAAATCTCTGATGAAATAGAGTTGGGCAACACGGTAAACAATCAAGGGCAGTTGAGTTTCGACGGGCGGTTCAACTTCGAACAACTGTATAACAAATCGAAATATTTGCAGAAGATAAACCGTCGCTTCTCGTCGAACAACCGAGCGGCAGCCGCCAAGAAAAACCGGAAGTTCGAGCGCACTATTTTGCTCCGCGAGGATACTACGGTGACGTTGAAACACAACCTCAACAACAAGAAAGTGAAAGTCGTGGCACGCGACGATGCCGGTAAACGGGTGGCTTTGAAAACGAAAGTTGTCGATGACAACACCATTATGATTCTCGATAAAGGGAAACAGCGGTTGAATGTGGTGATTACCCCGTCGAGCAAAAACGAGATAAATTTCTGGAAAGAGGCTGCCGAATATTCTTTGCGCGGGTTGATGATGGTGCGCAATGCCAGTGTGCGTTACCGTAAGACCAATACCACTTCGCTGCCCCTCTTCTCGCCCAATGTGGGCGATGTGTTCGGGCAGTCTACCTCGTATGGGCCTATGGCTCCCGGTCTCGATTTTGCCTTTGGTTTTACCGACGAGAATTATATTTATCAGGCGAAAGACCGGGGTTGGCTGTTGTGCGATTCTACCCAGATAAGTCCTGCGGTGTTGGGCCGTACCGAGGAGTTCAATATCGAGGTGGCTCTTGAACCGATACGAGGTTTGAAAATAACACTCACAGGCAATCGAACCGATACCCGTAGCTCCCAAATGCAATTTATGTACGACGATATGCCCACGAGCCGGGGCGGTAGCTATACCAAAACGCACATCGCCTTAAAAACCGCCTTCCGAAGCAGTTCGGCAAAGGACGGCTATTCGTCTCAGGCGTTTAACGAATTCTTACAGAACCGGGAGATTATAGCCTCTCGTTTAGAGGCTCATTATGCTTCGTTGGGGAACTATCCCAATAAAGGATTCATTGCTTCGTCGGGATTTGGGAACCAGCCTTACGACGCGGCTAACGGTGGCGTAAATCGTAGTTCGGCCGATGTGATGATTCCGGCGTTTTTGGCGGCCTATTCGGGAACCGATGCCCGCAAAGTGGGCCTGTCGCCATTCCCCGGTTTGTCGGCCATACTGCCCAACTGGCGTATTACTTACGACGGTCTCATGCGGATTCCGTTTATAAAAAATAATTTTAAGGCATTTACCTTGTCGCACACCTATCAGTGTACCTATTCGGTAGGTTCGTTCTCGTCGTATCTCAATTGGGTGGAATCCGACGGCGATTTCGGTTTTATCCGTGATGAGCTTTCGGGCAATCCCATACCTTCGTCGCCTTACGATATTTCGTCGGTGATGATTACCGAGAAGTTCGCTCCGCTTATTGGGGTAACGGTAACGTTGAAAAACAACATTACCGGGAATATCAAGTACAACGATTCGCGTACGCTCACCTTGAACTCTGCTGCCGGACAAATAGTGGAGGCAACGACTACCGACTTTACTATCGGTGCCGGTTATAAAATAGCCAATTTCAATACGATACTGAAATTGCGTGGCTCGCAAACGGGTGTTAGCAACGATTTGACCATCAATGCCGATTTCTCGTTCCGTAAGAATCAGGCGCTTATTCGTCGTATCGAGCAGAACTTTACTCAGGCAACCAGCGGAACTCGTACCACCATGTTGAAGATGACCGCCAATTATGTATTGAGCAAACGTATTACGTTGGGGGCTTATTTCGATCATCAGATCAACACGCCGCTGGTATCGTCGTCGTCCTATCCCATTACCAACAGCAACTACGGTATTTCGGTGAGATTGTCGTTGCTGAAATAAAATGGCATTTTGTTTAAGTCCGTGTGGCTTGCTGTAACAAGTGGAAAGCCACCTGTCTACACGATTCTGTGTGGCAAGATGGCTTTCCCTGTCTCCTCTTTCAGGTTGTGCAAAATGTGATTTCCCGCTTCGCCACTTCGAACGAAAAAGGCAATTATCGCAGTTTGTTGTTGAAGTTTATGATGTCGAAGTGTATGTCGATGGCCGACAGGCAAAAATCGATTTGGGCTTCGCCAGACAGGACAAGCCTGAAATATTTAAATGCCGGACCTGTAATACGCATGGGTATTTCGGGTATATCCCCGATAGCCTGAATTTTGCACAGTTGGTAATATTGGCCGTTGGCTTTGTTGGTAGCCCAAACCGAAACTTCTATATCGCCTTTTTTAGTGGAGAGCCGCCAAAAAATTTCTTTCCATTTTTGAAATTCTTCGCTTTGGAGGGTGAGCGGTCGCGACATGAGTGCGAATTGCTCCAATGCCTCGGATTTCTCGTCTTCTTTCTGTAAATTGCAGACATTCCCTTTGAAGTCTTGTGCCAGCAAGTGCGACGCATCGTAGAAGATCGAAAGGTATTCCCGGTTCAGCCGATAGATATACAGGGTGGGAATGTGTATGACAATACAATATTTGAAATTGGGGTTTTGGCAAATCAACTCTTTTTCGGTCGCATTGTAAGTGATGCTACTGTCTGCTATGAAATCGGCAAGGCTGGTCGAATCGAAAACGGTATCGAGCAGACTTGTGTCGATGTGATGGAATAGAATGGGCATATTGTCCTCCGTCAGATTCTCGTCGAAAGACAAAAACGGCTGTATTTCTATACCCCGTATGGCCGATAGCCCTTTCCCCGAAGAAAAGATAATGAAATCTTCGAGGGGTATAATAGGGGTTCCCTTCGATACGGTTTCCCGGGTAAGTTGGTATTGTGACCCGTAACAGGCCATATTGCTTCCATTTTGGAGAGCCCATATCCCCTCGTCGGTGAAGATGTAAAGGGGAAATTCGCCGAATTGCCCTTCCGATAAAGCCCTTGTGATGGTTGCAATGCCGGTTATTTCGCCATTCGATATCGTGTAGGTTTGTTCGGCTGGAAATACGAAAGGATTTTCGCGTTTCGAAACCCGCATAATATTGTGCTGCGTGTAAGTGTTGTTTTGTGGCGAAGGAATCGAAAGCGCCGACGTGCTGGAATATTTCTCCAAAGAAATAGGTGTGAGCGACTCGTCGAGGAAGTCGGCCCGGTTTTCGTAATCCGAAGCTGTCAATGGGAATATTCCGCGATATACCGCTCCATTGCCTTTGGCAACAATCTCCATTTTATACGCATTGCTGTCGGGATAAGAGATAAGGGGCGAAAGCTGGTTCGAAAAATAGTTCGAGCTGCCACTCCAAACAACTTTACTTTCGCCCCTCTCGGTTTTAAGATAGGTGCAAATATAAGCCTCTACACTTTCGCCTGTTTTCCCTCCGGTGTTAAGTAGACTGATGGGAAATCCGGGGAAAAGTGTTTTTTTCAAGTTGGCTATATGCAGTTGGTTGTTGTGGATATAACTCACTTGTGCGCCGGTAGAGAGAAGTGTGGTGTTATCGGGCGACAGGACCTCTTCATAAACAAGTTGGTCGGGCCTTATTTTGTTTTCGATGGTATACGATCCGCCCTCTTCCAATTCGCTCCAATTTTCGATGGACGCTATCTTGTAAAATAGGGGAGCTTGCAAATATTTGTTTTTTATATCGTTGTAGTCGAGAAACGAAATGTTGCCTTTTAGATAATACGAAATGATACCGTCCGATTCCTGCCGCGTGATCGTAAAGTTAAGCCCCTGTTGTTTTTTATCGGGTTCGAAGATGGTTGCTTCGGGGGCGACGTAGAAATCGATACTTTTTATAATATCTTTCCAATCGTCGAGTTTCAGTCGGTGGATAACGTATCTCAAACTGTAATTCCCGGCAATGATTTGACCTTCGTATGAGCCGAGGCAAAGGTCATTGGAGTTTCTCAGCCGTATACTCATTTGATTGGGTTGTATGGCTTCCGGCAGAGATACCATTACCGGTGTCGACGCAAACAGTTTGCTATCGTCGTACAGTGTGAGTGTATAGCGAACGAGAATCGGTTGTATAAAATATTTCCGTTTCCAAGCCTTCTCCTGCAATTCGAAGAAAGCATTGTAATAAGCGTCGTTAAAATAATTTATATCGTCGGTGTCGAGGCGTGTGGGTTTGCTGTATTCTTGTAGGAATGTGTATTCGCTTACAAAATAGGCATCGGTATATTCCGTATAGGAGTAAAACGATATTTCGGGAATTTCGGGTTTCTCTCCCAAAAAGAAATATTTCTCTTCTTTATAAAGTAGATAATATATGTGTTCGGCGCAAACGACAATAAGGGTGTTGCCAATGGATTGAACCGACACTAATTGCAGGTCGGTAATTTCCAATAGCAAATCCTTTTTAATGAAAACTACTTCGTCGTTTTTTAGGATTAAAGCCTCAAAGTACAAACCTTTGGTATCGGCTGTTATGAGGTGTTCCCCGTCGTAACAGTTGTGTATGTAGATAATTTTACGAGAGTCGTTCCCATAATTGTTGTACAAAAGTTCGGGAGACCCTACGGGTTTCAGGCAATTCGATTTTTTTCGCAGGTTGACGATAGCTGTACAGTCGCCCGGTTGAGCCATTTCGGGTGGCGAATAACGGTTCATTCCGTTAAATGTAATTCTCGATTTCATAAGGCAGAAAATTTCCGGTAAAAGTACTTGCGGTTTTTTGCCCGTTTTTGGCATGATGATATTCTTTGAAAAAAGAGACTCCCTCCCAAGCCATTGATCTATGTTATTGAATTTGAAAAAAGGGAAGGAGCCTCTGCCTCTCCCGGTAGGAGAGACTGCGCAAAACCAGTATAACCAATCACTATATTTGTAGAATATAGGATGCGGTTCGGCATAGTAAAATTTGAAAACTGTGTTTCCATTTTTCTCTGCACTTACCTTTCTCTATATTTATTGCGCAAGTTTGTTTTTGGGGACAAACTCTTGCATTCAAAACAACCCGAAACCTGTTAAGGTTCGCATAGCATTTGCCTTTTTATGGTTATTGGTACGATACTTTCTTACACATTGGTATTAATTTATACAAGATAAATGTGTATCTTCGCTTGGAAAGAAAACTGGACTTTATGGACAGACTTAATTTTGCAGCAATAGATGTAGGCTCGAATGCGGTGAGGTTGCTTATCAAAGGCATTTATCCGGGCGAGCGGGAGACCGATTTGTCGAAAGTGTTTATCGTACGGGTTCCGCTTCGCTTGGGGCAGGATGCTTTTACGCAGGGACGTATTTCGACAGAGAAGACTGAAAAATTGTTGCGCTTGATGCGGGCCTTTTCGCAACTGATGCAAGTTTATAATGTTTTGTCCTACCGTGCTTGTGCCACATCGGCTATGCGCGATTCTTCGAACGGCCCCGATATTGTGCGGTATATTTCGGAGCGGAGCGGAGTGAATATCGAAATTATCAATGGGCTCGAAGAGGCTCGTATCGTATACGATAGCCACATTGTAGACGAGTTGGAGCAAGAGGGCAATTTTATATATGTCGATGTGGGAGGCGGCAGCACCGAAATCAGTGTAATAAGCAATAGAGCCTTGTTGCAGTCGCAGTCGTACAACATAGGCACGGTGCGTATCTTGAACAAGAAAATAAGCCGCAGCGAACTATTCCGTATGTACAGGGATTTGCGCCAGTTGAAAACGGTCTATCGTAATATCGCTATCATAGGATCGGGTGGGAATATCAATAAATTGCACCATTTGGCCGATCTCCCCGGACACGACCCGTTGACGGTAGAGCAACTTTTGGAGTTGAGGAATAAATTGAATAGTTACTCGATTACCGAGCGTATGGAGCGCTTTGGCCTTAAACCCGACCGTGCCGACGTGATAGTCCCTGCCGCCGATATTTATTTACAGATAGCCACGCACATTGGGGCAAAGCAAATATGGGTACCTACCATCGGAATTGTCGATGGCATTATCTATACGCTTTGTTCGGAATACTTGAAAACAAACGCTCGTTAGTAGTAGCTGTTGTACTTTTTATCCCATTTGGGTTGCTGGTCTTTTTTGAGAATAAAATCGCGTATGAATTGTGCGGTAGCCTCGCTGCCCAAGATCGACGAGTCGATAGAGAGGTCGTACGAAGAGGATACCCCCCAACCCTTGTCGGTATAAAAATTGTAGTAAGAGGCTCTCAATTTATTCTTTTTCTCGGCCAGTTCTATGGCCTCTTTCCGGCTTAGTTCCGGTGAGCGACAGATAATCCGCTCTACGCAATCTTCCAGCGGGGCGTGTATAAAAACATTGTAACAGCGGGGATAGTGGCGCAAGATATAATCGGCACAGCGTCCCACGATTACACACGATTGAGTTTCGGCTAAATGCCTGATCACGTCGGACTGGAATTTGAAAATATATTCGTTCGACAATCCTCCATCGCCCCATAAGCCGCCGGCTCCGGTGAGCCAGTTGATTGAAAATGAATTTAACAAAGCGCTCGGAGCCCGTTCGTCGGCCTTTTCGAAATACTCTGTGCTCAACCCGCTCGATTTCGAAGCCTCGTTAATCAACTCTTTGTCGTAATAGGCGATACCGAAAAGTTCCGACAGTAATTTCCCTATTTCCCGGCCTCCGCTTCCGAACTGCCGCCCTATGGTAATGATGAGGTTGTTGTTCATGACTGTAATAGATTCAATTATTCTGTAACAAACTTACATCAAAAAAATATTAATTCCTATATTGGCCACTCTTTTTTTCTTTTTCCACACGCTTTTTCTTCGCTTTTGTCAACTGTTTTTACGAAATATTTTGTGGCGAAAAAAGTTTTTATTTAATTTGTGTCATTCAAAAACGGTAAACAATGAACAACGATTTGAAGAAAAAACTGAATAGCGATACCGACGGATTACTTACCTATGAATATATAGCCAACCACATGGGTTCGTGCGACGACGATATGTCCGATTTGGCCGATAATATCATTCGGGTCGATCTCACCGGGCAAATTACCGTGAGCGCGGCGTTGTATCTCCATGCCACCGGTCCCGAAAAATATAAGGAAATTATCGACCGGCTTATAGCCGCCTCACTTGTGAAAGATCGCGAGCATAAGTACATTGCCGATTTGTTGTCGGGTATTTGGGGTGAGGATTATAAGTCGCACGTCGAGGAGTTGAAGAAAAGCAGCGACAATTTTCGGCGGATATATAAGCGTGTTTATTCCAATGATATAATTTAGCTCTTTTATAAATAGGACATTTGGCACCGCCTTTTCTTGATCAAAGGAAAGACGGTGCTTTTTTTATGGTACGGGGGTGTGAGGGTGTCTTGTAATAAAATATTTTGCATAAATATAAATTGTTTATTGTGTATAATAATTCAATAATTTATAAAAAATAGTAGAATGTGAAATAATAATTCTATCAAAATAGATAAATATAATAACAATTTATTATATTTGCTGCGAATATATCAATAGTAGTCGCTCTTTGTTTATAACATGTAATGTGAATTTATATAAACCTAATAAATATTTACAATGATAAAGAAAATTACATTTGTGTTTGCAGCCTTGTTGTTGGTAGTGGGGTTGCGAGCCGAAACCCTGTTGAACGAGGGGTTTGAGATGTGGTCGACCACAAACTTCCCGGCCGACGGCTGGACGGTAATTAATGATACCCAAGCGGGTACAGTCAATCACTGGGAGATCTATGAGGGCCTTTCAGGGAAGCAGGCTCTCTATTGCAATGCAGGTTCCGATGTAGAGCCTGTGAAAGAGGAGTGGATCATTACTCCGGCGCTTACATTGAGCGATACTAATTACAATCTTTCATTTTTGTGGCAGGGTGCTTCGGTAGCCGCTCTTGAAAGAAAAGAGTATGATTTGCAAGTGCGTGTGACAACCGATGATGGTGCGAATTGGGAAACCATCTTCTCGTTTCTCGATCAAGAGGATGTCGAGAATAGCGGGGTGGTATATCCGTGGACTGCATGGACGCCGAACTCCTCGTTGTTGAGCCTAAAAGCCTATGCCGGCAAGACCATCAAGATTGCTTTTGTACACTGTTTGTTGGTAAGCAAAGGCGGTAACAGTGCATGGGTCGATGATGTAGTGGTAGAGGCCGGTGAGGCTATCGATCAACCTATTGCCGATGTAACTCCCACCTCTTATATATTCCCGGGAGCCTATATTGGAGTAGGCAAGTGGTCCGAAAAATTTGCATTGAGCAACAAGGGTGTAGGAACTTTGACGGTAAGTGGCTATTCGGGATTGGAAGGTACCGATTTCGTGACCGATCTTGTTCCGGCCGATGTGTCGATTAAACCGGGAGCCGAATATGAGTTTTATGTAAAATATACACCCTCTTCGGCAATAAGCAGTAAAAATGCCACGATGACTATTCATACCAATGGCGGCGATGTGTCGATTGCTTTGGAAGGTACGAAAATAATCCTTCCCGAAGAGTACAACCTCGAAAGTTTCGAGGGCGATGTATTCCCTCCGGTAGGATGGACCGCCGATAAAGATTGGGGGAGAAGCGGATATTATGCCTCGTCGGGCGACTATTCGGCTTATTGTTCTTTCTCCGAAAATAATCCTACGTTGGTATCTCCGCGTCTCGACTGCTCCGAAGGTACGCACGAATTGCAATTCAACTATGCTAATATTTGGGAAGCTACCGCCGATGATGCAGTGGGTCCCGAAAGTGAATTTGAAGTTTATTTCTCCAAAGACGGTAAGGCTACTTGGACAAAAATAGCTTCTTGTGATTCGATTAATAAATGGGAACATGTGGCGCTCGATTTGGGAACTCCCGCATCGGATAACTGCTATGTCATGTTTAAATATGTATTGAATGTCGATTTGTCGGCCGGCTATGATTATATACCTGAATATTCTTCAACCTGTTTGGACGATGTAATTTTGCCTCCTTATTATGGAAGAACCGATATTCCGGGTGCTGCAACTACTCCTTCGCCGGCAAACGGGGCTACCGATGTATTCAACGAAGATGTAGAACTTACATGGGCCGGTGTACAATTTGCCGAAGGATATAAAGTATATGTGGGAACATCGGCCACCGACTTCTCGGTTGTCAATGGTGTTGAGGTAACCGAGTGTCACTATACGATTCCTTCGTTGGACTATGCAACAACCTATTATTGGAAAGTGGTTGCCTATAACAGTAATGGCGAAACCACTACCCCCGAAGTTTGGAGCTTTACTACGCTTGCCGACCAAACGATTAGCACATTCCCGTGGGCCGAAAGTTTTGAGGGCGATGTATTCCCTCCGCTCGGTTGGAGAAATATATATGATGGATACACCGATTGGGATAGAACCAATTATAATTCCTATGACGGTACCTACTCGGCTCTGATTTCGGCCGGAGGTGCAAATGAGCAAGGTATTTTGTTGACGCCCGGTATAGCCTTGCCTGCCGACAAGATTATGCAAATTAGTTTCTACTGGGGAAATAACGTACCCGCAGGGTTGTCCAAATCGGTACAAGGTACAACCGTTGTTAATAAAGATACCCTTTACTTCGAAATCAAAGCCGATGGCGTTTGGAAAGAATTGGCTCATATTTCGGATGCTCAAGATGAGGGTCAAAAGTGGGAACGTCAACGTATAGTTTTGTCCGACTATAAAGGCAAAACCGTCAACTTCCGCTGGCGTTACAGCACGATCGATTACATGGGTGCCGGTGGCGCATTGGATAATATTTTGGTAGAAGAGGCTCCCAGTGCCGGTAAAGCGGTAATCGATGTTACCTCTTGGGAGGCAGGCGATGTGAACTATAACAAGGCCGTTACCTCAAAAGTGATGAATCTGTTGAACGATGGAGAGAAAGCGATGACCATTACTAACGTGTCGTTCAAGAATAGCAATTTCTCTACCTCGTTGCATAAAGACTTGGTTTTGCAAAGCCGCGAAAGTGTCGATTTCTATATCACCTTCTCGGCCGGTTCGACAAATGCTCTCGTAGAGGACGAAATGACCATTACCTTCGATAATGCACCTACGGTAACCTTGCCTGTATCGGGTAGAGCTTTGGACAGATATACCCGTTATTTCAGCTTTGAAGATGACGAGTTCGGTTCGACAGCTCCTAAGGGCTTTACCACAGTCGATGCCGATCATTGCGCAACGGTTTCGCCGGTGATGATCAACTATCCTAACATCGGTAACGCCTATGCTTATATCGTGATCAACCAACTCCCCGAACCCGAAGGCGCCGACTGGCGGAACATCTATCCTCGTTCGGGCGACCAACTGTTGGCTACGATGGCTGCCGATAATGAAACCGAAGCTGTCGACTGGCTTATCAGCGACCAAATGACTGCTCGGGCCGATGCTCACTTCCGTTTCTACGCCAAATCGTACGACGGGGATAATACCTATCATCCGTGGGCATATTTGACCGTATTGGTGAGCACAACCGACAACGCCGTGTCGAGCTTCTCGCCGATTGAAGGCTTCACATCGGTTCAAGTTCCGCATAAGAACAACAGCGACAGCCAAACTTCTTGGACCGAGTTCGATGTCGATTTGAGCAGCTATGCCGGACAAGCTATTTATATAGCCGTTCGTAACAATACTCCGGGCGAAGGCTTTGTAACCTTCTTCGACGATTTCTATTTCGAAGACTTTGAGTATGTCGATAGCGACAATAGCGCACCGTACTTCACTACGCTTCCGCCGACGACTGCAACCGTAGGAAAAACTTGGACCTATAACTACGCCGTAGCCGATGCCGATGGTGATGCGTTGACCGTAACCATGCAAGGGAAACCGTTCTGGATTACTCATAAACAAGGTACTAACGGTGGTACATTGACGGGTATTCCGCCTGTGGCACAAGAGGTAATTATGAAGTTATCGGTTTCCGATGGAGCAAAGACGACAACACAAGAGATCATTCTCAATATTACCGACGGTTCGGGTATCGAGGCTATCGACGGTACACAGTTGAGCGTATATCCCAACCCGGTAGTTTCTACACTCTATTTCACCCAAGTTTGTGATAAAGTGGTTGTTTCCGATATTTCGGGTAAACAATTGTTCTCGGCTCAGAATGTAGAAAGTTTAGATGTGTCGGCATTGTCATCGGGCGTTTACTTTGTAACCATGCAAGTAAATGACGAAATCCGCACGACCCAAGTTGTTAAAAAATAATAGATGCCTGTAATGAAAACTATGAATAAATTTATCCTCGCTTCTGTACTGCTGTTTGGCAGTACAGGGGCATTATTTGCCGATAATATTATTTTCAGCGAAAATTTCGAAAGTCAAACTTTCCCTCCTGCCCATTGGACGATAGAGGGAACCGAGTTGCCCGCTGAGTTGGAGGAGCAAGCATACTCCCACTGGTCTTTGAACTGGAACGAAGTCTCGGGGTGCGACATTGCCGGTTCGGGTTGTGCCGAGGTAATGAGCCGTTATAACGAAGGCGCTGCCGGAATCTCGAAAGAGGAGTGGCTCATTACTCCCGAAATAAATGTAATCGAAGGGGCTTCGTTGTCGTTTACTTATTGGTGTAATGCCTCATCGTTTATTCTTTCGAGTAAAATTTATGGAGAGTTCCTGATAAAAGTCTCGACCGACGGTGGCGATACTTGGACCGATTTGTGGGACGTGGCTTCGCAAAGTGACATTGAAAATTCGGGGTTGACATGGCCGTGGAATAAAGACGCTATGGGGAATGTAACCAATTGGCAAAAGTTGACTCCCAACATTAATTTACAGGCTTATGCAGGAAAGTCGGTAAAAATAGCTTTTTATTTCCAATCGCTTCTTGTAAACAACTATACACAAGCTACATTGGCTGTCGACGATGTGAAAGTGGGAATACAGGCAATCGACGACGCACCTGTTGCCGAGGGTTCGACCTCTTATGCTTTCTCCAATTCCTACATAGGCTATTTGGCACAGTCCGAAGTGATGTCCCTGCGCAATGTCGGGTATGGTACGTTGACAATCAACAGTATCGAAGGTCTTGACGGTACCGACTTTTCGACTACCCTCGACCCCGCTACCGTATCGTTGAAACGTGGCGAGGAAGTTTCGTATCGCGTTAATTATACTCCTACCGTCGAAGGTGCCAAGAGTACGGTGATGAAGATAAATACCAACGGAGGAACTTTGAATGTGAATCTGTCGGGAACCAAAGTAATGCTGGAAGAGGGCATGACGTTGGAAAGTTTCGAAGGCGACATTTTCCCGCCTGCCGGCTGGTCGCGTAACGAAGGTTGGAGAACGATCGAAGGCATTGCCGCATCGGGTGTAAAATCGGTAACCGTGGGAGGCATGACTACTTGCGACATTGTTTCGCCCCGCCTCGATTTGTCGGCCGGAAACGGTAAGGTGCGTTTCGACTATATCGAAACAACCGGCGAGGAGTATATCGACGACTCGTTCTTACCGACAACCTATTTCGTTTGCTATTACAAAAAAGAGACCGATACCGATTGGACCGAATTATGGTGCTCGCTCGACGACAGCAAATACAACGAATGGGTACAGAAAGAGATCGAAATTAAAGATAACAATGGAAATTTCGTAGTCGACGACAATGTTTATTTGCGTTGGACTTATGAATTTGAAATGGGCGACGGTGGTCTCGACAATATGGTGGTGACCGACATCTATTTCGACAACGTTGTATTGCCTAACCTCTATAAGGAAGGCGATCTGCCTATGGCTGTAACTACGCCCACTCCTGTGAATGGAGCAAAAGATGTCGATTATGCCCGGTTGACCCTTTCGTGGGAACCTGCCTTGTTTGCCGACGGATATAACCTGTCGGTGGGTACCGATGAGAATAATCCCACTTCGCTTTTGAACGGAGTACGTTTGGAGGGAAATGCCAATGTTTCGTACTTAATTCCCGAATTGGCTCCCGCTACTACCTATTATTGGAAAGTCGAGCCGTATAATGCTCACGGTGTAGTCGAAAACGCTTCTACATGGTCGTTTACCACTATGGCCGATCAGTCGGTACGCAATTTCCCCTATACAATGGGATTTGAAGATGGTACTGTACCTCCTATGGGGTGGACCGGTGAACATGAAGGCGCTGGTATTCAGAAGTGGAAATCCAATGACATAGGTGCTTTTGCCGGGAAATATTCGGCTTCGGTATGGCACAACAATGCCGGCGAAGTTTCTACGTTGACTACTCCGGTCATTGCCCTTCCCGAAACGGGCGATATAGTTGCTTCGTTCGTATGGGGCGGTGCCTTGTGTAACCGCCTTGAAAAAGGTTATGAAGATGAGGCTATTACCGAAGTACCCGTTGCCGAGGTCGACGACTCCGACGGTACGCTCTACTTCGATATCCGTCCTATCGATACCGAGGAATGGACACCGGTGGCTTATACACAAGACCGTACGAAGTGGCGCCATAAATATGTACAACTGGATGCCTATGCCGGCAAGAGTGTGAATATGCGTTGGCGTTTTGTCGCAACAGAAAATAGCGGCTCGTCGTTTGGCGGTTCGCTCGACGAAGTGTTCATTGGCGACATAAAAGATATGCCTACTTTGGCCGTTACGAATGTGAAGAAAGCCGATGTAGCCGTGTATCCCAATCCCACGACCGATTATCTCTATTGGTCCGTAGGAAAGGCCGACGTAAAAGTGTACAATTTGGCCGGTAATTGTGTGAAGGTTGCAACCGATGCCGATTGTATCTCTCTTGCCGATTTGACAGCCGGAACCTATATCGTAACGGTTGCTACCGACGATTCGGTTTCTACCGTACGTGTAGTGAAACATTAAAAGCTAACCCGCTAAATGGGTTTTTAAACGAAGAGGACTCCGTAAAAAGGTGCCCTCTTCGTGTTTTTCAAAAAAAAGAGAACGGCTCTCGGTATGAGGGAGCCATAATACCAAACCTTTATAGAAAAAATGAAGAAAAAAATTATCTGTCTTGGTATAGCCCTTTCTTGTTTGTGGGGAATGGCTTTTGCTCAGCAAACCTGTACGCTCACTTTGCACGTGACTTCGGTTACCGGCGAGGATATGGGCGGGACACCTTTCTATCTGGAACGGGTAGAATCGGGTTTGGTTTATAACCGTGTGTTGGGCGCGAACGGAACGTATGTAGAAAAACAGATATATCCCGGTATCCATCATCTGCGGATAGAGAAAGAGGGATTGAAAACCTATGACAATCCGGCCCTCGATATTCAAGAAGATATGACTTTGAATATTGTCATGGAAGAACCGGTGCGCACACCGTATAATTTGCTTTCGACTTTGGCGCACGATCCTAAGACGGGGGCCAACGACGTTTCGCTGGTGTGGAACGAAGAGACCGACTACTTTTTCGACGATTTTGAAAATTACACGTCGTTTACGTTGAATCTCGAACCGTGGACCGGTATCGATAAAGATCAAGCCGAGGCTGCCGTCTTAATGCAAGGTGACTATCCTAATTGCGGATTGAAACAATATGCGACCATTGTTTCGCCCGACGAAGTTTATTTGTCGGTTGCCGATGGTGAAGGTAATCCTTATCAGATTTCGTGGTGGTATTATGCCCCACAATTACGGGCATACAGCGGTAAAAAGTATATGGGCTTTATCCGTACGTCCAGTGGTACGACCAACAACGACTGGGCTATCACTCCGCAAATTCATGTAGGGGTAAACAATGTGGTGCGGTTTAAGGCCAAAGCAGCCGATGCACCTACCGAAAAATTCAAAGTGTGGATTTCGACTACTGGAACCGATGAGGACAATTTCACCCCTTTGACACAAGGTAACTACGAAGCAGTTACATGGGAACAGTGGAGTACAATAGAATACGACCTCTCGAAATACGAAGGGCAAGATGTCTATATTGCCGTACAATATATCACACAAGCCGGTTGGATGTTGATGGTCGACGACTTTTTCGTAGGGCCGTCTAAACTCAATCCTTCGTCGATCAAGGCCCGTTTACCCAAAGCGCGTCGTATCATGCGCAAAACAGCCGCGAGCGATGAGCCTCAAAGTTATAAAGTATATCTCGACGGCGATGAGGTAGAGTCGGTACAAACTAACACGTATGTATTTAAAAATATCACGGCCGGTACGCACACGTTAGGCGTAAAATCGGTTTACAAAGTCTCCGAGTCGGATTTGGCAACCACACAGATAGAGGTGCCTGATGCTTCGGCGTATGCCGATGTAAAAGTTCGGTTTACCACAAACGGAGGTTCTACCGAGGGTGTAGCCGTGAATTATATTTCGGGGAGTTATCAAGTAACCGATACCATTAAATCGGGTCTTTCGCAATTCTCTTCCTTGAAAAAAGGCGAGTACATTATCGGTGTCAACGACGACCGGTTTGAACAATTGGACACGCTTATCAATATCGACAAGGATATGGAGATAAACTTGGAACTGGTTGAAAAAATTGTAGAACCTTATAACCTTTCGGTCGACTTCTCTTATCGCGATGCCGATCGTACCACCGATGTGCTGTTCCGTTGGAATCAGGATTTAGGGTGGGAAGAAGGTTTCGAGGAGTATGACGATTTCGCCACACAGTTTGGCGGTTGGATTACATTCGACCAAGATCGCCAGCGCCCGTATGGTATAACCCTTAATAATACGCTCATTTCATTCCCGGGTTTGGAAAAGGGTGAGTCGCCGGTAGTGGTATTCAATCCCGAAACAACGACACCTCCCTGTAATGAAGATGTTTATCTCAATACGCTGTTCGGTAAGAAATATATTATGTTCTTTGGGGTGCAATCTGCCAAGTCGGACGATTGGCTCATCACTCCCAAACAAAAGATCAATGCTGGCTATGTGGCCGATTTCTACATACACATCTATCCCGGATTGCAGGTTTATCCCGAAACCATCGAGGTATTGGCTTCGACCGGGTCACAATCCGATCTTACCTCGTTTGTCCCGCTTTACAGAGAAACCTTTACCGAAGGCGGTTGGTACGAAGTAACGATTAATTTAGATGAATATGTCAACCAAGAAATCTATTTGGCAATAAACTATATTTCGGATGACGGTTGGATGCTCAAAGTCGACAATTTCTATGTAGGACCTTCTTCCGATGCTCCGGCTCCCGAAGTGGGCGATGCTACATACGACGTATATCTCAACGGCGAAGAAAAAGCCTCGGCGATTACCGATAACTTCTACACCTTCGAAGCATTGGCCGACGGTACTTATACTGCCGGTGTAAAGGCAAAATATGAGTCGGGCGAGACAAAAGTTGTCGAATACCTCTTTACTACACAATACAGTGGTGTGGATAACGTCGTACTACCCGAAGTAAAAGTATATGGTCACGACCGTGCCATCTGCATAGAGTCTATTTCGGGCAAGCAATGGTCGGCTACGGTATACAATGCTGCCGGCCAGCCGGTTGCTACGACCGAAACCCTCGAAGGGTCGACGCAGATACCGGTTGCTCCGGGCTTCTATCTGGTGCAACTGTCTACCGAACAAGGAACGCATACGGTAAAAGTACTGGTAAAATAATTTGCGCCCGTGCAAAAGAGAGGCGTCGTGGCAGTAGGCCGCGACGCCTTTTTTTCAAATTCTTTTTTCTTTTCGTAAAGAATAGTTTAACTTTGTATTTCTATCGAATAATGGGGCGACAGAGTTACTTGTTGAACGATAGGCTCTCGGTCGAGCAAAGCGAATAAAACGGTACTATATGAATAAAAAAATTTGTTTTATTTTTTTTCTAATGATAATCTGTATGAGTTGTGAGTCGAAAGGTAATAAGGAGACGAAGGTTTTAATAGAGACCTCTTTGGGAAATATCAGAGTGAAACTTTACGATGATACCCCAGCACACCGCGACAACTTTATCAAGCTGGTCAACGAAGGTTATTACGACGGGACACTGTTCCACCGGGTAATCAACGAGTTTATGATACAAGGGGGCGATGGAACCTCCAAAAATGCTCCGGCGGGGAAAATGTTGGGAACGGGCGATCCCGGTTATACCATTCCGGCCGAGTTTGTCTATCCTAAACATTTCCACAAACGTGGAGCCTTAGCCGCTGCCCGGCAAGGCGATCAGGTCAATCCCGAAAAAGCCTCTTCGGGCTCCCAATTCTACATCGTTACCGGCAAGGTGTACAATCCCCAGCAAATAGGCCAGTTGGAACATCAAATGCAAATGCAACAGGAACAGTCGGTATTTCAACAGTTGGCCGCCGGGCATAAGTCCGAAATTATAGCCATGCGCAAAGCCCGTGATATGCAGGGGTTGCAGGCCTTGCAAGATACGCTTATCGCTCAAATGCAAGCGCAAATCAAAAAAGAGGGCAAGCGGACCCTTACCCAAGTTCAACGCGAAGCCTATACAACCATAGGAGGGACGCCTCATCTCGATGGCGAGTATACCGTATTCGGCGAGGTGATAGAGGGAATGGACGTAGTAGATAAGATACAGCGGGTCGAAACCGGTGCTGTCGATCGTCCGGTAACCGATGTCAAAGTCATAAGAATGAAAGTCGAAAAATAGTGATACCTTTCCGTCGGCACATATTATCCAACGGGTTGCGTATTGTCCATCATTACGATGCCACAACCCGAATGACCGCCTTGAATATCCTGTACGACGTGGGGTCGAAAGACGAGTCGCCCCGGCGTACCGGATTTGCCCATCTGTTCGAGCATTTGATGTTTGGCGGTTCGGCTAATATCCCCGATTTCGATACCCCTTTGCAGGAAGCCGGCGGAGAAAACAACGCATGGACGAGCAACGATATAACCAACTATTATACGATAGTCCCCACCCATAATGCCGAAACCGCATTTTGGCTCGAATCGGACCGTATGTTCAGTTTGTCTTTTTCGCCCGAATCGCTCGCCGTACAAAAACAGGTAGTCATAGAGGAGTTCAAGCAACGCAACCTTAACCAACCTTACGGCGATTCTTTTTTGTTGTTGCGCCCGATGGCATATCGGGTACACCCGTATCGTTGGCCGGTAATTGGCGAAAAAGTTTCGCATATCGAAGAGGCTTCGTTGGACGAGGTAAAACAATTCTTTTTTGCACACTACGCGCCCAATAACGCTATATTGAGTATAGCCGGCAGTTTGCCTTTCGATCGGGCGGTGGAACTTTGTGAAAAATGGTTCGCCCCCATACCTCGCAGGGAGGTGGCACGGCGTAATTTGCCGCAAGAACCGGTGCAAACCGAGGCTCGTCGCATGACAGTCGAGCGCGATGTCCCTTTGGATGCTGTTTTCAAAGCCTATCACATGGTCGCTCGCAATCACGCCGACTATCAAGGGTACGACACCCTTTCCGATATATTGGCTTCGGGACGTTCCTCCCGGTTATATAGGCGATTGGTTATGGAGCAAAAACTGTTTGCCGAGATCGATGCCTCTATTACCGGCGATATAGAACCGGGATTGTTTTTGCTTAAAGGGAAACTGTCGCCGGGTGTCTCGTTTGAACAAGGCGAGGCGGCCATCGAGCGGGAGTTGCAGCAAATACAATCCGAGTTGCTCACGCAAAGAGAACTCGACAAGGTAGTGAATCGTTTCGAGTCGAACGATCTTTTTTCCAATCTGCACTACCTGAACAAGGCTTCTAATTTGGCCTATTACGAACTGTTGGGTGGAGCCGAGAATATAGACAAAGAAGTTGATAAATATAAGAACCTTACTACTTGCGACTTACAGCGCATTGCGCAAACTCTTTTTGTGCCGGAGAATAGCTCTACGCTATGCTATAAATCCCTGCGTCATTAAAGAGAATAGCCGGAGTACCATTGATGAATATGTATAGAATAGTATTTTGTTATGCGTTTTAAATTAGTATTGTCGGTTAAATCGGAAAGTTTTGGTAATGTCCTGCCGGTGAGTTATCAATACGAGCTGTCGGCGGCCGTATATCGCCGTATACGTGAGAATCTGGACAGTTATTTGAATTGGCTTTCGAGCAACGGTTTTGCGCCTGTCGACGATTACCGAAACCGCTTGTTCTCTTTTTCTAACCTGTATATTCCGCGGATACGCGTCGAAGACGATCGTCTGCACATTTTGGTAAAACGAGTTCAAATGTGGTTCTCTTTCCTGCCGGGGCGGGGGACCCGTGAGTTTGTGAACCAACTTTTTTCGGGGGCAAGTTTCGTATTGGGCGATAGGCGCAGCCGGGTGGAATTGAGCGTGGAGGAAATTGTCGAATGCCCGGCTCCCGAATTTGACGAGAAGACCGAATATCTGGCTCTGTCGCCTATCGTTTTTATGGTGGCTCGTACGAACAGAAGCATGGAGTATGTGGGTCCCGACTATCCGGGCTATGCCGATTGTTTTTATCGTTCGATTGTAGGGAAGTACGAAAGAATTTTCGGGCATCCGTATGAAGGCCCCGATAGTTTTTCGTGGACACTTCTTACCCCACCTAAAAGAAAAGGGATATTTATGATGCGATTTACACCCGAAGAGTCGAAAGTCATAGGCTATATGTATAAATTCAGCGTGTCGATGGACCCTATTTTGCACAGGATTATGTACGAGACAGGCATAGGCGAAAAGACGAATTTGGGTTTCGGTTGTGTGGAAATTCTTCGGCAAGAAACCTTGCAGGACGAAAAATAAAGCGCCTCGATGAAAATAATACAACTTTTTTGTATGAAATAACAAAATATTTTTCTTAATTTGTATAGATAATAAAAAGAGTTTATTTTTCATAAATAGATTATACTATGACAACAGAGCTTGAAAAACCTGACATGAATTTGGAAGAACAGACGGCAGGTCAAACTATGGCTCCCGCCGAGGAGGAACAAAATTCGGCACCATCGGTTTCGAAACTTTCGAAAGATGAGATTATAGACTCGTTGCGGAAATTGATAGAAGGCCCGGTTGAAGAGGTTAAAGATGAGGTCGATGAGTTGAAGCAAGCCTATTATAAACAGAAAAAAGCCGAAATCGAAGAGGCTCGTGCCGCTTTTGTCGCCGCAGGGAATCCCGAAACTGAATTTGTGCCTGCTCCCGATGAACAGGAGGAGACATTGAAGTCTTTGTTGTCGGTATTTCGTGAGAAAAAGGCCGAATATACCGCTTTGCTGGAGAAACAGAAAGAGGCGAATTTGGCACGTAAACAACAGATTCTCGACGAAATGAAATCTATTGCCGAGGACTCGGACAATATAAACAAGCAGTATACTCGTTTCCAAGAGTTGCAACAAGCATTCAAGGAGCCGTGCGAATTACCGTCGGCTGCGGTGTCGCCTCTTTGGAAAAAATTTCAGGCTTGTGTCGAAAACTTCTACGACCTGCTGAAAATAAATAAAGAGTTGCGCGATTACGATTTCAAGAAAAATCTGGAACAGAAAACCGCTTTGTGCGAAGCTGCCGAAGCCTTGCTTGCCAACGACGATGTGGTAGCCGCATTCAAGCAATTGCAACTGCTTCACGACGAATGGCGGGGTATTGGGCCTGTGGCCAAAGAACTGCGGGAAGAGTTGTGGAACAGATTCAAGGATGCTTCGACCGAGGTGAATAAACGGTACCAAAGTTTCTTCGAAGCCCGCAAGGAAGTCGAGCGGAAAAACGAAGAGGCAAAAACCGCTTTGTGCGAAGAACTCGAAGCGATGGATTTGGCTGCGCTTTCCTCTTTTGCCCAATGGGACGAAGCCACCAAGCAAGTGTTGGAATTACAAGCCAAATGGAAAACTTTGGGCTTTGCCTCTCGCAAAATGAACAATCTCTTGTTCGAGCGGTTCAGGAAAAGTTGCGATGAGTTCTTTGCCAAGAAAGCCGAATATTTTAAGGCCGTAAAAGAAAAAATGGCGGCGAATCTCGAAAAGAAAAAGGCTTTGTGCGAAAAAGCCGAGGCTCTGAAAGATAGCACCGATTGGAAAGCGACAACCGATGTATTCGTGGCCTTACAAAAAGAGTGGAAGACCATAGGTCCCGTAGCCAAAAAACATTCCGATGCTGTTTGGAAACGTTTCGTGTCGGCTTGTGATTATTTCTTTGCGCAAAAGAATCAGCAATTGGCTTCTACCAAACAGGCCGAACAAGAAAACTTGGAAAAGAAACGCGAGATTATCGCCAAGCTGAAAGAGATAGATGAGGCTGTCGATCCCGAAGAGGCTGTGAAGATGGTACGCGATTTAATGGCACAGTGGAATTCGGTGGGTTATGTACCGTTTAAAGAGAAGGATAAAATCTATAAGGAATATCAATCGCAACTCGATGTGCTTTTTGCCCGTTTGAATATGAACGAAACTCGCAATCGGTTGAGCAACTTCTCGGCCACGGTACAACAAATGGTCGATACGAATCACGATAAACTTTATCGCGAACGCGAGAAGTTGTTGCGTATGTACGAACAGAAAAAAGCCGAATTGCAGACTTACGAAAACAACATAGGATTCTTGAATATTTCCTCTAAAAAATCGGGCGGATTATTGAAGGAGATGGAACGTAAGATGCAAAAAATACGCGAGGATATGCAGCTTATCGAACAAAAAGTGCAACTAATAGATAAGAATCTGTAATTAAAAAATTGAAATAGAAACAGGGCGATTCGATCAAGCAGGATTGCCCTGTTATTTCGCAGAAAGGTTGCCTTTTCTGTGGAATCGTTGGTTTCCTGATAAATTGAGAAAAGAAAAAATGGAGAGAGGCAGGTATGGACATATGATAAAATCGCTGATTGTCGTCGGTGATTTCCTCTGCTTGAACATAGCCTATGCTTTAACTTGTTTGTGGAGTGATCCTTCCGACGGGTTCGCAGCCAAAATAATTTGGTTGTTGCTCAATCTGTCGTATTTCCCTGTTTTCCTCTTTTTTGCCAAGATCCACGAATTGCGAATTCTCCATGTCGATAGGGTTCTGATAAAGGTTTCACAAGCAATAATCTCCCATTTGGCGGCATTCTTGTTGTTGCTGTTCTTCCTGCAAATCGACGATATAAGAGCGATAGTATTGTTGAAATTCTATTTGTTGCTCTCTTTCCTGTTGGCGGCTTGGTGGGTAGGTTCGAGAAAGTTGCTTAAATATTTCAGACGCAAGGGGTATAATTTTAAGAAAATAGTTATTGTCGGAGCTGGCAGCATGGGAACGAAATTGTTGGACGAATTGCGTTCCGATGCCGGATATGGGTACAAATTCATGGGCTTTTTCGACGATAATGTCGCTTTGAAAAAGTCGTTACCTCATTTTCAAGGCGATAGCCTGTCGGTAGAAAAATTTGTAATAGACAATAAGGTCGATGAGATTTATTGCGCTTTACCAATGAGCCAAGAGGAGAAAATAACTCGTTTGTTGAAATTCTCCGAGGCCAATAATGTTTCGTTCTATATGGTTCCCGATGTCGGTCGATATATTCACCGGCAACTCGAATTCCAGTTGGTGGGAAATGTCCCGGTGTTGTCGCTACACCCCGAACCTTTGCAGAATATTTTCTCCCGCATTCTGAAACGGACGTTCGATTTGCTTTTCTCGATTTTGTTTTTGATTTGCTCTCCGGTAATTTTCATACCCATTGCCATAGCCGTAAAACTGTCGTCGCCCGGTCCTGTATTTTTTACACAAAAGCGAACCGGTTTTAAAGGGAAGGAGTTCAAGTGCTATAAATTCCGCACCATGCGGGTGAATAGCAATAGCGATAAGGTGCAGGCTTCGCGGCACGATCCGCGAAAAACCCGTGTGGGAGAGTTCTTGCGTAAGACCAGTTTGGACGAGTTGCCTCAGTTTTGGAACGTGCTGAAAGGCGATATGTCGATAGTAGGGCCACGGCCTCACATGATCAAGCACACACAAGACTATTCGAAGATTATCGATAAGTATATGCTTCGGCATTTGATTAAACCGGGTATTACCGGTTGGGCTCAGGTGAATGGATACAGGGGTGAGACCCGTGAATTGTGGCAAATGGAGCGTCGGGTGGAATACGATGTCTGGTATATAGAGCATTGGAATTTTTGGCTCGATTTGAAAATCATTTTCCTCACGGTGGTAAATGCTTTCAGGGGTGAGTCGAATGCGTTTTGATTCCCGTTGTCCTGAGAGCCAAATCCGATAAACGATAAGATAAAATTTGGACAGATAAACCAACCGCCTTGTCCCGTAAGTGGCAAGGCGGTTGTTGTTATATAATGCCCGATGGCGGGCGATACCTTTATTTTTTTGGGCTTTCCCTTTATTCGCAATGGAATTTGCTGTCGAGGTGGAAACCTCGCAATAAGTCGGCGGTTGCCATTCTTTTTTTACCGGCAAGTTGTAGTTCTTCTATCCGCACGTATCCGTCGGCGCAGGCTATTTCGATAAAGTTTTTCCCGTCGGTACGAATCGATCCCGGTATCGATGTGCCCGTTTCCGGTAGGGGTGATGTGCGGAAGATTTTTACTCCCAAACGGCTGCCGTCGGGCGATACCCATTCGCACCACGCGGCGGGGTAGGGCGATAGCCCCCTCACCAAATTGTGTATCTCGTTGCAAGGTTTGTTCCAATCGATATGGCAGGTCTCCTTGAATATTTTAGGAGCCGGTCGCAGCGGTTCTTCGGTTGCGATTGATTCTTGGTCGATGGGCGAGATAGTTCCGGCGATAATGGCATCTACCGTTTCCACGACCATGTCGGCACCCATTACCATCAGTTTGTCGTGTATGGTTCCTACGTTGTCTTCGGGCAGAATGGGGATGCGTTTTTGTTGTATGATTTCGCCTGTGTCTATTTCGTGTTTGAGAAAGAAAGTAGTGATACCCGTTTCGGTATCGCCATTGATAATGGCCCAGTTGAGCGGAGCAGCACCCCTGTATTGCGGCAGAAGTGACGCGTGTAGATTGAATGTGCCCAGCCGGGGCATATTCCATACGACTTCGGGCAGCATACGGAAGGCCACGACAATTTGCAGGTCGGCCTGTAAAGCCCTTAGTTCTTCGATAAAGGATTCGTCTTTCAGTTTCTCCGGTTGAAGCAGTTTCAACCCCTGAGCCAACGCATATTCTTTTACCGGCGAATATTGTATTTTGTGACCTCGTCCGGCCGGTTTGTCGGGCATGGTAATAACGGCTACTACGTGGTATCCTCCTTCGACGAGGCGGCGGAGGCTCTCGACGGCGAAGTCGGGAGTTCCCATATAAACGATACGTAAATCTTCTTTTTTCATTGGAGTATTAATCTTGAGAGAAGTGAACCAAAACTCGACGATACGAGTTGAAAATCTTCGATTTCGAAACAAATCCTACGTACTTCCCGTTTTCCACTACGGGCAAGTTCCAAGCATTCGTTTGGTCGAACAGTTTCATCACGCTGTCCATGCTGCTCCCGATTTCTATTTTTGCCGGGGGCATGGTCATAAATCGGCGTACCGTGAATCGTTTGTACAATTCGGGTCGGAACATGATGTTGCGAATGTCGTCGAGGATAACTATACCCAGCAGGGTGCCGTCTTTGTCGGTAACCGGGAATATGTTTCTGTGCGATTGCGAGATGGCTTTCACCATATCGCCGAGGGTCATATAGGGGTGAACCTCAATAAAGTCTTTTTCGATAACGCTGTCCATTTTCAGCAGGGTAAGTACAGCCTTGTCCTTATGGTGGGTAAGGAGCTCGCCTTTTTTAGCCAAACGCATGGTATAAATGCTGTGTGGTTCGAATACCTTTATGGTGGCGTAGGCAACGGTCGAAGTAATCATTAGAGGCAGGAATAAATCGTATCCACCGGTTAGTTCCGTGGTGAGGAAGATTGCCATTAATGGGGCGTGCATGACAGCAGACATGACACCTGCCATACCCATTAATGCGAAGTTTTTATCCGATAATTCCAGCGGTAGCAATCCCGAGTGGTTGAGGGTGTAAGCAAAAAAGAATCCGGCAAAACAACCCACATACAAACTGGGCGCGAAAGTTCCGCCTACACCGCCGCCGCCGTTGGTCGCGCTGGTAGCCAATACTTTTACCAAAATAATAAGCCCCAAAAAGAGCATCATAACCCACATATTATCGTTCTCGGTGTAGAAGAGACTGCCTTCGGCCAATTCTTTGAGATTGTCGTTCAACAGGCTGGTAATGGCTCCATAGCCTTCGCCGTAAAGCGGAGGTAATAAGAATATCGAGAAGCTGAGGATAAGAGATCCGAGTATAAATTTTTTCCAGGGGGTGCCTATTCGGCGGAATATGTCTTCCATGCGGTTCATTACTCGGGTGAAATAGAGCGAAATAAATCCGCAGAAAAGTCCGAGGAAGATCACGTAAGGTATGCGTGCCGGATCGAATATCTCGGTTTGTACAAAACTGAACTCGGCATTGTATCCCGTAAAGATATACGATACGGTCACGGCCGTAATCGACGAGATGAGCAACGGCAATACCGAAGTGGTAGTCATGTCGATCATCAATACTTCGAGGGTAAACAGGATACCGGCGATGGGAGCCTTGAATATTCCGGCGATGGCGGCAGCAGCACCGCAACCTACCAGTAACATGAGCAGACGTTGGTCGAGGCGGAACAGCCGGCCAATGTTCGAGCCTATTGCCGCTCCGGTGTATACGATGGGGGCCTCGGCTCCTACAGAACCGCCGAACCCGATGGTAATAGAACTGGCAATGACCGAGGTGTACATATTGTGCGGTTTGAGCCGGCTCTTTTTTTGCGATATGGCATAGAGTATACGGGTGACACCGTGGCTAATGTCGTCTTTGACTATATAACGGACATACAATCCTGCCAGAAAAATACCTATGATAGGATAGATGAGGTAGAGGTAATTGGCGCTGTTGGCATCGAAATGCGAGGTCAGCAGATTTTGAATAAAATGAATAAGAAATTTTAGAATAAGGGCGGCAGCTGCCGTACAAATTCCTACGACAAAGCTAAGGAACAGTACAAAATTATGTTCGTTGATGTGCTTTTCTCGCCACATCAACAACTTCATGATCCAATCGGGTTTTTCATTGGGGTTGTCGTCTATTTCTAAATCGTCCTCTTCTATCATAAAATTTATACTCCTTTCCCTGTAACGACTGTCTTTATGGTGTATATGATAATTTTTAGATCAACCAGTAAAGACATATTTTCCAAATAAAGAATGTCATATTTCAGACGCGCAATCATTTCGTCGACATTTCGCGCATATCCATATTTAACCATGCCCCACGAGGTAATTCCCGGCCTGATTTGATGCAACAGCACGTAGTAGGGGGCTCGTTGTACGATTTGACGGATAAAATATTCGCGTTCGGGACGTGGTCCCACGAGCGACATATCGCCTTTCAGCACGTTCCAAAATTGAGGCAGCTCGTCTAAGCGGTATTTGCGCAGCACTCGGCCTACGGAGGTCACACGGGTGTCGTTTTCCTCCGACAACAGGGGCGTTCCCTCTTCGGCGTTGGCTTTCATCGTCCTGAATTTATATATTTTGAAAGGCCTGTGCCGGTATCCTATACGTTCCTGTTTGTAAAATACAGGACCGTCCGAATCTCGCTTGATGAGTATCGCCAAAATTAAAAATAGGGGCGAGAGTACGATCAAGGCGGCAAATGAAATGAAAATGTCGCAAAGCCGTTTCATGTTTTTTTCTCCGTCCGATATGGCACAGTTGCTCATATCGATGAGAGGAGCTCCGTAAATATTGGTTAGCCTCACTCGAGAAGAGATGATGTTGAATTCGTCGGCTCCCAGTTTTATAGGCAGGTTAAGCGGATACAGTTGGTTGATGAGGTTGTGCAGCTCGGCCGAGTCGTTTCCCTCCGGGGCGACGATGAGCTCTTGTATTTTCATTTCCCGGCATAAGTCGGGCAACTTGTCGAACGGGAAAGTACGGGATTCGATTTCTTGGGCTGGCGTTTCATTGCCAATGCGAATGAAGCCTACGATGTGATAACCCAAAGACAACCGGGGCTCTTCGAGTTCTTTCATCTGCTTGACCGCCTTGTCGCCGCACCCGATAATGAGGGTGTTGAATTTCCATTTGCGGCGATGAATCATGGCGGTGGCATTTCCGGTAATGATGGAGCGCACGGTGTATACGCAAACGAACTGTACGGCATACAGCGACAATAATAGTTCGTAATTGTCTATTCGGATACGAAGCACATCGTTGATGAGTGCAATGAAAAAGATTAATAGCGTATTGACCAATACCGATCCCAATGTTTGGATTAGCTCTTGTACGCGGGACTTGAAAAAAGGTTGATTGTAATATCCCGATAAATAGTAAATGCCCATCATCAGGAGCGGGAAGAGAATTTGTCCTTCGACTACCCGCGACGATAACAGATACGATTTCAGCGAGACGCCGGCCGAGATGCCCGGGAAATGGAACCTGATGATGTTGAACAGGAACCATGCCACATTCGAGGCGAGATAGTCGCCCAATACATATCGCTTTATTTGCCGTTTAACGTTTATCACTCGCGTATAATCTTAATGGTACCGTTTGCTTCGAGTTTGATAATACTTGAAGGGAGCGACTCGCCCGTCTCTTCTTGGCGAGCCTTGACAATATAGTCCACGGCATTTTTTATTTCGTCCGATATTTCGGAGAAGTTGTGGGGCGAAGGAGCTCCGCTGATGTTGGCCGATGTCGATACGATGGCTTTTTTAAATCGTCGGCACAACTGTTGCGAAAAAGTTTCTTTTGTGATGCGAATGGCTATGCTCCCGTCTTCGGCCAACAAATTGGGAGCCAAATTCCGTGCTCCGGGATAGATGAGCGTGAGTGGTTTTACTGCCACGTCGAGCAGTTGCCAAGCCGTATCGGGCACCTCGGTCACGTAAAATTCCACTTTCGGTTCGCTGTCGGTAAGGACGATGAGCGCTTTGCTGTCGGCGCGTTGTTTTATTTCGTATACCCGTTGGACGGCAGCTTCGTTGGTGGCGTCGCAACCGATACCCCATATCGTATCGGTAGGATATAGAATTACTCCACCGCGTTGCATCACTTCGCAAGCCTGTTTTATATCTTCGTTGAAATCCATTTTAATCCTCTTTTATGTATTAAGCGTTTGAAAACGTGCAAATAAAGACCAAACACCTCATGTTTGGTCCTGTTACGTGTATTTCGCTTTCACATCTTATGGCAAAGATAAACAATAGCGCCCCGATAACAAAATATTTGAAAAGGAAAAAGGCCGAATATGCCGCCACACCTCCCAATAGGGAACCCTATTTGTGGGCTTATGGAGCGAAGCGGTGCGATTTATGGAATGAATATGAGGGCGAAAGCGAAATCTTTGCCGGGAGGATAACATTTTGTATGCTCCTTGAAAAGTCGTATCTTCGCATACAAAATGTAAGAATTAAGATGGCAAGAGAAAAAAAGAACCTCCCAACAGTAGTGCCTCCGTATCGTATAGGGTTGGCATTGAGTGGCGGCGGAGCCAAAGGATTCGCTCATGTGGGCGTGTTGAAAGCGTTGGAAGAGTTGGACATTCGTCCCGATATTATATCGGGGACAAGTGCGGGGGCGATTATCGCCGTTCTCTATGCCGACGGATATTCGCCCGACGAGATTTTGGATCTTTTCTCGGGCCTTTCTTTCAACGATTTAGCCGAAATTACTTTGCCTCGTGCCGCTTTTTTCAAAATCGATCGCTTTTGGCAATTTTTACGACGGTCGTTGCGGAGTACGCATATCGAAGAGCTGTCTATACCGGTTGTGGTGACAGCTACCGATCTCGACCACGGTAAGCCTGTGGTTTGGCGTTCGGGGGCGATTGTCGAGCGGGTGGCGGCTTCGTGCAGCATTCCCATTATATTTCCTCCGGTCGTTATCGATGGCGTTCACTATGTCGATGGGGGAGTATTGCGCAACCTTCCCGTATTTCCTATCCGTCCCGAGTGCGATGTGGTGATTGGTATCAATGTGAGTCCGTTGGTGAATAAGCAGTACAAGCAGTCTATTTTGGATATTGCCGTACGCTCGTACAGTTTTATTTCGAAAAGCAATGTCGTCGAGGATATGAAAATGTGCGATGTATTTATCCCCATGAAGGAGGCGGCGCGGTATGCCGTGTTCGATATTCATGCTTTGCGCGATATTGCCAATGTGGGGTATCAGCAGACGTTGAAGTTGTTTGCGGATAAAAACTCTGTGAAAAGAAATGAATTGAATAAATAAAGATAACGATATGACCGACGAAAAAATAATCATTTATCAGGTGCTTCCTCGATTGTTTTCCAATATGTGCAATTCGTGTGTGCCTAACGGTTCTTATGCCCGAAATGGAGCCGGTAAACTGAATCACTTTACGCCCAAAGTTTTGCAGGAGATAAAAAAATTGGGAGCGAATTATATTTGGTATACCGGGGTGATTGAGCACGCAACGAAAACCGATTATTCGAAATATGGTATTGAGCCGGATAATAAGTATGTGGTAAAGGGCGAGGCCGGTTCGCCCTATGCCATTAAAGACTATTACGATATAGATCCCGATTTGGCCGAAGAGCCGCTTTCTCGTATGCAGGAGTTCGAAGCGTTGGTTGCCCGCACTCACGAAGCCGGATTGAAAGTTGTCCTCGACTTTGTGCCCAACCATGTGGCGCGTCGTTACCATTCCGATGTAGCTCCCGAAGGGGTCGAAGATTTAGGAGCACACGACAACAAAGAGATGCATTTCTCTCCGTCGAACAATTTTTACTACATACCACGTCAGGCATTTACTCCGCAGTTTTACATCGGCGACGGAGACGACCGTTATTTCGAATATCCGGCAAAGGCTACCGGTAACGACTGCTTCGGGGCTTTCCCCAATGAATACGATTGGTACGAAACGGTGAAACTGAATTATGGGGTCGACTATACCGGAGGGCATCGTTGCTGCTTCGACCCGATTCCCGACACTTGGTACAAAATGCTCGATATTCTCCTTTTTTGGTGTGAAAAAGGCGTCGATGCTTTTCGTTGCGATATGGCTCACATGGTTCCTGTGGAGTTTTGGAATTTTGCCATCTCGCGGGTGAAAGAGAGTTATCCTGCCGTACTGTTCATTGCCGAAATTTACGATTTGGCTCTGTATCGAATTTACATAGAAAAAGGCAAGTTCGATTATCTCTACGACAAAGTGGGGTTGTACGACAAGTTGAAAGGTATATTGTGTTACCAAATATCAGCGGCACAACTCACCTATTGTTGGCAGGCAGTCGAGGGTATCGGCGGCAATATGCTCAATTTTTTGGAAAACCATGACGAACAGCGTTTTGCTTCCGACCAATTTGCAGGCGATGCCTTCAAAGCTATTCCCGCGCTGGTGGTTTCGTCCATGATGAGTACCGGTCCCATGATGATCTATTTCGGCCAAGAGTTGGGTGAGAAGGCCGACGATGCCGAAGGATTCAGCGGTCGTGACGGACGGACTACCATATTCGATTATTGGAGCGTCCCTACCGTACGTCAATGGTACGACGGGGGAAGGTGCTCTGTCACGAAACTCACGAATAAACAAAAGAAGTTGCGCAATCTCTATAAAACTATACTCAACATTGCGCGGAAGGAACCGGCGATAGTTCGGGGAACTTTTTTCGATTTGATGTATGTCAATGGCGAAAATCGCCGTTTCAATCCCCACCGGCAATATGCTTTCTTGCGGAAATACGGGAATGAGTTGTTGGTGATAGCGGTCAATTTCGATAATCGGCCGGTAACTTTGGGTATAAATATTCCCCAACACGCGTTCGATTATATGAAAATATATCCCGGCGAATACGATGCTGACGAGTTGATTGCAGGCGATACGGCAACCCAAACACTCTCGCCCCATGAGCCTTTTGTATGCTCGCTTTCGGAGTACGGTGCCGCTGTATGGAAAATAAAATTGAAAAATTTTTCCCTTAGGGATACAGAAAAAATAAAAAAGTACAAGAACATTTTGAAATAGAAGTTGTACCTTTGCCGCAAAATAATAACCTCTGTTTTTACACACAAAAAATCATGAGTCAAACACCTCCTTTCAAGGTATTTTCGGGAACCAATTCAAGGTATCTCGCTGAGAAAATCTGTAATAGTCTGGGTTGTGAATTAGGGCAAATGAATATTCAGCATTTCGCTGATGGCGAATTTGCCGTTTCTTTCGAGGAGTCGATTCGGGGCTGCCAAGTTTATTTGGTGCAATCGACATTCCCCAATTCCGACAACCTGATGGAATTGTTGTTAATGATCGATGCCGCCAAACGGGCTTCGGCCAAATCTATTGTGGCAGTTGTTCCCTATTTTGGCTGGGCGCGTCAAGACCGCAAAGACAAACCGCGTGTCTCTATCGCTGCAAAACTGTTGGCCGATATTTTGAGTGTGGCCGGTATCAACCGTCTTATCACAATGGATTTGCACGCCGACCAGATACAAGGATTTTTCGATGTTCCGGTAGATCACCTGTATGCTTCATCGGTATTTATTCCCTATATCCAGTCGTTGAATTTGAAGGATATGGTTATTGCTACTCCCGACGTAGGAGGTTCGAAACGGGCAAGTACTTATGCCAAATATTTGGGTGTGCCTCTGGTATTGTGTCACAAGCAACGGGCCAAAGCCAATGTTGTTGAGAGTATGACCGTGATAGGCGATGTGGGAGGGAAGAATGTAATTTTGGTGGACGATATGGTCGATACCGCCGGAACCATTACCAAAGCTGCCGATTTGATGATGAGCAAAGGTGCCCTCTCGGTACGGGCCATCGCTTCGCACGCTGTAATGAGCGACCCGGCCAGCGAACGGGTACAAAACTCGTCGATGACCGAGATGATTTTTACCGACAGTATTCCTTACACCAAGAAATGCAATAAGGTACATATCATCAGTATTGCCGATTTGTTTGCCGACACCATTCGCCGCGTGTACGAAAACAAATCCATCAGTTCGCAATACCTGCTGTAATACAGCATAAAATACTAACACAACGGGGGCCGGAATCATAAGGTTTCGGCCCCCGTTGTGCTTTGTCTGTCGGGAATTGTTTTGCTTCTACAAGGCACGTTGCCATAAAAAAGCGGGGCATATCGCAATTGCGATACGTCCCGCTCGATATAGAGGGTTAGAGATTTATTCGATTATTTCACCTCTTCGAAATCGACGTCGGTCACGTCCTTGCCGTTGTTCCCGGCTTGACTTTGAGCGTCGGCACCCGGTTGAGCCTGTTGTGCGCCGGCTTGTTGCTGAGCCTGAGCATTGTACAGGTCTTGGGCAGCAGCTTGCAGCACGTTGTTCAGTTCGGTCGAAGCAGCGTCGATGGCGGCGATGTCCTGAGCCTTGTGAGCATCTTTCAGTTTGCCGAGAGCCGATTCGATGGCACTCTTCTTGTCGGCAGGCAGTTTGTCGCCCATCTCTTTAAGTTGTTTCTCGGTTTGGAAGATGAGGGCATCGGCGTGGTTCAGTTTGTCGATACGCTCTTTCTCTTTGGCGTCGTTTTCGGCGTTGGCGGCAGCCTCGTCCTTCATACGTTTGATTTCGGCGTCGGTCAATCCGCTCGAAGCCTCGATACGAATGCTTTGCTCCTTGCCCGTGCCTTTATCTTTGGCCGATACATTCAAGATACCGTTGGCATCGATATCGAAAGTTACCTCGATTTGAGGCACACCACGCATGGCAGCGGGGATACCGTCCAAGTGGAATTTACCAATGGTCTTGTTGTCTTTGGCCATGGGGCGTTCGCCTTGCAACACGTGGATTTCTACCGAGGGCTGGTTGTCGACAGCAGTCGAGAAGATTTCCGACTTGCGGGTAGGAATGGTGGTGTTGGCGTCGATCAGTTTGGTCATTACACCGCCCAGCGTTTCGATACCCAACGACAGCGGGGTAACATCAAGCAGCAACACATCTTTTACATCGCCGGTCAATACGGCACCCTGTATGGCAGCACCTACGGCAACTACCTCATCGGGGTTAACACCTTTCGACGGTGTTTTGCCGAAGAATTTTTCTACGATAGCCTGTATGGCGGGGATACGGGTAGAACCACCTACGAGAATTACCTCGTCGATATCCGAAGCGCTCAGTCCGGCATCTTGCAAAGCCTTGCGGCAAGGTTCGATGGTAGCTTGGATAAGGCTGTCGCTCAATTGCTCGAATTTGGCACGAGTCAATGTTTTAACCAAGTGTTTGGGCACACCGTTTACCGGCATGATATACGGCAAGTTAATTTCGGTCGAAGTCGAGCTCGAAAGTTCGATTTTGGCTTTTTCGGCAGCCTCTTTCAGACGTTGCAGAGCCATAGGATCTTGTCTCAGGTCTACGCCCTCGTCTTTTTGGAATTCGTCGGCCAACCAGTCGATAATTACGTGGTCGAAATCGTCACCGCCCAAGTGAGTATCACCGTTGGTCGATTTTACTTCGAATACGCCGTCGCCCAATTCCAAAATAGAGATATCGAATGTGCCGCCACCCAAGTCGAATACGGCGATCTTCATATCCTTGTTCGATTTGTCGAGGCCGTATGCCAAAGCGGCAGCCGTAGGTTCGTTGACGATACGGCGTACATTCAGTCCGGCAATTTCACCGGCTTCTTTCGTAGCCTGACGTTGCGAGTCGTTGAAGTAGGCAGGCACCGTAATTACGGCGTCGGTTACCTCTTGACCCAGATAATCTTCGGCAGTTTTCTTCATTTTTTGAAGAATCATGGCCGAAATTTCTTGCGGCGAGTAGAGACGTCCGTCGATGTCCACACGGGGTGTATTGTTGTCGCTGCGTACTACTTTGTAAGGTACGCGGGCAATTTCGTTTGCCACTTGGTCGAACGTTTCGCCCATGAAACGTTTGATCGAGAAGATCGTTCTCGTCGGGTTGGTGATAGCCTGACGTTTGGCAGGTTCGCCCACCTTACGTTCGCCGCCATCTACAAATGCCACAATCGAAGGAGTCGTACGACGGCCTTCACTGTTGGCGATTACTACCGGCTCGGTGCCTTCCATAACGGCTACACACGAGTTGGTTGTTCCTAAGTCAATACCAATAATCTTTCCCATAATGTATAATCTTTTATTTGTTATTCTTTTTTTGTTTAGTTCTCGGTCGCCGCTTTCGCAACGACACTTCGTAATATTCAAATGCTATGCCAAAAAACAACGGTCGTCGAAAAATTTCTTTTGTCAGCCTTTTGGGGTAAACCGTCGGACGACTTTGTCAGTAATGCTGTCGATTTGTCATATTCGTTCGACAAGTTTTTGGTATAAAAAACAAGACTGCAAGGGCAAAGGTTGGTTCTGTGTGCACTTATTTTCCCCATTTTATTTCGTTATTAAACCGAAATAACGTAAATTTGCCCGTCTTATAATAGGTTATAATAGACGCATATTAAGTATAAGTTAACTAAATACTAAGTATTATGAACATTTCTCACATTGAACATTTAGGAATCGCTGTGAAGAGTCTCGAAGAAGCTATTCCTTATTACGAAAACATTTTAGGCCTTAAATGTTATTCTATCGAAGAAGTTGCCGATCAAAAAGTAAAAACAGCTTTCTTCAAAGTAGGACAGACAAAAATCGAGTTGTTGGAACCGACAAGCGAAGATAGCACGATTGCCAAGTTCATCGAGAAGCGTGGTGAGGGAATCCATCATATGGCTTTTGCTATTGAAGACGGTGTAGCCAATGCATTGGCCGAAGTTGAGGCTAAGGGTGTGCGCCTGATCGACAAAGCTCCCCGCAAAGGTGCCGAAGGTTTGAATATCGCTTTCTTGCACCCCAAATCGACTTGCAGCGTATTAACCGAACTTTGTGAAGATCCTAATAAATAAAAATATGAGCAATCAACTTGAAAAAGTACAAGAGCTGATAGAGCTGCGCGCTCAGGCTCGCCTGGGTGGTGGACAGAAGGCCATCGATAAGCAACACGAAAAAGGTAAATATACGGCTCGTGAACGTATTGCGCAACTCCTCGATGAGGGTAGCTTTGAAGAGTTGGATATGTTTGTAAAACACAGATGTACCAACTTCGGGCAAGAGAAGAAATCGTTTTTGGGCGACGGTGTTGTTACCGGTTATGGTACGATCGAAGGCCGTCTCGTTTATGTTTTTGCACAAGACTTTACCGTATTCGGAGGTTCTTTGTCCGAGACAATGGCATTGAAAATCTGTAAAGTGATGGATATGGCCATGAAGATGGGCGCTCCTTGTATCGGGTTGAACGACTCGGGTGGTGCTCGTATTCAAGAAGGTATCAATGCCTTGGCCGGTTATGCCGAAATTTTCCAACGCAACATTATGGCGTCGGGTGTAATTCCCCAAATTTCGGCAATCCTCGGTCCTTGTGCCGGTGGTGCCGTATATTCTCCTGCGTTGACCGACTTCACCATCATGGCTAAGGGAATCTCTTATATGTTCCTTACCGGCCCGAAAGTGGTGAAAACCGTTACCGGCGAGGACGTTACACAAGAGGCTCTCGGTGGCGCCGAAGTTCACTCGGCCAAATCGGGTGTAGCCCACTTTGCTGCCGAAAATGGCGAAGAGGCTTTGTCTATTATCCGCAAACTTATCAGCTATATTCCTCAAAACAACCTCGAAGAGGCTCCGCTGGTTCCTTGCAACGACCCCATCGACCGGTTGGAAGATTCGCTCAACGAGATTATTCCCGATAGCCCCAACCGTCCGTACGATATGTACGAAGTGATAGGTGCGATTATCGATAATGGCGAGTTCTTGGAAATACAGCGCGATTATGCCAAAAATATCATTATCGGTTTTGCCCGTTTCAACGGTCAGTCGGTAGGTATCGTAGCCAACCAGCCCAAATATTTGGCCGGTGTGCTCGACAGCAATGCTTCGCGTAAAGCCGCTCGTTTCGTTCGTTTCTGCGACGCCTTCAACATTCCTATCGTAAGTTTGGTCGATGTACCGGGATTCTTGCCGGGTACGGGACAAGAGTACAATGGCGTGATCCTGCATGGAGCCAAGTTGCTTTACGCTTATGGCGAAGCCACTGTGCCTAAGGTTACGATTACCTTGCGTAAATCTTATGGCGGTTCGCACATCGTGATGAGTTGTAAACAATTGCGTGGCGACATGAACTACGCTTGGCCTACTGCCGAAATCGCCGTAATGGGTGGTGCCGGTGCCGTAGAGGTGCTTTATGCCAAAGAAGCCAAAGAGGCCGAAGATCCCGCCAAGTTCATGGCCGAGAAGGAAGCCGAATACACCAAACTGTTTGCCAACCCGTACAATGCTGCCAAGTATGGCTACATCGACGATGTAATCGAGCCTCGCAATACACGTTTCCGCATTATACGTGCTTTGCAACAGTTGCAGACTAAGAAGTTAACCAATCCGGCTAAAAAGCACGGTAATATTCCTTTGTAATACCCTAAAAGTACAAAACGATGAATAAAAAAATCTTAGGAATATTCCTGTTCGCCGTTTGCATGGTTTTTTCGGCAGATGCACAAGGACGGAAAGGGTTGCGTATTAACGAAGTCTTGGTTACCAACGAGACCAACTATCAGGACGATTACGGTTGTCAATCGGCTTGGATAGAGTTATTCAATACTACTTTCGGTACTGTCGATGTGCGTAGCTGCTATTTGACGAACGACAGGAATAACCCCAAAAAATATCCTATTCCTAAGGGCGATGTCCTTACGGAAATACCGCCCCGTCAGCACTTGCTGTTTTGGGCCGACGGTATGCCCAATCGGGGAACGTTTCATGTAAACTTTAAGTTAGATCCCGATAAAGACAATTGGATTGGCCTTTATGATGCCAATGGACGCGATTTGATCGATTCGGTGACAGTTCCTGCCGGTATTCCTGCCGACCACTCTTATGCCCGTATCGAAGACGGTATAGGTCAATGGATTATTAAAGGCGGTGACGCAGCTTCGGGTTATGTAACGCCGAGTACCAATAACATTACCCTCGACAAGAACGTGAAAATCGATATGTTCTCGGAGCACGATCCCTTTGGGGTAGGTATGGCTATTATGGCTATGGCTGTCGTATTTTCGGGCCTGTTGTTACTCTATCTGTTGTTCCGTCTGATAGGTCAAATAACGGTATTCGTGAAGAAACGCAATGCAATGCGTGTGCATGGAATCTCCGATAAGGAAGAGGCCAAAGAAAAAGGCTTCGGCCGGGAGTCGGGCGAAGTTTATGCCGCTATCGCTTTGGCGCTTTATCAGCACCTCGAAGTTCACGATGTGGAAGATACCATTCTCACCATTAATAAAGTGAAGAAGGCCTACTCGCCGTGGAACTCGAAGATATATTCTTTACGAGAAATACCCCATAAAAAGTAACCTATAAAAATAACGATTAAAACTTATGAAAGAATATAAGTATAAAATCAACGGAAACCTTTATAAGGTTGCTGTTGGAGAGATAGAGAAAAACATTGCCCATGTTGAGGTGAACGGTACCAGTTACAATGTCGAAATGGAAGAGGCCGCTCCCGTAAAAGTATCAACACCCAAACCCTCGTCGGCGCCTCGTACCGCTACTGGCGAGCCTGTAATTGCCAAACCTACCGTTGCTTCGGGTGCCGATGCCGTGAAGTCGCCGCTGCCCGGTGTGGTCAACGATATTTTGGTTAAAGTTGGCGATACGGTGAGTGTAGGACAGACTGTACTTATTTTGGAAGCCATGAAGATGGAAAACAATATCAATGCCATCAAGAGTGGTAAAGTTACGGCTGTTAAAGTAAACAAAGGAGATTCGGTACTCGAAGGAGCCGAATTGATCATAATTGAGTAAGACTATGGGATTTGTAGATTTCTTAGGAGATAATTTAGTCCAGTTTTGGGAGTACACCGGTTTTGCCAACTGTACACTCCCTCACTTGGCGATGATATTGGTCGGTTTGTTCTTTATCTATTTGGCGATAAAGAAAAACTTCGAACCCATGTTGTTGGTGCCTATCGGTTTCGGTATCCTCATCGGGAATATCCCCTTTAAGATTGATGCCGGTCTCGAAGTGGGTATCTATGAAGAAGGATCGGTGCTGAATATCCTGTATCAAGGTGTAAGTGCCGGTTGGTATCCGCCTTTGGTATTTTTGGGTATCGGTGCGATGACCGACTTCTCGTCGCTGATCGCTAACCCCAAACTAATGTTGGTGGGAGCTGCCGCCCAGTTTGGTATTTTTGGTGCCTATATGGTTGCTTTGGCGCTCGGATTTACACCCGACCAAGCTGGTGCCATTGCCATCATCGGTGGAGCCGATGGTCCTACGGCCATATTCCTTTCGTCGAAATTGGCTCCGAATCTAATGGGTGCCATTGCGGTTTCGGCTTATTCTTATATGGCGCTTGTACCGGTTATACAGCCGCCCATCATGCGCTTGTTGACCACCAAGAAGGAGCGGGTTATCCGTATGAAACCGGCTCGTGCCGTTTCTCAAAACGAGAAAATCATGTTCCCCATCATCGGGTTGTTGCTCACCTGTTTCTTGGTTCCGTCGGGTCTGCCCCTGTTGGGTATGCTTTTCTTCGGTAACCTGTTGCGTGAGAGCGGTGTGACTTCGCGTTTGGCCAAAACAGCAAGTGGCCCGTTGTGCGATACGATAACAATTCTGTTGGGTGTAACTGTGGGAGCTTCGACACAAGCCTCCGAGTTCTTGACTCCCAGCACGCTCGGTATCTTTGCCTTAGGTTTCATGGCGTTTGTCATTGCTTCGGCTTCGGGTGTGCTGTTTGTGAAGATCTTCAACCTCGTTTTGCCCAAGAGCAAAAAAATCAATCCGCTTATCGGTAATGCCGGTGTATCGGCCGTACCGATGTCGGCGCGTATTTCCAACAATATCGGTCTCGAATACGATTCGACCAACTATTTGTTGATGCACGCTATGGGTCCCAATGTGGCAGGCGTTATTGGTTCGGCTGTCGCTGCGGGTGTATTGCTCGGATTCCTTTCGTAATCTCTCCGCAGAGTTATGATAATGTAGGCGGTGTGTCCCTTCGAGGGGATGCACCGCCTTTTTTGTATTGTCGTTTTGCCGGGGAGTGATCTCACACCCATAGTCTTTCCCTTTGTTTTCTCGTCCGGTTGTGCTACCTTTGTTTCGGAGGTTTCCCTTGAAGTTATAGAATCGATATGTCTGTTTCGTGGAATCCCTGGCACGGTTGCCACAAGATAAGTGAAGGTTGTCGGCACTGTTATGTGTACCGGCAGGATAGCTGTTACGATAAGGATAGCAGTGTGGTTACCCGCACGGCAGCTTTCGATTTGCCGGTGAAGCGCAGACGAAACGGCGATTATCGGGTGCCGTCGGGCGAGAGGGTCTATGCCTGTTTTACTTCCGACTTTTTTCTCGAAGAGGCCGATGAATGGCGAGCCGAGGCGTGGGCGATGATACGAGAGCGCAGCGATTTGTCGTTTCTCATACCCACGAAACGTATCGACCGTTTTGGCGTAGCCTTGCCCGCCGATTGGGGCGATGGGTACGACCATGTAGCCATCGCCTGTACCATAGAAAATCAAGATCGACTCAACTATCGGTTACCTCTTTTCAAAGCTTTACCCATACGGCACCGACTTTTGTTTTGTTCCCCGTTGTTGGGCCCGCTCGATTTTGCCGGATATCTCGACGACGATATCGAAGAGGTATCGGTAGGCGGTGAATCGGGAACCGAAGCAAGAATATGCGATTACGACTGGGTGCTCGATATTCGCCGTCAGTGTGTGGCAAAAGGGGTTCCCTTTAACTTCCATCAAACCGGAGCCCGGTTGAGAAAGGACGGGTACATCTACCGCATACGCCGCGAGTTCCAGCACTCGCAAGCCCGACGGGCCGGTATCGACTATGAAGGGGAGCGGTAGTCCTCACTGTTTGTTTGCCGATAAATATCGATTGCCAGTATATGAAAATAAGCGAGGGCGTTTCATTTGCGAAACACCCTCGCTTCTGAAAATATTATAATGGGAAACAGTTCCTTAACCGCTTTTATTCCGTTACGGTGAACGACCCTTTCAGCCCGTCGGCGCTGTTCGGTGCAATCCAAATGTCGAATTGTCCGGCTTCTACTTTCTTTTGTAAATCTTTTCCATAGAAGGCCAATTCCGAAACCGGCAATTTGAAGGTGACAGTTTGGCTTTCGCCGGCTTTCAAGGCGAGGCGCTGGAATCCTTTCAATTCTTTAACCGGACGAGCCACGGAACCTACTAAATCGCGGACGTAGAGTTGTACGATTTCCGTGCCATCGGTATTACTTGTATTTTTAATTGTGGCTGTGGCCGTGATGGTATCGTTTACGCCAACCTCGTTGTTCGACAGGTTGAGGTCGGAATATTCGAAGGTGCTGTACGAGAGTCCATAGCCGAAGACAAACAGCGGGTCTTTGCCCGAATCCAAGTAGAACGATGTGTTGCCGAGCGATGTTTGCGGAGCTTCCAAAGGAATGTCGTTGAGCGGGGTAATCCAGTCTTGTGCCGGACGTCCGGTGTTGTTGTGGTTGTAATACATGGGGATTTGTCCCACTTCACGCACGAAGGTCACCGGCAGTTTGCCGCTGGGGTTCTCTCTGCCGTACAGCAAATCCATAATGGCCAGTCCGCCCATAGTTCCGGGGTGGAAGTTATAGAGCACGGCATCGGCGTAGGGCAGGTCGCGTTCGATAGTCAGCGGCCGGCCGGCAATAACGACCAATACAACCGGTTTGCCGGTGCTTTTTACCGCTTTGAGCAATTCCGATTGCGCCCCAATCAAATTGATGTTAGACAACGAGTGGGCTTCGCCTGACAGGATCGCCTCTTCTCCGACAAAGACAAGAGCCACGTCGGCTTTGCGTACCGCGTTCTTCACCTTTTCGAAATTCCGGGTGTCGGTATCTCTCGAATAGTTCAAACCGGCTTCGTAGTAATATTTCACGTTTTTATATTCTTCGCTTTGCAAAGCTTTCAACGGTGTTACGGTGCGATTTTTGTTCCCGTCGAACGCCCATGTGCCCAGTTGGTCGTATCGACTACCGGTAGCAGTACCGATATGATCTCTTGGACGTTGGGCGAAGTTTTCACCGAGTCGATTATGCGTTCCAATGTTGTTCGTTTCTCGCAAGGGTTCAACCAGCCGTTTACGATTTCGACATCGGGTATATTGAATGTGAAGGGCGACAACCTGACATTTACTGCCGGACCTAATCCCGTGGTCGACGAATTGTATATTTCGGTTTCGGGTAGCCGCTCCACAGCATGGAGCTTGTACGATTTGCAAGGCCGGATGTTGGATTCGGGCGAGTTGACCGATACGCAAGCCGTGATTAGCTTCTCCGATAAGAATGCCGGGGAATATGTATTGAGAATAAAGAATGAGGCAGGCAGCCGTTCTGTTTTGATTATCAAAAAATAGGTGACAGATGAAAAAAATCACATTATTAATATTGGCCGTGGCTCTCTTTTCGGTAGTCGATTTGTACGCCCAAACCATTAAAGGCATACCGTATCAAACCGTGGTACGCGATGCACAGGGAAACCCTATGCCCGATCAAGAATTGACAGCACGTTTTTATATTCAAAGAACTTTATCGACACGGACCGATGCCGAACCGGTAGTCCTGTATAGCGAAACTCATAGGGCTATGAGCGACGCTAACGGAATGGTGCGCTTGCAAGTAGGCGAGGGTACTCCTCTTAGCGGAACATTCGATGCTGTTGACTGGTGGGGAAAAGTCTCCATTAAAATCGAATTGGAACTGGCAAATACCGGGGAGTCGGTATTCACCTCTACGCAACAATTAGGAGCTGTACCTTATGCTTTGTCGGCCGAAACCGCCTTGCTGCTCAAATCGGAAGATGGCAGCCAATGGAGCTTGGAGTGCGACAACGACGGTACGCTGAAAGCCGTAGCTGTGCCTCAGCGGTTTACGAAATTGGTCTTCTCCGACGAATTTGACGGTACCGGTTTGCTCGATGACAGCAAATGGGGATACGAAGAGGGTTATGTGCGCAACGGCGAGGAACAATATTATACCGTGGCCCGCGAGGAGAATTGCTATATGGACGACGGTTATTTGCATATAGTATGCCGTAACGATAGCTCCGTGATAGAAAATGCTTTGTATGAAAAGCCGTGGAGCGCAGGCGGTTCGAATGGTTATCGTGCCGATACGATTATTCCCATAACCTCTGCCAGTGTCATTACCAAAGGCAAATTTGCCTTTACCTACGGTCGTGTGGAGGTGCGTGCCAAACTGCCGGTATGCTTGGGCTCTTGGCCCGCCATTTGGATGTTCCCGCAAGATCGCAGCGATTGGCCCGCTTGTGGCGAGATAGATATTATAGAACACGTGGGATATGACCCGAACAACATCTATTTTACGGCTCACTCCACAGAATATAATAGCAATAACCAGCCCAACCGCTACGCCAATAGTGCTACCATCGAAAACCCCGAAGACTGGCATATCTATGCCTTCGAGTGGCACCCCGACAGGCTGCTTTGGTTTGTCGATGGCGAGTTGGAAGCATCGGTTATTCGGTCGCGGGTTTATTCCGATAGCAACTGGCCGTATAACAAAGATTTCTATTTGTTGCTCAATTTCGCTTTCGGCGGCGGTTGGGGCGGTCGTAATGGAATCGACGTAACGGCTCTTCCTTTGGAATATGTGATCGACTATGTGAGAATATATCAATAAATAGACAAAACCATAAAAAAACGAAATCATGAAAAAAACAATTACGCTTGTAAGTACAGCCCTCGTGGCTGCCTTATGCAGTTTGTCCGTCCATGCGGATAAAGTGTACTATGTAGACCCCGACGGGAACGCTCCCGAAGGAATGACCGTTGATGCCGTATATAACAAGATTGGGACTGCTATAAATAACGTAACGGCCGATGAGCCTGTAACTATTTATCTGAAACCGAATCATGTCTTTACAGAGAACAATATGACTACCGGGACAAACCGGGTCGACTTGACGATTATCGGCGAGAATACGACAATCAATTCCAATGCGGCTCAACGTATTCTTCGTACCGAAGCTGCCCGGTTGGCGTTGAAAGGCATAACCTTTTCGGGTGTAAAAAACTATACGAGCATGGGTGGTGTCCTCTATTTTGCCGGGAATGCCAATTCACAATCCGAGTTGTTGATCGATAGCTGTGTTTTTGAAAACAATGTATTGACCGATGGTGCTGATGGCGGAGCTGCCATAGCAACCGGTACCAACGCTATGAATGTAATAACAATCACAAACAGTGTGTTCAGAAATAACCAAACGGCAGGATATAGAGAGAGCATGAGTGGTACTTCTATTCACTTTCAAGGGAAGAATGGAAACTTCATCGTTGAAAACTCGGCTTTCCACAACAATGCAATCAATTCGAACAATGGGGCTATGGCCATAGGTATTGTCAACGGTTCGAATGTACAAGCTCGTATTGCCAATGTTACTTTCTATAACAACACGACAAAGGGACTTCCCACCGGATCGGTACCCAATATTTTGATAAAAGGGACCTCTGATGTCGTATCCGTTGTAAATAGCAGTTTCTACTTCGATTTGAGAGAAGAGTCTGATGATGAGGGCGATCAAACCCTGATGAAAGAGGTTTACAAGAGAACTTCGGCTGTCAATATCAACGGTACCGGCAACAATACGTTGCATTTTGTCAACAATGTTGTTGTGGGACTGCGCAATGCCGTTATTTCTCCTGCGGCTACCGGCCGGACAATCGTTTGCCAAAACAATTATAGCGTGGTATTGGAACCTCATGCGTATGTACCCGAATTGGCCGACAGTGAGAATGGAAATGTGTTGTTGACAGGTCGTGAATCGAATTTGGGCGATCCCTTTATCGCCGATATCGATGCTTTGACCGCATTGATGCCTTCGGCCGGTTTGGTTACCGAGTTGAGTACCGACAATTTCGTACCCTATTTGGCCATAGAAAAAACGAGTCCGCTTGTTAATGCCGGTGTAAACGAATATATGGTTGCCGATGAAAACATCGTACCTGAGTTCGATGTATTGGGCAATGCCCGTGAAGACGGTTATGTAGATATAGGTGTATTCGAATATGTAAACGATGATCCTTCGACCGGTATCGCCGACAATGATTTGAGTGAAAAATTGACGGTATATGTACAAGATGGCCAGTTGGTTATCGAGAACCATGCCGATACGGTATTCGAAGTAAGCCTCGTACAAGTAGACGGACGTTTGGTCGCAGCCATGCCGTTGTATCAATCGGTAACTGTCGACAAGGGCGCTTTGTCGCACGGAGTTTTGTTGGTGGTAGCAACCGACGGAACCACACAAATAATCAAGAAAGTAATTTTATAAATATTAAATAACAACAACTTATGAACAAGAAAGTTTTATTGGGCCTGATGGCAGCTTGTTTGGGTGTAAACGCATTTGCTGCTACTGAAATTTATGTAAAGGCCAGCACGGGTAACGATAGTTACAATGGTGCATCGTGGAATACCGCTTTTAAGACCGTACAAAAAGCAATAGCAAGTGTAAACGAGAATGAAGAGACTATCATCTATTTGGAGGCCAATACGGTTTTCGATACAGGTGGTCAGTTGGACTTGGGCAACAACAAAATTGTTTCGATTATCGGTAACAATACCACGCTTCGTGCTGCCGAGAAAGCCGGTAAAGATGGAGGCGAGGGCGCTCGTATTTTGCGTGCCGTAGCCGGTTGTGATCTTACGGTAAAAGGCATTACCTTCCTCAATGGACGTCAAATCGAATACAATCCGGGTGGCGGTCTGTTCTTTGCCGGAAACACGTTGGTGGTAGATAGCTGCCAATTTATCGACAATGAGTCGGGTTCGGGAGGTTCTGGTGTGGCTTCTCGCGGTAAAGACGTAATTGTGCGCAACTCTTATTTCGATGGAAACTATGTAAACAGCGGTTATGGTACGGGTGCTGCTATTGTACAAGCTGGTGTAAATAACGGCGATGCCGGTACTTTGCTGGTAGAAAATTGCACCTTCTATCGCAATGACCTGAATGGTGTGGGTAGTGCCATCTCTACCAAAGATGCCGGTGCCGGTTATACAAATGTAAAAGAGGTGAAAATCGTTAACAGCATCTTTATTTCGAATACTTCTGAACTTACCAATCAAGCTGCCATCGACGTGACCGATTCGTCGGGCGAGGCTGCGATAAAACTGATTAACAACACTTTCTATGATAACGACGGAGCTTTGCGTATTGGCGATATTTATAGTTCGGACGGCGGTGAGTTGATTATGATCAACAACTTGATATTTGCCAATATGTCGGGTATCTTCGGAGCCGATGGTTATTCTGTGGCCGACTTGCGTGATCCTATTATCGGTTATAACAATATCGTCGTAGGCGGTGAGCGTGGCGTTAACGAAAATATCGACGACGAGTGCTTCAACGACAAGAAAGATCAATATAACAACCGGGTAGAGACTACGGCTACTTATCCTTTGTCGATGGTTGCATTGTCTACTACATTGTCTACCGACAACTATGTTCCTTACTTGGCCTTGACTGCCGAAAACAGTGATGCTGTAAATGCCGGATATGCCAGTGGCGTATATGCCGACCTTATCCCCACGGTCGATATTCGTGGCTATGGAGTAGCTGGTACAAGAGACATCGGTGCGTATGAATATGGTGGTGTACCTGTTCCGCCGTCGGCAATTTCTTCGTTGAAAGCCGATGAGGCAGACTCCTTCGTGTTTACTCAAAACAGTAGCGAAATTACGGTTGTGAATACGGACGACCGCGAGATGACTTTGACTGTTGTCGATCTTTTGGGCCGTACGATTTATTCGGCACAAGGTACCGGTATGTTGACGGTGAACAAAGGAAATATCGATTCGCGTTGCGTGGTATTGGTTGTAAACGATGGTGTGAACAAGAAAGCACAAAAGATGATTTTGTACTAATAGGTTTTCATACGATATAGTAATTTGAAGAAGCCGCCCGGCCTGAAAGAAATCAGGAGCCGGGCGGCTTTTTGTTTCCTGCTGCGTAGGTTTATTGGGCGATAAAAGTCGATGCTTGGGCAGGTTTGTTGTCCGATGGGCTGCACATTGGGGAATTTCGGGGCGAAATACCTCCTTTTTATTTTAGTATTTCTTTGTTTTTTATCTACTCGGCTTTTCGTATCTTTGCCCCTCATAGAAAGGACAAAGAAATATTATGCGATTACCGGCTATATGTTTATCGGTCATCTTGGCTTTGGGAACGGGGATATGTAAAAGCGAGATGATACCACCTTTGAAAATTCCCTTGTTGATGAGTGCCAATTTCGGCGAATTGCGACCCAACCATTTCCATTCGGGAATCGATTTGAAAACACAAGGTCGTACCGGCCTTCCCGTTTATGCGATGGACGAAGGCTACGTGGCCCGGGTTGTGGTTTCGCCGTGGGGATTCGGCCGGGCCGTTTACCTCAATCACCCGTCGGGTTTGACAACCGTCTACGGCCATTTGGAGCGTTTTGCCCCGTTTATCGACGAAATTGTCCGCCGGCAGCAATATGAGCAGGAAGATTTTTCAATCGACTGCGAGTTTGCCGAAGGCGAGATTCCAGTCAATCAAGGCGACATAATCGGATACAGCGGGAATGCCGGTTCGTCGGGTGGCCCGCATTTGCACTTGGACGTGCGCGATACCAACACGCAAGACCCTATGGACCCGCAGGAGTGGCTTTCGCCCTATATTACCGACGATGTGGCTCCCGAAGTGCGCCGACTGGTGTTCTACAATCACGATGGTGTCATGGGCAATACTACCCGAAGGACCGAACGGAAAGCCATACGCAGTGCTGCCGGGGCCTATTCTATCGGCGAACCGGTATCGGTATGGGGCGATGTATCGTTTGGTATCGAAGCCTACGACCGCATGACAGGTACAACCAATAAATACGGTGTCCATCAAGTCGATTTGTACATCGACGATTCGCTCTTTTCCTCGGTAGGTATTTCGCGCTATTCGTTCGACGATACGCGGTATATCAACTCCTTCTCCGAGGGTAGCAAGATCATGCGCACCTATGTAGCTCCGGGCAATCGTTTGGAGTCGATATATAAGCAGGTCGAAAACCGGGGTATACTCCATGTCGATGAGGAACGCATTTATCGGTGCCGTTATGTGTTGACCGATTATGACGGCAATCGCTCGTATATCGATTTTTCGCTGTCGGGGAAACTTCAAGAACCGGTTGCTCCTCAAAAGTCGGGCATATATTTCTCCTATGCGGTGGACAATCTGTATAAAAAAGACGATTTCGGAATTTTCGTACCCGCAGGGGCTTTGTACGAAAATCTCGATTTCACGCGGCGGAAAATCGCTTCGCCTCAATATTGTTCCGATACTCATGTTATAGCCCCTTCCGAGGTGTCGCTTCATCGTCCAGCCGAGATTTCGGTACGGTTGACGGTCGATACTCTCGCCAACAAATCGCGTTACTATTTGGTGCGGCTTAAAAACAACAAGCGTTATGCCGTAAACGGGGAGTACGAAGAGGGGTGGTACAAAGCTAAAATCCGCAATTTCGGTTCTTATGCCGTTGCCATCGATTCCTTACCGCCGAAAGTGCGGCCGCTTACCCCCGAACGATGGGGTAGCCGGGGGAGTGTGGTCCTGAAAATCTCCGATGGGGAGAGCGGTGTGAAAAGTTACCGCGGCGAGATCGACGGTAAATTCGTCTTGTTCGAATTGGACGGAAAGACGGGCCGTATCTCGTATCGGTTGGAGAGTAACCGGGTGAAGAAGGGCGGCGAACACGATTTGCGTGTGACCGTTACCGATATGTGCGGCAACGAACAAACCTATTCCGACACTTTTGTATGGTAAATAAAAAAACGACAGATATATGAAAAAGATTGCAATTTTATCTCTTTTGACTGTGGCGGCCTGGCCGCAGGTGTGGGCTTGCACGAGCTTGATAGCCGGCAGGCTGGCTACGACCGACGGGAGTGTGCTGGTCACCTATTCGGCCGACTCCCATACTTTGTATGGCTCCTTAACCTCTTCGCCGGCTGCCGATTGGCCCAAAGAGTCCATGCGACCCGTTATCGAGTGGGACACCAACAAACCGCTGGGCGAGATCGAACAGGTAGAGCACACCTATGCCGTGTTGGGCAACATGAACGAACATCAGGTTACGATTGTCGAGTCGACATGGGGCGGTCGTCCCGAGTTGGTCGATACGACCGGTATTATCGATTACGGTTCGCTCATGCAGATTGGGCTCGAACGGGCAAAGACCGCCCGCGAGGCCATCAAGGTAATGACCGGTTTGGTGAAGAAGTATGGGTATTACAGTAGTGGCGAATCGTTTACTATTGCCGATCCCAACGAGGTTTGGGTTATGGATATGATTGGCAAGGGCCCGGGGCGCCGGGGTGCCGTGTGGGTGGCTATCCGTATTCCCGACGACTGTATCGCCGGTCATGCCAACTACCCCCGCATTCACAAAATACCGTTGGACGATAAGGAGAACTGTCTCTATTCGCCCGATGTCATTTCGTTTGCCCGTGAGATGGGCTATTTCGAGGGGTTGAACAAAGATTTCAGCTTTGCCCAAGCCTATTATCCCGCCGATTTCGGAGGGTTGCGAGCTTGCGATGCCCGCGTATGGGCCTTTTTCCGCAAGTACGATAAGACGATGGACAACTATTTGCCTTATATCAATGGCGAGGTGTTCAATCCCTTCCCCCTTTATATCAAACCCGACCGCAAACTTTCGGTACAGGATATGAAAGAGGCTATGCGCGACCACTTCGAGGACACACCTTTCGACATGACGCAAGATGTGGGTGCCGGTCCCTTCAAGGTGCCTTATCGTTTCCGTCCCATGTCGTTCGAGGTAGAGGGTAAATCCTACTGTATGGAGCGTGCCATCGCCACGCAGCAAACCGGTTTTACCCTTGTGGGACAAATGCGCAACTGGTTACCCGATCCCATAGGCGGAGTGCTTTGGTTCGGGGTCGACGATGCCAACACTTGTATTTATGTGCCCATATATTGTGGCATTACCGAGGTTCCCGACTGTTTCAGCCCCGACAACGGGTCGCTGTATCGCTTCTCGTGGACATCGGCTTTTTGGATTCACAACTGGGTAGCCAATATGGCTTATGCCCGTTATGAACCTATGATTGGCGACATTCGCAAGGTGCAGACCGCTATCGAGACATCGCTCAATACCCGGCAAAGCGCCATCGACAAGGCGGCTGCCGATTTGTATGCCACTTCGCCGGACGAGGCCATCGCATTCCTTACTCAATATAGCGGCGAAGCTGCCGAGGCATCGACGGCCCGTTGGAAAGAGTTGGGCGAATACCTTATGGTAAAATTCCTCGACGGGAATGTGAAACGCGAAGAGAACGGCGCTTTTAAGGAAAACGGCTATGGCTTGCCCGATTCGCCTCTTTTCCCCGGTTACTCTAAGGAGTATTACGAAGAGATTGTGCGTCAAACCGGAGACCGATTCCTCGAAACACCTCCCCAATTTTAATACCGGACTTGCCCCCGAATGTTAAATTGATGAGAAACTTTTGCTTAATTCTTGCGGCAGTCTCGCGGAAATAAGTAAATTTGTCACAGAAGAAATAATTAACTATTGAATTCTGAAAATATGGGAAACGAAGAATTATTGAAACAAGTGATTGCCAAAGCCCAAGTATGGTTGGGCGAAGGTTATGACGAGGAGACCAAAGCAGCTGTGCGGGCTATGCTCGACAACGAGGATAAAACCGATTTGATTGAGGCTTTCTACAAAGACCTCGAATTTGGTACGGGTGGTTTGCGTGGTATTATGGGTGCAGGTACCAACCGCATGAACATCTACACCGTAGGTGCCGCCACACAAGGCCTTTCGAACTATTTGAAAAAGGCTTTTGCCGACCTGCCCCAAATTAAAGTGGCTATCGGTCACGACTGCCGCAACAACAGCCGTAAGTTTGCCGAGGTAGCTGCCGACATTTTCTCGGCCAACGGTATTAAAGTCTATCTGTTCGACGCCCTGCGTCCTACTCCCGAAGTCTCTTTCGCTATTCGCGAGTTGGGTTGCCAAAGCGGTGTAATCCTTACCGCCTCGCACAACCCCAAAGAGTACAACGGTTATAAAGCCTATTGGAGCGACGGCGCGCAAATGATTGCCCCGCACGACAAAAACACCATCGACGAGGTGAACAAAATCACTTCGGTGAAAGAGGTGAAATTCAAGGGTAACCGCGACCTTATCGAGATTATCGGCGAGGAGATTGACCGTCGTTATCTCGACCGTATCAAGACCCTCTCGCTCAGTCCCGAGGCTATTGCCCACCATCACGACATGAAAATCGTTTATACGCCTATTCACGGTACCGGCGTGCGTCTTATTCCTGCATCGTTGAAGAACTTCGGGTTTACCAATATCATTCATGTGCCCGAACAAGATGTGGTAAGCGGCGATTTCCCCACCGTTGTTTCGCCTAACCCCGAGGAGCCTGCTGCCCTCGATATGGCTATTAAGAAAGCTATCGAAACCGACGCCGAACTGGTGATGGCCTCCGACCCCGATGCCGACCGTATCGGTATCGCCGTGCGCAACGACAAGGGCGAGTTTGTGCTCGTGAACGGAAACCAGATAGTCATGATATTCCTTAACTACCTCATGACCCGCAACAAAGAACTGGGATTGCTCAAAGGCAACGAGTATATCGTAAAAACCATTGTGACTACCGAAACCATCAAGACCATTGCCGAGCGCAACGGATTCAAGATGTACGACTGCTACACCGGTTTCAAATGGATCGCTTCGGTTATCCGTGATAACGAGGGGAAAGCCCGCTATATTGGCGGTGGCGAAGAGAGCTATGGTTTCTTGCCCGAAGATTTCGTGCGCGACAAAGATTCCGTTTCGTCCATTTCGCTCATGGCCGAGATTGCAGCATGGGCCAAAGACAAAGGCATGACCATGTATCAAATGTTGCAAGACATTTATATCAAATATGGTTATTCCAAAGAGAAAGGTATCTCGGTTGTTCGCAAAGGTAAATCGGGAGCCGAGGAGATTGTAGCCATGATGAAGAATTTCAGGGCAAATCCGATGAAAGAATTGGGCGGTTCGCCTGTGGTGCTGGTAAAAGACTACGAGTTGCTCGAAGCCTTCAATCCTGCAACCGGCGAAAAGACAAAACTCGATATGCCTACCACCTCCAACGTACTGCAATATTTTACGGCCGATGGTTCTAAGGTGTCGATTCGTCCTTCGGGTACCGAGCCTAAGATTAAATTCTATATCGAGGTTCGTGGTATCAAGATGGATAGCTATGCCGACTACGACGCTGCCAATGCCGCAGCCGACGCCAAGATCGAAGCCATTAAAAAACAATTGGGCATTTGATGTTTGGTATAGAGGCCTTGTTTTAAATTTATTGGCTTGATATAAAAGAGGCTGTCTCAAAATTTTTGGGACAGCCTCTTATTTGTCATTTGTAAGTTGGGCTATAAAAATCCCCTATTCTTTCCTTAGCTGATTATATAAGGGTAGAATAGGGGACTTGTTTTGTTTGCTGTTTTTAATCTGTAAGACCTCTAATTCCCGAAATCTGTTTTAGTTCCCCTCCCCCTTGTAAGCTGCCATAAAATATAGCCGCTCGGAGTTTTAGAACTCCGAGGTGAAGTGGAATTTTATTTTGGGGAAATCGGTTTGAGCCATTTGCAGCACATAGTTCGAGTCGGCCATAAAGACGTCGCGGCCTTCGCGGTCGACGCTCATGAATTGGTGTTTGCGTTTTTTGAAGGCTTCGAGAGCTTCGGGGTCGTCGCTTTCGATCCAACAGGCTTTGTAGAGGCTGATGGGTTCCCAGCGGCATTGCGCTCCATACTCGTGCAAGAGGCGGTATTGGATTACCTCGAATTGCAGTTGTCCCACGGTGCCGATAATTTTGCGGCCGTTGAACTGGCTCACAAACAACTGCGCCACGCCCTCGTCCATGAGTTGGTCGATACCTTTGTTGAGTTGTTTCGACTTCATGGGGTCGTCGTTTTCGATGTATTTGAACATTTCGGGCGAGAAGCTGGGCAGACCCTTGAAGTGTAACTCTTCGCCACAGGTGAGTGTGTCGCCTATTTTGAAGTTACCGGTATCGGGCAAACCTACGATGTCGCCGGGGTAGGCCTCGTCGACCACCGATTTTTTTTGAGCCATGAAGGCCGTGGGGCTCGAAAAGCGCATCATCTTGTTGCTGCGCACGTGTTTGTAGTTGGCGTTGCGCTCGAATTTCCCCGAACATACCTTTACAAAGGCGATACAACTGCGGTGATTGGGATCCATGTTGGCGTGTATCTTGAAGACGAAGCCGGTGAAGTTCTCCTCGTCGGGGCGTACCACGCGTTCTACCGCCTGAATGGGTTTGGGCGAGGGGGCTATCTTCACGAAGCAGTCGAGCAACTCTTTGACACCGAACATATTCAGGGCCGACCCGAAGAATACAGGTGCCGTTTTGGCGGCAAGATAATCGGCCACGTCGAATTCGGGATATACACCTTCAATCAGTTCGAGATCGGCTCTCAGTTTTTCGGCATCCTGTTCACCGATATACGATTCCAATTCGGGACTGTTCACGTCGTCGAGTTCGATACGCTCGGTCACCACCTGCTTGTTGGGGGTAAAGAGGTTGAGGTTTTGCTCGTAGATGTTGTACACCCCTTTGAATTTTTGGCCGATGTTGATAGGCCAACTGAGCGGACGCACATTTATTTTCAATTCGGCTTCCAACTCGTCGAGAATGTCGAAGGGATCGCGGCCCTCGCGGTCGAGCTTGTTGACAAAGACGATAACCGGGGTGTTGCGCATACGGCACACCTCCATGAGTTTGCGGGTTTGTGTCTCTACACCTTTGGCTACATCGACCACGATGATTACGCTGTCGACAGCGGTAAGGGTGCGGTAGGTATCTTCGGCAAAGTCTTGGTGACCCGGAGTGTCGAGAATGTTTATTTTGTAATCGCCATAGTTGAATCCCATGACCGAGGTGGCTACCGAGATACCACGTTGTTTCTCGATTTCCATCCAGTCCGATGTGGCGGTCTTTTTGATTTTGTTCGACTTTACAGCCCCGGCAATGTGAATGGCGCCTCCGAAAAGGAGGAGTTTCTCGGTCAATGTGGTTTTACCCGCATCGGGGTGGCTGATAATGGCGAATGTTCGGCGTTTGCCGATTTCCTCTGTAAGTGTACTCACGATTTTAATGGGTTTCTTGTAAAAGTTTTATGCAATGCGACAGGCTTTCGTACCAATGCGGTATGGTGAGCCCGTAGGTCTGTTTTATCCTGCTCTTGTCGAGGACGCTGTAAAAGGGGCGGTGTGCCCGGCTGGGATACTCGTCGCTGCGGATAGGCTTTACCCGGCAAGTGGTGATGCCGGCCAACCGATGAATGGCAACGGTGAAGTCGTACCAACTGCAAGCCCCCTCGTTGGAGAAATGGTATATGCCCGGCACAAACGTCTCGGCTTGCAATATGGCGAGAATGGCTTGTGCCAAATCGGCGGCGCAGGTGGGTGAGCCTATTTGGTCGGCTACGACCGACAACTCTTCGCGTTCGACCCCCAAGCGCATCATCGTTTTTACGAAATTGTTGCCGTAGGGCGAGTAGAGCCAAGCGGTGCGGACGATGACGCTTTGTGGGCAGAAGCGTTGTAATGCTTGCTCGCCTTCGAGTTTGGTCGCTCCGTAGACCGATTGGGGGTGGGGCGGCATCTCCTCGGTGTAGGGACGGTAACCCTTCCCGTCGAATACATAGTCGGTCGAGATGTGTATCATGCGGGCCCCGCATTGGGCTGCCGCCTGAGCCAAATTTTCGACGGCCCCGGCATTGATCTTGCGGCACAGCTCCACATTGTCTTCGGCCTTGTCGACCTGTGTGTAGGCAGCGCAGTTGACGATATAGTCCACCCGGTTGTCGGTTACGGCACGGTTCACCGCCTCGGCATCGCAAATATCCAATTCGGCCACGTCGGTAAAGATGCAGTCGAAACGGCTATCGCCCTCCAAGAGGTTGCGCATTTCGTGTCCCAGTTGTCCGTTGGCTCCGGTGATGAGTATCTTTTTCGTCATGGCTCTTGTATGTTTATTCGGTTTCCAGTTCCAGCTCTCCGGCCTTGTCCTGCTTGTATTTTTCGGAGAGAATGGCAAGGAACGACGATATTTGCTGTATGGCTTTCAGCGTGTCGGGGCTGATCTCCTTTTTTTGCAGTCGCAACAACAAAACTCCGTAAAGGGCGTTGAAACAGGTCTCCAACTCTCCGGCTTTTTCTTCTCCCGACTTGGCCCGCAACTCCACGATATAGGGCAGCGTTTTGAAAAAGGCGGCACCGTAGAAAGGCTCGCGAGGCGATTTCAACAGGCGCAGGTGCAAGTCGGTGAGGTCGATGAGGACATTTTTGTTCAGTTGCAGATGCCCGCTTTTCTCCACCCCTTCGGCACGCATCATGTCGATGAGCGATTCGTACCATTCGCGCATACTCTTTTTTTGCTCTTCCGGCAGGTTGTAAGGGTCGATAATCTGTTGCTGTATGCGGTCTATGTCCAGTCCATAAGCCCGGATAATATCTTCGATTTGCCACATATACAGCAGATATTCGGCAATATTTTCCTTTTTCTTTTGGCTGGCTATAATCATTTTGAACAGGTTTTGCAGGTCTCTTTCGTTTCGGTTTGGAGTAAAGCCGCAGGAGAAAAACGGCTCTCCTCGAAATTGTCTGCAAAGTTAATACAAATCGTCCTCTGCCGCAATGTTATGAGGTAAAAATACGTTATTCCCGCTTGTCGAAGCAGAGCGGGTCGTGTTTTCCCCGGTCATGAAAAAATGCACCCGGGAAGTCTTGCGCGGTGCAGACGACCCGGGTGTATGCAGGTTGTTTTTCGAGGTGTGGAAGGCGTTATTCCCACTCGATTGTCGAAGGCGGTTTGGAACTGATGTCGTAGACTACGCGGTTCACGCCTCGCACTTTGTTGATAATGTCGTTCGATACCTTTGCCAAAAATTCGTAAGGCAGGTGGGCCCAGTCGGCAGTCATACCGTCGGTCGACAGCACGGCACGCAACGCTACGGCACGTTCGTAGGTTCGCTCGTCGCCCATGACACCCACCGATTGTACCGGCAACAGAATGACGCCGGCTTGCCATACCTTGTCGTAGAGGTCGTTGTCGATAAGGCCCTGTATGAATATGTGGTCGGCATCTTGCAGGATACGAACTTTTTCGGGGGTAATGTCGCCCAAGATACGTACGCCCAGCCCGGGACCGGGGAAAGGATGGCGGCCGATGAGTTTGTTGCTGATGCCCAATTCCCGGCCAACCCGACGTACTTCGTCTTTGAAAAGCAGACGCAGCGGTTCTACCAGTTTCAGATTCATCTTTTCGGGCAGTCCGCCTACGTTGTGGTGCGACTTGATAGTCATGCCCGTGATCGAGAGCGACTCGATTACATCGGGGTAAATGGTCCCTTGTGCCAGCCATTTGATGTCGGTGAGTTTGTGCGCTTCGCGATCGAAGATGTCGATGAAGCCTTTACCGATGATTTTACGCTTCTTTTCGGGTTCGGTCACACCTTTCAGTTGTTCATAGAAATACTCTTTGGCGTCGATTCCCAAAACGTTCAATCCCATCTCTTTGTAGTTGGCCAATACGTTTTCGAACTCGTTTTTCCGTAACAATCCGTTGTCGACGAAAATACAGGTAAGCCGGCTGCCGATAGCCTTGTTGAGCAGCACGGCGGCCACGGTCGAATCGACACCGCCCGACAGAGCCAGTACCACTTTGTCGTCGCCCAGTTTTGCTTGCAATTCGGCTACGGTATGTTCGATAAACGAAGCCGGGGTCCAATCCATTTCGCAGTGGCAAATATCGCGCACAAAGTTGGTGAGCAGCAGGGTGCCGTCTTCGCTATGATATACTTCGGGGTGGAATTGTACGCCCCAAGTCTGTTCTCCCTCGATGTGGAAAGCCGCCGTTTTTACTTCGTGTGTGCTGGCTACGAGTTTGAACGACGGGGGAATCACCGTGATGGAGTCGCCGTGCGACATCCATACCGTAGAATTTTCGCGAATACCGTGCATGAGAGGGTCGTTATCGTCGTGCCAAGCGAGGTTGGCTCGACCATATTCCCGGGTATTGGCCGACTCGACTTTCCCGCCCGAAGTGTGGGCCAAGAATTGCGCACCGTAACAAACCCCTAAAATCGGATAGACGCCACGGATATGGCTCAAATCTACAAAGAGTGCATTGGGGTCGTTTACCGAGTAGGGACTCCCCGACAGAATTACCCCCTTGATACTTTTGTCGCCGTGGGGAAATTTGTTGTACGGCAAAATTTCGCAATAGGTGTTCAACTCCCGCAAACGGCGGGCTATCAGTTGGGTGTACTGCGAGCCGAAATCGAGAATAATAATTTTTTCCTGCATAATCGTAGGTCTTTATGAGTGTTGTATATGATTAGCTATTTTGTCTTGAATCAGTTGTTTGATATTGTCGGGCTCTCCTACGAGCCAAAGTACGTCGTGAGCCTCGAATCGTACTTGTCCGTCGGGTTGGTGGAATGTGCCGTCGGCTCGTTCGATACCCACAATCAAGCAGCTATTTTTGTTGCGGATACTCAGTGACGAACTTGTTTGCCCAATCAATGGCGAATCGTCGGGGACGATTACATGAGTGAAAGTTACCTCTTTGTTTTCGCTTTCGTCTTCGGGAACGGAACTTCCCTCCACGACGGCAAGTAGAGATTGTATTTGGTCGTCGGTACCGATTACTCCGATGGTGTCACCGGGGAAAATACGGGTCTCTCCTTTCGGGATATTGATTCGCTTCGTGCCCCGTTGAATGCTCACCACGTTTATGCCAAACTCTTTCCGCAGATTCGAATCCATCAGCCTTCGGCCGGCAAAGGGGCAGTTGGCGTTTACGTCCATATAGGCTAAGTGCATATCGCTCACGAGGTTGGTATTTCGTCCTGTTTTGCGCAATTCCCGTTCGTTCAGGTTATCCATGAATATGGTCTCGATGCGCATGAACTGTTTTTGAATACGCTTCGAGAGCAGAATGAGAATAACGATAAACAGCCCTAATCCTAATAACACGCCTGTCCGTTGGGAGTGAACGATCGAGAGGTAATAGATGATGAAGAACAACGCCAGTAATATGCGGAATATAATCATCAGTGTCAGAGGTACTTGGTTTGCCCGTCCTTCGCCCAGTTTTTTAATTAGGCTCATATTTACTTCTTTAACCATCAGCGCCCACAAAAATGGCGACATAATGATGAATGTGATGGCTGCCGCTACCGTGCGTCCCCAAGTGGGTAAAAGTTCTACCATAAAGGGGATAAACCACGATTTGGAGATTAAGATGATAGCTACAATGAGCGATGAGTAAAGTACCACCCGCCATACGTATTGTACGATGGTTTCTTTCCAAACGGCTTTATGCGGTTTTATCTCGGTGCGGCTTTGGCTGTATCGATTGATGGCCGATAGCCATTTTTCGGGCAGATGTCGTTCCAGCCAGCCATAGGCCGGATCGGCCAGTCGTATGCAGTAGGGGGTTAAGAAGGTGGTGATAACCGATACGGCTACCACAATGGGGTAGAGGAATTTGTCGATCACGTTGAGCGACATACCCAATGACGCTATGATAAAGGCAAATTCGCCAATTTGCGACAAACTGAACCCCGATTGTATCGAGATTTTCAACGACTGCCCCGAAATGAGCATACCCATGCTCCCAAAGAATATTTGGCCTACGATAACCACGAGGGAGAGCAGCCCGATGGGAAGAGCATATTCGCTTAGGGCGTCGGGGCTCACCAGCATACCTACCGAAACGAAGAAGATGGCGCCAAACAGATCTTTAACCGGGCGTACGACCTTTTCTATTCGTTCGGCCTCGTTGGTGCCTGCGAGGATTGAACCCATCACGAACGCACCCAATGCCGAGGAAAATCCGGCATAAGTGGCCAATACGACCATTCCCAAGCACAATCCCATAGAGACGACCAGCAAGGTTTCGTCGTTTAAAAATTTACGGGTCTTTTTCAAGAAGAGGGGCAACACCGAAATTCCCACGACAAACCAAATAATCAGGAAGAACACCAGTTTGGCAATACTTCCTACCAATGCCGAGCCTTCGAATGAGTTCTTTACCGCAATCGACGAGAGTATCACCATCATTACCACGGCAAACAAGTCTTCTACAATCAGTACCCCGAACACTAAATTGGCGAAAGCCTTTTTTCGTAGGTTTAAATCGGTAAATGCCTTGATAATGATTGTGGTGGACGACATAGACAGCATTGCTCCCAAAAATAGGCTGTCGAGGTAGGTGAAATGCAGTAGCCGTCCGGCTCCGTAACCTGCGAGCATCATACCTGCAACAACGACCAGCGCCGTAATTACGGCCGATGAGCCTACCTGAAAAAGTTTTTTAAAACTAAATTCCAGCCCCAACGAGAAGAGCAATACAATGATTCCCAATTCGGCCCACAGGTTGATATCGCCTTCGTCGACGATAGTAGGGAAAAAAACGAAATTGGGTCCTACCAAAAAGCCGGCTACGATATATCCCAATACAACGGGCTGTTTCAGTTTTTTGAAAAGTAGAGTCACTACTCCGGCAACAATAAGGATAAGAGCCAAATCGGTAATGAGCGCATCCAATCCCATAGTCAAATTTCGTTTTGGAGAGAAATATATTCGGTTCTATAAATCGTGCGCATACGAGAGAAAAGAACGACAAAGTTAGTCGTGACACGGGAAAGTACGATAAATTTCAGGTCGGTGGTTTGCCGCGAATAATCGTATTCGACCAATACATTGTGTAACGAAACTCTAAATTCTTTCAATAAGGTTTCATATTGCGATAGATCTTCGATAATTTCGTTGACCCTCAAATGTATAATTTTCCCTTCCCGATCTAAATGGGAGCGCCGTTCATACTGCTCTAAACTGACTAAGGTAAACAGTATTAATATTGTAGAGATGGTGGCGACGAGATATAATCCTACACCCACAGCCAGTCCCAATGCTGCTACCATCCATATTCCTGCGGCGGTAGTCAATCCGCGAACCGACCCTTTTGTTTGGATAATGGCTCCTGCACCCAAAAAGCCCACTCCGGTGATTACTTGTGCTGCAACCCGGCCGGGGTCTCCGTTTTTCAATCCCAAATAAACTTGCGGAATGTAAATCGAAACAATCATGGCCAACGTCGCTCCCATAGAGATAAGGGCAAATGTGCGGGCGCCGGCAACTTGTCCTTTCCGTTTTCGTTCAAAACCCACAATACCACCCAGCAACAAACTCAGCATTAATTTGAAAGTAGCCGAAGTTGTAGTTACCTCTGTATCCGAAATGGCTTTCAGAAAGTCATCTAAAAAATCCATATATTGCTTTTTTACGCTTTACAAAGATAGCAAAAGGAGAACGCAATGGCAAACGAAAACGAAGTTTTCGAATTTGACAATATTGAACTGGTTTCTATCGTATCAAAAAAATAGGGACTTAGCCTTGTCTTATCTCCAAAAAAATCAATAAATGAAGTAATAATTCGGTCGAAAAAAACGCGGAACTGCATGGGCAGCACCGCGTTTATAATGTGTAACGTTATCTTCTTTTATTGTACCCCCGATGTGGCTACTTCCGAAGAAATTTTCTTAACCAATCCTTGCAGTACGGCACCGGGACCTACCTCTACAAAGGTGTCGGCACCGGCGGCAACCATATTCTGGACGGTTTGTGTCCAACGTACCGGAGCGGTCAATTGGGCGATAAGGTTCTGTTTGATCGTTTCAGGATCGGTTTGCGGCTCGGCATTCACGTTTTGGTAAACGGGACATTTGGGAGCGTGGAAATTGGTGTGGGCAATAGCGTCGGCCAGTTCGGCGCGGGCAGGTTCCATCAGCGGCGAGTGGAATGCACCGCCCACTTTCAGTTTCAAGGCCCGTTTTGCGCCGGCTTCCAACATTTTGGCACAAGCGGCGTCTACTCCTTCGATAGAACCCGATATAACAATCTGTCCCGGGCAGTTGTAGTTGGCAGGAACGACTACACCCTCGGTAACCGAAGCACACAGTTCTTCAACTTTGGCATCGGGCAAAGCCAGTACGGCAGCCATTGTCGAAGGGGTTTTTTCGCAAGCCTTTTGCATGGCTTGGGCACGAGCCGAAACCAAACGTAAACCATCTTCGAATGACAGAGCTCCGGCTGCTACCAAAGCCGAAAATTCGCCCAGCGAGTGGCCGGCTACCATATCGGGGTTGAAATCGTCGCCCATTGTTTTGGCTAAAATGACCGAGTGCAGGAAGATGGCAGGCTGAGTGACTTTGGTCTGACGCAAATCCTCGTCGGTTCCGTTAAACATCAGGTCGGTGATATTGAAGCCCAATATCTCGTTGGCCTTATCGAACATCTCTTTGGCTACGGGGTTGTTTTCGTAGAGGTCTTTTCCCATACCTACGAATTGTGCCCCTTGTCCGGGAAATACAAATGCTTTCATTTTTATTGTTTTAAATTACGGAAAATTTTCCTTATTTCAAAATCGCTGCAAAGTTAATCATTTTATCAGTAACGGCAAACTTTTACAAATCAATATCATTTTTCACTTTGTCGATAATCGTGGGGAATAGGTTTAGGATATTGGTAAATATCCGATATGTCGGGGTCGGAACAGTATATGAACGAGATTTTTCTCGGGGTTAATTTTTTTGAACGTTGTGTTAATCAATTTTGAGATGGATTTGTTGTATTATACAAATATTCTTTCTTATTTTGTTCCCGTTGAACGAATGAGTAAATAAATAAAAAGGAAAAAATGGATACACTCTCTGCGATATTGTTGCTTTTTGGAAACCTCGGTACAACCGAGGTAATAATTATCTTTATTGTCATTTTACTCTTGTTCGGGGGAAAGAAAATTCCCGAATTAATGCACGGTATAGGCAAAGGTGTGCGTAGTTTCAAGAAGGGAATGAACGAAATCGAGGAGGAGATAAACACTCCTGTATCGAAACCCGAAGAGAAAAAAGAAGATAAAAAATAGTTGGCGAAACTGTTTTCCCAATAAAATTGCCGTGGGGGATTTTGCGTGGTAGTAGACCATGCTCCTGCGGTTTTATTATGCAAATAAAACCTTTGTATTTTCATGAACAACGAACCGGTAGAGATGAGTTTTTGGGATCATGTGAATGATCTTCGTAAAGTTATTTTGCGCTCGGTGGGTGCAATCATACTGCTGTCGGTTCTCTTCTTCGCGCTCATGCCTTATATTTTCGACCGCGTTATTTTGGCGCCGTGTCACGCCGATTTCATATTGTATAGGCAGTTGTGCGATTTGAGTAAATACACTTCGGTTCTTCCCGATTTTTGCAACGACCACTTCGAGGTAAAACTCATCAACATACAGTTGGCTTCGCAATTTTTCATACACATGAGCACCTCCATGTGGTTGGCTTTGTTGGTTGCTTTCCCGTATGTGATTTATCAGTTGTGGACTTTTATCAGTCCCGGTTTGTATGCGGGAGAGAAGCGTCATGCGAGGGGTGCATTTTTGGTGGGGAATGTCATGTTTTTTATCGGCATAGCGGTGGGATATTTTTTGGTTTTTCCGCTTACGTTGCGATTCTTGGCCGAATATCAGGTGAGCGAGATGGTTCCGAACCAAATTTCGCTCGATTCCTATATGAGTAATTTTTTGACCCTCAACTTTATCATGGGACTTGTATTCGAATTGCCGTTGTTGTGTTGGCTATTGTCGAATATGGGACTTGTGACACGAAAATTTTTCAAAACCTATCGTCGCCACGCTATTGTCGTATTGCTTATTTTGGCCGCCTTTATCACTCCGTCGAGCGACCCGTTTACCCTGTCGGTTGTATTTATACCCCTGTATGCGTTATATGAACTGAGCGCATGGGTGGTAAAACTGGCTCCGAAAGAAGATGAGGAGGAAGAGCCCGCTTAATAATTGGGGCGAATTTCCGCTGACCCGAATTTACCTTGATGTTTTTCGAGACTAAAAAAAAGTAACAATTCCGCTTCACAGTGAAATTGTTACATAACCAAAATATATAGAATAGTTAATCGAAAAAAATAGTCTGTATATTTTAGATGGGGGCGATTAATTAATTGTGATACAAATATATGTATGGCAATTCCTTTTGTCAAATCGAATCGACAAAAGGCGAAAACTTATCGCTTAATCGCCTCTTTTTTTCGCTGGATAATCTCTCCCTGCAAGGCTTTTATTCCCTTCATTGTAACTACTTTATAGTGTGTTGACAAGGCAGGTGCGATGGCTACCCCGTTTGACGACGGAGCAGCCTGCGATTATTTTTTATCGGCAAACGGTAGTTTGCATCCTTGTTTGTTCAAATAGCCTTCCATATCGTAGTCGAGGGCTATGCGGTAATAATCGAGGATATGCGAGCCCCAGTCGTTTTCCGAAGTCGTTCCGCTGCGGTGACGGTTGTAATTCGACACGGTTTGGTCGTATTGCATGAGTTCGTCGCCCATATCGTCGGTACGGTAGTGGTTATGGTGTACGACTAACGACAGCGGTTGTTTGGGTTTCAAGTCGGGCGATTCGCGGGGAATCCCCAAAGTGAGGGCGCAAACGACGAAGGTGCCTTGTGGCAGTTTCAAAATTTCGGCTATTTTTTCGGGATTGGCGGTGCGGGCATATCCCACGCAGCAACTGCCCAAGCCCGAGGCTTGTGCTGCCACAACGGCATTCTGCATGGCCAAAGCGGCGTCGATAATACCCACCATTACACCGTCGAGTGTATTTTCGAAATGAGGATTGTCTATACCCTTTTTCTGGGCGAGAACTCCTATCTTGTGATAGTCGGCACAGAAAATCAACAGGGTAGCGCAGGTTTTAATCTGCTTTTGGTTGGTAATGGCATACAACTCCTCCTTGATAGCTTGGTCGTCGATGGCAATTACCGAGAATTGTTGACCGTTGTAGCTGGTGGGGGTGTTGGCGATAGCCCGGTAGATAAAGTCGAGCGTTTCGGCCGGGATTTTGTCATATTCGTAGCGGCGAACCGAAGTGCGGTTGAGCAGCGTTTCTTCAACAGTTTTCATATAGAGATCTTTTAGGGTTAAACAATTAAGCAGGTCGAATGGTTTTCGCGACGGGTTGCCTCAATTCTTTGAGCCCGGTTTGGAAGTATTCCCGGTTGAAGTCTCGGGGACGCAGTATTTCGCCATTCCAAACCACGATGTCGATGTCTAATGTGATTTCGCCCGATAATTTCGATTCGGGGGTGCGACCGTGGGCTTGTTCCAGTTTTTTGAAGATGTCGTGCAGCGCCTCGTATTCGACGGTCGAGTTTATTCGAGCTACGGCATTGAGGTAGTTGGGGTGTTGAGAGTTCCCGTAGGGTGCTGTTTCGTAAATCGACGAAATGTCGCCCAAAAGTTTCATTCCCTGCAACTCCGAGATAGCCTGCTCCATGTGATGTTGTTTGTCGGGCGTGTTCGACGCCAAGCTGATTAACGCTGTATTCATGACACCTCTTTTAGGGATAGTTGTATTCGTCGCCGCTCGCGGTCGATACCGATTACTCGCACTCTTACCTGTTGGTGCATGGCAACGACTTCGGCCGGGTTAGAAATGTAGCGGTCAGCCATTTGCGAGATATGAACCAGTCCGTTTTCCTTGATTCCTATGTCGACAAAACAACCGAATTGGGTAATGTTTGTGACGATTCCGTTGAGTACCATACCCTCTTGTAAATCGTCGAGGGTTTTTACTTTGGCATCGAACTCCATCACTTCGATATAGCGGCGGGGATCGCGTCCGGGTTTATCCAGTTCGTCGATAATGTCCGACAGGGTAGGCATACCCACATCGCCCGCGATATATTTTTTCAGGTCGAGACCTTTTTTCAACTCCTTGTTTTCGATAAGCTCTCCGATAGAGCAACCCAAGTCGGCAGCCATTTGTTCCACAATGGGATAGCGTTCGGGGTGTACGGCCGAGTTGTCGAGCGGATTTTCGGCATGGGGAATGCGGAGGAATCCGGCCGATTGCTCGAATGCTTTCGCTCCCATACGGGGGACGTTGAGCAGGTCGCTCCGCCGGGCGAAATCGCCGTGTTCCCGACGATATTCTACGATGTTTTGGGCCAGTTGCGGCCCCAATCCCGATATGTAGGTGAGCAGGTGTTTGCTGGCCGTATTTACGTTTACCCCTACGGCATTAACGCAAAATTCTACGGTTCGGTCGAGCGACTTTTTCAACTTCGATTGATCTACATCGTGTTGATATTGCCCTACGCCTATCGATTTGGGGTCTATCTTTACCAGTTCGGCCAACGGGTCGATCAGTCGGCGCCCGATGGAGACGGCACCTCGCACGGTGACATCTTGGTCGGGAAATTCTTCCCGGGCAACTTTCGAGGCCGAGTAGATGGAAGCTCCGCTTTCGCTCACGACAAATACCTGCACTTTACGGTCGTAGCGGAGGTTGGTGACAAACTGTTCGGTTTCGCGGCCGGCAGTCCCGTTGCCTATGGCGATAGCCTCTATTTTGTAGCTTTCGACCAGTTGGGCGAGTTTGCGAGCTGCCCCCGATACATCTTGCCGGGGTGGGTGGGGATAGATGGTTTCGTTGTGCAGCAGGTTCCCTTGCGCGTCGAGGCACACCACTTTACACCCGGTGCGGAATCCAGGGTCGATGGCCAGTACCCGTTTTTGTCCCAAAGGGGGTGCCAAAAGCAGTTGTCGCACATTCTCGGCAAAAATGCGAATGGCCTCGTCGTCGGCACGTTCTTTCGACGAGGCGGCAAATTCTGTTTCGATGGAGGGGCGCAACAATCGTTTATATCCGTCTTTTACGGCTTCGGCAACGAGTTCGGAGCATTCGCCCGCCCCTTTGACAAAAATCTGTTGCAGCCGTTCCGTGGCTTTGTCGTCGTCGGGGGTGATGGCTACTCGTAAAATGCCTTCGTTTTCGCCCCGCCGCACGGCTAATATTTTGTGGGAGGCACATCGCCGTAACGGTTCGCTCCACTCGAAATAGTCGCGATATTTGTCGCCCTCTTCTTCTTTCCCTTTGACCACTTTCGTTGCGATAACGGCGCTTTGTTCGAAACAACGGCGCACGGTGTTTCGGGCACGCTCGTTTTCCGATACCCATTCGGCAATAATGTCGCACGCACCTTTCAAGGCACACTCTTCGTCGGGGACTTCGGGGGTGATGAACCGGGCGGCACTTGCCGCAATGCGGTCGCTCCGTTGAGCCATGATTATTTTGGCGAGCGGTTCAAGCCCATGTTCCCTCGCAATTTCGGCACGAGTTCGTCGACGGGGTTTGTAGGGCAGATAGAGATCTTCGAGGGCTGTCATTTCCCAGCACGCCTCTATGCGGCTTTTGAGTTCGTCGGTCAGTTTGCCTTGCTCCCCGATGGTCTCTAAAATAGAGCTTTTGCGCTTGGCTACTTCGCAAAGCCGGTCGTACGCCTCTTTGATATTCCCGATTTGTACTTCGTCGAGCGAGCCGGTGGCCTCTTTGCGGTATCGGCTGATAAAGGGTATGGTAGCTCCTCCTTCGAGCAGTTCGATGGTTTTTTCGATTTGTTTCTCGGCAATTCCCGTCGATTGTGCCAAAAGTTTATAGAACGGAGTGTTCATGGTTGCTTTTTTAGGGTGATGATGGTAATTTCGGGGCGGGCGCCTATGCGCATGGGTAGGAACACACAACCGATACCCTCGTTCACATATAGTTTCTGCTGACTTTTAGGGTCGGTATATAGGCCGCCCCATTCGGGGTACAGCGGTTCGGCGAAAGAGTATTCAAATCCTTCCCACCCCAGTTTTAATTGCATGGCATGGGTGTGCCCCGACAAGGTGAGGTCGATATTGGAGTAGGGAACTACTTCGTGCCGCCAGTGCAATGGATTGTGCGAGAGTAGTATTTTGAATACCGAATCGTTCAACGAAGGGTAGGCTTCGGCCAGTTTCCCATATTGGGGAAAGGGTGGGAGGCCCCAGTTTTCTACTCCGATAAGAGCTATGCTGTCGTTGCCGCGTCGAAGCGTTACCGACCGGTTGTTGAGCATGGTCCAGCCCATTTCTTCTTCGGCTTCGACGAGCGAGTGCAAGGCTCGCACTTTTTCTTCGGGGGCATCCCATCGATAGTAGTCGCCGTAGTCGTGATTGCCTAAGATCGAGAATACGCCGTCGGATGCCGAGAGGCGCGATAACGTTGCCGTATGTGGGCGTATTTCGTAGCCTTGTCGGTTGACGAGGTCGCCCGTAAAGACGATCAGGTCGGGGTGGAGCTGGTTGATACGTTCGATCCACCGGGGCATATAGCGGGCGGCCGACCCTAATGTTTCGACATGAAGGTCTGATAGTTGGACGATACGATACCCTTCGAAGGCTTCCGGTAAATTGGGAAACGTAATGGTACGGTAATTGTAAACCGGGTGTTGGCGGGCATAAAATGCACCATAAAGCATGGCTCCCATGACATATAAGGCTATCGCTGCACCAATGCGTTTACCCCATTTTCCTCGTTTCCTTTTCCAAAGAAGCGGCAGATAATCGAACAGCGAAATGAGGGTGTAGAACCACTTGGGCATATAAATCAAAAAGAAGGTGTAGAATACCCACATGGTGACGTTTATGTCCCAGCCTGCTCGAAAGCCGAATTGGGCAATCACACAAACGCCTACGATTAGCAGTATAAGTGCCGAAATTCCCCACCAAAGAATTTTTTGCCATCGAGGCCGTTTCAGCAGGTTGCGTCGATAGATGTAGAAGTCGGCCAACAGGGCTAAAAGTGGGAGCGAAATGAGTAGAAGGGGTAGTCGCATATTGTTCGATTCTGTATAGGAGAAAAAACGATGAGCAGGTTCTTGGGTTCGAAATGCCCATCGTTCCTTCTTATAGTATTATGCTTCCCGGCCGAGAGCTTCCATCTGGTTTTTCAACGGGTTGGAATACATGGTGAGAATGCGCTCTTGCAGAAACTCATGGTCTTTGTTCCCCACCTCGGGCAATTTTGCCAATTGCGAATCCAGATAATTGGTAAAGGTTTGTTTCTCTTCGGCGGTATAGTGGTCGGTAAAGCGGTTTGTCCCATGCAGTATATCGTAAGCGACATAGTTGCCGGGATATAATCTGTAATTGGAGTGAATTGCTTTATCGATCAGTTTGGGAATATGGGAGATAATTTCCGATTTTTCTTCGATCGACGAAAGTTTGTCGAGGTCGTCGTTGATACAAGGCGATATTTGGAAATGCACATGACCTTTGTAGCCGAGCAATCCCATTTCCATGCTGTGGAGGTCGTCTTGCTGCGATTTCTTGAATTCGGGATTATCTCGTTTGAGTAGGAACTCATACGCTTTAAGATAGTCGCAAGGGTCATACTCGTACGAGATGGATACCGGTACGAGATTGATCTCTTTTAAGTTCCCGATAAGGTCGCCTTCGCCGGCTATGCCCAACATTTTGATGAGCGACTCTTGTGTGCGGTCGTCCGAGTCTTTTGCGCGACCTTCGCGTTGGGCAATCCATACCGATTCGTGTTTTTGGGTAATGGCGAAGTGTATGTATCCCGATAGCTGTCGGGCGGCATCGAACGTTTGCCGCACACCCAAATTGCGTTTTACGATAAAGCTTTTGTTAAGCCGAACCAAATCCGATATCCAATCGAATATGAGTAAGTTATTGCCAATAGCGACTTCGCTGGTTTGCAGTCCTTGTCGAATAAGCAACAAGTTGAGAAACGAGGCGTCGAGTACGATGTCGCGGTGATTCGACATAAAAGTATAACTTCTCGTCTTTTCGAGCTGCTCAAAATTACTTCCGGTAAGTCCTCGGGTTGTTTGTTGGGTCAACCCTTCGAGGAACGCACGCATAATGAGCAGTTGGAAATCTCGTTTATTGTCGAGTGCTAAGAGTTGTTGGCAAAACTCTTCGTAATTGACATCGCGCAGTACATAGCGCACGGCGTGTTCGAACTTAGGTTCTTTGACCAAGACTTTCATTTTGTCGTGAAACTCACGGTCGTAAAACGGCCGAATATCGTCAAATTCTTTTGGGCATTCCATAACGTAGATTTTTTAAGGTATAGAACGTGTTTGTTGTTATTTCTTGTTTTATATATCTCGATTGGCGGTATAATTGCGCCATTTTTCAAAAAGCATGGACATATCTTGTGGAATGGGCGAGTCGAAAAACATCTCTTCTCCCGTTACCGGATGTTTGAACCCAAGCGTTTTGGCGTGTAGTGCTTGTCGGGGACAAACCTCGAAACAGTTTTGTACGAATTGTTTGTATTTAGAGAAGGTGGTCCCTTTGAGTATTTGGTCACCTCCGTAACGCTCGTCGTTGAAAAGGGTATGCCCGATATATTTCATGTGTACCCTTATTTGGTGGGTTCGCCCTGTTTCCAGTTGGCATTCGACAATCGATACATATCCCAGCCGTTCTAAGGTCTTGTAATGCGTAACCGCGTGTTTGCCTTGATCGCCATCGGGGAATACGGTCATTTGCAACCTATCTTTCAAGCTGCGCCCGATATTCCCGGTTATAGTACCTTCGTCTTCTTCCATTTGTCCCCATACCAAAGCTACATATTTCCGGTGGGTAGTTTTGTTGAAGAACTGTGTACCTAAATGAGTCTTTGCTTCGGGCGTTTTTGCAATCACCAACAGCCCCGACGTGTCTTTGTCGATACGGTGTACCAATCCCAGCCGGGGATCGTTTACATCGTAGTCGGGCGTATTCCTGAAATAGTAGGCCAAAGCGTTTACCAGCGTGCCGCTGTAATTCCCGTGTCCCGGGTGTACGACCAGTCCCGCCGGTTTGTTTACCACCAGCACGGTGTTGTCCTCATACACAATATCGAGGGGTATATCTTGTGGGATAATTTCGAATTCGTAGCGTGGGCGATCCATCACGATCGAAACAATATCGAGCGGTTTCACCCGATAGTTCGATTTCACGGCCTTCCCGTTGACCAGAATGCATCCGGCTTCGGCAGCTTGCTGTATGCGGTTGCGCGAAGCATTTTCGAGCCGGGTGACAAGGAATTTATCTACCCGCAGTAGACTTTGCCCCTTGTCGGCTACGAATCGAAAGTGTTCGTATAATTCCCGCTCACCTTCGTCGGCTACGATTCTATCGTCGACTTCTATTTCTTCGTCGCAAAAATTCATGGCTTTGGGGGTCGTTTAGTTAAACCAACTTTCGTCGGTAATGAGAGCGTCATCGGTATCTTGTAACAACTCTTCGTCGGTTGCATTGGAGTAGCCTCCCGACGTTCCGTTGCCTACAAGTAAAGTCACGGTACTGCCGGCGGGAATTTTATCGCCCGGGTTAAGTGTTTCGCCTCGGTATTGCAATCCCATTACAAGGTCGGGATATTCCGAAGGTACATCTTTTATGGTAACATCGGTAAGCCCTACACTTTCTAAGGTAGACATGGCTTGTCGAAGCGACATATCGGCCACTTTGGGGCAGGAAATCATTCGGGGCGAATAGGCGTTTATCGAGAGATAAATGATACGCCCCTCTTTTACTTTGCTGTTGCCGGCCGGTGTTTGTTCGGCCACACTGCCCGGTACGGCCCCATCGATAAAGAGCGAATCTATAATTTCATATCGAAATCCTTCTCGTTCGAGTATCCGTATGGCATCGGGAAGGACAAGCGCCTTCACATCGGGTACGATTACCGCTTTCCCGTGGCGGGTATATAGATTCAGCCCGTACAAGGTAATACCTATCAATAGGAAGAATACGATAATCATCAATACTAATGTTTTGATTATCGGGTGTTTTTTGAAAAAATCGATTAGTTTTCCCATAATCGCTTAGGTGCATAACTTATCTAAGATTTCACAAAGATAGAGAAAATCGTTTGTATCGCTATTAACTTAATTATTTTTATGACAAAAAGTAGTGAATCTTTTCTTTTTTATCCAATGTTTATGTTTTGTGGGGGGGCGTGAGACGGTGAGAATGGAAGGTCGCGCTCTCCTGAAAGGAAAAACAATTTAACATTTATAACTTAAATAATCTATCACGCCTTGATTGATATGGTATAATGATTTACTTTTGCAAAAAAATAAGCTTCTGAATGATTATGAAAAGAAGTAATTGGGTAGGAATTATTATCGTTGTGTTGTCCGTCGCTTTGGTGGGAACGGGTATTTTTATTTATATGCAGCAGCGCGAAATGTCCGATTTCAAAGAGCAGGTCGAGATAGACAAGCAGCGCAGCGAACTTGAAAAGGAATATAGCGATTTGGCGGCTCAATACGACCAGTTCGAGGGGCAAAAGATGATGTTCAACAACGACTCGTTGATCGAGAAACTCGATGCCGAGAAGGTGAAGGTACAACGCCTGTTGGAAGAGTTGCGCACGGTCAAAAATACCAGCTCGGCTCGTATCGAGGAGTTGAAGAAAGAGTTGGCCACCTTGCGGGGTATTATGAGGCATTATGTCATGCAGATCGATTCGCTCAACGTGGCTAACAAACAGTTACGAGAAGAAAATGCCCAAGTGACCCGTCGCTACAAGGAGGTGGCCGAGACGGCAAGCCAGTTGAAGCAGGAGCGCGAGGAGCTGACCGAAAAGGTTACATTGGCTTCGAAACTCGATGCTGTGGGTATTGTGGTTACTCCTATCGATTCGCGGGGGAAAATTGCAAAAAAAATTAAAAAGACCGACAAGATAAAGATCTCTTTTTCGATTGCCAAAAATGTAACGGCCGAGGTGGGCGAGAAGTATATTTATGCCCGCATTGTAAAACCCGATGGCGATGTGTTGGTAAAGGATCGCGCCGATGTGTTCCCGTTTGAGGACAGGGAAATTAATTTTTCGTGTCGGAAACTCATCGAGTTTACCGGTGAGGAACTTAACGATGTAACTATGTATTGGGCGGTGGAAGAATTTCTGTATCCGGGCGATTATCGGGTAGATATTTTTGCCGATAACTACATGATTGGCAGCCGGTCGTTTACGCTTAAACAGTAGCCACCCCTTTACTTTTCGATTCGAACTCTCGTGGCGCTGGCTTCATGCAGGGGAGCGAAATATTTAAAAAACAGTAAAAAGCAAAAACAAAATCTCTAAATATTTGTTTAATGCTAAACTCGGTGTATTTTTGCGGAGTGATGCCGAGGGCATTATTTTTTTAAGACATAAAATTGTTTATGCAACTATAAGCAAGGCAAGTATTAATCATATAAACGAGTATTGATTTTATAAAGAAGTATATGAAAATTCATCGAAGCATATTGGTGAGGCGACTTTTGACGATAGCGTTCTTATTTGTGTTTTTGGCCGGTTCGGCCCAACAACCGGTGTCGCTCGATTCCTGCCGTCGCATGGCATTGAAGAATAACAAGCAATTGCGCATAGCCGAGGAGAAAGTCAAAGGGGCGGGCTATACCAAAAAATCGGCAAGAGGTGCCTATTTCCCGGGTATAGACTTTACGGGGACTTATATGTATAACCAAAAATCCATATCTCTTTTGGAGGAAGACCAGTATTTGCCTACCAAAAGTTTCGATTTGGCCACCCAACAATATCAATACAATGTCGTAAAAAATCCCGTTACGGGAGAGCCTATATTGAACAATGGGCAACCTATCCCAGAGACCGTTGCGCTTATCCCTAAGGAGGCGTTCGAGTTTGACGTGCATAATGTTTATGCCGGGTTGGTAACTTTGACACAACCCATTTTCATGGGCGGTAAGATAAAGGCTTTGAACGATATGGCAAGTTATGCCGAGAAGTTGGCTGTTTCGCAACGAAATACGGCCGAAAAAGAGATCGTTTATCAAACCGACGAGGCTTATTGGCAGGTCGTTTCGCTGGTTCATAAGAAACGGTTGGCCGAGAGCTATACGGCACTGCTCGACACGCTCAATCGCCATGTGCAGGAGATGATTGCCGAGGGGGTTGCCACCCAGTCCGACGGGCTTACGGTAGCCGTGCGTTTGAATGCCGCCCAAATAACGTTGGCTAAGGTCGATAACGGTTTGGCCCTTTCGCGTATGGCTTTGGCACAAATTTGCGGTTTGCCGGTAAACGAGGTTTTCACACTCGAAGACGAGTCGCTGGAACGGGTAGAACCACAGGAACTTCCGTTGTCCTATGATATGGAAGATGTGTATAAGAATCGTAACGAGGTTCTCAGCCTCAGCTATGCAACTAAAATTTACGAGAAGAAAAAGAATTTGGCCCTCTCCGATATGTTGCCCAAACTGGCGTTGGTAGGGACCTACTCGATTTCCAATCCCAATGTGTTCAACGGTTTTAAGAACGAATTCAATGGTATGTTCAGTGTAGGAGTAATGCTCAATATCCCGATTTTGCACTGGGGACAAAACTATAATAAGATGCGGGCGGCCAAAAGCGAAGCCGTCGTAGCCAAATTGGAATTGGCCGATGCAAAAGAGAAAATCGAGTTGCAGGTGAACCAAGCCGCTTTTAAGGCTTCGGAGGCTTACCGTACATATAAAATGGCGGTGAAGAATCTCGAAAAAGCCGATGAGAATTTGCGCAATGCACAACTTGGCTTCCAAGAGGGCGTACTTACGACAACCAATGTACTCGAAGCCCAAACGGCATGGCTCGAAGCCCAATCGGAGAAGATCGATGCCGAAATCGATACTCGTTTGTGCGAAGTTTATTTAGCCAAAGCTTTGGGTACGATGAAATATTGAAAGAAAGAAAATAAAAAATAGCAAAACCAAGATTTACAATGGAAAATCTAAGAGAAAAGAAAGAACGCAGTTTGGTCGTTGGCCTCATTGCTTTGATTGTCATTATAGTTGTTTTGGCCTTGATAGGATTGTTCTTGCTTAAACCCGAACCACAGATTATCCAGGGACAGGCCGAGGCTACTCAGGTGAGAGTCTCGGGGAAATTGCCCGGCAGGGTTGTCGAGTTTATGGTAGAAGAGGGACAGCACGTCCGGGCTGGCGACACGCTTGTGCACATACACTCTTCGCTGGTCGAGGCGAAACTTTCCCAAGCCGAGGCTATGGAGTCTGTGGCAAAAGCCCAGAACAAGAAAGTCGACAGCGGTACCCGTATCGAGTTGTTGAATTCGGCATACGATATGTGGCAACAGGCCCAAGCCGGACTTACAATAGCCAAGAAAACGTACGAACGTATGCAATCGCTCTATGAAAAAGGTGTTGTCTCGGAACAGAAACGCGATGAGGCCGAAGCCGCTTATAAGGCAATGATGGCTACCGAAAGCGCTGCCCGCTCGCAATACGAAATGGCAAAAGCCGGAGCGCAAGCCGAGGATAAAGCGGCGGCAGCGGCTATGGTTGCCGCTGCGCGTGGCAGTGTGGCCGAGGTGGAGTCTATCTTGGACGACTCTTACCTGACGGCTCCTACCGATGGCGAAATATCCGATATTTTCCCCCATGTGGGAGAGCTTGTAAGTTTGGGTGCCCCTATTATGAATGTGTTGAAACTCGACGATATGTGGGTGTCGTTCAACGTGCGTGAAGACCTGCTGGAAGATTTAACGATGGACGCCGAGGTGAAGGCTGTTATTCCTGCATTGGGGGACAAAGAGGTTACCTTGAAAGTATTCTATATCCGCGATATGGGATCTTATGCCGTATGGCGTGCAACGAAAGTGACCGGGCAGTACGATGCCAAAACTTTCGAAGTAAAGGCGCGTCCCGTAGAGCCTATCGAAAATTTGCGACCGGGTATGTCGGTGCTGTTGAAGCGTGATTAATTAGGAATCTCTCTTACGTTTAACGACGGGAATTTGTATATGACAGAACAAAAGGAATATCCAACAGGCCTGTGGGCTACCATCGTTCGGGAATTGAAACTGCTCGTTTCCCGGCCCATTTATGTACTGTGTATGGTGGTAGCTCCCCTGTTTTGCAGCCTCTTTATGCTCTCTTTGATGCACGAAGGGTTGCCTCACAAGATTCCGGTGGCTATTGTCGACCAAGACCACTCTACTTCGTCGCAGGATTTTACGCAACAACTGGGAGCGTTGGAGTCGGTTGATGTGCGGTATAAGTTGAATAGTTTTACCGAGGCTCGTGAACTGATGCAATCGGGCGATATTTTCGGGTTTCTCATGATCCCCGAAGATTTCGAAGCAAAGGCTTTGGCGGGCCGCCAGCCCGAAATATCGTTCTACACCAACAACGCTTACTATATTCCCGCCTCGTTGCTTTATAAAACTTTCAAGACCATGTCGGTATTGGCTTCGGGAGCGGTTGTGCGGCAGGTGTTGCTGGCTACCGGTGCCGAGGAGTCGCAGATTATGCCCAAGTTGCAGCCTATCGCTACCGATATGCACGCATTGGGAAATCCGTGGATCAGCTATTCGGTTTACCTCAACAACTCGTTCCTGCCCGGCTTGTTGCAATTGATGATTTTGCTGGTGACGGTGTTCAGTATCGGTTCCGAGATTAAACGGGCTACGGCGAGGGAGTGGTTGCGTACGGCCGATGATTCGATTATTTTGGCTGTTACCGGCAAGTTGTTGCCGCAAACCATTATCTTTTTCTCCATGGGGCTTTTGTATATCGCCATGCTGTATGGATATTTGCATTTCCCCATGCAGGGGAATATTTGGCACATGATTTCGGCCATGTTTCTGTTGGTGGTGGCCACGCAAAGTTTTGCCGTCATTATCATGAGTATAGCCCCCTCGTTGCGGATTGGGTTGAGTGCCGCCGGTTTGGTGGGTGTCCTGTCGCTTTCCATCGCTGGATTTTCTTTTCCGGTACCGGCCATGTATTTGCCTTTCCAAGCATTCTCCTATGTATTGCCGGTGCGCCATTATTTTTTGATTTATGTAGATCAGGCCTTGAATGGCATTCCGCTCTATTATTCGCGAATCCATTATGTCGCCCTCATTCTCTTTGCCGTGGCGTCGACACCGTTGCTGCCCCGGCTTAAAAAAGCACTCATGCGGCAAGTATATGTGCCGTGATGTAAATACAGATTGATATGAAATTGTTGCGTTCCATAAAAATAGGATTGGCCGACATCTACTATATTTGGCGGCGTGAGTATCGTGCCGTCTTTCAAGATTTCGGGGTGATTCTCTTCTTTTTTGCCTTGCCGTTTGTTTATCCCATTGTTTATGCGGCGGTATACAATCCCGAGGTGGTGAGAGAAGTACCTATGGTGGTAGTCGACAATGCACGTACTCCGTTGAGCCGTGAATTGGTTCGGGAGATGGATGCCACTCCGCATACCCATGTTGTCTCTTATTGTGCCAATATGGACGAGGCCAAGCGTATGATGCACGAGAAAAATTGCTATGGGATTTTGTTTATTCCGGGCGATTTCAGTCAAAAGATCGAGCGGGGGGAACAGAGCGTCGTTTCGTTCTATTCCGACATGAGTATCCTCCTTAATTATAAAGGTTTTCTTATTGCTTTGACCGATGTGACCATGAACTTGGGGGGTAAATTACAGACCCAGTCTTTGGGCGGAGCCACGCAAGAACAAATCAATGTGGCCACACACCCCATTCCCTATGTGTCTGTTAATTTGTATAATCCCGAATCGGGGTTGGCCTCGTTCTTGTTGCCGGCTATTTTGATTCTTATTTTGCAGCAAAGTCTCATTTTGGGTATTGGTATGTTGGCCGGAGGTATTTATGAACACCGTCGGTTACACCTCTTTTATAGTGGCCGCGAGCATATGCACAACAATGTGTTGCATTTGGTCATAGGCAAGTCGCTCTGTTATTTTAGCCTGTATGTGTTGTGTACGGCTTATATCCTGCATTTCATACCCTGGCTTTTCAAATTCCCCCAGATAGGTAGTCAGGTAGAGATTTATTCGTTTGCCGTACCATTTTTGTTGGCCTCGATATTTTTTGGCATGACCCTCTCGGTTTTTGTGCGGGAGCGCGAAAGTTCGTTCCTGTTGTTTGTCTTTACGTCGGTTATTTTCTTGTTCATTTCGGGGATTACTTGGCCTCGTTATGCCATGCCCGAATATTGGCAATGGCTGGGCGCAATTATTCCGTCGACTTGGGGAATCGAGGGGTTTGTGCGCATGAACACGGCAGGAGCCGGTATTTACGACGTGCGCCATGCCTACACGATGCTGTGGATTCTCACGGGTGTTTATTTTGTGACCACCTGTTTGGTCTATCGATACCAAATTTGGAAAGATAAGAAACGGGGCTTTTCGGGATTGCTCGAATCGGAATAGAATTAGGAAAATGTTCAATCTTATGGGGGGAGTTGGCTACTGTTTAAGTAGTCGGCTCCTTTGCTTTTTGTAAAAACCGAGGCGTTTAATTCGTTTTTTAAGATTTTATGATTATCTTTACCTCCCTTTTTCAAAAAAATATAACCTAAATAAAAGATCATGAATATAATTTCAAGAAATCGTTTTTGGCTGGGGCTCCTTACCTGCCTTTTTTCGCTCTCTTTATGGGCCGAGATTCCTGCCGGATATTATGATGCGGCGGTTGGCAAAAGAGGTGAAGAATTGCAAAAAAGTTTGTCTTCCATTATAGGTAATGCAAGAGATGTAGGTTATGATGGATTGTGGGACCTTTATGAAACGACCGACCGCCGAGCCGACGGCAAGGTGTGGGATATGTATTCTAATGCTACGAATTTTACTTTTGGAAACGACCAATGTGGTACGTATAAGAGTGAAGGCGATTGTTACAACCGGGAGCACTCGGTTCCTAAAAGCTGGTTTAGCGAACGTTCGCCCATGAAGTCCGATGCATGGCACGTCTATCCTACCGATGGTAAGATAAATGGTATGCGCAGCAACAATCCTTTTGGCGAAGTCGGTTCAAATGCTTCGAGTTCGAAAAACGGTTTCTCCAAATGGGGCTCTTGCGTGACACCCGGTTATAGCGGTACGGTGTTCGAGCCCAATGACGAGTACAAAGGCGACTTTGCCCGTACCTATTTCTATTTTGCCACACGCTACCAAAGTCAAATCAATAACTGGGGGGGTATTTTCATTTCGTCGTATCCCCATATCGTACAGTGGCAACTCGATATGTTGCTCCGTTGGCACGAAATGGATCCTGTGAGCCAAAAGGAATTGGATAGAAACGATGCCGTTTATGAGTCGAAGCAGGGGAATAGAAACCCGTTTATCGATTATCCCGAATTGGTCGACTTGATTTTTGGCGATAGTCGCAATGTCCCCTTTATGCCCGGAGGAGCCGATGTTCCTTATATGGAGAGCCCTAAAAGCGGTTCGACAATCGATATAGGTGTGGCTTCGGTAAACGTTTCGGATCCGATATCTATGCAAATACAGATAAAAGGTCGGAATATGGAAAGTGCTGTTTCGCTCGAAATAGGCGGGACCGATAGCGAATATTTTTCGGTAACTCCCCAAACGCTTACGGCCGATGAGGTAAACAATGGGACGTTGGTGACACTTTCGTATCATTCGACCGTGGTGGCTTCGCACGAAGCTACGCTCAATATAAGTGGCGAAGGTTTATCCTCGTCGGTTGTCGTCAATCTTACCGGCAAGGCCATCGATGACTTTATCGCCTTGCCAGCTCGCGACATTTCGAAAACCTCTTTTGTGGCGGCTTGGACGTCTAAGGCTTCGGCTACCGATTATGAATTGAATGTGTGGTACGACGACTATTCGTCGAGTTCGCCAGAAAAGGAGATATTGAGTACTGTATTCTCGTCGAAACCCGATACTTGGACTTATGAGGGCTATACAGAAACCGAATCCGGTAAATTGCGCTTGGGGTCGGGTAGTAAAGACGGTAGCGCTACGTCGCCGGCACTCGATCTTTCGGCAGGTGATGTGTCGATTACGGTAGAAGCATCGCCTTACAGGACTACCGACCAGTCGGTATTGTATATTTCGGTCGATGGTGTGGAAATAGACCAGATTGCACTCGATGGGACGACCACCAAAACAATCCCCGTGAGAGTGGGAACAGCTTCGTCGGTAATTACCTTTATGGCTAAGAGCAGCCATCGGGTATATTTGCATAATGTAGTGGTGAAGAGTGGTGGCGGATTTACTCCGGTTGTCCTCGATGGTTATCCCCGTCGTGTGGGCAATGTGTATGAATATCTTGTGTCGGGGTTGACGCCGGCCGTTCAGTATCACTATACGGTAACTCCTTACGAAGGGGAAACAGCCCAAACAGTTTCCAATACGATTTCTGTTTCTACATGGTCGGCCGGAGTCGATGATTTGGAGAACGACCATATTCTGATATTTACTTCGGATAATGTGCTTCATATCCTCAACGCGCCGATGAATGCGGTGGCTCAGTGGTATACAATGGATGGCCGTTTATGCGGCTCGCGCACTTTGCATGGCGAGGAGAGTGAATGGGAATTGCCCGAAGGCATTTATATCGTGAGGGTTATTTCCCGCTCTATGCAGGCTACGGTGCGTGTATATAGCTCTCGTTAATGCAAGTGGAAATATTGAAGTATAATTGCTATTTATTCTAATACTATGAAAAACTACCTTCGTATTGTTTTAGCGATAGCAGGAATAGCGTTGTTCTGGTTGCAAGCCGGGGCGGCTATTCCTGCCGGCTATTATTATGCTGCCGATGGAAAAAGTGGGGCTGCATTGAAGACTGCCTTGCACGAAATAGTAAGTTCGATGCATACGTTGAGTTACGGTAGTGGCGAAGGTGCCACTTGGGAGGGCTTTTCCCGTACCGACCGGCGACCTGACGGTTCTGTATGGGATATGTATTCGGGAGAAGTGCGTTATTTCGACGGGTTCAAGGCTGTCGAGGGTATGCACATCGAACACTCTTTCCCCAAGAGTTGGTGGGGTGCTTACGAAAATAATGCGTATAGAGACCTGCACCATCTATTCCCTGCCGACGGTTCGGCCAATTCGTCCAAAAACAACCTCCCGTTGGGCGAGGTTACAGGGACTCCCGGTTTCGATAACGGTTATTCAAAAATCGGCACGAATGGTTTCGGTACCGATTATGCCGACCGCTGCTTCGAGCCTGCCGACGAGTATAAAGGCGATTTTGCCCGAGCCTATTTCTATGTGGTTACGGCGTATGAAAATTTGTACGACTACTGGCAGTCGCCTATGGTCGATAACAATACCTATCCCGTATGGAACGAGTGGGCGTTGGAACTGCTGTTGAAGTGGCATTTGCAAGATCCTCCGAGCGAAAAGGAACTGGCTCGGAACGATTCGGTTTATGCGATACAAGGCAATCGCAATCCATATATCGATTTCCCCGCTTTGGTCGAATATGTGTGGGGCGAGCACAGCGACGAACCTTATACTTTCCCCGAGGAGACTTTGCCGTTTTTGGCAAAACCTCGTCGCGACCAATCTATCGATATGGGGGTAATCCTTACAGGCGACAGCAAGACCGAATCGCTTGAAATTTTGGGAAATAACCTCGATTCGCCGCTTTCTCTCTCGTGGAAACGGGGCGGAATATTCCAACTCTCCGATGACCAGTTGTCGCCACAAGTTGTGCACGACGGCTATGAGGTGGAAATTTCGTGTAACAATCCCTCCGAAGGAGTATATCGCGATACACTCGTTATTTCGGGGGGTGGAATAGACCGTCGGTATAGCATTCCCGTGCAGTTGATAGCCGTTCCTTCTTTTATCAACACCTCGGCCACCGATGTGGCAGCCGACGGTGCAACGGTACATTGGATCGATTATCCTTCGGCTACCGACTATCGCGTTTCGCTATGGACCGGCGATACGGCAGCCGGCGATCTCATTATATCGGCTTATATCGAAGGTTCGGGTTACAACAAAGCCATCGAACTTTATAACGGTACGGGTGCCCCTGTCGATCTTTCGGCATATAGTTTGCGAATGGCCGTGAACGGTGGCGGGAATTTCTATAACGATACACCGGTGGGAAATATCATGTTACCCAATGGCGGAACCTATTTGTTGTTGAATGGACAATCGACCGACGAAATCTTGCGAGCCAAAGCTTCACAGATTATACCCGGTGGCGAAACCTCCCCGCTTAACTTTAATGGAAATGATGCGGTTGCGCTCTGTCGCAATGGTATTATAATCGATGTTGTGGGGGCTGCCGATGAATTTGCCTATTGGGGACAAGATAAGACCCTCTATCGGCAGGCAAGTGTTACGCACCCTACGGCCGTATATAATGAACGTGAATGGGTGTCTGCTCTCAAAGACGATTTTTCGCAAATAGGCTTGTTTGATATGCAGTTTGCATCGCAGCGAAATTATCTGTATACCGATAAATCGGTAGGCTTTGTACAAGAATATACTTTTACGGGGCTTTGTCCGCTCACTCGTTATACCTATCAGGTGACAGCCGTTACCCCGACTGGAGATATAAATGCAGCGTATAGTATGCAATTCTGTACCGATTCGTTGGATACGCCTCAACTGCTCGACGCGTCCGATATAACCGATCGCTCGTTCTGTGTCAATTGGGAGGAAGTGTCCGCCGCCGATGGATACGAAGTGTATTGTTTCCTTCAAACAGGAGAACAGCACACTTATGTCGAAGGGTTCGATGAAGTCGGCTCGTCTGGCAAACCGTTACCCGAGGGGTGGGACGGGGATGCCAGTGGAAACTACACCTCAGCGGCAAGTTCCGGGGTGTCGGCACCGTCGGTTGCCCTTAAAGCGACGGGCGAAAAATTGATAACGCCCCACTATCCCGAGGGTATAGTCTCCTTCTCGTTTATGTATCGTTTCGCCTCTTCGGGTACAGGTTCCTATTTTGTAGTCGAAAAAGAGTCGGGTGGCGACTGGTCGGTAGTCGATACTTTGCGATATGTCAATACCTCTAAATATTATCCCAGCTATACCTTCCCGGCCGAAGAACAAGTTACGGCCGTGAAGATAACCTATGCTTATAAAGCAACCGGTAATATCGCTATCGACGATGTATCTATCACCTATGGAAGTTATACCAACGAAACCATCTGTCAGGAGCAAGTAGGGAAAACAACCTCATTTGTAGTCTCCAACCTTCTCCCGCAAACCGAGTATCTCTATTGTGTGCGGGCAATATGTCAAGGTGTTTACTCTGCATGGTCGCCTGTTCAAAAAGTAAAGACGTCTCAATTTTCAACCATATCTTCGGTAGAAAAAACAACACCTGTCGTGTACGCTTTGGGGGCGCAGATTATTGTTGAAAATCTTACAGGCGAAGAGCATATCGCGGTATATAATCTTTCGGGGCAAATGCTCTATAATGCAATAGCCGGTTCGCAAACTCGAATGTCTATTGATGCTGATCGAGGATTATATATAATAAAAGTAGCAACGCCCAATAAAATTTTCGCTACGAAACTTCTCCTATAAAATACAGAAGGATAGGGAGTTGTAAGAAATGCGAAAAAAACAGCGAAAAAAGTTGATAAAAAATTTGGAGGGAAAAGGGAAAAGGGTGTACCTTTGCAACACTTTCGCCAAACGAATGAGCCGGGAAAACCGGTGGCAGGCGGGAGGAAATAAAGATCATTGAAAGATTGGAAGGAAGCAAGTGTAGTACAAGCAAAGTAGAGTAAG
>DXFL01000015.1 GCA_019114445.1 Candidatus Barnesiella excrementigallinarum
ACCTTTGTTCTCGGGTTAAATGTGCTTTCTTTTTCATTTGCAACACAAAAGTACGTTATTTGACCTGACAATCGGTTGGAATATTCCAACCGATTGTGCTTTTGAGTTGCATTTTCTATTTTAATTCACAATCAATCCAATTTAACTTCTATTTTTTTTCAATCTCCACCTCCATAAAAGAGATACGCCTCCGTCGAATCACTTCGCCGGAGGCGCCAAACCCTATGGCAGTAGGGACTTAACTAATATGTATCATATACTCATTTTACAATTTTTACGCTGTATGCCCCGCAACGTACAATATATACGCCCGAAGGAACAGCGGTCAGGTCGATAGCGGCCGAATCGACTACCGTTTGTTGTGCAACCCATGCGCCATTCACACTATATACCGAAACTTCGGCGGGTGCCGATGTGTGTACACGCACACAGCCGGCCGAACGGTCGTAATAAGCCTTCACCGGAGCAGCTACAATTTCGTCAACCGAAGTAGGCTCTTCGGTCGATACCGTAAGTTTATCGAGGCAGAAGTAGGCGGGAGTATTCATACCCCATTGCCCTGAATCACTCGACTCCATCGTAAAATAAATAGATGCGATTTCTCCCAGTGAGCTCAAATCGACCCATTCCCACGAGTTGTTCAACGTCCACTCCTCGGCGTTTTCCGAGCGGTAATCGGCCAAATAGTATTCCACCGTTCCCGTTTCGTTTCTATCGTTATCGAGCCCGTGAGCAATCAGTTTGAACCAAGAACCTTGCTCGAACTTTGTAGAATGAGGATTGCCCTCTTTAATAGCATAATAGGCATACGGATTGTTACATACATAAAATCCTACGGCATAATAAGGCGATGAGGTATAAACCTCGCACGATCTCGACTCAGCAGTCTCGTTATAAGAATCCCAAAATGCGCCCAAAAAGGGAGTACCTTCACCGGCTACACCGCCTTTGGCCATACAACCCCATTGATCGTCGCTACTTGCCGAAGCCGAAATGGAGGTCACTTTACTGGCGAAAAAGCCGTTGGAATACTCGGGATAAGGAGCCCCATGCGAAAACAAAAACTCTTGAGAATACACATTCGCGTCATTGTTAAAAACGTCGGTCCACAAGCCATTTTCATCGTATTCGATAGGTGCTCCCGGATTCGACAAGTCCAACACAATGTCTTCGGCCGAAACTGCGCCACAAAAACAAACAGCCAATGCAAGTAAAAATTTTTTCATCTCTAAGTAATTTAATCAGTTAATAACTATTGTTTAATTATACGTGTATTTTTTCACATTATCCCGCAATATGCAAATCGGTCACACCGGCTACCTCGGTCGAGCATTCGCCTATCCAGCCGTTACACTGATTGACACCGGTGTAAATCTTTACAAAATCGATTCCCGACAACGATACGGGATTGCCCTCACCATCGACAGCCCAATCGATCTTGAAGTTGATTTTCTCGTTGTTGTTGGGATAGTTGTCGGCATACCCCCAATCGTAAGCATTCAACACATAATACGAACCGTTACCGCTCTCATCGACCGCATTGTCGGCCAAACGGGTCCCCTCGAAAGTCAGCGACTCGTAGGGAAGCCATTGAGGGTAATAAGGTTGCTTGTGGAAAGCCACCCTCGATATATATCCATTTCCTCCTTGATTATCGGTCCAATATTGATAGGTCGCGTCGGTAATGCTCGTACTGCTCCCCGGCACGGGTGTTTTGTTCTCGTCGGGACGATAGTAGGTAATTTCGTAGCCCTTCACCGTGGAGGCTTTATGGTATTCGCTACCGGCCAATTCATACCACTCGTCGTCGGGCATACCGTTGCCATTGACATCGACCGATACCATCACGATACCCGGTTCGCTTCCTCCCTGAGTAGCATTGCCCAACACCTTGAAATCGTATTCTCCCGGGCGGTTGACAATCGTGTGGTCGAAACCCACCACCACATAACCTCCGTAACCGCCTAACGAAATGATGGAGCCGGCATTGTAGGCGAGACATTCTTCGACTTTCTGCCGCATGGTCTCTTCGGTATCACCCTCTTCATATTGGGGCAACACGTTGATGAACTGCCCCGGTGCCGGGCGATATTCATATACCCGGGTGATGTAGGGCGAATAGGCTACCTCTTCGCGACGCACGACAATCTGCATAAGGTGTTCAATGGGATTAGCCGGATCGAAAATATTCAATTTCAACCGGTAGGTCCCCTCCTCACCGGCTACGAAAGTATAGTCGCGGGTGGTCGCCACCAGCGAATCGGAAACCGCCCCCGCCGCCGATTCGTACGAAAGTCGCCATTCATACCGTTCGCCGGTAAATTCGGGGTGCAAGGTAAGGCTCTTCATACGCGCCACCACATAGGTGTCGTCGAGCCCCAATTCAATCATCGAAGGGGTATCGGACTGACAAGCAGATACAAGCCCAACCAAAACCATCGATAAAACATACCATACTTTTTTCATATCGCTTCCATTACTTCTTTTTATTCAACAAAACCATACGTGCCGGTATATCGCCGGTGCGCACGCTCCATTTCCGTTTCCCGTCGCGACCATAACAATGCAGATTCCCGCTCGACACATAGTTCTTGGCATCGGTCACATAAATATCGCCATTTTCGGGGTTTACCTTTAACCCGTAGGGAATTTCTATCTCCACATCGGTTCCGTCTTGGATAAAACTATTCGAGACCAATTCGCCGGTGCGCACATCGACAATACCATACGTCACGCTGTTCTCCTGCGACACATCGCTCCACGCCACACTGCACAAATAGAGCGAATCGCCGCATATCTCCATTTCGCTACACGGTATATCGAGCGTATCGCTCACCTCCATACGACCCGTGCGTTTGTCCTTTTCCAACACAAACAACCGGGAAGGAATAGAACGCTCATCGCCCCGCGAGGAGACCCACAATTTGCCATATCGGTCGGCTCGTATGCGATGCAGGTTGATACCCACGGGGATTTTGCGAATCTGGGTCATCGTAGCCACATCGACCACCGAAACCGTATAATCATAATCGGGTTTACGATACCCACCCGAATTGGCCACATAAAGGAGGCCGTCCTGCACGACCAACTCGTCGGGCTGGTAACCCACAGTCACCTCGGCCGTAATTTCGAGCGTAGCGGTATCGACCTGAAAGACGGCTCCGAGTTGGGCATTAGGATCGAGCCCCACCGGACCTACATAGGACGACACATAGGCATACCCTTTATCGAAAGTAATGTATCGGCAGTTGGGAATATCGACTTGTCCGATCCGCCGGCAAGTATAGGCATCGAGCACCTCGACTTTATGCGAACAGTTTATCACGGCATACATTTTGGAGCCGTATATCTCTATGTCATTCCCCACATCGCCCAACTCCTTGATGACATTGGGATTCCTCTCGGCATACAGGTTGCGCACATAACAGTTGTTTTCGAAATCGGCAAAGTCGAGCGTACATTTATTCGAACCCATATTACCCTCGTTCAGCAAATAGAGCCCGGCATAACTCGGCGAAGTGTTTTCGCCGAAAAGCAGCTCCTCGCGCTCGGCCAAAACCACAACCTCGTCCTCGCGGCAAGAGGTGGTCAATGCCAATCCCGCCAGCGTCACGCCCCAAATAATATGTCGCACAAACACTCTCATTACAACTCGATAGCTATACCCAACCGATAATTACGCATGGGCATGGGATAATTCAATACAACATCGTACGCTTGGTTCAACAGGTTGTTCACTTCGGCAGTCACCTTCAAATCGACCGATTTTATCCTGAACGATTTCACCAGCGACAAATCGCTCGTATACCACGGCTGCACATAATTATACTCGATATTCTCTTGTTGATTATATCGTTCGCCCACATAAACGAAACTGTAATTGAGCCCCCAATCCTTGTAGGTCAGTCCCAAGATAGCCGATCCGCTATGCCACGGGATATAGGGAATTTGGTTGCGATAGTAGTTGTCTCGCGGGCTGGTAATATCGATAGCCTCTTGATAGGTATATTGCACCTTAGCCATCAAGTTTATTTCGTAAGGCAGACGGAAAGTTGCCGTGGCTTGTACATCGACGCCTCGTATATCCACCTTACCGAGGTTAAGCATGGTCCACCGGAACTGCTGACCTTTGGGATACGCAATAATTTTATCGTTCACCAAATTATAGTAGGCATCGGCTCCGATATGCAGACCCGAAAGAAATCCCGTTTTGGGAGCCACGGCATAGGTGAACCCCACGTTGTACTGGGTAGCACTTTCGGGTTTCAACACCGCATTGCCCATCTCGGTATAATACAAATCGTTGAACGTGGGCATACGGTAGGTTTGCTTGTAAAAGGCCCGCCATACCCAATTATACTTTTTCAGCGGCTGGTACGAAAGGAAAACGGCCGGCGTCACCTTACTTTTATTAGGCGATTTGGCCTGTCCCTCGGCTGTTTCATCGACCAACGTAGCCAATACACTGGCTTGCATTTTCAGCCGGTCGGCCAACGAAAAGGCAGTCGCTGCCGAAATCCAATGGGTGTATCGGCTGGCCGACATATATTCCGACAGCCCGTTCCACTGCATATCATAGGCCACCGATACGTCCCAATTATCAAGAATCGAATATTTGTTGGCCAACGAAATATAAGCCTCGCGCTGCTTATATTGATTGTCGACTCGCATGAGTTTATCGTCGTTATTCACATAATGGGTGTAATCGAACGCATATTTGGCATTGACCTTAATGCCGTACCGGCGGGTAATATCCTGCTGATAAACCCCTTGCACAAACGAGTTACGATCCCATACCCGTTCGCCGTTACGCCACACGTTATTGACAATGGCACCGGGAATGCCCCGTTCCGAACTGTAATGATAGACATAGGCTTTCCAAAAGCCGTTGGGCAAATAGCCTTGCAAACCGCCCTCGAAACGCACGGCATCGATATCGCCGTTTTGCCGGGTGGCCGTCGTGTCGTAGGCTACTTCGCCCGAAGGGGTAACCCGTTTGTAACGGAACTTATATTTCCCGCTCGAATTGACCCACTCGCTGTTGAAGGTCGCACTCACCGTCTCGCTGAGTTTATACTCAAACAGCACCGACGGATTAATCAAATCGAACGAACCGGTCTTCAACGAAGCTTTCAGGTGCGAAGTCTCTCCTGCTTTGAATTTGGGACGACGTGTGGTCAAATAGATAGATCCGGCCGAACCAAACTCGCGGGCCGACTGGAATATCTCGCTCTTCTGTCCATTGTACAACGAAATTTCCTCGATATTTTCGAGTGAGAATTTTCCCAAATCCACCTGCCCGTTTTGAGCGTTACCCAATTGGATTCCATTGTAATAGACCCCCATGTGGTTGGTTCCCATACTACGTAAGTTCACGGTTTTCAAACCGCCCACACCTCCGTAATCCTTGATTTGCAACCCGGAAAAATAGCGTATGGCATCGGCCACCGAAAAACTGTTCAGCGCTTTCAACTCCTTCCCGGTAAGTTTTTGGGAAGGAATCACCTCGCTATACCGGTTGGCCGTAACCATCACCTCGCCCAATGTCTGTATGGAATCGAGCGACGAGGTGCCTACCTTCGTCTGCCCCCATACGCCAAACGGCAACACGGCACAAACCACGAAACTGAACCAACGACAACGTCTTTCCATCGGACTATTTTTATAAACAGCCTTCGCGGGAATACAACCATAAAGTTTTTATGTAAACAAACAGACACAGGCTCTTCACCCGTTTCCGCAGATTCACAAGCTCTACCCCCCGAAAGCTAATGACAAAAAGCATGGCAGGTCTTCTGACTTACTCCGGTTACCGAGGCCTTCCCAATCGTCATAATCAGTGGCTTTCGTGTGTTCTCGGCACCTTTACAGGAGCTTACAGCAGCGGGACTGTTCGGGATTTTCACCCGATTCCCTTTTCATTCTACACCCCGGACGGGGTTTCGAAACCAATGCGTGGCAAAGGTAACACAATTTATCAATATCGCCCCATATTTTATTCAAAAATTTTTCAAACCAAACAAACCGCATAATCGTTATTAAAAAAAATAAATTCGGATATGTGAAAAATAATGGATACAAATTTGTATTAATCATAAAATCTACCGAATATTGTAAATCATTTTAAAAAAAAAGAAAACAAGCACGATATGGAGGGAAACAAAAGTTTGGAAAAGAGTAATATCTTGCTCAGGATAGGACGATTTTATATCGATGGTTTCCGAGCAATGACCTTAGGGAAAACACTTTGGGTTATTATTCTCATCAAACTGTTTATCATGTTTTTTATTCTTCGGCTTTTCTTTTTCCCCAATATTTTGCAAAAGAACTTCGATACCGACGAGGAACGAGCGAATGCCGTAATCGAAAACCTCACTAACCCCCAATAATTCTAAAAACAACAATCATAAGAGTTATGAACGATCTTTTCTCTCTCGTTGACTGGTCGAGAGCGCAATTTGCCCTCACCGCCATCTACCACTGGCTGTTTGTCCCCCTCACCTTAGGACTGGGAATCATCGTCAGTATTATGGAAACCATTTACTACCGTACCGGAGACGAACGGTGGAAAACCATTACCAAATATTGGATGACCCTCTTCGGCGTCAATTTCGCCATCGGGGTGGCCACGGGTATTATCCTCGAATTTCAATTCGGCACCAACTGGTCGAATTACAGTTGGTTCGTAGGCGATATCTTCGGGGCCCCGCTTGCGATCGAGGGCATTATGGCATTCTTCATGGAAGCGACCTTTATCGCGGTTATGTTTTTCGGGTGGAACAAAGTAAGCAAAAGATTCCACCTTGCATCGACATGGCTCACGGCTATCGGAGCCTCCATCTCGGCATTGTGGATTTTGGTAGCCAACTCGTGGATGCAATATCCCGTAGGCATGAAGTTCGACCCCGAGACTGCCCGCAACGTCATGGACGACTTTTGGGCACTGGTTCTCTCGCCGGTCGCCGTCAACAAATTTTTTCACGCCGTATCGGCAGGCTGGGTATTGGGCGGAGTATTCGTTGTGGGTATAAGCGCATGGTATCTGCTTAAAAACCGGGAGAGCTTTCTCGCCAAATACAGTATCCGTGTAGGTGCATGGGTAGGATTGATTGGAACTATCGTCGTAGCCTATACCGGCGACGGATCGGCCTACCAAGTAGCCGAAAAACAGCCCATGAAACTGGCTGCCATGGAGGGAGTTTATCACGGGAAGAAGGGACAGGAGCTCATTGCGTTCGGTATCCTCAACCCGGCAAAAGAGTTCAACAACAACGAAAAAGAGTTTATCTTCGACATTCCCATTCCCAAACTGCTCTCCATACTGGCTACTCGCGAGGTCGACGGCTTTGTTCCCGGAATCAACGATATTATCGACGGTGGTTATGCCGACAAAAATCTCAAAGGCGAGGAGATTATCGCCCTCTCGGCCCAAGAGAAAATGGAGCGGGGCCGATTGGCCATCGCCGCCCTTGCCGACTTCAATACAGCCCGGCAAAACAACGACACCACAGCCATGAACGAGGCAAAAGCCCGGCTCGACGCCAACTACGAATATTTCGGTTACGGCTATATCGATTCGGTAGAACAGCTCATTCCCCATGTGCCGTTCGTATTCTACTCGTTCCACATCATGATTATTTTAGGAGGCTACTTTATACTCTTCTTCATACTTATTCTTATTCTCTCTTATAAAGAGAAATTGTCCCGCCTGAAATGGATGCTGTGGATAGCGGTACTAACCATTCCACTGGGATATGTCTGCTTGGAATCGGGGTGGATTGTCGCCGAAATGGGACGCCAGCCGTGGGTGATACAAGATATTATGCCCACTTTCGCCGCCATTTCCAAAATCGAAGTGGCCTCGGTGCAAACCACCTTCTGGATGTTTGCCGCCCTCTTTACCGTATTGCTTATCGCCGAGGTGGGTATCATGCTGAAACAAATAAAAAAAGGATCCGAACAAAAATAAACAAACGCTATGGAACTGAACGAACTATTTTACCAGCACTACTGGTGGTTTCTTATCTCGCTGCTGGGCGCATTACTGGTATTCCTGCTATTCGTACAAGGGGGACAATCCCTTTTGGCGACGATGGGAAAAAGCGAAATAGAAAAAAGCATGATGGTCAACTCGCTGGGGCGCAAATGGGAATTTACTTTTACCACGCTCGTAGTCTTCGGCGGAGCCTTTTTCGCCTCCTTCCCCCTGTTCTACTCCACCAGTTTCGGCGGGGCATACTGGTTGTGGATGGCCATTCTGTTTAGCTTTATCATACAAGCCGTCTCCTATGAATATCGCTCGAAAAGCGGCAATTTCCTCGGCAAGAAAACCTACGACACCTTTCTACTCATCAACGGCACCGTAGGTCCCGTACTGCTGGGGATTGCCGTAGGAACATTCTTTACGGGGGCCGACTTTGTCGTAAACAAAGGGAATCTTACCACGGCCAACTCACCCGTCATCAGTTGCTGGACAAACGACTGGCACGGACTGGAAGCGATACTCGATGTACGTAATCTGCTACTGGGATTCACCGTATTTTTCTTGGCACGTATACAAGGGGCCCTCTATTTCATGAACAACATCAAAAACGACGACCTATTCGAAAAGTCGCGCAAACAGGTACTTACAAACGGGATTCTGTTCGTTCTCCTTTTCCTCTCGTTTGTCGCAGCTACCCTATTGGCCGACGGATACGAAATAAACTCGACTTCGGGCGAGATATTTATCCGCCCCTACAAATATTTTTACAACCTGATAGAAATGCCGTGGGTCGCCGCCCTGTTCCTAATCGGAGTGGTCTTGGTACTGTATGCAATTATCCGTTCCATCTTCGGGCAACACTTCACCCGGGGCATTTGGTTTTCGGGAATCGGTACCGTACTGGTCGTACTGAGCCTCTTTTTCATCGCGGGCTATAACCAAACCACCTACTACCCTTCGGCCGTAGATATGCAAAGCTCACTCACCATCTACAACAGTTCTTCGAGCCTCTTCACCCTCAAAACCATGAGTATAGTATCGCTGCTTATCCCCTTTGTCCTCGCCTACATCTTCTACGTATGGCGGGCGATGGATGCCAAACCCATCACAGCACAAGAGATGAAAAGCGACGAGCATAAATATTGATACTTGTGTATTCACCAAAAAGAGCTTACTTTTGCAAGAGTAAGCTCTTTTTGTTTTATATGGACGACACTTACCTGACCATATCGCGTACATCGGAGGGAATTTATAAAGAGAAGATGAGTAAATTCCTCGCCTTTGCCATTCCTGTGGTATCGGTCGAAGAGGTGAAAACACAACTCGAAAAATACCAAAAAGAGTATTACGATGCCCGGCACGTATGTTGGGCCTATATGTTGGGACACGAACGGACCAACTTCCGCTCGAACGACAACGGAGAACCGTCGGGAACAGCCGGAAAGCCCATTCTCGGGCAAATCAATTCGGCCGGATTGACCGACATCCTCATCATCGTCGTGCGCTACTTCGGCGGAATTAAGTTAGGCACCAGCGGACTTATCGTAGCTTACCGCGAAGCGGCCGCCGAAGCCATTGCCGCCAACGAAATCGTAGAGCGGCAAGTGGAAGATGAGGTACGTTTCGGGTTTGAATACCCGCTTATGAACGAGGTCATGCGCATTGTCAAGGAAGAAAACCCCACAATCATTTCACAACTGTTCGACATGGATTGCGAAATGACCCTGCGCATACGGCGCTCTTTGATGGAAAATCTAAAAAACCGATTGTCGAAAATCGACGGTCTGCACTTTCTAAACGAACCATAACACCATGATGACCGAACAAGAAAAAATGGAGAGCGGACTGCTGTACGACGCCACTGCACCCGAACTGCTGGTAAAACTGCAAGCTACCCGCGACAAGTTGTTTGAATTGAACTATCGGCTGCGGCCCTCGCAAACCGAGGAGCGAGAACAACTGCTCCGCGAAATCATCGGTACCACACCCGAACGATTCACCATTGTATCGCCATTTTTTTGCGACTACGGCCACAACATTCACGTAGGGAAAAACTTTTTTGCCAACTACAACTGCATCATGCTCGACGAAGCGCCCATTACCATCGGCGACAACGTCCTCATCGCCCCCAACGTGGGACTATATACCGCCGGCCACCCCACCGACGTGGAGCGTCGCAACGAATGGCTCGAATATGCGTGGCCCATCACCATCGGCAACAACGTGTGGATTTGTGCCGGAGTTTCCATTGCGCCAGGAGTAACCATCGGCGACAATACGATTATCGCCGCCGGCAGCGTAGTCGCCAACGATATTCCGGCCCATGTCGTAGCCGGGGGAAATCCCTGCAAAGTACTGCGTGCCATTACCGAGGAGGATAAACTTCGCTCGTTTAACTGGGAAGAGGAAAAGACAAAAAGAGAGCAAAAGCGCAAAAAATAAATTCCACACTTCCCTGCCCGGCAACAAAAAAAAGACGGATCAAAGAATGCACTGCACCTCGTCCAGCGAAGTCACTACATAGTGAGGTTGCGGTCCTGCGACAGGGAGGTTGTCGCGATTGAAGTAAATTGCGCTCCACCCGGCATTCATCGCCCCCAATATATCGGCATCGTAGTTATCGCCGACGATAAGCGTCTCCGATGCTTCGGCCCCGACAATCTGCAAAGCATAATCGAACAACCGGCGGTCGGGTTTCGTAACCCCTATCTCATCTGAGAGAATCAAACGCTTAAAATAATACGCTATCCCTCCCGACTCCAATTTGCGCGACTGTACCTCGGCAAAACCATTGCTTAGGATATACAACGGATAGCCCCGTTTCGTAAGATACTCCAACAGTTCGACCGCCCCCGGCACCAGATTCTTCTGCTGGGCCAACACATCGAGATAGCGGTCGTTCAACGACATGATAAAAGAGTGATCCTCGGCAAGAGCGCTTCCTACCTGCCTCAACGGGCGGGAAAAACGCTCCACAATCAAAAAATCTTTGGTTACCCGGTTGTGGTGATACGCCTCCCACAACTCTTTATTCGCCACCATATACAACGACTTGAACCGTTCGTAATCGGGGAAAATCCGACCCAAAGCAAACTCGTCGTAGAGCTGCTGCAACGACACCAGCGAATTTCTCCTGAAATCCCATATCGTATCGTCCAAATCGATAAACAAAACTTTATATGGCAACAACGACATACCGCGTACTGTTTAATGTTTCTCCAATAAAGCCTTCACTTCATTTTTGACAATATGAAAAGCGGGCGACACCATTGCACCGTGGTCATACCCATCTAACTCATAGATATGCACATAGGGATGCCCCACCACTTTAAGCATACGCCAAAAATAGGCATTCTCCTCGTAACGGCCCAACATCTCCAACTCCCGATCGCCCGAAACGATCACAATCGGGGGAGCATCGGGACGCACATAATAAATAGGGGCATACTTGTCGATACTCGGCTGAGTCTCCCGCATACCCAGTTGCTTACGGTAAGCGAAGTGACTAATCGCATGGCCGCTTATCGGTAACAAGCCGGCAATGGAATCGGCATCGATGCCATAAGAGGCTAACCAACTTTTATCCAAACCCACCATGCCGGTAAGGTACCCTCCGGCGGAATGTCCGGTCACAAATATTTTACGACTATCGCCGCCATATTCGGCTATATGCTCAAAAGTCCAAGCAACAGCCGCTGCCGCATCGTCGATACAATCGTCGAGGGTTGTCGAATCGGAAAGTAACCGATAATTCACCGCAACAACTGCCAGCCCGGCATTTTGCAACTCGGCGGGAACAAACTTTTCGCCGGACGTCAGTCCCCCGCCATGGAACCAAACCAAAGTAGCAAATGCAGGAGTATCCACCGGATAATAAAGGTCGACCTTACAACGCGACAAAGCATACGCTGTGCCCTCGGTTCGATACGGCACATTGTTCACCTGCTTGTAGGTTACCGGCGAAGCCGCATACGACACACTCGCCAACAGAATAAACAAAGAGACAAGGGAAACATATCTTTTCATAGCCCATTATTTTTCCACAAAGATAATGCAAACACAAGGCGAATCCAATAAAAGATGGGGCTTCTCTCGCGCATCTACACGCCAAGAGGCTGTGACGTCTATCCCGACACAGCCTCTTATACGCCATTCTTTCCACCGAATATTCATGAGGAAAGGACACTACCACTCTGTTTTATTCAACCGGATAAAAGGCAGTCGCCAACTATTTCACCACCACTTTACCTTTTACCGGACGATCGGCGCCTATTTTCACCACATAGATCCCCGATTCGATTTCAAACTCCTCAACTGTACCGTAAGCCGTATGAGAAACTCTTTGCCGCCCCAATGCGTCGTAAATATTTATCGTCTCACCACCTTGCAGATTGACGACACGCAACATTCTCTTCGACGGGGAGTAGAACATGGGACGAAGCATTTCGTCCGAGATATTTCCGAACGAAAGGGTAAATCGCCCGGACTCCGCAGCTCCGTCTTCGGCGACAAACTTATACGACGAACGTTTCAAATCGACTTTACAGCCATTCGATTTATCGGTAAGAATCACGGCCTCGTAGTCATCGTTATTCCAACTGTCGGTCAATGCAATTTCATAAATACCCGATTCGCCGGTATAAACGCCCAACGGAGTCTCGCCATCGATATCGGCGGTTTGGGTATGAGCGAAGCGTACCCCGTCGGCATTGTAAATATAAATTTGCGGAACTCTCGGATCGAAGCTCATCATCTTCAAAGCGTCGCTACCCATATCGAAGGTAAGAGCGTCGCTCACTTGGTCGGCCACGAGCGAAACCCGGTCGCTCCCTGACGAAGGATTGGTGCCCGAAATCGTCAGTTGCAATCCATGAGGTGCCGGCAATACACCCAACGGGATAGCCGGTTTCTCGAACGAAAGTTTTTCCGATTCGAGAACCGTAGCGGTTTGTGTAAATACAGCCGAGAAAGGTGCTATCGTATTCCCCTCCCACGAATTCATGGCGACAAAGTTACCGCTTTCGGTATCATAGGTATAGAGGATATGGTCTATGCTGATACCTTCACTACCGTAAGAGCACAAATAAGGTACACCAAAGAGATTCCACCCCATATTTTCCTTATACGTAAATTGGGGACGTCCATTCACCAACGTTTTCAAATTATACTGTCTCAACAAGAGGCTCTTCCCTACATTGGCCTCTTCGGTATATACGGGCAAAGCCGACGATGATTTGGAGAAACGGACGGTTACCGTATCCTTATTCGAAGGAGTGGCAATCAAATAGCCTACGTTTATACCCATTTGATTGTTCTCGAAGCTCCAATACTTACTATTTTGAGGAGCCACGGCGCTATATAAATCCTCGGCTCGTTTAGACCCGTCGTATTCATAAAGGTACAACCGGTTTTTATCGTTCTCCGAATCGGTGTCGACCGATACAATCTCTACGGGATTGCCATCGACCGTAATTCCGTTCAAAACCGTACCGTCACCCACAGCCAACGAGAAGGGAAGGCTCATCATATTCCAAGCTGCCGTGGTGTCATTGATAAGCGGATTCAATTCGCGTTCGATGGACAAATTGTAAAGCGATATGGCATGGTTCCCGGTCCGCAATCCAGCCGCGTGGTGAAGTAACAGATACGAAGGCGCAAACTCTTTCGTAAGGGCATCGCTCAAACGCACTTCGCCCAACTTGCCTACATAAACCACACTACCGGCTCTCGGATAGTATTGGTCGGTCACATTTACAATTCCGTCACGACGGGTATTCCACGTTTCGAAACAGCCATAGTCGGGACGGACCACACCGTCGCTGCCCGTTGCTTTATCGGTAAACAAGCGGCTGTTCCCCAACACGTCATTATCGCTTGCCAAATTGATAATATCGACATAATCCTTATCGACCCTTATTTGAGGGATCGTGTACCCGTCAATCTTTGTCACGCTGTTCCCATCGGGGCCTACCGAAGTCTCGGGTAAAGCGCCTATCCCATACAGCACATCGTCGCTCCTGTCGGAAAGTTGGTAGCACAAATGAGCCTCTTTGGGAATATACTCCTTCACGTAGCGGGGGACATAAGTGTTCCCGTTAACCGAAGTTACCGAACCGTTTATCGAATTGATAATTCTTCCCGTACCGTCTATTTGCACACCGTCGCCCGGAGCCGTCACATGGACAGCCGCCGCATTGTCGTCCAATACGACAGCCGCTCCTGCCGTCGTATTGTCGTGCAACAAAACATTATAGAGCAATCCGCCCGTCTCGACAGCCGCGCCATCGGGATTCACATTGTCGTAGATCACACTATTGGCTATGGCAAACGAGTCGGCCACGATCACGGCCGGACTGTTTTTGGCTCCGGTAATGTAGAATCCGTTCAATTCGGCCCAATTATCTACAATCGTTCCGGCAGCGCGGTCGTTGTCCGAACGGACAACCGGCACCCCTTCGGCCGATACCGAAAGTTTACTTTGAGGTGCATTCTTCTCCAACAAGCCCGGTCGTTGCGACAATTTCGTTTCGTTAGTGCCCCAGAATCCGCCATAAACTTTCACATTGGCCATCCACTGCAAGGTAGTAGGCAATGTATAATCGCCACCGGCAACCCACACGGTACCGTAAGTACCACTCTCGTCGGGATCGCCCGAATAGTAAGCCGAATAGATGGCCTCCTGCAAATCGCTCATGGCATCGTCCCAACTCGAACCAAGTCCGAACCCGTCGGGTTTCACATACAAATTGGGATAGAAAAGCCGTTGATATTCATACGCACCTATATCTATGCTGTTCCCGGCGATACGACGGCTGCCGGAAACATCGACAAACATTACTCTCGCCAACGAATCGCCAACAGCCAACGGCTCATCGACCGATCCGAAAGGATAGTAAGCGAACAAATCGGAATACCATTTATCGTTCACCTCTTTGTCGTAGACATCGCCTATCATATATCGGAATCCTGTATTGATGAGTTTGCGACCGGGCCGTATGCTATACTTGCGGGCAAGAGGATCGCTCTCATCGGGAGCTTCGAAGCGGGGACCGTACGACATATCTTCGTTCTGCGAACTTAGTGTCTTGTTAAGGTTGGCCGCCTTATCGCCCAATACCACGTTCGAAGTATTGTTCCAATAGGAGTAAGTCGCATTAGGTTGTTCGGCAATGGCATCGTCCACTTGAATGGCATTGCTGTACAATGTGGCGTTCTGTACATCGATTTGCCGGTTCAAATCGTCGGTTGTCGGGGTTGCCGAGGTGTAATTCCGCCACAATATGTTGTTATAAACTTGCAACGGATTCGAAGACGAAGCACCTCTGGCATACAGTCCGCCTTTGACGTTATCGGCAATCGTATTGCTAATGATGTTGCCGGTACCATTGAAGGCAACGCCCCATGCTTCGTTCGAATGGAATACCGTGTTATAGATATTTCCTTGATTCAGGTATACGGCAGCCCCTGTTGCTCCGGCAGCTTGGTTGTCAATAAAGAAACTGTTACGAATGGTTGTACTGCTGTTTGCTCCATAAACAGCCGCTCCGGTGGAACCTGCACCCGAAGGATCGGAAGCATTACCCCCGGTAAAGGTAAATCCTTCGATATTTACCGGAGAAATCGTACCACCCTCGCCAGCTCTGTTCATCGACTCATCGATATAAATGAGATGTTTCGAGTTACTTCTATTACCTCGAATATAGGTAGGATACAAAATGGGATCGCGCAAATTATCCATAGCGACATCGCTATCGGTTATATTGCTGGGATACCCCCCTCTAAATGTAAAACTCTTGGTCGAGTATTCTACACCGTCGACGTCGGGTTTTTCTACCACAAACGAATAATCACCCAACTCGGACTTCAACAAAGGCACATATTCACCTTCGGCAATCTTAATGTATTTATCCTTCTTATTGGGGCTAAGCAACAATATCTGTATAGCCTGCTGAATATTGGAGGTAGCCTGTTCCCAAGTCTCGCCATTATTCTCTTTGTCCGAAACTTCTTCGGCACTCTTCACATACAATATGTTTCCGCCAAACGGGGTAAGCGACACCACTTCGTACTCATAAGCACCAATATCTATAATACCCTCTTTCCAAGTCTCTACATCAATCATGTCCACCCCGTCTTTCTTCACCACGTGGTATGTTTGGGGTTCTTTGGTAATACGCCATTTGTTGTTCAAGGTATCGGGCACATTTTCGCGACCCGATATATTTTGTATGGCATAATAGCCTTTACCCGAACCATCGAGGACAACCGGCCCAGTGGTAACAATCATTTCTTTCACCGAACCGTCGGGGTTCATTTCTATTTTTGTATCTATTTGTCGAGTTCCTCCATTGGTCCCTCGATTCACAAGAGTCGACAACGACGGAAGAGAGTAATCGGCCATGGCAAAATAGTTCTCCGCCCCGGCATAATCACTGGGGAATCCAAACCTCGGTCCCATAACTGCATTATTCGCCCGATCGAGGAAAATTTCAAAATCGGACACACTCTCATCGACATCGGCAGCCGAAGTAATAATTTCCCAGTTATCCGTATTGATCCGCTCGGCATCGTCGTTACCCCAAATAACGGTATTGGTAAGGATATTACCGCCTGCCGAAGCCGAATAAACGGTATTGCCCGAAGTGACATTACCCGAAATATTCCCGGCATAGGCATTTCTCACAATAGTATTATTAATCAATTGCGAAGTAGTACCCTCTTCGGCATAATAGGCCGACCCTATGGACCCGGTATTGTTATAGATGACACTGTTCACGATCACCGATCTGCCTCCGCTTTTCAGATACACCGCACCACCCGGTTTCCCAGAGGCTTCATTACCACCCAAAATAGAACCATAAATTTCTATATTGTCGGCATATACGGCACCGCCACCAAAACTCGACTCATTGAGCAACAACTGACAGTTACGCAACACAACCGGGCCAAAAGCGCATAATGCGCCTCCGCCATGATCGTCACACGAAGCCCGGCCTTTGATGATCTTTACACCATCGAGTTCGACACTCCGGTCGGCCGTAGGATCATTATAATAAGCCACATGGGAATTTCCTGTTCCTCCACCTATATCGCCCGAAAGAATGGTTTCGTTTGCATACTCGAAATCTTCGAGTAATCCGTTACCGTTCCAGTCCTGACGCGGTCGCTCACTCGTGAAAGCCTCTCCTTCGTAATACTGGTCGGACAAGGAAATCGATTGAGTTTCATCTTCGGTAACGATATTGATATAGGTATTCGGTACATAAATCTTCTGCGTAGAAACAATCTTGGTGGCTATCGATGTCGTAGATTTGCGATCGTCGATAGTGGCACTATACATTTTCGTTCCCGCAGGTAATCCGGCAATACGAACCGATTCGATCAAAGGTGCCGTTTCGGGATCGGTATTACCGATAGCCAAATAGCGCAAATCGTAAATATATTCGGTAGTACCATCGACCGATACAGTCGATAGAGCCAAACGACTGGGCAACAAAAAGCCATTAACCCTTACCGTAGGCGATGAAGAAGTAGTTTCGTTGGTTGTGAAATGCAGGAACCACGAAGATGGCTCGTCGTGCAACGCTTTCACCTTCGGATAGAAGGTAATAGCGCCATCGTTACCCAAAGTATAAGAGTAATCGTCCTTATTCCATGTTCCATAAGCATCGATTCGTTTCGAAGGATCTACGTTGAAAGGCTCTATCCAACTTTCGTAATAGGGCAAGTTGCTACCTCTGAATCCTCCATAAATATAAGCGTATCGATTAAGGACAAACGAGGTACCCCACTCATTTTCCCGAACAGCGGTTTTGGGATTATAAGTACCTCTCGATATCCATATTTCGCAACGACGAATCGAGGCATTGGGATCATGAGTAAAATTGGCATCATTCCCGAAATAATCGAGAGCCTGTTGTACATCGCTCATAGCATTACGCCAACTACGCCCATTGGCCAAGCCTCGGGCTGTTTGCGATACATACAACCGATAAACGCCATCGGCACCTTGCTCTGCCTCGGTATTCCCGGCCGGATCGAGATTCAACGAACCATTGTACACCAAAGCCCCTATGTCGAAATAATCGCGTAACGTAGAAGCACTTCCATAAAATCTATCGGTACCAAACATATCATACCGCGGGATATGCAAAGCATTCATAAGCGCTTGGCTGGGAAGCGCCACATCAATACCGCCCCGAATCAAAGTCGATATTCGTCTCAAATTGTAATCGTTATTTTCGGGATCGACAAATCCGGGGGTATTCAATCCCACTATGGTCGAGGTATTCTCATTCGTCGAAGTCAAAGCAATATTACCATACCCCACCACTTTGAGACCTTCGACCGCACAGTGGTTAAAAATATAGCTTTGGTAACGTACACCGGCAAATACCGTATCGACTTGTTGCGACATATTCCCAAATATGTTTTTGCCGTTCCCCGAATTGTTCATCCAAAATACCGAATTGACTATAATCGGTTTTGTCGCTACCGATATACCGCCACCGGTACCACTACTTGTTGTTGCATTACCTATGACCGTACAATTTACCACCATTGAGGAGTTATCGGCATAGATACCGCCACCATTTCCACCTACATTGTCATACACGACCGAACCCGAAATATGTCCGCCCGGAGCCAAATATACACCACCGCCCTTATCGGATGCCGTACAGTCGTAAACCGTACAATTCTGCACCAATCCGGTAGAAGTAACTTTTACTCCACCACCCGACTGCCAGTCGGGATCCGACGGGTGATTGGCATTTCCACTGACGATAAACACGCCATCGAGTATGGAAAGTTCGGTATTGGGATCGTCGTAATAGGTAGCGCCTTCGGCAGGAACAGATGCATTATCCTGATGTTGTTTCATACCGAATGTGACTACCCGATAGGCATTCTCCTCGGCCGAGCTTCCTATCATACCGCTGAATGTGGTTCGGTTAAGGCTCAAATCGCGGTCTTCAATCTGTTCGTCATCGTCGATTCCCGAGAATCCGCCATACACCTCTATCCCCGCAGGGATAATAAACGTAGTCGTTCGCGGCTGCTCCGATAAAATCATATCGGTAGGATAATAGGTGCCGCTGGCAATATGTACCTGTATGCGGGTAATTCCGCTATACCGTCCCGAAGCGTAAGTGTCTTTATTATGGATAATATAACCTGCCCAGTTAAGCGCTTTTTGCAACTTGGCTTCACAAGCGGCATTCTGCCACGACGAGCCGTCGACCGTACCGTTAGCCGCCTTAGTCACATAAATAACGCCTACCAACTCGCCATCGATGGTTTTAATGGCGGGCATGATGGGTTCGCTTTGGTCTATCTCGTAAGCACCAATATCGATCGAACAGTCTTTGAAACGGTCGGTATAGTCCATATCGGTTTCGGGCAACGTAATCCCTTCGGGTCTGTTATTCCCGGCATTGATACAAGGCGAAGTACCTTGCAAGCGATAGTTATTATCCTCTTTATTGGATTGATTCCTATTGACAAATGTCGGATCATTATAAATAAGTCCTTCGACCGTGATAGATCCGCTATTGTTATAACCATTATTAGTTGGCACACAACAACGGCTCAACGTCATCTTACAGTCTTCCTCTTTATAAATTTGATACGACGAACTATTATAATAGACAATTGTATTATAGATTTTCATCTCACTGGCGCCACCTCCATTGTTTAGGAACCAAGCTCCACCATATAATGCTCCATCAGAACCTACATTGTCTACAACCGTATTATTATAAAAACTACCTACTTCCAAATAGACCGCCGATCCTCTCGCCGTTCCTGTACTTGCCGCATTCCCTGCAAAAACACAGTTATAGGCGGTACCGGCACGCATATATATGGCACCACCATAATTTTCACAATTCCGAGGGCCCAACTGATTATTAAAGAATGAACAATTGGAAAAGACACCGTCATTACAGAATGCCGCTCCTCCCCGACCTTGAACCTCCCGACCTTGAACCTCCTCCGAATCATTCGGGCTATACCCCGTAACATTGGGCACGTAATTGATATTGTTACGAATCACACAATTTTCGAGACGCCCGTTCTTGCGCAATGCCACACCGGCACCGCCATCTTTTCCGTGATTAATACGGGTACGTCCATTTTGAATCGTAAATCCGTCCCATATTGTTTCTATTACAAACGGGTTAAGAGGCCTATTAGACAACTCTGTACTCGACAAATAATTGTCATTATATTGCGAAGTCCGTTCGTAATAGGGGAAAGGTTGGGAAAGTACCCTACGAGTTTTATTGGAATTCACATAATTCGAATTCAATTCATAATACAATCCGCCAAATCCACAAGCAGGGCCATATAAAGATGCATTTTCGCCTGTTTGATCGACCCATGCAGCCTCGGCGGTAGTCATCGTCTGAATAATCGTATTGTATACCCGCGGGTTACGCTCCTCCTTACCGGGTGTACCCGTGCCGGGGAATCCGCCGTATACCTGCACGGCATCGCGCATAAAGAACCCGCGGCGGCTGGTATATTCGCCCTCGGCCACCCAAACTTCCACCAAAGCCGTCGTATCTACCTCTGGTATATTAATCGTTTTCTGTCCCTGATCGGCCCATCGAGCCAACGGATAATAATTCAACGTTTTATAAGCGATACTTCCATTGCTATTCTTTTTCAATGAAGCTTTATACGCTTCGTTCACGGCGTATTGCAACCCGGTAATAAAATCGGTTGCATCGTTGCTGTCATACTCGATTTTATCATAGGGAAGCCCATCGTCAAAACCATACCACGCATTACCATTGATGGCGTTTGCCCACGACGAACCATCGCCCGTACCGAAATAGGCTGTCTGCGGCGACGCTGCCGTTCCGGCAGGCCCGCTGCGCACATACACCACCGAACCGATGGGATTCAAACAGGTTGCTTCGTAAGCCCCTATATCGGGCAAACCTCCCACGGCATAATTGTGCCCGGTAATATCGGCATCGAGAAGCAAATCGAGATCGCCGGCTGCCACACTTTCATCAGCAGCAATCACCAAAGGCGACTCGCAAGTCGGTTCAAATCGGGCGGCACCACCCAATGGAGTATCATAGCCCGATAAAACGGCACCTACGCTACGGGTAGGATTGACAAACTTCGGGTACATGGGATCACCCGGCACGATGCTCAACTGTATATTCTCATTCCAAAGCGACCAATCGTCCGGTGCATACTGTATGGCATTATTACGAATATCCAAATTTGTAGCCATTCCCGCTATTTGTACATCATCGGCAGCAATAACCCCAGTCGGAGAATTACCCCACAATACCGAATTATAAAGCATCAATTGCCCATTCAGCGCACAAATTCCAGGAGCCTGATTATGCACAATAGTACAATGGTTCAGTCGGGCATCGTTTTGGAGTACCACAGCCGCAGAATACAAATCACCAGCCAGCCCGATATTTGTATTGTTATTGACAACCGTATTGGTCATCACCAACTTTTGGGCATTCCCCAACATGGCTATTCCGGCGCCATTGGTTGCTGTATTATTCTCAATCATGCAGTTACGTATATACAACGTTCCCGACTCATGAAGAATTCCGCCGCCCGATTTAATAGCCGACGAACCGGTAGCCGCATTACCATTGACCACATGGAAACCATCGAAAATGGCGGCTCCATTGTCGGCCATTAGCACCACATGATAAAGATTTTCGTCGGTAAGCGCGCCATCGAATACCGTACGATATTGAACCGGATTACGCATGGCTTCGGCCGAACTGCTCCCGGCTGGGACGAATGTTTCTCCAGAAACCGTAGAGCCCTGTGTCCCTGTCAGTTTCGAGTTGAACCCTCCATACAGATCCACACCCCCTCTTAAAACGACCGACGAAGTACGGCGATCGCTTCCGATAGCTTTCCACATTGGTTTTATCGTTCCCTCTTTCACCCATATTTCACGAGGGCAACCGGGATATTCGGTGGCGGGTAGTTCGGCAAAATACTCGATGGCCGAGTTTCCCGATATAATAGGTTCGTCCCACGATGCTCCTGAAAGGTCCTCGGTAGCCGCCGGATCGACAAAAAATACCAATTTTTTTACTCCGTGATCCTCTATGACACTATATTGCATTGCCACCTTATCCATAGCAAAAGCTCCTACGGGACGAGGTTCGACAAATGCCTTGCCGAGAATATCGGAAGTTGATACATAGAACCGGGTTTGTATAGGTGTATAATTTACATAAGGAGACTCGGAGGAGCTTCCACCCTTCCGTTGCAACGCCGATTTTTCAGAGGGGATCCACATTTGCACCCCAAATATTGTATGCAATGCATCGTCGAGAGTTTGCGTTCCGGCTATGTCGGCGGCTGAGGTTTGGTATACACCCGCCGGGGCAGATATCACATCGAAACCATCGACATCGGGATTAGAGAAATAGGGATAATTAAGGCTATAATCCACCGCATTTTCTTTGTCGTTCTGTTCGGCCAATGCATAGGTTTTTTGTGTAATTGTATTTACACCCCATATTGTATTGGAGAGGTTTTCCAATGCCGTATTGAAAATTTGTATCGAGGCTGGTTTCTCAGCCGTGGCCGTTTTTCCATTTAGCCCGTAAAATTGGCGATTATGCTCAGATGTAGAGTTTCCCCAAAGAATAGAGTTGTAAACGATACCAAACTCGTCGACAACCATACCCCCCGAATTTCCATCTTGATCCGAAGCCACCGACGGACAATAGTTTTTCACGACAGTAGAAGATGACAATCCACCCAATTTGTCGAAATAGATAGCTCCCGCATCGGACGATGCCGTATTGTTGGATATCAGCGTATTGAGCAAGACACCCCTATACATATTCGACAACGAGGTCTCGTAATCGGGGTTATTGTACTCAGCCTCATCGACATACACGCCGCCACCCACACGGGCCGTATTGTTGGTAACTATGGTTTTATAAACGACACCGTCGCCCATTATATACACGCCGCCACCCAATCCATTACGCACTTGCACACCGGGTGAAGCATTCCTGAATACAAGCGAGTTTTGCAGCAACCCGCCATTATTCATCATCACACCGCCTCCACGGGTCAACGCAAAATTCTGATAAATGATACAGTCATTTACCACGCCGTTATCGACCAGATAAATACCCCCGCCCATGCGGGTCGATTCTCCCCGTTCGCCATAGTTGGCACAACCACCTGTAACCACTACACCATCGAGAATAGTTTCTACGGGGAGAGGTTTAGCCACAATAGCCTCATAACGAGTGGTTTGTTCATAAAATCCTTCCGAAGCAAACCACACGACATGATAAGAATTCCGCCCGTAATACTGTTCCCATTTTTTCTCGCTGTCGTTCCAGCGCCACCCTCTTTGCGAACTGTCGTTCTCGTCGATGTCGCCACTGAATATCGTGCGGTACTGGAAGTCCCATTGAAGGTTGGGATTGGAAGGGTCGCGAGGACGGGTAGTAGAATCGTTTATTCCCTCGTCGCCCGATTCTCCTCTAAAACCGCCATATACCGAGACGCCGCTCCGCATGATAAAAGAACGATAACGTTCCGTATTCCCTTTGAAACCGGTTTCGGTAGTAAAAGTCGATGTGGGATAATAAGTACCGCCGGCAACCCATACCTCGCCAATCACACCGCGGTTGTACAACTGGTCGATGGCAAGCTGTACATCTTGTAACGCAAGCCGCCAAGAACTGCCATCACGCACTTCTCCATCGGCCAAAGGAGGTTCATCGGGAGAAAGTTGACGCACATACAAAATGTTACGCCCCGCAACAGGCTGATATTGGTATGCTCCTATGTCCAGCGATTGGCTCACCATTCGCGGATTTCCGGCAATATCGTACGAAACATCGGTATTGTAATAGGTATTCAACGTTGTCATCCACGAGCTCTCGGCTTTCGAAAGAAGTATCGAATTGGATTGCAGCAAAAACGACACTCCCATATCGGGATAAGCCGGTTCGAGCATCACACCTACCTGAATAGTTGGGTTCACGAAATTAGGCGATGCCCCTACCTGTTCGTTATAAGGTTGCAACGAAATGTTATCGACGCCTTTCGACTCGTCCCAATTTACAATCGCGCAATTCGAAATATTATTGGTCAATGCGTCAAACCCGCTCAATCCCACATGATTGAGGGGGTCGATACTCCATATCACCGTATTGGAAATATAAATCGACGAACCGGGTACCGCAGCGTCGGAAGGGCGCCCTATTCCATACAACTGGTTATTGACAATTGTATTATTCACAATCGAAGTGGCATCGTACGCACAAATACCACCACCATTATTATTGTATATCAGATTATTGAAAATGACGCCCGACTGGGAATAAATTCCACCGCCCAAGCCTACACCGGAACGGCTAAATGCCGAATTGGAGACAAAAACCGAATTGTATACAAAACACGGCCGAGAGGCGGTATCATTGCCTTTCTGCATATACACGGCTCCTCCTTCGGCTGCAAAATTAAAGAAGAACAAACAATGATTTAAACCACAATCGTTCCCGGTCAACAAAACAGCGCCGCCTTTTCCCGTATTGGACGAACCGCCTCTGATCGTTATTCCTTCGAGCGACACATCTACACACGAGGGGTCAAACGTGACAACGGTGTTCAAATTGTCGGCACGAGTGGCATTTTGCGACGGATCGAGCGACGAGAAGTTATTATCGTCCGTTACAACATCGTTTTGCAAACGGTCGCCCGAAAAGACCGTTTGATATTTCAAGGCCCACGGTTCCGACCTGTCGGCCGATATCACATTCCCATATTCCCGCTCTTCGAGCGATGTCTCTCCGGCATAGATCAAAGCGCCCAAATCGTCGAATACCTGTCCACGGAATCCTCCATAAACCACTACTTGATTCCCTTTCAGCACAAACGACGCACTCTGCTCGTCGCCGGGAAGGAGAGGCTCCGTAGGTATATAAGTTCCTGCTGCTACCCATATTTGCAAGGTAGAGCTAGTGGTGTTCCAAGTATCGGTCGAGCGAAGTATGGCTTGCAAATCGGAACCACGTGCCGCATTAGCCCACGACGACCCGTCGTAATTCCCCGATCCATCGGGCGAAACATATATACGCCTCAAATTGAATGCCGGATAGGCCGGTTGAATGTTCAACTGGGCGGCCACGCTGCTCCACGACAACAGGCCAAGCAACAGCAACAGGCACCAACGCTTTATGCGATAAGTCTGCCGACCCATCGCACTTATGGTTTCCATATTTTTCTTGTTCAACATACCTGCAATCTTTTTCATACCGAAACTATCCATCGATAATTATACTCCGTTTGGGTGAACCCAACCACATCGAAGCGCAACAAATAATAAGGTGCATCGGTCAAATCGGTTGGAGTATCGATATGGACGTTATACGTCGTATTTTTCACAAAATTGTCGGCATAGACACTCTCCACCACCAAAATGATGTCGAGCGAACCGCTATCGTACAAATAGCAGTCGTACCGACCGTTTATCCAAGCAGCCTGCCCCGGACCCGAAACCCCGGTGAGGTTGATTTGATTGCCCTGCACAGAGGTATTCGATCTTACCGCAAAGTATTTTCCCACCTGCGGGACATTATTCAAGGTGAGCGAAACGACCTTTGCCGATATGCAGTCGCCATGTTCTTTTTGGCCCAACGGTTTGGCATTATAGTTTGTAATGGCTGTACCTATGTTGTACATAATATCGACTTTCGAGGCGACCAACCCTGCGTCGATAACACCCGAATGGCGTATCTGCACCAATTCGAGATCGAGCAACGTACCGGCATAGAGATTACGCGACGGTGTGGCGGTTGTTGTCAACGCCAACACCTCGGCCTCGGTCGAGAGCAATTCCCACTCGTTGTGCGGCCCGGCATTGACAATGGCATAGAACGAAGCTGTACACTTGGGCACGTCTATCGCTTGGAACTGATAGTAAGTCGTACTCTCAGGCAACTCGATATAATAGTGTTTCATATAAGAGGCCGAACCGTCCTTTGGCTCTACATACATAAACAGGTGTATGTTCTCTATGGGCCCCGGCATATCGGGCGAGACACCCGGGTCGCCCGGCAATGTCACAGCTCGCGACAAAGCCTGTCCGGTATATATGTTCAGCGTCATGCTCGTCGTCTCTTGTGGCAGAACCGGCTCCTCGGACATGGCAGAATCCTTCCCGCCGCAACTGCACAACAGCCCGGCAAGCAAAACAACCGTCCATATCGTATACCACTTCTTCACAGTTAAAGAGCTTTCGCTATTTCAATCCTTACGATCAAAAAACTACATTTCTATATCAATATTACCGCCCGGTTTCCAGTCGATGGTTACCGCCACGGTGGCGTTCAAATTATGACCTATCTCTATACTTCCGTCACCTCTTACCAAACCGTATATATCTACACACTCTCCGGCAGGTAAGGGATCGGCAAGGTGGATTGTATTTCGTGTAATTTTATCTCCCATAGTAACGTAGACATCGGTATTCCAAAGTGCATTTTCTTCGGTGATGCTACGGGTTCCGGCCGACGCATCGACGCTCGCCTCATCTTGCGACGGGAACGAAAGCGCTTGGTAAAGCGACAAACCGTTTTCATCTTCCCCCGCTTCATTCATCTGTACGACCACGGGGCGTTCGTACTCATAAATACTGTCCTTACTGTAAAAACCGGTAGCGGTTTTATTGATATACCCCTCGATTCGATCGACCGAAGCGGCAACGCCCGTTTCGTAATCGAGATGTAGCCTTGTCATGGCAATACAAGGGGTAAGGACAACTTCTACAAATTCGTCTTTATCGGCAATGGTAAACTGAGCCCGTCCAATATACAACTCCGAACCGTGCGAAGGTACAGTATCGGCAGTCGACTGGTAGCCCAATTTGTGTTTATCGGGGTCTATTCCTAAATCCGACGATTTCACGCAACTCTCTTCCTTGATATTAGCTATCGCAAAATGGTGATAGTTGCTTATGGGCAACATAATTTTATAAATATTATCCGACGGCATTTGCTCCTTCTCTACGTGTTCGTAATAGGCGAGCGCCTTATTGCTGTCGTAAAAATGCATATCGAGGACTTCCATCACTCCCGAAAATGCTTGTGACTGGGTAGTGAGTTCTATCCTGTATCTTACGGTGAAATTGTTGCAATCGGACATATTGTCGTCGATACACCCGCTGCACAGCGGCAGTAACGCGAAGAGCATTCCCACGACAATCCACTTTTGCAAAGAATCACCTCTATTCATCTTTTCGAATCTTTTTTTGAAGAGAAAAATATCTCCGGCGAGCCTACCGGGAGCCCTTTCGACCCGCCGGAGATAAATGTATGGTTTTATATTATTTTACGGCTTCTGCCAATTATTAATCGCCCAGAGGCACATCAAGAATCAAACCGGCTTTCCAGTTGATATCAACAGCCAAAGCCAATTCCAAACGCGGGTTAATCAAGTCGGGAACCGTATTGTAAGCCTTAGCCAACGACGAGATGGTGAGGTGTACAGTCGTGTTGTAGTCTTGTTGGAATACACGGGTTACTTCGGGTTTTGATGCATCTTGAGCATAAGTCAGTTTACCCACCAAATAGAACGTTCCGTCCTCGGGAATCAAGTTGCCGTCCAATCCGTAGAATTGAGGCCCGTCGTTCAAAATTTCCAAAGCAATGTTGGGAGTATGTCCCAAATCATCAGCCGTACCGGTAGAGCAGTCGGCCGTTTCGGGCAACAAACAGTACATCAACGGGTTCATAGCTGTATAAGTGGGAGCAGTTGCATAGGTCAACGTATAACCATCGTTGGGAACACGGGTATCGTACACGATCTTTGTATATTGGTCGCCATCAGCAGGATGCATTTTCCAATCAAGAGCATCGGGCAGACCGCCAATCAAAAGGCCCTTCACCACAAAATTGTGGTTATCCAAAGTTACGTGAGTAGGAGTGCTTGTTCCCGAAATCGTACCGGCAGGAATCGTAGCGCCGTCGGTCGTTTTGATAGCGGCTTTCACATCGAGACGAGCCACACCGTAGTTGATGGTTTTGTTCAAGGCTATTTGTGTAGATGCAGAGGTAATTACACTACGAGATGTGCCATACACGCCATTATTCCACTCACCAAATGCAGGAGTTGTCGTATACTCAACAGGATAGGCATTGGTCCAATAGTACAACGAAGAGGGATAGCTGTAAGCTTTTGAAGACGTTGCAGTAACAATACCCGATCCAGAAGGACCATTTTCGTCGAATACGATTTTACCATTATTCAGTTTATAAGTACCTTTCGGCAAGTTGGCGGGGAAATCCTTATAAGCCGGTTTTTTCAATTCGGTAGCCATAGAATCAACCGATGTCTTCACCTCGCTTGCACCTGCAATGGTATTCAGTTCGGCCAAACGGGTCGACAGATATTGCAAAGCCAATTGCAAGCCCATCAACGAAGCGCTGTTGAATTTGTAGTAGTTGGTTTGCAACTCCTCGGCCGAGGTCTTATCTGCACCATCGGCTAAACCAGTAACCCAACTCTCTAATTTATCGGTCACTTTGGTTCTCCACGCAACCATCAAATCGGCTGCATTAGTATAAGTACCGCCGGTATAAGTTCCTTCGGTGATATTCTGTAACGAGAAGGAGATATCAGCAGGAGACAAAGAGGTTACCGATACATCGGGGGTCATATTCAACACACCGTTATAGTCGGCAGCATGATTGGCCTCGCCGTAGAACAAGAAAGCTATATTACCGGCCGGAATAACTACATTGGGGAATGTCTGTACAAAATTTTTCGATTCAGTGCCGATTGACGATCCGGTCAACTGGGTAGCACCCGCCAAAACCGAATTCGCTACTACATAATCGCCCGATCCTTCTGTCAAAGCAAAAGGCATCAATCGCAAATTCTTCATTCCCTGGAATTTACCATCGGCCTGAACATCGGCATCAGTAGCGCGGGATACCGGCGAAGGAATGGCAAACGAGAAACTCGTCTTTACAGCATCACGGTCACCAACTGGCGTATTGTCACCATTGTTCACCACGTCATCATTGGAACAAGATGACAAAATTGCGGCAGCTGCAAAAAGTACAGCACCGACTTTCGTGCATTTTGTTTTCATTTTTTTCATTTTTGAACGGTTTAAATGATTAGTAATAAAATGATTTAATAATTCTCTCTTATATTTTTCAAATTCAAAATAGCTGCTTTATCGCCGGCCTCGGCAGCCTGTTCGAACAGGGACATTGCCGTCTCCTTATCGTCCTTGCGGTAATAAGCCGTGGCCAATGTATTGAGGCTGCGCACATCGTCCTGTATGGGTTGCAACAGAGCGATGGCCTCGTCGAAACGCTCTTGGGCAATCAACTTTTGAGCTTGATTGATTGCAATGGCATTGGAATCGGGCACCGAAGTATAATATACCCGTATGTATCCCGAATTACGCTGGTCGGAGAAGACCGAGCGCAACAACTCGGCAAAGGGCCGTCCCTTGTCGAGCCTCCGCAACAACCATTCGCGCCGGTTCAAATCGGGGGTGTTGTCGATGATATCGAGCATTTGGTCGCGACAATCGAAATCACTCTCCTCGACCCTGTCGCGCAACTCGCCCCATGCTTCGCCACCGTTTGCCACCTCAAAGAGGGTGTCGGGCAATTCGAGCCGTTCGTTTACATACTCTTTCAACACTTGGGCACGCGCTCCGGCCAAACGGAGATTCCGCTTCAACGGACCTTCGGGCGAAGCAAAACCTACAATCAATATTTTCCCCACGGCCGACCGGTCGTCGACATAAATCTGTTGCAGTATGTCGATAATTCTGTCGAGCGTGGCGGCATTGTCGCGATAATCGCGCCGCAAATCCGATTTGTCAAGCGGGAAATAGACTTTCAAAGCGCCTTTGTCACGCCAAACGGTCATCGAATCGGAATAGGGCGTATAGGCCACCATAGGGAAGAGTACGGCTTCTACCTCGGCCAAACGCTCGGCCACACTCGGAATCAAAGGCACCGGTTTTACCGACGGGACATAAGGCGGCTGCACAACCACTTCGCTGCACAACAATATATCGGGCAAAGGCTCTACCTCGCAACACCCCTCGCGCTCGCACACCAAACGCAAATTCATGGGCGATTTGCCCATCCACTTCTCATAAGGCAACGTCATGCTGTATTGCAACTCGCCGCCATTAACCGTGTGATAGGTCGATGGTTCGTAGGTCGTTCCTGATAATACGGCCTCACGACGACGCAATTTCTGCTTGCGCTTCCCTTCAATCTCTATCTCTTCGAGAGCTATCGAGTCGACTTGATTATCGACCACGGGCACCATTCGTTGCAGATAATCCGATCCCACAGTCCCCTGTGGCACCACGATTTTAAAATCTATTTTCAGGCTATCGCCCGATCGCGCAAGCGAGGCATTCTCGACCTTCACCTCGGCTCCGAAAGCAAACATCGACCAAGCTAAAAACGAAAGGGCTATGATAATATATCGCTTCATAAATTCCTCCTCTTATTTAATTACATAGATGACGGAAATCGCCGCTTCGGTAGGAGCGAAATAACCCTTATGTCCTTCGCCTATCTTGTGACCGCAAGTACGGCATTGGTAATAGTCGTACGTATTATACTTGTAACCCACACCCACCGAGCCTTCTATACTCCATCGGGGCGACAAAATCCATTGATAGCCATAAGACAAGCCGGCCCCGTAGGTATTCCCTTGATAACGGTATTTCTTTACATCGGGGAAAATGCCAAATGGCAGAGGCACCTGCCCAGCATTGAAATGGGTATAGAAAATGTGCGCACCAAAGAAATGGCCATTATATTTTTGGCAAAGCCAATAACGGACCTCGGGTTGTACCCGAATATGTTTCCACTTGCGATTATTCTTGAAAGTAAACGGATTATAATAGATATGCGTGTTCAGTGTCCAACGATTCGCGAGTCCTACCTCTACGCCTAATGTTGGTGTAGCTGTGGCCCATGCCAAAAGATTACTCTTCACGGCCACCTTCTGCGCCGACACCATCGAACAGACAAGCGATAGCAATACCATTATATTTAAAACTTTCTTCATATAATTATCTAATTATGTGAGGATTATTAAAAATATAGTATTCTTGTTATTGTTGTTTTTATGGTTTTACAATAAATCCCCTAAATCAAAAAAAAACTAATTAAATACACTCAGTCCCCTTAATAAGGTGACCTTTTCTCATCCTTATTTCACTTCTACATTCAAACCTAATTTGCTTTAAATGAGATTGCAAAGTTATAATATTTTAGTATTTATTACAATACAAAAAGTGCACAAAAGTTTTGTTTTAACAATTTATTTTATATATTATTATAATAAGTCGGTTCTACATTTTTTATATTTATGCATAAGCATAAGATTTATAGGCTTAAACAGATTAAAAAGAGTTTCGATCTACCGTTTCATTCAAGACACTCGCAAAATGAATTATAGTTTGCAAACGAACAATTTAACATTCTCACGGCCATATATTCGCCCTGATTATCGCTTTTCGGGGGTCAAAATTTTTAATTTTACATCGAAAAGAAGGGAAAATTCTCTTTTTTCCACACAAACAAAACGTGAAAAAGGAGAATTTCTCTCCTAAATAAGAATTATTACTAACTAATAATGTATATAATACAAGAAAGATTCAGTGCCCTTAACCCGATTCTTTACCCACGACTACACTCTTTGAAAATCTTTGGAAGCTAAATTAGATTCGGGCCTGCCCCTCGGCATTAAAATCGCAAACATTCTTTGTATTTTTCGTGACACTGGAAACGATTGGTAGAAAAATGCCCCTTATGGGCCGCTATTTCACCATTTTTTGACGCTTTGACTTCAAATTTTGACGAATTGCACCATTCTTTTCGAGACAAAAATTAATTTTGCGAATAAAATTCTATCCCATGAAAAAGTTCATTTATCTCCTACTGCTGTTTTTTACCCTTTGCGCCTGCGAAGAAAAAAATAAAGAAGAAATAAAAATATATTTGAACGTCGATCCCACAACCTTAACGTTCGACGAAACCGACGCTTCGAAAAACGTCATCACCATCAGCACCAACACCAATTGGAAAACAACAACCGATAATCTTTCGCTGAAAATCGACAAAACCGAAGGTTCAAGCGAAGATACTCAAATACATATTCTCGACGCCCCCGCAGGGAAAAGTTGCACTTTAACAATATTGCCCGTCATTCAAAATGAAGGAGAAGACCTTTCAAAAAAGGTTGTCATATTGAGGGACGTAACTTTCTACTTAGAAGTATCGCCCACGGCTTTGACCTTCGACGAGAGCGACGCTTCGAAAAATGTCATCACCATCAGCACCAATACCCATTGGGTTGCAACTACCGATAACGCACTCCTGAAAATCGATAAGACCGAAGGGACAAGCGACGACAAAGAGATACATATCCTCGATGCCCCCGCGGGCGAGAGTTGTACCTTGACGGTATCGACCGTATCGGACAACCCCCAAAATGTAATTACCAAAGAGATAACCATATCGAGAGCGGCACGTACCATTATCTATAACAACGACTTCGACAAAGAGGTGGCTCAAAAGAATGGCTCGTGGCCATACCTCGACCAATTCGACGGCTGGAAAAACGAAAGCGGAACCGGAACCGCCAATGTAACGTATAGCCAAATGAGCGTATCGGTACGAAGCGACTGGACATCGGACTATAACCCGCCTGCCAGCTACCGCCCCTATGCATCGGGTAAAAACAACCTCTACTTCAACAACACAAGTAGCTATATCGCCATTAACGACATCAATACGGCGCAAAAGAAAGATTTCATTCTTCAATTCGGGTGCTCCGAAAATAAAACATTCGATTACAACGACTTGAAAGTAGAGGTCGGCAACGGGACATCGTGGGTCGAACTGGAATATACCCGCACGATTACCAATAATTGGGAGTTGGCTACCAGTTCGTTCTCTTTGCAAAACCCGACAAATGGAACCCTCGGCATACGGTTTAGCGTCACAGAAGGGGCCAAAATGATGCGTATCGACGACGTGCGGCTGACCGACGGCGACCCGTCGAGCCAAATCATCGTCTTCGACAACACCGTTTACCCGCCGGCCGAACTGCCCGCTTACAATAGCACCGACTTTGTGATCACTCATTACGGATCGATCGGCAACCAAAAGGTGCGTAACTATACCATGCTCTTCGACAAGGAGAAACACGCTGCCTTGTGGGTAGCCTATCCCTTGCACCAATGCTACCGAGGCAGCAGCGGAAGAACCGAGGCTTGGGCAGCCGACCCGTTGATCGACGCAAGCCTCCAAGCTCAACTTTACGGCACCTATTGCTACTACGACAGATACTCTCGCGGACACCAAATCCCTTCGGGAGACCGCACGGTAAACGACGAATTGAATGGCCAAACATTCTACGCGTCGAACATGACTCCCCAAGACGGGACCTTTAACGGTGGAATATGGGAATCGCTCGAAAGCAAAATACGGGATAATATGTGCTCCGATACCCTCTATGTGGTCACCGGCTGCTACTTTGGAGCCGGCTATACAACAACCTCCGACGGACGCTATAACAACAGTTTTGCCCCCGACTCCAAACCATGTGCAGTACCCACCCACTATTTCAAAGTGATACTGCGCACCCGACAGGGCAATACAGGAAAACCGGTAGGCAAATGCGATGCCAGCGAACTCAAAGCCATCGGATTTTGGTTGGAACACAACAGCAACTATCCCGAAACATTCAGCACCGACTATTGCAAATCGGTAGAATATATCGAACAACAAACGGGATTTACATTCTTCCCGACGGTATCCGAAGAGGTTAAGAAACAATGCTCGCCCTCAGATTGGGATCTCTAATACGACAAACAAAAAGGGGATCGGGTCGTGAGAAACGACCCAAAAAGGGCTTTCGATATTCGCTATATCCGGGAGCCCCTTTTATATACAAATACCTGTGAGAAAACGCCCGGAACGGACACCCAATGCCCGTGCCGAGAAAAACTGGTCGCTGTGCGTTTTTGTACAAATACCGGCAACTTCGACCTGCGACAAGGAAACGCCACACGACAGAAGCTCCTCCATAGCCGCTGCCCACAAATCGATATGGGGACGAGCCGACGGATAACGGCGAACAACCACCTCCGAATCGAAACCGGCCTCGACAAAAGCCTGCACAACCTCCTCGCCCACCTCAAAACAGTCGGGTCCAATCGAAGGGCCCACTCCCGCAAAAAGAGCCGACGGATCGGTACCATAACGCTCGGTCATCGCCGCAATCGTCCCTCTTACGATATGAGCTGCCATACCTCGCCACCCGGCATGAACGGCAGCACAAGCCTTATGCACCGGATCGTAAAGCAACACGGGGACACAATCGGCGGTAGAGACGGCTATGGCCACCCCCGGGCAATCGGTCATTACAGCATCTTTACCATCTAAATAAACAGCCTGTTGCGATCGGTCGAAGTCGAGAAAAGCGGCGGTCACCGGGAAAACCTCTACCCCGTGGACCTGCCGGGGAGTAACCAAGCGGTCGAAACCCAACGCCCGGCACAAGCGATCACGGTTAGCGGCCACCCGTTCGGGACGGTCGTCGGTATATTCTCCCATATTGTCGGTCGAGAAAGGGTCGCCAACCACAGCCCCGTTACGAGTGGTCACAAAAGTAACGACACCCGGCAAGGTATCGAACAAAGAAAAAGAATACCACTGGAAACTATTCTCTTCGTGCAAGACCATCACCAATCCTCTTCCTCGTAGTTATCGTCGTCGGAGAAGGTCTCGTCCTCTTCAAGTCCGGCTGCGGTATCGAAATTATCCTCCTCTTCGACCCGATGGCGTGCATCGAGATTCCGGTGGGTCATCGTCATCACCCGGTTGCTCTCGTCGTTGAGTTCGCGCCACAAAAGGTCTTTCAACTCGGTAATTCCCTCGCCGGTCACCGACGAAATAAAGACGGTGGGGACATCGGGCAAATCGGCTTTCATCGCCTCGATCAGTTCTTCGTCGAGCATATCGCACTTCGTTACGGCCAACACGCGTTGTTTATCCTGCAAATCGGGGTTAAAGGCGGTAAGTTCGCGCAACAATATATCATACTCCTTGCGAATACTGTCGGTATCGGCGGGCACCATGAAGAGCAGGACCGCGTTGCGCTCGACGTGCCTGAGGAAACGCAGACCCAACCCCCTGCCTTCGCTCGCCCCCTCGATAATACCGGGAATATCGGCCATTACAAACGAACGATTGTCACGATAAGAAACAATACCCAAATTAGGTTCGAGTGTCGTAAACGGATAGTCGGCAATCTTAGGCCGGGCCGCCGAAATGGTAGAGAGCAGGGTCGATTTCCCGGCGTTGGGGAAACCCACCAAACCCACATCGGCCAAGAGTTTCAGTTCGAGAATGACGGTACGTTCGATAGCCGGTTCGCCGGGTTGGGCATATCGAGGCGTTTGGTTAGTCGCCGATTTGAAATGCCAGTTGCCTAAACCACCCCGGCCACCTTTCAAAAGGACGAGCTCCTCGCCGTCCTGCGTCACCTCGCACAAAAATTCGCCCGTATCGGCATCGAAAACGGCCGTACCGCAAGGCACTTCGATAGTCTTGTCCTCGCCATCTTTGCCGAAACTGCGATTAGCCCCACCGGGCGAACCGTTTCCGGCAAACACGTGGCGCGAATATTTCAGGTGCAGCAGAGTCCACAAATTACGGTTCGCCCGCAAATAAACATTTCCGCCCCGACCGCCGTCGCCGCCATCGGGGCCGCCTTTGGGCACATATTTGGCCCGGTACAGGTGCATGGCTCCGGCGCCCCCCTTGCCCGAGCGACAAAGTATCTTCACATAATCTACAAAATTCGACTCTGCCATAATAATTTAATTCTTCGTTTTTCCAATTAGTCGCTGCAAAAATAGTGCAAACCAAAGGCAAAAACAAAATTATGCCTCTGTTCCCCAACAAAAAAAGGAGTACATGGTACTCCTTTTTTTGTTTAATTCATATTTTTTACAAACCGGCGATTACCGATTTAATGGTTTCGAAAACTCTTTCGACACCTCCCATACCCGGTATCGCACGATATTTGTTTTCCTTCTGATAGAAATCTTTAAGCGGTTTGGTTTGGCTGTGATACACTTCGAGACGCTTTTGAATGGTCTCCAAATTATCGTCGCTACGACCCGATATCTGTCCGCGTTTCAGCAAGCGGTCGATCAATTCCTGCTCCTCGACTTCGAGCCCCAACACCACATCGACCTGCGTTCCCCGCTCGGCCAACATACGGGTCAAAGCCTCGGCTTGGGCTATCGTACGGGGAAAACCGTCGAAGATTGCCCCCTTTTTAGCCTCTTCGTGCGAATCCAACACGTTGGCCAAAATATCGACCATCAACTCATCGGGAATCAACTGACCTTTCGAGATGTACGAATCGGCCGTCTTGCCCAACTCGGTGCCTCGGGCAATTTGCTCGCGCAACACATCACCCGTAGAGATGTGAAACAGACCATACTCTTCGATAAGTTTCTCGCTTTGAGTACCTTTCCCCGACCCCGGAGCTCCAAAAATTACTATATTCAACATATTGCCTTGATTATTACCTATTCAACTATCCTCTTTGCGCTATTCTGCCACGACATAAATGTCTTTCAAATTGCGGCCCTGTTCGTCATAATCGAGGCCATAACCTACGATAAAGGCAGGAGGTATTTCAAGCGCCACATAATCGGGCTTCACATCGCATTTCAGCGAAGCGGGTTTAAACAATAAAGTAGCCACCTTTATCTCCTTAGGATTATGGGCATTAAGTTGTTTCATCAACTGCTGAATAGTAAATCCGGTATCGACAATATCCTCGACAATCACTACCGTACGGTCGGTAATATCTTGTTGCAGCCCGGATATCTGTTTCACCTCGCCGGTCGAACGCATACCTTCATACGATTTCATGCGAATAAACGAAATTTCCGACTCGATAGTAAGTTCCCGGAAAAGATCGGCGGCAAATACGAATGCCCCATTCAACACACACAAGAACAGAGGGTTCTTGCCTGCCAACTCTTTATTTATTTGCGAAGCTATACGCTCCACAGCCTCCGCGATCTTATCCCGCGATATATACGGGGTAAAAAAACGGTCTTTAATCTGAATCTTTGCGTCCATTGGTCTTTTTCTGATTGTTGCACAAAGTTATAATAAATCGTAAAAACACCGAAACGATAGTCTATATTTTTACAGAATTCGTTTTTACAGACATTTCACCGGGATAAAATATTTTCCCGTTCTCTTTTTTCTCACTATTTTTGTAATATCCCTTTGTACCACTATGGTAAGGAGCCGAAAAAGCACATATCGAGATGAAAATATTCGCCACCCAAGTAACCAAACTGCTCGACCATTTGACAATGGAATACGAGCCTATTGCCTCTATCGACCTGATGGAGCGCGCCGCCCAAGCCATTACCGACGAAATATGCCAAATCGTTTCGCCATCGCGCAACATCTATATTTTTGCGGGTCCCGGCAACAATGGTGGCGACGCTTTGGCCACCGCCCGGTTACTGATCAATCGAGGATATACCCCATCGGTTTATATTTTCAATACATTGCCCGAACACCGCCTGTCGAACGATTGCGAACAAAACAAAAAACGGCTGAACCAAATGGGTTATCCCCATTTTTTTGAAATCAATAACCAATTTGCCCCTCCTGCCATTCACCCCGACGACATAATTATCGACGGGCTCTTCGGCGCCGGACTGAAAAAACCGTTGTCGGGTGGATTCATATCGTTGGTACGCTACATCAACGAATCGAAAGCGTTTGTCATCTCCATCGATATTCCATCGGGTCTTTTCGGAGAATCGAACCCCTCGGCCACAACCGACAATACGGTCAAAGCCCAACTCACCCTTACCCTCCAAACTCCCAAACTATCCTTTTTCTTTGCCGAAAACAGCAAATTTATAGGGAAAGTAAAAGTACTCGACATCGGTATCCATCACCGAGCTATCGAACAAACCGACACCCCCTACTACCTCACCACAGAATCGGACGTAGCCCGAAACCTTCGACGGCGTCCCAAGTTCTCGGACAAACGCGATTACGGGCATCTGTTGCTCGCCGCCGGGCAATATACCATGATGGGAGCCGCTGTCCTATCGGCCAAAGCAGCCCTGCACAGCGGCGCAGGGCTGGTATCGGTACACGCCCCGCAATGCGCCAACCTCATTCTGCAAACGGCTGTTCCCGAAGCGCTGTTCTCTCCCGACAAAGGAGAAAAGCACATCGAAGAGATTCCCGTCCACCAACGCTATTCGGCCATTGCCGTAGGCCCCGGAATGGGCTGCAACGAAACCTCGATAGCGGCCATCATGCATTTGGTAAAAGAGTGCCGACAGCCGCTCGTATTCGATGCCGACGCGCTGAACTGCATCGCCCAAGAACCAGAGTTGTTACGATACCTGCCACCGCGCACCATACTCACCCCGCATATTCGTGAACTCGAACGCATGGTACAACCTATGCTCAATGACGAAGAACGAATAAAATGTATTGCCAATATCGCTGCAAAATACGACATCATCATCGTTCTGAAAGGAGCGCATACCGCTGTTGCCCTCCCCAACGGGAGCATACATTTCAATTCGACAGGTAACCCGGGAATGGCGACGGCCGGCAGTGGCGACGTGCTCACCGGTATCATCGGGGCGTTGCTGGCACAAGGCTATCCTCCCGAAGATGCCGCCATCATAGGGGTATATCTGCACGGGGTAGCCGGCGACATCGCCGCACAAGAATCGAGCGAAGAGTTTGTTACGGCCGGCGAAATTATCGCTCACCTCGGGCTGGCATTCAAACAGATAAAAGCACAACAAAAATAACGGATTGTCGAAACATTTTATATCTTTGCATAGAATGCGGGAATCAAAGCCGGCAATATATGTACAAAAAAATTTGCGGCCCTCGTCATTCTCGCTATCTTTGCCGTTAAACAAAAGAACCTTTTACGAGAACTACTGCTCTATGAAATATTCTATTTTAGCCTTTTGCCTGCTGGTATCCACCGGTTTGGGATTTGCTCAGGAAACCCAAAAACTCACTGCCGAGAAGCACAACGAATATGGGCTCATCTACTCACTCCCGCAAACACACCTCGACATCGAAGTGGTTGCCACCAAGACCATTCAAAAAGCGGGACCATACTACCAATATGCCGAAAAATACTTGGGCATACCGGGAGCCATTACACAAGACTCCGAAGAGTGGACGCTTTCATCGGTAAAAGCAACACCATACGGTGTCCCCGATCCCGAGGAACAATACCTCATGCAATTCAAAGCCGGCAGTAACGGATATGTGGTCGTCGACGAAAACGGTGTATTGCTATCGATTAACACCGACCCTGTTATCGACTCGATCGTGCCGACGCCTATCGCAAGCAAACAAAAATCGCCACTCGACAACAACGAGTATGCCAAAGTCTACTCCGAAGAGTTACTCTTGTCGGCCTCGACAGCAAAAATGGCCGAGGTGGCTGCCAAACAGCTCTACCGCATACGGGAAAGCCGGCTTAATCTTGTAACCGGCGAAGTCGACGAATTACCCGCCGATGGCGAATCGTTCAAACTCATCATACAACAACTCGACGAACAGGAAGCTGCCATCATGGCCTTATTCATGGGAACAACCCAAACCGAAACCATCGTCAAACACTTCGACTACACACCTGTCGAAGAAGTCACGAACGAAGTTGTCTTCCGTATCTCGGATCTCTATGGCATAGTAAATGCCGACAACCTGAGCGGCGATCCCATATACCTCTCGTTGAAAATTACCGAAGAAGGCGAATTGCCCGTCGATAACAAAGGGAACATCAAGAAAATGCCCAAAAATGCCGTGGCTTATGCCATACCGGGAAAAGCCGAAATAACCTTGTCGAACGGGAAAAAAGTTCTTTTTAAAGAAAATATGCCTATCGCACAATTCGGAGTTGTATTCGGGTTGGACCCCTCCATATTCACCGACAAGAAAAATCCCTCTTGCGCTACATTCTACCCGCAAACCGGAGCCATTCGTCAAATAGGTAAATAAAACGCTTCTCGATATGCTCCTGCCCTATATGAAAGAAGTAGTACTCGAAGCCGGGTGCGACGAAGCGGGACGCGGTTGCTTGGCCGGTGCCGTATTTGCTGCGGCCGTAATATTGCCGCCCGATTTCCGCAACGAGATACTCAACGACTCGAAACAACTCTCCGAGAAACAACGCTATGCCCTACGCCCTATCATCGAGAAGGAGGCATTGGGCTGGGCCGTGGGCATTGTATCGCCCGAAGAAATAGACCGTATCAACATACTCAACGCCTCGTTCTTGGCCATGCACCGGGCTATCGAACAACTCCCGGTCAAACCGCAGCATCTGCTCATCGACGGCAATCGGTTCAAACCCTATCCCGATATCCCGCATACCTGTGTCATCAAAGGCGACGGGAAATACGAAGCTATTGCCGCAGCTTCTATTTTGGCAAAGACCTATCGCGACGACTACATGAACCGCCTGCACGAGGAGTACCCCTTGTACGATTGGATTTCGAATAAAGGATACCCTACGAAAGCTCATCGTGCGGCCATCGCCCAATACGGGCCTACCCCTTACCATCGGCGGTCGTTCCAACTACTCGACCGGCAACTCTCTATTTTTTAGATCGCCACAAACGCCCCTATAACCCAAGAGGAGATCCCCGTCGCGGGTGACCTCCTCTTTCCTTACCTTTCCAAACTTTCGAGAATTAGTTTTTCACGATTTTCTTCACCGTCGATAGACCCTCATTCGTCGTAATCTTCAAATAATAGAGGCCTACCGGGTAAGGAGCCATATCAATCGAAGCCACAGCCCCCGAAACGAACATCACTTGCCCCGTATAGTTGAACAATTCTACTTTCCGAATATCATCGCCTTCGATATTCAAGATTCCGCTAACCGGATTGGGATAAACCCTCATTCCCGGCTCTACGACCTTAGTCATACCCGAAGCGACATCGGTAAACAGCAGTTTTACATCGGGCCATATCGTTCCGGCTGAATAACCGATAGGAACAGCGTTCGGATCCAACACTTCGCTATCGTCGAACGTAGAGGTGAAACGCGAACGTTTCAAATCGGTAGTCTGTCCGTATGTGCCTTTGAAATTCACATCGTACGAAGTCGAACCGGCACCTCTCTTGTAAATCAAGACGGCCAAGTTGCCCCCTTTGTAATTATACGGAGTAGCCAACTGGAATACACATTCCTCGTCATCGGTATTCACCGAAATGGTACCATCGAATACCAGCGTCATTTCATTCGCCGGGATAGAGGTCTCATCTAAATCTTCCATTTCGGTTTCCGAAACCCATATCTGTACCGGCACATTCGAATAAGCGGTTCCCACCGAAATGAACGAATAGGTCAACGACTTCAACAAACCACCGTCAAGGCCAATTTCGTCTTTATAATAGATAGTTTCTGTAAGCGATTCGTTCGACATAAACGACATTGGCGTAACCAATATACTTTCGCTATGGTCGCCCACCGAAATAAATTGGCTTCCCTCTTCAAGTACCGAAATCGATAATGTCTCGGAACGATTGTTCGACTCGTCATCATCGCCGGCATATTCAATCTCGGCATAAATACTCATATCGCCGGCCTCCGAAGGAATAAATGCCAACGTAAATTCGGCACTGTGCATCGATTCTATCTTTTCTCCGGGAACCTCGGCAAGGAGATTATTCGACCCATCGAACAATTTCACCTTATAATCTGCTGCTTCTACCGCATTTACACCTTTATTAAATACCACGAATTTATACGAAGCCTCGGACTGTGCCGCAGGATATAAATCGCCTTTGAGACTTTCAGCCACAAGGTCGTTTTGTTTCTTTTCCGTAACGGTCACATCGGCTTCCCAACCCTCGTACCGGCTCATAATATCCGACACAAATACAAATGTAAGCGCACCATCGGCACTGGTCGATTCTACCGATTTCAATTCAGCGGGAACACTGTACGAAGTAAATTTCCCAATCAAAGGAGCCTCGACACTCGATCCGTCGAACACATAGAGGTAATCGCCATACGTATCGGTACTAAACACCGTGAAAGCCACATTCACCAACCCCGCCGGGCTCGCAGGCCGAATCGTAAGCGTATCGTTTTGCGAATTGGGATAATAGGCATTCGGGCCCGCTATATCATAGAAATGATACGTTTTCCCCGATTCCACAACAGCTTCGCCGGTTTCCATAAGAATCCAATCGTCCGGTTTGACAATGATCGGGTCGGCCGAAATCTCGGTTCCTTTCCCTACACTATTCTTGGCATAAATCGAATAGGTATATGTACCAAATCCGGGAGTATCGGAATAGGTCGTTTGCGTCGCCCCTACATCTATTGTCGAAGAGTTGGTACCATCGGAACGGGTAATTACATAACCCGTAATACTGGTTGGATCGAAAGTGCCTCCGTACATACCGCTCGTAGGAGCTTCCCATGACAATATGGCGGCGTTATCGCCTCGACTGACACTGAAATTAACCACTGCGCCGGGAGGCTCATTCCCTACATAAGTCATTAAATTGTCGCTGTCGGCACCGCCATCGCCTTTGGAATTGACAGGAACCAATTTATAACTGTGCAAACCGTCCGGCAGATTTGTATCGGTATAATCCATTGCTTCGCCTATCTTGTCGGCAGTAACAGACACGGTAGTTACCAACACATCGTCCCGGAAGATTTTCACACCGGTAAGTTCGGAGAGCACATTCCCCTGAGCATCGATCGACGGATTTTTCCAAGAAAGAACCACTTGGTTGCCCTGAGGTTCGGCCTTACGTTCGGTCACCCGGTCGGGAGCTCCAACCGACACATGGATATAGGGAATAAACATACTCGTCATACTGTCGTCGCCATTTTCGCCCACGGCACCGAGTGAAGTAGCCTGCCCGGTTGCCACATCGACAGTATACAACGTATAGTCGGCACTATTCAGCCAGTAAAGTGTACCGCTGTTGCGGTCGAAATCCATACTCTGCGTAAACGCAGCGTCTACTCCGGTAGAACCGATCAACGCACAGGCAGCCGTTCCCTTATCAATAAGATACAGATTATCGTTTGTAGCAATACCATACAGCTTACCATCTACATCACACGCCAGTGCAAGCATATACACGGCACTTGCGCCCTCCATAAAAGCTCCTATTTGGGTTGTCTCGCCCGTCTGCATATCGAGCTTCATCAAGTATTCGGCATTATTTTTAATACCATACATCGTAGAAGTTGCATAGTCGTAAGTCATCTCGACCAAATGAGAACCTTGTGTCGAAATCAATTCTCGGGCACCGGTATTCATGTCGATCGTATAGAACCCTTCGAGCGACGATTGAGTGCCCACCTTAGTTACTTGTACATACCATTTGTAATTGAAATAGGTTCCGGCATAAACCGAGCCAAGTTTCGATTGGTCGGCAATAAGTTCTACCACCGAAGGAGTAGCCGATGAAAATTTTACCGGTCCTTTCTTGACATTCGTGGGATTGCTCTCTTGCCATGTACGATAAGCATAAATCGTGGTTTGCGCTCCAACGGCACCTATCGACAAAACCCACACAAAAAGTAGAAAGTAAATCTTCTTCATAGATAATAAAATATTAGTTATACAACCACATTTGTTTTGATTCAACACAAAAATACAAATTAAGCCAAACAATATTAAGTAATACGCATTACATTCTTATATTTTATTATTCGCTATAAATCAATCGATTAAAAAGAAAAAGCGTTACAAACGGAAGCTATTACAGCTTTATATCCTGAAAAAGTTCATCGATAGTTATGTATTTACGCATTTTATCGTTCACCCGTTTGCGCAATACACGAATCGCCGACATCGACACACTGCGGCAAGCGGCGCACTCTTTGGTCGTTAGTCCCAACGAACTCAGGCAAAAGAAATAGAACTCCTCATCGGAGAAAGAAAAATATGTGGTAAGTAATTGATACAGTAGTACATACTCTGTTTTCAAAGAATCGAATAAAAAATCTCGCAACGAGGCCGACAAGAAAACCGTTCCACCCTCGATATGGGCCACCGTTTTTTTGAAAACTTCCGATTTTACAAACCGTTTATTCTTATGGGTGGTAATTTCTTTTATCTGTTCAACGATTTCGCGCTGCAACGATTCGCCTTTACGTTCCATCTCCACCGATACTTCATGCGGCAACTCTTCGACCGGTTCGGCACGATTGCCCCTCGTCGCTCTCTTTTTGATAAAAAAGTACAAAAAGAGACCTATCATCACGGCAATAATCGCCGTGATCACAATGCTCAGTACGGTTCTGTCATGAATTTTCCGGGAATACTCCACATTCATGTTGTTGATGAGTTTGCCATAAAAGGCCGAATTCACTTTGGCCGGTTTCATCATGCCGGCAATAGAATCGTTCAACGCATGAAACAAATCGTAGTATCTACTATCGCCCGTCATCGCGTATAAACTTTCATACGCCGAAGTTTTCGTATAAATATAACTACTGCAAGCCGCTTTTTTCGTATAGACTATGGCCGAATCGAGATTACCTTCGGCATAAAAGATACTCCCCTTTACCAAACAATTTTTATAATACGACACCGTATCGGGCGACAGGGCCTCTATTTCGGTGCTATACTTCATGGCCGAATCGTAGTTCCCCGATATCAAAAAGTAGTAAGCCAGCGCATTTTTTGTTTTATAAAGTTCCTCCTTATCTTGGATATAAGGTATCAACTCGACAGTTTTTAGAATAGTCGTATCGAGGCTTTCGGTATTATCCACACAGAAACATTTCCATAATCCGCGATAAGACTCGGAGAGGGGTCCCTTATCGGAAAGGCGGGAATTGAAGGCAATGGCTTCCCGAAACATTTTTTCCGCCTCATCGTTTATTTCGCTCTTAAAAAGCAATAACGCTATGCGATTGTAATAAGCCCCCAATGCCTCGAAATTAGAGGACTTATCGGGATTAAGGCTGCCAATGGCCGACAGATAGCACACCGCCGCCGAATCGAGCATATTCTTTTCTTCAAAAACAATACCCTCGTTAAAATGGGTGGCAGCCTGCCGGGCTTCGGCATCTCTCCCCATGCAAGAAGAGAACGACAACCCCATAAAAAGTATTGCCAATATGTAATAAACCGGTTTTATCATCTCATCTTCTATCCAGCAGCTCCTTGCAAATGTACGGAAAATATGACACCCCCCCAAATTGAAAATACATTCCGCCCTTACATTCTAAAAAAAACGAATGGCCTCCGGAAAGTTCCAAAGGCCATTCGCATATATCGGATTTAATTAGGGGCAAAACATTATCCGGTTATTCGCTCCAACCATTTAAGCATACCGAGCATTACACCCATCGAGACCAAACATACGATCAGGAACACCGTCCAACATTGCCAAATAGGCCAAGCATTGTACATGAGAGGACCTATCCACAGCAACAAATTACCCAACGCAGTTGCTCCCAGCCACAAGCCCTGACAAAGGCCCAACAAATGTTTGGGGGCGACTTTCGAAACAAACGAAAGGCCCAACGGCGAGATAAACAACTCGGCTACGGTCAAGAAGAAATAGGTAACAATCAATACCCACCAATGGGCTTTGCGAGCCATTTGTTCGGCCACCGGGAGGAGTTTGAAATCATCGGCCGACGGATAACCTTTCATGGCCGAGAAGATAGCCAAGAACAAGAAAGCCAGTCCGGCAATGAACATACCAATAGCAATCTTGCGGGGTGTGGAAATCTCTCTGCCCCGGCTGCTCAACCAAGCAAACAAAGCCATCACAACAGGTGTAAGGGTAATCACGAAGAAGGGGTTGATGGCCTGCCATATTTCGGGAGCCACAGCACTCGAATCGACAAAGTCGCGAGCAAAGAACGAAAGCGACATACCGTTTTGGTGGAACGAGAACCAAAAGAAGATAACGACACCCAGCACGGCAAACAAAGCGGCCATACGCTGGCGTATCTCCTTAGCCATAGCCCGTTTTTCCTCGGCAGTATAGGATTGCGACTCCACTTTGGTCTTTTTGCCCGGAGTGGGGAACCGACGCTGATAAGCGACAAAGATAAGCAACGAAATGAGCATGGCCACTACCGAAGCGATAAACGAATAGTGGATACCCTCGTTAAAAATTTGGAGGTAATTTTGACAAGCGGCTGTCATTTCAGACACATTACCACCGGCCGCAGCCATGAGGGCATTGAGGTTATCGAGTGCCGATTGGCTCATCTGAGCCCCATTATTGATAAACTGGTGGCAAAGCGCCGGGAGTTGAGCATTATAAACCATGCCGTTCACACCTAACCACCACTCGCGCAACAGCGGGGCGACAAACGGGGCGATAAGTCCGCCCACATTGATAAACACGTAAAATATTTGAAAACCGCTATCGCGTTTGTCCTTAGCACTCTTCAAAGCTTCGGGCCCCTGCTTGGCAGCTTCGGCCTCGAAATCGTCGTAAAGTTGACCAACGATAGCTTGCAAATTGCCTTTAAACAAACCGTTACCGAAAGCTATCAGGAACAAAGCAAAACAGGTGAGCGGGAGCAACCAAGACACATTACCGCTGGTGGCCAAAATGGGTATCGACAACAACACATAACCCGTAGCCATAATCACCAAACCGGTTTTAATGGTAGCTTTATAATTTTGGGTACGGTCGGCTATAATGCCGCCCACCAATGCCAGCAAATAAATACCTGCATAAAAGAATGAATATATCGTACCCGATGTCTCTTCGCTCAATCCGAATTTCGAACAGAGGAACAACACCAGTACGGCATTCATAATGTAATAGCCGAAACGCTCTCCCATATTGGAGAGTGCCGCCGCTATCAAGCCCTTAGGATGTCCTTTAAACATAACGTCAAATTTTAAGTATTGAATAATTTAATTGTTTTTCACCTTAAATGCCAACGCATACATTCGCATTTGTTTGACCATAGCCACCAATCCGTTGGAACGGGTGGGCGACAGATGTTCGGTCAGCCCGATCTTTTCGATAAAATAGAGTTGGGCATTGAGTATCTCGTCGGGTGTACGCCCCGAAAGCACCCGCACCAACAACGAAACGATACCTTTCACAATAATCGCGTCGCTCTCGGCCTCGAAGCTGATACGGCCGTCGCTATAATCGGCCTGCAACCACACCCGGCTTTGGCAACCTTCGATAAGATTTTCGGGGGTTTTGTATTTTTCGTCCATCGGCGGCAAGCAGTTGCCCAAGTCGATAAGCAACGCATACTTGTCCATCCAATCGTCGAAAACCGAAAACTCCTCTATAATTTCGTCCTGTATTTCGTCTATACTTTTCATATTTTTTCGCATTTCAATTACTCTTCATAAACCACGGTCAAAACAGTTTGTCCCACCGCTTTCAGCGTCAACGGGTCTATATTCTCCATCGTATCGCCTACCGTATGCCAATACGCAGGGAAACCGGTATCGCGATAACACGGAATAATATCGATACTGGGTATACCATAGCGGTTTATATAGATATGGTCGTCGTTTACATAACTGCCGTCTTCCTCGATAAAATAGTTGCCGTACCCCAGCCGTTTGGCGGTACTCCATACCTGCTCTACGATACCCGAAGCATAATATTTCGAGAACAACTCCCTGCGGAATTGCGCACCGGCGCCGCCCACCATATCGAGCAATATGCCAAACCGGGCACGATAGCCCTGCTTATGGGGCTTGCGACCCCAATATTGCGACCCCAAAGCCCACGTATCTTCATCGTTCGAATGGCTCCAATACGGAGCACCATAATCCTCGGCATCGAAAAAGGCAATATCGACACCGGCATTCGGCAGATTCTTCCCTATTTGCCGGGCAATTTCGAGCAATACACCCACACCGCTCGCACCGTCGTCGGCTCCGGCAATGGGTGTACGATGTTTGCTTTGATCGGGATCATTATCGGCATAAGGACGTGAATCCCAGTGCGCAAACAGAAGAATGCGGTTTTTCTTTTCGGGCGAGAACGAACCAATGATGTTGCGGATAGCAAGTTCGGTGCCATCGTAAGCCGTCACCGTACCGGATTGAACTTCGACCGCCGCTCCATGCCGAGCCAGCTCGGAAGCCAAATAGTCGGCCGTCGCCCGGTGTGCCGGCGTATTGGGTATGCGGTACCCGAACGCCACCTGCCGCTCGACATAGGCATACGCACTGTCGGCATCGAACGAGGGGACCTCTATCGATACACTCTCCATGCCTTTTTCCTCGCTATTTTTCACCGATTTCGCCGAACAGGCAACCAGCCCTATGAGTAAGATTAAAAACCCAACGTTACGGTTCATTTTTTTCATCATGCTCAAAAATACGCATTCTGTCAAAAACACACAAATATCCGACCTATTTTATACAAAAAGAAAGGTCTACCGACTGTTTGCTTACCGAAAAATTCACTTCGGACCCCTCTATCAAAGGCAGATTATCGGCCACATGACCCACCGGAAAGTCGAAACATACGGGATAATCATACTCCTCGACCATGTGCCAAATGAGTTCATAGAGCGTACCTCCGAGGCCCTCGTTCTCGGTATACTCGGTAAAGCGGCCTACAATCAGCCCCGACAGCGACGCCAGCCGTCCCGCCAGTTTCAACTGGTAGAGCATACGCTCGATTTTATAGGGAGCCTCGCCAATATCCTCTATAAAGAGGACCGAGCCGGGACGGAAAATATCATAAGGGGTACCTATCAGCCCGCACAACACTGCCATATTGCCCCCGACCAGCATACCCCGTGCTTCGCCGCAACGGTTCATCGGGTGAGGCGCCTCGTGATATTGGGGAATATCGCCAAAAAGAATTTGCCGCAGGTACTGCGTGCAACGATCGCCGGTCGGTTCCTCGGACAAATGCTTGCACATGGATGCATGGAGCGACATAAGCCCCCGGTTCACGCACAAGGCGTGCAAAGCCGAAATATCACTGAACCCGATAATCCATTTGGGATTACGGACTATATCGTCGGCCAACCGATCGAGCAAATGTACCGCACCATAACCACCACGGCTGCACAAAATGGCTTTTACTTGGGGGTCGTACAAGGCTTTGCGGAAATCGTCGAGCCGTTCGTCCACCGAGCCCGAATAGGCACCCGCGCAACCCAAGCAATGAGGTTCGACCGCGACACCGAGCGACCAACGCTCCAACATATCGACAGCTCCTTTCACATAATCGGGATTGATAATACTGGCCGGCGAAACAACGGCGACCTTGTCGCCGGGCATCAAAAACGGGGGATACTGTATCATTGATCTACAAAATTTCTAACTTTTTCCCACCCCGCCCATACCGCAGGACGAGGGATTCGCTTCCCGCAAAAATAGTTATCTTACCTATTTATTTAAAATATTTATCCCGAAATCTATACGACTTCGGGACACTTTATACACGGGAAAACCGCGTTATTTCTCTCGCATGAAAATATTGATGGGGGTACCGCTGAAATTCCACGTCTCGCGAATCTTGTTTTCGAGGTAACGTTTATACGGTTCCTTCACCCACTGGGGCAAATTACAGAAAAAGACAAACGTAGGAATGTAGGCTTCGCGCAACATCGTTACATATTTTATTTTCACGTACTTGCCTTTGTGCGCAGGGGGCGGATAATTCTCTATCGCACTAAGCATTACTTCGTTGAGTTTCGAAGTAGGTATCATCGTGTGGCGATTTTTATATACCTGCACGGCGCTTTCGAGCACCTTGTAAATGCGCTGTTTGGTCAATGCCGAAGCGTAGACAATGGGGAAATCGACAAACGGTGCCAAGCGCGCCCGTATGGCATTTTCGAAGGTCTGGATAGCCTTGTTCGACTTATCCTCGACCAAATCCCACTTATTCACACATACCACCAATCCCTTTTTGTTTTTCTGTATAAGGGAGAAGATATTCAAATCCTGCCCCTCGATACCCCGTGTGGCATCGATCATGAGAATGCAGACATCGGAGGCTTCGATGGCTCGAATCGACCGAATGACCGAATAGTATTCGAGATCCTCGGTCACCTTCCCTTTTTTGCGGATACCGGCGGTATCGACCAAGTAAAAGTCGAACCCGAACTTGTCGTAACGGGTATAGATAGAGTCGCGCGTGGTACCGGCAATATCGGTAACAATATAACGGTCCTCGCCGATAAAGGCATTGATAATGGACGACTTCCCGGCATTGGGTCGGCCTACGACGGCAAAACGGGGAATATCTTCTTCGATTTCGGGTTCCGATTTCTTGGTGAATCGTTTTAGAATCTCGTCCAGCAAATCGCCCGTACCCGAACCGCTGGCTGCCGACACACAATAGGGATCGCCCAACCCGAACGAATAAAACTCGGCCGCATTGTATTGCCATTCGTTCGAATCGGCTTTATTAGCCACCAATATCACAGGTTTGTCCGAGCGCCGCAAAATGGCGGCCACATGGTCGTCGAGGTCGACCGCACCGGTTTTCACATCGACCATGAAGAGGATTACATCGGCCTCCTCGATAGCCAAAGCCACCTGTTTGTTAATCTCCTCCTCGAATATATCTTCCGAGTTAACCACCCAGCCCCCGGTATCGATCACCGAGAACTCTTGTCCGCACCATTCCACTTTACCATATTGCCGGTCACGGGTCGTGCCCGCCTCTTCGTTGACAATGGCTTTGCGGGTTTGTGTAAGACGGTTAAAAAGGGTCGACTTCCCTACATTGGGGCGACCTACTATTGCTACTATATTTCCCATAATCTCACTTTCTTTTTACGGCTGTCACAGCCATTTCGGTTTATTCGGGCATATACCCGAATCCTTTCAATTTATTCTCTCGGCTACGCCAGTCTTTCTCGACCTTCACATACAGTTCGAGGAAAACTTTCTTATCGAAAAAAGCCTCTATATCTTTCCGGGCAAGGGTCCCCACTTTCTTTAAAGCGGCTCCGCCTTTCCCTATAACGATTCCTTTTTGGGAATCACGTTCGACATAAATCACCGCCATGATATGAATACGCCCCTCCTCTTCTTTGAACTGCTCTACCGCCACCTCGCAGGCATAGGGTATCTCCTTGTCGTAGGTGAGCAGAATTTTTTCACGGATAATCTCGGTCACAAAGAAACGAGCCGGCTTATCGGTCAACGCATCTTTCTCGAAGAACGGGGGCGACGGGGGCAACAGTTCCTCTATACGCTTCAACAGATAATCGAGGTTGAACTTGTACTGTGCCGAAACCGGTATGATTTCGGCCTTCGGCAGCAACTGTTTCCACTCTTCCACCAATTTTTCGAGAGCCGCTTGGTCTTGTAACAAATCTATTTTGTTTATCACCACCAACACGGGCACCGTCTCCTTCGCTACCTTATCGAGGAACGACCGGTTTTTCGTGGCATCCTCTACCACATCGGTCACATAAAGCAAAATATCGGCGTCGAGCAAAGCCGATTGCGAAAAGTTCAACATCGACTCTTGCAACTTGTAATTGGGCACCAGCACGCCGGGCGTGTCGGAATAGACAATTTGCATATCCTCGGTGTTCACGATACCCATAATCCGATGGCGGGTAGTCTGGGCTTTCGAAGTGATTATCGAGATACGCTCTCCCACCAACGAATTCATCAAAGTAGATTTTCCCACATTGGGATTTCCTACGATATTTACAAAGCCTGCTTTATGCATATTCTATTTTATTCGTATACAAAGCGATAAGTTCGCTTACACAAAGGTAATGAAAATATTTCATTGACGAAACAACCTACCGGTGCATTTGTTCAAAGACAAGAAAAGACGCATCTCTTCTGCAAAAGATGCGTCTTTCTTATATAATCGACTGTTTTATTTTGCGTCGTACCCCCAAATGAGGTAGAGGGCTCCCCACGTAAATCCGGCTCCGAATGCCGTGAGGACAACTTTATCGCCTTTCTTGAACTTGTGTTCAAACTCAGCCATACACAAAGGTATGGAAGCGGCGCTTGTATTGCCATATTTTTGGATATTTACCAACAGTTTCTCCTCGGGGAGTTGCAAACGGTCGGCAATAGCCTCGATTATACGCAAATTGGCTTGGTGAGGAATCAAGTAGTCTATCGAATCTACCGTGAGGCTATTACGCTCCATCACTTTTTCCGAAGAGGTAAGCATATCGGTTACGGCGTGTTTATATACGGCACGGCCTTCCTGATATACATAGTGCTCGTCGTTATCGACCGTTTCATGCGTAGCAGGATGAACAGAACCTCCGGCTTTCATCAACAAGTGAGGCAGGCCTACGCCATCGGTATGCAACACGGCATCCACTACCCCTACCGGTTCGTCGGTAGGTTCGAGCATCACACAGGCAGCGCCATCGCCAAACAACGGGCAAGTAGAGCGGTCTTTGTAATTAACCATCGACGACATTTTTTCTGCGGCCAGCACAACCACGTGTTTATATAATCCGCTTTTTACATAAGCTGTTCCCGATTGCAAAGCAACGATAAAACCTGCGCAAGCTGCTTGTATGTCATATCCATAGGCGGTTTTAATACCCAATTTCTCCAATACGACCGATGCCGTCGAAGGGAACCGGTAGTCGGGAGTAGAGGTGGCGCAAATAAGCAAATCTACCTCTTCGGGTTTTACGCCTGTTTTCTTCAACAATTCGGCGACTGCTTTCACGCCCAAATCGGACGAGCCCGTACCCTCTTCTTTCAAGATTCGGCGCTCTTTGATACCCACACGGGTGGTAATCCACTCGTCGTTGGTATCAACCATGTGAGACAATTCGTCGTTTGTCAAAACATAATCGGGAACATACGAAGCTATTCCCGTTATTTTCGCATTTTGCATAATAAAATCGGCTTAGTGTGAAAAAATGCCCTAAATCGCTTAGGGCTTTATACATACCAATCGAAAAGGCGGATTAAACAGCAGCCTCTTTTTCGATTGCCAATTTTCCTCTGTAATACCCACACTCGCCACATACGGTATGGTATACATGCCAAGCACCACAATTGGGGCAAACTGCCAAAGTAGGAGCTACTGCTTTATCGTGAGTTCTTCTTTTGGCTGTTCTCGTTTTCGATTGTTTTCTTTTAGGATGTGCCATTTTTCTATTACTTTAATTATTATCTATTATTTTCTTTAATTCGTCCCATCTCGGGTCGGTCTCCTCCCCTTCGCCGGGCACTACATCTATCTCATCGTCATCGTCGTACGCTACTGCGTCGTCATCGTCTTCGCCGTCTTCCAACGAGCGTGCCGTATGTTTACGCAATTTCGCACTCATCGATTTATTGCATTTTCCCGCCGGGTGAACGTGCTTCAAAGGTATGGTCAACGCAATAAACTCGTATAAGAACCAAGCCACGTTCAACTCGCCGTCGCTCTCCGGTATAACTACCACATTGTCGCTCTCCTCGCTATATTCTGCACCGAATTTCACGTAGAGCGTCTCATGAGTATTTACCTCGTGGTCCATATCGTCCAAACAGCGATCGCACGGTATTTGCACTACGCCTTCCAAATCAAAATCCAATTCGAAAACGTCGGCCGTACGCTTCACTGTCAAGTTTACTTTTACCTTACCTTTTTGAACATCTTCTCCCTCGATGTTCTTAAAAAACTCATTATCCAATACATACTCAAAATTTTGAGTACCTATCGGCATACTTTTGAGCGGTAACTTATAAGCACTAAATCGTCCCAATGCTATTTGTCGTTAAAACTGCGCAAAGGTATAAAAAATAATCATTATAATTCAATCTTTTCGGTAGTTTTTATTTCATATTTGTAATTTTTCCACCGACAATATAGCCTTTTGACGGTTTCACAACCCACAAAAAAACAAGTGCTTAGCCCGACTTTCTGCGCCTGTTACACCACCCGTTTCAACTCTATTCTGAATGTGGTACCCTTACCTACTTCCGACTCTTTTACATAAATGCGACCGGCATGATACTCCTCGATGATTCGTTTTGCCAATGTCAAACCAAGACCCCACCCCCGCTTTTTGGTCGTATACCCGGGATTGAAAACCGTTTTAAAGTTCTTGCGGGCAAGGCCCTTGCCCGTGTCTTTTATATCGATATAGATTTGCTGTTTCTCCGAAGTCATATACACATCTATCCGACCTTCGCCATTCATGGCATCGACGGCATTCTTACACAAGTTCTCGATAACCCATTCGAAAAGCGAGAGGCAGACCATAGCCCCCTCGGCATCGGCGGGCAGATGCGTCGTTATCTGGACTTTGTTCGAAACCCGACGACGCATATATTCCGTGGCATTTTCGAGAATTTCGTTTACATAGACCAATTCCATTTCGGGCTTCGATCCAATTTTCGAAAAACGTTCGGCAATGACCGAAAGGCGCTTTACATCTTTGTTCATATCCGATAACAAAGAGCGGTCAACCCCCGATGCCTCCAATAAATCCATCCACGCCATTAGCGACGAAATGGGTGTACCCAACTGGTGTGCCGTCTCCTTCGACAATCCCACCCACACTTTATTTTGCTCGGCTTTTTTCGTACTCATCAACGCGAAATAGACAATAAGGAGAAAAAGCACCATTATTCCCAACTGTATATAAGGATAGTACGACAACCGTTTCAACAGGATAGAGTCGTCGTAATACAGATACTGTTTTTCGTTATCGCCCAAATTTATCTCGATAAAATTCGAATTGGCTTTCAACCGATCCAATTTTTTTTGCAAATACTCTTCCGAATTGGTTTCGGGCAAATTCAAATTCACATATTGATTTATTGTCCCGTCATTATCGACAATAATCGCCGGTATCGAAGTATTGCTCTGAATCACTTTCAAGATCAACTCCATACTCATCTCGGTATTGTCGCTGGCCAACTCGCGGGTTGCTTCGGCCCAAATTTCCATCTTCTTCCGCTCCTCGATCGAGAGGTCCTCTACAAGGTCGTTCGACACATAGAGAAATGCGCCTATCAACAAAACCGAAATTAACAGAAAAACCAATTTCCCCTTTTGCCGGGCATCATAAATATTCTGCATAATTATTATGTATATATATATGAACGACCTTTATCCTCAATTATTATCTATATGTATCATTCTCATTCGAAACTGCCCATCTCAGGAAAAGAGGCAAAAGACAAATTCCGTTTCGTGCCCTTTCACCCGAATAGCCACCATGACTTGACGAACGACTACCGGGAACTGTTAAAGAATCGGGGGGGGCTGTGGCCACGCCACAATACAACCGACAACGGATCCATCAAATGCGTAGGACAAGAAGGGAGGAGGGGAAGGGAAAACCTTTCTTATTTTAAATATAGTAATACATTATATTCTTAGGAGAGTATATATCCTCTGTTTTCTTTTTTAAGAACACCTTGATTAACCAGTTGCAGTATGGCTCTTGAAAGGGACGGACGAGCCACCCCAAGAATAAAAGCAGCTTCTTGAAGATTTTGTATAATCCCGTTTTGTTCGATATAACTTAGAATCCTCGATGAAAGTGTTTGCAAGGCAAATTCGTTCAGGCGCTTGCTTAAAAACATACTATGGTCAGAGATTACCGTCAAGTAATTTCGCAAAACCAAAGAATCTTCTTCTATAATTCTTAAAATGCTATTCCGGTTTACGATCCAAAGGCTACAATTACTATTAGCCAATATTGTAATGGGGAATATGCCTTCGGAACTGAATATAAAGGAAGATGCCAAAACATCGGGAGCAGACAACGTATCTAATGTAAATTCCTTACCCTCTTCACTAATCATTTTTGCATAAACACTGCCTTCGCACAAGATATATAGCGAACGGCAAGCATTCCCTTGCATGGCAATGGTATCTCCTTTTTTATAGTGCACATACCTGCTGGGAAAATCATGCATGATTTTTTCGATAGTTTCTTTATTTCCACCCTTAAATAAGGGCATTTCATAAATATTATTATTCATTGTAACTGATTATATAATTCAATAATTTATCGATTTTTCCCCGGTGTAACAAATGTTACCGATTATGACCATACAATCTGATACTTTTGCAGCGGTCAAAAAGATTTAAGCAATTCTTAGGGTACAATTATACTTGGTATTTCAATAGGTGACATCGTGCTGACATATTTAACAACCCAAATTACCCATTTTGTTCTGTTTAATCTCTTTTTTTTACTAAAAATATATCTATAACAAGTATAGAATAAGAAAGTGTTCATAAAAATGAGAAATATAATTTATCTCTTTTTGATAAGTATAGTTCTTCTTCCGGCTTGCGTAGAAGAAGATTATTTGGATTCGGTTTCTTCGGGAAATGCTTTTGGCGATTTTTCTTTTCTGTTGGTACACGAAGAATATGCCGAGGGACAGCCGGTAAAAAGTCTAAGAGAAGGTGGGCAAACATTATCGCCCTCCAACAAAGAGGCAAGGCAAACCCTGTCGAATTACGATAAGGTAGAGTTTGTTGTCGTCGATGAGAACGGGAATAAAGTGACTGGCGTAAAAGGATTATATGATAAAAACACTTCTAATATGAGCTTAGAAGGTTTGCATGAAGGCTCTTATAAAATTCTTATTCTTGGAATGAAGGGCGACATGACAGCAGATCATGCAACCATAAACAGGATCAATCATATATCGGAAGTATGGCTTTCATTTCCCGAAGACTTGGCAAAACCCTTAGAATGCGAATATTTCTATTCGGCAACCCCATTTACCGTAAGAAAGGTTTTCACCTCTGACGGTTATGAATTAGTTACCGAGATTTCTGAACAGATAGTACAACATAGGATTGTCGGCAGAATGGATTTCATTTTCTCGTACAATAATCCATACGTCAGAACTGCCGTCACATCAAACACAATTGTATTAAATACAAATAGCAGATTTTATACTCAAATATCGGGAGAGGGTATCTTTTCTGGCGAAAGCAATGGCGAAATGAGGGTTTTGGATATGTCTGAACATACAGAATACTTATTTATGCCAACGGTCGAAGGAAGTTCGGTCAAAGGGGATATAACCATGTTTACACGTGATTATCGGGCGAATGCGGTAAAACGCTTGTATAACTTTGATTTAGAGTCGGTTGTCGATAATTACATAGGCCGGGTCGAGATAAATGTCGTACACCCCGACGATGAGATGGGAACCATGTTTATTACCCATCGGGCGTATGTCGAAGGGCAACATAGCCTCATTTTGCAAGACGACGAACCCCATACCATATATACCGATAAAACCCTTCGTAATTTCAACACGTCCAGACCATTACAGCTCTCCGTAACCAGTGAGGGGCAATTTCATGCCCGGTTTTACTCTCCACGAAGCCTTAGCAATGTCCTTGTAAAAGCGCGTATTCCTTCTGTGGGAAATGAGTATATAGATTTAGCTTATTTCGATAGTATCCCGGCTTTTGCCGATTTCTATGAAGAAATTCCAGTGATCAAAAAAGACCGGTATTACCGGTCTGAATCGGGAAGGATTGTCAAAATGCCCGTAATGCACGCCGATGATTTTTCGGGAATTGAATTTAAGATAGAATCCAACGACCCGTATCTGGAAAAACTAAACGATATCATACACGGGTGGAATATACGATTCCACCTTTATGACGGCGACCCCACCAAACCCGATGGAGGTCCCGTAGGGAACTGGATGGGAATTAGGCCCGTACACTGCCGCGAAGCGGTAGCCTTCTTCTTGAATTTCACCTATATGATCGATATGCCCGAACACGAAGAGATATTGAGGGCGAATGAAGACCGATTGTACGGTAACGGAGGTGTAGAGGACAAAGTAACGGCCGATATCGTATTACAACAGATGAGACAAGAGCGCACCCTGAATGTCGGGCTGGTATATCCGGGGCATGGCGTTATCGGGCTTGGCGGAGGCTCTGCTTTCGGAGCCTATCAACCGGGTTGGCTCAATCACTACACCGACACTTACGCCTGTGAGATTATGTTCCATGAGCTTGGCCATGTGATGGGATACAGCCATGACAGCTCGTTTACCTATGGCCCCTGGGCACAGGAACTTATGAACCATTTCTACGTAGAGCATCTGAGCGATATGCCTATCGACTCGCCCAGCTACCTCGATAGTAAAAAAAACCCGAATCTATATTAGTAACCGTTTGATATACAATGAATACAAAAATATTTTCATACACTTCGATATTTGTTTCAATATTCTTGGGGATAATCGGTTGTACCGAGAATCCCAATCTATTGGAACCGGGAAATTCTAAAACAATAACCGTAAGGTTATCATCAGACCATTTATCGGCAACAGGCGATGAATCTATTATTCATAATGTAACTGGTTATCGTTTTGTAAATGGCATACTCGAAGAGGTAATCATACCCTCGCAGGCAGAAGTCGCCAATCTATACACTTTCGCGCCGGCCTCTTTTTCGGGAACATTATACATATTAAGCAATTCAAAATTATTGAAGGGCACCGAATCCCTTGTTCCCGAACACTCGACATTAGAGGATTTTCTCTCTATCGAAGGAAGCATAGAAGAAATGACAGGTGATGGTTTACTGATGACCGGTAAGACCAAACTCGAAGAATCCACTTCGGCTACCGTCCCGATGACACGAAGTATGGCAAAAGTAAACATCGAATCTCTTGAAAAAGGGGTACAGGTTCAAAAAGTAACCATTCGTAACTTGGCCGATAAAGGCTATGCCATAGCCCGGGAGAATATCGAAACTTCCATATCGGCTTCGGAATTTGATTTTACAAAAGATTATGCCGATTCTCCCATCGAGAATACGAGCGAAACACTTTTGTATATTGCAGAGCAAGCAAACAATTCTCTTTTTGTCGAAGTGACCATTCAATTTGGAGGTGGGCTACACCTGCTTAAAGCACAACTTCCGTCTGTTATTCGAAGGAATGAGGTATATACCTTAAAAATCGATGGAAAAGGCGCCGATATGCAACTGGTTATAGAATCCGAAGGTTGGGGAAGCGGGGCATCTACCGAATCGAAACCATCGATCAGAGGACTTGTCGATATGGATCATTCTATTTTTTCCGAAGGAGTTCGGGTGAACGAAACAAGAGATTCGGTCTTTGTCCCATATCATGGAAGCGATTTTATACTGGCACTTATGGCCGAAGCAGATGCTACGGTAACCATCGACGGCTCTGTGCCGGAAGTGGAAATAACCCGAAATTTAGGAAAAGGAAGAACCTCGTTAGAAAAAATAGCCGAATTTTCTGTTCGTAGCAGTTTGCGTATGCCCGGTAGAATACCAGAAAGAATTCACTTAGATATTTATGACACGGCTACCACAAACTTAGGCCGAGTTGTCCTTATCATCGATGCCAATCCTATAAGAGTAGAAGGTTCGATTCATTTTGATGAAGATGCAACCTGTGATTTCAAGGAGTATATCGAAGGTGAATTAGGAACAATCGGGTTACCCTCCAATAAGATTCTCAATTTAGAATTTGACACCGATGAATCGGCATGGATGCAAGCGGCTGAAACAGAGGTCAAGTCGTCTGCCCGAACCGATATGTCATACAAGACTTATAGAATTATCGGTGGGTGGAAACCCAATGACCCCAAAGCCGATGGAAGGGTTCAAGAAGGTAGGCTCGTCATCTCGGACGAGGACGGACGCAACAAGGAAATATACACGATTCGAAGAATAAACTGGGGATTACCCGTGGTGAAAATAGGCGAAACATGGTGGTGCAAATACAATTTGCGGGGAAATGTAAAATCGTTTCAAGATCAAGTAACAATCCCCAACGACCCGGCGCCCCATCAGGAGCTGCTTTCCTACCTGACTTCTGTATCTGATGACGAACTTCTAAAACTATTGGGCGATCAGTATCAAGGTGGAAATAAACAAGGATTACCGCTAAGGCATGACGGAGCTGTATTTTATCACGAAGGAGTGGCAACACAAGCTCAAAATTTCGGGCTGTTGCCTCCGACAGAAATGGCTCCATACGGTTATCAAATCCCCGACTACGACGATTACCTGTTCTTTTCTAAAAGCGGGAACTTCAATCTTGGAGGAGTAGGTTCCCGAACGTATCAAAACAGCAAAGGACAAGATATAAAAATTACGATCGTAGAAAGAGATGCCAATTTCTTGGGTCATAACTATGGGATTATATCGTTCTATGATTTTGAAATAGATGGAGCCCATTATCTCATTAATGGCTTGGGGCACCAATGGGATACCGTTCATGGAAATATCGCGAGAATGAACTTGCTCCTTGCAACTTATGGGAACAGTAGTCAAACTTGGGTAATGGAAGGATATGCAAGCCAAGAAAAACCAAATCAAAATTGGATTAAATATGCGGCAAATAATGCAACCAAGACAAGACTGATAAGATGCATTAAAACTCCCGTAGAATATATTTACGATTGATATTGAAAATACCTATGATAAAATAAATGTTGAACTTTAACAAAAACTCAATGATGAAAAAAAATCTTTTTTATGGAACATTCGCGTTTTTAGGCGTATTAGTATCATGTACAAATGATGATGCAACAACACCCACTTTACCCGATGAAGGTGGGAACAGAATTGTAAAAACTTCTATAACAAAATATGAAGGTATCGGACAAACCATAGAAAACGAAAACAAGATAACAGATATACAGGCTTGTATTTTTGAAGACGGGAAGATGACCCAAATTTATAACGATCTTATCCCCTCGGAGAGCAGCTTTGGCATACAAATCGAGAGACATGCCGGAACATTGTATGTATTGGCAAACACCAATGAGCAAATCAATTTGGAAGAACTGAAAAGTCAAGATATAACAGAGGAAGAGTGGCTGACAAAATGTATGACGATGAAAAACAATACACCGGTACATTTCTATTCGGGAAGTTTAAGTCTTAATGACATGAGTAACTCCCAGACTGTATTTCCTGTAAGTCTGAAAAGAGGTTTTGCCCGTTTTGATTTGAATATAAGAACCGCCGGCGTAGCCTCTGTAAGCAGTATCACATTGAAGAACGCGGCCCAATCGGGAACCCTTTTCCCGGCCATAAGCGAATATACTCCAAGAGAAGCCACATTTAACGATATGACCGTCTCTTTCGATTCGCCTCTTACCAAAGATACTTCGGCTGTATTGTATGCGTATGAACAAGCAAAAGGGAATCTCGAAATAAGCGTAGATGTAATTATCGACGGGAAACATCATACCCTGACCAAAGCCCTTTCTGAAGACATCAAACGCAACACGATCTATACGATAACCGTGCGCAAAGATGTCATAGATGTAACAATCGAAGTCTCTTTTGACGAATGGGAAGAAGGAACCGATACCGAGTTTGTACCCCAAGCTCTCTAATCGTATGAAACTAAAAAGAGATGGGATATAGTCTGCCATTATCTTGTTATACATAGAAAAAGACATAGATGTGATGAAAAAGATATATTTAAATTTATTTTTTATACCAACTTTTCTAATCTGTTTATCATGCAACGACCAGTTCGATAAAGAGAACCATTTCGAAAATACAGACAGGATAATTTGTGCAGAAATATCCCATCTCTTTTCAGACAATTATATCGAGGATAATCGTGAAACCAATATAGAAAATATCAGTGCATACCTTTTTGATGAAGGGAAATTTGTAAAAGAATATACCGACGTTAAACGTACCGAAAGCAAATATGAGTTTCCACTTGACGTCATGAAAGGGAATCTTTATATTGTAGCAAATGCCTCGCTTTTACCGGATTTCATATCTCCCGAACCAAGTTTCCCAGAACAACAGTGGGTCGAAACTATCATACATTCGGCAAACGGGAAAGCCGAAATGGCATATACTGGAGTTATATCTCTAACTAACTATACAACATCTGACCATTTAATCCTAGTATCCCTAAAAAGAGTGGCAGCCCGTTTCGATTTAAGAATTGCTGTGGCTGGGACCGTCGAAGTAAAAGAGATAACATTTAAGAATGTACAGACAAAAGCCTATCTCTTCCCACAATCAGAGGAGGTTTCCCCGGAGAACTGCCCTGTAATTGATATTCCACTTATCCCGGAACAACCTTATCATGACAACCAAAACGGAATTCTATACCTCTACGAACAAAATAATACAGAGTTAAAGGTAGAGTTAAAGGCTTCGATAGACGGCAAAGAATACGCCCTTGAAACAAATCTGCCGGAAAAAATATCGCGCAATACAGTTTATTCCATAACCCTTCGTAAAGATGTTTTGGATAAAGATGTACAATTAACAGTTGAAGAATGGAAAAACGGTGGAGATACAGCCTTGAAACCGGGAATAGACGACCAGCTTATCATAGATTCATTACTTACAGATATACCACATAATGTAACTGTGGCCCAAGAGGGGACCATGCTCATACTACCTCATTTGGAAACCGATTTTATCGTCGCCATAAAAAGCGATAGCGAATTGGAAGTCTTTCCGGTAGCTGATAACTCGTTAACCGTAGAACCAGTCTCGATCGAAAAATTTAAAAATAAAACCGCAACCTCCTTAGCCGGAATAAATCTTTTCAGAATTCATAAAAAACTGTATTCCCCCAATATGAAAACAGTAGATCTCCCAGTTTATTTTCATCGAAAGGGATTGAATCATTCTTATCCCGAAGACAATATACTGATAAGAATGACGGGAAACCCTACAACCTATGAAGGAATATTAGAATTTGGAATAGATACATACACCTGCGATTTTAACCGTTATATAGATAATGAATTCGGAATTTTTACACTTCCTCCCGAAAAAGAGATGGTCGCCGAATTTGAGGAAGGAGAAGATTCTTGGATAAGAATCGATGCCCAAAGTGGCAGTAACGTGTATCGCGTATTGGGAGGTTGGCGGCCCAATGACACTACGGCCAATGGAAGGAAACAATCGGCCACTCTTGTGATCCAAAATAAAAAAGGCAAATCCGATAGAGAAGAGTATACCGTAATCCGCCGCAATTATGGACTGCCTGTGACTTGGTTGCATGGAGTATGGTGGTGCAAATACAATGCGATTAAAAATTCAAGGAATTTCGAAGATCAAATACTTTCCTCGTCAGATCCGGCAGCGCAATCCAACGCTACTGTTTTCCAATACCTTACATCATGCACGACGGAAGATTTCTTTAATCTTTGGGGCTGGGCCTATCAAGGGGATAGCGGACAAGGAATGCCAGTCATAGAAAAAAACAATGTAATTGTCCTCGACGGATTCACACGAGAAGAAAAAGTACATATCAATAAATTACCCTCGACAGCGCTGTCGCCCGACGGATACGAACTCCCCTCTATGGAAGAGTTCAACCGATTATTCGACGCCACCGATTATATTTGGATGATGTACAACGGAACACATACGCTAAAAAATCCGTGGAACGGGCATTCGAAAATAAAACGCCAACAACTTCGGAAAAACAACATACAAGTAGGCTCCATGACCATCTCGGATATCATATATATCGCCATGTCGAGTCCCGATTTCCCGGAGTATGAGCCCCTCGTATGGTATGGCCCGGCAGCCCAGTGGAACGACACCGGGATCCTGCACTCCGGCCACTATAACAATATCCTCTTCGGCGTTTATTCCCCCACCGGCGAAGGGTGGTATATGAACGGAGGCATGGGCAACCTATACATGATGAAAAACGGAGCCAGCAGTTACGATACCCGCATTCTCCGCTTCAAAAAATCGGACGTCGAATATATTTATTGATTAATATAGCATTCTCTGCCATAAGAATATATTCCCAAAGGGATAAAAGGGTAAATTACAACATTCTCTTATCCCTTTTATTTATCCAACAGATTAACCGATTTTTCTAATTGATGACCCGGAGGGACCAATAACAAACATACTGCAACCATGAATGGGAATAATCGTGGCAATTATTCTATCTCTCAAATTAAGAACGAAATTTAAAAGAGGGGAAAGAGGAACACTCAAATTACATTTTGGGTGTGAAAAAGGGTGTAAATCTCGCAATCGCTTGATTCACACCCTTTATTGCGGAGAGACACTTAATCCCAAAGACAGGGAAATATCCCAACTGAACACCTTACTTGAAAAAGCCCAAAACGGTTTCCTATATTCAAAGAGATGTTGAGAATAGAAAACTAAGCATTATTATCGGATTTACCAATGATATGATAGAAAACCTCTTGACAAAGAAAGAAGCCATACAATGTAGTGGCAAAATTTATTCCGAGAAACACAGACGTAAGTTTGACATCAAAAATGATATTTTCAAGGTTGAGAAACATCCGATGGATAGCGGTAAGCTTATACTGACTATAAACAGGATACAGATGGGAGAATGGTTCAAAGAGCAGTTTGATAAATTACGGCAAAGTTTACGAAGACCGACAGAAGAACCAAGAAAAAGTAGAGGCTTCAAATTGTAATTGTTAAATTAATCAAATCACGTAAAGAGGAGTAATCAAATATATTTTGATAGCTCCTTTTCATGTTTTATTTATTATATTTACTTTATGTTTAATCTATCATTATACAATTAGTATGAAAATTGCAAATAGACTTTCATTCATTCTTATTGCCTTCTTGTTCGGATATAATTCTGTCTATTCACAAACACAGGCAGATATAAAAATGGGAGAAATCCTGAACAGCGGTGATTTATTCCAATTGAGAAAAGAATACCCGAATCTGAAAGACTCCGTAAGCGTTAAAATGCTTAACTTCGTAGCGGAAGCGCAGTTGGGTATTGGATTTAACAAACTGGAAAATGCTGCTATTGCCCTTGATAGCCTATTGTTATATCATCAAGAAGAAATGGGGGCAGAAACCTCAATAGGAATGGCTGCTTTACAGGGTATGAATCTTTTAAATTTAGGAATGTACGAACAAGCCGGAAAAGTTGGAGAAGATTTGGTTAATGCACTTAAACAATCTGTACCATTTGAATCTCTTTATAGTTTTGTGTTTATAGAAAAAGTAGGCAAAGCCCTTGCCAATGTGCCAAAGCCTTATCTTGAACGTCCCAATCGAGATGTTACAGTGCTGATGAGTGTGGAAACTGTAGGAAGAGGCAAACATATTTATATACCGGTGGAAGTAAACGGAATAACGAAAAATTACATTTTCGATACAGGCTGTTCTTTTGGCAATTTCGTTTCAGAGAAATATGCGAAAGAAGCAGGTTTGAAAATTGTGGCAGATTCTATTCCCGTATCAGGTATGGAGATTGGGTTTGTGAAACTCGCCACGGCAGATTCTATGAAAATAGGAGAACTGGTATATCATAATCCTGTTTTTATGGTTGCCCCTCCCGACAATGAACTGGATTCTGTATTTACATTTGACGGAGTGCTTGGTTATAACTTTATCAGGGACACACGGGAAATAATCATAGACAATGAAGCTGGCAAGTATGTTTTCCCTTACAAAGCGTCAGGCGGAGAGCCGAATATGTATCTGTCTTCAAATACGCCACAGGTACGGATAAATTATAATGAGAAACCTTTTGATCTGATTTTTGACACCGGAAACGTAAAGTCCGATTTGGGGAACAAATTCGCAAAAATATTTCCTCATGCCATTGAGGGGCTTGCAGAACATGCAACTTCCCGTGGAGGCTTTGGTGGGATATCGCAGACAACAGCAGTCACATTGCCAAAGTTCTGTTTTAAGGCAGCAGGTACTACTATAACATTATATGATACGGAAGTCGTTAAGAATACAGAATCCAGCAGCCAGTTGTTTTCAGGTTCATTGGGAGCGGACTTCGTATTGTCATTCAAACGGCTTGTGATTAACTATCAGAATATGTTTATACGTGGAGAATAATATTAAAGCCACGATAATCTTATTAAATTAAAAATAGGATATTATTGTCAAATATAGTATCCTATTTTTCTTTTGACTCTCAATAAACACCCAACTTTACATTTTTGGGTGTAATAAAGGGTGTAAATCTCGTAACTACTTGATTTACACCCTTTATTGCGGAGAGAGAGGGATTCGAACCCCCGGAACCTCTCAGTTCAACGGTTTTCAAGACCGCCGCAATCGACCACTCTGCCATCTCTCCATAGTCGATTCCTCTTTTTGAGTGGTGCAAAGATACGACTTATATTTGAGAAATAAAAAAGATTTTTTAGTTTTTCAGTTTTCCATGCAGACAAAGCCATCTACACACATCTACACACAACCACAAACTCCCCTCCTATACAAGAAAGGGGCGAGTTGCATAAGCTCGCCCCTTTGTTATTCTATCGAACAGTCGATTATTCCTCGTTAAGAGTAATACGTTTGCAAGCAACTGCCGTAAGCTCTTTATTGCTCGAATGGAGGTATTGTTGAATGCTTTGTTTGGGATCTTTCACAAAAGCCTGTTCGAGCAAACAAACCTCTTGATAGAATTTGTTCAAACGGCCTTGTGCAATCTTATCGAGCATTTCTTCTTTTTTACCCTCTTGGCGAGCTTTTTCCTTAGCGATTTCGAGTTCTTTTTCAACGACATCGGCAGGAACCTCTTCGCGGCAAACAGCGATAGGGCTCATAGCAGCAGCCTGCATAGCCACATCGTGAGCTACTTGATAATCGGTATCGGCCAAATTGAAGCCTACAACGGTGGCCAATTTGTTTCCCGGGTGAATATAAGCAGTGGTATAAGGAGCTGTGATAGCCTCGTAATAACCGAGTTCCATCTTTTCTCCGGTTTTACCGATTTCGTCAACGATCAGATTAGCAACCGGAGTACCATCGATAACCAAAGCCTTTACAGCTTCGATGTCGGCGGCTTTTGCCTCGATGGCAGCATTGAGGATCGATTTCGTCAACGCTACGAACGACTCGTTTTTGGCAACGAAGTCGGTTTCGCATTTCAAGGCTACGATAGCAGCGAAATCGCCCTTTGCGGCAGCCAACACACAGCCTTCGGAGGCTTCGCGGTCTTCGCGTTTTGCAGCCACTGCCTGGCCTTTTTTACGAATAATTTCTTTTGCAGCTTCGATATCTCCGTTGGTCTCGGTCAAAGCGTTTTTGCAATCCATCATGCCGGCTCCCGTAAGTTTACGCAGCTTGCTGATTTCAGCCATTGTAACAGCCATATACTTAATCTCCTATTTTTATAATTAGAAACAAACAAAGAGTGAAGTCAAAGAAAAGGCTCCACTCTTTGTCTTTGATTATTTTTTATTCTTCTACCTCTTTTTCTTCGGCGTCAGCAGCTTCCTCTGTCAATTCGGCAACCTCTTCATCTTCTGCTTTTTTACGAGCGATACGAGTTTTGCGTTCTTTCTTTACAGGAGCCTCTTCGCCTTCGGCGGGAGCATCAACCTTTTCGGCCTTACGTTCTTCCAATCCCTCGGCAATAGCGCCACACACAGCGTCGAGGATTACTTCGATCGATTTCGAAGCATCGTCGTTAGCCGGAATAACGAAATCTACATCATTGGGGTTGGAGTTTGTATCGACCATAGCAAATACGGGAATACCCAAACGGTTGGCTTCGCGTACGGCAATGTGTTCTTTCAACACATCGACAACAAACAGAGCCGAAGGCAGACGGTTCAAGTCGGCAATACTACCGAGGGTTTTCTCCAATTTGGCACGTTGACGGGCAATTTGCAATTTCTCACGTTTCGACAAATTGTCAAACGTTCCATCTTTCTCCATTTTATCGATCGTCGACATCTTCTTCACAGCCTTGCGGATTGTGGGGAAGTTGGTCAACATACCACCCGGCCAACGCTCGATTACATAAGGCATATTGATGGCAGAAGCCTTGTCGGCAACCACTTGTTTAGCTTGTTTTTTAGTAGCGACGAACAAAATCTTCTTGCCCGATTTGGCAATCGATTTCAATGCAGCGGCAGCTTCGTCAACTTTGGCTACGGTCTTGTACAAGTCGATAATATGAATACCGTTACGCTCCATGAAGATATAAGGAGCCATAGCAGGATTCCATTTTCTTTTCAAGTGGCCGAAATGAACTCCGGCTTCCAATAATTGGTCAAAATTAGTAATAGACATTTTTTTGTTTGTTTAATTGTTTACATTCTACTTATACAACCTCAAGGTAGTTTCCTACAAACAGGAAAGTCCTTGCGGTTTGGATACTAAACACAAATATATCTTCGGCTCGAAGCCGTTGCATATTAACGTTTACTGAACTGGAATCTCTTACGAGCTTTGGGACGTCCCGGTTTCTTACGTTCAACGGCACGCGGGTCACGAGTCATAAAGCCTTCCGATTTCAACGCCGGTTTATCCTCAGGATTGATTTTCACCAATGCACGGGCAATCGCCAAACGAAGAGCCTCGGCTTGTCCTTTGAAACCTCCGCCATCCAAATTCACTTTAATATCGTATTTCTCGGCAACGCCCAATTTTTCCAGCGGTTGCTTTACAATGTATTGAAGTATCGAAGAGGGGAAATAAACAGCCAACTCTCTTTTGTTTATGGTAATTACACCCGAACCTTCGCTAACAAATACTCGTGCTACTGCAGCTTTACGTCTGCCTAATGCATTAACTACTTCCATATTATTTATTTAAGGGTGTTAATATCTATTGTTTTGGGGGTTTGTGCAGCGTGAGGATGCTCGCTTCCTGCATAGATATAAACGTTTCTCAGCAGTTGAGCGCCCAATTTGTTTTTGGGAAGCATACCTTTCAACACACGTTTGAATAATCTCGATTCTCCTTTTTTCATCAAATCGGCAGGAGACAATTCTCTTTGGCCGCCGGGATAACCCGTAAAATTCAGATACACGCGATCTGTCCATTTTTTACCCGTCAATTGCACCTTATCGGCATTGATGATAATCACGTTATCACCGCAATCTACATGAGGAGTATAGCACGGTTTATATTTACCACGCAATATTTTAGCAACTTTTGCACACATACGACCCAAAACCTGATCGGTTGCATCAACCACAACCCACTCTTTTTTAGCGGTCTCTTTGTTTGCAGAAATGGTCTTATAACTTAAAGTATCCACCGTTTATTGTTTTAATAATTAAACACTTAAATAACAGCAGCACATACATTCCCGGCCAAAGGAATCACGTCTGCCATTCAAATTTTCTCAAATTTGGGTAATAATCGGACTGCAAAGGTACACGCTTTTTATTTGAAAAACAAAAGATTTTACTTTTTTCTTTCGACTATGACAAGAATAATCCCAAAACAATACCCTACTACCTCACATTAGGCCGAAGGAGTAATAAATCATTCCGCATTAACTTTGAAATCCGGCAGAGCGCGACAAACAATCGCACGGGCATATAGGCATAAAAAAAGAGCCGGAGGATGGTCTCGTTCGACTTCCTTCCGGCTCTTCTTTAAGTGGCGGCTACCTACTCTCCCACTTGCGCAGTACCATCGGCGTGACGGGGCTTAACTTCTCTGTTCG